>NZ_JARVTF010000008.1:0-701326 GCF_030208825.1 Xanthomonas sp. LMC-A-07
GGCTGATCATCAACCACCACAGCTCGGCCATGCCGGAAGTGGATACCGCCACCGCGTCGGTCAGCAAGACCAAGTAAGCCGGCCAGATCGACGCGGCCCGTCGCGTCATTGCCGCAGCGTTCGGCCCCCTCCCCGCCGAACGCTGCGCGCGGCGCAGGCAGCGCGCATGCCCTGCGTTTCTGCACCAGACACCCGCGCCGTCACTGCATGCGCTGCGCCTGATTGATCAGGATCAAGGCAGCAACGGCGCGCACGTTCAAGACTTCGCTCACTCCTACAACGACACGAGACCCTCATGCGCAAGCGTTCCACTCTTCTGTTTGCAGCCCTGGCTGCCGCCTCGGTCAGCGCACCTGCACTGGCCCAATCCAAGGGTGACTGGTTGCTGGGCGTCGGCGCCCATCAGGTGGCGCCCAAGTCCGATAACGGCAGCCTGGCCGGCGGCACGCTCGACGTGGATGTCGGCACCGATATCCGCCCGACCATCACCGCCGAATACTTCATTGCCGACAACTGGGGCATCGAGGTGCTGGCGGCACTGCCATTCGAGCACGACATCAACATCCGTGGCCTGGGCCGCGTGGGCAGCACCAAGCACCTGCCGCCGGTGGTCAGCTTGCAGTACCACTTCAACAGCCAGGGCAAGGTGTCGCCATTTGTCGGCGCGGGCATCAACTACACGCGCTTTTTCAGCACCGAAACCAGCGGCGCACTGGCCGGCAATGACCTGGACCTGGATGCCTCCTGGGGCCTGGCGGCACATGCGGGCCTGGACGTGAAGATCAGCGACCGCGGCGCGTTGCGCGTGGACATGCGCTGGATCGACATCGAAAGCGACGCCAGCCTCAATGGCAACCGTATCGGCACGGTCAACATCGACCCGCTGGTCTACGGCGTGGCGTACGTGCACCGGTTCTGAGGACGGCGACGCGCGTGGCGCTTCTCTGGCACACTTGACGCCCAGGGACGTGAATCCACCGCCGGAGTTGCGGACAGGTAGGTGCACGTCGACCGCCTGTCCGACTTACCGGGGATTCCATGAGCATGCTTATCCGCACCGCCCTCGCCATCGCTTTGGCCGCTTCGGCCACTCCTGCTTTTGCCCAGTCGGCCGGCCATTGGACGACCGGCTATGGCGCGGGATACGTCTCGCCCAAGTCCGAAAGCGGCGACTTCGCTGGCGTCCGCGGCGAAATCAAGGGCGCGCCTGCGCTGTCGTTCACCTATGAATATTTCCTGCGCAACAACCTCGGCATCGAGGTGCACGCCGCCGTCTCGGGCAAGCACGATCTGGAGCTTGCGGGTGTCGGCAAGGTGGGCAGCTACTGGTCGGTGCCGCCGAGCGTGCTGTTGCAGTACCACATCAACGGCTATGGCACGGTGTCGCCCTTCGTGGGCGTGGGCATCAACTACACCACCTTCCTGGGCGAAGACACCGACGAAGCGCTGGGCAGTGGCGATATCCGCTTCGACGATTCGGTGGGCGCCACCGCGCACGTGGGTGTGGACTTCATCTTCAACGAGCGCAGCGGCCTGCGTGTGGATGCACGCTGGACCGATTCGTCCAGCAACATCGATTTCAACGGCACCCGCCTGGGCAAGGCGCGGATCGATCCGCTGACCTATGGCGTGTCGTACCTGGTCTATTTCTAAGAACAGCGATCAAAACGACTGCGCAGCCGCCGGGCGGGGGCGGCCTGTGCTCGGGATCGGCATGTCCCCCCGTGCACTCCGGTCCCTCCGCGCCGGCCGCACCCACCTGACGACTGCTCGCTACGTTTTGTAGCCGCTCTAAGCCGCGCGTCGCGCAGGCCGGGTGTCTGCGCGAATGGGCAAACGCTGCAATCCGCCTTACAAATGCGACGCGTACAATTCCGGGGATGAAGACCTTCTCCCCGTTGTTGTTGACGCTCTCCGTGTGTGCAGCCGCGCTGCAGCCCACCACCGCACTGGCCTGGGGCCCGCAGGGCCACCGGCTGGTGGCGCGTGTTGCCGAAACCGAATTGACGCCGCAGGCACGCGCGCAGGTCAGTCAGCTGCTGGCAGGCGAAGCCGACCCCAGCCTGGCCGGTGTGGCCACCTGGGCCGATGAGCTGCGCGCCAATGATCCGGATCTGGGCAAGCGCTCGGGCCCCTGGCATTACGTCAATCTCGGCGAACACGACTGCGGCTATGTGCCGCCGCGCGATTGCCCGGATGGCAACTGCGTGATCGCTGCGCTGGAGCAGCAGACCGCCGTGCTGGCCGATCGCAACCAACCGTTGGCGGCACGTCGGCAGGCGCTGAAGTTCGTGGTGCATTTTGTTGGCGACATCCATCAGCCGATGCACGCCGGCTATGCGCACGACAAGGGTGGCAACGATTTCCAGCTACAGGTCGCCGGCAAAGGCAGCAACCTGCACGCACTGTGGGACAGCGGCATGCTCAATGACCGCCACCTCAGCGACGATGCCTATCTGAAAGTGCTGCTGGCCTTGCCGGCAACCGCGCCCACCTCGCCGGCACTACCGCCGCCGGGCGCGGTCTGGGCACAGGCGTCGTGCCGCATCGCGATCACGCCCGGCGTGTATCCCGACACGCACGTACTGCCACCAACCTATATCGCCACCTATCGCCCGATTGCCGAGACCCAGCTGCGTGTCGCGGGCGACCGGCTGGCCGCGCTGCTCAATGCGGCGCTGCGCAGCCCCTGAGACGGAGATACCGATGCAGCCGCAGGTCCTTGCGTTCTTCCATGCCGACAGCAACACCTTTACCTACGTGGTTGCCGATACGCGCACCGGGGTGGCCGCGGTGATCGACCCGGCGCTGGACTACGCTGCCGACACCGGCGCGATCACCACACAGGCGGCGCAAGCCCTTGTCGATGCCGTACAGCAGCATGGCTGGCAGGTGCAGTGGTTGTTGGAAACGCACGCACACGCCGATCACCTCAGCGCCGCGCAATGGTTGAAGCAGCATTGGCCGGACGCGCGGGTCGGGATCGGCGAAGGCATTACGCAGGTCCAGCAGACGCTGGCGCCGCACTACGCATTGCCGGCCGGGTTTCGTGCCGATGGCGCGCAGTTCGACCATCTGTTTGCCGATGACGAGCGCTTCGCATTGGGCGCGATTGCCTGCCGCGTGATTGCAGTGCCCGGGCACACCAGCGACAGCATCGCCTACCTGATGGGTGATGCACTGTTCCCCGGCGACTCGCTGTTCATGCCGGACGCGGGCACCGCGCGGTGCGACTTCCCCGGCGGTGACGCGCGCCAGCTCTATGCGTCGATCCAGCGCTTGTACGCCTTGCCGGATGCCACGCGCGTATTCGTGTGCCATGACTACGGCCCGGGCGGGCGCGCGATTGCACACGTGACCACCATCGGCGAGCAGCGCCGCAGCAATATCCATGTGCGCGATGGTGTGGACGTGGACGCTTATGTGGCGCAACGGCAAACCCGCGACGCCAGCCTGCCCGAACCCAAGTTGATGGGCCCGGCGTTGCAGGCCAATCTGCAGGCGGGCTGGCGCGGCTGAGTGCAGTGCGTGCGGCCTGCGCGCGATGCTTCTTTCGGGCCGGTAGTTTTCTTCTGTTCCTAAGATCGGCTAACACAACGTAGCGAGCAATCGTCAGCTGGGTGCGAATGGCGCGGGGGCACATGTGGATTCCAGACGCGGCTGCATCACTGCGGCACGTCTGGCAGCACCGCTGCTGGCTCGTCCACTGAAAGCCGCCAGCCCCCTCACGCACGCGGCGCGGCACGCCCTGCC
Organism: Xanthomonas sp. LMC-A-07; assembly: GCF_030208825.1. Taxonomy (NCBI): domain Bacteria; kingdom Pseudomonadati; phylum Pseudomonadota; class Gammaproteobacteria; order Lysobacterales; family Lysobacteraceae; genus Xanthomonas; species Xanthomonas sp. LMC-A-07. The sequence goes on from NZ_JARVTF010000008.1 coordinate 3,754, forward strand.
GTTATGATCGGGGGCTTCCCCCATCCGGAGTTCCCGATGCGCATGACCGGTTTCTGGCGCCGCACCCTTTGCGCCGTGCTGCTCGCCCTGCCCGTGCTTGCCAGCGCGCAGACCGCGCCATTGACAGTCTTCGCTGCGGCGAGCCTGAAGGAATCGATGGATGAGGCCGCGGCCGCTTACGAACAAGCGACCGGCACGCCGGTCCGCGTGTCCTATGCCGCAAGTTCCGCGCTGGCGCGACAGATCGAACAAGGCGCACCTGCGGACGTGTTCTTCTCCGCCGATCTGGAATGGATGGACTATCTGCAGCAACGTGGGCAGGTGCTGCCCGCGCAACGCCGCAACCTGCTCGGCAACACCCTGGTGCTGATCGCGCCGGCAACCAGCAAGGTGCGCGTGGACCCGCGCCAGCCCGGCGCGATCGCCAAGGCATTGGGCAGTGACGGCCGCCTGGCAGTGGGCCAGACCGCGAGTGTACCGGCCGGCAAGTACGCCGCCGCCGCGCTGCGTGCGCTGGGCCAGTGGGAGGGCGTCCGTGCGCATCTGGCCGAATCCGAAAGTGTGCGTGCCGCGTTGATGCTGGTGTCGCGCGGTGAGGCGCCGCTGGGCATCGTGTATGGCTCCGATGCACGCGCCGAGCCCAAGGTGCGTGTGGTCGCCACGTTCCCCGCCGACAGCCATGAGCCCATCGTCTACCCGGTGGCAGCGCTGAAAAACAGCCGCAATCCCAAGGCCGCGGCGTTCGTGCAGTGGCTGGGCAGTGCACCGGCCAAGGCGATCTTCGTGCGTCGCGGTTTTTCGCTGAAGGACTGAGGCAGTCCGCGTGGCGATGTTCACCCCGGAAGAGCTGACCGCGATCGGCCTGAGTCTCAAGGTCGCGATCGTGGCGGCGTTGGCGAGCCTGCCGCCCGGCATTGCCTGCGGCTGGCTGCTCGCGCGGCGGCGCTTCCCGGGCAAGGCGCTGCTGGACGCGCTGCTGCATCTGCCACTGGTAATGCCGCCGGTGGTGACCGGTTACGCGCTGCTGGTGATGCTGGGGACGCAGGGCCCGGTCGGCAGCTGGTTGCTTGAACACCTTGGCATCCAGTTCGCGTTCCGCTGGACCGGCGCGGCGCTGGCCTGCGCGGTGATGGGCTTCCCGTTGATGGTGCGGGCCATCCGGCTGTCGATCGAAGCCACCGACCGCCGCCTGGAAGCGGCGGCTGCCACGCTCGGTGCCGGCCCCTGGCGGGTGTTCTTCAGCATCACCCTGCCGCTGGCCTGGCCGGGCCTGGTGGCCGGTGTGGTGCTGGCGTTCGCCAAGGCGTTGGGCGAGTTCGGCGCAACAATCACCTTCGTGTCCAATATCCCCGGCGAAACGCAGACGCTGTCGTCGGCGATCTATGGCTTGATGCAGGTGCCCGGCATGGAATCGGGCGTGTGGCGGCTGGCCGGCGTGGCATTGGCGATCTCGCTGGCCGCGCTACTGCTCTCCGAGTGGCTGGTGCGCCGGCCGCATCCGCGCGAGGAGGTTTGATGCTGGATATCGATCTGCAGCTGCAACGTGGCCAGTTCAACCGACGCATCGTCATCCAGGACGACGAGCGCGTGGTGGCGCTGGTCGGTGCATCGGGTGCGGGCAAGACCACCGTGCTCAATGCGATCGCCGGGCTGGTGCGCCCGCAGGCGGGGCATATCCGTATCGACGGGCGTTGCCTGTACGACCATCAACGCGGCGTGGATCTGCCCACCCACCGCCGGCGCATCGGTTATGTGTTTCAGGATGCGCGCCTGTTTCCACACCTGGATGTCCGCCGCAACCTGGATTACGGCCGCCACACAGGCGCTGCGGCGCGCTTCGGTTTCGACGATGTGGTGGCCTTGCTCGGGATTGCGCCGTTGCTGCAGCGGCGCACGCGCAATCTGTCCGGTGGCGAGGCGCAACGCGTGGCGATCGGCCGCGCCTTGCTGTCGCAGCCGGCGATCCTGTTGTTCGATGAGCCGCTGTCGGCCCTGGATCAGGCACGACGCGAGGAGTTGATCCCCTACCTGCAGCGCGTGCGCGATGAGATCGGCCTGCCGATGCTGTATGTCAGCCACAACCCCGACGAAGTGCAGCGCATTGCCTCCAGCGTGCATGTGCTGGACTAGCACAGCCAACGCGCCACGCGCGCATTGGGAAGATCACGCGGAGCACGCATGAAACGCTATCAGAAGCAGGATTTTCCCGTCGACCAGGTCCGCCGTTTTCTCGAGCCGGGGCCGGTGGTGCTGGTGAGCTCGGCGCACCGCGGCCAGCGCAACATCATGACCCTGGGATGGCACATGCTGCTGGAGTTCTCGCCCTCGCTGATTGCGTGCTGCATCGCGCGCGGCAACCACAGTTTTGAACTGGTCCGTCGCAGCAAGCAATGCGTGATCAACCTACCGACGGCCGAGCTTCTGGACACCGTGGTTGCGATCGGCAACAGCAGTGGTGCGCAGATCGACAAGTTCGCACACTTCGGGCTGACTGCAGCGGCAAGCACGCAGGTGGACGCACCGGGCATCGCCGAGTGTTATGCCAGCTTCGAGTGCCGCCTGCATGACGGGCGGCAGATCAACCGCCACAACCTGTTTGTGTGGGAAGTGGTGCACGCGCATGTGGCGCGACGGCCCGCGGTACCGAAGACCGTGCATTACCGTGGCGATGGGCGTTTCATGCTCTCTGGCGCGGAGGTGTCGCGGCGGCGCCTGTTCACACCGGAGATGCTCTAGCCGCGTTGAAGCGGCTTGCCGTCAGCGGCCGACCTTGCCGGTCTGCACACTGACCTTGCCCTGCCGGATCTCGAAGGTGAAGGCAAACGACAACGTCACCGGGACAGGCTCCTGGCGCTCGGCGCCGGTGCAATCGTCCATGTCGGCCGGCTGCGCAACACCGGGAGCGAAAGCGCACAGCGCCGCAGGCACGAACTGCCACTGCTGCACGGTCGCACGCACTGCCTGCAGCAGATCTGCGTTGGCTGGCAGCAAGCCGGCAGCGCACGCGTCACGATCGGACATCGGATCGACACGCTGCACAGTGCCGCTGGCGTCGAGAATGACGTGCGCGCACACCGTGGTCGGCGGCAGGCTGGTCCGTGCGGTATCGGGCGCCAATTGGGGAGTGTCACTACGCAATGCGCGCGGCATGCGAAACCGCTGCGTCGGTGCCAGCACATAGGTGGTAACGGCAGCCGCACCCTCTGCCGGCGGCTGCGCCGCCAGCATGCGCTGATCCACCGATGCTTCGCGTTGGGTCTGTTCGGCGATCTGCACGGGCCGGCTTGCGCAGCCGGTGATCGCGACGAGCATCACTGCCACATAGACCAGAGACTGCCGCATCTGTCAGCCCTTCTTTGCGGCGCATGCGGACGCGGCGCAGCGCGCAGGCTGCGCGCCCGCTGCAGCGGGCGCATCAGTGCCTGGTGGTACAGCGACTTCGTCGGGCGGGTCCAACGCAAACTGCACCGGCACCCTTACGGTGGTTGGCACCGGCCTGCCGTGCACCTTGTCGGGCACCAGGCGCCATTGCCTGGCGGCAGCGAGCACCGCGGCATCGAACACACCGGCAGGCTGGCTGCGCAGGATGACGATCTGTTGCGGCACGCCACTCGCATCCATGCGGATCTTCAATTCGACACTGCCCTCGAGCCCGGCATCCATCGCATCTTTCGGGTATCGCGGTGGCGTCAACGTTGCGTAATCCACCGGCGGACGTGGCGTTGATCCGGCGTACGTAACGGCAGGCGCGCGCGTGGGAATCGCGGCCCACGCGGCGGCACTGGCCAGCAGCGCCAGCAGCATCACCAAGGGCGTGTTCCACCGGCGCAGTGCTGCACCGGCCGTGCGGCCACGCGGGGCAAGCGCGCGCAATGCGGCGATGCGCTGCACCAACGCATGCGGCGTGGTCCAGTGGCACACCGTCGCCGCCCCAGCGCTCCCGAAGTGGGTCTTGAGCATGGCGTCGGCATAGCGGCGACGTAACCGTGGATGCCGTGCCAGCACGCCGGCATCGCAGGCCAGCTCCTGATCCAGGCGGAATGCGCGCCACGCCAGGTGCACCAGCGGATTGCACCAGCCCAGGCATAGCAACACGGCGGCGAACAGGTTTGCCTGCAGATCGCCACGGCGCAGATGCAGCCGCTCGTGCGCCACGATCAATTGACGCTCCACGCCGCTGTAACGCGTGGCGAAGTCGGCCGGCACCACGATGCGCGGCCGCCACACACCGAGCGATGCAGGCAGGCCGCGGTCATGACTGGCCGACCACACCGCGTTGCCCTGCGCCCGGAGTGGCCCGAGGCTGCGCACAAAGCGCGACTGCTGCCACCACAGCCACCCGGCCATTGCCACGGCGCCCACAAGCCAGGCAATGCCCAGCGCGCTTTCCCATCCAGGCGCGAGGACGGGCGTGCCATGCGGCTGTGGCTGGGCGCGCAACAGAGGCATCGACAACGCGGCAGTGGCGGCAGGTGGGCCGGGCACCACCGCCGCCACGATTGCCAGCGGCACGCAGCTCCACACCGCGTACGCCGCCGGCGCGCCCAACCACGCGCGCACTGGCCGGCGCAGCAACAGGCACACGATCACGGCGATGGTGGTCGTCACGGCAACGCGCCAGGCGAATGCACTCAGGTCAGTGAGCATCATCGAGGTCCTTGATCAGCTGTTTCAGTTCCGCCAGATCGGACGCGCTGAGTTTGCCGCGCGCGCTGAAGTGCGCCACCAGCGGCGCGACGCGGCCGCCGAACACCCGTTGCAACAGTCCTTCGCTTTGCTGCTGCACCCAGTGCTCGCGCAGCAGCACCGGCGCGTAGTGGTACTTGCGCCCATCCTTGTGCGCCGCCACCGCCCCCTTGTTGAGCAACCGGTTGAGCAAGGTCTTGATGGTGGGCTCGGCCCAGCCGGTGTGGGCCAGGGCGGCCACCACCTCCTCGGCCGTACGCGGCGCACGCTCCCACAGCACCTGCATCACAATCGCTTCGGACTCACTGATCGCCATGCGATTACACCCGTAATTTTTCTCGATTACGCATGTAATTTCAAACCCTGTCAAGCCTGATCGGTTGGCTTGCCCGGCACATAATGCAAATCACCGGGCGCACCGCATCCGGCTCGGCTACCCTGGCTGGATGACTGAACATCTGACCGATCTGAGCGCCACGGTGGCGTGGATCCTGCAGCGCATCGACGGCCCGCTGCGGGTGGGCGCGCCCTTGGGCATCGGCAAACCGCATCGGCTTTTGAATGCGCTGTATGCGCACGTGGTGGACCAACCATCGCGTCCGCTTGCGCTGTACACCGCGTTGTCGCTCAATCCGCCCAAGCCGGGCAGCGGTCTGGCCGCGCGCTTTGCCGGGCCGTTCATTTCAAGGCATTTCGGCGATGACTTCCCGCGCCTGGCCTATGTCGATGCCATGCTGCGCGATGCCTTGCCCGCGCATGTGCAGGTGGAAGAGTTCTACATGCAGTCCGGCGGGCTGCTGCACTCCACCCAGGCGCAGGCCGACTACACCAGCCTCAATTACACCCATGCCGCTGCTGCGGTGGCGCAACGCGCGCCGAACCTGATCGTGCAGAAAGTTGCACGCGAACCCGGTGGCACGCGGTTGTCGCTGTCGTGCAACAACGACATCACCCAGGACACGCTGGATGCGGTCGCCGTACTTGGCTTGCCACGTCCGCTACTGGTGGCCGAAGTGGATGCGGAACTGCCGTGGATCGGCGGCACTGCGGCTGTGGATGCCTCGTTCTTTGACCTGGTGCTGGAGATACCCGGCCCGTCACCGCGACTGTTCGGGCTGCCGCGCCAGCCGGTCACCAGCACCGATTACGCCATCGGCCTGTATGCGAGCACGCTGGTTCGCGATGGCGGCACGTTGCAGATCGGCATCGGCACGCTCGCCGATGCACTCAGCCACGCGCTGGTGTTGCGACATACCGACAACGCCACCTACCGGCGCGTGTTGCAGGCGCTGGATCCAACGCTGGCATCGCATCCGGCGGTGCAGGCCAGCGGTGGCCTGGAGCCATTTGCGATCGGCCTGTACGGCTGCAGCGAAATGCTCAACGAAGGCTTCAAACAGCTGGTGGACAGCGGCGTGATCCGGCGCAAGGTCCATGACGATCTGGGCTTGATGCAGCGCCTGGCCGACGGCACCGCCGACGCTGCCGATGCAGCGCGATTGGCGGACGAAGGCGAATTCCTGCATGGCGCGTTCTATCTTGGCTCGCCGGCGTTCTACGCCTGGCTGCACGCGCTGGACCCACAGCTGCGCAGTGCGATTGGCATGCGCCGCATCAGCGAGATCAACCAGCTCTACGGCGGCAACGAAGCGCTGGAGCGGCTGCAACGCCGCGATGCGCGTTTCTTCAACTCGTGCATGATGGCCACCGCCCTGGGCGCAGCGGTCTCCGACGGCCTGGAGGATGGACGCGTGGTCTCCGGCGTGGGCGGGCAGTACAACTTTGTGGCGATGGCACACGCCCTGCCGCAGGCACGCAGCGTCTTGATGTTGCGTGCCACCCGCGCGTCGGGCAAGGACGCTGCCAGTAACGTGCGCTGGAACTACGGGCATACCACCATCCCGCGCCATCTGCGCGACATCTACATCACCGAATACGGCATCGCCGATCTGCGCCACAAGACCGATCAGGACTGCGTGCTGGAAATGGCTGGTATCTGCGATACGCGCTTTCAGACCGCGTTACTTGCCCAGGCAAGCCAGTCACGCAAACTGCGGGATGTTCCCGAGCAGGCCGCACGCGTGCAGCGCAACACGCCGCAGGCGCTGGAAGCGGCGTTGGCACCGTTCCGCCGCGATGGCAGCCTGCCCGACTATCCGCTCGGCAGCGACTTCACCGACACCGAGCAGCGCCTGTTGCCCGCGCTTGGCTGGCTCAAAAGCGCCACCATCGGAAAGACCGCTGCACTGGCAACGCTGATGCGCGCGCTGCTATCGCGCACTGCAGGTGATGCCGCCTGCCTGCAGCGCATGGACTTGGCCACACCGCGCAGCCTGGGCGACCGCGTGCAGGCCAAGCTGCTGGCCTACGCGCTACAACAGACCAGGCAGCAGTGATGACGCAGCCCTGACAGAGCAACTGCATCGACGCTGGCCGTGTGACCGCTGACGCAAGACGGACACACGGTGGAAAGCATTGCGTCAAGCGCGACCGGGATGATGGCGACCACCTTCTTTCCGGCGCCGCTGCATGCACTCCTTTCATGATGCGTTTTCTGCACCGAATGCAGGCAATGACACAGAAGCGAAGCAGTTACCCGCGAAGCGAAGAATCACGCTGAAAACAGCCGTGTTTGGCGTGTTACTGCTCGCCAGCGTGGCGGCGCAGGCAGAGCCGCGGCTCACCGATCTGCAGTACATCGGAAGCCATAACAGTTACCACGCCGGCTTCGCACCCAGCGAAGCAGCGCTGCTGAAGCAACACGATCCCGCTGCGTTCGCGACGTTGGACTATCGCCATCCGCCATTGACACAACAGTTGAACGATGGCGTCAGGCAACTGGAGCTGGATGTGTTTGCCGATGCGCACGGCGGGCGTTATGCGCATCCGGCGATCGTCGAACAAATCGCCAAGGCGGGGCTGCCACCGGCACCGGCCAGCGCACCCACCGGCGTCATGAACAAGCCCGGCTTCAAGGTGTTGCATGTGCAGGACGTGGACCAACGCAGCACCTGTCAGCCACTGATTGCCTGCCTGCAGGAAGTGCGCGCATGGTCGCAGCAACATCCGGGACATCTGCCGATCTTCATCCTGCTGGAAACCAAGCAGTCACCGGTGCAGCTGTCGTTTCCCACGGTGCAGCCGGAGCCTTTCGATCGCGAAGCCATGGATGCGCTGGATGCCGAACTGCGCTCGGTCTTCCGCCCGGGAGAGTACGTGAGCCCGGATACTGTCCGCGGCACTGCACGCACCCTCAACGCCGCGGTGCTGGCGCACGGTTGGCCCACATTGCGTGCCACGCGCGGCAAGGTAGTGTTCCTGCTCGATCAACGCGCGGCCGGCGCCAGCTATCTGCCGGGACACCCTTCGCTGCGCGGCCGCGTGTGCTTCACCAACGCCGAGCCTGGGCAGGACGATGCCGCGTTTACCGAACGCAACGACGGCCCCGCCGAGGAGATCATCCGCCTGGTGCAAGCCGGCTACCTGGTCCGCACACGCACCGATGCCGATCTGAAAGAGCCTGCACGCGGCGACACCCGCCGCCGCGACGCCATGCTGGCCAGCGGGGCGCAATTGCTCAGCACGGACTTCCCTGCACACGAGCCGGCCAGCAACGGCTATGTGGTGCGCTTCGATGGCGATGCGGTTGCGCGCTGCGCACCGCAGCTGTCGCGCGCGCACTGCGAGGGTGTCGATCTCACCCACTGACCGGCGCTGCCTGCCCGGCAGCAATACCGCAGTGGCATGTCATCGGTCGCAATGGACAGCGTCGGCGATGCATTGCCTTTGTCCGCGTGAACGGGCCGGGCGCCCTCCCGTTCTCCACCTTGTGAGCTACCGCATGCAGCATCCCCGTTCCGCCCACCGCCTGACTTGCGCCATTGCGCTGGCACTGTCCGCACCCGTGTTCGCCGAGACGCCTGCACTCAGCACCACGACCCTGGATGCGGTCACCGTGCAGGCCAAGCACGTCGCCACACCCGGCTCGTTCGACGAGCAACGGTTGTCCAGCAGCGTCAACAGCGTGATGAGCAAACAGCAGATCGATGCCATTCCCTCGGGCGGCATCGCCGATGTGGTGGCGCACATGCCGGGGCTGTCCGCGTATAGCGACATGCACCTGGGCCAGGCCACCACCGGCGAGAATGCGTATGTGAGCATCCGCGGCATGGATGCCAGCTACAACGCCTACACGCTCAACGGTGTCGGCATGCCGGAGACCGACTCTTCAACGCGTGCGATCTCGTTGAACATGCTGGCGCCGTTCGGCATCCAGTCGGTCCAGGTGTCCAAATCGCCCACCCCGGACATGCCGGGCGATTCGATCGGTGGTGCGATCGACATGCGCACGCCCAATGCCTTCGACTTCGATCGCGACCTCTACGCCAAGACCACCGCGCAAGGCCAGTTCAACGCGCTGGCTTCCACGCTGGGCGGCAAGGACAGCGGCGGTACGCTGCAGCAGGAACTGGCCTGGAAATTTGGCGATGGCCATGCGTTCGGTGTTTACGCATCGGCCTACTACGGCAAGAACAACAACATGGCGCAGGCGCCTGCGCCCAACAGCAAATACGTGCCTGCCGATCCGGCGCTGGCCAATGCGACCGACCTGCGCACTGCCGGGTCCTTGATCAGCACCCGCTACAAGTACAGCCTCTACACCAGCCAGATCGAACGCTACGGCGGCAATCTCTCGCTCGACTGGCAGGGCGACACCAGTGCGCTCTACGCACGCGCCATCTACGGCAGCTACGGCGTCACCGGCCAGCAGGACCAGTCCAGCGCGCGCCTGGAAACCTATCGCAACCAACCCACTGCCGTACGTGGTGGCTACTTCAACACGCACGACATCGACGAGACACTGGCAACCTTGCAACTGGGCGGCAAGACCACGCTGGATCGCCTGCATGTGGATTACGGCGCCTCTGTCGGGCGCGGCACCCGCAGCCGCCCGGATTACGTGTCGGCGAGCCTGTACGGCTTTACCCCGGGCAGCTTCGCCTTCGATCTGAGCGACCCGACGTATCCGAGCATCGGTCCCAGCTCCGCTGCGTTGAAAGCGTTCTTCTACAACCTGGACGCGTCGCTGCTATGGAAAGTGCAGGGCCATGATGCCGGCAGCCACGACAACCGCGTCAACGCGCACACCGATATCGCCTACCAGGTCGATGGCGACCTGCTGGACAGCGTCAAACTGGGCCTGTCTGCCGACCACGCCGACCGCGGTGCCTACGACCATCCGTTCTTCCACAAGGATGGCAACTTCGTCACCAACGGCCCGTACTTCGGCGGCCCCAATTATGCGTTTCCCACGGCCGGTGGCCCGCCGCTGAGCGCCATCCCCGGGCGCGTGACCGGCAACGCCTTCAACGGCCACTACGCGGGGCCGTTCAAGCTGCTGGACCGCAACTGGATGCTGGCCCAAGCGCTGCCCTACAAGTACCTCAACGACCCCACCGGCGCCGGCGTCTACACCGCCAACGATTACAACGCCAACACCACCGCCAGCACCGAAGCAATCTATTCCGGCTATGCGATGGCGGCGCTGCACATCGGCTCGGTGAGCGTGCTGCCCGGTGTGCGCTACGAATTGACCCGCTACGCGGCAGATTCCTGGCAATCGCGTGGCGATGGCAGCACCGGTGAGTTTGTCGGGACAGGCAGCACCTATGGCCAGGTTCTACCCGGCATCAGCATCAATTACCGGCCCGACGACCTCACCGTGTATCGCGCCTCGCTGCGGCGCAGTTTCAGCCGGCCGGCATTCGGGCTGATTTCCGGCGAAACCGTGTATTCGATCGACGACACCCAGACCGTGGTCGGCATCTCCAAACCCAATCCCGATCTGCAGCCAAGCAAGGCAGACAACGCCGACCTGTCTGCCGAGTTCTACGACCATGACGGCGGCGTGCTCAGTGCATCGACCTACTACAAACGCATCACCGGTTTCATCTACACCTCGCAGTCGGCGACCAGCAACGACAACACGCTCGGCGGGCTGGTGCCGACCGGCACCACTTTCGAGAACGGCGTACCGGTGACCATGCCGCAGAACGGCGGCACCGCCACGCTCTACGGCCTGGAACTGGCGGCGAGCAAACGGCTGTTGGCATTACCCGGCATCTGGAGCCACTTCGGCATCAATGCCAATCTCACCCTGCAGCACAGCGCAGCCGACAGCAAACGGGCGGACCAACCGGAAAAGACCTGGCTGCCGCGCGCGCCGGAGCGCATCTACAACCTGGATCTGTTTTACGACGATAGCCATCTGCGTACCGACCTGAGTTACAACTACACCGGCCTGCAATTGCTGGGGCTCACCACTGATCGGCTCAACTACTATCTGCAGCCGGTGAAGTCGCTGGATTTCAACGCCACCTATCACCTGCCCCACCATGTCGATGTGGGCGTGTCGGCGAAGAACCTGCTCAATGCGGCAACGTTCTACGAAACGCAGGGCACATCGAAACGCTACATGGCCTACGACCCCGGTGCCGACGGCGCCTACGTGCAGACCGGGCGGGCGTACATGCTGACGGTGGGATACACCTATTGACCAAGCGGCGACGGGAAGACGCAGCGCCGGTCTTCCCATCTTTGTGCGTGCGGTGGCCACGCCAATGGTCTGCGTGGAAATGTAGAGCTGGCCGCCGCGCGTCGCACGTGCATGCCACTGATCGCGGCAATCAACCTGAGCGCGCGTTGTTTGGCGGCAGTGCTTGGGCAACGGGCGCATTGCCGCGCGCGCGCCACAGGCGTCAGTGATTTAGGCAGTTACTCCGGGTGCAGGGATTTCACGGCGGGAACGCAGCCCACTGCGGCAAGGTGCGTGCACGCCTTCTCTGGAACCACCCATGCCTTCACGTTTTCATGCTCGCGCCTGTTTGTTGGCCCTGGCCCTGGGCGCGGCGCTGTCCTCGGTCGCGCAGGCCCAGCAGCCGGCCGCCGCACCTGCCCCGATCAGCGCACCGACCACGGTAGGCACCGGACCGCGTTCAGACCTGCACGCCCAGGTGCTGCTGGACCGTGCGCATTTTTCGCCCGGCCAGATCGACGGCCAGCGCGGCTCGAACCAGAAGCGCGCCATCTCCGGTTTCCAGGCCGCACACCGCATTAAGGTTACCGGCGAGCTGGATGACGCTACCTGGCAGGCCTTGCAGGCCGACACCACGCCGGCACTGGTGCAGTACACGCTGACCGATGCCGACGTGGCCGGCCCGTTCCAGCCGATTCCCGACCGCCCCGCCGAGCAGGCGAAGTTGCCGGCGCTGGGCTATGTCTCCATCGAAGAAGCGCTCGGCGAGCGTTTCCACGCCGACCCGGACCTGCTGCGCCAGCTCAATCCGGGTGTTGACCTGAGCAAGGCCGGCAGCGTGATCCAGGCGCCCAACGTGGACGGTGTGCCTGCGCTGAGCAAGCCGGCCAAGCTGGTGATCGACAAATCCGATTCGACGCTGCGGCTGTTCGATGCGCAGGGCAAGGTGTACGCGCAGTTCCCGGTGTCTTCGGGCAGCAAGCACGATCCGCTGCCGATCGGGCGCTGGAAGATCCTGGGCATTTCACGCGATCCCAAGTTCCACTACAACCCCAAACTGTTCTGGGATGCCAAACCCGGCGAAGGCAAGGCCACGCTGCCGCCGGGCCCGAACAACCCGGTGGGCCGCGTGTGGATTGATCTGTCCAAGCCGCATTACGGCCTGCACGGCACACCGGAACCGGGCCACGTTGGCAAGACCGAATCGCATGGCTGTGTGCGCCTGACCAACTGGGACGTGGTGAACCTGGCCAGCGTGGTGGACGCCTCGGTGCCCGTGGTGATGCAGGAGTAAGCCATGAAGACGCTGATGATGCTGATCGTGGGCGTGCTGATCGGTGCGGCCGGGTATTGGTGGCTGGACCTGCGCCACGCCGCCGACCCTGTGGCTGCATCGCCAGCGGTGGCGACGCCAGCCACGGCATCCGCGCCTGCTGCGCAACGCGCGCCCGCATCAGCAGCACCTGAGGCGATGGCTGCTGCCACACCGCTAGCGGCGGCAGCTGCGCCGGCACAGGCAGCGAGCGCGATGGCGGCACCGGTCGGTGGCCCGTCCGCTGCACAGGTAGAGCAGGCATCGGCAAGCAACAACGTGGCCTTGCTGATCCCGGTGCAAGGCATCACCAGCAGCCAGTTGCAGGACACCTTCACCGACGCGCGCAGCGAAGGCCGCGTGCATGATGCGATCGACATCCTGGCACCGGCCGGCACGCCGGTGCTCGCGGTGGCCGACGGCACCGTGGAGAAATTGTTCGACAGCAAGCGCGGTGGCCTGACGGTCTACCAGTTCGAGCCCGGCGGCAAGTACTGCTACTACTACGCACATCTGCAGCGCTATGCGGACGGCCTGGCCGAAAAGCAGGTGATCAAGCGCGGGCAGCTGATCGGTTACGTCGGCAGCACCGGCAATGCCGATCCCGCCGCACCGCATCTGCATTTCGAAATTCACCGCCTCGGCCCGGAACGCGAATGGTGGAAGGGCGAGGCGCTGAATCCCTACCCGGTGCTGCATGGTGATCAGACGTTGCAATGACGGCCTGCCACGGCCGCATTGCATGATCAGTGCAGTGAATTGCATCGCTGCTGCGCACTGTGCCGCAGCGATGCAGAATCACCCGGATTCAATGCGCGGCTCGCAGGCGTGAGCGATACCTGATGAGCGACACTTTCAAATCCGGATGGTGATGTAGCCTAGATCATCGCGCGCATCGCGGCCCTAGGCGACGATGCGTTTTGCGCTGTTCGAAGCGTCTGCTCAGCCCCATCACTCAACACCTAAACCCGCTGCTAGCACCCACCTGCGCCGATGTGCAGCGTGGGCACATCAGCACGATGAAGGCGGCAGCGATCCTCAGATCAGCATGCCGCCGGATGCCTCGATCCGCTGCGCATTGATCCACGCCGTGCCGGGCGCCAGTAGCGCGGCGACCACCGGGCCGATATCGTCCGGCTGCCCCGGCCGGCCCAATGCGGTGACCGAGGCCACCATCGCGTTCACCTGCGCGTTGTCGCGCACGCTGCCGCCATTGAAGTCGGTTTCGATGGCGCCCGGCGCCAGGGTGTTGGCGGAAATACCGCGTGCGCCGAGCTCCTTGGCCAGGTAACGCGTAAACACTTCGATGCCGCCCTTCATCATGGCGTAGGCCGAAGACCCCGGCAGCGCGAAACGCGCCAGACCACTCGAGACATTGAGAATGCGCCCGCCGTCGGCAATCAACGGCAACAGGGTCTGGGTCAGGAAATACGGCCCTTTCAGATGGATGTTCACCAGTGCATCGAATTGGTCCACGGTGGTGTCGGCGATGGGCGCGTGCAAGCCGGTGCCGGCGTTATTGACCAGCGCATCGAACTGGGTGCGCTCCCAACCGACCAGCACGTCTTTGAGCCGCGCAGCGAAGTCGGCAAACGTGGACACATCTGCGGTATCCAGTTGCAGCGCATGCGCGCGGCGGCCCAGTTGCTGGATGTGGGCCACCACTGCGGCCGCGTCGTCGGCCTGGCGGTGATAGGTCAGCACGATGTCGTGGCCGGCGGCGGCCAGTGCGTGTGCGGCGTTGCGGCCCAGGCCGCGGCTGCCGCCGGTGATCAGGGTGATGGGTGTGGTGCTGTGCATGCCGTGCTCCGCGAGTGAATGGACAGGACGCAGGCTATTAGCCTTGTGGCATGACATAAATCGCCACATCCTGATTGCACCGTTCACTCTCAGCGACCAATCCATGGACACGATGGACACGCTCCGCGCCTTCCTGCGCGTTGCCGAGCTCGGCAGCTTCACCCGTGCCGCCGAAACGCTGGGCCTGCCGAAGGCCAGCGTTTCCACCGCCGTGCAGCGGCTCGAAGCCTCGCTGGGCACCCAGCTCCTGCATCGCACCACCCGCCGCGTGCAACTCACCGCCGACGGCACCGCGTTCTACCAGCGCAGCCGCGATCTGCTCGACGACATGGACGAACTGCAGGGCATGTTCCAGCGCGACCACAGCCAATTGCGCGGGCGCCTGCGCGTGGACATGTCGGCCGGCATCGCGCGGCAGTTCGTGATTCCCGCGCTGCCGGCCTTTCTTGCCCAGCATCCGCAGCTGGAGATCGAAATCAGCGGCACCGATCGCCGCGTGGACCTGGTGCGCGAGGGCTTCGATTGCGTGGTGCGGGTTGGCACGGTGGAAGACACCAGCCTGGTCGGCCGGCCGCTGGGCGTGCTGCGCATCATCAACGTGGCCAGCGCGCAATACCTGGCGCAACGTGGCGTGCCACAGACGCTTGAGGATCTGGCGCAGCACGATCTGGTGCACTACGTCTCCACGCTGGGCCAACGCTCGCCCGGGTTCGAATACCACGACGGTGCGCAGTACCACTGGCTGCCGATGCGCGGCCCGGTGACGGTGAACAACGGCGATGCCTACCTTGCCGCCGCATGTGCGGGGCTGGGCATCATCCAGGCACCGGCCAGCCCACTGCAGGCGCATCTGGACAGTGGCGCGTTGGTGGAGGTGTTGGCGCAGATGGCACCGGAGCCGATGCCGGTCACGCTGCTGTATGCGCAGCGCCGGCATCTACCGCAGCGCGTGCGTCTGTTCATGGACTGGATTGCGCAAGTGATGGCGCCGCATCTGGAGCCGCATTTGCCTTGAATTTTCATCGGCGCGGGTGTGGCGCTACAGCGCTGGCGCGCGCGCCATGTAGACGAGCTTCGGCATGCCAATCTGGCACTGCTTTAAGTGGCAACAGTGTCGCAAGCGTTCGCTTTTCGCAGAATCGCAACGCAAAAAATCCTTGTTCCTGGCTACGTGGAAAACGTCGTCGCAGTCGCAAGAGAACGATCAAGTTACAGATCATCAGCGCACAAAAAAACACAGGCATCTCTGCGAGATGCCTGTGTGATTGCCAAGCCCATCAGAGGTTGAAACGCCCCAGGTGTGCGTCGATCAGAACGTGTAGTTGAAGGTCAGCATGCCATTGCGCGATGCGCCCCATGCGCCGTAGCCGCCATTGAATTGCGCGTAGTAACGCTTGTCGAGCAGGTTGTCGACATTGAGCTGCACCGAGAACTGCGGTGACAGGCGATAGCGCGCAAACGCGCTGACCAGGGCATAGGCACTCTGCTGGAACGCGCCGTACACCGGGTCCACGTAATACGAACGGTTCTGCCAGTTGACGCCGCCGCCCACGGTCAGATCGCTCCACGCACCTTGCGGGGTGTAGCTGTTGAACAGCTTGATGGTGGTGCGCGGCAGCTGCGTATTGATCGACGTGCCGCTGGCATCGCGGGCGGTGTAATGCGAGGCACCAAAGGTGGTGTTCCAACCGGCGGTCACACGGCCGGAGATCTCGAAGTCGAAGCCTTCGCTGACCACGCCGTTGGCGGCCTCATACGCCGATTCGCTGCTACCGGGAACGAAGCCGCCGGTGGCCACGCCCAGGTTGTCTTGTTCGATGCGGAACAGGGCAAGCGAGGCGTTGAGCTTGTCGTCGAACCAGGCAGCCTTGACACCGGCTTCGTAGCCCTTGCCGGTCAACGGATCCAGGTAGCTGCCGTTGGTATCGCGCAAGGTCTGTGGGTTGAAGATTTCGGTGTAGCTGACATAGGTCGACCACACGTCGTTGATGTCGTAGACCAGGCCGGCGTACGGGGTGACTTCGGTCTGGGTGTCGGAGAACGGTACAAGCCCCTGCGCGGCATCGAAGTTACCGCCGTCGATCTGCCAGTCGGTGTAGCGCGCGCCCACCAGCAGCGTCAGCGGGTCGGCCAGCGAGAAACGGCCCGCCACGTAGGCAGCTTTTTGCTTGATCGTCCCGGTGCTCTGCACCGTGCGCGGGCTCCAGTTGGGTTCCGGATACGCGCCATTCCAGCCGAAGTAAGTATCCAGCGGCGCCGGGAAATCGAAGGTGCCGTTGTTGGTGAATTCGCGGCGGTTGTAGCTGGCACCGGCCACCAGGTGATGCTCGCGGCCAAACAGCTGGAACGGGCCTTCCGCGTACACGTCGGCGCCGTCGGCCTTGCGCTCGGTGAGGTAGTTACCCGAATACGGCACCACGCCGCCGCCGGTGGCGCGGTCGAAACCGAAGATCGTATAGAACGGATAGAACAGATGATTGGCCGCTTCGGTCTTCTCATGGCTGACATTGGCCTTGAGCGTCCAGCCGTTGTCGAAGCCCTGCTGCAGGCTGGCGAAGGTGCGCTGCAGACGCGTATCCCAGAACGTCCAGTCGGCGGCCGGATTGAACGAGCGGTCGTAATTGGTGCGCGTGCCGTCGCTGAAGAACAGCGGGAAGCCGCCCCAAGTGACGTCGTCCGATTCCTTCTTCTGGTACTCGTAGCCCACGCTCAGCAGCGTGCTATCGGTGAGGTCGGCATCGATGATCGCCGAGCCGATCTTCTTGCGCAGGTTGTAGCGGTCCATGTCCGATTCGCCGTCCTGGTAGACGCCAATCACACGTGCGCGCACATTGCCGCCGGGGCTGAGCGGCACGGTGACATCGGCCACGCTGCGGGTCTTGTTGAAATCGCCGCCGCCCACCGACACGGTGCCGGTGAACTCGCGGCTGAGCGCGTGCTTGCGCACCAGGTTGATCGAGGCGGACGGATTGCCCGAGCCGGTGAGCAGGCCGGTGGCGCCGCGCACCACTTCAACGCGGTCGTACAGGGCCACGTCCAGCGCCGAGTCGCCGTAGCTCCAGGCCTGCTCCATGTAGGCCGGGATGCCATCGAACTGATAGTTGTCGATGTAGAACCCGCGCGCGTAGAACTCCAGGCGCTCGCTGTCGCTCTGCGCCACCGAAATGCCGGTGACGTTGTTGAGCACGTCGGTGATGCTCTGCAGGTTCTGGTCGTCCATGCGGTCGCGGGTGATGACCGTGACCGACTGCGGAATCTCGCGCAGCGACAGGTTCATGCGCGTGCCGGCGGTGGTCTTCTCCACCGTGTAGCCGCGCTCGCCGGTGACGTTCACGCCATCGAGCGTGGTGACCTCGGCATCGGCATCGGCGGCGGCGGCCTCAGCAGCCGGCGCTTCGGCCAGGGCCTGGCCGGCCGTCATCGTGCACAGCGCCGCGAACAGCGCGCGCGGCAGGACATGGCGGCGTGCGCCCACGTAAGGAAGACGCATCTGGGTACTACGGTTCATCGGGGGACTCCAACGCAGACGGATTGGGCCGCACGCGATCGTAGCGCCGGCAACAAAAGGGGGGAGGAACGGGTGCCATACCACCGGCAGTGCGCCATTTTAATGGGAATGATTCACATTTTAAATAGCAAACCGGAGCTGGCTTGGCAGGTCGCCGAGAGAAGCAAGCGCTACCTGAGGCTGGTTCGTACCTGCTGGAGCGGGTCAGTCCGGCACGGTGCCGGCTCCAGCAACTCGCCACGTCGGTCGAGCCCGCGATCCCATGGCGCGGTGTCTCCACTGAATTCGCTCTGCAGATCGTATGGCGGCGTTGCCTGATTCCGCAGCTATCGAGCAAACCAAGTCCCCATGGCGCGCGTGCTTGCGACGCGCTTGTCCGCCCAGGCAGATCAGTACTCACAGCCATTGCGGCCGAGTTCGCCCATGCGCAACACTCGACGCGGATGCCGCGCACCAGCGGAACAACGGACCGTCGCCCAGCGCATGCCGGGCGCCAGCGCACCAAGGAGCATATGAACAACTTTTGGAAGGCGTTTGCATTACTGGCGCTGTGCGCGCCCGTGGTAGGTGTAGCAGCACCAAAACAATCCGCACTGGCCGACACCTGCCGGGTGCCAGGTGCGCCGGTCCATGAGGCAGGTCTTGTACAGATCGGCGGGATCCAGCAATGGGTGACGGTCGAGGGCGCCGACTGCCGCAATCCGGTGGTGTTGATCGTCCATGGCGGGCCGGGCAACCCCAATACCACATTCGCGCAGCGCCTGTTCGGCAGTTGGACGCGCGACTTCACCGTCGTGCAGTGGGATCAGCGCGGCTCGGGCAAGACCTACGCCGCCAACAAGCCTGCCGAGGGCGAAGCGCTGACCATGCAACGGCTGACGCAAGACGGTGTTGAGGTGGCGCGCCATGCGATGCAACAGCTCGGCAAGCGCAAGGTCATCCTGATGGGTGGCTCGTGGGGCTCGGCCTTGGCCGTCCACATGGCCAAGGCCAACTCTGAGCTGTTCCATGCGTATGTCGGCACCGCGCAGTTGGTCAACTACCAGGACGACGTGGCGGCCGGCTATGCCGCGACCATGCAGCTGGTGCAGGCAGCCAACGATCATGATGCGCTCGGCAAGCTCGAACAGATCGGCCCGCCGCCGTGGACCAACCCGCGCAATTTCGGGATTCTGCGGCGCGTGAGCCGCAAGTACGAAGCGTTGCGGACCGAGCCGGCGCCGGCCAACTGGTTCAGATTTGCTGCCGAGTACGACACGCCCGAGTATCGCGCGGCCTACGAGGCCGGCGAAGACTATTCCTTCCTGCAATTTGTGGGGCTGGCGGGTAATGGCATGGGGCCGCAGATCAACCTGCGCGCACTCGGGCCGGTCTTCGCAATGCCGGTCTATCTGCTACAAGGCGACCAGGATCTGGTCACGCCGCTGACGGTCAGCAAAGCGTATTTCGAAACGCTGTCAGCGCCGACCAAGGAGTTCCTGATCCTGCCGCGCACTGGCCACGACCCCAACCCGACCATGATGGACACGCAGTTGCAGGTGTTGACCACGCGGGTCCGCGCGCAGGCAGTGGCGAACGACGCGCGCTGATCCCGTCAATGCCGGGCCAAGACGCTTGCACCTCTGCGCCCGGCTTTATCGGGTGCACTTGTTTTTACGCGTTTGCAACGCTGTGCAGCTAGTGACCTCCATGCAGTGATGCATGGATCTGGGCCGCCGCCTGTGTGCGCCAGATCGACCTCTGCGTCGCCGACATGCACTGCCAGTGATTCGCCACGCCGCCACGTTTTGAGATGCACGTGGCGGTGCATGCTGCCTACCTGCAGCATCACCCATCGCGCAGACCTTCCAAGAAAAAAGCCGGCTTTCGCCGGCTTTTTTTCAATCAACACCACGACGCATTACAGCGCTTTGGCGGCCTCGACCACGTGCTCGGCCGTGATCTTGAAGTACGCATACAGCTGGTCAGCGGGTGCCGACGCGCCGAACGTGTCGATCCCGATCACCGCACCGTCCAGGCCCACGTACTTGCGCCAGAAGCCGGTCACGCCCGCTTCCACCGCCACGCGCTTGCGCACGGCATTGGGCAGCACGTGCTCGCGGTACGCGGCATCCTGGCGATCGAACACGTCGGTGGACGGCATCGACACCACGCGTGTCTTCAGCCCGGCCGCATCCAGCGTCTTCTTCGCTTCCACTGCCAGGCCCACTTCCGAGCCGGTGCCGATCAGGATCACGTCGGGCGTGCCGCCTTCGGCATCGGCCAACACGTAACCGCCACGTTCGATCAGCTTGATCTGCTCGGCGCTGCGCGGCTGGTGCTGCAGATTCTGGCGACTGAACACCAGGCAGCTCGGGCCGTCCTTGCGAGTGATCGCGGCCTTCCAGCTCACCGCCGACTCCACCGCATCGCCCGGGCGCCACACATCGTTGTTGGGGATGTAGCGCAGCGAAGCCAGGTGTTCGACCGGCTGATGGGTCGGGCCGTCTTCGCCCAGACCGATCGAGTCGTGCGTGTACACATGGATGGCATGCGCCGGATTCAACGCGCTCATGCGTACGCCGTTACGCGCGTAGTCGCTGAACACCAGGAAGGTGGCGTCAAACGGGATGAAGCCGCCATGCAGCGCCAGGCCGTTGGCAATGGCAGTCATGCCGAATTCGCGCACGCCGTAATACACGTAGTTGGCGTTCGGGTCGTCGGTGGCGACCGACTTGCTGGCCTTCCACAAGGTGAGGTTGGAATGCGCCAGATCGGCCGAGCCGCCGACCAGTTCCGGCAGCAACGGGGCGAACGCTTCGATGGCCAGCTGCGATGCCTTGCGCGAGGCGATGGTCTGGCCGTCTTCCTGCGCCTTGGCGATGTAGGCATCGGCCTGGGCGATGAAGTCGGCCGGCAGCTCGCCACGCGACCGGCGGGTCAGCTCGTCGGCCTGTTCGCCGTACTGCTTGGCGTACTTGTCGAACAGCTGCTCCCACTCGGCCTGACGCAGCGTGCCGGTGCCACCCGCGCGCCAGCCGGCATAGATCTCTTCGGGAATCTCGAACGGGCCGTACGGCCATTCCAGCGCCTTGCGCGCGCCTTCCAGCTCTTCCTTGCCCAGCGGTGCACCGTGCGAGGATTCCTTGCCCGACTTGGTGGGCGCACCGAAGCCGATCTTGGTGCGGCAGCAGATCAGCGTGGGCTTGTCGCTGTTTTCTAGCGCCGCCTCGATGGCCGCCTTGATCTTGTCGGCGTCGTGCCCGTCCACATCACGGATCACATGCCAGCCATAGGCTTCGAAGCGTGCCGGGGTGTTGTCGCTGAACCAGCCGGCAGTGTTGCCGTCGATCGAGATCTGGTTGTTGTCCCAGAACGCGACCAGCTTGCCCAGGCCCCAGGTACCGGCCAGCGAGGCGGCCTCGTGCGAGATGCCCTCCATCATGCAACCGTCGCCCATGAACACCCAGGTGCGGTGGTCGACGATTTCCAGTTCGGGCCGGTTATAACGCTGTGCCAGCAACTTCTCGGCCAGCGCGAACCCGACTGCATTGGCAAAGCCCTGCCCCAGCGGCCCGGTGGTGGTTTCCACCCCAGGCGTTTCGCTGCGCTCAGGGTGGCCGGCGGTCTTGCTGTGCAACTGACGGAACTGCTTGAGCTGCTCGATCGGCAGGTCGTACCCGGACAGGTGCAGCAGCGCGTACTGCAGCATCGACCCGTGCCCGTTGGACAGCACGAAACGGTCGCGATTGAACCACTGCGGATTGTTCGGGTTGTGCCGGAAGAAATCGTTCCACAGCACTTCGGCGATATCGGCCATGCCCATGGGCATGCCGGGGTGGCCGGACTTTGCGGCTTCGACCGCATCGGCGGCGAGGAAACGGATGGCGTTGGCCAGCTGGCGGCGGGTGGGCTGGGTCATGGGCGTCTATGGAAGCGGAGGGGAACACCGCTGGAAGCGGAGACCGGTATTCTCCCACAGAGCGTGTTAGGGGGCGGGATTCGGGAGTGGGGATTCGGGATTGGTGAAGCCCGCGCTTGGCCGGTTCGGCCTCGTCCGTATGTCCAGATGCGACCTGAGGCGGAGCACATTACGGCGCTCATGCCTGCCACGTATCGCAACGCGCGCAACAGCCCGCTTCAACAAATCCCAAATCCCGAATCCCAAATCCCCAACCTATTTCTCACCCTTAGCCACCAGCGTCGTCAACGCCAGATCGCCGGTGACATTCAGCGCGGTGCGGCACATGTCCAGGAAGTGATTGACGCCCAGGATCATGCCGATGCCGACCGGGTTGACGCCGACCATCGCGCAGATCAGCGCTACTACCGGCAGCGAGCCGGAGGGTACGCCGGCGGTGCCGATGCCGCCCAGGATGCAGACGATCATCACCATGAATTGCTGGCCGATGCTCAGGTCCACATTGAAGAACTGCGCCAGGAAGATCACCGTCACGCCTTCGAACAGCGCGGTGCCGTTCTGGTTGGCGGTGGCGCCCACGGTGAGCACGAAGCGCGAGACCCGCGGTGGCAGGCCCATCTCGTCGGCCACGCGCAAGGCGGTTGGCAGGGTCGCATTGCTGGAAGCGGTGGAGAACGCCATCAGCGTGGCCTCCTGCGTCTGCCGGAAGAAGCCGATCGGCGAACGCCCGGCGAACTTCACCGCCAGCCCGTAGCTGACCACCATGTGCAAGCCCAGCGCCAGCACCACGACGCCGACGTAGGCGCCCAGGCGAATCAGCAGATCGAAGCCGAACAACGCAGCCAGATTGAACATGAAACAGGCCACCGCGTACGGCGCCAGGCGGATCACCAGCCCGATCAAGGTCATCGAGATCTCGAAGATGCCTTCGATGCCGCGCTTGAGCGTGGCCACTTTTTCATCGGCGGTGAGCACCATGCCCACGCCAAACATCACCGCGAAGAACATCAACGACAGGATCGCGCCATTGCTCGAGGCCGCCGCAATCACGTTGTTCGGCACGATGGAAAGCAGCATGTCCATGCCCTGCGGCTGAGTGCCGGAGCTGGAGATGATCTCGCGGGTGCGGTCGGCATTTTCCTGGATCAACTGGTTGGCCAGTTGCGGGTCCACGCCTGCGCCGGGCTTGAGCACATTGACCAAAACCAAGCCCAGCAACACCGCGATGCCCGACAACACCACCGTATAGCCCAGCGTGCGCCAGCCTACCCGGCCCAACGCGCGGATGTCGCCCATTTCCGCAATGCCGACCACCAGCGCCGAAAACAGCAGCGGCACGATCAGCATGAAGATCAGATTGAGGAAGATCTGCGAGAACGGCGTGGTGACGTACTTGGTCACCAGCCGCACCCACTCGGCGTCGCTCCCGGCCAGGTAGTACACGGCCAGACCCAGCACCAGGCCGATGGCGAAGCCAATGCCCATCTTCCAATGCAGGGGCAGGCCTGGGCGGCGCGCGGCTGGGGATGCGGTCATCGGGACAGGCCTTGGTCTGGACACAAAGGCCGGAGCTTAACAAACACCACCGGCGCGGCCACCTACCCAAGGCGCCCCATGCGCCCGTCCTTAGGGTAGGCCCGCCTCTCGACACCATGTGCTCCAGACGCTGGAGCGGGCAGCAAACGGCGCTCATCTTGCACAACGTCAAGGCGCAGCCGCCCCAAGGCGCAAGCGGCACCCGCAGCAGCGCCGGTGTGCCCTACCCCGACCTGTCTTTAGTGTTGAAACGACGCACCGACCACTTTGCCAGGTCCTTGCCCGCCCACCGTCGCGGGACCTTTGGCGGCATGGATGCCGCCAAAGAGCTACAGGGACGTACTTGCGGCGTGTCCTGCGATGGTGGGCAGGCAAGGGCCCTGCAGCAGCCCCGCAGCCAGAACGCTCTGCACGCGAAGCGTCCAGCACACCTGTTTCCGCTTTTTAGTATTGAAACGACGCACCGACCACTTTGCCAAGCCCTTGCCCGCCCACCGTCGCGGGACCTTTGGCGGCATGGATGCCGCCAAAGAGCTACAGGGACGTACTTGCGGCGTGTCCCGCGACGGTGGGCGGGCAATGGCCCTGCAGCAGCCCCGCAGCCATAACGCTCTGCGCGCTCTTCATCCCGCACACCTATGCCGTACGCAGCCGAAACTCAATCAGTCATCACGCAAGACCACGCAGCAGCGCTGGCAGCGGCCGGGTCCTGCGCACCCGACTTAACCTTGCCGTGGCTCGTCTGTCGTGTCGCTGTCGCGGCAGCGCAAGCAATCAACGCGCCGGCGGATAGAGCGGTGCCAGCACCTCCGGCTCTGCTGCCGTGGCGTGATGCCAGCGCGGGCCATTGGCGAACGCCTCGCGCAAGGCAGCGCGGGCTGCAGTCACATCGCCATCGCCCCCCCAACGGGCGCGTTGCATCTGTGCCACCGCCGCGCGCTGAGCCGGGTCGCTCAAGGCTGCCAGCACACTGTCGATGTCGGCAACGCCGGCCATGCCGCACAGCACCGTGGCCACATCGTCCATGCCACCGGTATCGAGCGCACGGCGCAGGTCGGCCACGCTGTGGGTGGCGCGCCTGCCGGGCGCCGGCGCAGCAGCACCAGCACCGGCGGCCACCGTGCGCGCTCCACCGCGACGACGACACAGCGCCCAGACCAGGGTGGCAATCCACAGCACCGCGAAACCCAACGCCGCCGCGATCCAGCCCCACGGGCGCGAGGCTGCAGGGGCGCCCTGCAGGCGCAGCATGCTGGCCGCCGGCGCAGGTGCCACGGCCTCGCTAGCTGGCTGGCTGGCTGGCGAAGGCGCCGCTGCGGGCGCTGCGAATGCACCGCTGCCTGCCGCCACATCCAGCGTGAGGTCCGGCAGCGATGCCGTCTTCGCCGCTGCCGCGCCCACATCCCACCACGCCACCTGCAGGCCGGGAATCAACAGAGGACCTGCGCGATTGGGCACGATCGAATAGCGCCGCGTCAGCCGCAGCTGTGGCGAGCCGTCCACAAACCGCTCCTCGTACTGCGCCGGTTCGGCAAACACTTGCGCGTCCGGCACGCTGGGCGTGGGCAGCTCCGGGAACTGTGCCTGGGTGGCGCCGCGGGCGCTGGCTTCCACCACGATCTGCGCTGCCTCGCCGGCAGTGGCCCGCTGCGGCGTGGAGGTGTAGCGCAGCGTCAGGCTGCGCAACGGCAACCACGGCTGCGGTGCATTGGCCGGCTGCGCGCGTACCTGCAGCGGAATGCTGGCGCTGCGCGCGTTCAATTCGCCATTGCCGCGCCCGAAGTAATCGTCGAAGAACCCACCCACCGCGCGCCCGTTGAAGCGGGCCGGCGGCACCACTAGGCGGCCGCTGCGCTCGGGAACCAGCAGGTAGCGCCGCTCCACTACGTTGTACTGCCGCCCGTTGA
The DNA here is from genome assembly GCF_030208825.1 of Xanthomonas sp. LMC-A-07. Lineage (NCBI taxonomy): Bacteria > Pseudomonadati > Pseudomonadota > Gammaproteobacteria > Lysobacterales > Lysobacteraceae > Xanthomonas > Xanthomonas sp. LMC-A-07. The sequence goes on from NZ_JARVTF010000008.1 coordinate 28,939, forward strand.
CCGCCTTGGCCGAACTCACGTCATCGCCAACGCGCTGCAGCGACGCGCCATCGGGGGCTTGCAGATCCAGTTCGCCAGAGGCCAGCTGGGTGGCGTAGTACAGCCGCACCACCACGCCCACGCTCTGCTGCACGTAGGGCTGCGGGTCGTCCACCTGGGTTTCGACGAACGCTTCTTCGTTGCCGCGCGCCGCGCTTGCGCCAGCGGCCCCCGGAGCGCCGGCATCGACAGCCGTAGCCACCACCTGCAGCCGAAGCGGCTCGGTGCGCTCGTTGCCGACCCGGATCGCCGGCACGATGATCTCGCCGGTCTGGCGTGGCGTGATCACCACCCCGAACAACGCCCGGATGGTCACCGAACCATTGGTCACCTGCATCTGCTGGTTGGCGTTCTTGGCCCCCAGCCCGAACCCACCGCGCAACGGGCTGTAATCGGGCTCGGCGCCGCGCTGGTCGGTTTCGATGTTCAAGGTCACCGCATCGCCCGCATCGATGCTGTCACGGTCCAGCCAGGCGCGCGTCACCGCCCCGGCGGGCAACGCCAGGATCGCCAAGCTGCTGCTCAGCAGCCATATCGCCACACGGCGCCAGTGCCCGTTGCCCGTCATTGTCCGTCCCGTTGCCTGCGTTCGTGTTCCAGCCTGAATTTGGCGCGCAACAGGCTGCCCGGATCATCCGGCACGCGCCGGATCCATGCATCCACCGCCTGCCGTTGCTCGCGCTGCTCCGGCGTTTCTGCCGCGGCCGCGGCGGCGGCCTGCTGCTCCTTGGTGGGCGCGCCCTTGGCACCAGCCTGCGCCATGGCCTGTTCCATCTTGCGGCGTTGCGCTGCATCGGCCTGCTGCTGGGCCTGGGCATCCGGCGTCTGCGGCGGGCTGTCGGGCTGTTTTTGCTCGCCCTGCCCCGCTGGCGACGGCTGGCCCGGCGTCTGGCCGTCCTTGGGCGGCTGCGAAGACGGCTTGCCGTCCTGGCCGCCCTTGCCATCCTGCCCGTCCTTGCCGGCAGTTTGTTCCTGCTTGCCCTGCCCGTCCTTGTTCTGATCCTGCTGTTTGTCGCCCTTGTTCTGGTCCTGCTGCGGCTTGCCCTTGCCGTCCTTGTTCTGCTGCTGACGCTTGCGCGCCGCGTCCACCGCGGCGCGGTTGGCGATGGCGTCCTGCAGCTGGGGCTGCTGCCGCAGCGCACGGTCGTAGGCGGCAATCGCATCGTCGTAGCGCCCCTGACGGGCCAGCGCATTGCCAAGGTTGTACCAGCCTTGGTCGGTGGGCACGGCCTCGAAGGCCTTCTGCGCGGCAGCGAAATCGCCCTTGCGGTAGGCCTGCACGCCGGCGTCCAGGCGTTGTTGCTGCACCTGGTCGGCGCGTTGCCACAACGTCCCTTCCGCCGCCTGCGCCGGTTCGACAAAGGGCCCGACACACAACAACGCCAGCACCATCACCGCTGCGCGCCGGCGGAACGCCAACAACGTCAGCGCCATCACCGGGAACAGTAACCAGTAGCCCTCATCGAGCCAGGTCTTGCTGCCGTTCGCGGCGGCGGCGGCGTCGGCCGCGGGTTGCTGTGCCGGGTCCAGCACGCCCAGCGCACGCAGGTCGGCATCGTCAGCGGCCAGCGGTGCATAACGGCCACCGCCCTGGCTGGCGAGATCCCGCAAGCTCGCTTCGTCCAGCCGCGCCTGCGCGATCTCACCCGATGCCGCGCGGTAGGCCGCGCCACGCGCGCTGCCCACACCCAAGGTGGAGACATTAAAACCGCGCGAGCGCGCGACCCGCGCAGCGCTTTCGGCCGACTCATCGGCACTGTCGCTCATCACCAGGATGTCGCCCTGCTTGAAGCCAGCTTGCGACAGCAGCTGCACCGCCGCCTCGATAGCGCGATCGGCACGCTTGCCATCCACCGGCATCACCGACGGCGACAACGCATCCAGGAACAGGGCCACGTTGGCCGCATCCTCGGTCAGCGGCGCCACGGTGAAACTCTCGCCCGCGTATGCCAGCAACGCCACATCGCCACCGGCACGTTCGCGCAACAGCGTGGCCAGCTTGGCGCGTGCCTGCAGCAACCGCGAGGGCGGCAAATCGTTGGCGTTGATGCTGGAGGACAGATCCAATGCCACCACCAACGGCCGGTTGGATTGATATACCGGCCGCTCGGTTTGCCGCCAACTGGGCCCACTCATCGCAACAACCGCCACGCTGTAGGCCACCACCGCGAGTACAAAACCGAACCACCCACGGCGGCCGCCGGTCACCAGCAGCTGTGGCAACAGATGCGCATCGACACTTTGCCGCCACACGTCCGCATCGCGCTGGCGCAGGAACCACAGCACCGCCGCCGGCACGATCAACACCAGCGCCCACAGCAATTGCGGACGCAGCAGATGCAGCGTGTGCAACGCGGTACTCAGCGTGTTCATCGCCATCTCCGCGGCAATGCGTAGGCCAGCAATCCGATCAGCAGTGCCGCTCCCAACGGCCAGTAATAACGCTCGACTTTCGGCTGCACCGATGGCCCCGCGGCCTTCACCGGTTCCAGGCGATCCAGCTCGGCGTAGATGCCGGCCAGTTCCTCGGTATCGCGGGCTCGGAAGAAGCGCCCACCGGTCTGCTCGGCAATCTTGCGCAGGCCGTCTTCATCGATATCGTCGCCGCCACCGGCCGGAATCGGCACACCGAACAACGAATAGCTCCCGCTGCCACCGAAGGCGATGGTGTGCACGCGCATGCTCTCGGCCTTGGCAAGCTCGGCCGCCTTCAGTGGGTTGAGGACACCAGCGGTGTTGACGCCGTCAGTGAGCAGCACCACGACACGCTGGCCCTGGCGCTGCTCGCGCAGACGCTTGACCGACAAGGCAATGGCATCGCCGATCGCGGTTTCGCGCCCGGCCAGGCCCACCACGCTGTCAGCCAGCTGATCGCGCACGCTGGTGAGGTCGGCGGTCAGCGGCGTCAACGCATAGGCGCGCTGCCCGAATACCAGCAGGCCCACCCGGTCGCCTTCGCGCCGGTCCAGAAAGTCCGAGAGCACCGCCTTGGCCGCGGTCAGGCGGTCCACCACGTTGCCGCCCAGCACCATGTCCGGTTCGCTCATGCTGCCGGACAGGTCCACCGCCAGCATCATCTGGCGTGCCTCCCGCGGCGGCTGGATCACATCGCCCAGTTGTTGCGGACGCGCCAGCGCGGCACACAGCAAAAACCATCCCAGCCATGCCAGCCAGCGCGGCGCACGCAGCGATGGAATGCGTGGCGCACTCACCATCGCACGCAGCTGCTGGGCATACGGCACGCGCAATGCTGATGCCTGCGTGCGCCGCTGCGGCCAGAACCACATCAGCAACGGCAGCGGCATCAACCACCAGGCCCACGGCCACGCGCAGTGCGCCAGTGCATCCTGCCACTGCGACCACTGCAGCCAGTTCATCGCCGCCCCTGCATCAGGCGAAGGAAGCGCTGGCGTGCCAGCTGCTCCACCGCCGCAAGATCGCTCACTGCCGGGTCACGTTGAAACCCACCGTCCAGCAACACACGGCCGGGCCCCTGCGAAAACGCATGGCCGTTGCGGCCATCCAGCAATTGCAGCCAGGCCTCGCCCTGCAGCCGATCGGCCTGCGGGTCGATCGTACGCGCGGCACGCCGCAGCAACGCCGACAGCGCCGCCAGCCGCTGCGCTGGCGTGCTGGCCGCCTGCAGCGCAGCGTCGAAGGTCGCCGCCCAGCGTTGGGCACGCCGGTGGCGACGCCACCACCACAAAGCCAACGTGCCCAGCACCAGAACGATTGCCGCGATCACCAGCCACCAGCCCAAGGCCAGCGGCCACCACGACGGTGACGGCGGCAGGTGCACATCGCGCAGCGGAAGGGTGTCGGGCGTCATCGCGATGACTCCCGCACCGAAGAGATGCCGCCGCCCAGCCAGGCATCACTGGCATCGGCCGTGGACAGACGGTGCAGGCGCACACCACGGGCCTGCAGCAGCGTGGACAACCGTTCCAGCGGCGCGACGAATTCGGCATTCCACTGCGCGCGCCCGGCCTGCGTGGTGAGGTCCACGGTGATCCGTTGCCCGCCTGCGTCGAAGGTGAGCGCGCGCGCGGGCGGTGCCAGCTCCAGTGGATCCACCAGCACGATCACCACCACCTCGTGATGCAGGGCGAGCCCCGACCAGCGCGACTCCGGCACCGCGGCGGCACTGCGTGCATCGGCAAGCACGGTGAGGCGCGCGCCCGGGCGCAACAGACGTGCCGCATGGTCGAGCCCGACCTGCAACCCGGCATCATCGGCCGGCGGCTGCGCATACCAACGCGCCAAGGCATCCAGTACCGGCAACACCCCGCGCTGCCCGGCGCGTGGCGCGATCGGTGCTTCGCTCGCGGTGCCACGCAACGCGGCAATCCGGTCGCCCTGCCGCTGCGCCAGCCAGGCCGCCACGGCACCGGCGCGTGCCGCCTGCACCGACTTGTAGCGCACACGGGTGCCGAAGAAGAGCGCGGGCGCGGTGTCGGCCACGATCAGGCTCAACCGCTCACGTTCGGCCTGAAACAACTTGGTGTGCGCGCGTCCGGTGCGTGCGGTGACGCGCCAGTCGATATGCCGCGCATCATCGCCGGCCACGTACTCGCGCGACTCGGCGTATTCCATGCCACGCCCGCGTGTTGCCGCCGGCACCGGACCCACCAACCCATGGCGGCCACGGCCCGGTTGATGCCGCTGGCGAGCGGCACCGCGCAACGCAATCAACTCGGCCAGCTGCGGACGCACGCCATCGCCAGCGACGGACAACGGGGCAGCAGCAGACGGCGAGGACGGCATCGAGGCGATCGGCTTCGGGCGAAAGGGCGGCATACCGCAGCGACGCTACCCGATCAGGGCAGCGGAATCTTTTCCAACAGCGCGGCGACCAGACGTTCGCCATCCCAGCCTTCGGCGGTGGCTTCGTAGCTGGGCAGCACGCGATGGCGCAGCACGTCCGGCGCGATGGCGCGGATATCGTCCGGGGTCACGTAATCGCGGCCGGCCAACCACGCACGTGCGCGCGCGCAACGCTCCAGCGCGATCGATCCACGCGGGCTTGCGCCCCAGGCGATACGCCGCGCCAGCGCAGGGTCGTAACGCTGCGCATCGCGCGACGCCAGCACGATCTCGATCAGGTAGCGCTCGAGCTGCGGCGCAAGATGCACATCCAGCACCACGCGGCGTGCGGCGAACACATCCTCCAGCGGAATCTTGTCCGGCACCGTCGCATGCTTTTCCAGCGTGTCGCGTGCGGTTTCACGCGCCAGGCGCAGGATCTCGGCCTCCGCATCGGCCTGCGGATACCCGATCCGCACATGCATCAGAAAGCGGTCCAACTGCGCCTCGGGCAGCGGGAACGTACCCTCCTGCTCGATCGGATTCTGCGTCGCCATCACCAAGAACAGCTGCGGCAAGGCATAGGTATGCCGGCCCACCGTGACCTGCCGCTCGCCCATCGCTTCCAGCAGCGCCGACTGCACCTTGGCCGGCGCACGGTTGATTTCATCGGCGAGCAAAATCGGATGAAAGATCGGCCCGGGCATGAACTCGAAGCGCCCTTCCTGCGGCCGCCAGATCTCGGTGCCGGTCAGATCGGCCGGCAGCAGGTCCGGCGTGAACTGGACGCGCGCAAAATCGGTTTCCAGCCGTGAGGCCAGTGCGCGGATGGCGGTGGTCTTAGCCAGGCCGGGCGCGCCCTCCACCAACAGGTGGCCGTCGGCCAGCAAGGCGATCAGCAGCCGCTCGACCAACGCGGACTGCCCCACGATGCGTTGCGCCAGCGACTCGCGCAGCGCGGTGAATTGACCATGCAGCCGATCCTCGGCGGGCGCGGCGGCGGCTTCTGGCGGAAGGAGCGGCGGTGCGTTCATAGACCCAGTGTGACCGATTCGAACGCGATTGGTTCACTGTGCGGGCGGAAGATGTTCAGTGAGTGACCGGGGTCATGCTCGCCCGAGGGCCCCGGCCTGCGTGATCATGCATCCATCGGCTCGCAGGCCGCCATGGGGACAAGCAGTTGGATGGGCCCTGATGCACGTATCGCGGGCAGAGCAAGTACGTCACTTGCAGTTGTGTTTTGAGAGCACTTCACAGACTGCTAAAAAGAAGAAGGCCGCTTCCGCGGCCTTCTTCTATTGCCAACGCGTTTACCGCGCGGCGCTCGCAACCCGCAGAACCTTCGGAGTGACGAAGACCAGCAGCTCGGCTTTTTCCTTGCTGCGTCCACGCTTCTTGAACAGGTTTCCCAGGAACGGGATGTCACCAAGGAACGGCACCTTCGCCACGCTCTCACGATCGGTAAATTCGTAGACACCACCGATCACCACCGTCTCGCCGTCGGCTACCAGGACTGCCGTGTTGACTTCGCGGCGATTGATTTCCGGCACGGTGCCGTATTGCGGCAAGGTGATGAAACGAGCAACTTCGTCCTTCTTGACATTCATGTTGAGGAAGACGCGGTTGTCGTTGGTGATCGTGGGCGTGACCTTCAGTTCGAGCAGGACTTCCTTGAACTGCACGTTGGCCTGCGAGCCCCCCCCTGCAACGCCGGCACCGCTGATGGTCACATAGCCGATTTCCCGGCCCTGCTTGATCACGCCCTCGCGCTGGTTGGCGGTCACGATGCGCGGGTTGGACACAACCTCGCCTCGGCCTTCTTCCTGCATCGCCGACAGCTCGATGTCCAGGTTGAAGTGCGAACCCAACAACGTGTACGCAAGACCGGCTGCACCGCTATTGGTAAAGCCACCTGCGCCTAGATCGACGTTCAATCCCGAGGGGAAAAGATGCGCCGGCAGCGTTGTAACCTCACCGCCGTTAGCTTGCTCTAAACGAGATTGTGCCGAGGTGTTGAGGTAGTTGACGTTGCTTTCCAGGGAACCACTCAAAATACCCCGACCTGTCGCTCCGGTCACACCAAAACGCGCCCCCAGATCCCGCGCGAACGTATCGGTAGCAATCACGATCCGGCTTTCGATCAGCACCTGATCCACCGGACGATCGATATGCGAAATCAGCTCGCGCATCTGCGCGACCTTCTTCGGGATATCGCTGATCATCAAGGTGTTGGTGCGCTCGTCGGCCACCAGGCGACCGCGCGGCGAGAGGAAGCCATTGTCCTGCTGCCCGGCACCACCCTGACCGCCCTGGCCACCGCCACCGCCACCGCCACCGCCACCAATGCCCTTGGCCTCGGTCAGCGCTTTAAAGATCACCGCGGCATTGTGGTAATTGATCTGCACATAATCGGTGATCAGGTCTTCGCGGTTCTCAATCGCGATGCGGGCGTCTTCCTTGTCCTGTTCGAACTTGGCCAGCTCAGGCTGCGGGGCAACCCAGACCACGCCGCCATCGCGGCGCTTGTCCAGGCCTTTGGCGCGCAGCACGATGTCCAGTGCCTGGTCCCACGGCACGTTCATCAGGCGCAGCGTGACATTGCCCTGCACCGTATCGGAAGCCACGATGTTGAGGTTGGATTCCTCGGCGATCAGCTGCAGCACGGTGCGCACCGGCACGTCCTGGAAGTTGAAGGTCACCGGGCGGCCGCTGTAGCCGCGCGCGGCGATCTGCGCGGCAGCCTGCGTCACCGCGCTGGCGCTCACGCCGCCAACGGCCGGCTGGCCCTTGCGCGGGGTGATTTCCACCACGTATTCGTTGCCGGTCTGGTAGGCCAGCGAGTCGAATGCACCCTTGGTCGACAGCACCAGCTGCGAGCCGCCACCGGATGGCTTGACCTCGACGCGCTGCACCGGGGTGGCGAAGTCGGTCACGTTGAGCGGGCGCTGCAGTTCCGCAGGCAGGCGAGCATTGCTGATGTCGACCAGCACGTTGTCGCCCTGCGTGCGCAGGTCGGGGCTGGCGCCCTGGCCATCGAACTGCAGGATCAGGCGGCCTGCGCCGTCATCGCCGCGCTTGAAGTCGATCTTGGAGACCGCCAGGCTGGCCGGAGCGGTCTTGGCCGGATCCTGCGCAGGCTGGGCCAGCGCGGCGGCGGCAAACGAACTGCCGCTCGCGAGCGCCAGCGCGAACCCCAGCGCGCAGGCCCGGAGCATTGCCTGGCGCCGGACCGGACGCAGGCGCTGGGCGTTGGAAAAAGTCATCGTGCTATCCCCTATCACTTTATTGATCATCCAATGCGAGCGCGGCAGGCCGTTCCAGCCACCCACCCGCACCGTCCGGTACAAGTTCAATCAGCTCGATGCGGTCTTCGTAGACCCCGGTCACCCGGCCATCGCTCTGCCCCAGATACACACCCGGCCGCACCCGGTAGGTCACCTTGTCAGGTGCCATGACCAATGCGATCAGGCCCGAGCCACCTCCAATGGTCCCCACCATGTCGAGGGCATCGAGCGGGAAGGCTTCCAACGGCTCCTTGCGCCGGTTCGGATCCGGACGCGTGCCATTGCCGCCTTCCGCGCTGACCCAGGCATCGCTGAACGGGTCGCGCATCACTTGCGCCGCGTATTCGAACGTCTCGAACTGCTGCATCACCGGCAACGGCTCCAGCGGAGGCGCAGGACGCGCACGCACTTCGGCCACCCACGCTTCCAGATTCGGCGCATCGCCCGGGGTGCTGGTCACACCGCGGGTGCACGCCGGCAACACTGCAATTAGCGCCACGCAGGACAGGATCTTGAGCAATTTCATGGTCATTGGCCGCCCTTCTTCGCCGCGTCGGCCGCAGCCTTCTCCTGCTCGGCCATTTCCTCATCGTCCAGATAACGATAGGTCTTGACCGTGCCGGACAGCTCCAGCGCACCCCGTGGGGTGATGCCGGCCTTGGCGTCCTTGGGCTTGAGATTGATGTCGTGCATGGTCAGGATCACCACGCGCGGCAGCGAGGCCACACCGCTGACGAAGGCGCCGAACTGGTGGTAGCTGCCCACCATGCGCAGGGCGATCGGCTTCTCGGCGTAGAACTCCTTCGGCGATTCCGGACCCGGCTGGAACAGCTCGTTGGACAGGCCACTGGACAGCGCGGTCTGCGAGATGTCGATGATCAGGTCCGGCATTTCGGTCTTGCTGGGCAGCTGGCGCAGCATCTGCTGCAGCACCTGCTCCATCTGTGCGAGCTGCTGCTTGAGCGGCTCCAGATTTACCGCACGGCCCTGCTGGGTCTCGAACTCGGTGCGCAGCTGCGTTTCGGTGCCTTCCAGGCCTTCGAGTTCATCGCGCTTGCTGCTGATCAACAGGAACCAGGCCAACACCATGATGAACAGGCCGACGACCACGCAGAACACGATGCGCGCCTGCTGCGGCCAGCCGCCGATGTTGTTGAAGTCCAGATCGCTGAGCTTGAATGATTTCTTACTCATGACGCCGCCCCCTCCTGCGGCCGAGTGGCTTGCGCCGGTGCCGCTTGTGCGGGTGCAGGCGCGACCGATGCGGCCGGCGCAGGCGTTGTTGCCGGTGTCGCTGCCGGTGCAGGCGCTGCGCCGGCCGGCGTGGCCGCCGGGGTTGCGCCCGGTGCCTGGCCGTCAACCGGCGCGGGACCGTTCTTGTCGGCCTCGTTCGGGTTGGCCAGCTTGACCTTCAGCGTGAACACGTACGGCAAGGTCTTGGTGTCCATCGAGGAAGCCGCAGGCTGGCCGGCGGCCTTGTCCTGGCTCTTGGCCTCGATGATCGACAGGTCCGGATTGGTCATCCAGCCCGAGCCTTCCAGGTTGCGCATGTAGGCACTGACGCGCGCGTTGGACTGCGAGCGCCCTTCCAGCGTGAGGATGTCGCCATCCTGCTTGATGTTGGTCAGCGCCACGCCATCGGGAATGGTGCGCACCAGCGAATCGAACAGGTGCACCATCTGCGAGCGATTGGCCTGCAGTTCCTCGATGACCTTCTTGCGCGCCAGCAGGCGGTCCTTCTTCTTGTCGAGTTCCTTGATCTCTTCGTTCTGCGCCTTGACCTTGTCGATCTCGGTGGTCAGGAACGCGTTGCGCTCGGTCTGCCCGCTGATCTGCCCGTCGTAGTAGAACCAGATCAGCCCCGACAACACCACGCCAGCGAGCGCGGCGAAGCCGAGCATCGAATAGAACTCACGCTCGCGCGCCTTCCGGCGCTCGGCGCGCCAGGGCAATAGATTGATTCTTGCCATCAGTCAAAGCTCCTCAGGGCCAGGCCGGTGGCAATCATCAATGCAGGCGCATCCAGCGCCAGCGCATGGGCCTGAACCTTCGGGCCCAGCGTCATCTGTGCCAGCGGGTTGGCGACCACGGTGGTCACGCCCAGCTGTTCTTCCACCATCTCCGGCAGGCGCGACAACGCGGCGCAGCCGCCTGCCAGCACGATGCAATCGACGCGATTGAACTCGCTGCCCGCATAGAAGAACTGCAACAGGCGGCTGATCTGCTGCACCGTCGCTTCCTTGAACGGCTCCAGCACTTCGACCTCGTAGCTCTCCGGCAAACCGCCCTGACGCTTGGCCAGGCCAGCTTCTTCATAGGTCAGGCCGTAGCGGCGCATCACTTCGTCGGTGAGCTGCTTGCCACCGAACACCTGCTCGCGGCTGTAGAGGCTGCGCCCGGAGCGCAGCACGCTCAACGTGGTCATGGTCGCGCCGATGTCCACCAGCGCCACCACCGCATCGGCGGCAACCGGCAATTCGCTGGCAACCAGGGCGAAGGCGTTCTCGACCGCAAAGGCCTCCACGTCCATCACCTTGGCGACCAGGCCGCCGAGCTCCAGCGCCGATTGGCGCAGCTCGACGTTCTCCGAACGCGACGCCGCCAGCAGCACCTGGACCATGTCCGGGCTGTTGGGCATCGGGCCGAGCACCTCGAAATCGAGATTCACTTCCTCGATCGGGTACGGGATGTAGTTGGTGGCTTCCAGCTCGACCTGGGCTTCCAGATCGCTATCGTCCAGATCCGCCGGCATGGGGATCAGCTTGGTGATCACCGCCGAGCCAGCCACGGCCGCTGCCGCGTTCTTGGCCTTGCTGCCGGAACGGTTGATGGCGCGGCGAATGGCTTCGCCCACCGCTTCGACTTCGACGATGTTCTTTTCCACCACCGCATTCGGCGGCAACGGTTCCACAGCGTAATGTTCCACGCGAAAACGATTTCCGCTGCGCGACAGCTGCAATAGCTTGACCGCAGTGGAACTGATGTCGACACCAATAAGTGGCGACTGACTCTTGGGTAAAAGCCCCACGGAAACTCCCCTGCCGACGGGCACTTGGACGCATGTGTTGCGTCCTCGCATTAATAATCAAATTTTAACAGTTGACAACCCCTTCACGCACGAAGCAATGGCTCCATGACGTGACCCCAGTGGTGTCTTCTGCGATCCCCAGAGTTCGGCCCCAGCCAAACCCGGCGTCATCTATACTCTGTGACCAAGAAATCTGCAATCGGAATCTCTCTTACATGCCCCGTATTCGCCGTTGGCTGGGCTGGATCCTGGCCACGCTCGTCGTGCTTGCCGTGCTTGGTGCTATTGCCGCCGGCGGCTTGTACTACGCCATTTCCTCCAAGTTGCCGGACGTGCAATCACTCAAGCAGGTCGAACTGCAGGAGCCGATGTACGTGTACTCGAGCGATGGCCGGCTGATGGCCGTCTATGGCGAGACGCGCCGCTACCCCATCCAGATGAAGGAGGTTCCGGAGCGGCTCAAGCAGGCGTTCCTGGCCACCGAGGATGCGCGCTTCTACGAGCATGGCGGCGTGGACTACAAGGGCATCGCCCGCGCGGTCTGGCTGCTGGCCAGTACCGACGCCAAGCGTGTGCCGGGTGGCTCGACCATCACCCAGCAGGTGGCCCGGCAGTTCTTTCTCAATTCCGAATACAGCTACACCCGCAAGCTGGCCGAGATCCTGCTGGCGCGCAAGATCGAGGGCGAGCTGACCAAGGACGAGATCTTCGAGCTGTATTTGAACAAGAGCTTCTTCGGTAACCGCGCGTACGGCGTGGGCGCTGCGGCCGAGTACTACTACGGCAAGAAGATGGCCGACCTGAGCCTGGACGAGATGGCCTCGCTGGCCGGCATCCCCAAGTTCCCGTCCAGCGGCAACCCGATCAGCAACCCCGAGCGCGCGCGCGAACGCCGCGACTACTACGTGCTGCAGCGCATGGCCGACCTGGGCTTCGTCACCCAGGCCGAGGCCGACGCGGCCAAGGCGGTGCCGATGCACGCCAAGCCGCATGAGCCGCCGGTGGAGGTCTATGCCCCATATGTGGCCGAGCTGGTGCGCCAGGAAATGATCGCCAAGTACGGCGGCGACGTGCTCAACAAGGGCTACCACGTCACCACCACCATCGATTCCACTTTGCAGACCGGCGCCGATGCGGCGGTTGCCGAAGGCCTGCGCCTGTACGACCACCGCCATGGCTGGCACGGCGTGGAGCAGCACTTCGACGTGGCCGCCGATGCGGATGCGCCGGCCCTGGCCAAGCATCTGTCGGGCGTGTTCACCCAAGGCGGCCTGCGCGCCGTGATCGTGGCGCGCACCAACGCCGACGGCGGTGTGACCGTTGTGCAGAGCGACAAGACCGAGCTGACCTTGCCGGCCAGCGCCAGCCGCTGGACCAACAAGACCCCGGCCAAGCTGCTGACCCGCGGCGACCTGACCCGCATCCGTGCCGGCGAAAAGGACGGCGAGTGGATCATCGATCAGCTGCCGCGCGGCCAGGCCGCGTTGGTGTCGCTGGACGCCAACAGTGGCGCGTTGCGCGCCCTGGTCGGCGGCTTCAGCTTTGCCGGCAACAAGTTCAACCGCGCCACCCAGGCACGGCGCCAGCCGGGCTCGAGCTTCAAGCCGTTCGTGTATGCGGCGGCCTTCGAGAAGGGCTTCAACCCGGCCTCGATTGTGCTGGATGCACCGGTGGTGTTCCGCGACCGCCGCGGCAAGACCTGGTCGCCGCAGAACGATGGCGGCGGCTTCCGTGGGCCGATGCGCCTGCGTGAGGCGCTTGTGCAGTCGCGCAATCTGGTGTCGGTGCGCTTGCTGGATGCAATCAGCGTCGATTTCGCGCGCAAGTACATCAGCCAGTTCGGCTTCCAGGAGGCCGAGCTGCCGCCCAACCTGTCCATGTCGCTGGGCACCGCATCGCTGACGCCGCTGTCGGTGGCACGCGGCTACGCGGTGTTCGCCAATGGCGGCTCGCGTGTGGACACCTGGATCGTGGACGAGGTGAAGGACCGCGACGGCAATGTGGTCTTCAAGGAAGTGCCCGCTGTGGCCTGCCGCACCTGCGCCACGCAGGGAGGCACCGCCGCCCCGGTCAGCCAGGTGGTGGATGGCTTCAACTTCGGCGCGCCCGCGCTGCCCAAGTCGATCGAGCCAGCCGCCGCGACGCCTGCCACGCCTGCGGAAACTACCCCCGCAGCCACCGCCGAAACCAAGATCGCGCCCCGCGCCATCGACGAGCGCACTGCGTATCAGCTGGTCTCGATGATGCGCGACGTGGTCCAGCGCGGCACCGGCACCGCGGCCAAGGTGCTGGGACGCGAAGATGTGGGTGGCAAGACCGGCTCCACCAACGATCACCGCGACGCTTGGTTCTCCGGTTTTGGCGGCCCGTATGCCACCACGGTGTGGGTTGGTCGCGACGACTTCCGCTCGCTGGGGTATCGCGAATACGGCGGCAAGGCCGCGCTGCCGATCTGGATCGACTACATGCGCGTGGCCTTGAAGGACAAACCGATCGCAGCCAACGACCCGCCCGATGGCATGACCCAGGCCACCATCAATGGCGCGGTGGAGTGGGTCAAGAACGAAGACCTCGACCGTCTGCAGGATTACGACTACGGTCTGCAGGAACAGCAGGACGAGAAGGCATTCGACATCTTCTAAGCTGTTCCAGACGGTGTGATGCCAGCAGCGGAGCCCAGGTGGCTCCGTTGTTTTTTTTGGGCAAGCGATTGATGCGGCGTGATGCTGGGTGATGCTGGGCGTTGCTGATCGGTTGCGATAGCCTCCTCCGCCATGTCGGGTCTCGCTGCGTTATCGACGCACAGGACACGCACGCTACCTGGGCCAACTCAGTGCCGGCACTGAACGTCTGCGCGACGCCCCACAGTTCCTATCCGTGCTGCGGACGCCAGCGTTCGCTACGCCTGTATGACCCGCACTGGATGGTTTCATCGCCGCCGCGCGCAGCGCCCATGCGATGCCAGAGCGCGGTAGCCGATCACCTGCCAACGCCGCGTCCAGGCGGCGCTAACGCCCCAACGATTGTCATCGGCAACTTCACTACGCTCGTGTAGAGTCGAAGTCAGGTTCAGACAGGGGAGCCCGGCCATGCATCATGCACGCCAACATGCCGACACGCGTACCCGAGAGCGCCGTCACCGGCTCGCCCATGAGGCCGCCCGACTGATGGCCGAAGGCGGCATCCGCGATTTCCATCAAGCCAAACTCAAGGCGGCCAGCCGGCTCGGCATCCACGACGATGCATCACTGCCACGCAACCGCGAGATCGAAGACGCGCTGCGCGAGTATCAGCGTCTGTTCGCCGGCCCCGAGCATGGCGTGCGCTTGCGGCAACGGCGCGAGGCCGCGTTACGTGCGCTGGATTTCCTCAGCCCATTCCAGCCACGGCTGACCGGCCCGGTACTGGACGGCACCGCCGACGCCAACGCGCCGGTGCAAGTGCAGTTGCACAGCGACGATGCCGATGCGGTACAGCGCTTTCTAGAAGAACACCGCATCCCTGCCGAGGCGCGCACGCGGCGCCTGCGCCTGGATCGCGAACGTAGCAGCGAGTTTCCAGTGTGGTTGTTCAGTGCGGAAGACCTGACCTTCGACCTGACCGTGCTGCCTTACGACGCGCTGCGGCAGGCACCGCTATCGCAGCTGGACGAAAAACCGATGGCACGCGCCTCTGCAGCGCAGTTGCGGCAGTTGCTGGCGGACGAAGAGATCCAGGGTTACGTGCAGCCACTGCGGTAAGCAGCAGACCGCACCATTGCATCGCGCCAGGACCGGCCCGGCACTGCCCACAGCACTCCAGGCCGCAACGCAAAACGCCCCGCAATGCGGGGCGTTTGGTCAAACAACCAACTCCGAGGCGCTTAGCGCTTGCCGGCGTCGGTGTAGTCGCGCTTGTCGTAGCCGGTGTAGATCTGGCGCGGACGGCCGATCTTCATTTCCGGGTCGACCTGCTGCTCCAGCCAATGCGACACCCAGCCGGCGGTGCGGGCAATGGCGAACATCACGGTGAACATTTCCACCGGGATATTGAGCGCCTTGTAGATGAGGCCCGAGTAGAAGTCCACGTTCGGGTACAGCTTGCGCTGCACGAAGTAGTCGTCCTTCAACGCAGCTTCTTCCAGCTTCAGCGCAACTTCCAGCAGCGGGTCGTTGACACCCAGCTCGCCCAGCACCTTGTGGGTCATCTCGCGGATGATCTTGGCGCGCGGGTCGAAGTTCTTGTAGACGCGGTGACCGAAGCCCATCAGACGGAACGAGGAGTTCTTGTCCTTGGCCTTGGCCACGGCGGACTCGACGTTGTCAGCGGTGCCGATCTCTTCCAGCATCTTCAGCACGGCTTCGTTGGCGCCACCGTGTGCCGGGCCCCACAGCGCGGTGATACCAGCTGCCACGGACGCGTACGGGTTGGCACCGGTCGAACCGACCAGACGCACGGTCGAGGTCGAGGCGTTCTGTTCGTGATCGGCGTGCAGGATGAACAGCAGATCCAGTGCCTTGGCAACGACCGGGTTGATCTCCAGCGGCTCGCTCGGCACTTCGAACATCATGTGCAGGAAGCGGTCGACGTAGTTCAGGTTGTTGCGCGGATAGCGGATCGGCCAGCCGATCGAGTAACGGTACGCCGCAGCAGCCAGGGTCGGCACCTTGGCGATCAGACGGATGGCGGCCTGACGGCGCTGCTCCGGATCGTTGAGGTCCAGGGTGTCGTGGTAGAACGCCGACAGCGAGGCCACCGAACCGGCCAGCATGGCCATCGGGTGCGCATCGTGGCGGAAGCCGCCGAGGAAGTTCTTCAGCGACTCATGCATCATCGTGTGATGCGTCACTTCGTGGTCGAACTTCTTGAATTCGTCCGCCGTCGGCAATTCGCCGTTCATCAGCAGATACGAAACTTCCAGGAAGCTGGACTTCTCGGCCAACTGTTCGATCGGGTAGCCGCGGTACAGCAGCACGCCATTGTCGCCATCGATGTAGGTGATGGCCGACTTGCAACTGGCGGTGGCGGTGAAGCCCGAGTCGTAGGTGAACAGACCGGTTTCTTTGGTCAGCTTGGAAATATCGACGCAATCATTGCCCAACGTGGGCTTGAGAACCGGCAGAACGACCGACTTGTCGCCGGCGTTGAGCGTGACCTGATCAAGATCGGACACTGTGTACGCTCCTTCAGTGGAAGGCGCCTGATCCCACATGGGCAGGCACGTGATGGAAGTCCAAGGCATCGCCTCGGATCACGTCATTATCGCACAGCAGCATTTTGGCCGTCGCTTGAACAGAAGTCGTAGACGCACCCATCAGGGGCGCAAAAGCGAAGCGGGAATTCCCCAAAAAACAACGGCCGCGCAATGCGCGGCCGTTGCCGGTACAGCCCGTCCTGCAAGCTCAGCGCGCGTAGCGCTTCTGGAACTTGTCGATACGGCCGCCGGTGTCGATCACCTTGTGCTTGCCGGTATAGAACGGGTGCGATGCGGAGGAAATTTCCACCTTGATCAGCGGATAGTCCTGGCCGTCTTCCCACTTCACGGTCTCTTTCGAGCTCATGGTGGAACGGGTCAGGATCTTGAAATCCGAGGTCACGTCGTGGAAGACGACGTCGTTGTAGCTGGGATGAACGTTATCTTTCATGGACTTGGCGCCGGGCTGCCTGGGTAAGCCGGGCATTATAGCCACCGCCTGGCACCCGGTGCAAGCCGGCCCTAGCCGGCCGCCAGCGCCTGCCCGACCAGGCCGTAGAAGCGCTGGCGGTCGTAGTCCAGCAACAGGGTGGCGTTGTCGGCCGCCCCGCCCTGCCGGTTCCAGTCCACCAGGGTCATGCCGCGGGTGTGCGTGCCCGACAATTCGATGTGCACCGGCCGCTGCTCCAGGCGCTGGGCGCCGTCCGGGTGCAGGGCGAAGGCCATCGCCAACGCGTCGGCGGCATACCAGTACTCGCCCCGGCTGTCCTCCGACCACAGCCGGGTCTTGCGGGAGATTTCTTCGTAGAAGCGTGCACGCGGCGAATCGGCCGCCAGCCACTGCTCCACATCACGGTGCAGCAGGCCGTGCGCGACGGTCGCCTCCCAATCGGCCACATCGAACTGGGGAAACCCGCGGAACACGATATGCGCCGCCTCCGGGTCGAAGCCGATATTGAATTCGGCCGCGGCGGTGATGTTGCCGTGCCCGGTCAGCGCCCCGCCCATCACCACCAGCCGCGCCACGCGCTGTGGCAGGGTCGGGTCCAGCGTCAGCGCCAGGGCGAGGTTGGTCAGCGGGCCAAGTGCCACCAGCAGCAACTCGCCTGCATGCACGTGCGACAGCCGCAGGATGGCCAGCGCCGCATGCTCGGCGTCCGCAGCCCGCGCGGCCGGCGGCAGGCCGACATCGCCGAAGCCGTCGATGCCATGCACATGCGCTGCGTCCACCGACGGGTGCAGCAGCGGTTGCGGGCAGCCGGCATACACCGGCACATCGGCACGACCGGCCACCTCGCACACTTTGAGCGCATTGCGCACGGTGTGCTCCAGACCGACATTGCCCGCGGCGATGGTCAGGCCGACCACATCATGACGGGTGTCGTTGAACGCCATCAGCAGCGCCAGCGCGTCATCCACGCCCGGGTCGGTGTCGATCAGCAGCGGTATCTTTTTTGTCATGGGATTCGGAATTGGTCATTCGGGATTCGTTGCCGCATCTTCGCAAGGATCGGCCGGCCACGCGAACGCATAGGCTGCAGCAGCCCCGCTCTGACAATCCCCACTCCCAAATCCCCATCCCCGCCGCTCAGGCGGCCGCATACCGCACTGCGCCACCGATCCAGCGTGCGACCACGCGGTCGGCGATCTCCGGCGCTTCGTCGAGCAAGCGCTCCGCCAGCACCTGCACCCGCGGCAGCAGGCCGGCGTCGCGCGCCAGGTCGGCGATGCGGAAACTCGCCAGGCCGGTCTGGCGCGTACCCAGCAACTCGCCGGGGCCACGCAGCTCCAGATCCTTTTCGGCAATCACGAAGCCATCGTTGGTCTGGCGCATGGTCTCCAGCCGCTGGCGTGCCATCAGCGACAGCGGGCCCTGGTAGAGCAGCACGCAGCTGGACGCCGCCGCGCCGCGCCCGACCCGCCCGCGTAACTGGTGCAACTGGGCCAGGCCAAGGCGCTCGGCGTTCTCGATGATCATCAGCGAGGCGTTGGGCACATCCACGCCCACTTCAATCACGGTGGTGGCGACCAGCAGATCGGTGCGGCCCTGCTTGAAATCCAGCATGGCCTGCTGCTTTTCGGCCGGCTTCATGCGCCCGTGCACCAGCGCCACGCGCACGCCCGGCAGTTGCGCCGAGAGCGTTTCGAAGGTGACCTGCGCGGCCTGTGCTTCGATGCGCGGCGGGCCGTTCTGCGCACCCTTGTCGGTGTCTTCGCTTTCTTCGATCAGGGTGCAGACCCAGTACGCCTGCCGGCCTTCGGCACAGGCCGCGCGAATGCGCTCCACCAGCTCGGGCCGGCGCTCGGCGCTCAGCACGATGGTCTGCACCGGAGTGCGGCCAGGCGGCAGTTCGTCGATGGCCGAGACGTCCAGATCCGCGTAGGCCGCCATTGCCAGCGTGCGCGGGATCGGCGTGGCGGTCATCACCAGTTGATGCGGCACGCTGCCGGCAGCCGCACCCTTGTCGCGCAGCGCCAGGCGCTGATGCACGCCGAAGCGGTGCTGCTCGTCGATGATGGCCAGCGCCAGATCGTGGAAGACCACCGCGTCCTGCATCAGCGCATGCGTGCCCACCACCACCTGTGCCTGCCCGGAGGCTACTTCGGCCATCGCCGCGGCGCGCGCCTTGCCGGTGACCTTGCCGGCCAGCCAGACGATCCGCACGCCCAGCGGCTCCAGCCAGCCACGCAGGTTGGCCAGATGCTGCTCGGCCAGCAGCTCGGTGGGCGCAGCCAAGGCCACCTGTTTGCCGTGTTCGACCGCCAACATCGCGGCCAGCGCCGCCACCACGGTCTTGCCGCTGCCCACATCGCCCTGCACCAGCCGCAGCATCGGTGCCGGCTGCGCCAGATCGTGGGCGATCTGCTCGAACACGCGCTGCTGCGCGCCGGTGAGCTGGAACGGCAAGGCCTTGCGTAACTGCTGCACCAAGCGGCCACCGCGCAACTGCGGTGCGCGGAAGCGCTGCAGCGCGATGCGTTGCCGGCGCAGGCTCACTTGATGCGCCAGCAGTTCTTCGATGGCCAATCGCTGTTGCGCCGGATGTCCGCCGGCCAGCAGCTGCTGCGGGTCGGTGTCCACCGGTGGGCGATGCATGGTCAGCAGCGCGCTGCGTAGCGACGGCAGCTGTTCGTCCTGCAGCCAGTGCGGCGGCAGCAGTTCCAGCGCGGCCTCCGGCGGCAAACGCTCCAAGGCCTGGCCGATCAGCTTGCGCAGCGTGGCCGGCCCGACACCTTCCAGCACCGGATACACCGGGTCCAGGCAATCGCCCAGGCCCGCATCTTCATCCGGCGCCAGGACGCGGTAACTGGGGTGGACGATTTCCCAGCCATTCTGGCCGGGCTTGGGCGTGCCGAACACGCGCAAGCGCGTGCCCGGGGAAAACTGCGCAACCTGGGCCGCGCGAAAGTGGAAGAAGCGCAGCACCAGCGTGCCGTACGAGTCGTCCGACATCGCCACGCGCAACACCGGGCGGAAGCGGAAGCCGCGCTCCATCGCCTCCACACGCCCTTCAATCTGCGCCGGCACCCCGCCCTGCAACTGCGCGATGGTGGTCAGGCGGGTGCGGTCTTCATAGCGCAGCGGCAGGTGCAGCCACAGATCCTGCAGGCTGAGAATGCCGCGCGCGGCAAATTTCTCGGCCACTTTCGGGCCGACCCCGGGCAAGCTGGAAAGCGGCGCCTGGCCAGCGACGGCCAGGCTTGGGGTGACGGAACGCGCGCGCGACACGGCGAATCGCGCCTTCAGTCAGTCGAGCACCATCACTGCGTCGACCTCGAAGCCAGCGCCCTTGGGCAGGCCCGACACCTCAATGGTCGAGCGCGCCGGGAACGGCGCCTGGAAGTATTCCTGCATCACCGCGTTGACGGCGGCGAACTGGCCCAGATCGGTCAGGTACAGGCCCAAACGTACGATCTTGTCGAGCGAGCCGCCCGCCGCTTCGGCCACGGCCTTGAGGTTGTCGAACGCACGCCGCGCCTGCGCGCCGATGTCGCCGGGCACGATCTCGCCGGTGGCCGGGTCCAGCGGAATCTGCCCGGAAAAATACACGGTGTTGCCGGCACGCACGGCCTGGGAATACGGACCGATGGCGGCAGGCGCCTGATCGGTATGGATGATCTGGGACATGGGAACTCCGTCAACACTGAAAACGAATGCCCATTGTATCGGCGCACGCCAGGCACGGGCCAATGACAGCGTGCCCGCCGCCGACGCGCCCTACGCGGCAGCGCTCGGCGGCCAACGCGGCAGCCTCCGGCTGCCATCGTCCTCGGCACCCGGCGCTCAGGTGATCGGCGCCGGATTGAACAACGCCAGGTCGTTGTACAGGCGGTGTTGCTCGGTCCAGGTGCGCTGCCCGCTGGCTACATCGAGATAGCGCTGGAACAGTTCCCAGCCGAGTTGGTCCAGTGTCTTGGACCCGCTCGCCACCCCACCGGCATCGATATCCATCAGATCGGACCAGCGCTGCGCCAGCTCGGTGCGCGTGGCCACCTTGATCACCGGCACCATGCCCAGCCCGTACGGCGTGCCACGCCCGGTGGTGAAGACGTGCAGGTTCATGCCGGCGGCCACCTGCAAGGTGCCGCAGACAAAATCACTGGCCGGCGTGGCGCAGTACTGCAAGCCGCGCCCCTTGACGCGCTCTCCCGGCGGCACCACGCCGTTGATGGGCGACGAGCCGGACTTGGCGATCGAGCCCATCGCCTTTTCCACGATATTGGCCAGCCCGCCCTTCTTGTTGCCCGGGGTGGTGTTGGCGCTGCGGTCGGCCTGGCCGCGCGCCAGGTAGGCGTCATACCAGGCCATCTCGCGCACCAGCGCCTTGGCGACCTCGGCATTGGCGGCGCGTGGCACCAGCAGGTGAATGCCATCGCGCACTTCGGTGTTTTCCGAAAACATCACGGTCGCGCCGGCACGCACCAGCAGGTCGGCCGCGATGCCCAGGCCCGGGTTGGCAGTGACGCCTGAAAACGCATCGCTGCCACCACATTGCATGCCCACCACCAGCTCGCTGGCGGGCACGGTTTCGCGGCGGCGGGTGTCGAGGTGGCGCAGCCGTTCTTCGGCCATCTGCATGATCGAGCCAACCATGTCGGCGAAGCCCAGGCTGGCCTCCTGCAGCCGATAGATGCCGCTGTCGTCGGCGCTGGCATCGTCCGGCAGCAGGCGCTCGGGCGCGAGCTTTTCGCAGCCCAGGCCCACGATCAACGCCTGCCCGCCGAAATTAGGGCTGCGCGCGATATTGCGCAGCGTGCGGATGGGAATGATGGCCTCGGGCGCGGTGATGGCCACGCCGCAGCCGTAGACATGATTGATCGCCACCACGTCATCGACATTGGGGTACTTGGGCAGCAGTTCGGCGCGGATCCGGGCAACCGCATGGCCCAGCACCCCCACCACGCACTGCACGCTGGTCATGATGCCGAGAATGTTGCGGGTGCCGACGCTGCCATCGCGATTGCGATAGCCCTGGAACGTATACCCCTCCAGTGGCGCGGCGGCAGCCGGTGGCTGCGGCGTCAGATCCAGTGCTGCCAGTTCCGGTGCGGTGGGCATCTCCAGCAGCTGCTCGCTGACCCAGGCGCCGCGTGCGATGTCGTCGGCCGCAGTGCCGATGACCGCGCCCAGGCGACGCACTGCCGTGCCCTTGCGCAGCGCCTGCAATGCAATCTTGTGACCTTGCGGAATGTGCTCGATCGCGGTCATCCCGTCCTGGAACGTGGCGCCCGGCGGCGCACCGCCATCGTTGACGACGATGGCGACGTTGTCCTGAGGATGCGCTTGCAGACTGAGCCAGCGCGGCAGTTGCTGGGTGGCGGACATCATGGGCTTACCTTGCAAACAGGGGGGGAACATCACTGGCCAGGCGTATCGAACTGGCGCTGGTATTGCAGAATCAATCGATTCTCGTCGACGTTGCGCTGGTAGTTGGAGCGAAACGTACCGTTGAACCAGATCACGCTGAAATGCTTGAGACGCGGGCTCTGGAACCGGTAGGTAGTGAGCACGTCACGCGCCCACTCGCGGCCTTCGCCTGCATAGGTCGCAGGCCGCGCGTCATCGCCGTGGATGTAGCGCGCCATGACACTGAGTCCGGGGATGCCGATGCTCTTGCCATCGATGCTGTAACGCAACTGCCAGCTGCGCTCGCCGCGTTCGAGAAAGTCGTTGATGAAGGTCCAGTTGAAGACATTGCCGTCGGTACCGCCTGGCCAGGGCATGGCGCTGGGGCCGGACAGGCGTTGATAGCCGGCGCCGAATTCCTGCCCGCCAGTGCGCCAGGACACCATGCTGCTGAACATGCGGTTGTCGATTGGCCCGGCACGCGATTGGCCGACGTCATCGGTGCGGAAATAGCGCAGGTCTACACGCAACTGATCCTTGCCGAAGGCGTGCGTCTGGATCAGGTTGTAGAGCTGCTGGCGGTAGATGTCTTCCATCAGCGCGCCCTGATAGCGCAGCTGCGTGCCGGGCGCGACGCTGTAGGTGGCCGACACCAGATTCAACGCATCCGCATCCGGGGTCCCGAGAAAACGGCGGTTCTTGTTGGTCAAGGTGATCGGCACGCGCGAATCGCCGTCGCGATACCAGGCACTGGTGAAACGCGCGAGCAGCAGATCGAGCTTGGGCACGTCCTTGGATTCCAGCGTCACGCCTTGAAACGTCTCCGGCATGATGCGGGTGATGCTGGCGCGTACCAGCGGCTCGTTGGGAATGAAGCTGCCCCACTTCAATTCGGTTTGCGAGGCGCGCAGTTTGAGTGTGGGTGCCACCCGCATCAGCGCGTGTTGCGCAGTGCCATCGTCGTTATTGGGCAGCAAGCCGGTGCCTCCCTCGGCGCGCACGCCATCGAGCTTGAAGTCACCGATGCCCAGCAGATCCAGGCCGGCACCGACGGGACCGCGGGTGTAGCCGCTCTTGGCATCCACCACGAAGCCCTGCGCCCATTCGGCACGCTTGCCCTGCCCTTCGCCACTACGGAAGTCACGGTTGTAATAGAAGTTGAGCGCAGTGACGTCCACGCCCGCGCCATCCCAGAACCCATCGTCCGGTGCCTGTGCGCGTGCGCGCCCGGCGGCACCAACCGCCAGCAGCGCGGCGCCGCCGAGTGCCAGTACGTGTTTCATGTCAACCGCCCTCCGCGGTGGTGAAGCGGTGCATGCAACCTGGCGCAATGCACCCGTGTTGGCCTGCGACGCCACAGCTAGCGCACCAGGCACGGACGCTTGTTGTCGAATGCCCAGTTTGGAATCAGGCACTGCATGCCTGCCGCGTCGTCGCGGGCACCCAGGCTCAGGCTCTGATAGGTGCGATGCGCCGCATCCAGTGCGTCCATGTCCAGCTCGATGCCCAGGCCCGGTTTGGCAGGCACCTGGATCTGGCCCCCTGCAATTGTCAACGGCGCGTGCGTCAGGCGTTGACCGTCCTGCCAGATCCAGTGCGTATCGATCGCCGTTACGCGCCCGGGTGCGGCGGCGGCCACGTGGGTGAACATGGCCAGCGAAATATCGAAGTGATTGTTGGAATGCGAACCCCAGGTCAGGCACCAATCGCGACACATTTGCGCGACACGCACCGAACCTTGCAGCGTCCAGAAATGCGGATCGGCCAATGGAATATCCACCGATTGCAGCTGGATGGCGTGGCCCATCTGGCGCCAGTCGGTGGCGATCATGTTGGTGGCTGTGGGCAGGCCGGTGGCACGCCGGAACTCGGCCATGACTTCGCGCCCGGAATACCCATCCTGCGCACCACATGGGTCTTCGGCATACGCCAGCACGCCGTGCAGATCGCGGCACAGCGCAATGGCCTGCTCCAGCGACCACGCGCCATTGGGGTCGAGCGTGATGCGCGCCTGCGGGAAGCGTGCATGCAAGGCGCGGATGGCCTCGATCTCCTGCTCGCCGCGCAGCACGCCGCCCTTGAGCTTGAAATCACGGAAGCCATATTTGTCGTAGGCCGCCTCCGCCAGTGCAACCACGGCCTCGGGGGTCAATGCCTCCTCGTCACGCAGCGATTCCCAGCGATCGCGCGCGCCGCTGCCATCGCGGTAGGCCACGCTGGCTTTGCGGCGGTCGCCGATGAAGAACAGATAGCCAAGCACATCCACCGCGTCACGTTGCTGGCCTTCACCCAGTAACGCGGCCACCGGCTGCTCCAGAAATTGCCCAAGCAGGTCCAGCAATGCCGACTCGATCGCGGTGACCGCATGGATGGTGATGCGCAGATCGAAGGTCTGCAGGCCACGGCCCGCGCTGTCGCGGTCGGCAAAGGTTGCGCGCACCTGATTGAGGATGCGCTGGTAGTCGGCGATGGGCCGGTCGAGGATCAACCCGGCGGCCTCGCGCAAGAGCGCGGCAATCGCCTCGCCGCCCGGCACTTCGCCCACGCCGATGCGCCCGGAGGAATCGTGCAGCACCAGCACGTTGCGGGTGAAGTACGGTGCGTGCGCGCCACTCAGGTTCAGCAGCATGCTGTCCTGCCCGGCGACCGGCACCACGCGCACGTCGGTGATGCGTGGTGTCGCGCTGCTGCGCGCACTTGAAGAATGGATGTTCATTGAAGGATCTCCGCGTGAGTCACAGCGCTGCAGGAAGGGGCATGGACGGGCCGCCCGGGGGCGCCTTCAGCTCCACCCGCTTGATCTGGCCGACCACCACCAGGTAAGACACCACCGCCAGCAAGGCATTGAATCCAACGAACACCAGGGCCCACTCGAAGGTGCCGGTGTTGGAGACGATGTAGCCGATCACGATCGGCGTGGTGATGCCGGCCATGTTTCCGAAGGTGTTGAACAGGCCGCCCGAGAGCCCTGCGATTTCCTTGGGCGAGGTATCGGCCACCACCGCCCAGCCGAGCGCGCCGATGCCTTTGCCGAAGAACGCCAGCGCCATCAAGCCGACCACCATCCATTCGGCCTGCACGTAGTTGCAGCCGATCATCGTCACCGACATCAGCATGCCAACCACGATCGGCGTCTTGCGCGCCACGGTGAGTGAATAGCCGCGCCGCACCATGCGATCGGACACGTAACCGCCCAGTACGCCGCCGATGAAGCCGCACACCGCCGGCAGCGAGGCAACGAAGCCTGCTTCCAGGATCGACATGCCACGCTCCTTGACCAGATACACCGGGAACCAGGTCAAAAAGAAATACGTCAGCGTGGTGATGCAGTACTGGCCGATGTACACGCCGAGCAACATGCGATTGCCCAGCAGCTGCTTGGCGTAATGCCATTGCGCTCCCTTGACGTGCTGGCTTGGCATGTTGCGTTGCTCCATGTCCACCAGTGCACCGTTGCGCTGGATGTAGTCCAGTTCCTGCGCCGACAAGCGCGGATGCTCGCGCGGTGCATAGATGGTCTTTCTCCACAGCGCGGCCAGCAGCACGCCGGCCGCGCCCATCACCAGGAACACGTGCTCCCAGCCCCAGGCATGCACCAGCCAGCCCATCAGCGGCGCGAAGGCCACGGTGGCGAAGTACTGTGCGGAGTTGAAGATCGAGGCGGCCAGGCCGCGTTCGGCCGTGGGAAACCACGCCGCCACGATGCGGCTGTTACCGGGGAACGAGGGCGCTTCGGCAATGCCCACCAAAAAGCGCAGCACGAACAAGGTGGTGACCGCCCAGGCCACCGGCACCCAGCCAATAAATCCCTGCAGCACGGTAAACAGCGACCAGGTCAGCAGTGACAGGCCATACACGCGCCGTGAGCCGAAGCGGTCGAGCAACCAGCCTCCCGGAATCTGCCCGGCCACATAGGCCCAGCCAAATGCCGAGAAAATGAAACCCATCTGCAGTGCATCGATGCCCAGCGAGTCCTGCACGGCGGAGCCGGCAATGGACAAGGTGGCGCGGTCCGCATAGTTGATCGTGGTCACCACGAACAACATCAGCAGGATCAGATAACGCCTGCGCGGAACTGTCTTCGAATCGGGAGCCATCATCGTTCCTCACCTATGACGATGGAAGCGCAGTGCGCTTCGATACTTCAGGACGCCTGGGGATGGCGTGCCGGACCCTCCTCCGGCACGCCTCAGGCATGGGCATGGGCGTGTGCAGCGTGCTCAGTCGTGTCCCAGCGCGCCATCGACGCGTCGCCATAACTTGAGTGGATTGCCATCTGCCACGGCCGCGGGCAGCAGTTCGGCCGGAAGGTCCTGGTAGCAGACCGGGCGCAGGAAGCGATCGATCGCCAGCGTGCCCACCGAGGTGCTGCGGCTGTCGGAGGTGGCCGGGAACGGGCCGCCGTGCACCATGGCGTGGCAGACTTCCACGCCGGTGGGCCAATCGTTGAACAGGATGCGGCCGGCCTTGCGCTCCAGCACCGGCAGCAGGGATGCGGCAAGCGCCATGTCGTCCGCCGCCATGTGCACGGTGGCGGTGAGTTGCCCCTCCAGGTGTTCGCTCAGGGCACGCAACTGCGCGCCGTCCTTGCAGCGCACCAGCAGCGACGACGCACCGAACACTTCGGCCTGCAGCGCTTCATCGGCCAAAAATGCGTCGGCATCGGTGCCGAACAAGGCCGCCGGGCAGCGCCCGGCTTCCGGTGCGGCACCACGTGCCAGTGTGCTGACCTTCGGATGCGCGGCCAGACGCTGCACGCCCTGCGCATAGGCCTGGCCGATGCCTGCGGTGAGCATTGCTGCCGGCGACACCGCCTGCAGCGTTTGCGTTGCCGATGCGATAAACGCATCCAGCGCCGGCGAATCGATCGCCAGCAGCAGACCGGGATTGGTGCAGAACTGGCCGGCGCCCAAGGTCAGCGAGCCGACAAACGCTTTGCCCAGATCCGGTGCGCGTGCCTGCAACGCCTGCGGCAGCAGATACACCGGGTTGATCGCACTCATTTCCGCATACACCGGAATCGGCTCGCGGCGTGCGGCGGCAATCTGTATCAGCGCCATGCCTCCGGCGCGTGAGCCGGTGAACCCCACCGCCTTGATCCGCGCATCCGCGACCAGTTGCGCGCCAATCTCGATGCCGGCATCGAACAACAGCGAGAACACACCCTCCGGCAACCCGCACTGCGCCACCGCCGCCTGGATCGCGCGGCCCACCAGTTCGGAGGTGACCGGATGCGCGCTATGCGCCTTGACCACCACCGGGCAGCCGGCCGCCAACGCCGAAGCGGTGTCGCCGCCGGCCACCGAAAACGCAAGTGGGAAATTGCTGGCGCCGAACACCGCCACCGGCCCCAGCGCAATGTGCCGCTGGCGCAGGTCTGCACGCGGCAACGGCGTGCGCTGTGGCAGTGCCGGGTCGATGCGCGCCTGCAGCCAGCTGCCTTCGCGGACCACGCTGGCGAACAGGCGCAGCTGGCCCACGGTGCGCCCACGCTCGCCTTCCAGGCGTGCACGCGGCAGGCCGCTTTCGCGCATGGCCCGTTCGATCAAGCCATCGCCCAACGCCAGGATCTGCTCGGCGATGGTCTCCAGAAACTGCGCACGTGCCTCCAGCGTGGTCTCGCGGTAAGGATCGAAGGCCGCTTGCGCCAGCGCGCAGGCCTGCTCCACATCCGGCGCGGTGGCCGAGCCAAACACCGGTTGCAGCGCCTCGCCCGTGGTCGCATCCACGCCCTGCAAGGCAACGCCGGCACCCTGCACGCTGCGCTGGCCGATCAACGATTCACCCAGGATCGCGTGCATCAGCGGCGCCCTCCGATGAGCTGCGTGAGCTGGGCGAATTCGTCTTCGGTCAGATCGGCCAGCGGCGTACGTACCGGGCCGGCCGGGCGGCCCACGGCACGCATGCCGGCCTTGACGATCGACACCGCATAGCCGGCGCGGCGATTGCGCAGCACGGTGTACGGCAGCACGAAGTCGTTGAGCTCGCGGTAGATGGTGGCGTGGTCGCGCGCACGCACTGCCGCATAGAACGACAGCGCCCATTCCGGCAGGAAATTGAAGATGGCCGACGAATACGTGGTCACCCCCATTTCCAGGTACGGCAGCGCAAAGGTTTCGGCCGTCGGCAGGCCGCCGACGTAGAGCAGGCGATCGCCCAGCCGCGCGTAGATGCGCGTCATGCGGTCCACATCGCCGATGCCGTCCTTGTAGCCCACCAGGTTGGGGCAGCGCTCGGCCACCCGCGCCAGCGCCACGTCATCGAGCCGGGCATTGGCGCGGCCGTAGACAATCACGCCCAGCGAGGTCGCCTTGCAGACGCGCTCGACATGCTCGGCCACGCCGTCGGCATCGCATTCGGTGAGATACGGCGGAAACAGCAAGATGCCATCGGCATCGTTACGCTCGGCCGCCTGCGCCATGGCCACGGCAATCGCCGTGCCGTAGCCGGCCGGCGCGATCACCGGCATGCGCCCGACGGTCTGGGTCACGGCCGCGCGCACTGCGCGGTCCACTTCGTCCAGGGTCAGCGAAAACAGCTCGCCGGTGCCGCCGGCAGCAAACAGCCCGGCAGCCGGGTGCGAGGACAGCCAGTCCAGATTGCTGCGGTAGGCGGGCTCGTCGAAGGCCATGTCGGCATCGAAATGCGTCACCGGGAACGACAGGAGCCCGGCACCAAGCGCTTGGGCCATTTCCGAAGGTGTGTATCTGCTGCTCATGAGGCGAACGGTCCTAGGCGGGGGTGGAGTGATGCTAGGAAGACGCATCGTTGCCGGTCCAAACCAAAGGACGTATTGTTTGATACATAAATTGAATCGATCGAGCCACGAGTGGTGCTAGTGCGACGCAAATACCTGCTTTTCCAACGGTTTTTGGCAGCACTGTAATTACGTGAGCCGCTTTTCAGTACGGCTGCCGCTGTCACCTGCGCCGTATTCATCTGTAGTCCGGGCCCGCCGATGTTGCAGTTGCAGCATCGAATTGCCCGCCAGCGAGCGTCGAGAGGTCATAGCGCCATGTTCGATCTGCAACAGTTGCGCTGCTTTGTCGCGGTCGCCGACGAGCTGCATTTCCGGCGCGCGGCCGAGCGTTTGAACATGACCCAGCCGCCGCTTAGCCGGCAGATCCAGCTGCTGGAACACAACGTCGGCACGCCGCTGCTGGAGCGCAACAGCCGCCATGTGCGGCTGACCCAGGCCGGACGCAGCCTGCTGGCCGAAGCGCGCGCGATCCTGCGCCTGGCCGAAAACGCCGGGCTGCGGGCGCGCCGCATTGGTACAGGCGACGCCGGCAGCGTGTCGGTGGGCTTCACTGCCGGCGCCAGCTACCGCTTCTTGCCGGAGGCGATCGCACGCTGGCGCAGCGAGGCGCCGGATGTGGATCTGCAACTCAAGGAGATGGTCAGCCTGGCGCAACTCGATGCGCTCGATGCCGGCCGGCTGGACATCGGCCTGCTGCGTCCACCGATCCAGCGGCCGGGCCTGCGCAGCCGATGCGTGGCCCGCGAGCCGCTGATCGCCGCGCTGGCCGAAGATTCGCCGCTCGCGCAGCGCGGCAGCCTGCGTCTGCAGGATTTCGACCAACAACCGCTGGTCAATTACGCGCCCGACGAAGCGCGGTATTTCTACGACCTGCTTGCGCAATTATTCGGCGCGCGCGGGATCGCGCCACGTTCGGTGCAATACGTCAGCCAGATCCATTCGGTGCTGGCGCTGGTGCGCGGCGGCATGGGCATGGCGCTGGTGCCGGAAGGTGCCAGTGGCCTGCGCTATGCGGGCATCGTCTATCTGCCGCTGCAGGACGACGCGCCGGCAACGCCCGTGGAACTGCATCTGGTCTGGAAGCAGGACAACGACAACCCGGCCTTGCGCAACTTCATCCACTAAGAGCAGCTATCAAAACGACTGCGCAGCCGCCAGGCGGGCGCGGCCGGTGCTCGAAATCGGCATGTACCCATGTAGGCTCCGGTTCCTCCGCGCCGTCCGCACCTACCTGACGGCTGCTCGCTACGTTTTGTTAGCCGCTTAAGCGTGGCGCATTGCCGGCCTGCGCCGACATGCGCCGCAGTGGTGCGCGGCTACTGCCGGCCCACGCTCTGCACCACGTGCAGCCGGCGCAGGCGGCGCATCACTTCGGCCAGATGGCGGCGGTCGCGCACCTGAATGTTGAAGCGCAGCACCGCCGCATTGAAATCGCGGTCCAGATAATCCACCCGCTCGATGTTGGACTGGCTCTGCGCGATGGCTGCAGCCAACTGCGCGAGCACGCCAGTGCGGTTTTCCACTTCCACCACCAGCGCGGTGTCGTAGTCGCCGGTGACATTGGAGTCCCAGTCGATCGGCACCCAGCGCTCGGGCGACTTGCGCAGCTCGGCCAGGTTGGGGCAATCCAGGCGATGCACCACGATGCCCTTGCCGGCGGTGTGGTAGCCCATGATCTCGTCGCCGGGAATCGGCTGGCAGCAATTGGCGAAGCTGATCACCCCACGCTCGCTGCCGTCGATCAGGATCTTTTCGTGCGAATGCTTGGAATGCCCGCCGCCGCGCAACTCGGCGTAGGCCATCAATGCCTGCGCTGCCTGGGTGGGCATCCAGTTGCCCAGCGCCACATCGGCCAGCAAGGCCTCCAGGCGCGGGTAGCGGTGCTCGTTGAGAAACGCATCCAGGCGCCCCTTGGGCAGCCGCTCCAGCGAGCTGTCCATCGCCTCCAGCGCGCGGTCGAGCATGCGATGGCCGAGCTGCACTGCGTCTTCGTGTTCGAGCTGCTTGAGCTGGTGCCGGATCGCCGTACGCGCCTTGCTGCTGACCACGAATTCCAGCCACTGCGGCTTGGGCGTGGCCGAGCGCGCGGTGATGATCTCCACCGCCTGCCCGCTGACCAGCTTGGTGCGCAGCGGCACCAGCTTCTTGTCCACGCGCGAGGCGACCGCGCGGTTGCCCACGTCGGTGTGCACCGCGTAGGCAAAATCCAGCGCGGTGGAATTGCGCGGCAACGCCAGGATCTTGCCCTTGGGCGTGAAAAGATAGACCTCGTCCGGGAATAGATCGACCTTGACGTTGTCCAGGAATTCCAGCGACGAGCCGGCCGCGCGTTGCGAATCGATCAGCTCCACGATCCAATCGTGCGCACGGCTCTGCGCGCTATTGGGCGCGGCCGAGCCGACCTTGTAGGTCCAATGCGCAGCCACACCGCGCTCGGCGATCAGGTCCATCTCTTCGGTACGGATCTGCACTTCGATCGGTGAGCCGTATGGCCCAAACAGCACCGTGTGCAGCGATTGATACCCGTTGGCCTTGGGAATGGCGATGAAATCGCGGAAGCGCCCGTCCAGCGGCTTGAAGGTGGCATGCACCGCGCCGAGTGCGTGGTAGCAATCGGCCACCGAGCGCACGACCAGGCGAAAACCGAACACATCCATCACCTGGTCGAAGGATTTGTTCTCTTCGTGCATCTTGGAATAGATGCTCCAGGGCGTCTTGATGCGGCTGACCAGGCGATGCTCCAGCCCTTCCTTTGCCAACCGCTGCGATAGCTGCACCTCCACCTGCGCCATCGATTCGCGCCGCACCACCGGCTGGCTGCGGATGTGTTTTTCGATGATGGCGTGGCGCCACGGATACAGCGCGCGGAAGCCCAGGTTCTGCAGCTCGGACTTGATCAGGCTCATGCCCAGGCGCTGGGCGATGGGCGCGTAGATTTCCAGCGTTTCGCGTGCGATGCGGCCGCGCGCTTCGGTGCTCTGCGCGCCCAGCGTACGCATGTTGTGCAGGCGATCAGCCAGCTTGATCATGATCACGCGCAGGTCGCGCGACATCGCCAGCAACATCTTGCGGAAACTTTCCGCCGCCGCTTCCTGGCGGTCGCGGAACTTGAGCTTGTCCAGCTTGGTGACG
This sequence comes from Xanthomonas sp. LMC-A-07, assembly GCF_030208825.1. Lineage (NCBI taxonomy): Bacteria > Pseudomonadati > Pseudomonadota > Gammaproteobacteria > Lysobacterales > Lysobacteraceae > Xanthomonas > Xanthomonas sp. LMC-A-07. Next base: position 61,006 of record NZ_JARVTF010000008.1, read on the forward strand.
CCATCGACCAGCTCGGCCACCGCCTCGCCAAATTCCGACGCCAGTTCTTCGCGCGTCAGCGGCGTGTCTTCAATGGTGTCGTGCAGGATCGCGGCAATCAGCGATTCCATGTCCAGGCCGAGCTCGGCCAGCACACCGGCCACGGCAACCGGATGGGTGATGTAGGGCTCGCCCGACTTGCGGGTCTGGCCGGCATGCGCGCTGGCGCCGACTTCCCACGCACGGCGCAGGATCGGCAGTTGCTCCTTGGGAAGGTAGCTGGCGGCGCGTTCGAGGTGCAGGACGTAGTCGGGAATGGCCGCGTCGGTAGACGCAGCGGTCGCAACGGTCGCCTGGGCAGTGGGGCCTGGGTTCATGCCGGAAGACTATGCCAGCGCGGCAGTGACGGCAAACGGTTGCATGCACTTACTCACTGCACACACGCTGAAAACGAAAACAGCCCGCGACAAGGCGGGCTGCTTGGATCGATCGCAACGATGCAGGCGATCGCGCGCCTGGATCAGTCGTCGTTCTTGGACATGTCTTCGTCGGCGACCACTTCGGCGGCGGCCCATTCCAGGGCTTCGCGCTCGGCGCGCTCGCGCTCGGCCTTCTCGACTTCATCGATCAGTGCGTTGTCGATCCGGCGTGCGGCGATTTCGCGCAGCGCCATCACGGTGGGCTTGTCGCTGGCGTCGGCGTTCTCGATCAGCGGCTGCACGCCGTTGGCGAGCTGACGCGCACGCTTGGAGGCCATCATGACCAGCTCAAAACGGTTGTTCACGACTTCCAGGCAATCTTCTACGGTAATGCGGGCCATGCGGGCTCCCGGCGACCAGCAACGGCCGCGCATCGAATGAGGGAAAGGGGGCGGAGTGTACGCCCGGGCCGCGGTGGCGGCAACCGGCGCTTATTCAGTTTCCTTTGGAATCAGCCGCTTGGGGCGGCTTGGGGCGGCTTGCGGAAGCTGGCGTGTCACGCTGCGGCGCGCGTTGGCGCTGCACGCTGCGCCCAGTCCGATACGGCGAGCAGCGGCCCGGCACCATACGCTGCCCCGCCCGCTAGCTGGCAGATTCAGTCCAGCAACGCCTGGATCAGCCCGGCATGGCGTTGCTGCTGGGCCTGCCGACGCAGCCTGCTGGCGGTGAAGATCGCGCACATCTCCGAAACCGCCGTATCGAAGGTCTCGTTGATGATCACGTAGTCGAATTCCTCGAAATGCAGCATTTCTTCGCGGGCGGCGGCCAGGCGTTGCGCCATCACGTCCTCGCTGTCCTGCCCGCGCTTGCGCATGCGCTCGTCCAAAGCCTGGCGCGACGGCGGCAGGATGAACACGCTCACTGCGTCCGGCACCTTCTGCCGCACCTGGCGTGCGCCCTGCCAATCGATCTCCAGCAGCACGTCGTGCCCGGCCGCCAGCTGCGGCTCCACCGACTGCCGCGCGGTGCCTTTCCAGTCGCCATGCACCAGCGCGTACTCGAAGAAGTCACCGGCTTCGATCATGCCCTGGAATTCCTCGGCAGAGACGAAATGGTAGTGCTCGGCATGCCGCTCACCCGGGCGCGGCGCGCGCGAGGTGAAGGAGATCGACAAGGCGATCTTGGGGTCACGCGCCAGGGTGGCGTTGACGATGCTGCTCTTGCCGGCGCCGGAAGGGGCCGCAACGATATAGAGGGTGCCGCGCATAGGGTCAGGGATTCGGGATTGGGGAGTCGGGAGTCGCGAACGTGCTGCGGACCGGTACCACCGGGGTCGATATGCTACCGGTATTGGCCGCCGTCCGCCGGGGCACGGGATTTGCTCTCAACCACTCCCGAATCCCCAATCACCAATCTCGGCTACTCGATGTTCTGCACCTGTTCGCGGATCTGGTCGATCAGCACCTTCAGGTCCACCGCCGCGTTGGAGGTGCGGCTGTCCACCGATTTGGAGCCCAGGGTATTGGCTTCGCGGTTGAATTCCTGCAGCAGGAAATCCAGGCGCCGCCCGACCGGCTCGGACTGCTTGAGCACGCGCCGGATCTCACCGATGTGGCTGGACAGGCGGTCCAACTCTTCATCCACATCGAGCTTTTGCAGCCACAGCACCAGTTCCTGCTCGGCGCGGCCCGGGTCCACCGGATGCGGCAGATCGGCCAGGCGGGCCGCCAATTTGGCGCGTTGGCCTTCGCGGATCACGGGAATCAGCGTGCGCACTTCGCCAGCAATACGCTCGATGGCATCCACGCGCTCGCTGATCGCCTCGGCCAGCTTGGCGCCTTCGCGCTCACGGGCGGCCACAAACCCGGACACCACCTCGTCCAGCAAAGCCAGTGCCTGCGCCTGCAGCGCCGGTGCATCGACATCCTGCACCTGCAACACGCCGGGCAATTGCAACAGATCGGTGAAGCTCACCTGCAGCTTGGGCATGCTTGCATCCAGCCGCGTGGCGAGCGCGCCTAACTCCTGCAGCAGCGCCTCGTTGACGGCCAGTGTCTGGCCGCTGTCGGGCGCGCGCAGGCGCAGCGCCAGGTCCAGCTTGCCGCGGCTGTTGCGGGCCGCCACGCGCTCGCGCAACAGCGGCTCCAGCGCACGCAATTCTTCGGGAAGGCGCACGCCCACTTCCAGAAAACGGTGGTTGACCGAGCGCAGCTCGCAACCGAGCGTGCCCCATGGCGTGATGCGTTCGCCGCCGGCGAACGCGGTCATGCTTCGGATCATCGTGAGTCCAGTGCCTGCAAAGCGCGAATGGTACCCTAGCAGGCCATGCCGGCCGGCAGCAGCCCGCCGCGTACTGGCCTGACGACCACCTCCCGACTTCCGGATCCAACGCATGTCTTTCTCCCGTCCCAGCGGCCGCACGGCCGACCAGCTGCGCCCCGTGCGCATCGAACGCGCCTTCACCCGTCACGCCGAAGGCTCGGTGCTGGTCAGCTTCGGCGATACCCGCGTGCTGTGCACCGCCAGCGTGGAGAACCGCGTGCCGAACTTCCTGCGCGGCAAGGGCGAAGGCTGGGTCACTGCCGAATACGGCATGCTGCCACGGTCCACCCACACCCGCTCCGACCGCGAAGCCGCGCGCGGCAAGCAAGGCGGACGCACGCTGGAAATCCAGCGCCTGATCGGCCGCGCACTGCGCGCCTGCGTCGACCGCAATGCCCTGGGCGAACGCACCATCACCCTGGACTGCGACGTGCTGCAGGCCGACGGCGGCACCCGCACCGCCGCCATCACCGGCGCCTACGTGGCGCTGGCCGACGCGGTGAACCTGCTGCTCAAGCGTGGCGACATCAAGAAGCATCCGCTGATCGGCGCGGTGGCTGCGGTCTCGGTGGGCATCTACCGCGGCGAGCCGGTGCTGGATCTGGATTACCCGGAAGACAGCGACTGCGATACCGACATGAATGTGGTGATGAACGACGGTGGCGGCTTCATCGAGTTGCAGGGCACGGCCGAAGGCCATGCCTTCCGCCGCGACGAACTCAACGCCCTGCTCGCACTCGCCGAAAAGGGCGTGGGCGAATTGTTCGAACTGCAACGCGCCGCACTCGCCGGATGAAGCGCCGCATTGCCCTGACCACCTTGCTGGTTGCCGATTACGACGCGGCGATTGCCTGGTACACCGGCGCACTGGGCTTCCAGGTGCTGGAAGACCGCGCGCTCGGCGAGGGCAAACGTTGGGTGGTGATCGGCCCGGGCAGCACGCAGGACGCCGGCTTGCTGCTTGCGCAGCCGGCCGACGCCGCGCAGCAAGCGCGGATCGGCGACCAGACCGGCGGGCGTGTGGATCATTTCCTCTACACCGACGACTTCTGGCGCGACCACGCTGCGATGCAGGCGTTTGGCGTGGAATTTCTGGAAACCCCGCGCGAAGAACCGTATGGCACCGTGGCCGTGTTCCGCGACCTGTACGGCACCAAGTGGGATCTACTGGAGCCCAAGCAATGAAACACCTGGTCCTGGCCAGCGGCAACGCCGGCAAGCTGGAAGAACTGCGTGCCATGCTCGCCGATCTGCCATTGCAGATCGTGGCGCAAGGCGAGCTCGGCGTGGAGGATGTGCCCGAAACCGGGCTCACCTTCGTCGAGAACGCCCTGATCAAGGCACGCCACGCCAGCGCGGTGACCGGTCTGCCGGCACTGGCAGACGACTCCGGGTTGATCGTCGATGCACTCGGCGGTGCGCCCGGTTTGTACAGCGCGCGCTACGCGGGCAGCCCGACCGATGCCAACGCCAACAACGCAAAGCTGCTCGAGGCCATGCGCGAGATCCCGGCCGAGCGCCGCAGCGCGCGGTTTTATGCCGTGATCGTGCTGCTGCGCCACCCGGAAGATCCGCAACCGCTGATCGCCGAAGGCAGCTGGGAAGGCGTGATCACCACCGCACCGCGCGGCACCGGCGGCTTCGGCTACAACCCGGTGTTCCTGGACCCGGTGCACGGCCTGACCGCCGCCGAGATGGACACCGCGCTGAAGAACCGCCTGAGCCACCGCGCAGTAGCGCTGGCCACGCTGCAGCACAAGCTGCACGCCCTGTCACTTTGATCCACGACACGCCGCTGTGCCCGACCTGATCCCACCGCCGCTCTCGCTGTACGTGCACCTGCCCTGGTGCGTGCGCAAATGCCCGTACTGCGATTTCAATTCGCATGCGGCCAAGGGCGCGCTGCCGTTCGACGACTACGTGGACGCGCTGATCCGCGACCTGGATGCGGACCTGCCGCTGGTGTGGGGCCGCGTGGTGCACTCGGTGTTCTTCGGCGGCGGCACGCCCAGCCTGTTTCCGCCCGAAGCGATCGATCGCTTCCTGCAGGCCGCCGCCGCGCGCCTGCGCTTTGCGCCAAATCTCGAAATCACCCTGGAAACCAATCCGGGGACCGCCGAGCACGGGCGCTTCGACGCGTACCGTGCGGCCGGGGTCAACCGGTTGAGCTTCGGCGTGCAGAGTTTCGACGACGCGGCATTGCAGCGCCTGGGGCGCATCCACGACAGCGCCGAAGCCGAGCGCGCGATCAAGCTGGCGCAGGACGCCGGCTACGACAACTTCAACATCGACCTGATGTACGCGCTGCCCGAGCAGACGCTGGCGCAGGCCGAGCACGATCTGGAACGCGCCTTCGCCCTGCAACCTACGCACCTGTCGCATTACCAGCTCACGCTGGAACCCAACACGGTGTTCTTCGCGCGCCCGCCGCAAGGCATTCCCGACGACGACGACGCCTGGGACATGCAGGAGCACTGCCAGCGCCTGCTCGCTGCGGCCGGCTATGCGCAGTACGAAGTCAGCGCCTACGCGCAGCCAGGGCGACAGTGCGCGCACAACCTCAATTACTGGCGGTTTGGCGACTATCTCGGCATTGGTGCCGGCGCGCACGGCAAGATCAGTTCCGGTGCCGAGCAACAGGTGTTGCGGCGCTGGAAGCACAAGCATCCGCAGAGTTATCTGGCCAGCGCCGGCAGCACGGCAGCGATCGGCGGCGATGAGCACGTGCCTGCCGCGCGGCTGCCGTTCGAATACATGCTCAACCTGCTGCGCTTGCATGAAGGCTTCCGGCTGAGCGATTTCGAAGCCTGCACCGGTCTGCCGACGCAGGTGCTGCAGGCACCGCTGGCACGCGCAATGGCGCAGGGCTGGCTGGTCGAACAGCATGGCCGCGTCGTGCCGACCGAGCTGGGCCGGCGCTTCACCAACGATGTGGTGGAGCTGTTCCTGCCCTGAGCCGGACGCGGGCGGTCGCTGGCGAAACGTGCTACATAGCTCACGCTTCGAAACGAGCCCTGCACGGATGTCCACGCCCGCTTCTTCCCTGCCGCACGCCCTCACCGGCCCGATTGCCGACGCCCCGGTGTCCGCGCGTGGCCGCCGCCTGCTGGCCACCGTGCATGCGCAATGCGCGCAAACCCTGGGCGGCCCGCTGCGACTGACCATTGTCGAGCTGGAGCGCGAACTGCTGCACCAGGCCGAATTCGCCCGTAACAGCCAGCAGCAGGCCGAGGCGTATGCGCAGATGCGCGGGTTGCGCGAGCACGTGGAGCGGTTTCCGCAGGCGTTCCTGCACCACCTGGCGCAGGCGCTGGCCGAACTGCGCGCGCCCAAGGTCGCTGCGCCATCGGCCGACGCGCCTACGCATCCGCAGATGTTGACGCTGGTGGAAGACACCGACATCGATCGCGACATCGTGCTCAACGACATCGCGCGCCGCGAAACCGCGCGACGTGCCGGTGTCTTGCAGTTACTGGCGCAGCGCTTGGCGGTGGTGGGCGCGGTGCCCGAATTCGAACTGGAAGCCGTGCCGCTGGGCCCATGGGCGTTGTGCCGGGTGTTGCGCCACTGCGGTGAGACGCTGGGCCTGAGTCTGGATGGCCAGCTCACGTTGTATCGCGTGTTCGAACGCCAGGTGATCGAGCGCCTGGGCGATCTGTTCGAGCGCATCAACGCCACGCTGGCCCACGAAGGCATCCTGCCGGGGCTGATTTACCACCCCTATCTGGTCAAGCCGACGCAGGTGCAAAACCGCCGGCCTGCTCCTGCTGCGCAGGGCATGACCAAGGACGCGAGCGCGGGCGCGGGCAAGCGTGCACCGGCGTCACGGCCAGCCACCGGGTGGAGCGGCCAGGCCGCACCGACCGCCTGGCAGAGCGCCTTGATTGAACCGTCCGCAGCGCCTTCACCGGCATCGACTGCAGCGCAGGATCAAGCGACCACACCGGCGCTGGCCGATGCGGTGCAGGCGCTCGGCGGGCTGATGTCGTCCGCGCGCCAGGGCCAGGCGGGCGCAGCGCAGGCGGGCAATGTGCAAACGCCCTCGTCATCGCTCGCGCAGCCAGGCGCCATGACGGCCGCAGCGACGGCCGCCGGACACTCCGCCAGCGCGCAGCCGCCTGCTACCGCCGTGCCCAAGGCCGCGCTCAACGCGGCACTGGCCAGCCTGCAAGGCGCCATCGCTGCGCCTGCCGCCGTATCGACCGCTGCACCGGCCGGCATCGAGGCAATCCAGCGCCAGCTGCTGGACGTACTGCGTACCCAGCACGGGCCGCAGGCTGCGTTGTCGGCGCAGGAGACCGACACCTTCGACCTGCTCGGCCTGCTCTACGCACAGATGCAGCGCGAGGTGCGTGAGCAGACCCCGGCGCAGGCGTTGTTGGCCAAGTTGCAGGTACCGGTCGTGCGCGCCGCGTTGGCCGATGCGCATTTCTTCGTACGCGACCAGCACCCGGTGCGCGAGTTGCTCAACACCGTGGCCGAGTCCGGCGCCGTGTGGCTGGGCGAAGATGACGTCGACCCGCAGCTACTGCAGAAGCTGGGCACCGCGGTCGACAGCATCGTGCATACCTACCAAGGCGATGAGACGGTGTTCGCCGCCGCCAACGAGGACATCCAGAGCCATCTGCGCACGCTGGCCCGCAAGGCCGAGGTGGCCGAGCGGCGGCATGTGGACGCCGCACGCGGCAAGGAACGGCTGGAATCGGCCAAGCAGCAGGCGCAGGCGCGTATCGAACAGGTCTGCGAGGACGCGGCGCCGCCTCCGCGCTTTGTGCAATCGCTACTACGCCAGGCCTGGTCGGATGTACTCACGCTCACCCTGCTGCGCCAGGGCGAGCAGTCGCCGGAATGGGACGAGCGCCAGGCGCTGACCGCCCGGATCGCCGAGGTCACCTGCCGCACCAAGGATCAACCCACCGATACCGCGCTGGGCAGCGAGGTGGAAGCCGCGCTGTTGCAGGTGGGCTACCACGGCGATGAAGCGGCGGCGATTGCGCGCCGCCTTTCCACGCCGGGCGGCGAGGACGCGCTGACCTCGCGCACCGAATTGACCGCCAAGCTCAAGGCCCGCACGCGCCTGGGCGATCAAGGCGACAGCGCGGCGCGCAAGCAGAACGCAGTGCCGCGCTCCCCGGAGGAAGAAGCCTGCTACACGCAGCTGCGCAGCCTGCCGTTCGGCACCTGGTTCGAGTTCGTGGTCAATCAGCAAGGCGATCTGCGCCGGCAGCGGCTGTCCTGGTACAGCCCGATGACCGACCACGCGCTGTTCGTCAATCAACGCGGGCAGAAAGTGGCCGACCATTCGCTCGACGGCCTGGCACGGCTGATGGCCGCCGGCCAGGTGCGTTTGCTGGTCGAAGAAAAATCGCGGCTGATCGATCGCGCCTGGCACGCCACCGTGCGCACGCTGCGCACGCTGGCCGGCCAATCCACTCCAGCGGACGCAGAGGCGCGCGCATGATCCAGGACACCCGCCGCGCCCCACGCCGCCAGCCGATCGACCTGGTGCCGGTCACCGACATGCTCAGCGAGGCGCAGATCGGCCGGCTGGGCAATGTTTCGGAAACCGGCATGCTGCTGCTAGCCTCGGTACCGCTGCACGACGATGCGCTGTATCAGCTGCGGTTCGCCCTACCCGAGCGCGCCGGCCGCGCCACCGAAATCGATGTCGGCGTGCACCTGCTGTGGTCCGAGGCGGCCCACGCACCAGGCCAGGCCTGGGCTGGCTTCCGTTTCCTGACCATGTCCGAGCCGCACCGCCAACGCCTGCGCGCCTGGATTGCGGAAGAGCATCTGGTCTAGCGCTCGGGGGCGCGCCGATGCCTGACGCGTTCGCGCGGAGTTGCAGCGCCCCAGGTGAATGCATGACAGCACCCGGCGGGCAGATGCACGGCGGCGGCGGCACGCAACCAACTCCCCCAGCTGCGCAGCTCACGCTCGCCGCACCAGGACAGCCTCACAACGATTGCGGCAAAATTGCGCATTGCCTTGCAACGCCGATCGAGCCCGTATGACCCAGCCATCCCTGAGCGCCCTGTATTCCGACCACCTGCGCACGCTCACCGCGCGCGCCGACCAGGCGCTGCAGCGTGGCGGCTTCGATCATCTGGTCATTCCCAGCGGCACCACGCATTACCAGCTGTTCGACGACCGCGACTACCCGTTTGCGGTCAATCCGCAGTTCAAGGCCTGGGTGCCGCTTACCCGCATGCCGCACAGCTGGCTGGTCTACACGCCCGGCAAGCGGCCGACGGTGATTTTCTATCAGCCGTTCGACTACTGGCACGTGGTGCCCGATGCGCCCAGCGGCTGGTGGGTGGAGCACTGCGACATCCACATCATCCGCACGCCGGAGGCCGCATTGCCGCTGCTGCCCGCTCGCACCGAGCGCTGCGCCATCCTGGGCGAAGCCGCCAGTGCGCTGGGCGCGTGCGTGCCCAACAACCCGGCCGGGGTGCTCGACTTCCTGGACTATCAACGCGCCTTCAAGACACCGTACGAACTGGCGCTCATGCGGCTGGCGCAGCAGTTGGCGGTGGGCGGCCACCGCGCCGCCGAGGCTGCGTTCCGCGCGGGCCAGAGCGAGTTCGGCATCCACATGGCGTACTGCAGCGCAGTCGGCCAGGACGCCAACGAATTGCCGTACGGCAACATCATCGCGCTCAACGAACACGGTGCGGTGCTGCACTACACCGAACTCGGCCGGCAGGCGCCGCAGCCACTGCGCAGCTTTCTGATCGATGCCGGCGCCTCGGCGCATGGCTATGCCAGCGACATTACCCGCACCTACGCCGCCGACGCCGGCAGCGAGTTCCAGGCGCTGATCGATGCGGTGGATGCCGCGCAGCTGCGCATGGGCAATGCGGTGCGTGCCAGCGTGGATTACAAGCAACTGCATGTGGACGCGCACCTGTCGCTGATGGGCATCCTGCACGATTTCGGCATCATTACCGTTTCGCCCGAAGCCGCGCTGGCCACCGGCGTCAGCGCCGCATTCTTCCCGCATGGCCTGGGCCATCTGATCGGCCTGCAGGTGCATGACGTGGCCGGGTTTGCAGCCAGCGATCGCGGCGGGCGCATCGAGCGCCCGGACGGCCACCCGTATCTGCGCCTGACCCGCGTGCTCGAACCGGGCATGGTGGTCACCATCGAGCCCGGCGTGTACTTCATCGACATGTTGCTGGACGAGGTCAAGAAAAACGGCCATGCCGCCAGCGTGAACTGGGACCGCGTGGCGCAGTTCGCGCCGTACGGCGGCATCCGCATCGAAGACGAAGTGGTCTGCACCGACGGCGCACCGGAAAACCTGACCCGCCCGGTGTTTGCCGCACCCTGATTCGCACTGCACAGCACGGAGCATCGCCATGAACGATCCACGCCAGACCTCGCACCCTGACCACCCGATGTACCAGCAGATCGAACGCGGCGTGCATGGGATCGACGCCGCGCACGGGCGCGCCCCAGACCAGACCAGTGCGCGACTGACCGCTGCCTTGTTGCCATTGGCCAAAGAAAGCGGCCTGTCGCGCGTGGATCACGTGCTGATGAGCGAAGCGAACAAGACCGGCGTGCACGGCGGCGAAAACGTGTTCGTGGTACAGGGCGACCCCGCCAACCCGGCACATCTACGCGCACACATGAAAACCGAGCAGGCACTGGCTACGCCCGAGGAACAGTCCTTCGAGCGTGCGCGGCAGATCGCTGCACCTGGCGAGGCACTGCAACAGCCAGAACGCATGCAGACGCCGCAGCTGGGTCAATAACACCGGCGGCGCGGCGTGCTTGCGGCGCGCCAGGCACGGTCACATCGACCGCGCACGCGCTGCTTTGGACGCACGCTCGGCACCGAGGCATCACGCCCATGGCGCATCTTGAATGCAATACGTTGCGCCGGCCGACTAAGCGGTTGCGGTGATGCATGGCCATGCCAAGCATCTAGCGTCTAGCGTCTCTGTGAGGATGCTGACGGCAAGGCGGCTGGCGCTTCTGACGATCGATCCGTCAGCAGCTACACGCGGAGGCCAGCCATCTCCGCTTCAATCTCGTCGGCGCTGCGCGCCAAGGCATCGGTCAGCACGCGGTGGCCGTCGGCGGTGATCAGCACGTTGTCTTCGGTGCGGATACCGATGCCGCGCCACTTGGCGTCCACGCTCGTATCGTCGGCCGAGACATACAACCCAGGCTCGATGGTGAACATCATGCCGGGCTCCAGCAGGCGCGACTCGCCCGCGAGGCGATACTCGCCAACGTCATGCACATCCAGGCCAAGCCAATGGCCGGTCTTGTGCCGATAAAACCGCTTGTAGTGCCCTTCGGCGAGGTTGCGCTCCAGCGTGCCTTTGAGCAGCCCCAAGCGCAGCAACCCTTCGGTCAGTGCCTGCACCGCCGCCAGGTGACCGGCCTCGTAGGCAATGCCCGGTTGTGCCTGCGCCAGGGCAGCCGCCTGCGCGGCGCCGACCAGATCGTGCAGGGCACGCTGCGTAGCGCTGAAGCGACCGTTGACCGGAAAGGTGCGGGTGATGTCGGCCGCATAGCCGCGGTATTCGGCGCCGGCGTCCACCAGCACCAGCTCGCCATCGCGGCTGCGCGCGTTGTTGGCGCGGTAATGCAGCACGCAGGCATTGCTGCCGGTGCCGACGATGCTGCCGTACGCCGGCCACGCATCGGCGGCGCGGAATTCGCGTTCGATCTCGGCCTGCAGTTGATATTCGTGCACGCCCGGGCGTGCCAACCGCATCGCCGCGCGATGCGCACGCACGCTGATGTCGGCGGCCTGCTGCATCAAGGCGATCTCGTCGCGCGACTTGAACAGACGCTGCTCGTGCAGCAGATGGCCCAACTCCAGGAATTCATGCGGCGGTTGCGCGCCATGGCGCACCTGCTCGCGCACCCGCTTGAGCCAGCCGATCAGCTTGAGATCGAAATCCACATCGCGGCCGAAGTGGTAGTAGACGCGGCTGCGTCCTTCCAGCAGGCCGGGCAGGATCTCGTCGACATCGTCGATGGGGTACGCATCGTCCATGCCGTACTGCGCCACCGCGCCTTCCTGGCCCACGCGCGGGCCGTCCCAGGCTTCGCGCTCGGCATCGCGCTCGCGGCAGAACAGGATTGCTTCACCGTGCTTGCGCCCCGGCACCAGCACCAGCACCGCCTCCGGTTCCGGAAACCCGCTCAGGTACCAGAAATCCGAATCCTGCCGGTACGGGTAATGGGTGTCGTGGCTGCGCACCCGCTCCGGTGCCGCCGGCAGGATCAGGATGGCCTGCTCGCCGGCCATCTGCATGAGCTGCTTGCGTCGTCGCGCGTACTCGGCCGCGCCAATGCCGGTGAGCTTCTTCATATCGTGCGGCGGTCAGTTCAGGCGTTGGCGAAAGCGCGGCCCCATTACGCAGTCGCCATGCAGCAACAGCACCGCCACGCGCACAAATTCCTCGATCTCGGCCAGGGCGGTGTCGTCTTCCTCGGCGGTATCGAAGTCGTCGCTGGACGCCTGCGCGAGCCGGGCCAGATCCTGCAGCGCTTCTTCGCCTTCTTCGGACAGTGCCGGGCGCTGCTGCGCCGCCAGGCCAAACCCGCCCAGAAACGCGCGGCACCAGTCGAACAGCGCATCCGTGCGTGCCGGCAGCGGCGCGCCGTCTTCGGTCAGCAGCAGTTCGAAGGCAAAGTCGCGGTCTTCCAGCTGCGCCACGGTGGCCTGCCGCATCTGGTCCAGGGCGCCGCCCTGCGCGGGGGCCACCTGCGCGGTGTCGGCCAGGATGCGCGCCAGCCAGTCGGCACTGTCGGCACCGCCGCCGGACAGCCAGCCGCACAGGCCGCCATGCAGTTCCGCCGCGGAGGAAGCCAGGTCCAACTGGCGACTTTCGTGTTGCACAGCGGCTACATCGGGCAGATCCATCAGGTCATCCAGGCTGAGTCGAAAAGATGCCGGCCCGGGGCCGGCGATATGACTGCCCAGTGTACCAAGGCACCCGCCGCTCGCCCCACTACCATGTTGCCGCGTTCCACGCGGTGCGCCCGATGAGCCGTCAACGCAGTGCCAGCCCTTGCGGCGGCTGCGATTGCGGCGTTTACGGCCGGCGCATGCAGGCGCTTGACCGGCGCGCGCACGCGCCCCTATCGTGGGCGGATGGACAACGCCGCCGCCCTCGCCCAGCTCCGCGCACTCGCCGCCCGTGTGGAGGCGTTGGTGGAGCGCACCCAGCGGCTCACCGACGAAAACCGCAGCCTGCGCCACCAACAGGAACAGTTGATCGGCGAGCGCGCGCAGCTGCTGACCAAGAACGAACAGGCACGCTCGCGCGTGGAAGCCATGATCGTGCGATTGAAGTCACTGGAGCAGCACACGTGAGCAACGAGCCGGTCAGCGTCCGTATTCTGGATCGTGAATACACGGTGGGAGTCACCGCCGAGGAACGCGAGAGCCTCACCGCCGCCGCGCGCCTGCTGGATCTGCGCATGCGCGAGATCCGCGGCAGCAACCGCATGGCGGCGGTGGATCGGGTCGCGGTGCTGGCCGCGTTGAATCTGGCGCATGAGTTGCAGCAGTTGCGCGAGCAGCAGGCCGTGTACGAACGCGAGCTCGCCAACATGCTGGACAGCATGAATCGGCGTCTAGATGGCGTGATCGATACACCGCGTTGAAGTGCAATACGCACTGTCATCGCAAATATGAATCTCCAGGAACGCATTACCGACGAATGGGCTAGCCATCGGGGCGCGGAGGTCTATAATTCACCTGCGTTCTCTGCTGTGAACGACGGTGTGCAAAACATTCGCCTTGTCCCTTAATTACGACCACGGGGGCGCGACGAAGCCGGGTGTGCAAGTCCGCCTTGTAGCGGGAAGCCCGATGGCCTCACAACGTCCCCACTTGAACCCCGGGTTCAAGGTCGTTTCGCACACATCGTCATGGCGGAGAATGCAATTTTTCTGAAGCGGCGCCCTAGGGCGCCGTTTCTTTTTGTGCGTTGTCCAATGTCACGTGCGCACGCACTCCGCGATGTGGTGACGCACTCATTGGTGTTCAATGCGCTCCCGCGAGTCACTTGGCCTGCGCCGCCTCGCACTCCCGCAACCGGGTGCGAACGCCGACCGCACCCTCCACGCGGCACGTTGCGATCAGTCATCCACGCATCAACACCGCGCAGCTAGGCATGCGCGCGCCCGCGGCCGACAATGCCGCTTCCCTTTGCGCCGAGATCCCGATGTCCGACGACCGAGATGCGCTGCGTCAGCAGTTACGTGCCGCGCGGCGCAGCCTGCCCGCTGCGCAACGCCTCGCCGCCGCCGACGCGCTGGCCGAGCGCTTGCTGGCGCTGCCGTTTGCACCGCAGCAGGGCGCGGTGGCCGGCTACTGGGCGATGGATGGCGAGATCGCGCTGCACCGCTGGCAACTGAGCCTGCCACCAGGTGTGCGCTATTGCCTGCCGGTGCTGGACGGGCGCGTGCTGCGCTTTGCACCGTGGAAGCCGGGCCAGGGCCTGGTCAGCAACCGCTATGGCATCCCCGAGCCAGACGTGGACCGTGCCGACACGCTGGGCCCGGAAGACATGGACCTGGTGGTGACGCCGTTGACTGGCTTCGACGCCGCCTGCGGGCGCTTGGGCATGGGAGGCGGCTGGTATGATCGCAGCTTCGCGTTCCGGCATCGCCAGGCGCCGCCGCCCTGGCTGGTCGGCGTGGGCTTTGCCGCGCAGCAGGTTCCCGCCTTGCCCGTCGCCGCCTGGGACGTGCCGGTGGATGCCATCTGCACCGAACACGCCACCTTCCTGAAAGACGACACCGTTCCCGCATGACTGCCCGCAAGCGCTATTGGCTGATGAAGTCCGAGCCGGACACGTTTTCCATCGATGACCTGGAACGCGTTGGCACCGAACCGTGGAACGGCGTGCGTAACTACCAGGCGCGCAACTTCATGCGCGATGGCATGCAGGTGGGCGATGGGGTGTTCTTCTACCACTCCAATTGCAAGGTGCCTGGCATTGTCGGCATCGCCAAGGTGGCCAGCACCGCCTACCCGGACGAGACCCAGTTCGATCCGACATCCGACTATCACGACCCCAAAGCCAAGCGCGAAGACCCGCGCTGGACGCTGGTGGACGTGGCGTTCGAGCGCAAACTCAAACGCACCATCGCGCTGGACGAGATCAAGCAGCACGCCGATGCCCTGGGCGACGGCTTCCCGCTGATCGCACGCGGCAACCGCCTCTCCATCCTGCCGGTGACCGCAGCGCAGTGGAAGTTGCTGCTGGCGATGGAATCGCCGTGATTCGGGAGTGGGCAGTGGGGATTGGCCCATCACCGCCCCGTATGACCCGCTCTGACGAATCCCAAATCCCCACTCCCTAATCCCGAGCTCTTACCCATGTCCGAAGCAAAACGCCTGGCCGCCGAGAAGGCGATCGATTACGTGGAAGACGGCATGATCGTCGGGGTCGGCACCGGCTCGACGGTGGCGTATTTCATCGACGCACTCGGCCGCATCGGCCATCGCATCAAGGGTGCGGTGTCCAGCTCGGAACAGAGCACCGCGCGGCTGCGCCAGCACGGCATCGAGGTGCTGGACCTCAACCACACCGGCACGCTGTCGCTGTATGTGGATGGCGCCGACGAGTGCGACCCGAACCGCTGCCTGATCAAGGGCGGCGGCGCGGCGCTCACGCGCGAGAAGATCATCGCCGAGGCGAGCGAGCGCTTCATCTGCATCGTCGACCCGAGCAAGCAGGTGCCGGTGTTGGGCAACTTCCCGCTGCCGGTGGAGGTGATCCCCATGGCGCGCAGCCTGGTGGCCCGGCAGATCCTGGCGCTCACTGGCGGGCAGCCGGTCTGGCGTGACGGCGTGGTCACCGACAACGGCAACGTGGTGCTGGATGTGCACAACCTGCACATCACCGACCCGGTGGCGCTGGAGCGGAACTTGAATCAGATTCCCGGCGTGGTCTGCGTGGGTCTGTTCGCGCGCCGCCCGGCCGACGTGGTGATCGTCGGCGGCGAGCCACCGCGCGTGCTGTAAGCACGCCCGCATGCGGCCGCAGCCTGGGCACACCACAGGCTGCGGCCACAGCCGTGCGATGGCCGAACCGGCTTGACGCACGCTGGCGCTTGGCAGAAGGTGCGCCCTCCCCTCCAGCGGTGCATCGCCCATGCGTGTTTTCCATCTGTTTGGCCTGGCCCTGTTGTTGGCGCTCAGCGGTTGCGCCAGTGCCGGCAGTTCCTGGGTGGAGCTGGCCGGCACCCGCTACAGCGTGGAACTGGCGCAAAACGATGCCGACCGTGCGCAAGGGCTGATGTTCCGCGATGCCATGCCGGAAGACCACGGCATGCTGTTCATCCACGACAGCCAGACGCCGCAGGCGTACTGGATGAAGAACACCAAGATCGCGCTGGACATCCTGTATTTCGACAACCAGCGCCGGCTGGTGTCGCAACAGCGCGACGTGCCGCCGTGCTCGGCCGGCGATGCCTGCCCGCCCTACCCCAGCAAGCAACCGGCGCGCTACGTGCTCGAGCTCAACGCCGGCCAGGCCGCCAAGCTCGACCTGCGTGACGGGGCCGAGCTTACTTTCAGCCCGGATATTCCCAAGCTGAAGTGATTCACAGCGATGTGGTGTCTCCTGTCAGGAAGTGCCGGACTTGAACCCCGCGCCGCTTGCCGACACTCTTGTCGCCATGGTCGACATGCTCCCACTTCCCCATTGGACCGCGCTCGCCAGCCTGGACGACGACGCGGTGCCGCTGATGTCCACCGCGCTGCTGATCGCGCGCGACGAGTATCCGCAGCTCGACGCCGAGCTGTATGACACGCTCGTGCAAAGCCATGTGGAGCACTTGCGGCGCGAGGTCGACGCAATCGATCTGTGGCCGCTGAAGATGGCCGCGGTGAACCGCTATCTGTTCGACGAGCTGGGCTACTCGGGTAACCACGACGAGTACTACGACCCGCGCAACAGCTACCTCAACGAAGTGTTCGAGCGCCGGCTGGGCAACCCGATTTCGCTGGCGATGGTGCAGATCGAAGTCGCGCGCCGGCTGGGCATTCCGTTGGCCGGGGTGTCGTTCCCAGGGCACTTCCTGGTGCGCCTGCCGGTAGACGACGGGGTGCTGGTGATGGACCCGTTCAACGGCGGCCGCCCGCTGGGCGTGGACGAGCTGCGCGAACGCGCGCGCCCGCATCTGGGCGGGGAAATCCCCGACGACCGCGCACTGGCGCAAATCCTGGACCCGGCGCCGCACCGGGCGATCCTGATTCGCATCCTGCGCAACCTGCATGGCGTCTACGCCGATGCCGAGCATTGGGACCGCGCCGCCCGCAGCGCCGACCGCATTCTCAAGCTGGTGCCGGACCAGCCCGAAGCGCTGCGCGATCGCGGCATGGCGTATCTGCACCTCGGGCACCGCAGCGGCGCCCGCCACGACCTGGCGCGTTACCTGCAGCTGCACCCCAGTGCGCAGGACGCCGCAAGCCTGCATGAGCACCTGGTTGAATTGAACAGCCAGCGCTCACGCGCGCACTAGGTACGCACTGCGCACTACGCGCTGCTCAGCGCTGCAGGGCACCGCAGGCAGCATCAGGCCGGTTGCGCAGACGCGTTGCGGCGCTGCGCGCGCAGGCTCAGTCGATCTCCACCATCTCGAAATCGTCCTTGGTGACGCCGCAGTCCGGGCAGGTCCAGCTGTCGGGCACGTCTTCCCAGCGGGTGCCCGGTGCGATGCCTTCTTCGGGAATGCCGTCGGCCTCGTGGTAGAGAAACCCGCAGACGACGCACATCCAGGTGCGGTAGGTGGTCGTGGATGTCTCGCTCATCGGATAATCGCGGTCACGCAACGGTGGGGCTGCATTGTCCCATCCCACCCACCGCTTTCGGAAGCGCTGCCATGCCGACCCTTCAAAACGCCCGCGGCGTCTACCTGATCACCCCCGACACCCGCGACACCGCGCAGTTGCTTGCGCGCACGTTGCCGCTGCTGCCACACATCACCTGGTTGCAATACCGCAACAAGCAGGCCGATGCAGCACTGCGCCTGGCCCAGGCCACCGCCCTGCGCGCGGCATGCACCGCGCAGGGCGTGCCATTGATCATCAACGACGACGCGGCGCTTGCGCAGCAGGTGGGTGCGGACGGTGTGCACCTGGGTGAAGACGATGGCGAGGTGGCGGCAGCGCGCGCGTTGCTGGGTGCCTCGGCCATCATCGGGGTGTCGTGCTACGACGAGATCGAACGCGCGCGCGCAGCGGCGGCGGCGGGTGCGAATTATGTGGCGTTTGGGGCGTTCTTCCCCACCACCACCAAGGTGACCACGCGCCGTGCCACGCCTGCGTTGCTGCACGAGGCCGCTGCGTTGGGACTGCCACGTGTGGCGATCGGCGGCATCACGCCGTCGCATGTGCCCGAGCTGGTGACCGCGGGCGCCGACTTGATTGCGGTGGTCAGCGGCGTGTATGCGGCGGCGGACCCGGTCGCCGCAGTGCAGGCGTATCGCGCAGGGTTTGCGCAGTAGCGCGACGAGTGTGAAGCGCTGAGATTTTTATCTCAGCGGTGTCATCTGTTTCAAGACAGCAAGATCTCTTTCGCCGCAGTGCTTGGCTTGAAACGCTAGATGCGTCGCGTGCGCGGTGCCCTCGCCGCTCGCGGGACACGCCGTGAATCCGCGGCATCCATGCCGGCAAAGGGTCCCGCAATCGGCGAGGACACCGCACCAGGACGTTGGTCGGTAGCCGGATCAAAAGCTGGCTGCCTCGCAAGTTGCGTAAGTTGCGTAGGCTTGCTGGCATGGTTCGCAGAACACGCTAGCTGACGAACTAAAGCGCGTCATGTCCTGCTTGCAACCATGCATACCGACCATCTCGACTGGTCCTTGCCCGCCTACCGTCGCGGGACCTTACGCGGCATGGATGCCGCGTAAGAGGCTACATGGACGTACTTGCGCCGTGTCCCGCGATGGTAGGCGGGCAAGGGCCCTGCAGCCAAACCGCAGATCAACCGCTCTGCAAGTGATCTATCCGCATCATCCACCCCACTCGACACAAGCGAATGATCGAGTCGTCGCGTCAAATAGATGCAGGCAACAGCGCAGTGGGCCGAGGACGCGCTGCCCTCGCCGACCCAGAACGTTCGTGACCCGGTAAAAAAATTCACGCGCGTCGCGTGTCTTATTCAGACGATTGAAGCTGGTCAGAGCCCCATAACCCGAAAAAAAACAGCGACGCGTGCCATCACCCGTCGCTGCCGGTTTTGCCTCCGTCGCCTAACGCAATTAGAAGTCGTAGCTCAGCGTCACCCGGCCCGAGCGCGGCGCCTGGTAGGCCACTACCTGGTCCCACAGGGGATTGGTGGTGTTGTCGGGCAACTGCGAGAACGGGTAGATGTTGGTCGCGGTCTGCTCGTTGGTGATGTTGAACACATCGAAGCGCAGCGCCAGCTTGCCGTCGGCGAAGGCCGGCTTGTAGGTCACGCCCATGTCGAGCTGGGCGATCCAGCCCAGGCGGCCCTGCGAGCCCGGCGGCGATGCACTGCCGGTGCCTGTTTCCGGGTTGTAGCAGTAGTGATACGGCCCACCGGTGATCGCGCTGCCGCCGTAACCGGCCGGATCGCGACCGCTGTACTCGGTGCCGTAGTAATTACCCAGGCAGTTGTGCGGTGCGCCCGAGATCAGGCTGAAGTTGGCCGACGCGCCCCATTGCGGAGTGAACTGATAGAAGCCGAACAGCTTCAACTGGTGGCGGTGATCGTTGGACTGATCGCCATTGAAGTGCTCCATCAACGCCGCGTGGTCCCAGCTCTGCGTGGTCGAGACCGAGGCCTGGCCCTGGTAGCTGCCCAACGCGCCGCCGGTGCGCCACAGGTCCGAACGCACCTGGCCTTCGGTGGTGCCATAGCTATGCGACCACACGTAGTTGACCTTGGCGTACCACTTGCCGTCGAACGGGCGCTCCAGGTTGAACTCCACTGCCGAATAGTTGCGCTTGAACTTCGGGAACCCGGCTGCTTCGCGGCTGACCGAGATTTCATGGAACTGGCCATCGGTGCCGATCACGCCCCACTTGTTGGTCTGGCCCGGGTTGATCAGCGAGGCGCCAGCCACCTGCGAGAAGTCGATGGTCACGCCCTGTGCGGCGGCGGCATCGATCAGCGCGGTGTTGGAGACGTCGTAGTTCTGGTCGTCGATGCCGGCATTGAGGCGGCGGTGCGTGCCGCGCACGCCGAACACCCAACCACTGTCCAGCTGTTTGGTCAGGCCCAGGATGATTTCGTCCTGGTTTTCGCCCTCGATGTCCTTGACCACCGCGGTACGCACATCGGCGATGCGGCCGAAACGCGAATTGGCCGAGACCGCCGACCCCAGCTGCTGCGCCAGCACCGGCGTGCCATCGGCGTTGATGCCGCTGTAGGTGTAGTAGGTGTCGGTGGTGGTGGCCGGCGTGAACAGGCTCACCGCCGACAACGGCAGACCCAGGTAGTAACGGCCGATGTTGCCGAACACCTTCAGGCTGGAATCGCCGTTGACGTCCCAGCTGAAACCCAGCCGCGGCGCCCAGGCGTTGTCGACTTCGATATAGGGGTCGCCGAACGGGGTGTAGTTGGTGAACTCGTCCTTGCGCAGGCCCAGGCTCAGCAGCAGGTTGTCGGTAACCTGCCACTTGTCTTCGATGTAGTAGGCGCGCTGCTTGGCCTCATACGAATACAGGCTGGTGTTGATGTTGCGTACCACGTAGTAGCCGCTGGCCCCATTGACCGGATCGACCAGGCCCGGGCTCGGCGCGCCGATGCCGCCGGCTTCGTTGGCCGATTGGCTAATCAATCCACCATTCTGTAGGCCATAGGGATCGTTCGTCTGACCATATGTCCACGAATACCCGGGACCACGTAATTGCGAGCCAACGTCGATGCCTTCGGATTTCTGGTTGTCGATACCGAAGTTGAGCGTGTGATGGCCGATGCGCCACTCAAGGTTCAGACGCTGATTGTCCTTCTTGTAGGCACGGTCAGGCGAAGTGATAGCGGTATTTACCGGCTGACGTCCTTCTATGGGCGTACCGCCCGTATAGGCAGGATTTTGCAACGCGGTGCTATCGATGAACGGGCCATCCGCAGCGTTATAGTTGTATTGAGTCAGCTCATCAGGCGTTTTCATCTTGCCGTACAGCGCAGTCACGGTGAGGTTGTCGCCGATGTAGCCGGTGTACTTGCCGGTGAACAGCGTCGGGCCGGTTTTCCAGGTGGCGTCGTCGGTGATATAGCTGCCGCGTTCGCGCGCCAGATAGTCGTAGCGGTAGATGGCGCCGTTGGTTTCGGCTTCATCGCTGGCACCGGTCACCTCGATCAGGTGGTTGTCGGTGATGTTCCAGTCCACCTTGGCGTACCAGCGCTTCTGCTTGTAGTCGTAGTCGGTCAGGCCGCCGGTGCGGCCGTTGTCCGAGTCGCGGTTGGTCGCGGTGCGGGTGCCGTCGGAATCCACCTGCTCGGCGGCCAGGAAGAAGAACAGCTTGTCCTGGATGATCGGGCCACCGACATAGGCGCTGTAGGTGGTCTGGTTGGCTTCGGCTTCGCTGGAGGGCTGGTACAGGCCGTTGGCCGCGCGCGCATAGCGGTATGCGGCATTGTTGACGGTGCTGGCCTGTGCATCCGGGCGCCAATAGATGTCGCGCTGGTTGGTGCGCAGGCCGTTGGGTTCCCAGATCACCGCGGCGCCAAACTTCCACTCGTTGGTGCCGCGTTTGCCGATCTGGTTGATCACGCCGCCGTTGGAGCGGCCGAACTGCGCGCCGTAGCCGCCGGTGAAGATTTCCTGCTGGTCGATGGCGCCGTAAGGCAGGGTCAGGCCGCCCAGGTTGTTGCTGATGGCGGTGGTGTTGAAGCCGTTGAGGTAATAGGCGTTCTCGCTGGCGGCCGAGCCACCGAAGCTGGGCAGCAAGCCGCCGAGCGGGCCGTTGTCGAAGCCGCCGCTGTTGACCACCACACCCGGCGCCAGCAGCGCGATGGCTTCGGCGGTGCGCCCCAGCGGCAGCTGCGCCAGCTGTTCGGAGGTGACCACGGTGCGGGTGTCCACGCTGCTGACATCGATGGTGGCCAGGCTGGCGGCGTTGACGGTGACGCTATCCAGCGTCTGCACGCCGCTCCCCGCGGCAGCAAACGACACATCGGTATTGGCGCCCACAGTGATGCCCACGTTCTCGCGCGTTTCCACCACCGCGCCATCGCGCTTGACGGTGACCTTGTAGGTACCCAGCGGCAGATTGCCGGCGGCGTAGCGGCCGCGCGCGTCTACCGGCACTTCGCGGCTGAAGCCGCTGTTGTTTTCGACCAGTACGGTGGTGCCGACACCTTCGCCGACACTGCCGACGATGCTACCGGTGGTGGACTGCGCTTGCGCGGCGCCGAGTGCAACGAGCAGTGCCACTGCCAAGGCACGTCTCTGGATACTACGGTTCATGCTCTCTCCCCGGGGTCTGAAACGGTCGCAAGGCGACCAACGTGACAACGCCGGACGCGGCGTTGCCAGAAACACTGTGTGAAGACGTGGACCGCTCGCCAATGACCTGCCGCCATCAGCTCATGCCCAAACGTCGCGGCCGCTGTCGCATTCGATAATAGGCAGCGCACCTGCCCGGAAATTTGGCCGCAACGGGTAGGGATGGCCTTGGTGGGTAGGCGGCGGGCGGCCGAAGCCTGACAATGGCCGGCGCGTCGCCCCGCTCCGGGTGCCGACGCCCCCACCGGCACCACTCAAGGATCTGCGCTCATGAACCACTCCCGCTCCCACGCCCTGTTTTCCCAGGCGCAGAACCTGATGCCCGGCGGCGTCAACTCGCCGGTGCGTGCGTTCAAGTCGGTGGGCGGCGAGCCGTTCTTCGTCGCGCGTGCCGACGGTGCGTACCTGTTCGACGTGGATGGCAACCGCTATATCGACTACGTGGGTTCGTGGGGGCCGATGATTGCCGGCCACAACCACCCGGCCGTGCGCGAAGCGGTGGAACGCGCCATCCGCGATGGCCTGTCCTTCGGCGCCCCCTGCGAGGCCGAGGTGACCATGGCCGAAACCATCACCCGGCTGGTGCCGTCCTGCGAAATGGTGCGGATGGTCAATTCCGGCACCGAAGCCACGCTGTCGGCGATCCGCCTGGCGCGCGGCGCCACCGGGCGCAACCGCATCGTCAAGTTCGAGGGCTGCTACCACGGCCACGGCGACTCGTTCCTGGTCAAGGCCGGCAGCGGCATGCTGACCCTGGGTGTGCCCACCTCGCCAGGCGTGCCGGCAGGCCTGAGCGAGCTCACCGCCACGCTCAGCTTCAACGATTTCGAAGGCGCCACCGCGTTGTTCGACGAGATCGGCGCCGAAGTGGCGGCGGTGATCATCGAGCCGGTGGTCGGCAATGCCAACTGCATTCCGCCGCAGGCCGGCTACCTGCAGCACCTGCGCACGCTGTGCACCCGCCACGGCGCGTTGCTGATCTTCGACGAAGTGATGACCGGCTTCCGTGTGGCGCTGGGCGGCGCACAGGCGCACTACGGCGTGACCCCGGACCTGACCACCTTCGGCAAGATCATCGGCGGCGGCATGCCGGTGGGCGCCTACGGCGGCCGCCGCGACCTGATGGAACAGATCTCCCCGGCCGGCCCGATCTACCAGGCCGGCACCTTGTCGGGCAACCCGGTGGCAATGGCCGCGGGCCTGGCGATGCTGCAACTGGTGCAGGAACCCGGCTTCCACGCCCGCCTCAGCGAGACCACCAGCCTGTTGTGCGAAGGCCTGGAAGACGCCGCCCGCGCCGCCGGGGTGGCGGTGACCACCAACCAGGTGGGCGGCATGTTCGGGCTGTTCTTCACCGACCAGATCGTGGAGAACTACGCCCAGGCCACCGCCTGCGACGTAACCACCTTCAACCGCTTCTTCCACGCGATGCTGCAGCAGGGCGTGTATCTGGCGCCGTCGGCCTACGAGGCGGGCTTCGTGTCCAGCGCCCACGACGAGGCCGTCATCGAGGCGACCCTGGCCGCCGCACGCGAGGCCTTTGCCGACGTCATGCGCTGAGCCCGGGCGCGCGGCTGTGACCTGGTCCCACCTTTGCTTTTGTCTTGTGGCTGTCATACCTTGCTGACAGGTGCCAAGGGATGGGCATGGGTGGGGACCCACGAAGCAGCGCAGTGCAGCCGATCTCACCGTTCGCGGTGATCCCGGCGCCGGCGCCGCTGCTTCATCGTGTTGCGCGGCGTGTCGGTTGGCACGCGGCCAACGCTTTGCCACGGCCGCCCTCGCCTCATGCTCAAGCCTGTTGCGTTGCTCACCCCGCGCCCGTCACCGTTGCGCGACCTCACCCTTCCCGATTGGCTGCTCGCCAGCAAGCTGGAGCCGCCGTTGCCGCGTGCCGGCGCGGTTGTGCGTGGCGGCCTGCTGGCCGTGCTGGATCAGGCGCAGGCACGGCCGCTGACCCTGCTGCTGGCACCGCCCGGCTTCGGCAAGAGCACGCTGCTGACGCAGTGGCACGCGCAGCTGCTGGCGCGCGAGCCGGCCGCCGTGGCATGGCTGTCGCTGGATGAAGAAGACGCCGAGCCCGCGCGCTTTCTCGGCCATCTCGCGCTTGCCCTGCAAGGGGCCGGTGCGGACCCTGCCCTGTGCGCGCCAGCCCTGCACGGCCGCGACCACGATCCGCGCGACGCACTCAATGCGCTGATCCGCGCGCTGCGCGCGGCACCGCGCCGCATCAGCGTGATCCTGGACGACTACGACCGCCCCGGCGGCAGCGCGATCGACGAGCTGGTGTTGCGGCTGATCGAACACGCCGGTGGCCGCCTGCACCTGCTGTTGTCCACCCGCCGCGTTCCCGGCCTGCCACTGGCGCGGCTGGAATTGCAGGCCCAGCTCACGCGCGTCGGCAGTACCCAACTGGCGCTGGACGAGGACGAAGCACAGGCGCTGCTGGGCGCGCAGGTAGCGGCCCCGGTGGTGGACGAACTACGCCGCTATACCGAAGGCTGGCCGGTCGCCCTGCATCTGGCCCGGCTGTGGCTGGAAGGCGGCGCACAACGTCAGCAAGAAGTGGCCACGCGGTTTTCCGGGCGCAACGCGCAGATTGCGGCGTATCTGGCCGAACAGGTGGTCAACGACCTGGATGCGGACACGCGCGACCTGCTGCTGCGCACCAGCCCACTGGAGCGCGTCAACGCAGCACTGGCCGATGCGGTGCGCCAGCGCGACGACAGTGGCCGGCTGCTGGCCGGGCTGGAACATTTCCATGGCTTGCTGATCCCGCTGGATGGCGAGCGCGAATGGTTCCGTTACCACCCGTTGTTCGCGGATTTCCTGCAGCAGTTGCTCGATCGCGAGCATCCCGCCGGCGCGCTGCAGATTCACCAACGTGCGGCGCGCTGGTTTGGCGAACATCAGTACCTCTCCGACGCGGTCCGCCACGCCTCGCGCGGCGAATGCGGCGACCTGGCCGCCAGCTACGTGGCACGCGCCGGCACCTGGCAGTTGCTGCTCACCCATGGCACCCATCAGGTGCGTGCGCTGCTGCGCCACTTCGACCACCGCACCATTCGCGACACGCCTGCGTTGAATCTCACCCAGGCGCATCTGCACATGAAACTGGGCGAGTTCAGTCATGCCCGGCTGCTGCTGGAGCGCTTCCGCGATTTTCCCGCCGCGCTGCGCGAGCCGTTGCAACGCGACTACACCGTGGTGGTGGCAGCACTGCGCGAGCGGCTGGATGAAATCTGCGGCAACCCGCATGGCCTGACCCAGATCGCGGGCCAGGCGGCCGCGCTGGACGAAGACGACCATCTTGGCCGCGGCATGCTGCTGTGCATCTGCGCCACCACCGCACTCGCGCAAGGTGGCTTCGCGCTGGCCGAGCGCTATGCGCATGGCGCGCGCGAGGCCATGGGACGCGGCGGCAGCGAGCTTGGCACCGGCCATGCGCTGCTGGTGCTGGGGCAGAGTTTTTTCTATCGCGCCCGGCTGGGCGATGCCGAGGCGTGCTATCAGCAGGCACTGAACGGCTGCCTGCGTGCGCCGCAGCCAGACCGCGTCCTGCAGGCCACCGCGCACTGCCTGCTGGCGCAACTGCATTACGAACGCGGGCACCACGACGATGCCGCCGATCTGCTGCATCCGGCGCTGGACATCCTGGAGCAGCACGACGGCAGCACCGACGTGCTGGCCGCCGGCTACGACACCGCGCTGGGGCTGGAGCGCCTGCGCGATCACAGTGGCCGCAGCGCGGCCGCTTTGCTGGAACACGTGGAGCAGATCGCCCACGGGCGCAAGCTCGCGCGCCTGTCCGAACTGGCCGCCGCCTGGCGCTTGATGGTGATGCTGGAGCACCCGGGCAACGCGGCCATCGATGTGCTGATTGCACGCACCGGCGGCGAATCCGGGCTGGCGCATACCCTGCGCTCGCCGCACCGCTGGCGCGACCGTGCAGCGATGGGATTCGCGCTCGCGCGCTGGCATCGTTTGGCCGGCCGCAGCAGCGCGGCGCTGACCATCCTGGGCCAGATCGAACAGGCCTGCCTTGCCAGCGACAACCTCTGCCACCTGGCACGCACGCGCGCACGCATCGCCCTGGTGCTGCAACAGCGCGGCGAACTGGCTGCGGCATTGCCGTATCTGTACAGCGCGCTGGATCACGTTGCGCTGACCCGCAGCTGGCAAGCCATTGCAGAACTGGGGCTGCCGGCAAAAGCGATGCTGCGCTCGCTACGCCAGCACGACCCGCAGACCGTGGGCGGCACCACCCGCGCGCTCACCATCCAGGCCTTGCTGGACAGGCTCAGTGGCGACGACGACCCGGCCAACGATCTGTTTAGCGAACGCGAACTGGAAGTGCTTGCGCAACTGGCGCGCGGCTATTCCAACAAGCAGATCGCACGCTGCCTGCATCTGTCGGAAAACACCGTCAAATTTCACTTGAAGAACGTGTACCGCAAGCTCGATGCACGCAGCCGCGAAGGTGCACTGGCGCAGGCCCTGCAGCGCGGCCTGTTGCGCGAGATGGACCCACCGGCAGGGCCAAACACGCCCTGACTTCAGCCACGCACCACAGCCGTGGCTGGATGCGCGATAGGCGTAGAGCGATGCAGCGCGTGCGCTGCATCACCCGAAGCGCAGCGTGCCCTTCATCATGGCCCAGTGGCCGGGGAACGAGCAGAAAAACGTATACGCGCCGCCCTTGCTCAACTTGCTGGTCGGGAAGGTCACCGTGGCGGTTTCGCCAGCGCCGATCACCTTGGTGTGCGCGATCACGCGCGGGTCGGCCTTGGGCAGGTAGCTGTCGGCGATGGTGGAGCGCACGCCGGCGTTGGCCACGGCCTGGAAGTCATCGCTCTTGGTCAGCACCCAGTTGTGCCCCATCACCGTGGCGGCAAGTTTTCCGGAGTGCTTGAGCGTCACGGCGACTTCGGTGCAATCGGGAGCGATCGTGATCGCGCTCTGGTCGAATTTCATCTGGTCGGTACCGGTGATGGTCACCGCACAGGTCTTCGCCCACGCTGATGGTGCCAATGACACCAGCGCAAGCACGGCAATGGTCGAAAGCAGCTTCAAGGACACACTCCTGCGAAAAGGGTTGCGCGCTGCCCGGCCACGTAGATGCCGGTGCCGGATGCCTGACGCGGCGCGCATGCGTCGGCGCCGTCAGAGTACCGCGAGCAGGCAGGCGGCAGACAACCCCTGCCCGATGTTTTTGTCGCACGCGGCGCCCTGCGCTAGGCGTAGCGGAAGAAGGCATCCATCGGCGCCTGCGCGCTTGCGGTGGCGTCGGGCAGCGGCAATGGGCCACGTTTTCCGGCCATGACCTGCACGAAGGCCTGCTTGAAGCGCGCCATCTCCTCGGGCGTGCCCACCGTGATCCGCGACCAGGTGGGCCACACGGGCCAGCTGCGGCCGATAAATACACCGAAGGTGGCCATTGCGTCCTTGAAGCCGGCCGCAGGCTGTTTTACATCGACCATGAAGCAGTTGCTTTCCGAGGCGGTGCAGGCATAGCCCTGTTTGGTGAGGAAGTCGATGACATCGGTGCGGGTGGCCGCAGTGCGTGCGCGCCGTTGCGGCACCAGCGTGGCATCGCGCAGGCTGGCCAGGCCCGCTGCGGCCGCGGTCACCGGCAGGCTGTTGACGCTGTAGAACATCAGCTTGGCCAGCAGGTCCGGGCGTGCTGCCGCATAGCCCAGGCGGATGCCGGCCATGCCGTAGAGCTTGGAGAAGGTGCGCAGTACCACCACGTCTTCTCCCGCGGCCACCATGTCCACCACGCTGCGGGTGCTCTGCGCGAAATGGATGTAGGCCTCGTCCACCACCAAAATGCTGCCCTTGGGCTTGTGCGCCAGCGCGTAGTCCAGATCCTTGCGCGCAGTCACCGAGCCGGTGGGATTATTGGGATTGCAGATGTAGATGACACCGGCATTGGCGTCGGCTGCGCACATCGCCTGCACGTCGTGCGAGAAGTCCTTGCGCAACGGCACCTTGACCAGCTTGGCGCCGTTGCGGGACGCAGCGCGCCAGCCGGATTCGTAGGTGGGATCGGCGGTGACCAGCGCGGCACTGGGCGAGGTGAAGGCCAGCATCGTGTAGTCCAGCGGCTCGGTGGAACCGGCATAGGCCATCAGGTGGTTCACCGGCAGCTTGAGCTCAGCGGCCAGGGTGGTCATCAGCTCCATCTGCAGCTCACGCAGATACCGCCCACCCTGCGGCGCAATCTGGGTGATTGCCTTGATCGCCGCGGCACACGGGCCATCGGGAAACTCGTTGGAGCCGATCATCACCGGCGCCATTGCGCCCGCTGTGGCAGGCACGATGGCGGCCGAGCGTTCGGCGGCGCTGGCCAGCAGCGGCAGGGCGCTCCCGGCGGCACCGGCAAACAGGGCGGAATCACGCAGAAACCTGCGGCGCGACAGGGCGGTATGCATGGTGAACCTCCAGCAAGGCGACGAAGACGAACTCAAGGACGCACGGCAACCACTTCGATCTCTACCCGGTACAACGGGTTGCCCAGTGCGGCGATCTGAAACGCCGAGCGCGCCGGCAGATTGGGCTGTTCCTTGGTGCCGAAATACTGCCGGTAGCCCTCCATGAATCCGTTGAAATCCATCTTGCCGTCCATGGCCGGATCGCCGACCAGAAACACCTGCATCTTCACCACATCGCCCATCCCCAGGCCCAGCGATTCCAGCTGCTGCTTGATCTGCGCAAGCACGCTGATGGTCTGCGCCTTGGTATCGCCGTAGGCGGCGGCCGAGCCCTTCGGCGCTGTGGTATCCACCACCGCCGGCACCTTGCCGCTGACATACACGGTGGCCTTGCCGGCCGGTACCTCCACGGCCGCGGCAATCGGGAAATCGCTATTGGGAATCTTGTGGCGGATCACCTCGGCGGCCTGTGCGGCGGCCTGTGCGGCGGCAACACTTCCACACAACAGCACGGCGGCAGTGGCGGCAATAATGGCGGGACGGAACATGGCAACTCCTTGCATGAGGAAACGGTCAGTGGCGCAGCAGTTTGACGTCGTCGACAGTAACCACTTCGGCGTGGTCATTACCGAAATGAGTGCGCACATAGCTCACCACTTCGGCCACCTGGCGGTCGGTGAGCATGTCACCGAAACCCGGCATGCCGGCGTGGCCGTCGAGCACCATCATGGTGACGTACGGCGCGGCGGCGAGTTTGGGGTTGCCGGCCAGCGCCGGATATTCGCCCGCCCCCTGCGCCCCAGTGCCGCTGGGCATGTGACAGCCCTGGCACACGGCCTGGTAGACATGCTGGCCGGAGGCGGTGGCAAAGCCTTTCTGCGGATACAACGCGGTGGCATCGGAACTCTGCGCGCGTGCATCGTGCAGGCCAGGCGGCAGCAGCAATGCACCGATGCACAGCACCGCTGCCGCAGCGAACACACGGGGGAACAGCGTCATGCGCGAGCTCCTTGGGCAAGCACATTGCGATGCAGGCGGCCGACCACGTCGTGCGCGGACAAGATCGCGCCCTCCTGCCAGGCCGGGATGTAAGACACGTGCTCGCCGGCCAGCGCCAGGCGGCCATCGATCTGGCACAGCGGCGCGTAGTGCTCGGCGCGTGCGGCCTCGCTCCACATGCCAAAGCACCCATGCGTGAACGGCACACGATGCCAGCCCACTGCAATGCCGGTTTCGAATTCGCGTGGATATTGCGGATGCAATTGCGTGCCGTATTCGACCGCCTTGCGCACACGCTGCTCCGGGGACATCGAGGTGAACTGGTAGGCGTCCAGACCCCAGACGTAGGCGCCCAGCAACACACCCTTGCCGGGGCTGTGATAGCCGGTACTGGGATAGCTGATCAGCGTGATCGGCAGATCGGTGTAGCTGATGCCGCCGTAGATCGCCTCGTCCTCTTCCCAGAAGCGGCGCTTGAACTGCAGCCCCACCTTCACAGACGCCGCATACGGCACCTTGCCGATCGCCGTGGTCATCGCATCGCTGGCGGTGACCGGGATGCGGCTCAAGACCGAGAGGGGAATCGTGCAGATGCACCAGTCGGCACTGGCCACCTGTTCGGCGCCACCGCGCGCGGCATCCTGCCAGGACACGCGCACGCCGCTGCCGTCCTGATCAATCTTGGTGACCTTGGCGTTATAGGTGATGGCATTGCCGAGCTGGCGGGCAAACGCCTTGCCGATCTGGTCCATGCCGCCCACCGGCTGAAACATGGTGGT
Source organism: Xanthomonas sp. LMC-A-07 (assembly GCF_030208825.1). Lineage (NCBI taxonomy): Bacteria > Pseudomonadati > Pseudomonadota > Gammaproteobacteria > Lysobacterales > Lysobacteraceae > Xanthomonas > Xanthomonas sp. LMC-A-07. The sequence goes on from NZ_JARVTF010000008.1 coordinate 91,408, forward strand.
CTGCATTTCGTAGTTATTCCCGGCCGCCAGCGTGGTCCACAGCCGTGACCGCAGCACGTCCTGCACGCTGAAGGGATCGGAAAACTCCGGCTTGCCGGACAAACCGCCACCCGGGTAGCGCGCAAAGCCGCGGCGCTCGCTGCTGTCCTTGCCCTTGACGTAGCCAAAGCGTTTGTCGAGCGCGCCCCAGGTGCGCAGCGATTCGAGCAGGATCTGCTGATCCTCGGTGCTCACCAGGCTGTCCAGTGCGTGTTGCTGGGTGCACTTGGCCAGCAGTTCGGAGACATGGCCCTTGTAGTCCGCATCGATGGCGCGGAAGCGCTGCGGCTTGCCATCGAAGCCGTGCTGGCTGTGCAGCAAGGCGTTGTAGTTGACCTGATTGAACGCCTCCAGCGCCACGCCGAACTGCTTGCAGTAACTCAGCACCGCGCGGTGGTGATGCGGGATCCGCCAGGGCCCGGGATTGAGGTAATGGCCCTCATCGAACTGGCAGTGCTGCGCCGCGCCACCGAGTTCGGTGTAACGGTCGCCGCCGCGCAATGTCCAGTTCCGGCCGCCCGGGCGGTCGTTGTATTCCAGCACCTGTACGCGGTACCCGGCCTTGCGCAATTCGAACGCCGCCGTCATGCCGGCCAGGCCGGCACCGAGAATCAGCACCGATGCCCCCTTGGCGTCGCCATCGAGCTGCAGCGGCCCGGTAAAGGTGGATTCGGCCGCCATGCCCAGGCTGCTCATCGCCTGGTACATCATCGCGCCGCCCGCGGTCATGCCGATCCGTGCCAGCAGCTGCCGGCGTGTCATTGCCCCAGTGTGTTTGCCTTGCATCAACGCGTGTTCCCCTGCATGTCATGGACCGGACGCGACCAACTACCGTGCGCTGTGCCTGCGGCAACCGCGCGCACCCTGCAGCACCGCTCACACACGCGGCCGGCAACACGGCCGGCCGCGTTGGCGCCGTCAAAATTTGTACGAAAGACTCGCAAACACCTGCCGTGGTGCAATCAGCTGATACGAGCCGGAACTTTCATTCGGGAACACCGCACCGATCGCGTCGTCCTTGTCGAACAGGTTGTAAACCGACAGTTGCAGCCGGCCGCCGGCCAGAAACCCGTCACTGCCGCCCTGATAGCCGACACTGCCATTGACGATGAAGGTGGCATCCACCTGATCGGTATTGAGCGTGTCGCCGTAGCGCTTGCCGGTGTATTTGGTATCCAGGTTGGCGAAGAAATCCTCGCCCTCCCAGCCGCCGTTGACGCTGAACATCACCTTCGGCGAATCCGGCACTTCATTGCCTTCCACCTGCACCAGGCTGCCGCTGACCGGGCCGAAATAGTTGTCCTGGAATTCGGATTTGTTCCAAGTCAGCGAGGCGCCCAGCCGCCAGCCCGGCGCCGGCTTCCACATGCCCGAGACTTCTGCGCCATAGGTCTGCACGTCGCCGACGTTGGCGTACACCGTGGGCGCCACCACCAACGGGTCCGGGTCGGTCAACGCGATGATGCGGTTTTCGTAATCGATCTTGTAGGCGGCGATGTAACCGCTCCACTGGCTGGATTCGGCGCGAATGCCGATGTCGATGTTGGTGGATTCTTCCGGCGCGATATCCGGATTGAACGCGCCCGAGGTCAGTGCCAGCCGCGGTGCGGAGCTGAAGTTCTCCGCATAGTTGGCGAACACCTGCACGCCATCGGCCAGCTGGAAACTGGCACCCACCTGCGGCTGGAACCAGTCGCTGTTCTTGATGGTGACATCGCGACGCACGCCGACATTGAAATCGTCGAGATTGGCGATGCCGTTGTAGTCGCGTTTGACATCCAGCCCCTTGGCGCCGAGTTCCAGCGTGAGCCGGTCATCGAGCAGGCGCAGTGTGTCCTTGATGTAGAGCTGCTTCACTTCGGTGGAGAAGTGGTTGTCGTAGTAGATGACGATCGGCAAGGCGCTTTTCAGCAACGCACCGGTGGCCGGGTCCAGGTTGTACAACGGGCGCACCTGATCGAAATCGTAGTTCTCGTACCAGGCACCGACTTCGAGCTTGTTGTGCTCGGTTTCCCACGACACCGCTGTGGTCGCGCCATAGCGGTCGCCGCCCATGATTTCCTCGCGCCGTGTCATCGCACCGATGCTGGTCACGTTGCCAGCGGCATCCACAATCTGTGGATCGTTGATGGCGATATCGGTGCGCCCTGGCGTGCCGGCGATGGCGTCGTTGTACAGACCCGTCGCCGTGCTCGGCGGAGTTCCGCCAACGCCATAGCCGTGCTTGTTCTCGTAGTAGCCGGTGAAGGTGAAGCCGATCGCATCGTTGAACAGGAAATCGCCATGCAGGCTGAGCAATGAATCGCGGCGGCCGTTCTGCCACTCGCTGTAGTGCTCGGCGTCCACCTCGGGGTTGCCGGTGATGCGTTCGTGCAGGTCCCACGACACCGAGCCATCGGAGTTGTACGACTGCACGTCGTAGTCCTTGCGGTTGTTGTAGATCCAGCCCAGCGTCAGGCTGCCCGCGTCCCAGGCCTGGCGGATCTTGGCTTCGAAGTGATCGCTCTTTTGCGTGGCCGGCTCCATGTCCCACACCCCACCCTGTGTGCGCGAGGCCGAGACGTAGGCACTCGGGCCACCGTCCCACCACTGCGGCGTATCCAGCCGCACGAAGCTGCGCACCAGATCGTCCGAGCCGATGGTCTGGGTGAGGTTGCCACTCCAGGTATCACCGCCTTTCGGTGGCAGGCTGGTGTAGCGGATCGCGCCGCCGAGCGCGTGGTAAGAGGGCTGGGTGACATCGCCCGAGCCGGCAGACACGGTGACATCCAGCAGGTTTTCGCTGGACACGTAACGCGTGATCGGCCCGCCTTCGCGGGTGTCGAAGGTTTCGATCGGAATGCCATCCAGGGTCACGCCAATTTGATTGGCAGAAAACCCGCGGATGGTCATCGAATCACCGAACTCGTACAGGCCGAACGGGTCGGTGGTCTGCACATTCACACCCGGCAGGCTGGCCAGCAATTGCTGCGGGGCGACACCGGGCACCTGCGCCTGGATTTCCGCCACCGAGATGGAGGCGGTGGTGCGGGTGGAGCCGGTACCCACCACACTGACGGCATCGAGCGTGCGTGCTTCCTGTGCAATGGCTGGCAGGCTGGAAGCACCCAGTAACAGTGCCATGGAGGCCGCGGCAGGGCGGCGGGTGAGCGTGGTGAGAGCGGCGGCGACCGAGGTCGCCAGATAGTCGGTCTTCAAGCGCTTGCGCATGCAATCCACCCCTGGAGTCGTGTGACGTGCTGGATGACCGGGAGCTCCCCAACCCGGTTGACACCGCGCTGTGCGGTACAGCTCGACCATACCCAGCACCACCGCAGCGCATGCCGCGCGCGGAGGGTAGGGGCGGCGCGAGTGGGTAGGCTGCTATCGAATTCAACTAGATGAAGCTGGAATGTCCCTACCCGTATGCGGGGAGGTGCGCTGCGGTGGTGATGACTTGCCAGCGCATGCGCGGATCGACGACGCTGCCGCGTTGCACATCGAACACGGCCATGCCCGCCCCGCGTCCCTCCCTGTTATTGCTCGATTTCGATGGCGTGCTGGCCAGCTATGCGCGGCCCAAACGCATGGCGGCGCTGGCTGCGATGGCCAACTGCACACCGGCGCAGATGCACGCCGTGTTGTTCGCGCAGGGGCTGGAGCGCAGCTACGACAGCGGCGACATCGATACGCCCACGTACTTGGCCCGTTTGAGCGATGCAGTGGGCCAGCGCATCGATCCTGCGGCCTGGGTGGCGGCACGTGTGGCCGCCTGCCGCGCCGATGCATCGGTGGTGGCGCAGGTGCTTGCCGTGTCTGCACACACCCCGGTCGCCGTGCTCACCAACAACGGCCCACTGATGGTCGAGGCGATCGAGCAGATCGTGCCGGCGCTGTTCCCGCTGCTGCGCGGCCGGGTGCTGTGCAGCGGTGCCCTGGGCGGCCGCAAGCCCGATGCACGCGTCTATGCACGCGCACTCGCGCAGCTGGGCGCACGCGCTGCACACACGCTGTTTGTGGATGATTTGTTCGTCAACGTGCGCGGCGCGCGCGCGGCCGGCCTGGAAGCGGACACCGTGCGCGATGCACGCGGACTGCGCCGGGTGTTGAAGCGGTATGGGCTGGCGTAGGCGCGGTTGGGGTGTCTCTGCGTCATCGTGCTACCTAGCGCTTCTGAATGTGTCTGCTAGGCCGCGTCGCAACTTGCCCAGACACGCTGCAGCTTTCCCACTCACTGCAACTCGAGCTGATCGCCGCAAACCGATCGCAGCGGCAGCGGCCAGTCATTGCCCCGCATCGGTTTTGACATCAGTTGCCAGAGACCAGAGGCATGACGGACTGCACGCACGACGCGATGCAATCAACAGGCACTGCCCCAGCTGCTGCTGAGGCTCGCATCTAAGTAATCTCTCGTGCCGCGATAGAACGCGAGCCAGTGCCCCACGCTGGCCGGCGCGGTGCCGGCCACGATGGTGCAGAACGCGCAGTCGCTGCTGTCAGTGCTGCGCAACGTACGCGGCGATCGCCAGGCGCAGGCGTGCCAAACCGTCGGCCAGCTCGGCATCGGTGAGATTCAACGCCGGCACAAAGCGCAGCACGTCCGGGCCGGCCTGCAGCAATAGCAGGCCGTGCGCGGCCGCCAGATCCAGGATCGCGCCCGCTTGGCCGGCATGCGCCGGTGCCAGCACCGCGCCCAGCATCAGGCCACGTCCACGGATCTGCGCGAACACGCCAAACTCGGCATTCAGCGCTTCCAGGCCGGCGCGCAAGGCGGCCGACTGACGCTCCACGTTCTCGGCAATCTGCGGCGAGGCCAGCTTGCGCAACGCGACCCGCGCCACCGCCGCCGCCAGCGGATTGCCGCCGAAGGTGGTGCCGTGCGCGCCGAACTGCATGGTCTCGGCCACTTTCGGCCCGGCCAGCATCGCGCCGATCGGGAAGCCGCCACCCAGCGCCTTGGCCAGGGTGACGATGTCCGGGGTGACCTGCTCCTGCCAATGCGCGAACAGGCTGCCGGTGCGGCCCATGCCGCACTGGATCTCGTCCAGCACCAGCAGTGCGTCGTGCTGGTCGCACAGCGCGCGCACGCGCGCCAGAAAGCCCGGTGCGGCCGGCATCACCCCGCCCTCGCCCTGGATCGGCTCCAGCATCACCGCCGCCACATCGCCGCCGGCCATTGCGCTTTCCAGCGCCGGCACATCGTTGAAATCCACGTAGCGGAATCCGCCCGGCAACGGCTCGTAGCCTTCCTGGTATTTGGGCTGCGCGGTGGCGGTGACCGAGGCCAGCGTGCGGCCGTGAAAACTGCCGCGGAAGGTGACGATCACGCGCTTGTCGGCCGGCCGGCCGTGGCTGCTGGCCCACTTGCGCACCAGCTTGATCGCCGCCTCGTTGGCCTCGGTGCCGGAGTTGCACAGGAACACCTTCTGCGCAAAGCGCGAGGCAGTGACCAGCTCTTCGGCCAGCTTCAGCGGCGGCGCGCTGAAGAACACGTTGCTGGTGTGCCACAGCTTGCCGGCCTGCTCGGTGAGCGCGGCCATCAAGTCTGGATCGTTGTGCCCCAGCCCGCTGACCGCGATGCCGGAGGACAGATCCAGATATTCGCGGCCCTGGTCGTCCCACACGCGACTGCCCTGGCCACGCTCCAGCACCACCTGGCGCGGGCGGTACACCGGCAGGTAGTAATGCGCGAGGGACAGGGGCGAATCGGCAGCGGTGCTCATGATGGCGGGGTCGCGGAAGCGGAGGGAGACCGGCATTCTCGCGCATTCGCCGGCCTGCGGCACAATGCACGCATGCGACCGCTTTCCGATCCCCAGCTCAATCCCGCCACCACCGACGGTTGGCGTCGCCAGTGGTTCGACATCATCTACCGCCACGACACCCGCCCGTCGCGCAATTTCGACCTGCTGCTGGTGGTCACCATCCTCACCAGCGTGGTGGTGATCATGATCGACAGCGTGCCGCGCATTCACGCGCAGTCCGCGCACTGGTTGGTGCCGCTGGAATGGGCGTTTACCGTGGTGTTCACCATCGAATACGCGCTGCGCCTGGCGGTAGTGCGGCGCCCGCTGCGCTATGCGCTGAGCATCTGGGGCGTGATCGACCTGCTCTCGATCCTGCCCAGCTACCTGTCGTTCTTCGTGCCCGGCGCGCAGACGCTGCTGGTGGTACGCGTGCTGCGCATCCTGCGGCTGTTCCGCATCCTCAAGCTCACCCGCTACGTTGAAGAAAGCGGCCAGTTGCTCGATGCGCTGTGGCGCAGCCGGCGCAAGGTGCTGGTGTTCCTGTTCACCGTGCTCACCATCACCGTGATCGCCGGCGCCACGATGTATGTGATCGAAGGGCCGCAGCACGGCTTCACCAGCATCCCGACCAGCATGTACTGGGCCATCGTCACCATGGCCACGGTGGGCTTTGGCGACCTCGTTCCGCAGACCACGCTCGGCCGCTTCGTAACCTCGGCGCTGATCCTGATCGGCTACAGCATCATCGCCGTGCCGACCGGCATCTACACCGCCGAACTGGCCAGCAATCTGCGGCGCAAGGACGACGCCCAGCACCACGACGCGCGCGGCTGCCCGGCCTGCGGGCTGGAAGGTCACGAGCCCGACGCACGGTTCTGCCGGCAATGTGCCGGGCCACTCCCTGCTGCGTTCACTCACTGAGGCAAACGCGCACGCGGTGAGGTGTGCCGTCGCAAGCGACGACATCTGCGTGTGCGCGCCGGTACTGCGGCAGCGTGTGCTGTTTCTTCGGCGTACTCGCTGCGCTACTGCCCCGCGAGGAGGCGCGCAGCTATGCCGTCGTCATGACGGTCTCCGTCAGACAAAGTGGACATGCCTGCAACAAAAAGAACGCGCCCATTTCACTAGGCGCGTCCTCACCCAACTCAGCGCGTCATGCGGTTGCTCATGTCGATCAGGTCGTTGTAACTCGCCAGCAGCGCCTGCCGCGTGCCAGCCGGCGGCAGCGAGCTGTTGCTCTCCAGCAACATCTGGTCGCTGCGGCTCAACGGCTCGTTGTTGCGCACGCGTTCGATGCGGCGCGCCGCCACGCTGACCAGCTTGTCGGCGGAGCGTTCCATATGGCCCCACATCGGGTCGCCATCACCAATCTTCGCCTTCTGCGCCTCTTCCAGGATGCCCTGGTAACGGGTCAGCTGCGTTTGCGCGGCGGCCAGGTCCGGCGTGTCGCTATTGAGCGTGGTCACCAGCTGCTTGCCTTCGCCGATGATCTTCAGGTGGTACCAGGCGGCGCTGCGGCCTTCGTCCTTTTCAATTGCATCGAGCTGCTGCTTGCGGCGCTGGTCTTCGTTGCGCTCCAGCGCTGCGTCCATGGCCTCGCCAGCCTCGAAGAACGCGCTGTAGGCCTGCATCAGCGGTGCGTGCAGCGCCTGCATGCCCTTGGCGTCATCACGCCGATAGTCCTCGCGGTCGTAATAACGCGCGGCCTCTTCGATGCGCTCGTTGAGCGCGGTGAAGCGCTGCTGGTAGGCCTTGGCCGCCGGATCCAGCTGCGCATTAGCCGGTTGCTGCGCCAGCGCGGCAGTCATTGGCGCGCCGCAGGCTTCGACCCGATGCGACAACACCGTGCCCGGGCCGCGGATCTGCGATTCCTTGCCGGTCGGGCCCGCCTCCGGGTCTTTCATCCAGCCGATGTATTGCTGGTAGCTCTCGTGCAATGGCTGCTCCACCGCGTTGAAACACGCGATGTAGGCATTGATCTTGTCGGCGCCTTCCACGGCAGCGGCGGCCGGGTCGCCCTTCTGGCAACCGGCGAGCAGTGCGGCAAATGCAATTGCCGTGGCGAGTGGCGCAAGGCGGGAATGCTGGGTCATAAGGGCTCCATGAGGTTGGTGTAGGAATGCGCGATGCGACGGCCACAGTGGGCGGACGTAGCGTCCCCACCGATGAGGCCGTGATTGGATGGCGGTGCATGCTTCACGGCATGCACGCGTGTAGATGCAGGCATGTAGATTGCCGGTGCGGCAGTGCCATGCACGCCCGACCGGTGGGTTGCCGAAAGGGGAGCGCTGAAGATTCGCTGCAGGCCCAGGCTGCCGAGCGCATGCCGGTCCACGAGGTCGTCAGGGCCGACGCGGCCACAAGGTAAACGCCAGCGCCCTTGATGGGCCGACCGCCGAGATCTGCCGTGAATGTCTGCAGTCAACTGAGGCATCCAGTCCGCGCGCACGTCTCGCGCAGCAGCTCGGCGCGCCGCAGCCTTACCGAAGAATGTACCGGCTGCGTCCGCTACAGCCGTGCGCTCGCAAGCGCAACGGTGCCGCGCTGCGCTGCCGAACGGAGAGACCATCGGGCCGACATGCCGCTGCCCTGTTTGCGCCGCAGCCATGACGCCCGCGGACACCTCAACGACAGCTTCTTTCCCACGCACGCACACCGGCACACATCCTTGTTGAAAACGCTTTCAGCCGCGCACGATAGCAAACGCGGCCGTGAACCCGCCGTGGTCACTCCAGAAACAGATCCGGTAGCAGCGCACGCTGCGGGTCCACGGCGTAGCCGGACAGATCGGTAATGCCGGCCTGTGCCAGCACTTCGTCATCGATCAGGAACTGACCATGAAACCCGGCCGCCTCGCGCGTCAGCACCGCATGCGCGGCATCGGCCATGATCTCGGGCCGGCGGCAGGCGGCCGCGTCCACGCCCGGGAGCACGTTGATTGCATCGGTGGCAATCACCGTGCGCGGCCATAGCGCGTTGATGGCCACGCCCTGCGGCCCGAACTCGGCCGCCAGCCCCAGGGTGACCAGGCTCATCCCCATCTTGGCCAGCGTGTAGCCGGTATGCGCGCCCCACCATGCCGGATTCAACGACGGCGGCGGCGCCAGCGTGAGGATGTGCGGGTTGGGTGCCTGCAACAGATGTGGCAGACACGCCTGCGCGCAGACAAAGCTGCCGCGCGCGTTCACCTGTTGCATCAGGTCGAAGCGCTTCATCGGCGTGTCCAGGGTCCCACGCAACCAGATCGCGCTGGCGTTATTGACCAGGATGTCGATGCCGCCAAAGGTGTCCACGGTTGCGGCCACCGCCGCGCGCACCTGGTCTTCTTCGCGGATGTCGCACTTGAGCGCCAGCCCTTGCCCACCCGCCGCGTTGACCGCCGCCGCCGCGCTGTGGATGGTGCCCGGCAACTTGGGATTGGCCACCGCCGACTTGGCCGCAATGGCCACGTTCGCGCCATCGCGCGCCGCACGCAACGCAATCGCCAGGCCAATCCCGCGCGAAGCACCGGTGATGAACAGGGTTTTGCCGGATAACGTCATGGGATTAGGGAGTCGAGATTGGGGATTGGTAAAAGCTTACAGCGCACGGCACTACGCCCTGACGAATCCCCAATCCCGAATGCCTAATCGCTGCCCCTCAGGGCTTGGGCCCCTGCCCTTCGTTGTCTTCCCAGTGCAGCACGCGGCGGGTTACGAAGCGATAGACCGGCTTGCCGGTGGCGAACCATAGCTCGCGGATCCAGGAGCGGCGCTTGAGCACGCGGCGCTCCACCGGGGTGATGGCCGCCGGGCAATACATGCGCTTGTGCTTGAGCAGGTGGCGCAGGTCCTCGCGTGCAAGCAGACGCATCCAGCGCGCGCGCGGCGGGCCACGCACCGCCAGCTGAAAATCGATCACCGCCGGGCTGCCATCGTCCTGCACCAGCCAGTTGGCTTCCTTGGCCAGATCATTGTGGGCTACCCCGCGCCGATGCAGTTGCTGTAACAGGCGGCGGGCGGCGCGGAAATACGCCAGGTCGCCACGCGGCGGACGCTGGTACATCGCATCGCCGGCCAGATAGCTGCGATCCAGCTGGCGGCCGTTCCAGCCCAGCAGCCGTGGCGTGCGCGCCATTCCGTCCAGTTGCCGCAAGGCCAGCGCTTCGCGCCGCGCCAGCCACCAGGCCACGCCGCGCAGCAGCCAGGGCGCAGCGCTCAGATCGCGACGTACGAACATGCGCTCGCCCTCGCGCACCAGCAGGATGCGGCCGAAGGTGTCGGACTTGAGTGGCAGCTCGCCGGAAGGATCTGGATACATCCCCCATTGTAGGCGGCGCTCGCACCATCACAGCGACGCCCTCGCACCTGCGCGCAGCACGCGCGCCTTCACGCGCAGCGTCGCAACCGCAGGTGAAGCGCGCCGGCCGATGTGAGGGCCACGCAAGTCAGCCGCCGCCAGGCCCACCTATAATTCGGGGATGAACTCATGGATCGACGCCACGCTGGAGTGGATCGGACACCACCCCACCTTGGCTGGCGTGGTGATCTTTGCGATTGCCTTCTGCGATGCGGTCATCGTGCTGGGCGCCATCGTGCCCGCGTTGCCGCTGTTGTTCGCCATTGGCGTGTTGATCGGGCTTGGCCAGATCAACGGGCCCTATGCGGTGATCTGCGCCACGTTGGGCGCCTTCATCGGTGACGCGCTGAGCTTCTGGGTGGGCCATCGCTGGGGCCACCAACTGCATACCTATTGGCCGTTCCGCCGCTACCCGCAATTGCTGGAGCGCGGCGAATTGTTGTTCCGGCGCAACGCGTTCAAGAGCATCGTAATCGCGCGCTACGTGGGGGCGGTGCGGCCGTTCGTGCCGGCCATCGCCGGCATGTCGCACATGCCGTTCAAACGCTATCTGATCGCCAGCGGGCTGGCCTGCATCTCGTGGGCGTTGCTGTTCCTGGTGCCCGGCTGGGTGTTGGGCACTGCGTATGACGCGGTGGCCGCAGTGGCCGGACGGTTGTTTGTGGTGGTGGCGTTGCTGGCAGCCGTGATCGGCCTGGCCTGGGCGGTGGTGCTGTATTCATACCGCTGGTCGGCCGGCCATCTCGACGCGCTGCTGGCACGGCTGCTGGAGTGGTCGCACCGTCACCCGGTGCTGGGCAACTGGTCAGTGAGCGTGTTCGACCCGCGCCGCCGCGAGTCGGTGCCGCTGGCGATGATGGCGCTGATGCTGCTGTTGCTGGGCTGGGGCTGGTTCGTACTGTTGATGGTGGTGCTGGCACACGGCGAGCCGCTGCGCGTGGACCTGGCCGTGCACGATCTGATGCTGGCCCTGCGCAACCCGCTGGCCGACTACCCGATGGTGGCGCTGGCCTCGCTGGGCGATTGGCAGGTGCTGCTGCCGGCGATCGCCGCGGCGATGGGCTACCTGGCCTGGCGTGGGCGCTGGATGGCCGTGACCCACTGGGTGATCGCGCTGGCGTTCGGGCTCGCCTTGACCCAGCTGCTGGGCGCCACCGTGCAGGTGGTGCGCCCACCGGCAGCAAGCAGCGGCTTCGGCTTCCCGTCGGTGGCCGTCACCATGGCCACGATCGGGTTCGGCTTCTTCGCGCTGCTGATCGCGCGTGAGCTGCCCGGGCGGCGGCGCGTGTGGCCGTACCTGGTCAGCGGCGCAATCGTCTCGCTGATCGGGTTCGCGCGGTTGTACCTGGGCGCGCACTGGCTCAGTGACGTGGTCGGCGGCATGTTGTTCGGCATTTTCTGGCTGCTGGTGCTGGGCATCGCCTATCGCCGCCGTGCCACCCGCGCGTTCTGGGTCAAGCCGGTGTCGTGGCTGTTCTACGGCGTGTTCCTGGCCTGTGCGATCGCGTTCGCGCCGCGCAATCTGGTGGCCAAACTCGCCAAGTTCGAACCGCCTCCGCCGCTGTTGATGGAATTGCAGGCCAGCGATTGGTGGAGCGGGCAGTGGCGTCTGCTGCCGGCCCGCCGCAATGAGTTCGACGACGACCAGCGCTGGCCGCTGGATGTGCAACTCGCCGGCCCGCTGGCACCGCTGCAGCGTCAGCTCGAAGCACGCGGCTGGCGGGCGCAACCGCAAGCCGGCTGGGAGCAGGCGCTGCATCTGCTGGATGTGAGCGGGCGCCCGGATGAAGTGCCGATCCTGCCGGCCACGCTAGATACACAGGTCGAAGCCCTGCTGATGGTGCGCCCGGCCGCACCCGGCCATGTGCATGTGTTGCGGCTCTGGCCGGCCACCGCGCGACTGCTGCCAGACGCGCAACCGCTGTGGGTCGGCAGCACCCAGACGCTGCGTTACAGCCGGCATTTCAGCCTGGTCGGGCTGTGGTACCCGCTGCGCGGTGTGGACCCGGCACTGAGCGCACTGCGCGATGCACTGGGGCCGCTGCCGTATCGGGTGGAACAACGTCGGCGCTCGCAGGTGCCGGTGATGCTGATCGACGCAACACCGCACGGCGGCCCCCGGCGTGAGCCCTCTGCAGCGCACCCCGCCACCGCCACTCAGTCCGAACAGACTGCTGCACAGCGCGATGGATCACCGCGCTGATGCATGGCGGATGCGTCGGCAGCAGGCGGAGGCGGTGAGCAGCCGCGCCACGTTGATGGCTGCACCGTAGAGCCACTGTGTGTGGATTTTTCTCGCACACCACGTTGGTAAGAGGTGCGCATTGCACTGCGCAGGTTGAGCGCGGCGACGGAGCGAAAGTAGCGCCGGGCTAAAGCATCCGCGTCGCGCTCTCGGTGACACCCAATGTTTGCTGCCGAGCGATCACGTCTATCTCCGCGAAGCCCTTTGGCAGTGCGCGTGTAGTTGGCATCCGCACGCGTGCGGCACGCTCGGCATGCAGCCATCACACAATCGCTCAGCGATCCGCACCGCCAAAGACAACGCATCACAGCACGCAGCCACGTGCTCGGCGCCTTATTCCTTCACCACAACACCCCATCCACCGGCTGCAGCGGCTCCGGCGCACGCTCACCGATGGCTTGCAACGCATCGATTTCCACCGTGCGGCACATGCTGTCCAATGGTAGGTCGTGGATGGTGTTGGCGAATGGGTCGACTAGCTCGTCGCCGATCTTCAGCACCGCCAGGAACATCAGCCCGGCCACGGTGGAGCCCACCGGTGTGGCGTACTGCAGGGTTTCCACCAGCCCGATCGGCAACAGGATGCAGAACACGCGTGTGAACAGGTTCGGGTAGAACCGGTATTGATACGGCAGCGGCGTGTTCTTCAAGCGTTCCATTCCGCCCTGCGCATTGGCAATGTCCACCAGGATGCGTTCCACACTGGCCTGCTGGATGCTGTCGATCCAGCCATCACGCCGCGCCTGTTCCACCGCGCGCCCGGTGGTGTCGAGCAATCCGTTGGCCACATTGGTGCGCGTCACCACGGCAGCCACTTCGTCCGCACCCAGGCGTGGCTCCAGCTCCACGCCCACCGGCAGCCGCCGCAACTGACAGCGCAACGCGTGCACATAGGCCACTTGACGCAGCGCGATGCTGCGCCCCACCGCTGCGGCTTCTGGCGCGGATAGCACGCTCACACACAGGCGCACCAGATTGCGCGAAGCATTGATCATCTGCCCCCACAGCACGCGGCCTTCCCACCAGCGTTGATAGGTGGAATTGGCGCGAAACCCCAGGAATAACGCCAACGCCGAACCGAAGATCGTCAGCGGCAGCGCCGGTGCGCGGAACGGCAGCACGTAATAAATGATGGTGACCAGCACGTCCCACACAAACAGCACCGCCAGCGTTCGCCACACCTGCAGGAAGACATCGGTCACACGCGGTTTTACATCGATGATCACGGCACACCCCGGTCGTTAATCAACCGCGCCAAGCGCATTCCCTGCGGGATGCACACTGGCGCACTCAAGCGTGCGGAGTCTGCCGTCGCAGCGGTGCAAGTGCGGTGAGGAATCACGCGCGCACATCACACTCCGCAGCGGTTATGGCATCCAGGCCAGCAGTTGCTCCAGGCGGCGATGCGGGTCGTCCTCCTGCAACAACGACAGCCGCTGGCCTTCGCTCAACGGCAGCAGCTCGGCCAGGCGCCAGCCCACCCAGGCAGCCTGATCGAGCAGGCCGGGGCCAGCGGATGCAAATTCGCCACCCACCTGCTCCAGCATGCGTTCGAGCACGGTGGCGAGCAGGCCGTGCTCGGGGCGCAGCTCGTCGTCGCTATCCGGCTCACACCAGCTCACCTCACCCACCACCAGGCCGTTGTCTCGCACGCGCGAGCGCTGCACGCGAAAGCGCCGGGTACCACGCAGGCGCAAGACCAGCACGCCATCGGCGCCCACATCGAAATCCTCGATGCGCACCTCGGTGCCGTACGCCGCAGGAACCGCCGGCGCCCCCACATCGCTGCCATCCAGGATCAGGCACACGCCGAAACTGCTGCCGGTCCGCCCGCAATCGCGCACCAGATCCAGATAGCGGCGCTCGAACACGCGCAAGCCGATCGTCGCACCGGGCAGCAGCACGCTGTGCAGCGGGAACAGCGGCAACGAGGTGATCTCGGCCGGCATCGTGGGCTGCACGGTCATGCCAGGCCTGCCAGGAAGCGGCGCGGCGCACCATCGAAGCCGCCATTGGACATGAACACCACATGGTCACCCGGCTGCGCGATCTCACCCAGCATGCGCAACAACGTGTCCACATCCTGCGCGACATGCGCCTGACCACGCACCTGCGCAATGATCGGCGTCGCGTCCCAGGCCAGTTCCGGCCGATGCAGGAACACCACCGCATCGGCATCGTGCAACGACGGCGCCAGTGCCTGCGCATGCGCACCCAGGCGCATCGAATTGCTGCGCGGCTCCATCGCCACCAGCACGCGCGCAGTGCCGACCTTCGCGCGCAGCCCCTGCAGCGTGGTGGCGATCGCGGTGGGGTGATGGGCGAAATCGTCATAGACGGTGATGCCCTGCGCCTGCCCCAGAACTTCCAGCCGCCGCTTCACACTCTGAAAGCGCGCCAGCGCAGGCATCACCGTTGCCGGGTCCACGCCCACCGCCTGCACCGCGGCCAGCGCCGCCAACCCGTTGAGCACGTTGTGGCGCCCCAGCAATGGCCACTGCACCTGGCCGATCTCCACACCCCGATGCAGCACGGCGAAGCGGCTGCCATCGTCGGCCAACAGCCGCGCACTCCAGTCCAGCGCCGGATCGAATCCAAAGCGCTCCACCGGCGTCCAGCAGCCCATCGCCAACACCTCGGCCAGCCGCGCATCCTCGCCGTTGACGATCAGCCGCCCGCGCGCCGGCACCGTCCGCACCAGGTGATGGAATTGGCGCTGGATCGCGGCTACGTCCGGAAAGATGTCGGCGTGGTCGTACTCAAGATTGTTGAGGATCGCCACCAACGGGCGGTAGTGCACGAACTTGCTGCGCTTGTCGAAGAACGCGGTGTCGTACTCGTCCGCTTCCACCACAAATTCCCGGCCCTGCCCGAGCCGCGCCGAGACGCCAAAGTCCTCGGCCACGCCACCAATCAGAAAGCCCGGCGCGCGCCCGGCGGCCTCCAGCAGATAACTGAGAATAGTGGTGGTGGTGGTCTTGCCGTGCGTACCCGCCACGGCCAGGGTGTCGCGCCCGGGCAGCACCTGCTCGGCCAGCCATTGCGCGCCCGAACTGTAGCGGCGGCCTGCATCGAGCACCGCTTCCACCGCCGCATTGCCGCGCGAAAGCGTATTGCCAATGACCACGTCCTGCGCATCGGCGGAGATGTTGGCGGGCAGATAGCCCTGTGCCAGCCGAATGCCCAGGGTTTCCAGCTGCGTGGACATCGGCGGGTAAATGGCCTGGTCGCTGCCTTCCACCTGCCAACCCAGTTCGCGTGCCAGCGCGGCAACGCCGCCCATGAAGGTCCCGGCGATGCCGAGGATGTGGAGTTTGCTCATGGCCTCATTGTCGCCGATCGCCGGAGTTGCGGGATATTCGAATCCGCACCGCATCCAACGTCAGGAAACCCCTACCGGGCTGTCGGGAACTTCCCGATACACGCGGGTAGCTGCATCCGTCACTATGCTGAACGCCAGTCGCAGCACCCCTTTGGTCCTACTCCCCAAGAGGCCAAATCCCCAGGGAGCTCATGCTGTGGGGCTTTGAGCAAGCTCATTACTGGCGCCATTACCGCCCCGGTCGTCATGTACGACCGGGGTTTTTCTTTTGCACGGTTTGGTACCGATCACGTGCCCCGCCAGCGACTGTTCCACTGGCAGGAAGGACCGGGCGCTGCCGCCCGGCCCGACGGCTCAGCGGCCCAGGGCCTGGCCGATACGCTCGAGCACTTCGTCCAGCGAACCGACGCCATCCACGCGCGCCAACTTGCCACGCTGCTCGTAGAAACCGATCACCGGTGCGGTGGAATCGGTATAGACCTGCAGACGCTTGCGCACCGATTCCGGATTGTCGTCTTCGCGGCCCTCGGCCTTGGCACGGCCGGCGATCCGCTCTACCAGCAATTCGCTGGCCACATCCAGCTGCACCACCGCATCCAGCGGCTGGCCGATCTTGCTGAGCAAGCTGTCCAGTGCATTGGCTTGGGCCACGTTGCGCGGGTAACCATCCAGGATGAAGCCCTTGGCCACATCGGCCTGGCCCAACCGCGCTTCCAGCATGCCGAGCAGGATCTCGTCGGACACCAGATCGCCACGCGCCATCACTTCCTTGGCCTTCAGGCCAAGCGGTGAACCGGCGGCCACTTCGGCACGCAGCAGGTCGCCGGTGGAAATGTGCGGGATCTGAAACGTGTCTTTGAGCCGTGCCGCCTGGGTGCCCTTGCCCGAACCGGGCGGTCCCAACAGAACCAATCGCATCAGTGGACTCCACTTTCGAATAAAAACGCGTTGCGGTGGGCGGCGTTAGACTCAAGCCTTCGCCAGCGCTGACCGTATGGTCGTGCAGCTTACCGCATCCGGGGAATGTCCCCGCAATGTCCCC
The DNA here is from genome assembly GCF_030208825.1 of Xanthomonas sp. LMC-A-07. Lineage (NCBI taxonomy): Bacteria > Pseudomonadati > Pseudomonadota > Gammaproteobacteria > Lysobacterales > Lysobacteraceae > Xanthomonas > Xanthomonas sp. LMC-A-07. Next base: position 108,120 of record NZ_JARVTF010000008.1, read on the forward strand.
CGCGCCATGTCGCCATCTGAGGAGTGTGTCCCCCTATGACCAACGGCAACCTGTTGTATGCCCAGTCCGGCGGTGTCACTGCCGTCATCAACGCCACCGCTGCCGGGGTGATCGGCGAAGCGCGCGCACGCAAGATCAAGGTGCTGGCTGCACGCAACGGCATCCTGGGCGCACTGCGCGAGGAATTGATCGACACCTCCAAAGAATCTGCCGCGGCAATCGCCGCGCTGGCGCAGACCCCCGGCGGCGCGTTCGGGTCCTGCCGCTACAAGCTCAAATCGCTGGAGCAGGACCACGCCAAGTACGAGCGCCTGCTGGAGGTGCTGCGCGCGCACGACGTGCGCTGGTTCCTCTACAACGGCGGCAACGACTCGGCCGATACCGCACTGAAGGTCTCGCAGCTGGCCAAGGCGTTCGGCTACCCGCTGCACTGCATCGGCGTGCCCAAGACCATCGACAACGACCTAGCGGTGACCGACACCTGCCCCGGCTTCGGCTCGGCCGCCAAGTACACCGCGGTCTCGGTGCGCGAAGCGGCGCTGGACGTGGCCGCCATGGCCGACACCTCCACCAAGGTCTTCATCTACGAAGCGATGGGCCGCCACGCCGGCTGGCTGGCCGCCGCCGCAGGCCTGGCCGGCCAAGGCCCGGACGACGCGCCGCAGATCATCCTGCTGCCCGAGCGCGCCTTTGATCAGGCCGCGTTTCTGGCCAAGGTGCGCCAGGTGGTGGAACGGGTCGGCTGGTGCGTGGTCGTGGCCAGCGAGGGCATCCAGGACGCACAGGGCAAATTCGTCGCCGATGCCGGCGGCGCGGCCGATTCGTTCGGCCACGCGCAACTCGGCGGCGTGGCCGCCTTCCTCGCGGCGCAGGTCAAACAGGAACTCGGCTACAAGGTGCACTGGACGCTACCCGATTACCTGCAGCGTTCCGCACGCCACCTCGCCTCCAAGACTGACTGGGAACAGGCCCAGGCCGTGGGCAAGGCCGCGGTGCAGTACGCACTCAAGGGCATGAACGCGGTGATCCCGGTGATCGAGCGGGTCAGCGACGCCCCCTATCGCTGGAAGATCGTGCCCGCCCCGCTGCACAAGGTGGCCAACCACGAAAAGAAGATGCCGCCCAGCTTCCTGCGCAAGGACGGCTTCGGCATCACCGAACGCGCCCGCCGCTACTTCGCCCCACTGATCAAGGGCGAAGCCCCGCTGGCCTACGGCAGCGATGGACTTCCCAAGTACGTGAGCCTGAAGAACGTTGCCGTGGCCAAGAAGTTGCCGGCCTGGGAAGGGTGAGTTAGAGCTGCCGCGCTCTCACTGACAGGTGGCCCTCCACCCACGCAGATCTACGAAATCCATTTTGCACCCTCTTAGCGGGGGTGCTGCACTTTTCAGACCTGAGCTTATCGACGCCGTCCGTTGCAGCGCACAGTTGCGGCGAACGCGAATTACAAGCGCAACCGGCCGACAGCTAACGATTCTCGCCACATGTCCAGGTTGCAGTCGTGAGTATTAATGCCTGAGCGGCAACTACTAATGGCCGTTTGGCATTGCCAAGCACATCGCCCTTTACGCGTTCTTTGTCCAAGGCTGTCACATACTGGCCGAAGGATTTCCGTGTGCTCAGCACGGTTGTCTTAATGCCTGTTCGATGCTCGAAACACGCGGGCGTTCGGGCAGCTTCTGTTATCGCGGAGCGCATTAAGGCTGTGGTAAACCCGTGAATAGCGACTGCAGTGCGCGCTCCTTGGATGTAACCGCTTACCGAAAATTCGAGCGAATCGGCGCTTGCTGAGCACCGGTGTCACAGTTGGACGCTTCCAGCATCCCCTGATGACTGCCCTAGCAGTTACTGGCATCACGGCAACATTGCAAGGTTGATCCCGACCGTGATCCACCCACGCGGTGCGGTCGCGTGATCACATCCAACTAGGAGATCGATGCTGGAGGCCTTGCCCACCAGTCTGCGCAGTCCGAGTTGCGCACCATGACCGTCGCGATCATCTCCCGATGCTTCGGCCAGGACCGTCCAGGCGGGGGTGAGCACGTGCTCCAGGCCGACACCTGCAGTCGTGGTGTCCGGGCCAGCGTGCGTGACGAGCGCGCCGAAATTGACGTGAATCAGCGTGTTCGCTTCCGTTCCCAGCGACCACGTCAGCGGCACGGTGATGTAACTGGCGCGTTGCTGAGGCTCCTGCCAGGCGCGTTGCAGGCCCACTGACACCGCCAGCCCCCATGCGTGTTGCTCCGGATCGCGCAGCATGCGTTTTGCGCCGATGTCGAGCGCAGCCGATCCGTGCCGGACGTCGGTCATTCCCAACGCGAATTCGGTGCCCCAGAGGTTGCAAGCAGGCACTGCCGTGGCCGATGCACCGCCGGGCGTCGCACGCCACCACGCTTCGAGCTGGCACTGGCCGCGTGGCGTCACGCCGGCATCGTCGACCACCATGCTGGCTGCTGCACGTGCGGGCACCGGGTGCCATAACGCGAACACGGCCAGCAGTCCCGGGGAGTGACGCAATACCTTCATAGGCTTCTCAAGAAAAACTCCAGCGCCGTTGGCGTTGAACACCACTAGGACGGAGAACGCTGCATGGCAAGCAGGCGGCAAACCACGCTGCGCCGCGTTAGCGCCGTGCGTCGAAGATGCAGCGCATGCTCCGATGCGATTGATGTGGCTGACGCGACTTCGTTGGCACGACTTGTTCTCAGCAAAGCGTCGGTATCAAGCCCAATCGGCCTTTGAACGGCGGCGCACTGGTGAACGACGCGCCACTACATGACCTGTCGCTCCTGGCATGCTACGCAACACGGAAGCAGGCATTGATGATTGACCCACTGCACCACCGGCGCCGCGCGCGTTACATGCATGCATGTAGCGCCACAAAGTTAGGCACGCAGACCGAACTGACGCCCTAGGCACGCGCGGCCGCATTAGCCGCTCTTACTGGCAGGCCTTGCCTTCCATCGTCTGCTGCGCGGTAAACATGGGGACCTGCGGGATTTTGCCGGCAGCGGCCTGCTGCTTGGCCTCCTCCAGATAGATACGCGACTGCCCTTGTCCATCCAGCTGCGGCTTGGCCGCAACCGGCTTGCGCCATACGCGCACGACCGCCTGCTGTGACGGGCAGGCCGCGCTCGGTACGCGGATCACATCATTAAAGATCCAACCGGAGGCCACGCTGGGTGCAGCTTTGGCGTAGTCGACGAAGCGAGCGCGCGGCTGACAGGTAGGACTGCTGCGCGTCACCGAAAATGTGTACGGCTGCGCCGCATTACCGGTGAAAACGCCTTCCAGACGGGCACAGGCTTCGGGAATCTGGCGCAAGGTGTGCGCTGCACCAATCGCCTGCGCCGTGCCAGGCGCACGCTGCATTTCCGGTGCGGGCTCGGCGGCAAACACAGGAGCGCTCAGCAGCAGGCCGGTCATCATCAAGGCGGATTTCAACATACATAGGCTCCTGGATCGGGTCGATCACGGTGGCGGCAGGCTGTCATGCCATCACTGAACGCGGCGCCAAAGCGTGGTGCTGGCAGGCATGCAGTACGCGGCGCATACTCGGCCGCAATCCGGCCACATGAACATCGCGACGCGCAGCAGGCCTAGTCAGGCCGTCGAGTCCGTCTTCGCCGTTCCACTCGTCGCGCACCGCCCTTCGTTCGTCCCGACCGGACGACATCCATTCTTTTGGGAGGGGTCATGCTGGAACACTACGGATTGATGCTCGCGCTGGGTTGTGCAGTCCTGGCCATTGTCTATGGCGTGTTGTCGGCGCGCTGGGTGGTCGCGCAGCCGAGCGGCAATGCACGCATGCAGGAAATCGCCGCTGCCATCCAGGAGGGCGCACGCGCCTACCTCAACCGGCAATACCTGACCATTTCCATCGCGGGCGTGGTGTTGTTCGTGCTGGTGGGGCTGTTTCTGAGTTGGTACACCGCGATCGGCTTTGCGATCGGTGCGGTGCTGTCGGGGTTGGCCGGCTACATCGGCATGAACGTGTCGGTACGCGCCAACGTGCGCACCGCAGAAGCCGCACGGCACGGGATCAGCAAGGCCATGGACGTTGCCTTCCGCGGCGGCGCCATCACCGGCATGCTGGTGGTCGGCCTGGGCTTGCTGGGTGTTGCCGGCTACTACGCCGTCCTGCAAGCCATCGGCCTGCCGCTTGAGCAGAACCTGCATGCCTTGGTCGGCCTGGCGTTCGGTTCATCGCTGATTTCGATCTTTGCGCGCCTGGGTGGCGGCATTTTCACCAAAGGCGCGGATGTGGGCGCCGACCTGGTGGGCAAGGTCGAGGCCGGCATCCCCGAAGACGACCCGCGCAATCCGGCCGTGATTGCAGACAACGTCGGTGACAACGTCGGCGACTGCGCAGGCATGGCGGCGGACCTGTTCGAAACCTATGCGGTCACCGTCATTGCCACGATGCTGCTCGGCAGCCTGACCCTGGCCGAAACCGGACCGCATGCGGTGTTGTATCCACTGGTGCTGGGCGGCGTGTCCATTGTCGCTTCGATCATTGGCGCAGCATTCGTGAAGGTGAAGCCGGGCGGCTCGATCATGGGCGCGCTCTATAAAGGCGTGATCGTGTCCGGTGTGTTGGCGGCGATTGCGTACTGGCCGATCACGCAGGCATTGATGCGCGACAACGCGCACGGCGCGATGTCGTTGTATGCCTGCGCATTGATCGGCCTGGTCCTGACCGGGCTGATCGTGTGGATCACCGAGTACTACACCGGCACGCAATATGGGCCGGTGCAGCACGTGGCCGCCGCAAGCACGACCGGTCATGGCACCAACATCATTGCCGGCCTGGGGATCTCGATGAAATCCACCGCGCTGCCGGTCATTGCCGTGTGCGCGGCAATCTGGGGCGCGTTCCATTTTGGCGGCCTGTACGGGATTGCGATCGCGGCCACGGCGATGCTGTCGATGGCCGGCATGATTGTGGCACTGGACGCCTATGGCCCCATCACCGACAACGCCGGCGGCATTGCCGAAATGGCCGGATTACCGCCAGAAGTACGCAATGTCACCGACCCGCTGGATGCAGTCGGCAACACCACCAAGGCGGTGACCAAGGGCTATGCGATCGGCTCGGCGGCACTGGCCGCGCTGGTGCTGTTTGCCGACTACACCCACAACCTGCAGGCTGCCAATCCGAACGAGGTATTCGCGTTCGATCTGTCTGACCACACGGTGATCATTGGCTTGCTGATTGGCGGACTGATTCCCTACCTGTTCGGCGCAATGGCGATGGAAGCCGTGGGGCGCGCCGCGGGTGCGGTGGTCGAAGAAGTACGCCGCCAGTTCCGCGAAATCCCCGGCATCATGGCTGGTACCGGCAAGCCGCAATACGACCGCGCGGTGGACATGCTCACGCGCTCGGCAATCCGCGAAATGATCGTGCCCTCGTTGTTGCCGGTGGTGGTCCCGGTCATCGTCGGGCTACTGCTTGGGCCGCGTGCGCTGGGCGGATTGTTGATCGGCACCATCGTGACCGGGCTCTTCGTTGCGATTTCGATGACGACCGGGGGAGGTGCCTGGGACAACGCCAAGAAGTACATCGAAGATGGTCATTTCGGCGGCAAGGGCAGCGAAGCACATAAGGCCGCGATCACCGGCGACACCGTGGGCGACCCCTACAAGGACACCGCAGGGCCTGCCATCAACCCGCTGATCAAGATCATCAATATCGTCGCGTTGCTGTTGGTGCCGCTGCTTTAAGCGCTGTGCTTGAGGCGATCTGCGGACTTCGTGGGCCCGGAGCGATGCGTGGCTCCAGGCCCGGGCCTTTGTCGGCGGGTGACGGCACCTAGCCTCTGAGGCTCATGAGGCTGCAAGCATGGCAATGCGTGCTGCTACAAAGACGACTGCGGAGGCCTGAAAGACGCCACTGGCCCGTTTGATCACTACGGGCCAGTGGCGCAGCGCATCTCCGCATTCAGCAAGTCAGCAAGTCAGCAAGTCAGCAAGGATCACGCCACAAGCCATCATGCTGCGCAGGGTGCTCGTTACTTGATGCATAAAAACGCATATCGGAGGCAAGCCGCGCCAGCTCCGAAGGCGCTGCACCAGAATCTGCTAGGTCGTCATAGATGATCGCTCGACCAACAGCATGAGCAAGACGCCGTCAGCGCCTCACAAACAGCCGATCAACCCGTCATAGATCGGCGGCGCACCACCGGGCAGCGGCTCGAACAGCGGATTGGTGACTGCAAGTACGCGATACATCTCGTCCAGGCGTGTTCCGGCCTGCAGAGGCGCGGTGCAGCGCCAGACCCGGCTGTCCGAGCGCAAATGACCGCTGCGCGGATCCACGCTCACCTCGCTCGCGCCAAAGGTCCAGATGCAGCTGCGCACCACCCCGCTCACCCGATTGACCGAGCAGCGGAAGCGCAGCGGCTGGTAATCGCTGAACTCGCCGCCACAGAACGTATCGCCACAAATATTGTCGAAATCACGGTCCAGCCGTTGCTCCAGATCGACAAAAGGCTCCCAACCTTCGCCGTTGGCCGGCCAGTCCACCGCATCCACGAACGCCGGCGGCGGATCCGCAGCCAGCGCCGCCGGGGCGAGGATGGATGACATCAAAAGAACGATGACGCGCAGGTACCTGGACATGGGGCCAACTCCGTGGCTGTGGATGAGCCTGCAGCGTGACGCCCGGGCACGCTCAGCAGCATCGGGAAGCGGCCCGTGATGAACGCGGACTATGCCGCGCGCCGCTGTCAGACGGATGCCTATTCAGTGTCGCTGCACCGCAACAGCCGAACGCGTAGAATCGGCCTCCACACACAGCTGAAGCCTCGGAGCTACGCGCATGGGCCTGGAACTGGTCACCTCCGGCAAGAACCTGCCGGAAGAAATCAACGTCGTCATCGAGATCCCCAAGGACTCGGAGCCGGTCAAGTACGAAGTGGACAAGGCCAGCGGCGCGATCTTCGTCGACCGCATCCTGTCGACCCCGATGCGCTACCCCTGCAACTACGGCTACGTGCCCAACACTCTGTGCGGCGACGGCGACCCGGCCGACGTGCTGGTGGTGCTGCCGCTGCCGCTGGTGCCCGGTTCGGTGGTGCGTTGCCGCCCGGTCGGCGTGCTGCGCATGAGCGATGAGGCCGGCAGCGACGAGAAGATCCTGGCAGTGCCGATCGAGAAGATCTTCTCCGGCTACGCCCATATCGAAGATATCGATCAGGTCTCCAGCCACTGGATGGAGCGCATCGGCCATTTCTTCGAGCATTACAAGGACTTGGAGAAGGGCAAGTGGGTCAAGCTGGATGGCTGGGGCGGCGCGGCGGAAGCCAAGCGCATCCTGGTGGAGTCGGTGGAACGCTATAATTCCGACGCGCCCTGAGCCGTCGACCGTGACGCTGCCCCGCACGCGCGGGGCGATCGGCATCACGCTTTCGGCGTGATGCCGGTGACCGCTGTCGGCAGATTGGGTACATTGCCGACAGCGTTTGGCCGGCGCCTATCGCCGGTGACTCTTGGGGAAGTGCCTTGCGTATTTTGTTTGTTGGGGACGAAGCCAGTCTTCCGTCCGACCTTGTCGACTACATTGCCGAACTCGGCGACAACTGGCAGGCGCAGCAGGTCCCGGACGGGAACTCTGCCATCGAAGCCGCCGCGCTGTCGCCCTTCGATGCCGTCATCGTTGCCCCGGTCCTGCCGGACCTGACCGCCGCGACCTTACTCGGGCAAATCCGCACCTTGCGGCCCGACACCATTCGCATTGCCCTGATCGATGCCCAGGACGGGCAGCGCACGCCACCTGCGCGCATCATCGGGGTGGCGCACCGCTTCCTGCCGATGCCGCTGGCACCGGAAGTGCTGCTGGAAGCGGTCACCAGCCTGGAAGAGTTGCGCGACCTGCTCAGCAATCCGCGCCTGCGCGCAGCCATTGGGCGGATCGAGAAGCTGCCCTCCCCGCCCCACCTGTATTTGAGCCTGATGCACGCGTTGGAAGAGGACGATGGCGCCGATGCGGCCGACATCGCCAAGCTGATCGCCGGCGACCCGGCGATCGCGGCCAAGGTGCTGCAGCTATGCAACTCGGCGTTCTTCTCCGGCGGACGCAGCATCACCGACCTGCGCACTGCGGTAACCCGCCTGGGCGTGGCCACGCTGCGTGACCTGGTGCTGGCCAGCGAAGTGTTCTCGGTGCAGACCCTGACCCCGGCAGAGCGCGCCGCGATGCAGCGCCGCGCGCTGCTGTCATCGCGCCTGGCGGCCAAGGTGCTGCCACCGACCAGCGCCGAACTGGGCTCCACCGCCGCGCTACTGGCCGACATCGGCCTGTTGCTGCCCGGCGTGCGTGATGAACGCGAACCGCCCGTAGAAGGCGATGAGCGTCTGGGCCATACCGAAGCGGGCGCCTACCTGCTGGGCCTGTGGGGCCTGCCGATGCCGATCATCGAAGCGGTCGCCTTCCATCGCCACCCGCAACGCTCCAGCCTGCGCAGCTTCTGGGTGACCGGCGCCGTGCACGTGGCGACTGCATTGGCCAGCGGCGAGACCGTGGACGAGGAATACCTGACCAAGGTCGGCGTCATCAACCGCCTGCCAAATTGGCGCGAGCAGGCCGATACGTTGATGGGGCTTGCTGAGGCGTAAGTCTCTGCACGTGCAGTGATGCAGGCTGAAGGGCGCGACGTAAGTTGCGCCCTTTTTCTTGCATACGATGCGCGCACAGATCTCGTTTCAAAAGCTACGCCATTGCGCTGGCCCGTCGCGGCCCAGCAAGCGACGTCACGCACTCTTCCACTTGCCATATCAGACGGCATGGACCGACGCATTTGTCGCATTGGATTGCAGCGATTGCTGCTTATTGGTAGCAGATAGCGATGCAGCCTGGAGGCTTGGCTTGACCGCTTTGCAAGCCGTCAGAGTATGCATACCGAGTAGAAACACGCTTGGATCATTGCTTCAGAAGATGCATTCGCGGCTCACAAGGCATTGCGTTGCCAACGATATTCAGCCATTTGGACCAGTGAAACGCAGCGTTAGCAACACATGCGTCTCCGCGTAAGACGACGCCAATGGAGCGCCACAGCGAGGTTGAATCACGCTCCGGCAGCAAGTCTGTAAACCAAACGCCATGCCTGCCATTTCGGGGGCCGCACTTTGCCGGCAAAAAGCGCTAACCACACAGATAACGCCTAGACATACCAATCTACGTGCTAATGCAAACAAAAAAAGCGGGCCTTTCGGCCCGCTTTTTCGTAACACGTTCTACAACGTTTCGGTGATCAGAAGCGCTGGTTGTACTGCACGAACAGGAAGCGGTCGTAGTCGAGCATCGGGTCGATCGCCGCGGTGCTGCTGTTGGTGATCGAGTAGGTGACCGGCGGCTGCTTGTTCCAGATGTTGCGGGCACCCACGGTCACGCTGCCATCCCACGGAGCCTGCCAAGTGACAGAGACGTCCTGATAGGAGATCGAGCCCTTCTTATTGGAACCGGTGCCGCCACCCCAGCCCGGATTCGGGGTCTGGTAGTTCGGGTTGTTGCACTCGATGCCTGCCGCTGCATCCCAGCAGTAATCGCGGAAACCGCCGTAGTAACGCAGGTTCCAGTTGGCCGACAACGCGCCCAGCGACCAGTCCAGACCCAAGGTGGCACGCACGCGCGGGAAGTTCCAGTAGCCGGCAGCATTTGCCCACTCGGCACCAGCTTCTGCCTGCGACTTATAGGTCGCCAGGTAGTTGGTGTCCAGGTTGACAGCGAACTTGCCGTACGCAGTTTCCGGCATGCGATAACGCACACCGAAGTTGTAGCCTTCGGTTTCCAGGCGACCCAGGTTGACGTTGCCGCGGCTCAGCGTGGTGACCTGCCCGGTGACCGCGTCGCGACCGTAGTCGGCGCAGTAGCTGGCCAGGCTGTTGAGGTAGCAGTTGTTCAGCACATCATTGGCCGTCAGTGACGTGATGATGTTGGAGATCGAAATGCGGTACCAATCCAGCGAGAAGTCCAGGCCCTGCACCCAATGCGGGCTGTACACCATGCCCACGGTGCGGGTGATGCTGTATTCCGGCTCAAGTTCGGCATTACCCACGCCCGAATTAAACGGTGCATTGCCCTGCACGTCGCGACGCGTTACCGCGTTGCCTGCAGTATCGGTCTGACGGAAACCAGCCGGCAGGCCTTCGCCAGCGCAGCGTGCTGCCACACCCGCATTGCCCAGCGAACCGAAGGTCGCATCGCAGGGATCGGTGAAGGTATCGAACGTCTGCGAGCCGCCACCGAAGGTGTCCGACAGCGTCGGCGCACGGAAACCGGTGCCGTAGGTACCACGCACCAGCAGGTCGTCGATCGGCTTCCAAGTGAAGCTGAACTTGCTGTTGGTGGTGTCGCCGAAGCGGCTGTAGTTGCTGTAACGCGCGGCCACGTCGAACGACAGTTCCTTGGCGCCCGGCAGGTCCTTCAGCACCGGAATCAACAGCTCCAGATAGGCTTCGTTGGTCTGGTAGCGACCTTCGGTGGCCTGGGCGGCCAGGTCGGTGGTGTAACCGGCGCTGGACAGCTGGTCTGGATAGTCGTAACCGCTGATTTCGCGGTGTTCGACGCCTGCGGCCAAGCCCAGCTCACCGGCCGGCAAATCGAACAGGCCACCGGTGATGTTGGCAGTCCACTGCTTGCTCAGGCTCTGCTGCGTGGCCTGACCCAGCGCATTGATGTATTGCAGCGCGTTCGGCGTGGAAGCCGACGGGCCACCCAGGATGTTGAACGGGGTGCACTGGCCCAACGCATTGCTGGTGCCCAGCGGCAGCGGGCTGGCTGCGGTGCCGCACTGGACCTGACCCTGTGCATTGAGGAACGACGGGCCCAGCGCCTTCTGCAGCGCCAGCAAGTTGATGTTGCCGCGCGACACCTGCGTCACATCGTACTTGTTGTAGTTGAAGCCCACGTCCCAGTTCCAGCCGTGGCTGCCGACGTCGAACACGCCTTCCAGCGCTGCATCGAAATGCAGGGTCTTGACGTTGCTTTCGGTGGTGCGCGGCAATTCAACTGTGCGACGGAACCAGCTGTTGATGTCCTGGCCGACCGGGTTGTAGTAGCTGGTACCGCTAATCGCCACCGGGAACTGCGGCTGCGACGAGGCCTGCAGCGGGTAACCGGCGATCTGACGGTTCGAGTCGCGCTCGGAGTACATCGCGGTCGACTTGAAGGTCAGGCTGTCGGTCAGGTTGTAGCTGCCGGTGGTGAAGATCGACTTGTTACGGCTGGACTGCTGCAACATCATCTGATCGACGGAGTTGTAGTAGTCGTCGGTGGTGATGTCGTTGTGGTAGTTGGCGATGTTGCGCGAATCGGCGCCCACGCCACGGCCGTCGAACGAACCGGTATGGTTGAGGATGTAGGTCTGGTCGTTAGAAGTGAAGCGGCCCCAAGGGCCGGTCGCGCTCAGACTGTCTTCGATGTGGTTCGGGCCGGCCGAATAACGGGTCAGCGCGCGATCCTTCGCCCACACCGGATCTTCGTTGGTGTAGTTGGCGCCAAACACCAGCGAGGAGCGGTCGGTGGTGGTGCCGGCGGTGAAGGAATACTGCTCCTTGGAACCGTCGCCACGACCATTCTGGCCGAAGTACGCCGAGGCTTCTGCACCGTCGTAGTTCTGGCGCAGGATGATGTTCACCACACCGGCCACGGCGTCGGAGCCGTAGATTGCCGAGGCGCCGTCCTTCAGGACTTCGATGCGCTCGATCAGCGAGCTCGGGATCGTGGACATGTCGGTCAGACCAGACAAGCTGCTGGTCCAACGCTTGCCGTTCACGAGCACCAGGGTACGGTTCTCACCCAGGTTGTACAGGTTGACGTACTGGCCACCCTGCTCCGGATCGGAGGTCAGCACCGCAGCCTTGCTGTAGGTCTGCGTACCAGCGATCGACAGGTTCTGGAGGATGTCACCAACGCTGACCAGGCCCGACTTCTGAATGTCTTGCTGCGTCACGGTGAAAACCGGCTGTGCGGTTTCCACATCGACCGAGCGGATGCGCGAGCCGGTAATTTCGATGCGGTCCAGCGTCGTGGTCGACGGGGCGGACTGCTCTTGTGCATTGGCGGCAAATGCCGGCGTCAACGCGATCGCAATACCGGCGGGCAACAGGCCCAGCCGCACTGCGGAGGTGCGAAGGTTCATCAATCTCTCCAGGGTTCGTTAGTGGCGCGTTAAGCGCCCCTGTGCAAATTACGTTTGCGTGAACGCCGTCGCTTTGCGCGTCACGTTCCGTGGCTTTGCCGAATCTGGCGGATTTGCTGCTTGGTCGCGGTAATGCGAAGCGGAAACGCCGAATCGCGCACGAAATGCACGCGCGAAGCTGCAGCAGTTGTCGAAGCCGCTGGCGGCCGCAACCTCACCGATCATCATCGAGGTATCGCGCAGCAGGTCCGACGCGCGTTCCAGACGCAAGCGTGCCGACAGCGCCTGCGGACTTTCCTCATACAGGCTCTGGAAGGTCTTGGAGACATACCAACTGGAGAAGTTGGTCAGTTGCGCCAGCTCGCTGATGCGCACCACGCGGTCGCTGTTGCCTTCCAGATACAGACGCGCCCGCTGCATCCGCCCGAACACCTGACGGCGACGGCTACGCGAGCGGCCCGGGCAGCGCTGTTCCTGTTCGACGAATTCGCGCTGCATGCCGGCCAGATGCAGCAGCAGCGGCCGGGCCGAAGCGCTACCGCTCTGTGCGGCGGCATTGCGCCACAGCCGCGATGCGATACGCAGGTCGCTGCGCGCAAGGTGGCTGCGGCCGGGATACAACGTGGCGTCGGTCAGCTCGGCCAACGACTGCAGGCTGTCGCCATCCAGGCTGACGCCGACGCAGACGGCACTGCGGTCCGCCTGCACCGTGGGATGGGAATCCTTGTCGAAGGCGATCCAGTCACCTGCATGCAGGCGGAAACGGCCCTCCTTGGCTTCCACCCAGGAACGGCCGCGCAGTTGCACCCACAACGTAAAGGTCGCCGCTACCGTGCGCAGGCTGCCGAGCCGCGCAACTGCCAGACAGGTGGTCGGCGTGTGCTCGCCAGCACCGTCGATGGAGAGTGCAACGCCACGATCGGCAGTGATGACCTGTTGCATGCTGGCAGCCCGCTGTACAAAAGAGCGCACAGTGTTTTGCCGAATCTGGCGGCAGTCAGGATGTTTTGCCGAAGGTGTCCCGAAATCGCCACGAAGAGATTCCGAAGAACTTACGAAGCCTATTTCTTCAATTTGAACAACAGGTTGGAGACGATGCCGAGCGAGGTGGCGGGTGTTGGGGGCAGCGGCATGAAGGCAATGGCGCTGCCATCTTCCTCAGCCAGCGACACATACATCGCGCCGCTGCGCTGATCGATGCTGAAGCCGTTGATGGCGGTGTACTTGGCAACATCCATGCACTGGCCCTGCTGCCCACTGCGCAGTTCACTGTCATGCGTGGAGCACGCGTCCGTGGATGACAGGTAATGCACCTGCGCATGCGCACCCGGCGCCCAACTGCGGTAACGCCAGCGCGAGGGTTGCATGCGATCGATCGGCTGCAAGGTGTCGGCGGCCAGCGACGGCGCGATGCGCCACAGTCCGCCGGTGGACAAATGCGTGAACAACACCTCGCCTGAGGCGCGGTCCAGACGCAGCTGCGAGACATCAGGCAAGACGCTCAGCGCGCGCCACGGTTGCGTACGGCGGTCATAGACGGTGGCGGAGGTTCGCCCGTCGTCCGAAGCCGCCACCACCAGCAATTGATTAGGGTCTGGCAGGTAGATCGCCTGCAAAGGACGCGTCTGCGGCACCGCCAGCCGCGTGACCTTGCCGCTACCAGGCGTGACTTCGTAGATGCCACGGTGGCCGGTCGCGTCGGTACCGGTCACCAGCGCGTGCTGCGAATCGGCCGACCAGTCCGCGGCCTGCCGGCTGTCCGGGCGCAATCCTTCGAGCAAGCGTACCGAGCCGGGCCTGGTGACATCGCCCCACCACAGGCCATAGGCGCCGGAACGATTCGAGGTGAACAGCAGTTGCTGGCCATCCGGCGCAATCATCGGTTGATCATCACGCCCATTGGACGGAAACAGACGACGTCGCAGGTAACCGCCGTTCATGGGGTCGCGGATCACCTGATACAGGCCAAACTGTGGCTTGCGCTGCACGAACACCGCATGCGTGCCGGCCACATCCGGTGCCTGTGCGTCGTCCACCCCAAGATCGTGCAGGCTGCGGTCGTGCAACTCCAGCCGGTACAGCCGCGCCTCGCTGTCCACGCGCCGCCCGAAGATCACCCCACTGCTGTCCGGCAGCCAGCTCCAGCCGCGAATCTCCGCAATGTCGTCGGTCAACCGTTCCGGGGTGCCACCCTGCGCAGGCATGCGCCACAGGTCGCCCATCTGCGGGTTACGCATGAACACGATCCACGCCCCGTCGGGCGAATACCGCGGCATGTAATCGAAGTCGTCCGGGTGCGCGCTGTACGCCAGCGTCTGCCATTGCCCGGTTTCAAGCTCCAGGCGACGGATGCGCCGCGCGCCATTGGCACCGGTCATGGTGCCAAACAACAAGGCGCTCCCGTCTGGCGACCAGCTGAAACTCAGCATGTCCGCGCCATCGCACCGCACGACCTCGTGGGCCGCGGCCTGGCCGTTGGCGGCAGCAATCATGATGCGGCAGCTGCCATCTGCGCCATCGCGCTCGAATGCGATCGCACGGCCATCCGGCGACCACGCCGGAAGCCGGTCGGCCGCCCCGGGGCCCGGAGTGTCGAGCACGCGCGGATACGCGTTATTGGTGGTCTTGACCAGGATCGAAGTCCCTGGGCGGTCATTGACCAGAGACGCGTACGCCACCATGGCGCCATCCGGCGACAGGCTGGGCGTCAGGTCGAAACCGCCGCCAGCGGTGATCACCTGGTACGGGCGCTTGGGGCTGCCCACTACCGTGCCGACCGACACTGCGCCGGTGCTGGATCCATGCTCCCACAAGGCTTTTGCCGCCAACCCCAACACTATCAGCAGGGCGACGCAGGCCAATGCCAGCGCCACGCCACGGCGCCGGGCACGTGGCAACTGAGCGCTCGCAGCGGGCTGTGCAGGGCTCGCATCAATAGCGCTACCGATCAGCACGTGCGCGCTGGCGCTGTCTTCCCCCTGCGCGTTGCCGTTCGCATCTGCCTGTGACTGCGCAGGGTCCGGGAGCGCCGCGTTTGCACCAGCACGGTCAACGGTCTCCGGCGTCTCCCACGTCACCGGTGCCAGCAAGCGGTACCCGGTCTTTGCGATGGTCTCGATATGCGCGGAGCGTTCGCTGCCATCGCTGGCAAGCGCCTTGCGCACCTGGGTAATGGCCTGCGTCACCACATCGTTGGTCGGCAGCGTGTCCGGCCAGACCTCGGCCAGCAGCTGCTCGCGCGTCACCACCTGCCCCGGCTGCCGGGCAAGCGCCAGCAACACTGCCAACGCCTTGGGCGCCAGTCGCGGGGTGCGCTTTGCACCGGGAACATGCACTTCGCGCGAGGCCACATCGACCGTGCAGACACCGACGCGCAGCCGGCCCATGGACGATGAAGGGATGGAGGAAGAACTCATGGGCAACAAAGACACACACGCCGGCAAGGACAACAAGACCAATCACGCACAATGCGCGAGACGCCAAATTCAGCAAAGCACGACAACCAACTGTGTCATGCATCTAATTGGTGCAAATTTTACGCTATGCACCGTTGCTTCCTATGACAGGCGGCGACGTCAGGCTCTCTCTCTCTCGCCGAAGAATTCAAACAATTACGACGTACCCTTCGCGCCTCTGGCGCGATTTTTTTATCTGCGATTCAGCTAGACGCGCCGAATTTGCTTGGATTTCGTGCCTCGACGCGAAAATTTTTCCGACGGCACTTGCGATGCGAGCGCCAATCTGCACCATTCAAAACTGAACTTTTCTTAAGCGGCCACAGCGATCGACTGCAGCCGCGTGCCCGCCCCCCCGCTGTTACGACGCCCGATACACCTGTGCGCCCTGCGCCACAAATTCTCCAGACTTCTCCTGCATGCCCGCCTCCAGCGCATGGTCCTCGCTGATGCCGTGCTCAGCCGCGTAGTCGCGCACATCCTGGGTGATCTTCATCGAACAGAAGTGCGGGCCGCACATCGAGCAGAAATGCGCCAGTTTGTGCGCGTCCTTGGGCAGGGTCTCGTCGTGGAACTCCTTGGCTTTCTCCGGATCCAGACCGAGATGGAATTGGTCATCCCAGCGGAACTCGAAGCGCGCCTTGCTCAAGGCGTTGTCGCGCACCTGCGCACCGGGATGGCCCTTGGCAAGGTCGGCCGCATGCGCGGCGATCTTGTAGGCCATGATCCCGTCGCGCACATCCTGGCGGTTGGGCAGGCCCAAGTGTTCCTTGGGGGTGACATAGCAAAGCATGGCGGTGCCGAACCAGCCGATCATCGCCGCACCGATGGCGCTGGTGATGTGATCGTAGCCAGGTGCGATATCGGTGGTGAGCGGGCCCAGCGTGTAGAACGGCGCCTCGCCGCACTCGCGCAACTGCTTGTCCATGTTCTCCTTGATCAGTTGCATCGGCACATGGCCTGGCCCTTCGATCATGGTCTGCACGTCGTGCTTCCAGGCGAGCTTGGTCAACTCGCCAAGCGTCTCCAGTTCACTGAACTGGGCCGCGTCGTTAGCATCGGCAATGCAGCCGGGGCGCAAGCCATCGCCCAGCGAAAACGCCACGTCGTAAGCCTTCATGATTTCGCAGATGTCTTCGAAGTGCGTGTAGAGAAAGTTTTCCTTGTGATGTGCCAGACACCACTTCGCCAGGATCGAACCGCCACGCGACACGATGCCGGTGACACGCCGGGCCGTGAGCGGGACATAACGCAGCAGCACGCCCGCGTGGATGGTGAAGTAGTCCACGCCCTGCTCGGCCTGCTCGATCAAGGTGTCGCGGAAGATCTCCCAGGTGAGCTCTTCCGCACGGCCGTCGACCTTTTCCAGTGCCTGGTAGATCGGCACGGTGCCAATCGGTACCGGCGAATTGCGAATGATCCACTCGCGCGTCTCATGGATGTGCTTGCCGGTCGACAGGTCCATCACCGTGTCGCCACCCCAACGGATCGACCACACCAGTTTCTCGACCTCTTCGGCAATGCCCGACGACACCGCACTGTTGCCAATGTTGGCGTTGATCTTGGTAAGGAAGTTGCGGCCGATGATCATCGGCTCGCTTTCCGGATGGTTGATGTTATTGGGCAAAATTGCGCGGCCGCGCGCGATCTCCTCGCGCACGAACTCCGGGGTGATGCGTTGCTGGATCGCGGCACCGAAGGCTTCGCCGGCATGCTGCTTGCGCAACACCGCATCGGTGACCGCTTCCAGCCGCTGGTTTTCGCGGATGGCAACGAACTCCATCTCCGGGGTGATGATGCCGCGGCGCGCGTAATGCATCTGCGTCACATTGGCACCGCTGCGCGCCACGCGTGGCAACCGTCGCGACGGGAAGCGCACTGCATCCAGCCGCGCATCATGCTCGCGGCCACGGCCGAAGCTGGAACTCAGTGCATCCAATGGCAGCGTGTCGCCACGTTCGGCGATCCAGTCGGCACGCAACGGCGCAAGGCCGGCAGCAAGATCGATCGCCGCCTGCGGATCGGTGTAGGGGCCGGAGGTGTCGTAGACACTCAGCGGCGGGTTGTCCTGCCCACCGAACAGCGTCGGCGTGCGGGTCAGCACGATCTCGCGCATCGGCACCTGCAGGTCTGCACGCGAGCCTTGCACGAAGATCTTGCGGGAACCGGGAATCGGCTGGGTCACAGCTGCCGAGAGCGTCTGGGTCTGTTGCAGCAAAACGGTGGGCGCGGCATTCATTGGCGTTCGTCCTGTGTGCTGAGAAGCCAGCACCAAGGATGCTGGCGCTGCGAGGGGTCGCAGTGCGGACGAAGCGGCGGCGCTCAATGGCGCAGGCCCGTGCAGGCACGGAGCAGCGCATCTAACGAAGCTTCCCTACGCCGGTATGAGCCGGATCAGGTTCGAAGGGACTATCTCAACCGCAGCAGTGCTGTGGTACCCCCACTTCGGCGGCGATTAAACCACATCGCCGCGCGGGCGACATGTGTCTGCGGCGATCATCACGCGCGGCCCTGCTGCTGGATGACACCGGCAACTATCACCACGTCGCCACCGTCACCGTCACCGTCACCTTCAATGCCATGCAGGTCCTGCCAGTGCCGTGGAACACCACCGCGGGCGTGGACGTCAACAACCTGTTCGATCGCGACTCGCCGGCGGTGCTCAGCGCCGTTACCAACTCGCTCGACTCAGCGTCCGTCTTCCCGGCCGTTAACGCTGCCCGCACTACACCCAGCGCTTCTGATCGGACGGGGCGCATGACGCAGCTGGAACGCTGCGTGTCTCTCGCAAAGCCGCCGCGTTCATGCCACGGCCGACGAGCGACGCACATCCTGCAATGCAACACGCAATCGTCGGCATCCACCGGCATTTGCACGGCACGCCACAGCGCTAGCCTGCCCGCATTACAACAAGAAACCAGCTCTCTCTCCCTGCCGCCGATCTTCGGTGGCTTTTTTTTGTATCCCCCACTTGTCACCACCCGACTCGCTTAGCTATCGTTCAGCAAACAGGGGATGGATGACGCAAATGCAGGGAACGCAGAAGTGTGCCTGGGCGGCAGCAATGCTGTTGATGTGGTTCGGCGGTCAGGCGTGCGCCCAGCCCGCGCCGCCGGCGGAGGCCTTCGTCGAATCCGGCCCGATTTCCTCGCCATCGATGTCGCCGGATGGAAAACATCTGGCGGTGAGCGCCGATCTCGGCGAAGGCAGCTACGCCTTGGTGGTCTACCGGATTGCGGACATGCAATCCACCACCATGCTGCGCCTGCCGCGTTACGAGCTGCCGGTGCGGATTGCCTGGGTCAGTGACAGGCGGCTGGTCATCGGCAAGGGCCGCAAGCTCGGCTCGCTGGAAGAACCGCTGCCGATGGGCGAAATCATTGCCACCGATCTGGATGGCAGCAACCAGCGCTATGTCTACGGCTACCTGCAGAGCACCCGCAATGCCGGCCTGGAGCGCGGCTTCGGCTATATTGAAGGGTTGCCGGCCCATCCCAACGGCCACTTCTACATGCGTCGCCTGTCGCTGGATTCGCGCCACTCGATGCTCTACGACGTCGACACCACGACCACCACGCATCGGCTGATGGCCGACATCGACGTGCCCGACCTGCGCTTCGTGCTCGACAACGCCGGTGTCGCGCAGTACGCCTACGGCACCGATGACAACGACAATTCACTGTTGTATCGCCGTAACGGCAACGGTTGGGCAGCCCTGCAACAGGTGCAAGCAAACTGGCGCCCATTCGCATTTGCCAGCCAGCCGGGCCGCGTGTACGGCTGGTACAACGACGCCGGTGGGCCTGCAGCGCTGGTGTCCAGCACGCTCGATGGCCAGCAACGCAGCGTGCTTGCAGCGGACCCGTTCTACACCGTGGACGACTTGCAGTGGGGGCCAATGCCGCAACCGCCGTTTGCGGCCAGGCTCGGGCCGGGAAAGCCGAAACTGCAGTACCTCGACGACAGCGCCGAAGCGCGACTGCACCGCAGCCTGAGTGAAACGCTGGCCGGCCAGTACGTGGATTTCATCAATTTCACCGAAGACGGCAACGGTCTCTTGCTGCACGCCTACAGCGATCGCAACGCCGGAGACTGGTACATCTTCAACCGCACGAGCAATACCCTCAAATTGGTCGTCAAGGCGCGCAACGCGTTGCAGCCGGCGCAGATGAGCGAACGGCGCATGGTGACCTTCCAGGCACGCGATGGATTGACCCTGGACGGTGTGCTGACCGTGCCGAACACTGCCGCCAAGGGCACGCCGTTGCCGATGATCCTGCTGCCGCACGGCGGCCCGCATGCCGACGGCGATGGCTGGGCGTTCGATACCGACGCGCAGTTCCTGGCCAGCCGCGGCTATCTGGTGTTGCAGGTCAACTACCGTGGCGGCCACGGCCGCGGCCACAACTTCGAGCGCGCCGGCTACCGGCAGTGGGGCGAACGCATCCAGGACGATCTGGTCGACGGCGTGCGCTGGGCGGTTGCGCAAGGGCTGGCCGATCAGTCACGCATCTGCAGCTATGGCGCCAGCTTTGGTGCGTATGCAGCGATGATGGTGCAGGTCAAGGCTCCAGAGTTGTTCCGCTGCGCAGTTGGCCTGGCCGGCATCTACGATTTGCAGATGATGTACAGCAAGGGCGACATCAACCGCAGCGACTACGGCATGAATTATCTGGAACGCGCCATCGGCCGTGACGCCGCCGATCTTGCGGCGCATTCGCCGGTGAGCCTGGCCGACCGGATCAAGGTCCCGGTGTTGCTGGTACACGGCGAAGAAGACGAGCGTGCGCCATTCGCGCAGGCCAAGAGCTTGCGTGCGGCATTGACGCGCAGTGGCAATGCACCGCAGTGGATGGCCGTCCCAAAAGAAGGGCACGGTTTCTACAAGGACGCCAATCAGATTGCGTTCTATCGCACGCTGGAACGTTTCCTTGCCGAGCAGTTGGGCAACCCCGTGCCTGCATCGCCCGCCCGCACGGCCTCTACCGCGCCGCAGTAAGCGCGGTGGCGGTTACTCCAGCGTATAGCCCACCCGCAGGCCGCCCCAGTGCTTGCGGCCGACGAAGATCGGCGCGGACAGATCGAACATGATCTGCCCGGTGTCGCGGCGATAGACCTGCAGGCGGTACGGGTCGGTATGCGCGCCGACGCTGCGGCCGACACGGTCGGTGAACTTGCGCTTGGTGCGGTTGCCGACCAGGTCACGCTTGGCATCGCCGGTTAGCGGCTGGGTGAAGCGCAGGTTGTGGGTGGGCACATAGCCGTCGGGATTGGCGCAGATCGCAAAGACGATCCACGCGTGCGCATCCAGTAACGGTTCCTGCAAGGCAGGCAGAATCTGATCACAGACGCCATCGAACGCCGTGCTGAACTTGGCCGGCTCCACACCCGGAATCGGCGTGTAGGTACGCGCAAATAACGCTGCTTCGTCGATCTGACCGCGCGCAATGGCCTGCGCCAACGCGGTGCCGATGCGCCCGGCGGTGGCCACCGCCAGTTCCTTGACCCGCGCATGCCGTGGCACCTGCAACGGATCGGCCGGCAGCCGGAATAGGCCCACGCAGTCGCGCAGCGTTTCGGTGCCGCGCTCCAGCGCTTCGCTGCGTTCGGCCACATGCGCGGCGTGCTGCAGATTGCTGCGCCCCAGCGCCACCACGCCATCCACCGCACGCTCGATCCCGCGGATTTCGCCATCCTGCGCCTGGATGCGCCCGGCTACCGTGGTCATTGCGCTACTGGCCTGCCCAAGCACGCGGGTGATGCCATCGAGCACCGCCTCGGTGCCACGCGCGGAGGCCGCGCCCTCGCCCACCGCAGCGCTGGTTTCGGCCAGGATCGCGCGCACATCGCGCGCCGCTGCAGCGGCACGTTCGGCCAGACGGCGGATCTCGGTGGCGACCACCGCAAAGCCGCGCCCGGCATCGCCGGCGTGCGCCGCTTCGATGCTGGCGTTGATCGACAGGATATTGGTCTGGAACGCCACCGAGTCGATGACCTCGATGACCTCGCCGGCACGTGCGGCGCGACGCTCCACCTCGTGCATGGCCTGGCCCAGCGCGTGTGCCGCGGCCACGCCCTGGCGCGCGCTGTCATCGGCGCTGGCGGCCAGCGCGATCACCTGGGCCAGTTCGGCATTGACGTCCTGCAGACTCGACGACAGACGCTCCACGGCCGTGCGGGCGCCGTCCAGCGCCTCGGTCTGCGCCTGCGATTGGCGCACCATCTCGTCGTTTTCGGCCACCAACGGCGGCACTTCAGCGGCGATCTGCACCGACAGCGCGACCGCCTGGCGGATCGCTTCGGCCAGATTGCCGAAGCCGGCCTGCAGCCGGCGGCCCATGTCAGTGTCTGCCAGGCCCGGCGGGAGCAGCAGTTCCAGCTCGCAGCCGGCCAGCGCCTGCGCAGTGCGCTCCAGCACCGTGCGGTCTTCGTGCTCGGCCTGCAGGCGTGCCACCAGCGGCTGCAGCAGCGGCGAGATCGGCACCGGGCGGCTACCGTCGGCCAGCCGCGTGGCTTCGCGCAACAAGATTGCGGTTTCGACGTGCGGCAACGACAGCATCCAGCCGCCATGCTCGCGGTCGCGGATGTAACGCACGCGCCGGGCCGGGTCGTCGCCCGGTGCCGCCCACACCCCTTCGTCGCCAACCAGGTCGGAGGCGCTCAATCCCCACAGCACCGATGCCGGCAAGCCTTCCAGTTCGTTGGCGGTCTTGCCCAGCACGTCCAGGCCGGCGCGATTGCAGGCCACCACACATGCCTCGGCCGACAGCCGCAGCAAGGCGACCGGCGCGTCGGGGAGCAGGGCCGCACGCGTGTGTGACGGCAGGTCAGGCGAGTGCATCGAGCTCATGGGGATTCCTAGTCCATCGGTATGGTTAGCGGCGCGCGTAAGGCAGAGTTGAGGCGCACTCATCCGTGGCGGTTGGCTCAGTAACCGGCGGCCTGCCCGTCCTTGCGGCTTTCCGACGCGCCGTAATACACGCCATTGCCCGGGTCGCGGGCGATCGCCTGATAGCCGCCATACGGGCCGTCCGCAAAGATCACCCGATGGCCTTTGCGCATCAGTGCGCGAATGGTGTCGTAGGAGAACCCGGTCTCCAGATTGACTTCGCCGCCATCGCTCATCGCCGTGGCCTGGCCGGTGGGCTCGGTGGAGCCTTCATGCTGGATGCGCGGTGCATCGCCGGCTTCCTGCAGATTCATATGGAAGTCCACCAGGTTCATGACGATCTGCACATGGCCCTGCGGCTGCATCGCCCCGCCCATCACCCCAAAGCTCAGCCACGGCTTACCGTCTTTGGTGACGAACGCCGGGATGATGGTCTGGAACGGGCGCTTGCCCGGAGCGTAGCCGTTGGGGTGGCCCTTCTTCAGCACGAACATCTCGCCGCGATCCTGCAGGATGAAGCCCAGTCCCGGCGGCGCCATGCCGCTGCCCATGCCACGGTAGTTGGACTGGATCAGCGAAACCATCATTCCGTCGGCATCGGCCACGGTCATGTAGATGGTATCGCCCTCCTCCAGCTGCTTGGGCGTGCCCGGCTGCGCTTCCTTCAAGGCCTTGTCCATCGAGATCAGCGCGCGGCGCTGCGCGGCATAGTCTTTGGAAATCAGCTTGGCCAGCGGCGCCGGCTGAAAGGCCGGATCGGCATAGAAGCGTGCGCGGTCGGCAAAGGCCAGCTTCTTGGCCTCGGTGAACAGGTGCACATGCTCGGTCGAGCCAAAGCCGATCTTGGAGAAGTCGTAGCCTTCCAGGATATTGAGCATCTGCAACGCGGCGATGCCCTGGCTGTTGGGCGGCAGTTCCCAGACGTCATAGCCGCGGTAATTGGTGCTGACCGGCTCGACCCATTCGCCCTGGTGGCTGGCCAGATCCTCATAGCTCAGAAAGCCGCCATTGGCCTTGAAGTAGGCACCGATGGTGCGCGCGATCTCGCCCTTATAGAACGCGTCGCGCCCGCCATCGGCGATCTGCTGCAAGGTATTGGCCAGGTTCGGGTTCTTCCACAGTTCGCCCTTGCGCGGGGCATGCCCGTCGATGGTGAACTGCTCCTTGAAGCCGGGGTACTGCGACAACCGCGGCACGGAGCGGTCCCAGTAATAGGCGATCGTTTCGGCAACCGGGTGCCCCTCACGCGCGTAGCGGATCGCCGGCGCCAGGTCCTGCGCCATCGGCTTGTGACCGAAACGCCCGTGCAACGCGAACCAGCCGTCCACCGCGCCCGGCACCGACACCGGCAGCGGCCCGGTCGGCGGAATGTCCTTCAACCCCCGGCGCTGAAACTCGGCCAAGGTGAGCGACTTCGGCGAGCGGCCCGATCCGTTGTAGCCGTAGAGCTTGTTGGTCTTGGGGTCCCACACGATCGCGAACAGATCCCCGCCCACCCCGTTGCCGGTCGGCTCCATCAGGCCCAGTGCGGCATTGGCAGCGATCGCCGCATCCACCGCCGAGCCGCCGTCCTTCATCACATCCAATGCGATCTGCGTTGCAAGCGGCTGCGAGGTCGCCGCCATAGCATGCGGGGCGATCACTTCCGAGCGGGTGGCAAAGCCCTGCCCGGTAATCCGGTCGGCGGCGCCGACGGACAAGGACGTCGTAAGCAATGCACCCAGCAGTGCGAGCGATGAAGCGCGTTGAAAAGCCATAAACAGCCATCTCCCGAGTTTCCCCAAGCTTAGCCGATCAGGCTTTGCAGCTTGCAGCTTGCAGCTTCGCCTGAGCATGCCGTGATTGCCGCTGGTCTTACCCTAACGAGTGCGCGAATCGCGATGCGTGCGTGACGACAAGTTAAAAATCCAATCGCGAAACACTCCGGCAAGCGCGGCTCACGCTCCAGGCGACCTGCCGCACGCGCACCCACCAGAATTAGGGCACCGCATTCAACCAGCAAGCCACCGGTTGCCCCGTGTGATGAGCCACGCTCAATGTGCCTGTCCACTGCGCAGCGCCCGAAGCGCATCTACCTGGTGATCGAAAAAAACGATGTCCTCATCGATCAGTCGATTCCAGTCAATCTGCCCGCCAAGCGTCTCCTCGAGTGCGCGCACGGGATCTCTGCCGAAGCCCTGCTCCTCCAACGCCCGATAGCGCGCTTGAAACGTAGCATCCTCCGCGTGAGTCAACGACAATAATTTGACTGCGACCAACCCCGCATACAGATAGTTGGTGAGATACATTGGATCCTGATAAAACAAACGCTTTGTGGCCCACGTCATACCCAACTCGGCATCGGACGATGAGCTACGCTCGTAATGTGACAGGACTTGATCGGTCACTGCATTCAAATCGTCAGCGCTGTTTAGCGAACCACTTGCAACACCATCGTAAATGGCCAGCTCAAGCTGCGCTTCTTCTGCCGAAGTAAACAGCTGCAGTGCCAGATCATCGATCAACGAGCGAAGATAATAGTCGCGCGCTTGCGGGGTTCTGGCCTCCTGGGCCAGTTGCTGTCTGAAAAGCAGTTCGTCCAGGATGGCAAAGGATTCCATCATCCAGGAAGGGCCGTTGCGCGTCAGCGGCGAAGTGCCCGCTTCATTCATCAGCTCGCCGTGGACTGCATGGGCGGCTTCATGAATCACCTCCACATCGCTTTCAAGATCGTCACGACGGTATCCTACGAACAGGACCGACGGCGCTCCCGGCGCCGTGATCGAGAACGCGTCCATGGCCCGTGCACGTCGTTGTTGAGAGATATCCATACGACCGTTGTCTGAGTCGAGTAGACGCAACAATTGACCCGCGTGATTGTCGCCGAGCGGAGCAACGGCGCGCACCCCAACCTGAGCTAGCTCGTGAAGAGTGAGGTGATGCGTGAAACGATTTGGCGGTGCGACCCTGTCCCAGGGCACACTGCCCTGCAAGACCGAATACGCTTGCCAGGACGAGGCATGACGCGCCATGGCGTGCAGGGAAGCCTCAACCGCCTCCCTGTCGAGACCCATCGCTGCGTACCGCGATGCCGGCGCATCGGCATATCCCTTTGCATGTGCAATGGCCTGTTCGTTCTGAACGATGCCGAGCAGAATTTCCGCGAAAGGCTGGCTCCGCGCACGGATGCCTTTCCAGTAGGCGAACCAGGCCTGCCGTCTGACCGCGGGCTCTGGATCGCGCATCAGCGTGATGTAATCGAAATACGCGTCCAGATGCCGCCGGCCCGCGGCAATCCGTTCAAACGGTGGTGTTTGAAGTATCAGGCCATGCAACCGGGAAAGACGGTCGATATTATCGGACGCGGTGTCCGCAAGCGCTTTGGCATCTTCCTTGACTGCATGCGCGCGTGCGCGCTCAGCGCGTTCACGCAACGATAAGTAGCGCCTGGTCCACGGCTCACTGTCGGGCGTCGCAAGCAAAACGCTCCTGGCATCATTCGACGCCGCCTCGCAGATCTCGTCCACTCGATCAAGCGATTCGCTGGCAGCCGCATCGCCGGTATTCTGCGAGCTCAGCAACTGGAAATAGCCGTGATGCTTCAAACATCGCCCAAACAGTTCCTCAAACACGGAGAACCTTTCGAAGGAACCACCATTCTGATGTTGCCTGGCATCCTCTAATGAACGCGACAACGCAGCGCGTTCAATCTGCTCGTCCGCCACAGACGGGAAGAAGGCCGTCGCGTTGGCAGCCATGTCCTGCTGTTGCAGAGGACTGATTGCAACAGCTGCACAGACATCGGTGAACGAAAGGACAGCAGCAAGCAACATGCTGCAAGACCATAAGCACTGAACATTGCGCACGATTGGCTGGACCGGGCCGTGTATCCGATTTGACTATAACCCAGCGTTCAAGATCCCCCACCCACAACGCACAGACGGGAGCCGACTGCCCGACGCTTTGCAAATCAGGCTGACCGAGATACGGGTCGCAAACCAGTACAGTAGCCCCCCGGCCCGAGCCGGTAGTGCAGGCAGCCGGTGCCGCACCTGGATCCGGCCAGTCGCTCCGCTCCAGGCCATTCGGATTGTGAATGCGCAGGCAGGCGAGGCAGGCGCCTTCATGCCCGCCCCAGGAAGTTTCAAACGCAAGAGTTGACATGCCGATAGGGCGATGTTTATCTCTCCACCATGCCGCAACACACCGCCACCACGAACGCCCTCCTGACCGCGCCCTTCGGCGCGTCGGCAGCTTCGCTTCTCGCGCTCGTACTTATTACCTCGCCAACCGGTGCGGGACGCGGCTTCGTGTAGGCAACAGACACACAAGGCTTCGATCAGACCCCGCACCGGCAACGGCGCGGGGTTTCGCGTTTCAGGGACCACCAAAAGTTTCGAATGACATGAACAACGCCATCTCCACCACCGCAGAGTGCTTCAGCAACGCCGCAACACGCGGCGAGGTGCATCCCTGCATGGACGACGCCGTTGTGATTCCCCACTTTCGGCCAGTACGTATCTCCACTGCCGGCTGATTCCTTTCCCACTGCCCACACCGCAAGGATTTTCAATGAGCAACGACACCCAACCGACCATCGCGATCATCGGCTACGGCAGCCAGGGCCGCGCGCATGCGCTGAACCTGCGCGATTCCGGCTTCGACGTCACCGTTGGCCTGCGCCCCGGTGGCCCCACCGAAGCCAAGGCCCAGGCCGATGGCTTCACCGTCGTTGCGCCGGCCGAAGCGGTAAAGACCGCTGATCTGGTCGCGGTGCTGACCCCGGACATGGTGCAGAAGAAGCTCTATGAAGAGGTCATTGCGCCGAACATGAAGCAAGGCGCCTGCCTGCTGTTTGCGCACGGCCTGAACGTGCATTTCGACATGATCAAGCCGCGTGCAGATCTGGACGTGGTGCTGGTCGCGCCGAAGGGCCCGGGCGCACTGGTGCGTCGCGAATATGAAATTGGCCGCGGCGTGCCGTGCATCTATGCGGTCTACCAGGACACCAGTGGCAAGGCCGAGCAGTTCGCGCTCACCTACGCCGGCGGCCTGGGCGGCGCGCGCGCCAACATCATCAAGACCACCTTCAAGGAAGAGACCGAAACCGATCTGTTCGGTGAGCAGGCGGTGCTGTGCGGTGGTGCGTCCTCGCTGGTGCAGGCGGGCTTCGAAGTGCTGGTGGAAGCTGGTTATCAGCCGGAAATTGCCTATTACGAGGTGCTGCACGAACTGAAGCTGATCGTGGACCTGTTCTACGAAGGTGGCATCACCCGCATGCTGGAATTCGTCTCCGAAACCGCGCAATACGGCGACTACGTCAGCGGCCCCCGCGTCATCGATGCCAGCACCAAGGCACGCATGAAAGATGTGCTGACCGACATCCAGAACGGCACCTTCACCAAGAACTGGGTGGCCGAATACGAAGCCGGCCTGCCGAACTACACCAAGTTCAAGCAGGCCGATCTGGAGCACCCGATCGAAGAAGTGGGCAAGAAATTGCGCGCCAAGATGGTATGGCTCAATGGTGAGCAGCAGGCCGCCGCTACACCTGCCAAGCAACAGGCGGCGTAACGCCGCCGCCTCCCCCACCGTTTAACCGAAAGGTCCGCACAACGCATGAACACCTCCGCACACAGCAAGCCCCGCAATGGCGCGCGCTGGCTGACGCAGGCCCTGGAAGCCGAGGGCGTGGAAACGCTGTTCGGCTATCCGGGCGGCACCATCATGCCGTTCTACGACGCCCTGGTGGATTCCAAGCTCAAGCACATCCTGGTGCGTCATGAACAAGGTGCCGCATTGGCGGCCAACGGGTTCGCCCGTGCCAGTGGCCGTGTCGGCGTGTGCGTGGCCACCTCAGGCCCAGGCGCGTCCAACCTGGTCACCGGCATCGCCGACGCCATGCTCGACTCGGTGCCGATGGTGTGCCTGACCGGCCAGGTCGCCACGCCCTTGCTGGGCACCGATGCGTTCCAGGAACTGGACGTGTTCGGTATGACCATGCCGATCGTCAAGCACAGCTTTCTGGTGCGCAGCGTGGATGAGTTGCCGGAGATGGTGCGCGAGGCGTTTCGAATTGCACGCGAGGGGCGTCCTGGGCCGGTGCTGATCGACCTGCCCAAGGACGTGCAGATTGCCGATGCCTCGCATCTGCCCGACCACGTGCCGGCGCAGGTGCTGCCTCCGCCGGCACCGCAGGACGCCAAGTTGGCCGAAGCGTTGGCGGCGATCGCCAGCGCCGAACGCCCGGTGGTCTACGGCGGTGGCGGCATTGCGCTGGCAGGTGCGGTGGAGGCCTTCCGTCGCTTCGTGGAAGCCACCGGCATCCCGACCGCGCTGACCTTGCGCGGCCTGGGCGCATTACCGCATGCCCACCCGGACTACCTGGGCATGTTGGGCATGCACGGCACGCGCGCGGCGAACATGGCCATCCAGGAATGCGATCTGCTGGTGGTGGTCGGCGCCCGGTTCGATGACCGCGCCACCGGCAAACTGAGCGAATTTGCACCATTTGCGCGCGTCATCCACCTGGATGCCGACGCGTATGAAATTTCCAAGCTGCGCACCGCCGATGTGGCGGTGCCCGGCGATGTAGCCACCAGCCTGAAGGCATTGAGCGCGGCACGTGCCAATTGCCAGGCCTGGCGCACGCGCTGTTTTGCCAACCGTGAAAAGTTCGGCGCGCGCTATGACGCACCGGGCACCGATATCTACGCACCGGCACTGCTGAAGCGCCTGAGCGAAGTGGCTCCGGCCGACACCATCATTGCCTGCGATGTCGGCCAGCATCAGATGTGGGTTGCGCAGCATTGCCGCTTCAACGACCCACGCAACCATCTCACCAGCGGCGCGCTCGGCACCATGGGCTTCGGCCTGCCGGCGGCGATGGGCGCGCAATTCGCCTGCCCGGACCGCACCGTGGTGCTGGTCTCTGGCGACGGCAGCTTCATGATGAATGTGCAGGAGCTGGTGACGATTGCGCGTTGCAAGTTGCCGGTGAAGATCGTGCTGCTGGATAACAGCTCGCTGGGCATGGTGCGGCAGTGGCAGGAGCTGTTCTTCGCCGAGCGCTACAGCGAGATCGACCTCTCCGACAACCCGGATTTCGCCGCGTTGGCGCAGGTATTCGGCATCCCGGCCAAGCGCATCATTGCGCGCGGCGATGTGGACGCCGCGCTGGCCGAGTTGCTGGCGCAGCCCGGCCCGGGCCTGCTGCATGTGGCCATCGATGCACGCGCCAACGTGTGGCCGCTGGTGCCGCCCAACAACGCCAACAGCACCATGCTGGACAGCAATCCCGCACATGCGGCCAAGGAGACCCCTCATGCGTTACCGGCTTGATCTGGTGCTGAAGCCGGCCGAAGGCGCGCTGGTGCGCGTGATCGGCATGACCGAACGGCGTGGCTTCCGCCCGTGCGCCATCCAGGGCGCCGCCGCGCCGGACGATGCCGGCCGCTGGCATCTGCAACTGGACGTGGACAGCACGCGCCCGCCGGAAACGCTGCGCCTGCAGTTGGAAAAAGTGTACGACTGCGAGTCGGTGGCGATCACGGCATTGGACTCGGTGGAGGCGGCCGCATGAGCCTGCAGACCTCGCGGGATGACCAGATGGCTGTTCGGAGGTGTCTTCTTCCGGATCGGCCGCGCGCGTGCCGCAATGCCTGATTCCGGCCGCCCGACCACGCAGGAGCCAGACGTAGGCGAGGTCGCCGTCAGCGTCGCCGACGTGCTGGCCGCGCAGGCACGCCTGCGCAAGTACCTCTCGCCTACACCACTGCATTACGCCGAACGCTTCGGCGTGTGGCTGAAGCTGGAAAACCTGCAGCGCACCGGTTCCTACAAAGTACGTGGCGCGTTGAATGCGCTGCTGGCCGGGCTGGAGCGCGGGGATGAGCGCCCGGTGATCTGCGCCTCGGCCGGCAACCATGCCCAGGGCGTGGCGTGGTCAGCGTATCGGTTGGGCGTGCAGGCCATCACGGTGATGCCGCACGGTGCGCCGCAGACCAAGATCGCCGGCGTGGCCCACTGGGGCGCCACGGTGCGCCAGCACGGCAACAGTTACGACGAAGCCTTCGCCTTTGCGCGCGAGCTGGCCGACCAGAACGGCTATCGCTTTCTGTCTGCGTTCGACGACCCGGATGTGATCGCCGGACAAGGCACGGTGGGTATCGAACTGGCCGCACATGCACCGGATGTGGTGATCGTGCCGATCGGCGGCGGCGGCCTGGCCTCCGGCGTGGCGTTGGCGCTGAAGTCACAGGGCGTACGCATCGTCGGCGCGCAGGTGGAAGGCGTGGACTCCATGGCCCGCGCCGTGCGCGGCGACCTACGCGAAATCACCCCGGTCGCCACCCTGGCCGATGGCGTGAAGGTCAAGATTCCCGGCTTCCTGACCCGTCGTCTGTGCTCGAGCCTGCTCGACGACGTGGTGATCGTGCGCGAGGCCGAATTGCGCGAGACGCTGGTGCGTCTGGCGCTGGAAGAGCACGTCATTGCCGAAGGCGCCGGCGCACTCGCGCTGGCCGCCGGTCGCCGTGTTTCCGGCAAACGTAAATGTGCGGTGGTCTCTGGCGGTAATATCGACGCAACTGTCCTGGCCACCCTGTTGTCTGAGGTGCGGCCGCGTCCACCACGCAAGCCGCGCCGTCGCAATACCGAGCGGCTCCGCAACGAACGCAGCACCAAAGCATCACCGCCATCCATTGCCATTCCCCGCCCATCCGCAGTCGCATCAACGCCTGTCACCGCCATCGCAGTAGAGGAGTCTTCCTGGTGAACACGACCGTATCCAACCAGACCCCGCATATCCGAATTTTCGACACCACCCTGCGCGACGGCGAGCAATCCCCCGGCTGCAGCATGACGCCCCAGCAAAAGCTGGTCATGGCGCGCGCGCTGGACGCGCTTGGCGTGGACATCATCGAAACCGGTTTCCCGGCCAGCTCGCATTCCGACCGCGAAGCGGTAGCGATGATGGGCCGCGAATTGCGCCGCCCCACCCTGGCGGTGCTGTCGCGCTGCCTGCAGGCCGATATCGAGATCTCTGCCCGTGCACTGGAAGCGGCCGCCAACCCGCGCCTGCATGTATTCCTGTCCACCAGCCCGCTGCACCGCGAGCACAAGCTGCGCATGAGCCGCGAGCAGGTGCTGGAATCAGTGCACAAGCACGTGACGCTGGCGCGCGGCTACATCGACGACATCGAGTTCTCGGCTGAAGATGCCACGCGCACCGAAGAAGATTTCCTGGCCGAAGTGACACGCGTGGCCATCGCCGCCGGTGCAACCACGATCAACCTGCCGGACACGGTGGGTTTCACCACGCCGGAAGAAATCCGCGGCATGTTCTCGCGGCTGATCGCCAGCGTCGAAGGTGCCGAGAAGGTCATCTTCAGCGCGCACTGCCACAACGACCTGGGCCTGGCGGTTGCCAACTCGCTGGCCGCAATCGAAGGCGGCGCACGCCAGGTGGAATGCACCATCAACGGCATCGGCGAACGCGCCGGCAATTGCGCGCTGGAAGAAATCACCATGGCCCTGAAGGTGCGTGGTGCGTTCTACAACCTGGACACCGCAATCAATACGCCGCGCATCGTCTCCACCTCGCAGCTGTTGCAGCGTTTGGTCGGCATGCCGGTACAGCGCAACAAGGCGGTGGTGGGCGGCAACGCGTTCGCGCATGAGTCGGGCATCCACCAGCACGGCATGCTGCGCCACCGCGGCACCTACGAAATCATGCGCCCGGAAGATGTGGGCTGGGAGTCGTCGCAGATGGTGCTGGGCCGCCACAGCGGCCGCGCTGCAGTGGAACAGCGCCTGCGTGCCCTGGGTTACTTGCTGGAGGAAGATGAGGTCAAGCTGGTGTTCGAGCAGTTCAAGGCATTGTGCGAAAAGCAGCGCGTCGTCACCGACGCCGACCTGCAGGCCTTGATGCAGGACGCCACCGTGCAGGAAGGCTACCGCCTGGCCTCGATGACCATCAGCGATGTCGGCAGCCGCGCCAATGCACTGGTCGAACTCTCCGACCCGGACGGCAACCGCGTCGCGGAAACAGCGCAAGGCAATGGCCCGGTGGACGCGCTATTCGGTGCGCTGGCATCGGCCACAGGGGTAAAGTTGGAATTGGACAGCTACCAGGTCCACAGCGTAGGCATCGGCGCCGATGCCCGCGGCGAAGCCAGCCTGAGCGTGCGCCACGACGGCGTGGAATACGAAGGCACCGGCACCAGCAAGGACATCATCGAGGCCAGCGCCCTGGCCTGGCTGGATGTTGCCAACCGCCTGCTGCGTCAGCGCGAGCGCGGCGTGGTGGCGGGGAAGACGGCGGCGGTAGCGTAACGCGCGGTTTGGGTACGGCGTCGGCGACACGATGACGTCAGCAAAACGGCCAGCGAGTCATACGCTGGCCGTTTTGCGTTTGTGCTTCCGCTAGTTTTGGGTGCTCAAGTATGGTGATGACGCTAGCTCGCAGCGGCGAGTGGATTCTTTGCCACAACAACCAGCATGTTCGCGCACAGCGCCTGCGGGCAACATGTGCTGTGCTTCGGCGCACTGCTCGCAGTGGGAGAGTGCCATCACGGGCCATTTCCTCGCGTTTCGTAGGAGCGCACTTGTGCCCGACGGGATTGATGGGAAAGCTTCATCGCGCACAAGTGCGCTCCTACGAGGCCATGGCTTCGGTACGGTTGTGCACAGTCGATTAGCAGAGGCGCATCGCAGCACGTGGTGCATTTCGCGGTCAGCGTGGCGGAGAAATGTTGCTGATCATCAAGGCGTGCCTGCAGCGCGACGTGCTGACCTGCCACGATTGCTGGAGAGGCGAACGGGCCACTCTGGGCCATCCACGTATGCGGGATG
Source organism: Xanthomonas sp. LMC-A-07 (assembly GCF_030208825.1). Lineage (NCBI taxonomy): Bacteria > Pseudomonadati > Pseudomonadota > Gammaproteobacteria > Lysobacterales > Lysobacteraceae > Xanthomonas > Xanthomonas sp. LMC-A-07. The sequence goes on from NZ_JARVTF010000008.1 coordinate 141,437, forward strand.
GGACACCTGGACCTAGCATTTTGTAGGAGCGCACTTGTGCGCGATGGGCTTTACCGGAACGCTCCATCGCGCACAAGTGCGCTCCTACGTAGCCATGGCTTCGTCATTGTTGTGCGCAGCCGAGCGGCAAAGGTGCATCTCTGCACGCGGCGCATTTCCTTCTTTGCCTCGAAATAGCGTGAGCAGAAGCTACGCAAGCAGCCCTTCTTTCTTCGCTCTTCTTTCTTCGCTCAGACAGCGCGATAGCCACAGAGCGGCGGTGGGTCTGGCGGCGGGACCATGTGGCGGCATGGATGCCGCCACTGAGCCTCCATGGACGGATTTACGGCGTGTCCCGGGGCCGGACCTACTGCCGCGCACACGGCCAACGTGCAGTGCAACTGCACCATTACGTACACAACTACGCATGCAAGCACTTACGCTTGCACTTGCACTTGCACTTGCACTTGCACTTGCACTTGCACTTGCACTCGTATCGTGAGACGCAGACAAGAAAGCGACCACCGCCCCAACGAACGATGGCCGCCTCTCTAATCAAAAGCCCTCAGCAAAGCCGACAAGGGCGGCTCGCCGTGGACACTGAAGACCAAGCCGGATTGGTCGGCAAGCCGTTACAGCGCAGCCACCACCGCATCACCCATCGCAGCCGTGCCCACCTTGGTGGTGCCTTCCGACCAGATGTCGGCCGTGCGCAGTCCCTGATCGAGCACCTTGCCCACAGCTGCCTCGATCGCATCGGCCGCTGCCGCCTGGGCAAATGTGTAGCGCAACATCATGGCGACCGACAGGATCGTGGCCAACGGGTTGGCAATGCCCTGCCCGGCAATGTCCGGTGCCGAGCCATGGCACGGCTCGTACATGCCCTTGCTGTTGGCATCGAGCGAAGCCGAGGGCAGCATGCCGATGGACCCGGTAAGCATCGAGGCCTGGTCGGAGAGGATGTCGCCGAACATGTTGTCGGTGACGATCACGTCGAACTGCTTGGGCGCGCGCACCAGCTGCATCGCCGCGTTGTCCACGTACATATGCGACAACGCGATATCTGGATAGTCCTTAGCCACTTCTTCGACCACGGCGCGCCACAGCTGACTGGACGCCAGCACATTGGCCTTGTCGACCGAGCACAACTTCTTGCCGCGCAGGCGGGCCATCTCGAAACCGGCCTTGGCGATGCGGCGGATCTCGCTTTCGCTGTAAGGCAACGTGTCGTAGGCCTGGCGCTCGCCATTGTCCAGCATGCGCGTGCCACGCGGCTGGCCGAAGTAAATGCCGCCAGTAAGCTCGCGCAGGATCAGCAGATCCAATCCGGAAACCACCTCGGGCTTGAGCGTGGACGCATCGGCCAGCTGCGGATACAGCAACGCGGGGCGCAGGTTGGCAAACAGGCCGAGTTGCGAACGGATCTTCAGCAGGCCGCGTTCCGGACGCAGTGCCGGATCGATGGTGTCCCACTGCGGGCCACCGACCGCGCCCAACAGCACGGCATCGGCGGCGCGTGCGCGCTCCAGCGTTTCGTCGGCCAGCGGGCTGCCGTATTTGTCGTACGCCGCGCCGCCCAGCTCGTCGTACACCAGGGTGACGCCAAGAGTGTGCTGGGTATCGATACGCGTCAGCACCTTGACCGCCTCGGCCATGATTTCCGGGCCGATGCCGTCGCCGGGAAGAATCAAAATCTGCTTGCTCATGCAATCCTCGTGAGTTGGCGCCGCAGCGCCATGAAAATCAACGTGTCGCCCACAGCACCAGCACATCGGTGCTGAAAGAACCATCGGCGCCAATCTGGAAGTAATCGCGCACGTCATCCACCGCCGTGTCCTGCAGCGCCCGAATGGCTGCGCGCAGCACCTCCGGCGTGCGCATGCGATCGACCCAGCTCAGGTAATCCAGCTGCAGGCGTTGGCAATGATGGCGCTGTACGTGCAGGCCAGCATCGCCAACCACCTGCAGCCACTGCGCCACGCTGTAGTCGCGCACATGGCTGGTGTCGCGCAGTAACTCGATCGCCTGCAGATGCGTATCGAGCAGCGGCAGCCCCGGCGCCACCACGTCGATCAGTGCGGCGATTCCGCCGGGACGCAGCACCCGCCGCACCTCACGCAGTGCCTGGCTCAGGTCGCTCCAGTGGTGCGCCGAATACCGGCTGACCACCACGTCCATGCTGCCGGACTCGAACGGCAGCCGCTCGGCGACGCCCTGCAAGGTACGCACCTGGGTCAGGCCACGCTCGGCGGCGGTGGCCGCCACGACTTCAAGCATGTCGGCGGATAGATCGTAGGCGACCACCTCATCCATCAACGGCGCCAGCTGAAAACTCACATGCCCCGCGCCACATCCCAGGTCGAGCAAGCGTCCGTTGCGATGACCTGCCAGGCCGGCGCGAAGCTCGGCGAATTCGGCGCCCTGTGCATGCACCTCGCTGTGCAGATACGCCTGCGCCTGCGGCCCGAACTGCGCCGCAACGTGCGTGCTCAACGCGTCAATCCCGCTGGATGGCGACGCAGCGCTCACTGCAGCGCGCCAAACAACCACGGCTGTTGCGCGCGATGCCCTTGCTCGAAGCGGCCAATCGCGTCGGCCTCCTGCAAGGTCAAGCCGATATCGTCGAGCCCATTGAGCAGGCAGTGCTTGCGGAATGCATCGATCTCGAACGCGTACTCCACGCCATCGGGACGGCGCACGCGCTGCGCGGCCAGATCGACGGTGAGTTGGTAGCCTTCGTTCCCCAGGCACTGTTCGAACAAGGCATCCACTTCCGCCTCTGCCAACACGATCGGCAGCAGGCCGTTCTTGAAACTGTTGTTGTAGAAGATGTCGGCAAAACTCGGCGCAATCACCGCGCGGAAGCCGTATTCGTCCAGTGCCCACGGCGCATGTTCGCGCGAAGAACCGCAGCCGAAGTTCTCGCGTGCCAGCAGCACGCTGGCGCCCTGATAGCGCGGGAAATTGAGCACGAACTCCGGGTTGAGCGGGCGCGTGCTGTTGTCGCGACCCGGCTCGCCGATGTCCAGATAGCGCCACTCATCGAACAGATTGGGGCCGAAACCGGTGCGCTTGATCGACTTGAGAAATTGCTTCGGAATGATCTGGTCGGTATCGACGTTGGCACGATCCAGCGGCGCGACCAGTCCGGTGTGTTCGGTAAAAGGGGTCATGGGAATACCGGGAATTGGACTAGAGGATGGGTTGGCAGAGCGGAGGCGGGAGGTGGCGATTCCCTATTCCCGATTCTCGATTCCCTGCAGTTCCCGCACATCGACAAAGTGGCCGCTCACCGCCGCAGCCGCGGCCATCGCCGGGCTGACCAGATGCGTGCGCCCACCGGCGCCCTGGCGCCCTTCGAAGTTGCGATTGGACGTGGAGGCGCAATGTTCACCGCTGCCCAACTTGTCCGGGTTCATCGCCAGGCACATCGAGCACCCGGGCTCACGCCATTCGAAACCGGCGTCCAGAAAAATCTTGTCCAACCCTTCGGCCTCGGCCTGTGCCTTGACCAGTCCTGAGCCCGGCACCACCAGGGCCTGCTTGATGGTGGACGCCACCTTGCGGCCTTTGGCAACCGCCGCGGCAGCGCGCAGGTCTTCGATGCGCGAGTTGGTGCATGAGCCAATGAACACGCGATCCAGATGGATCTCGGTGATCGGCTGATTTGCCCGCAAGCCCATGTACTTCAGCGCGCGCTCGATCGAGTCGCGCTTGGTCGGATCCTGTTCGGCGGCCGGATCCGGCACCTGCTGATCGACCGCCAGCACCATCTCCGGCGAGGTGCCCCAGCTGACCTGCGGTTTGATGTCTTCGGCACGCAGTTCCACCACGGTGTCGAAGGACGCATCGGCATCGGACACCAGTGTGCGCCACAACGCCACCGCTGCGTCCCAGTCCGCGCCCTTCGGCGCGAACGGGCGATCCTTGACGTAGGCGATGGTCTTTTCGTCCACCGCCACCATGCCCACGCGCGCCCCTGCTTCGATGGACATGTTGCAGATGGTCATGCGGCCTTCCATCGACAGCGCGCGGATCGCGCTGCCGGCAAATTCCAGCGCATGCCCGTTGCCGCCGGCCGTGCCGATCTTGCCGATCACCGCCAGCACGATGTCCTTGGCAGTCACCCCGAACGGCAGCGTGCCTTCCACCCGCACCTGCAGGTTTTTCATCTTTTTGGCGATCAGACATTGCGTGGCCAACACGTGCTCCACTTCAGAGGTGCCGATGCCATGCGCCAGCGCGCCGAAGGCGCCATGCGTGGAGGTGTGCGAATCGCCGCAGACCACCGTCATGCCCGGCAGCGTGGCGCCCTGCTCGGGGCCGACCACGTGCACGATGCCCTGGCGCGTGTCGTTCATCTTGAACTCGAGGATCCCGAAGTCGTCGCAGTTCTCGTCCAGCGTCTGCACCTGCAGGCGCGAGACTTCATCGGAGATGGACTCCAGCCCGCCCTGGCGCTCGGCGCGGGTGGTGGGCACGTTGTGGTCGGGCGTGGCGATATTGGCATCGATACGCCACGGCTTGCGCCCGGCAAGACGCAGGCCTTCGAAGGCTTGCGGCGAGGTCACTTCATGCAGGATGTGGCGATCGATGTAGATCAGCGACGAGCCATCGTCACGGCGCGTGACCTCGTGCATCTCCCACAACTTGTCGTACAGGGTCTTTCCGGTCATCGCTTGAGATTCCGATGCGGTGGCGAACGGCGGATGCACCGCCTGGCTGAGACCGATGCTAGGAGCTTGCCATGGATAACGCAAATTCATATTGTTTATTCAACAAATGAATTTTAGGAATGGCATGGACCTCGCCAATCTAAGCGCGTTCGTGGCGATTGCCGACCACGGCAGCTTTTCGTCAGCGGCCGAAGCGTTGCACCTGACCCAACCCGCAGTGAGCAAGCGCATCGCCTTGCTGGAAGCGCAATTGTCGGCGCGCTTGTTCGACCGCCTGGGCCGCCAGGTGGTGTTGACCGAGGCCGGGCTGGCGCTGCTGCCACGTGCGCAGCGCATCCTGGCCGAGCTGGACGACACGCGCCGCGTGCTGGAGCACCTGGGCGCGGCGGTCGGCGGGCGGCTGAGCCTGGCCACCAGTCACCACGTGGGGCTGCACCGGTTGCCGGCATTGTTGCGACGCTTCACCGCCGAGCATCCGGAGGCGGCCCTGGACATCCAGTTCCTGGATTCGGAACTGGCCTACGCGGCGGTGTTGCGCGGCGAGGTGGAACTGGCGGTGACCACACTGGCACCGGACACCCGCGCCCCGTTGCGCGCGCAGCCGATCTGGCATGACCGCCTGCAGTTCGTGGTGGCGCCGGATCACCCGTTGGCCGCGTTGGAGACGGTCACGCTCGATGATGTGGTCGCTCACCCTGCGGTGCTGCCAGATCCGGGCACCTTCACCCATCGCATCGTGGCCGGGTTGTTTGCCGAACGCGGCCTGGCACCCAGCCTGCGCATGACCACCAATTATCTGGAGACGATCAAGATGCTGGTGTCGGTTGGCCTGGCCTGGAGCGTGCTGCCCGAGCGCATGATCGATCACCAGATCGTGGCGCTGCCGTTGGCCGATGTGGCGCTATCGCGTGCGTTGGGATGCGTCACCCACGGCGGGCGCACCTTGTCGCGCGCGGCGCAGGCGTTCGTGGCGCTGTTGCATGCGCAGGCGGATCAGGCGGCAGGGCTGCAGGTGTCGCCACGCTGATGCTGCGCAAGACCGCACGCTACTGATCGATCAATCGGTCGCGTCCCTGCCGCTTGGCGTGATACAGCCTGCGGTCGGCCAGCGCCAGCAACTCGCGCCGGCTGGGCGCTTCGTCGCTCATCGCCATGCCCATGCTCGCGGTGCACTGCACGGTGACCTCGTCTGCGGCGATCGCAATGGTGCCCAGGCGTTGGCGCAGTTGTTCGAACAAGGCACGCGCTTGCGCAGCCTCCAGGCCGGTCACGGCCAGCAGGAATTCTTCGCCGCCGTGGCGCGCGGCAAAGCAGTGCGCGTGTTCCTGGTCGGCCAATACCTCGCCCACTGCACGCAACACCGCATCGCCGACTTCGTGGCCGTGCGCATCGTTGATGCGCTTGAAGTGGTCGATATCGGCCAGCGCCAATGCCAGCGGCGCGCCGCCCGCCTGCGCCTCGTCCAGCCATTGCTGCAGCACGCGCTCGGCTTCGCGCCGGTTTGGCAATGCGGTGAGCACATCGTGGCTGGCGCGGTATTCGAGCTGGCGCATCAGTGCTTCACGCTCCTGGCTGGCCTGCTGCAAAGCCAGGTTCTTGTCGCTCAATTCGCGCGTGCGCTTGTCGATCACCACGTTGAGCTCGCGCTGGCGGCGGCGATAACTGGCGGTGCGCCACAGATAGAACCCGTAGATCACACTGGCCAGGCACAACACGCCCAGGCCGATGACTTCGCCACGCCGCCACCACGGCGGCGCCAGTTCCAGCACCAGGCTGGTTTCACCGAGCAACGCCGCCTGGCGCCAATCCACCGGCAGCGACATCGCCTGCACGCGGAAACGGAACCGCCCCGGCGGCAGATTGGTATAGACCGCTTCGGTGGCGCTGTCGGCGTCCACCCAATCCGGGTCGAAGCCGTCGAGCCGGTAGCGGTAGCGCACCTTGTCCGGCCCGCGGAAATTGAGCCCGGCATAGCCAATGGCGATGCGTCGGGTATCTGCACTCAGACGATGCGGGCCGGCCAGCGGCTGCACCATGCCGTCCACCACCAGGCGCTCGAACACGATCGGCACGCGGTGGCCCTGCAGGGTGCCGACCCGGGTGGGGTCGATCACGCCCAGGCCGGCCGCGGTGGGAAACAGCAACTGGCCGGTTTGCGTCAGCCAGCCGGCCGGCGCGCTGCTGCCGTTGCCCTGGTTGCCGGGCATGCCGTCGCTGCGGTCGACCACTTCCACACTGAGCTGCTCGCGGGTGCCGGCGTCGATCTGGTCGAAGTCGCGCCGCGCAATCCGGAACACGCCGTGGTTGCTCGACAGCCACAGGTAGCCGCGGCCGTCGTCGATGACGCGGAACACCTTGTCGCGCGGCAGGCCCACGCGATGGTCATACACCTGGAAGCGCTCGCCGCGCAGCCGCAACAGCCCGCGGTCGCTGGCAATCCATAAGTCGCCATTGGGATCGCGCAGGAAATCGAAGGCGTTCTGGCCCGGAAAATCCTGCTCGCCCAGCCAGGCGCGGGTGCCGCCATCGGGCGACAGCGCGGTCATGCCACGGTCGGTGCCGCTCCAGATGGTGCCCTGGGCATCGCGATAGAGCACCTGCACCGAGCCATCCGGCACCCCGTCGGCGGCGGTGTAACGACGCGCGCGGCCGTTGTGCCAGCGCACCAACCCGGCAGTGGTGCCGATCCACAGCGCATCGCCGTCCGGCAACACCGCACGCACCGACAACGAGGACAGGCCCTCGGCCGCACCGATGCGCTGGACCACCGCCCCTTGCGCATCCAGACGCAGCACACCCTGACTATAGGTGCCGGCCCAGACCCCGCCATCGCCCGCATCGGCCAACGCCAGCACCGACTGCTCCAGCACCCGCCCGGCACTGCCCAGCGAGAACGGCACGCGCGCGATCTGCCCGTCGCGCCAGCGGTCCAGGCCCACCGCGCTGCCCACCCACACGGTGCCGTCGGCGGTCTGCAACACGCTTCGCACGTAGTCCGAGGAAAGGCCGTCGTCAATGGTGACGCCATGCGCGGCGCCTTCGGCGACCCGGAACAGGCCATGCGTGCTGCCCACCCAGATCAGGCCCTCGGCATCCTCCAGCAAGGCCGGGCTGGCCACGCCGGAAATGGCGATCTGTTCGTCTGGATCATCCGGCCCGCTGTGCATCACCAAGGTGCCGGCGGAGAGGCTCATCCACAGGTGACCGCTGCGGTCCATCACCAGCGAGTCGACCCGCTGGCCCTGGCGGAAGCGCTGCAGGCCCCCGCCCCGGCTCCACCACCACACCCCATCGTCGCCAGCCACCAGCAAGCCACCCTGGCGATCGCTGGCGAGCCGGCGCACGGGAGTGTCGGCCATGCCATGCACCTGCCCCCAGGCAGTTGCAGCGCTGGCGCCTAGCGGCAGCTGATACAGACCGACGTCGGTCCCGATCCACAGGTCGCCACGCGCGTCTGTCGACAAGGCGGTGATGCGTGCGCGTGGCAGGCCGGCCTGACGCCCGACATCCACCAGCCGCCCATCCAGCTCGATCCGGTACAGCGTCTGCGGCGTGCCCACCCACAACGCACCATCGGCGCGGCGTAGCAGCGCGCTGACGGCCAGATGCCTAGCGGAGGCATCGCCCAGCTGTTGCCAGCGGCCGTCCTGATAACGGTACACCCCGTCGAAGGCGGTGCCGAACAGCATGCCGTCGCCATCGCGTACCACCACGAACACTCCGCCCAGCTCCACGCCCGGGGTGTTCTGACGGTCGAACACGGTGAAATCGCGCCCATTGAAGCGCGCCACGCCTTCCCAGGTGCCGAGCCAGATCACCCCATCGCTGCCCTGGGCGACCGCATGCACCAGGTTGTGCGGCAGGCCGTCATCCATGTCCCAGCGGGTGACCGTGTGGTAGGCGGTGTGCTTGAGCGGATGCGCGCCGAGCGGCCAGCCGGCCAGCAGCGTCCAGCACAGTAGCGGCCACAGCCACAGCGGTGCGTTCCACAGCGCCTGCGCACTGCGGAGCTCGCCTGTGTGCGCATGCGTCCCGACCCCGTCCACGCGTCCTGCTTCGCCCCTTCGGCTGCCCGTCAACAGGGTGTTGCAGGCCGTTCGGCAATCTATCACCGGGGTAGCAGCGACGCGTTAGGTGGATTCCCCACAGCGCCGGGGCAGACCACGACAGCGCAAGCGACTCACCGCAACGGTTAATGGACCGCGCGGTGCCGCCATATAAATATAGAACCCGATGGTCTAGTATTGGCGCATGTCCAGCTCGCCCCCCCTCAAGTCCAAGGCCAAGAGCAACGGCCCTGGGCGTCCCAAGGATCTTGGGAAACGCGCCGCCATCCTGGGCGCCGCCCGCTCGCTGTTCATGGAGCAAGGTTTTGCGGGCGTCAGCATGGACGGCATCGCCGCCCTGGCGGGCGTCTCCAAGCTGACCGTCTACAGCCACTTTGGTGACAAGGAAAGCCTGTTTGGCGAGGCGATCCGCGCACAATGCCAGCACATGATGCCCGACGACCTGTTTGACCATGCGCCCGAAGGCGCGTTGCGCGAGCAGCTCATCGAGATCGCCGACGCCTTCTTCGCCATGGTCAGCTCCGACTCGGCCATCGCCACCCACCGCATGATGATGGCGCCGGGTACCGGCGACGTGCACGTGCGCGAGATGTTCTGGGACGCCGGCCCCAAGCGGACCCAACAGGCACTGGCTGATTTCCTCAGCGCGCGCGTGGCCGACGGGCAGCTGGAGATTCCCGACGTGGCCCGCGCCGCCGCGCAATTCTTCTGCCTGCTCAAGGGCGAGCTGTACGCCCTGATGATGTGCGGCCTGCACGGCCAGCCCGATCGCGCGCAGGTGGACGAGCACATCCACGCCAGCGTGGATTTCTTCCTGAGAGCCTATGTGCCGCGCTGATCTGGCCTGCCCTTTGGTCGCGGTGACTTCCGGCACTGCGTGGTTTGGCCGCGCCCGGCGATGCTAGATGCGCCAGTTGCCCCAAGCCCCGCTAAAATGCCTGCCCCGCCGCGTTGGATAACCGCACCATGACGATCGATTTCACCCAGGCCCGCGAAAAGATGGTCGAACAGCAGATCCGGCCGTGGGATGTGCTGGACCTGCGCGTGCTCGACGTGCTGGCGCGCATGCCGCGCGAAGCCTTCGTGCCGGAGGCCTACAAGACCCTGGCCTACGTCGATGTGGAAATTCCGCTGTCGGCCGGCCACAAGATGATGAAGCCGGTGGTCGAAGGCCGCATGTTGCAGGCCCTGGATCTGCAGCCCGGCGAAGACGTGCTGGAAGTGGGCACCGGCAGCGGCTTCTCCACCGCCTGCCTGGCCGCGCTGGCCCGTGAAGTGGTGAGCCTGGAGATCGACCCCGCGCTGGCCGCCGCCGCGCGTGCCAACCTGGACGCCACCGGTCTGGGCAGCAATGTCCGCATCGAAACCGCCGACGTGTTCGCCTGGCAGAGCGAGCGTCGCTTCGACGCCATCTGCGTGACCGGCGCGGTCGATACGCTGCCGACCCAGTGGCTGCAGTGGTTGCGCCCGAACGGCCGCTTGTTTGTGGTGCGCGGTCACGATCCGGTGATGGAAGCCGTCCTGGTCCGTGGTGACGTCAACGCGCCGCGCATCGAATCGTTGTTCGAAACCGACCTCGCCTATCTCCAGGGCGCCGCACCGACGCCCCGATTCCAATTCTGATTCCCAAGGAAGCTTCCCCGATGATCCGCCGATCCCTCGTCCTGGCGCTGGCCGCCGCCCTGTCTCCGATGGCCGCGCACGCCACCGACCTGCTGCAGGTCTATGAAATGGCCCGCAACGGCGATCCGCAGCTGGCTGTTGCCGAGTCCACGCGGTTGGTGAATCGGGAAGGAGTGGTGCAGGCACGTGCGGCGCTGCTGCCGCAGCTGGATGGTACGGCGGGCTATACCCAGTCGCATCGCGAACTCGAAGGCGTAGACGGCCGATCCACCACCAAGCAGCGCCAGTACTCGATCCAGGGCAGCCAGACCATCTTCAACTGGGCGCAGTTCGCCAACGTGCGCGCGCAGCGTGAGGTGGCCAAGGCGGCTGATTTCACCCTGGCGTCGGCCAACAACGACCTGATCACGCGCACCTCGGCGGCTTACTTCCAGGTACTGGTGGGCATCGAGTCACTGGCAGCGGCCGAGACCAACGAGGCAGCGGCCAAGAAGCAGTTCGACTACGCCGACAAGCGCCTCGAAGTGGGCCTGGCGCCGATCACCGACGTGCACGAAGCACGCGCCCAGTACGACCAGGCGCGCGCCGACACCATCAATGCACGCAACACCTTGAAGGATTACTACCAGGCCTTGACCGAACTCACCGGCCAGCCGGTCGTGGGCCTGCGTGCGCTACCGGAAGACTTCCGCCCAGAAGTGCCTTCGGCCTACAGCAATGTCGACCAATTGGTGGCCAGCGCCATCACCGATAACCCGGCGTTGAAGGCGCAGGAGTTGCAGGTCAGCGCAGCCGAGGCGCAGGTCAATGCGGCACGTGCAGGTCATTATCCGACGCTGAGCCTGGGTGCCAACGTTGGCCGCAGCAACAGCTGGGGCGGTGCCAGCACCGTCGACCAGGCCGCCGGTAATTTCACCACCAACGGCCGCGACATCGATACCGATTCGATCGGTGTGACCTTGTCGATCCCGATCTTCGCTGGCGGCGCAACCCAGTCGGCCGTGCGTCAGGCGTTGTCGCGTCGCGATATCCAGCAGGACACCTACGAACAGCAGAAGCGCGCGCTGGATCGCAATACGCGCAATGCTTATCAGACCGTAGTGGCCGGCATCAGCGAGGTGGAAGCACGTCGCCTGGCCGTCGTGTCTGCACAAGCCGCTTACGATGCTTCACAGGTGGGCCTGGAAGTGGGTACGCGCACCGTGCTGGACGTGGTGCAGAACCAGCGCACGCTCTTCCAGGCGCAGTTGAACTACGCGCAGTCGCGCTACACGTTCCTGCAGAACCGCCTGTTGCTGGGCCAGGCCATCGGCAAGCTCGACATCACCGATCTGCAGGACGTGAACCGCCTGCTATCGCAGGATGCAGAAGCCAAGCTGCAGGGCAGCGGTTCGTTGCAGTAAGCACCTCGCGCAGCGAATGAAGAGGCGGGCATGGCCCGCCTTTTTCATGTCTGCACTGTCAAACCCGGTGTCGTCATTCTCGAATCACGGCAACGAGCTTGTGCAGATGTGCGCTTGGGCAGTGCGCTACGCTGCCGAGTGAGGGCTGACGCAGCGGCAATGCCGCGATGTCCGTAATCATCAGCAGCAATCCGGATTTCGCCTCACTGACGATGCGCTTGCAAGCAGGTCGCGCCGACCTCGCCACCCTGTTGAGCACGCTACGTTGTGCCTGACTCAACTGCAGGAAACTGAGAGGCACAACGTGCGGAGCGCATGCCTCGCATGCGTGCCTTGGCACATCGACAGGCGACTTGCACGCAACCTGGGCGCCAGCCGACCTGCGCTGCGCGCTGCCGTCGCAACTCACTGCGACGAAGCGATCTCGCCAACCACTGATGGCAGATCCGGCGCAATCTGTACCAGGGTGCGTGCCACCGCGCCCTTGCCGTTAGCCACCAAGGCCAGCCCGGCCGCGGCCATGGCCTCGCGCTGTGCGGGATCGCCGAGCAGGCGAGCCAGATCGCGTTGCACGCACGCGGCATCCTCGCAAATGGTCACTGCATCGGCCTCGCGCATGCGCCGCGAAATTTCAGAGAAATTGTGCAGGTGCGGGCCGGTGACGGCCGGTGTACCCACCGCCGCCGGCTCGAGCAGATTGTGGCCACCGATCGGCTGCAGGCTGCCGCCAACAAACGCGACCTGCGCGCAGGCGTAGAAACTCATCAACTCGCCCAGGGTATCGACCACGAACACCTGGTCGCGCGCCTGCGGCCACTGCTGCGCCTTGCGTGTGGTCACGGTCCAGCCGCGATCACGCGCCAGCGCTTCCACCTTCGGAAAGCGCTCGGGATGCCGTGGCGCCCACAGCAGCAACAGCTCCGGGAACTGTTTCAGCAGCTGCGCATGGATGTCGGCCACCGCCGCTTCTTCGCCTTCGTGCGTGCTGGCTGCAATCCACACCGGCCGGGTTGTCGGCACCTGCCTGCGAAACTGCGCCACCAAGTCCTGCAGCTGCGCCGGTGCGGCGATATCGAACTTAAGATTGCCCAGCGCAACCACTTGATCCGGCCGCGCGCCCAGGGTGATGAAGCGCCCGGCATCGTCCTGCGACTGTGCTGCCACGCAGGTCACGGTGCGCAAGGCGCGGCTGATCAGCGGTGCCAGCACGCGGTAGCCACGCAGCGAGCGCGCCGACAGCCGTGCATTGAGGATGTACACCGGAATCTGGCGGTCGCGGCAGCCGAACAGCATGTTCGGCCACAGCTCGGTTTCCAGGATCAGTGCCAGCCGCGGGCGGAAATGTTCGAGGAAGCGCCCGACACTACCGGGCACGTCGTAGGGCAGATAGACGTGATCCACCGCATCGCCCCACAGCGCACGCACGCGCTCGGAGCCGGTCGGGGTGATGGTGGTGATAACCCAGCGAATGTCCGGCCGTTGCGCACGCAAGGCGTTCACCAGTGGCGCCGCCGCATTGACCTCGCCGACCGACACCGCGTGCACCCATACGCGCGGGCGCCCGCAGGCATGCGTGTAGGAGGCGTAGCGCTCGTTCCAGCGGTTGAAATATTCGCGCACGCGGAAGCCGCGCCACACCAGGTGGTACACCGTCACCGGCAGCAACAGGTAGAGCAGCGCCGAGTACAGCCCGCGCAACAGCCATTCGATCGGGTCTTTCCGCATGCGTGCAGGATACGGGAGGCGTTGCGCGCGCGCATGTGTGGCCGTCCTGCCTGCTTGCTGATTGGCCAGGCCTGCCTGGCCCGGCTTGGACACAGACACTGGTGCGGTCGTTCGCAGTGCAGCCACAAGTGCGGCTGTGCGCGCGATCGCTGTGCTACCCCTGCATTGCGACCTGTAGTCCACCCGCTTCAGACACGCCGCGGGTGCGCAGTATTCCGCCGACGCGTTGCACACAAAGGTCCAGTCCTACCCGCATGAGGCAGGTGTGCGGCGAAGGCTGCGCGTGACGTGGCGCCGCCGCATGCACAAAGACCATGAGCGCGAACAATCCCTGTCAATAGTGCTCACACCACGGTACGCGCGACACGTTGGCTGTACCGCCCCCCGCCCACTCACCTCAAAGCCCGGAGCACGCTCTAGAATTACGCCATGTCCGAGTCCGCCAACGTCGCCGTCCGCCCTTCCCTGCGCAACCCCAAGCACTGGCCGATGTACCTGGGCCTGGCGGTGATGGTGCTCGCCGGGCGCCTGCCGTGGCTGCTGCAACGCGCGCTGGGCCGCGGGGTTGGCTGGGTAGCGATGCGCCTGGCCGGCACGCGCCGCCGCGCGGCCGAGGTCAACCTGAAACTGTGCTTCCCCGAGCAGGATGATGCGTGGCGGGCACGGCTGTTGCGCGACAGCTTCGACGCACTGGGCGTGGGCCTGTTCGAATTCGCACGCGCCTGGTGGGGCAGCATCGCCACCATCCGTCCACGTGTGAAAATCGAAGGCCTGGAACATCTGCAGCGGCTGCAGGAACAAAAGCGCGGTGTGCTGTTGGTGTCCGGGCACTTCATGACCCTGGAAATGTGCGGGCGCCTGTTGTGCGACCACGTGCCGCTGGCCGGCATGTACCGCAGACACCGCAATCCGGTGTTCGAATGGGCGGTCAAGCGCGGCCGGCTGCGCTACGCCACGCACATGTTCGCCAACGAAGACCTGCGCGCCACCATCAAGCATCTCAAGCGTGGCGGCTTGCTGTGGTACGCGCCGGACCAGGACATGCGCGGCAAGGACACGGTCTTTGTGCCGTTCTTCGGACATCCGGCTTCCACCATCACCGCGACTCATCAGCTGGCGCGGCTCACCGGCTGCGCGGTGGTGCCGTACTTCCATCGTCGCGAAGGCGGCAGCTACGTGCTGAAGATCGCACCGCCGCTGGCGGATATCCCCTCCGACGATGTGATTGCCGATACCACGCAGGTCAATGCGGCGATCGAGGACATGGTGCGCGAAGCGCCCGATCAATACCTGTGGATCCATCGCCGCTTCAAGCGGCAGCCCGGTGGGCGGAGCGACTTCTATCGCTGAGGGCGCTGGCGCTGGCACTACGTGCTTCAGTGCTTCAGTGCTTGAGTGCTTGAGTGCTTGAGTGCTTGAGTGCAACGAGCGTCCAGCCTGGGGCAGCTGATGTAAGTAGTCGAACGCGCATTGCAGGCACTGATGCTGCCGCGTAGAGAGACGGCGCTCTTGCCAGGCATCCGCGCCACCCAATAAGTTCCGCACAAAATGCTGCCGCGTTACTCAGCCGGCTGAACCCCGACGCGAACCACACACACCTCCCAGAACCAAACATCCGCTCAGGCAGGCGGCGAACGATCCCCATCGTCATTGAGCAACGCACCGGCATACAGGCCGGCCAGCATCAGGCTGAGACCGCCCCAGAAGCTCGAATAGAACGCCAGATGCGTATTGAGCGGGAACACCGTGGCCACCAGGGCGATCATCGCCGGGCGTGCCTGCGCGCGGGCTGCCGGGCTCGAATAGCGCCAAGCGCGCCACGCCTGCGCCGCGCCGGCCAGCCACAGCAGCAGGCCGATCACACCGGTTTCAGCCAGGATTTCCAGCAGAATCTGATGCGCGTGGAAGGCCGGGCCATCGCCCCAGGCCGGCGCCTGATCGGGTGCGGGGTTACAGGCCGGGTACGCCTGGCGGAAGCCGCGCGCGCCCACGCCATTGAGCGGATGCTCGCGAATCATGCACAGTGCCGCGCCCCAGATCTGCGCGCGCCCGGACAAGGCCTGATCCACGCCCTGCTCGCCATCGGTAAAAGCCAAAGTGGTGCGCTGCAGGCGCTCTCGGGCCTGCGGTGCCACGGCAACCACGCCTGCGGCCAAGACCGCGCCCAGCGCCGCCACTGCGATCACCTTGCGGCCGCCCAGCAACTGCCAACCGGACAACAGCACGATCACGCCGTAGGTGATCCACGAGGCGCGCGAGCCGGCCAGGACCAGCACCACGCCTACCGCCGCCGCCGCGCCGGCCCACGCCCAGGCGCTGCGCCGGCCCAGCGCCAGCAGCAGGAACGGTGACAGGCTGGCCAGGGTCTGGCCGAACTTGAGATTGCAAGGCCCCAGCACGCCACTGAGCCGGTCGACCACGGCCAGCTCCTGCGCGGTGCACAGGCCGTGCCCGCTGATCAGCTGTTTGACCTGATCCAGCGCGAAGAACAGCGGACTACTGCCCAGCGCGACCTGCAGCAAGGCGTCCAGCGTCCACACCCCGGCGATCACCGCCAGGCCGATAAAGGTGCGCCGCCGCCGTTGCGCGTTGGCCACCGCGATGGCGCACAGCCACATGAAAGGCAGGTAGCGCAGATCGGTAGCGGACTTGCGCAGCGCGCGGCCCACGTCCACCGCATCCACGGCCGAAAGCATCTGCGGGAGCCAGTAGGCGAAGAACAACACACTGGTCAGCGCCCAGGCAGCGCCGCTCAAGAGCCTGGTGCCGCCACGGAAGCGCGTATGCAGCAGCCGGTAAGCCGCAAACACGGCGCCCAGCGACAGCACCGTTTCGGCCAGGCCCGGGGTGGGCCACAAGGCCACAAACAGCAGCACCCACACCGGCGCCCAGCGGCCGGCATCGGGCGTCAGCACGGGCGCGCGCGGCGCGGCCTCAGCGGCGGAGTTCGTCATAGACCTTCAAGGTGGCCGTTTGCATGGCCTGCAGCGTGTAGGGAAGCCGCGCCGGCGGTGCCGGGCGGTGGTGCAGTAACGCAAGCGCCTGCTGCGCCAGTGCCCGGGCATCGAATGGCGGCACCGCGCCGGCGGGCTGCAGTTCGGCGAGCAGTTCACCAGCGCCGCCGTGCGCCCAACCCAGCACCGGCCGGCCCACGGCCAGCGCTTCGATCACGGTGCGGCCGAAGGCTTCGGGCTTGCGCGAGAGTTGCAGCACCAGGTCGCTGGCGGCGTAGGCCTCGGCGATGCGGGCAGTGGGTTCGGTGAACGCCACGGCATCGGCCACACCCAGCCTGGCTGCCTCGGCTTCCAGTTCACGGATGTAGGCCTCGCGCCCCGGCTCGCGCGCACCGGGCAGCCACAACCAGGCCGGCAGACCGGCGGCGCGCAGAGCGGCGAGCAGCTGCAGGCCATCGGCATGCCCTTTCAGGCGCGTGCCGCGGCCCGGCAGCAACAGCAACGGCGCATCGGCCGGCAGGCCGGGCACCAGCGTCTGCGCCCACGTGCGTGCGCGCCGGTCTGGCTGCGGACGGCGTGGGAACTGCGCGATCTCCACGCCGCGCGGGATCACCCGCAGGCGCGCGGTATCGGTGTGCGGGTAATGCGTGCACACGTAGTCGCGCACCGTCTGCGAGACGCAGATGACGCGCTCGCCGTAGGTCATCACCGCGCTGTAGCGGCTGGGCGAATTGAGCCCGTGCACGGTGGTGACGAAGCGTGGCCGCGTGGCCTGCGGCATCCCGCGCAAGGCGTACCAGCCCAGCCAGGCCGGCAGGCGCGAACGCGCGTGCACGATATCGGCGCCCAGCTCTGTGAACAGCCGGCGCAGCCCCACCACGTGGCGCAAGGTCAGCAACGACTTGCGCCCGATATCCAGCGTGAGGTGTTCGGCGCCGACCTCCAGCAACGGCTGGACCAGGCGCCCGCCCGCGGAGACGACCACAGCGCGATGGCCGGCGCGCACCAGCGCAGCGGCGATTTCCAGGGTGGAGCGCTCGACGCCGCCGGACTGCAGCGCCGGCAGCAGTTGCACCACGGTCAGGCGGTGCATGCCGCCAGGATCAGTCGGCGAGCACGAACAGTGCACCGCAGTACGGGCACTTGGCTTCGCAGTTGGGCTCGTCTTCGATCGGCAGGTACACCCGCGGATGCGAATTCCACAGCGCCATCGCAGGCGTCGGGCAGCTCAGCGGCAGGTCACCGCGGTGCACGGTGTAGCGCTTTTCGGCATTGGCGGGCGCGGTGGCGGTCTGGCTCATGGCGGCACGATCGGAAGGCGAAGACAGAGCGCGGATTCTAGCAGCCTGGCGCCCGGCACGGCCCAGTGACGCGCCCAGCGCGCGGTGCCGACGTTGGCCAGCGGGCTGCCAAGCGTGTTCACCATGACCATTGCCTGCGCTATCGGCGTCCCTGGCCTTGTTGCGGCACGGTCCCGAATCTGGTGCCGGTCGGTGTGACGCGAGCGGCGACGCATGCGCCGTATCATCGGCTGACACGTTGCCTGGGGTGCACGTGCGCGAACGCCGCATGGCTGCCCATGCGTCAGCACACTCGCCCCGGCGCTCTGCTGCATCCGCCTTCCGGGAGACATCATCACGTGCGTTCCTCTGCTGTTGTGCCGCGCCCGCTGCACCTGTTGCGCCCTGTTGCGCTTGCCCTGGCGGTCGCGACCGCGCTCCCGGCTGCTGCCGCCGAAGGGTTCTTCGCCTCCTTCGATACGCACGAGCGCGACCTTGTCGCTGATCGTGCCAATGCGCTGCAGGTCGCGATCGGCAGCGGCCCGGACGCGCCGTATGCGGCAAAACACTACGCCGGCTACAGCGGCGCGCACGCACTGCATTACAGCAGCCAGGGTGACGCGGGTCGGCGGACGTTGTTTACGACCGATCACTTGATCGATGCCGACACCACGCTGTCGTGGATGGTCTTGCCCGAAAGCGTGGGCGATGACCATGTCAGCTCCACGTTTGTGTCGCTGGATCTGCTGATGGACGACGGGAGCCGGCTGTCGGCCAGCAACGCGCTGGACCAGCACGGTGTGGCGATCGGCGCGGCCGCGCAGGGCGCTTCCAAGACCTTGTACCCGCAGCAGTGGGCACGCAAGGCGGTAAGGCTGGGCGATGTTGCCGGGTTGCGCGGGCGGCGCATCACCGCCATCGCGCTGGAAGTGGCGCCACAGGGCGGCGCGCCGGTGAGTGGCTGGCTCGACGATATCGCCATTGCCGAAGTCCCGCGCGTGGCGCCTGCACGGCCGTCGGACTGGGTGCTGACCACCCGCGGCACGCAGTCTAATGGCACGTTTTCGCGCGGCAATAATTTCCCCGCCACGGCGGTGCCACATGGGTTCAACTTCTGGACCCCGGTGACCGACGCCGGCACGTTGGGTTGGCTGTATCGCTGGAACGAACACAACGGTGCCGACAACCGCCCGCGGCTGCAGGCGTTGTCGCTCAGTCACCAGCCCAGCCCGTGGATGGGCGACCGCCAGACCTTCCAGGTGATGCCCTCCACACACAGCGGCGCGCCGGAAGCGGACCGCGTCAAACGCGCGCTGGCGTTCTCCCACGCCAACGAAGTGGCCAGGCCGTATCGCTACGCAGTGCAGCTGGACAACGGCATCCAGGCCGAGATCGCCCCCACCGATCACGCAGCGCTGTTCCGCTTCCGCTTCCCACCCGGAGGCGATGCCAATCTGCTGTTCGACAACGTGGATGCGCGCGGTGGACTGACCCTGGATGCGGCCACGCAAACGCTCTCGGGCTATACCGATGTGCGCAGCGGCCTGTCCACCGGCGCCACGCGCATGTACGTGTACGCCCGCTTCGATACGCCATGGAAGGCGAGCGGCCGCAGTGACACCGGCCGGCCGACGGGCTGGATCAAGTTCGCTGCAGGCAGCACGCGCGAAGTGCAGATGCGCATCGCCACGTCGCTGATCTCGCTGGAACAGGCCAAGCACAACCTGGATCTGGAGATCGCACCACAGGACTCGCTGGAGCGCGTGGCTGCGCGTGCGCAGGACGCGTGGGATGCGCTGCTTGGGCGCGTCGAGGTGGCGGGCGCCAGCGACGATCAGCGCACCACGCTGTATTCCAATCTGTACCGGCTGCATCTGTATCCGAACTCCGCGCACGAGAATGCCGGCAGCGCCAGCGCGCCGGAGTGGCGCTATGCCAGCCAGAACAGCTGGTCCGACGAAGCCACCGATGGCAGCGCCGTGCGCAGCTTTGCGCCGATCCGCGACGGCCGTGTCTACGTCAACAACGGGCTGTGGGATACGTTCCGCACCGCGTGGCCTGCCTACGCGCTGTTTGCACCCGAGGCCGGCGCGCTGGTGCAAGGATTTCTGGAGCAGGCGCGTGCCGGCGGCTGGGTGGCGCGCTGGTCCTCGCCGGGCTACGCCGACCTGATGGTGGGCACCAGTTCGGATGTGGCCTTTGCCGATGCCTGGCGCAAGGGCGTGCAAGGGTTCGATCCGGCCGAGGCGTACGCCGCCGCGTTGAAGAACGCCACCGTGGTGCCGCCCGACCGGCATGTAGGGCGCAAGGGCATGGCCCGTTCCACCTTCCGCGGCTATGCCGATACCGACACGCATGAGGGCATGTCGTGGTCGATGGAAGGTGCGCTCAACGACTTCGGGATTGCGGGCATGGCCGATGCGCTCGCTCAGCAAGCACCCGACGCCGCAGCGCGCGAGCGCTATGCCACCGAGGCGCTGTATTTCCGCCACCGCGCCGCTGGCTACGCGGCGCTGTTCGACCCGGCAATCGGCTTCTTCCAGGGCCGTACGCCCGATGGCGGCCGGCGCCTGGATGCCGCGCACTACGATCCACGCGAATGGGGCAACGATTACACCGAATCCAGCGGCTGGACCTTTGCCTTCACCGCACCACACGATGGCGAAGGCCTGGCCGCGCTGTATGGCGGACGCGACGCGCTGGCGGCCAAGCTGGATACGTTCTTTGCGACGCCGGAAACGGCACAGGCCGCGCTTTCCGGCTCGTATCGCGGCGTGATCCATGAGATGACCGAAGCGCGCGATGTGCGCATGGGCATGTACGCGCATAGCAATCAGACCGCGCACCACATCCCATGGATGTATCTGTACGCTGGCCAGCCGTGGAAGACCCAGCAGCTGACGCGCGATATCCTGGCGCGGCTGTATCTGGGCAGCGAGATCGGCCAGGGCTATGCCGGCGACGAAGACAACGGCGAGATGTCGGCGTGGTACCTGTTCGCCGCGCTCGGGCTGTATCCGTTGCGCATGGGCGCGCCGGAATATGTGATCGGCTCGCCGCTGTTCACGCATGTCAGCGTGCAGCTGCCCAATGGCCGCACGCTCACGGTCAACGCGCCGCAGAATTCGCCGCGCAATGTGTATGTGCAATCGCTCAAGGTCAACGGCAAGCCGTGGCGCAAGACCTGGTTGCCGCATGCCGACATCGCCAAGGGCGCAACGCTGGACTTCGTCATGGGCCCACGCCCGTCACGCTGGGGCACGGATGCGGATGCGGTGCCGCCATCGCTGACGCCGCCGGGCCAGCGCCCTGCGCCGTTGCAGGATCTGCTGGGCACGCGCGCGCGCATCACGCGGGACGATGGCGGCGCGGTGGACGCGTTGCACGACGACGATGCGGTAACGATGGCCACGCTGTCGTCCACGTCTGCCGTCACGGTGAGCGGCATCGACGCCGGCACGCCGACGCTATATACCCTCACCAGCGGCAACGCGGCGATTGCCAACGGCGGGTGGACCCTGGAGGCGCGTGCTGGGAGTGGTCACTGGACGGTGATTGATCAACGTCGCGATGAGGTGTTCCGCTGGCCCCTGCAGACGCGGCCCTTCCGGATTGCCACGCCGGGCGCGTACACGGACTACCGGCTGCGCGTGAGCACACCTAAGCCGGTGCAGTTGGCGGAGATCGAATTGCTGCGTGTGGCGCCGGCCTCGCCATGAGGGTTTGGAGAAGCGCGCGTGCGGGTGGCGCAGTGAATGCTGACATGCTGGCCTGGTAGCGACCACCAGGCGTACCGGGCGGGTGCAGCGTTATAGCGTGCTTGAAATGTTGCGCTGACTGTTTGGGCTTGCGCACGTGCGGGCAGACCGCAGCCGCTCTGCAACTCGTCCGAATGCTCGCTCATTGGCCGGCGGGCGTGCCCTCACCCGAACCCTTCTCTCGCCGGGAGAGGGCTTTCAGCCACATTGGCAGGCGTACGGTAGCGAGTGACTGGCCCACCACTGATACGCAGCGATAGCGCATCAAAGGCCGTTGTTCGTGATCTCCGCACTCAAGCAACAGTTGCGCCAGCTGTTCGCATCGGCAATCGCTTCAGCGCGATATCCGTAGGAGCGCGCTCGCGCGCGATAGGGCTCTACCGATCACACTCAAATGTTTCTCGAACAGATACTCCAGCTAGTTGTTCTAGCGTATTGCCCGATCTATTCGTTAGACGGTTTGCATAGCTGCTTGCTGTAGAGACTTGCCTCAACCGCGTTGTTCTCAGCACCTTCGCCTGTAGACGCCCTTGCATCCAAAACGTTCGAACCTGCAGCCGCAATTGGCGTTATCGATAACCGAGGCGTCACTCAACACCTCGGCCATCAACGCTGCAACATCAGCCGCCGTTCTTCTCGGCGTTGTGCTTCTCGGCATCACGCTGCTTGCGGATCTGCGCATCCACCGCAGCAATCGCGGTCATGTTCATCACGCGGCGCGAAGTGGCGCTGGTGGTGAGGATGTGCACCGGCTTGGAGATGCCCATCAGGATCGGGCCGATCGCCACGCCGTCGGTGAACACGCGCACCAGGTTGTAGGCGATGTTGGCCGCTTCCAGGTTGGGCAGCACGAACAGGTTGGCGCGGCCCTTGAGCGTGCTGTTGGGCATGATCTGCTTGCGCAGCGCTTCATCCCAGGCGGTGTCGCCCTGCATTTCGCCGTCGATGTTGAGCTCGGGCTTGCGCTTGAGCAGGGCTTCTCGCACTTCGCGCATCTTCAGGGCGTCACGCGAATCGTGGCTACCGAAGTTGGAATGCGACAACAGCGCGATATTGGGCTCGATGCCGAACAATTTCAGGCGATACGCGGCCTGCAAGGTGGCTTCGACCACCTGCTCCACGGTGGGGTCTTCCTGCACGTGCGTATCCAGGAAGAAGAACACGCCCTGCTGGTTGATCACGCCGGTCATGGCCGAGGTGGAGCTCACGCGCGGTTCCAGCGGAATCACGCTGCGCGCGTAGCCCAGCTTCTTGTGGAAGCGCCCCACCACGCCCGACAGCATCGCGTCGGCTTCGCCGCGCGCCACCATCACTGCGGCAATCAGGGTCGGACGCGAACGCATCAGTTCCTTGGCCGCGGTCACGGTCACGCCACGGCGCTCGGTGAGCGCGTAGTAGTACTGCCAGTAATCGTTGAAGCGCGGGTCGTCGTGGATGTTGGTGATCTCGAAATCTTCACCGGCACGGATGCGCAGCCCCATGCGCTGGATACGCGCCTCGATGACGTCCGGGCGGCCGATCAGGATCGGCAGCGCCAGACCTTCGTCGATGACGTTCTGCACCGCACGCAGCACCACTTCTTCCTCGCCTTCGGCATACACCACGCGCTGCTTGTCGGCGCGCGCGCGGTCGTAGACCGGCTTCATCATCAGGCTGGTGCGGTAGACGAACTGGCTGAGCCGGTCGCGGTAGGCCGCCATGTCGGCGATCGGGCGCGTGGCCACGCCCGAATCCATCGCCGCCTGCGCCACCGCCGAAGAAAGCTCCACCAGCAGGCGCGGGTCCAGCGGACGCGGAATCAGGTATTCCGGGCCGAAGCTCGGGGTCTCGCCGCCATAGGCCGCGCCCAGGTCGGAGGCCTCGCGCCGCGCCATCGCCGCAATCGCCTTGACGCAGGCGATCTTCATCTCTTCGTTGATGCCGGTGGCGCCCACGTCCAGCGCGCCGCGGAACAGGTAGGGGAAGCACAGCACGTTGTTGATCTGGTTCGGGTAGTCCGAACGGCCGGTGCCGATGATGCAATCCGGCCGCACCGCCTTGGCCGCTTCCGGGGTGATTTCCGGGTTGGGGTTGGCCAGGGCGAAGATCACCGGCTGGCGCGCCATGGTGGCGACCATTTCCGGCTTGAGGATGCCGGCCGCCGACAGGCCCAGGAAGATGTCGGCACCTTCGACGATTTCGGCCAGGGTGCGCTTGTCGGTGTCGCGCGCGTAGCGCTGCTTGTCCGGGTCCAGGTCGGTGCGGCCGGTATGGATCACGCCATCGCGGTCCAGCGCCAGGATGTTCTCCGGCTTCAGGCCCAGCGAGACCAGCATGTTGACGCAGGAGATGCCTGCCGCGCCCATGCCGGTGGTGGCCAGCTTGACGTCTTCGATCTTCTTGCCGGTGACCACCAGCGCATTGAGCACCGCCGCGCCGACGATGATGGCAGTGCCGTGCTGGTCGTCATGGAACACCGGGATATTCATGCGCTCGCGTAGCTTGCGCTCGACGATGAAGCACTCCGGCGCCTTGATGTCTTCCAGATTGATGCCGCCGAAGGTCGGCTCCAGGCTGGCGATGATGTCCACCAGCTTGTCGGGATCGTTCTCGTTGATCTCGATGTCGAACACGTCGATGCCGGCGAACTTCTGGAACAGCACGCCCTTGCCTTCCATCACCGGCTTGGAGGCCAGCGGGCCGATGTTGCCCAGGCCCAGCACCGCGGTGCCGTTGGTGATCACCGCCACCAGATTGCCGCGCGCGGTGAGCTCGCTGGCCTGGGTGGCGTCCTCGACGATGGCCTCGCAGGCGAAGGCCACGCCAGGCGAGTACGCCAGCGACAGATCGCGCTGGGTCAGCATCGGCTTGGTCGCGGTGACCTTGATCTTGCCGGCCGGCTGCTGGCGGTGATAGTCGAGGGCGGCCTGTTTGAAGTCGTCGTTGGACATCGGCTGTGTAGGTCTCAAGGGCGCAGAAGGGCTGAATTCTACCCTCCTGCCTGAACAAGGGCCTGTCGCGCAGCTGTCAGCGCGGCAGGAAGATCGGTTGCTGCAATGCAAAAACGGCCCTGCATCCCGCCGGGATACCAGCGGAATACAGGGCCGTAGGAAGCATCAGCGTGCGCTGACCGGCGCAACTGCGTCCGGCGGCGGCACCGGTGCCTGCAGCGGCGGCGCACGGCCATCCAGTGCCAGGCTCAACTGGTCGCGGTCCAGCGCATTTTCCCAACGCGAGACCACCACCGTGGCCACTGCATTGCCGATGAAGTTGGTCAGCGAGCGGCACTCGCTCATGAAACGATCCACGCCCAGGATCAGCGCCATGCCGGCCACCGGCACATCCGGCACCACCGACAGCGTGGCCGCAAGCGTAATGAAGCCTGCGCCGGTCACGCCGGCCGCGCCCTTGGAGCTGAGCATCGCCACCGCCAGCAAGGTGATCTGCTGGCCCAGGGTGAGATCGACATTGGTGGCCTGGGCGATGAACAGCGCCGCCAGGGTCATGTAGATGTTGGTGCCGTCCAGGTTGAACGAGTAGCCGGTCGGCACGACCAGGCCCACCACCGACTTCTCGCAGCCGGCCTTTTCCATCTTCTCCATCAGCGACGGCAATGCCGACTCCGACGAAGAGGTGCCCAGCACCAGCAGCAGCTCGGCCTTGAGGTAGCGGATCAGCTTGAGCACCGAAAAGCCGCACAGACGGCAGACGATGCCCAGGATCACCAGCACGAAGAACAGCGAGGTCAGGTAAAACGAGCCCACCAGCCAGGCCAGATTGACCAGCGATTCCACGCCGTATTTGCCGATGGTGAAGGCGATTGCACCGAATGCACCGATCGGCGCGGCCTTCATCAGCATGTGCACCAGACGGAACACCGGGGCGGTGAGCGCTTCCAGGAAGCTCAGCACCGGGCGGCCACGCTCGCCCACCAGCGCCAGCGCGATGCCGAACAGCACCGCCACGAACAGCACCTGCAGGATGTTGCCATCGACGAACGCACTGATCAGCGTGGCCGGGATGATGTCCATCAAAAAGCCGACCAGGCTCAGCTCGTGCGATTTCTGCACGTAGGTGTTGACCGCGCTCTGGTCCAGCTCGGCCGGGTTGATGTTCATGCCGGCGCCCGGCTGCACCACGTGCGCCACCACCATGCCGACGATCAGCGCCAGCGTGGAGAAGAACAGGAAGTAGGTCATCGACTTGGCGAAGACCCGGCCCACCGTCTTGAGGTGGGTCATGCCGGCGATGCCGGTGACGATGGTCAGGAAGATCACCGGCGCGATGATCATCTTCACCAGCTTGATGAAGGCATCGCCGAGTGGCTTGAGGCTTTCGGCGAAGGCCGGCTCGAAATGGCCCAGCAGGGCGCCAAGAACGATCGCCACCACCACCTGGAAATACAACTGGCGGTAGAAGGGGACAGGCGCCGGCAAGGGGCCGGCAGGCTTGCTGATGTGCATGACACCACTCCGAGGGAACTTGGAGGGCGCCTGAGCCAGGCACCCGGTGCAGGCATTCTGGCCGCACGTCACAGCCCGGGCCGATAACCCATTGGTACTACGCACTGGGCGTTGCCTGAACCTGGTCTTACACTTCAGCCACGCGCCCCTCGGCCGTTAATTCCGTTTAACGCAGACACCGACTTTCTGTGCTGTTGGCCGTCCCGGACCCTGCGCGTTTCATGAAGCTGTTCATTGCGCTCGCCATGGCAGGACGCCCGGCCCCTACTTTTCCTCGCCGAAGATCATTCCTATGCGCCTCAATCCGCTCGTTCTTGCGCTGGCTATCGCCGCCGCGCCCGCCGCCCATGCCGCCACCTCGATCGAGAACTGGCCCACCAAGTACACCTTCGGTGACGGCACAGAAATCGGCCTGACCGGCAACTACGCCTACGACGACAACAATTTCTCCGGCGACGACCGCCTGGAAGACCGCACCGATTTCCGCCGCAAGGAATTTGGCGCCACCTTGAAGAAGAAGGGCGTCTACGACGCCATGGTGTATTTCGACTTCGAAACCAAGCTGTGGCTGGACGTGTTCTTCCGCTTCGAAACCAAGGCGCTGCTGGGCCAGGACTACGGCCGCGTGCGCCTGGGCTACATGAAGGTGCCGGTGGGCCTGGAAGCGGTGCAGAGCTCGCGTGCGGGCAGCTTCATGGAACTGGGCCTGCCGATCCAGGCGGTGTTCCAGGGCCGTCGGACCGGCGTGGAGTGGACCCTGGAGCGCCCGCAGTACCTGCTGCAGGCCGGCGCGTACGGCGGCCAGGACCTGCAGGGCGACAACCCCGGCACCACCCAGGCCGTGCATGCGGCGTGGACCCCGTTCAAGGCCGAAGGCAACGTGCTGCACCTGGGCCTGGCCGGCTCGGTGGAAAACCCGCGTGGTTTCAGTGACGGCCGCGGCGTGTCGTTCAGCCCGCGCGTGCGGCTGCGCGCCCGCCCGGAAGCCGGCTTGACCGATGTGCGCCTGATCGATACCGGCACCATCCTCGATGTGGACCACGTGATCCGCGCCGGCGTGGAAGCGGTCTGGATCCACGGCCCGTTCTCGCTGCAGAGCGAAGCGCTGCGTGCCGAAGTGGCGCGCAACGCCAACCAGCCGCACTACATCGCCCAGGGCCAGTACGTCTACGGCACCTGGTCGCTGACCGGCGAATCGCGCAGCTATGCCGGCGGTGTGCCGGGCAACATCAAGCCCGCCCACGACTACGGCGCGGTCGAGCTGACCGCCCGCTACAGCCGCCTGGACCTGGAAGACAACCGCGTCAGCGGCGGCCGCCAGCACGACACCACCATCGGCGCCAACTGGTACCTCACCAGCCACTTCAAGGTGCAGGCCAACTACAGCTGGGTGGATGCCACGCGCAACGGCGTGCATGAAACCCCGCACGTGATGGAACTGCGCGCGCAGGTGATGTTCTAAGCGCCCACGGCTAACGCCTCATCCCGTGTCACCCTGCGGCCGCCTCCTTCGGGACGCGGCCGCAGTCGTGTGTGCGGTGGCTGCGCCCAGCGCCCACCGCCGCCATACTTGTGCGATGTATCCCTCGCAACGCCGCCGCCTGCTGTTCACCTTGTCCATCGTGCTGGGCGGCATGTTGGTGGCCATGTTCGCGGCTGGCTACTTCGTCGAACAGAACGCATTGCGCGAAGAAAGTGCCACGGTGCAACGTCAGTTGCGCCTGTATGCGCAGGCCCTGCAGCAGCGCATCGACCGTTACCGCACCCTGCCGCAGATCCTGACGCTGGACCCGGACCTGCGCGCGGCCGTCGACGCGCCGTTGTCGGCCGACCAGGTCGAACGCCTCAACCGCAAACTCGAACGCGCCAACAACGTCACCCAGTCTTCCACGCTGACCCTGATCAACCGCGACGGCATCGCGCTGGCCGCCAGCAACTGGCGCGGCGCGCGCAGCAACGTGGGCGTGGATTATGCGTTCCGCCCGTATTACCAACAGGCCTTGGCCAGTGGCAGCGGCAGCTTCTACGGCATCGGCCTGACCACCGGCGAGCCGGGCTACTTCCTGTCACAAGCCATCCGCGACCCTGCCGGGCAGGTGCAGGGCGTGGTGGTGATCAAGATCGCGCTGGCGGCACTGGAGCGCGAATGGCTGCAGACCCCGGACATCGTGCTGGCCTCCGACGCGCACGATGTGGTGTTCCTGGCCAGCCGCCCGCAGTGGCGCTACCGCATGCTCGCCCCGCTCAGCGAACGTGACCGGCGCGAACTGCAGGCCACCCGCCAGTACGCCAGCCAACGCCTGCTGCCGTTGCAGCGCCGCGTGATCGAACCCACCGGCAGTGGCGGTGTGCTGGCGGAGGTGCAGATGCCGCCACTGAGCGGCCAGGTGCTGTGGCAGACCCTGCAGGTGCCCGAGAGCGGCTGGCGCCTGCACCTGCTGCACGACACCCGCGCCAGTGCGGCCGCCGGCCGCGCGGCGGCCATCGCGGCGGCCGGTGCGTGGCTGGCGCTGGCGTTGCTGTGGTTGTTCGTGCAGCAGCGTAGCCGGCTGTCGGCCTTGCGCCAGCGCAGCCGGCATGAGCTGGAAACACTGTTGCAACAGCACGCTGAAGAACTGCGCACCGCTCAGGATGGCGTGGTGGCAGCGGCGCAACAGGCCAACACTGGCCTGAGTCGCAGCCTGGAACATCTGCCGCAAGGCGTTGTGGTCATCGACGCGGCGCTGAACCTGGTGGCGTGGAATTCGCGCTATGTGGAACTGTTCCGCTTTCCCGCCGAGCTGTTGCAGGTCGGCCGGCCGATCGAAGACCTGTTCCGCTTCAACGCGCGCCGTGGCCTGCTCGGGCCCGGCCCGATCGAGGCCGCCATCGAACGCCGCCTCAACCATCTGCGCAGCGGCAAACCGCATATGCGCGAGAGTGAGAAAGAAGACGGCACGGTGCTGGAAATCCGCGGCAACCCGCTGCCCGATGGCGGTTTTGTCACCAGCTACGCCGACATCACCACCTACAAGAACGCCGCGCGCGAACTGCGCTCGCTGGCCGATGCGCTGGAGCACCGCGTGGCCGAGCGCACGCGCGATCTGGCCGCGGCCAAGCGCGAGGCCGAAAGCGCAAACCGCTACAAGACCCGCTTCGTCGCATCGGCAGTGCACGACCTGCTGCAGCCGCTCAATGCCGCGCGCATGTTCGTCTCGGTGTTGCGTGGGCAGGTGCAGGCCACCGGCAGTGCGCAACTGGTGGACAACATCGACGGCGCACTGGCGGCGCAGGACGCCATCCTCAACAGCCTGCTCGACATCTCGCGCCTGGAAGCCGGCAGCCTGAAAACCCAGGTCCGCGATTTTGCGATCGGTCCGCTGCTGGACACCCTGGCGCGCGAGTTCGGCATCCTGGCCGAAGATCGCGGCCTGGTGCTCGACTGGGTGCCCACCTCGGCGGTGGTGTTGAGCGACGAAACCCTGTTGCGCCGCATCCTGCAGAACTTCCTGTCCAATGCGATCCGCTACACCCCGCGCGGCCGCGTGCTGCTGGGGTGCCGCCGGCGTGGCGGCTGGTTGCGCATCGAGGTGCACGACCAGGGCCCGGGCATTCCCGAAGCGCTGCAGCACGAAATCTTCGAAGAATTCCGCCGCCTCGACGACGGCGTGGCCAACGACCGTGGCGCGGGCCTGGGCCTGGCGATTGTCGAGCGCATCGGCCGCCTGCTCGGGCATCGCATCGGCCTGCGCTCCACCCTAGGCGGCGGCAGCGTGTTTTCGGTCAGCGTGCCGCTGGGCGAACGTGCGGCCATCGTGCAGCCGCTGCGCACGCCGCAGCTGCAGCACGAACACGGCAACGACCCCATCCTGCACGGCTGCCGGGTGTGGTGCGTGGACGA
Organism: Xanthomonas sp. LMC-A-07; assembly: GCF_030208825.1. Classification (NCBI taxonomy): domain Bacteria; kingdom Pseudomonadati; phylum Pseudomonadota; class Gammaproteobacteria; order Lysobacterales; family Lysobacteraceae; genus Xanthomonas; species Xanthomonas sp. LMC-A-07. Next base: position 171,224 of record NZ_JARVTF010000008.1, read on the forward strand.
TGACCCGCGCGTGTGCGAGGCCACGCGTGCACTGCTGGAGCGCTGGGAATGCCGGGTGGATTTTGCCGGCGGCCCCGACGACGCACTGGCCGCGGCCAGCCCCGACGATGCACCGGAACTGCTGCTGCTGGACGTACGCATGGGCAACCATTACGGCCCGATGCTGCTGCCGCAACTAGTGGCGCAATGGCAGCGCGAACCGCGCGTCATCCTGGTCACCGCCGAACCCAGCCCCGCCCTGCGCGAGCATGCGCTGGAAGCGGGCTGGGGCTTCCTGTCCAAACCGGTCCGGCCGCCGGCGCTGCGCGCATTGGTCACGCAGATGCTGTTGCGGCGCGGGTGAGTCTGTGCGGCAACGCACAGGTGCAGGCACCGCTGCCTGGCCGGGTCGGATCGTGCACCACCACTTCGCGTTTCAACGTCAGGCACTGGCCGTTAGCCTGAATCATCGTGCTTCCGCACCTGCAAGGTGGACGCCCGATGATGAAGACGACGCTGCTTCTGTTGACGTCCTTGTTGATTGTCAGCTGCGCAGGCGGATTCACGGCGCACGCGCAGGACGCTCCGGCCGCTGCGCAGCCCGGGTCATCAGCACGCGTGCAGATGGATCCCTACACGGCAGGCAAACTGATCACCGTGCTGGATCAGGTCGCACGCCACCGCCATCTCAGCACCGGCCACATGATCGATGTGGTGTCCGCGCAATTTCTGGCAACGCCGTATCGCGACCACGTCCTGCAGGGCTCGGCCAGCATGCCGGAAAAGTTGATCATCGACTTCACCGGGTTGGACTGCTTCACCTACCTGGACTATGTCGAGGCCGCGCGTCGCTCCTATTCGCAGCAGGACTTCGTCAATCAGCTGGTGCTGACCCGCTATGTCGACGGCATCGTCAGCTTCACCCACCGCAAGCACTTCTTCAGCGACTGGGCCAACCGCACCTATGAGCTGGCCACCGACATCACCGCAGCGGTCAGCCCCGACAGTGTCACCGTGGTGAAACAACTCAACCTCAAGGCCGATGGCAGCAACTACCTGCCCGGGCTGCCGGTGGTGGAACGGGCCATCACCTACATCCCCACCGCACACATCGACGCGGCGCTGATCCGCCAACTGCGTACCGGCGATTTCGTCGGCATCTACACGCCGCTGGCCGGGCTGGACGTCACCCACGTCGGCTTTTTCATCATGACCGATCGTGGCCCGATGCTGCGCAATGCCTCCTCGCGCGCGGAGAACCAGAAGGTGGTGGATTCGCCGTTCCTGGACTATGTGGCAAGAACGCCGGGGATCATCGTCTACAGGGCCAAATAGTGATGCGGGTTTTGCACCTGCAGAGGATGTGGCATCCGCAGGCTGCATGAGCTTGGCTGCCGCGTAATAGCCGGTTGCAGCAGTGCATGCGCCACCTTGCGACTAGCTAGCTACGCAGCCGCTTAGGCCTTGTATCCGGAGCGCCCACCTGCCCTGCAACACGCGCAGTGCGCTCAGCCCTCGCCTTCCGGCTCCAACGCCTTGACCAGCACCGCCGCCTGGGTGCGGCTGTAGCAGTCCAGCTTTTTCAGGATGGCGGTGACGTGCACCTTGACGGTGTTCTCGGCCAGGCCCAGTTCGTGCGCAATCTGCTTGTTCAACAAGCCATCGGCCAGGCACAGCAACACGCGAAATTGCTGCGGGGTGAGCTGGGCGAGCTTGGCCGCCAGTTGCGCGTCGGCTTCGGAGCGCTCGGCGGTCATCGGCGGGAACCAGGTGCCACCATCGAGCACGCTGGCCACCGCGGTGCCGATCGATTCGGCCGGGGTGGATTTGGGAATGAAGCCGGCCGCGCCGAACTGCTGCGCGCGCCGGATTACCCGCGGGTGGTCGTTGGAGGAAATCACCACCACCGGAATGTCCGGATGCTCGCCACGCACGTGCAGCAGCGCGGAGAAGCCGCGCGCGCCCGGCATGGCCAGGTCCAGCAGCACCAGCTCGGCCTGCGGATGCGAGCGCAGCATCGCGCTCAAGGTGGTGGCGCTGGAGGCCTCCACCACTTCGGCAGTGGGCAGGGTCTGGTGCAGCACGTGGATCACGGCAGCACGGAACAACGGGTGGTCGTCGGCGACGAGGATGGTGAGATCGGCCATGCGCCAAGTCTGGCACATGGCTGCGTCGCTTTCCCGCCGCGCTGCGCGGTAGGTGGTTGGTGCGTGGAGCTGGACGGCCCGGGCATGCGACAGGCGCGCTGCCGATGCGCTCGGTGCATTGGATTCCGCGCACGCCTCTCAGATGGCAGACGCGCAGACAATGCATCCATCGAACGCCTGCATGGCGCGCATGCGCTGCTCAATCATTGGGCGGATCGTGGTGATGTGGCCGGCTCGCCGGGATCAAGCGGCCCGTTCAATGCGTGTTTTCACCATGAAACACAGGTCGGCCCGCCCCGCCAACCCTCAGCGCGGCGGCTGGGTGCTCGCGCGCCAGGCTTCCAGAAACTGCCGGCGCTTGAGCTTGTCCAGATAGACCAGCAGGCCCGGGCCGAGCGGAATCGGTCGAAACGGCGGCTGCGCCGAGCCACCGCGACCACCGGCCGACGGCAGGATCGGCATCAGCCGCGCCTCGCGCGAGAGCACCTGCTGGCCGCGCGGCGAGAGCAGGTAATCCAGGAACCGGCGCGCCTCGGGCGCGTGCGGCGCGGTCTTGGGGATCACCGCGGTGCGCAGCGCCACCAACGTGTAGTCCTGCGGCTGCACGATGCCCAGCGGCGCACCGGCATCGATACGCGCCTGTGCGTAGGAGCCGAGCACGTTATAGGCCAGCAACAACTCGCCGCGGCTGACGCGGTCCAGCAAGGTGCCGGTACGTTCTTCCAGACGCACCTGGTTTGCCCCCAGCGCGGCCAGCAACGCGCCGGCAATGCTGCCCACCTGCCCGTCCTGGGTGGCGAACAGATAGCCCACGCCGCTGCGCTCGGCATCGTAGGTGCCCACCTTGCCGCGCAACGGCGCATCGGGCGCACGCAGCAACGCGAGCAGCTGCCGGCGCGTACGCGGCACCCGCGCGGCGACGAGCTTGCTGGTGTTGTAGACGATGGCCACCGGCTCGTAGCTGATGCCGAAGACTTCGTGCCGCCACTGCGCCCAGGCCGGCAGCGCTTCGGTCTGCGCCGAGCGATGCGTCAACGCGTGACCATCGTTCACCAGCTTGGTCTGCAGATCCATGCTGGCGCTGATCAGCAGATCCGCCTGCGGCGCATTGGCGGCCGGATGCAGATACTGCTCGTAGATGTCCCAGGCAATCACATCTTCGTAGATCACCTCGGTGCCGGGATGCAAGCGCTGGTAGTCCTGGATCACTGCGCCGAACACTTCCAGATCAGTCGAGCCCTGCACGCGCAGCTGCGCCTGCACCGCGCCCTGTGCCGGAAATCGCCGTACATCGCCGGGCGCTGCCCAGGCCAGGCCGCACAGCAGCAGCAACACCACACCACACACCACGCGCATCACGCCGTGCCTCCGGGAAAATGCAATGACGCAATCAACCCGCCGCCAATGCGATTGGACAGATCGATGCGCCCACCGTGCGCCTCGACCACGCGCTTGACGATCGCCAGGCCCAGGCCCGCCCCACCGGCCGGCGCATCCGGGCCGCGCACAAAACGCTCGAACACCCGCTCTGCTTCGGCCGGCGGAATGCCCGGGCCGTGATCGGCGATGGTCAGCACATGCTGGTGGCCGTCGCTGGTCAGCGCAACCTGCAATGGCGCGCCGGCGCCGTATTTGCAGGCGTTATCGATGAGATTCTTCAAGGCTTCGCGCAGCAGCAAGGCATCGCCGCGCAGCAGCGCCGGTTGCGGGTCGATCGCCAGATGCACGCGCGGCGCCTCCTCGCCACGTGGCAGCGCGTCATGCAGCGCCTGGTGCAGCAGTTCCACCAGGTCGACCGTGGCAAACCGCTGCAGATTGGCGCGATGGATCACGCTGGCGTCGCTGAGCAACTGGTTGAGCAGGCGGCTCATATGGCTGGCATTGCGCTCGATCGCCACCAGGCTGCGCTGCATGTCGCGCGGGTCATCGTCGTCCATCGCCAGCTGCGCCTGCGCACGCAACGCGGCCAGCGGCGTGCGCATCTGGTGCGCGGCCTCGGCCATGAACGCGCGCAGGGTTTCGTTGCTGGACGACAACCGCGCCATGAAGCGGTTGAGCGCGGCAACCATCAACTGCATTTCCTGCGGTGCGGGCACGGTGAGCGGTTTCAGATCGGAGGGCTCGCGTCGCGAGAGATCGCGCTCGATGCGTTGCAGCGGGCGCAAGGCGCGATACACGCCAATCCACACCAGCGCCAGCGCCAGCAGCGACAGCACTGCAATCGCCACCAATGCGTTGAGCACCACATCGCGCGCCACCGCGTCGCGCGCGCGGCGGGTCTGTCCCACCTGCACGCGCACCTCGCCCTGCCCGGAGTCCGAAGCCACCCGGTGCATCACCACCGCAAAGCGCACCGGCTCACCGCTGTAGTTTGCGTCGAACAACAACGGCCGCTCGCCATCGGGCGCGCGCGGCGGCAGCGGCAAGGTGTCTTCGCCGGTGATGGTGCGGCCCTGCGCATCGAACACGCGGTAGAACACGCGGTCTTCCGGCGCCATGCCCAGCAGGTCGAGCGAGGCATACGGCAGATCCACCTGCCAATCGCCGCCCACCAACGCCACGCTGTCGATGATCGACAACGCCGACGACACCAGCAGGTGGTCGTAGGAGCGATTGGCCGCACGCTCGCCGTAATCGCGCGCGGCAAAGAACAGCACCACCGCGCCCAGCAACGACAGGCTGCTCAGATACAGCAGCAGCGTGCGCCGGATCGACGGCGCCACCGCTTGGGCTTCAGCCATCGCTGCCGGCCTCGGCGACCGCCTGCGGGTCGGCTTCTTCCAGCTTGTAGCCGGCGCCACGCACGGTGACGATGCGCAGCGGCGCACCGATCAACTTGCGGCGCAGCCGGCCCACATACAGCTCGATCGCATTGGGGCCGGCATCGTCATCGAATCCGAACAACCCGTTGCCGATCTCGTCCTTGCCCACCACCTGGCCCAGCCGCCCGATCAGGATTTCCAGCAGCCGGTACTCGCGATTCGGCAACTCGATCGCCACCCCGTCCAGGCTCACGGTGTGCGCAGCGTTGTCGAACACGAACGCGCCCAGTTGCACTACCTCACTGGCCTGGCCGCGATTGCGCCGCAGCAGCACCCGGCACCGCGCTTCGAACTCACGAAAGTCGAACGGCTTGCCCAGGTAATCGTCGGCCCCCACATCCAGCGCCTGCACGCGGTCTTCGATGCCATCACGCGCAGTCAGCATCAGCACCGGCGTGGTGTCGCCACGCTCACGCATCCCGGCGAGCACGCGCAATCCATCCAGCTTGGGCAAGCCGATATCCAGCACCACCAGATCAAAGCTCTGGTAGCGCAACACGCTGGCCGCGGCCAACCCGTCCTGCTGCCAATCCACCGCATGCCCGCTACGGCGCATGCGCCGCACGATGGCATCGGCAAGGTCGGCGTTGTCTTCGACGAGCAACAGGCGCATGAGCGGGGATTCGGCAATCGGGATTAGGGATTCGCAAGTGCGTTGACCGCGGCCGGAAGGTAACAGGCCAGGCGGACAAAAGCTTCTTTGCCGTTGCCAATCTCCAATCCCGATTCCCCAATCCCGTCTCGCGACAGGTCCATGACAGCTTCGCGGGACTAGGCTGCAGCCAGCTCGCCGTGACGCGGTTGCGGCCGATTGATTGCCTGTGCTGCACACATGTACCTGGGAGGGTCTGTGATCAACGACACCTTACGCTTGCGCGCCATTACCGCCTGTGCGGCCATCTGTCTGGCGCCGGCGGCACACGCGGCCGATGACCAAGGCCCGGTGACCGCCGAAGTGGGCGGGCGCGTGCATTGGGATTTCACCGTCTTCGACAACGATGAACGCGGCACGCCCGAGCGCAACGACACCCAGTTCCGCCGTGTCTGGCTGGACGTGGCCGGCAAGTTCTATGGGTTCAACTACAAGGCCGAGGCGGAGTTCGCCGGCCTGCAGTACGAACCCGGCAGCCGCGGCATCCTGGCGCGCGATGTCTACATCGCCAAGAAGTTCTCCGCCGGCACGCTGACCGTGGGCCAGTTCAAGCAGTACTTCTCGCTGGACGACCGGACCGGCTCCAACTATGGCCCGTTCCTGGAACGCGGCTACGCCTCGACCACGCTGGCACCGATCTACCGCAAGGCGATTTCCTGGCAGACCAGCCGCCCGGATGCCACCTGGTCCACGGCCGCCTACAGCCTGGAAAGCATCGACAATTCGGCCACCAAGGGCGGTGCGCTGGGCACGCGTCTGACCTTCGCACCGGAAATGGGCGACGCGCGGCTACGCCATCTGGGCGTGTCGCTGGCGCATGAGCGCTATTCGCATCCCGGCAGTGGCGGCGCCTCACCGCTGCTGATCCGCCCGCGCCCGGAAAACGATCTCGCCAACAACAGCCGCATCACGCTGGCACGCTTCGCCGATGGCCGCGATACCGACTTCGACAAATGGTCGCTGGAATATGCAGAAGTGGTCGGCCCATGGTCGTGGCAGACCGAGTTCAGCGGCGGCCTGCTCGACGATGGCGCGCAGCATGCAAAGGTGCTGGCCAGCTATGGCCTGGTCAGCTGGTTCGTGACCGGCGAGTCGCGCGGCTACGACCGCAAGACCGGCCGCTTCAGCCGCATCAAGACGCCCAACCGCCCGTCCGGCGCATTCGAGCTGGCGCTGCGTTACGACTACATGCGCGGCGACCAGCATCTGGATGGGCAACCCAACTTCATCGACGCCAACACGCAGTCGTGGACGCTGGGCGGCAACTGGTACTTCAAGCCCAATCTGCGCGTGATGCTCAATGTGATCGACAGCCGCAACCGTGACCGCATGGTGGACGCGGTGGTCGATCACACGTTGGCCGTTACCGGCCGCTTCCAGTACGACTTCTGAGTGGCCTGCATCTTTACCCTGCGTCATCCCGCGTCTGCGCTCCGCCACTGCAGCGGTGCGCTGCCGTCCGCCAATGCGGTGGCCTGCACTTTGCCGCATGACAGCCACAGCGCCGTTACGTCAGCCGCCACCAGCGATGGCGTGCACCACCTTCGCTGCTGCGCGCCCGGCGCAATGGCGCGCTCCACTTATCCCCCGCTGCACGCCTCAAAGGATTTGCCCGCATGCTGACCGCGCTCGGTTTCGGAATGGTGATCACCTTCATGTACCTGATCATGAGCAAGCGGTTGTCGCCGCTGGTGGCTCTGATCACGGTGCCGATCGTGTTCGCATTGCTCGGCGGCTTCGGCACCGGCATCAACGAGATGATGCTCGACGGCATCAAGAAGATCGCGCCTACCGGCGTGATGCTGATGTTCGCCATCCTCTATTTCGGGGTGATGATCGATGCCGGTCTGTTCGACCCACTGGTCGGCCGCATCCTGCGCCTGGTCAAGGGCGACCCGCTGAAGATCGTCATGGGCACGGCGATCCTGGCGATGCTGATCTCGCTCGATGGCGACGGCTCCACCACCTACATGATCACCGTCTCGGCGATGCTGCCGCTGTACCAGCGCCTGGGCATGAACGCGCTTAACCTCACCTGCGTCACCATCCTGGCCAGCGGCGTGATGAATCTCACCCCGTGGGGCGGCCCCACCGCGCGCGCCGCCACTGCATTGCACGTGGATCCGGCCGATGTGTTCGTGCCGCTGGTACCGGCCATGGCGATGGCGATCGCCGGCATCATTGCACTCGCCTGGCTGCTGGGCATGCGCGAGCGTCGCCGCCTGGGCGTGGTGCGCCTGCCGGCCGATGGCAACTGGCTGGAAACCAGCCTGCCCGACGACAACGACGCCCTGCCGCGCGTGGAAGACACCGAAGACATGAAGCGGCCCAAGCTGCTGTGGGTGAACCTGGTGCTCACCCTCGCGCTGATGGCCGCGCTAGTGGTGGGCATCCTGCCGATGCCGGTGTTGTTCATGATCGGCTTCGCGCTGGCGCTGATGATCAACTACCCCAACCTGGCCGAGCAGCGCCGCCGCCTGGTCAACCACGCCGGCAATGTGTTGTCGGTGGTGTCGCTGATCTTCGCTGCCGGCATCTTCACCGGCATCCTGTCCAATACCGGCATGGTCGAAGCGATGTCGCGCAGCTTCCTGGCGGTGATTCCCGACAGCTGGGGTCCGTACCTGGCGGTAATCACCGCCATCGTCAGCATGCCGTTTACGTTCTTCATGTCCAACGACGCGTTCTACTTCGGCGTGCTGCCAATCCTGTCCGAAGCCGCCGGCCATTACGGCATCACGCCCGTGGAAATGGCGCGCGCCTCGCTGGCCGGCCAGCCCGTGCATCTGCTCAGCCCCCTGGTGCCCTCGACCTATCTCCTGGTCGGCCTGGCCAAGGTCGATTTCGCCGACCACCAGCGCTTCACCCTGAAATGGGCGGTGCTGATTTCGATGCTGATGCTTGCCGGCGGGCTGCTGTTTGGCTTGTTTCCGTTGGCGCGCTGAGGCCCGCAGGGATTCGGCATTCGGGATTGGGGATTCGCTAAAACCAGAGCGAACGCCAACGCCTGCTGTTACGAATCCCGTCATCCCCAATCCCGAATCCCAACTCCGAAGGAGTTCAAGCAATGACGCTTCGCATCGCATACGTCACCAGTGGCATGGGCAGTGTGGGTACTGCGATCTGCCAGAAACTGGCGCGCACCGGGCACACGGTGGTGGCCGGGTGCGGCCCCAATTCGCCGCGCAAATCAGCGTGGCTGCGTGAGCAACGCGAGCTCGGGTTCGACTTCGTTGCCTCCGAAGGCAACGCCGCCGATTGGGAGTCCACCGTGGCTGCGTTTGCCAAGGTCAAGGCGGAGGTCGGCGAGATCGATGTGTTGGTCAACAACGCCGGGGGCAGCCGCGACACGCTGTTCCGCCAGATGAGCCGCGACGACTGGAACGCGGTGATTGCCAGCAACCTGCATTCGCTGTTCAACATCACCAAGCAGGTGGTGGATGGCATGACCTCGCGCGGCTGGGGGCGCATCGTCAACATCGGCTCGGTCAGCGCGCACAAGGGCCAGATCGGGCAGATCAACTTCGCCACCGCCAAGGCGGCCATGCATGGGTTCAGCCGTGCGCTGGCGCAGGAAGTGGCTTCGCGCGGTGTCACCGTCAACACCATTTCGCCCGGCTATATCGCCAGCGCTTCCATCAGCAATTTCCCACCGGATGTGCTGGACCGCCTGGCCACCTCGGTGCCGGTGCGCCGGCTCGGCAAACCGGCCGAAGTGGCCGGTCTGTGCGCATGGCTGGCCTCCGACGACGCCGCGTATGTGACCGGCGCGGACTACGCGGTCAACGGCGGTTTGTACATGGGCTAAAGCGCCATGCACGTGCGGCGCTGCTGCGTGGAGGCTGGCATCCATCACGCGCAGCGCAGCGCTGCACTGGCAACGCAGCAGTGCGTAAAGCCGCCCGTGCCGCGGCCGCCTCCCGCGCACGCAGCAACGTTTGGCATCCCATCCCACTGCATACCGCAGCCCGACGCGCTCCGTTTCATGCCCTGCATCACCCCCCACAGGCGCCGCGCCAACACGCTGCAATGCCTGAGCAAGCCGCTGTTTGCCGAGCGTTGTGCGCCCGCGTGGCACCGGCAAATGCCCTGCAAGCGACCGCCACCGCAAGGCCTGCGCGACACGTGGCGTGCACGAACTGATTACACTCTGGCTTTTCCGCAGTGCGGTGCCATGGCCAAACATCCCGAACGCGCCACTCCTGCTGCACGCCCGCAGATGGCCGACATCGCGCGCATGGCGGGCGTGTCCGAGTCCACCGTGTCGCGTGCGCTGGCCGGCAGCCCGGTGGTGGCCGAGCGCACCCGCGCCTACATCAAGCAGATTGCCGCCGATGCGGGGTATCAGGTCGATCCGGTGGCACGCAGCCTGCGCGCCAAGCGCTCCAACACGGTGAGCGTGGCGGTGCCGATGATGCATGCGCTGGACCAGCCGCTGTCGGACCCGTTCCTGATGACCATGCTCGCGCTGCTGGCCGAAGAACTCACCGGCCGTGGTTACAGCATGCTGTTGTCCAAGCTCAATCGGCATCAGGACGGCTGGGTGGAACAACTCGCACGCGGCAGCCGCTCCGATGGCGTGATCGTATTGGGGCAAAGCTCCGAACATGCTGCGCTGGATGCGGCCGCACGCGATGGCCTGCCGATGGCGGTGTGGGGTAGCCGAATCGACGGGCAGTCCTACATCAGCGTGGGCAGCGACAATTTCCAGGGCGGCGCACTGGCCACCGAGCACCTGATCGCCAGCGGCCGTCGGCGCATCGCCTTCCTGGGCGACGACCAGCTTCCCGAGGTGGCGCCGCGCTTTGCCGGCTACCGGCAGGCGCTGGAGCAACATGGCCTGGAGTTCGATACGCGCCTGCACGCGCGCAGCCACTTCCTCAGCGAGGACGCCTACCGGCTCACCCGCGCCATGCTCAAGAAGACCGACGCGCCGGATGGACTGTTTGCCGCGTCCGACGTGATTGCGGTCGGTGCGATCCGCGCCCTGGTCGAAGCCGGCCACCGCGTGCCGCAGGACATTTCGCTGGTGGGCTTCGACGATATTCCGCTGGCCGCCTACAGCCAGCCGCCACTGACCACCGTGCAGCAGGACCTGGGCCTGGCCGCACGCTTGCTGGTGGACCGGCTGCTGGCATTGATCGCCGGCGAAGCAGTGGACTCGGTGGAGATGCCGGTGAAGCTGGTGGTGCGCGAGTCGGCTTGATTCGGGAATCGGGAATCGGGAATCGGGAATCGGGAATCGGGAATCGTAAGAGCGTGCGTCCTGGACGGAGTGCGCGCAAGGTCTTGGTGCCGCAATCCGCTTTTTTTAGCGGCAAAACGTTGCGATACCTTGCTGGCTACTAGGCCGCCACGGCCTTGGGTTTGCGGATGCGTACGCACAGCATGGCCACCGCAGCCGCTAGCATCAGTGCGCCGGCCAGGCGGATCACGTTGCGTGGGTCACCGTGTAGCAGCGGTTCGTAATACAGCGGCAAGGTCACGATCTGGATCAGCATCGGCAGCACGATGAACAGGTTGAACAGGCCCATGTACACGCCGGTGCGCTCGGGCGGAATGCTGTCGGCCAGCATCAGGTAGGGGTTGCCCATCATGCTGGCCCAGGCCAGGCCAATACCGATCATCGGCAGCAGCAACAACCAACGGTTCTCGATGCCCGGCAACACCCACATGCCCACGCCAGCCGCCAGCAGGCAGGCCGCGTGCGTGTACTTGGGGCCGACGCGCCGCACCACCGGCACCATCGCAAAAGCCGCCAGAAACGCGATGAAATTATAGAAACCGCCGATCTGCCCGTTGACCAGCCCGGCCTCGCGGAAGCCGTGCGAGTTCGCCTCGGTGGTGCCGAACAAGGTGGTCGACAGCGACAGCACGATGTACTGCCAGTAGCTGAAGATCGCATACCACTGAAACAGCATCACCGGCGCCAGCTGGCGCATGGTCGGTGGCATGTCGCGCAGCGCGCTGCCGATTTCGCGCAGCGTGGCGCCCAGCCCGGTACCGGCCTTGCGCATACGCGCGATCTCCGCCGCAGGCACCACCGGCTCGCGCACGCTGCGCGCAGTGAGCAGGATCGAGGCGGCCGAAAAGCCGGCACCGATCACGAACGCAGCAATGGTCACGTACGGGATGTGGTGCGCATTGGCCGCGTCCTGGCTCATGCCGAACCACACCAGCAACGGCGGGGTGAGATAGGCCAGCGTCTGCGCCAGCCCGGTGAAGGCGCTCTGGGTGAGATACCCCAACGGCCGCTGCGGTGGCGCCAGCACGTCGCTGACCAGGGCGCGGTACGGCTCCATCGCGACGTTATTGGCGGCGTCCAGCACCCACAGCAGGCAGACCGCCATCCACAATGCGGTACTGAAAGGCATCGCCAGCAGGCACAGGCTGCACACCAACGCGCCGAGCACCATGTAGGGCATGCGCCGGCCCCAGCGCGTCACCGAGCGATCGCTCAAGGCGCCGACGAACGGCTGCAGCACCAGGCCGGTGATCGGCCCGGCCAGCCACAGGTACGGCAGGCTGGCGTGGTCGGCACCCAGGTAGTTGTAGATCGGGCTCATGTTGCTCTGTTGCAGCCCGAAGCTGTATTGCACACCGAAGAACCCGGCATTGAGGGCCAGGATGCGTGCGAAGGAAAGCGGAGGAGCGGTCGACGACATGCAGGGTCCAGGCATCGGTGCGGCTCCCAGTGGCCGCAGCGCACTCTACCCTGGTCGCTTTGCAATCGATTGTAACGCTGCGCCGCAGCACAGAAGCTAACACCGCTTTGCCCTCTTTCATTATTGCAACAAATGTTGCGACGCAGGATTGCAATCGATTGCATTAGGGCGTATCACTCCGCTCGCACTGCAGGCCACCCGGCCATCCCTGGGAGGGGACGACGCAGGGCGTCGACACACCACCATCCGTGAGAGAGAGAATCGCGATGTCCACCTTGCACACCCTGCGCCTGCACGCTTTGGCCTGCGCGGTCACCACCTGCCTGTGCGCGCCGCTCGCGCTGGCCCAGGACGCCACCCCGCCCGCGCCCGCCACCCCGCCGGCCGCCGACAGCGCCGCGGTCAACCTGGATTCGGTGTTCGTCACCGGCACCTCCACCGCCACCACCAAGCTCAAGTCCAGCGTGTCGGTGAGCACCGTCGGTGCCGAGGCGATCGAGCAATCGGCCCCGCGCAGCACCGCGGAAATCTTCCGCAACATTCCCGGCATCCGCTCCGAGTCCAGCGGCGGCGAAGGCAATGCCAATATCGCCGTGCGCGGCCTCCCCGTCGCTTCGGGTGGCGCCAAGTTCCTGCAGCTGCAGGAAGACGGCCTGCCGGTGATGGAGTTCGGCGATATCGCCTTCGGCAATTCCGATATCTTCCTGCGCTCGGATTTCACGATGGATCGCATCGAAGCGATCCGCGGCGGTTCGGCCTCGACGTTTACCAGCAATGCGCCCGGCGGCATCATCAACTTCATCAGCAAGACCGGCGACACCGAAGGCGGCAGCGTCGGCGTCAGTCGCGGCCTGGACTACGACAACACCCGTATCGACTTCAATTACGGCGCGCCGTTTGCCGAGCACTGGCAGTTCAACATCGGCGGCTTCTTCCGCCAGGGCGACGGTGTGCGCGATGCCGGCTACACCACCGACAAGGGCGGCCAACTCAAGGCCAACCTCACCCGCCTGTTCGAGAACGGCTACGTGCGTGTGTACGGCAAATACCTCAACGACCGTGCCGCCGGCTATTTGCCGGTGCCCACCTCGGTGCGTGGCCGCGACGGCTCGCCGGACCTGGGCGGCTTCCCCGGGTTCGATCCCGGCAACGACACCTTGTACAGCCGTAATTTCCGCACCGATGTTGGCCTGGATGGCAACAACCAGCCGCGCCGCACCGACCTGGGCGACGGCATGCACCCGATCTCCCGCACCATCGGCGCCGAAGCCTGGTTCGACCTGGGCAATGGCTGGAACCTGAGCGATAAATTCCGTATCGCCGACAACAGCGGCCGCTTCGTCAGCCCGTTCCCGGCCGAAGTCACCGATGCCGCCGCGCTGGCATCGTCCATCGGCGGCGCTGGCGCGCAGCTGGTGGAAGCCAGTGGCGCCAATGCCGGCCAGGCCTACACCGGCACGGCCATCCGCACGCATCTGTTCAATGTCGCCATCAACGATCTGGGCAATGTCACCAACGACCTCAGCCTCTCGCGTGAGTTCGGCGGTGACGGCCGCACCCTCAACCTGCGCATGGGCTACTACACCTCGCGCCAGACCATCGACATGGACTGGACCTGGAACTCCTACGTGCAGAGCCTGGGCCGCGACTCGCGCCTGCTCAACGTGGTCGACGCCGCAGGCGTGTCGCGCTCGCAGAACGGCCTGTACGCCTACGGCACACCGTTCTGGGGCGATTGCTGCATCACCCGCAGCTACGACGTGCGCTACGACGTCAACGCACCGTACGTGGCGCTCACCTTCGACAGCGGCAAGCTCAGCATCGACGGCAGCCTGCGCTACGACATGGGCGATGCACGCGGCAACTATTCCGGCACCGCCATCGCGCAAAACCTGGACGTCAATGGCGATGGCGTAATCCAGCCGGTAGAGCAGCGCGTGGCCACGGTGGACACCGCCAATGCGCGCCCAGTGGACTACGACTGGAATTACCTGTCGTACTCATTGGGCGGCAATTACCTGATCAACGACGACCTCGGCGCATTCGCACGCGTCAGCCGTGGCGCACGCGCCAATGCCGACCGCCTGCTGTTCGGCGTGATCCGCGACGATGGCTCGGTGACCTCCGATGAAGCGGTCAACGTGGTACGGCAGACCGAAGCCGGCCTGAAGTGGCGCCGCGACGGCCTGAGCCTGTTTGCCACTGCATTTGCAGCGCGCACCCAGGAGCAGAACTTCGAAGTCACCAGCCAGCGCTTCTTCAACCGTAGCTACAAGGCGCACGGCATCGAGCTGGAAGCCAGCTACCGCTACGAGGGCTTCACCGTCAACGGCGGCGTGACCTGGACCGATGCAGAAATCGCCAGGGACCAGATCACTCCGGAGAACACCGGCAACGTGCCGCGTCGCCAGGCCGACTTCGTGTGGCAGCTCACCCCGAGCTACCGCGGCGACGGCTACCAGTTCGGCGTGAACCTGATCGGCACCACCGAGGCCTACACGCAGGATTCCAACCAGCTGAAGATGCCGGGCTACACGCAGGTGAACCTGTTCGGTGACTACCGCATCACCGATGCGTTCACCGTCGCGTTGAACGTCAACAACCTGTTCAACACGTTCGGGCTGACCGAAGCCGAGGAAGCCACCATTCCGGCCAACGGCATCATCCGCGCACGTTCGATCGCCGGCCGCACCACCAGCCTCAGCCTGCGCTACGACTTTTAAAGGACCCGCGCCGGGCCCTGCCCGGCTTTCCCCATGATCGCTTCCTCCCCCATCGATGCCGCTGCACTGCGCGCCAGCGTTGCCGCCGCACTGGATCCGTCCACTGCCGCAGCAACACTGGCGCGTTTCGATACGCATGCCCCGCGCCTGTTCGACGCGCTGTCCACGCTCTACGGCAACCGTGCCGACTACGCCAGCTGGTTGCCACAGTGGCTGAGCGCACTGGGCGTGGTCGCGCAGGCGCGGCCAGCGGCCTTGCGGCACCTCGACGACAGCCGCGCACCGGGCTGGTTCGGCCAGCAGGACATGCTGGGCTACAGCGCCTACGTGGACCGTTTTGCCGGCACGCTGCGCGGTGTTGCCGAGCGCGTTCCGTATCTGCAGGAACTGGGCGTACGGTATCTGCACCTGCTGCCATTCCTGCGCGCACGCGCCGGCGACAACGACGGCGGCTTTGCGGTCAGCGATTACGGCCAGGTGGAACCGGCCCTGGGCAGCAACGACGATCTGGTCGCACTCACCGCACGCCTGCGCGCGGCCAACATCAGCCTGTGCGCGGATTTCGTGCTCAACCACACCGCCGACGACCACGCCTGGGCACAGGCCGCACGCGCTGGCGATACGCGTTATCTCGACTACTACCATCACTTCGCCGACCGCAGCGCACCGGACCAGTACGACACCACCCTGGTGCAGGTATTCCCGCAGACCGCGCCCGGCAACTTCACCTGGGTGGACGAGACCCGGCAGTGGATGTGGACCACGTTCTATCCCTATCAGTGGGATTTGAACTGGAGCAACCCGGCGGTGTTCGGCGAGATGGCATTGGCGATGCTGGAGCTGGCCAATCTAGGCGTGGAAGCGTTCCGGCTCGATTCCACGGCGTACCTGTGGAAACGCCCGGGCACCAACTGCATGAACCAGCCCGAGGCACACACCATCTTGGTGGCATTGCGTGCCGTGGCCGACATCGTGGCGCCCTCGGTGGTGATGAAGGCCGAAGCCATCGTGCCGATGGCAGAACTGCCGCCCTACTTCGGCAGCGGCGTGCAGCGCGGGCACGAGTGTCACCTGGCCTATCACAGCACGCTGATGGCGGCTGGCTGGTCGGCACTGGCCCTGCAACGCGGCGACATCCTGCAGGACGTGATCGCCCACAGCCCACCGCTGCCGCCCAACTGCGCCTGGCTCAGCTACGTGCGCTGCCATGACGACATCGGCTGGAACGTGTTGCAGCACGAGGCCGCCGGCACTGCCGCGCAACCGCCGTTCTCGCTGCGCGAGGTGGCGCAGTTCTACGCCAACGCCGTGCCCGGCAGTTACGCGCGCGGCGAAAGTTTCCAGAGCAGCGGCGATGGCGTGCACGGCACCAATGGCATGAGCGCGGCATTGGTGGGCGTGCAGGCTGCGCACGAACACGCCGATGCGGCGGCGGCCGCCCGTGCGGTGGACCGCCTGGTGTTGCTCTACGCCGTGTCGCTGGCGATGCCGGGTGTTCCGCTGATCTACATGGGCGATGAACTCGCGCTACCCAACGACAACGCCTACCTGGACGATGCGCAGCGGCGCCACGAAGGACGCTGGCTGCATCGCCCGGCGATGGCATGGGAGCTGGCCGCGCAACGGCATGACCTCTCCACGTTGGCAGGTACCGTGTACACGCGTTTGCGTGCGTTGATCCGGCTGCGTGCGGGCTTGCCTGCGCTGGCTGCCACTCAATCGCTGGGAAGCATTTCCCTAGCTGATGCACGGCTATTCGCGCTGACGCGTGGCGACAGCTTCCTGGCGGTGCACAATTTCAGCGAGGTGCCGCTGCCGGTGGATCTGACCCAAACCGGGCATGCGCAATGGGCTGTGCTGGACACCGACGGCACTGGCGATGCGCCCGAACCGCGTACGGAGCTGTTGCTTCCTGCCTATGGCGTGCGCTGGTTGCAGCGTCGTTGAATCATGGGTTGATCTAGACCGCACTCGGCAAAGCCGACGTCCCCCCGCCCTGAGTAGCGGCCGTGGTGCGCGTCGCGTGTCGATGCTTGATGCGCGAGGCACTGGAGTGCCTTGCCGACTCGACGCCAGCGCTTCATCAGTACGATGAGGTTCCGCACTCAGCCAACACTGCATTGCAGCGTGTACATCGGCAATAAAAAAGCACGCCGGTCAGGGCGTGCTTTTTCTCATCGCATTTGCTCGACCCGACGACCACGAAGGCCGCGCCGCCGCACAGATGAGTTGCTGCACTAGCGCGTTTCCGCGCCAGCAGCTGCATCTCAGCGCTTGCCCAGGCTCAACAGCGTTTCCGCAGTCTTCTCGGACGAAGCCGGATTCTGGCCAGTCACCAGCATGCCGTCGGTAACCACATGCACGCCCCAGTCGGCACCCTTTTCATACTGGCCACCGAGCTCGATCAGCACGTCTTCCACCAGGAACGGCACGATCTTAGTCAGACCCACGCCTTCCTCTTCGCCGTTGGTGAAGCCAGTGACGCGGCGACCATTGACCAGCGGCTTGCCGTCGGCGCCCTTGACCCGACGCAGCGCGCCCGGTGCGTGGCAGACCAGACCATGTGGCTTGTTGGCAGTGGCGAACGCTTCGATCAAGGCGATCGAGTGCGCGTCTTCGGCCAGATCCCACAGCGGGCCATGACCACCCGGGTAAAACAGCACATCGAACGCGTCTGCCTTGATGTCGGCCAGGCGGTGCGTGCTTGCCAGCGCCTGCTGGGCTTCTGGATCCTGCTTGAAGCGCTTGGTCGCCTCGGTCTGCGCGTCGGGCTCGTCACTCTTCGGGTCCAGCGGCGGCTGGCCGCCCTTCGGCGAGACCAGGGTGATCTGCGCGCCTGCGTCCTTGAACACGTAGTACGGCGCGGCGAATTCTTCCAGCCAGAAGCCGGTCTTCTTGCCGGTGTCGCCCAGCTGGTCGTGGGAGGTGAGCACCATCAGAACATTCATTGGATTGCCTTGGGTTATCGCCCCGGACTCGGGCAAGGCGGCCAGTCTGCGGTTCAGCCCGTTGCAGCGCCGTGTAGAGTGCGTGGGCGCCGCGCGCACGGTTCAGACATTCATCGCTGGCGGCTGCAGCTGATCCATGCGGATGCGGTTCGCAAATAGCGAGAACGCCAGCATGCCGGCCAGCCCGCTGACACGGCTCACCCACGGCGGCAGCCAGCGTGGCGCCACCAGCACACCGCTCTCGAATAACGGGGCAAAGCGCGCCACATCACCCAGTGCCATCTTGCCGGCGAACAAATACCGGCAGCGCTGCAACTGATCGCGCTGCAAGGCATGCCGGAAGAACGTATGCACCGCCACCAGCCCGCGCAGGTACACCGTGTCCTTGGTAAACGCACCGCCACCGCTGGTCGGCACGCCGCGGAACACGCGCTGCGCGGAGGAAAAACTTTCCGGCGGGCTTTGCCCGCTCTCGGTGAAATAGCGAAAGATCTCGATGAAATCCGCGCCGGAGCGCGCCATCGCAATCGCTTCGATGCGCAGGCTGATGCGCTTCATGCGTTCGATGTCGATGCTGCCGGTGA
This sequence comes from Xanthomonas sp. LMC-A-07, assembly GCF_030208825.1. Lineage (NCBI taxonomy): Bacteria > Pseudomonadati > Pseudomonadota > Gammaproteobacteria > Lysobacterales > Lysobacteraceae > Xanthomonas > Xanthomonas sp. LMC-A-07. Next base: position 189,744 of record NZ_JARVTF010000008.1, read on the forward strand.
TCTGCTCGGCAAAGGTCGCCAGGCCTTCCTGCGTGGCGGTGGTGCGTGGCGAAGAAATCCCCAGGCTGGGCAGGTGCAGCTGCGCACGCCCGTTGAGCGCCGTGAGCGAGTGCACCAATGCTTCGTGATGGAACAACTGCGCGCGGTCGTAATCGCTGAAGGTCGCGCCGCTGCGCAGCCGGATGCGGTGCGCACCGGCCGCGGCCTTGGCCAGCAGGTCCGGGTCCAGCGTCACCGTAATCACGCGGCCTTCGAAAAACGCATCCAGATCGTTCTGCAACTGCATCCGCAACGCGGTGGCCGACACCGGCACCTGTTCTTCCGGCGCCAGCAATTCGCGGTCCAGCTCCTGCGCGATCTGGATGAAGTGCCGCGCAGCCTCGCGCGTGCTCGGCCCGTTGCCCGGCATCGGGTCGTCCGGCACGCCAAACAGCTGTGCCGAGTAATCACTGACCGCTGCGGTGCCCAGCGATTCCAGCAACCCGGCCGCCAGCCCCCAGCTATGCGCCGAATCGATCAAATACGCGCCGAGCGGATGCTGCGGGTCGGCGGCCTTCGCAATGACGGCCAGTTCGCGCCGGGTGTCGCCAAAATCCAGTACCGGGTACTCCACCTGCGGCAGTTCTGGCTGCCCGCGCGCCACGCTTTGCAGGAAGGGCTCCTGCAAGGCCCGAGGCCAGCTCGCCAAGGCGAGCAATTTGACCCCGCGCACCGCCTTGACCAGACGCGCATCCAGCGCCGCGTGATGGACGATGTCCGGCGGCCCCTTGCGCGATGGCATCAGCGCCGTCCGGGACGATCGACGCTGGCAGGCCGCTTGCCCGAGCCCTTGCCGCGATTGTTCTGCGCAACACGGGTGGCGAGTTTTTCGGCCGCGCTGGCCACTTCCACGCGCAGCTTCATGTAGTTGGCCACGCGCTCCGGATCCAGCGTATCGGCCTCGATCGCCGCACGCACCGCACAACCGGGTTCGGCGATATGCGCGCAATCGTTGAAACGGCATTGCGCAGCCAATGCCTCCACATCGGAGAAACCGCCCTCGGCCAGGTCTTCCTCGCCGGTGGGCTTGAGCTCGCGCATGCCGGGCGTATCGATCAGGCAGGCACCGGACGGCAACGGAATCAACGCGCGGTGCGTGGTGGTGTGGCGGCCGCGCGAATCGTTCTCGCGCACCGCGTTGGTCTTCATCTTCTGCGTGCCGAGCAAGGTGTTGGTCAGCGTCGACTTGCCCGCGCCGGACGAGCCCACCAGCACCGCGGTGCGGCCATCGCCCAGCCACGGCCGCAGCGCCGTCACGCTGGCCGGGTCCTTCGCATTGACCGTGAGCAGCGGAATGTCTTGCGCGGCCAATTCTTCCAGCACCGCCAATGCGTCGTCGGCATACTCGGTCTGGTCGGCCTTGGTCAGCACCACCACCGGTTCGGCACCGCCCCCGCCAACCAGCAGCAGGTAGCGCTCGATCCGCCGTGGATTGAAGTCCGCATCCAGCCCGCACACGATGAACACCGTATCGATATTGGCCGCGATCACCTGCTGGTGGTAATGCTCGCCTGCCGCGCCGCGCTTGATCGAGGTGCGACGCGGCAATAACGCCACGATGCGCTTGCCCTCCATCAGCACCCAATCCCCCACCGACGCCCGCTCATGGCTGGGAAAGCGCGGCCGCTGCCATTCCGGCAACGACTCGGCCTTGAGACTGGCCTCCGGCGTATCGGCCACCACATAACCGGTGCGGTGCTGCTCCACCACCCGCGCCGGCAACGCTTGTGGATGCGCCGCAAAGATCGCCTGCCAGGCCGGGTCCTCGGGAGGGCCAGGCCAGGGCCAGCCGATAGATTGAAGGGTGTGGTAGTTGGGGGATGTGTCGCTCATGTGCGGATTCTAGCGGTCCAACCTGGGCCGCTTGTGCATTCAAGCGTGATCGGAGCGCTTGTCGTGCACTTGACATTGTTGCCAATGCAAGCATGTCCGCTTGTCATATTTCCGCTACCATGCCAAGCCTCACGCCTACAACCGGCCTGCCGTATGTCCACCGCCCCGCAAAAGCCGCTCGCCATCCGCGAGCGCCTGTCCGAAGTCCGCTACGAGATCCGGGGCGAACTGGCGCGGCGAGCGCGGGAGTTGGAGGCGCAGGGCCGCAAGCTGATCAAGCTCAACATCGGCAACCCCGGTGCATTCGGGTTCCGTGCGCCGGAGCATCTGCAGCGTGCGATTGCCGACGACATGGGCCGCACCGACCCCTATACGCATCAGCAGGGCCTGCCGGAAGCACGCGAGGCGATCGCGGCCGCGTATGCGCGTCGCCAGCATCCGGATGCGCATCCGGACCGGATCTTTATCGGCAACGGCGTCAGCGAGCTGATCGACCTGTCCCTGCGCGCCCTGCTCAACCCCGGCGATGAAGTGCTGGTGCCCTCGCCCGACTACCCGCTATGGTCGGCGGCCACCATCCTCAACGACGGCCGCCCGGTGTATTACCGCTGCGCGCCGGAGAATGGCTTCCAGCCGGACCCGGTGGAAATTGAAACGTTGGTGTCGTCGCGCACCCGCGCCATCGTGCTGATCAATCCGAACAACCCCAGCGGCGCCAGTTATTCGCGCGAGTTGCTGGAGCGCATCGTCGCCATCGCGGTCAAGCACAACCTGCTGTTGATGGTGGACGAGATCTACGACCAGGTGCTGTACGACGGCGCGGCGTTTGTGCCGGTGGCACCGCTGGCCGGCGAGCACCCGTGCATCACCTTCAGCGGGCTGAGCAAGGTGCACCGCGCCTGCGGCTGGCGGGTGGGCTGGGCGCTGTTGTCCGGCGAGCAATCGCGCATCAACGATCTGCGCAACGCCATGGACCTACTCGGCGCGCTGCGCCTATGCGCGAATGTGCCGGGCCAGTACGCGATCGATGCCGCAGTCAACGGGCCGGACACCATCTCGGCGCTGTGCGCGCCGGGTGGACGCTTGTACGAGACCCGCCGCGCGGTGATCGAAGCATGCGCGGCTAGCACGCATCTGTCGTTGGTTGCACCGGCCGGCGCGCTGTATGCGTTCCCGGCAGTGGTGGGGCCGGCGGCGCGTAATTTCGACGACCACACCTTCGCGCTGGATCTGATGAACGACGAGGGCGTGCTGGTGGTGCCGGGCTCCAGCTTCAACGTGCCGTATCGCCACCATTTCCGCGTAACGCTGATGCCCGAAGCTGCGGTGATGCGCGATGTATTTGCGCGCATCGATCGCGCCCTGACGCGGCGTGCAGAGGCGGTGACCAAGGTCGTGCCGCTCAAGTCGCGCAGCGTGGCGTGATGGCGGCGGCCGGCCTGCCGCGGCGCTATCTGGCGCTGGGCGACTCCTACACCATCGGCGAGGGCGTCGCCGCCGAGCAGCGCTGGCCGGAGCAACTGGCCGAAGGCCTGCGGGCCTACGGCTGGCCGGTGGCAGCACCGCAAATCATCGCCACCACCGGCTGGACCATCGACGAGCTGCAGGCCGGGATCGACGCGGCCGCGCCGCAGGGTCCGTTCGATCTGGTGAGCCTGTTGATTGGGGTGAACAATCAATACCGCGAGCGCACGCTGGACGCCTACCGCACCGAGTTCGACGACTTATTGCTGCGCGCGATTGGCTTTGCCGATACGCGGCCCGAACGCGTGGTGGTGCTGTCGATTCCCGATTGGGGGCTGACCCCATTCGCGCGCGCACAAGGACGCGATGCGGCCCTGATCGCCGCACAGATCGATGCATTCAACACGGTGGCCGCCGAACGCTGCGCGGCACGCGCGGTGCGCTTTGTCGACATCACCGCCACCAGCCGCGACGGCGGCGATGCGCCGGACATGCTCGTCGATGATGGCCTGCATCCGTCCGGTGCGATGTATGCGCGCTGGACTGCGCTGGCGCTGCCCGCCGCGCGCGACGCACTCAGCTAGCCGCGTTAGACGCCTCACTGCCAAGGACCGACATTGCACACCACCGCCACCCAACCCATGAGCCGCCCGCAGGCGCTGGCGATCGCACGCGCGTTTCTGCCGCCGCATCCGTTGGGCAATCGCTACGATTATTACTACACGCAGGCCAAGCTGCGCACCGACCCGCTGTATCCCGGCGTGCTGGCAGAGTTGCGCAGCACCACCGCGCCGGTGCTGGACCTGGGCTGCGGGCTTGGGCTGCTGGCCCATGCATTGCGCGCCGATGGCCAGACGCTGGGGTATCACGGCGTGGATGTGGATGCGTCCAAAATCCGCCGCGCGCAGCACATCGCACAGCGCTCGGCGCTGGGCAATACGCAATTCGCCGTGGTCGATCTGAGCGTAGCGTGGCCGCAACACAGTGGCAGCGTCACCATCCTGGACGTGTTGCAGTATCTGCAGGCCGACATGCAGGCCAGCCTGCTGCATAGCGTGGCGCAGATGCTGACCCCCGGCGCCAAACTGGTCATCCGCAGCGCGCTGGGCGATGCCAGCGGCCGTGGCCGCACCAGCCGCGTCACCGACGTGCTGGCGCACCTGAGCGGCTGGATGCAGCGCATGCCGCGCAGCTATCCCACCCGCGACAGCCTGCAGGCGCAGCTGGATGCCGCCGGGCTGCGTGCGACGTTTACGCCGCTCTACGGCAACACGCCATTCAACAACTGGCTGATCGTGGCCGAGCCGCGCTGAGCGGTGCTGCCGGTCCCCCCGCTGCGTTGCGGGGAACGGTGAGCTGCACGTTGTCAAAAAAAAATGGTGAACTCTTGTGCGTATCCGGTTTCGTCGCATCTTTCGTGCTGACGCAGTGCGTAGCGACGGATGTCGGCCTGCGGCGGCGTCCGTAAGGACGATGCATTTTCAAATGCCATCGGCTAGGCATCGGACCTTGACTACCGAAAATGCATTGCCGAAGCATGCGATCGCCTCCTCCTATGGCGTGATCTGCAAAACTCAGCTCATCAGACGTCGGCCGAACAGCGATGTCATGAATGGCACTGCGCACGCCTTGTGCATGCGTCGCCGTGTTCCGCGAGAGCGGATTTACAACGCAGCCGCGCCGTCAATCCGGGCGCCGCGCGACCAATCCACGCGCCTGCATCGCCTCCAGCACACCGCGCAGGATGGTGACGTTGTGGCCGTGCGCGGCGCCCTCGTGCAGCAGCACGATGGCGCCCGGTGAGAGGTCGCGCACGATGCGCGCCACCGTGGTGTCGGGTTCGCAGCGCACGCCGTCGAAGCCACGTGCGCTCCAGGCCACGCGGGTCAGGCCGTGCTTACGCAGCGCGGCGGCAACGAAGGGATTGGTCATGCCCACCACCGAGCGGTACAGCCGCGGTGGCTGGCCAGTAATGGCCGTCAGCGCCTGTTGCGCGTCGCCGATCTCGCGCGCCATGCGGCGCGGGCCGAGCGCCCAGAACCAGGCCTGCGGATGGCTGTGGCTGTGATTGCCGATGCCATGGCCGCGGCGCACGATTTCGCGCACCAGTTCAGGCCGCTGTGCGGCGCGTTCGCCCACCACAAAGAAGGTGGCGCTGACGCGGTGCGCATCGAGCAGATCGAGCATGGCCACGGTGTCGTCGGAAGGGCCATCGTCGATGGTCAGCCACACCTGCGGCCCGTGCCCGGGCAAGCGCGACACCACCGGTGCATACAGGCGTGCACGCGGCAGGAACACCGGGGCAACGAACAAGGCATGCGAGAGCAGCAACGCCGGCAGGCCCCAGGCCCAGCCCAGCCGCCACCACAGCAGCGCCACGGCCAGCTGCGAGACGGCCAGCCAGCCGACCCAGCGATACGGGTGCGAGGGGATGCGATACAGCGTTTCCAGCGTGGTCATGCCTCATGATGCCACGGGGCGTAGAATGGTCGGCCTCCACGATCTGACCGAAGTGCTGCCATGTCCCTCGATCCCGCCCTGCGTTCCCGCATCGATACGCTGCTGCAATCCAACCGCGTGGTCCTCTTCATGAAAGGCCAGCCCGGCATGCCGCAGTGCGGCTTCTCGGCCAAGGCCATCGGCGTGCTGGACGGCCTGGGCATCGACTATGCCCACGTCAACGTGCTGGCCGACCAGGAGATCCGCGAAGGCATCAAGGCCTACGGCGACTGGCCGACCATTCCGCAGCTGTATGTGGATGGCGAGCTGATCGGCGGCAGCGACATCATCGTGCAGATGGCCGACAGCGGCGAGCTGAGCAGCATGCTCGGCCTGCAGGCACCGGACCGCAGCCCGCCCAAGATCACCATCACCCCGGCTGCGGTCGAGATGCTCAAGGGTGCGTTGGCCGATGCACCGGATGCCTCGCTGACGCTGGCCATCGATGCCAATTTCCAGCCGAACTTCCAGCTGGCGCCGACCAACCCGAACGCTATCGCCGCCGAGTCCAACGGGCTGCGCGTGCAGTTCGACCTGGCCAGCGCGCGCCGCGCCGACGGCATCACCATCGACTGGGTGGACGACATCCGTGGCCGCGGCCTGGCCATCGACAACCCCAACGCGCCCAAGCCGGTGCAGGAGCTGGCGGTGCGCGATGCCGACGACCGTCTCAAGGCCGGTACGCTGACTCTGGTGGACGTGCGCCCGGCCGATGAGCGTGCGCTGGCCACGGTGGCAGCGCCGTTCCGCACCCTGGACGCACACGAGCGCCTGGAGATCGAGCAACTGCCCAAGGACACCCCGCTGGCGTTCCTGTGCCACCGCGGCGGGCGCAGCCTGCAGGCGGCCGAGCATTTCCGCGGCCTGGGCTTTACCAACGTCTACAACGTCACCGGCGGCATCGATGCCTGGTCGGACGCGGTGGACAACGGCGTGCCCAAGTACTGAGCACGCCGGGTGGCCACGCACGGCCGCCGTAACACCCAAACGGGCGCTCCCATGGAGCGTCCGTTTTTTCATGCCTCCCATCACAAGGACACCGATGCGCATGCACTGCCGATTGCTTTCCCTCGCCCTCACCGCCCTGCTGCCGCTGGCCGCCCACGCCGCCGCACCGCCGCGCGCGGTGCTGCTGGTGCAGACCTACGACACCCAGCCGGCGGATGAGCCGTTCGAATACGTGCCGGTGTGGTTGGGCCGTGGCGTGGTGCAGGAAGCCACCATGCCGCGCTCGCTGATCGGCCAGCCGCTGCAGCTGTTCGATGCAGGCGCCTCCACCGGCGCAGTGCGCCTGACCGCATTGAGCGTGGACGACAACAGCATGTGCGGCGGCACCGCGCGCCTGCGCTTCAAGGGCGCGACATCGCCGACCAGGCCGGTCTTGCTGTCGTCGGCAGACCTCAACCCGGGCCAGCGCTTTGCAACGCGCACGGCCACGCCCACCGAGCAGACCGAGCTGCTCCGCCTGCTTGGTGAGAGCGCGCAGCTGCGGCAGAAGGTCAAGCCGGCGGCATTGAACAAGGCGTTGGCGGCATTTGCGGCAGACCGTGCCAACGATGCCGCGTCGCTGCAGATCTTCACCGATGCGCGCGCACCGCAACGCCGCGTGGCCGTGCTCACCCAGAGCCACCCCACCCAGACCGGCAACACCGAAAGCCCTACCGGCGTGCTCACGGTGTTCGCCCTGCTGGAGCACACCGGCCAACGCTGGCAGCTGCGCCAGGGCAACGCCGAGAATGGCTGCGACGACTGCGAAGGCCTGCCACGCAGCACGCACTTGCTGCAGTTCGGCGACATCGACGGCAACGCCACGCTGGACTTCGTGCTGTCTGACAGCGGCTATGAAACCTACGGTTTCTATCTACTGCTGGGCGAAGGCGACCGCTGGCAGAGCGAGACCTTGATGGGCGGCTGCTGAGGCATCGAACGCGTGCAGGGAGCCGCCTGTCGATGCATGAAAACGCGTGATTGGCTTGGACGCGCGCAGATCAGCCCTGCATGCGTCCATCCACGCGATTGCGTTGAGGTGCAGACAACGCGATCTGCTCAGTCATCAACATCTCCCAAAATCGGCTGGGCGCGCACGCTTCAACACTGCGTGCGCCCACGCATTTGGCTGCTCGCAGATCCAGACGCACGCCACCCGGGCAGTCAACACTGTCTTCAGTGCCTGCTTCAGCGCCTGCGCGCAGATGCCAGGCTCGCCGTCATACCCAATGGGGGCAGCCCGCGCCGCACTCATCAACCGCCTAACCGGCAAACCCACCTTCGTCGAGAAACTGCTGCTCTTCGACGGTGGTCTCGCGCCCCAGCACGGCATTGCGATGCGGGAAACGACCGAAGCGCTGAATGATCTGCTGGTGCTCCAGCGCATAGCGCGTGGTCTCGGCCTCGCCGAGCGTGGTGATCAATGTCACCGAGCGTGCCTGCTCTTGCAACTCCTCCGCATGCTCGAATGGCAGATAGAAGAACAGGCGCAATTGCGCTGATACCTGCTGGTCGAAGCCGCGTGCAATGGCCTGCTTGGCGTAGAACAGCGCCAGGCCGTCGGTGGCATAGGCGTGCGCACTGCCCCGGAACGCGTTGCGCGGAATCTGGTCGAGCAGCAACAACAACGCCAACGCATCTTCGGCGCGGGTCATCCAATCAGCGTACTCGCCCCGTGCCGCGGCAAAATGCTGTTCGCTGAAATGCTGGCGCACGTTGGCGTCGAAGGCGTCGTTGCGGGTGAACCAGCGCGCCTCGCCGGCCAGTTCCCAGAAAGCCAGCACCACATCGGCCTGTTTGTTGCGTTCGGTTTTGGCAATCATCGACATTCTCCCCAATGAATACGGCACAGCATGCGCCTGCAGGCGTGATGAGCCCGCTGCGCCGCGACCATCAGCACTTGGCAAGCGCGCCGCCGGCCGCTAGGTTTGCGCAGACGTCTTTCGTTCCACCGGGGAAATCCATGCGTTCCATCCTGTTCGCCGCGCTGGGCGCGGCTGTGCTGTGCGGGCCCGCCGCGGCCGCGTCGCGCTTTGTCGAAGACCCGTACCCCAGCACCTACCACGCACTCGCCTCTGGCCCGGTGCTGATCCAGCATGCCACCGTGCTCACCGGCACCGGCCAGCGTCTGGACGATGCCGACGTGCTGCTCCGCGACGGCAAGGTGGCCGCGGTCGGCCGTGGCCTGGAGGTGCCCGCCGACGCGCGCCGCATCGACGGCAGCGGCAAGTGGGTGACGCCGGGCATCATCGACGTGCACTCGCACCTGGGCGTGTACCCCAGCCCGGGCGTCAGCGCGCACAGCGACGGCAACGAAATGACCGCCCCGGTCACCCCCAACGTGTGGGCCGAGCATTCGGTGTGGCCGCAGGACCCGGGCTTCGGCACGGCACTGGCTGGCGGCATCACCTCGCTGCAGGTGCTGCCCGGTTCGGCCAATCTGATTGGTGGCCGTGGCGTCACGCTCAAGAACGTGGCGGCCACCACCTACCAGGGCATGAAATTCCCCGGTGCGCCGTGGGGCCTGAAGATGGCCTGCGGCGAAAACCCCAAGCGCGTGTATGGCGAGAAAGGCGGCCCGGCCACGCGCATGGGCAACGTCGCCGGCTACCGCGCGGCCTTCATCGACGCGGCCGAATACTCGAACAAGAACGCGCCCAAGAAGAGCGAGAAGAAGCGCCACTGGTGGAGCGGCGGCGGCGACAACGACAGCAGCGGCGATGCCGGTGGCAAGCGCGATCTCAAGCTGGACACGCTGGCCGGTGCCATCAACGGCGACATCCGCGTGCACATCCACTGCTACCGCGCCGATGAAATGGCCACCATGCTGGACCTGGCCAAGGAGTTCGGCTTCCACATCGCCGCGTTCCATCACGGCGTCGAGGCCTACAAGCTGGCCGACCGGTTGGCGCAGGAAAACGTCTGCGGCGCGCTGTGGGCCGATTGGTGGGGCTTCAAGATGGAAGCCTTCGACGGCATCCAGGAAAACATCGCCATCGTCGATCGCCCGGCCAACAGCTGCGCCATCGTGCATTCGGATTCGGAAGAAGGCATTCAGCGGCTCAATCAGGAAGCGGCGAAGGTGATTGCCAACGCGCGCCGCGCCGGCATGGAGATTCCGCCCGAACGCGCCATCCGCTGGCTCACCAGCAACGCCGCCAAGGCGCTGGGCATCGAGCAACAGACCGGTGCGCTGGAGCCGGGCAAGATGGGCGATATGGTGGTGTGGAACGGCAACCCCTTCAGTTCCTATGCACTGGCCGAGCAGGTGTATATCGACGGCGCGCAGGTGTACGACCGCCACGACCGCAGGTTGCAACCGGTCTCCGACTTCATGCTGGGCCAGGAGGTGGCACGATGAGCCGCGCCATGTTCCGCCGCCCGCGCCTGCGTGCGTTGTCTGCCGTTTTGCTGGCTGCGCTGGCATTGCCGGCAGTTGCGCAGCAGGTGCTGATCCGCGGCGCCACCGTGCACACCGCCACCAGCCAGGGCACGTTGCGCAATACCGATGTACTGGTGCAGGGCGGCGTGATTCGCGCCATCGGCACTGGCCTGGCCGTGCCCACCGACGGCCGCGTGGTCGAGGCCAAGGGCCGCCCGCTGACGCCGGCCCTGTTTGGCGGCATCACCGAGATCGGTATCGAAGAAGTGTCTGGCGAAGCCGCCACCGTGGACAGCGGCGTCAAACTGACCGAGCAGCCGATGCGCCCGGAATTCGACGTCACCCTGGCCTACAACCCGGACTCGGTGCTGATCCCGGTAGCACGCGTGGAAGGCATCGGCTTCACCGCGCTCGGGGCGACCACCAGCGGCGCGTTCATCGCCGGCCAAGGCGGCATCGTGCGCCTGGACGGCGGACCTGATCCGGTCGGCCCGCATGCCTTGTTCATTCGTCTGGGTGCGGCCGCGTCGGACCTGACCGGCAGCTCACGCGCCGCGCAGTGGATGCTGCTCGATCAACTGGTGGCCGAAGCACGCGGGCGCGTGCCGGCAGACTCGCCGCATGCCTTGCTCACCCCCGTTGGCCGCAGCGTGCTGGCCAACTATCTGGCCGGCCGGGGCCGCATTGTGGTGCAGGTGGAACGGGCTGCGGACATTCGCCAGCTGCTGCGTTGGGCGCAGCGCGAGAAGGTGCGCATTGCCATTGCCGGCGGCACCGAAGCGTGGAAGCTCGCCCCGCAGCTGGCGCAGGCCAAGGTGCCGGTGTTGGTGGATGCGTTGGCGGATCTGCCTTCCACCTTCGACCAGATCGGCGCCACGCTGGAAAACGCCGCACGCCTGCGCGCAGCCGGCGTGGAGGTGAGCTTCACCCAGAGCGGCGATGCCTCGCACAACGCACGCAAGCTGCGTCAGCTGGCCGGTAATGCCGTGGCCAATGGCCTGCCATGGGAATCCGGCCTGGCCGGGCTAACCCGCGTGCCGGCGGAGATCTTTGGCGTGGGCGATCGCATCGGCAGCATTGCGGTGGGCAAGCAGGCCGACCTGGTGCTGTGGGACGGCGACCCGCTGGATGTGGCGCACTACGCCGAACAGGTCTGGATGGGCGGGCGCGACATGCCGATGCGCTCGCGCCAGACCGATCTGCGCGACCGCTATCTGCAGCAGGCCGGCCCGTTGCCACGCGCCTACCAACGCTGAGCTGCGCGGCGCAGACGGCTGCGTCGCTGACAGTGGTCGCAGCACGCTGTAAGCGCCGCATTGCATTGCATTGCAGCGCCGCGCACTGCACTGCACTGCACTGCAAGCATCGCAATGCACTCCACCGTCGCAGGCAGCACGCCTGCGATACCTCATCGCAAAGGATTGCCCATGCGCCTGATGCGCACACTGCTGTTGTCGTTGTTGATGCTGCCGCTGCTAGCCAGCGCCCAATCCGGCTGGATCGATACGCAAGGCCAACCGATCCCCAACTCCTCCAGCCGCAAGGCGGTGCAGGACCTGGGCGCCAGCCTGTTACTGACCCCCGACGCGGACTGGCAACAGAAATGGAATACGCCCAGCGACACCACGCCGCACTTCAACGAAGTGGACCACCTCGCTACCGGCGAGGTGTTGTTCATGCTGATCCTGCTCTCCAACCCGGGCCTGGATGCGCAGCGGCATACCGACGTGGTGTGCAATATCCGCATCATCGACCCGACCGGGCACCTCGTGCAGGACACCACCGATACGCCCTGCCTGCAGGGCGAACTCAGCGGCGACCCACGCAATGTGTACATGGCTCAGGCTAGCCTGCATGTGGAAGCCGAAGCCGACGACCCGCCGGGCCGCTGGCAGGTGCAGGTCACCGTCAATGACCGCCAGCGCGGGGTCAGCATTCCGCTCAGCACCAGCTTCACCATGGGCCGCAAACGCGCCGCAGCGACTGCCCGATGAGCAGCATGCCGCGACGGACCCGCGCCGCCTACCTGCTCATCGCGGCGGCCATCTTCTTGACTGAAGTGGCCATCGCCGCCGGCTGGATCGGCGGGCCATGGGTGCGCGGCAGCCTGGGCGACGTGTTGGCGGTGGCGTTGGTGTATTGCGGCCTGCGCGGTGTGTTCGCCTGCCCGCCGCGGTGGGCCTGCGTGCTGGCGATTGCCATCGGCCTGCTGATCGAAGGGCTGCAGGCCGTGCACCTGGCCGACCGGCTCGGTCTGCGCCCCGGCAGCGCCGCCTACATCGCGCTTGGCAACACCGCCACGCTGCACGACCTGGTGATGTATCTGATCGGCGGGCTGCTTGCCTACGGATGCGACGTATTGCTGCGTCGCCGTGTCATGCGTGCATCGCAGCATGTAGCGCAGCAGTGAGTCACTTTTTCTGGAGACACGAATGGCCGGTTCGATGACCACGGCGCTGACACGCATCACCGCCCTCTGCACGCTGCTTGCGCTGGCCGGCTGTGAGCGTGCGCCCGCGCCTGCTCCCGCACCATCGCCGTCGGCAGCGACGCCGACCACATCGGCGACCAGCGCGCCGGCAACACCCGCCGCAGCAGCAACGCCAGTCGAAGGCGCATCGCTCGCGCTGGGCTGCGCGGAAGGCGACAACCCCGCGCAGGAAGCCAGCGCCATCGCCGCACGCGGTGGCGGCATGGTGCAACGGGTGTCCGCGCATCGCCTGCAGGTCACCACGCCGGCCGGCGTGCAGGTCTTTGCCGACACCGCGCCCTTCGACGAACCGCTGGAGGGCGAGGACTACCGCTTTTGTGATCGGCGCGATGACTACCTGCTGCTGCAGCATCGCGACGGCGGCACCTTCGCCGGCACCTTGATCGACGCACGCACCGGCACGCAGACGCCGGGCGGCCTGCGCGTGGTGATCGCGCCAGACCACAGCCGCTATCTGGCCACCGCGCAGCCCGATGGCATGGATGGCGAGGAGTGGCAGGTGCTGAGCATCGGCGGAAAGCAGCTTGCGTCCACGACCAATGCCTTGCTCAGCGACGACGCTGCCGAGCCCGGCATCATCGCCACGCTGGACGCACCGCAGTGGAGCACCGCGCAGCAGCTGCGGGCCACTGCCACCTGCCTGAGCGATGAGACGCAGCAGTGGCAGGTGCGCCTGGTCGAGCAGGCCGGCCGCTGGCAATGGCAGCCACGTCGCGACTGCGCGAGCGCGCCCACGGAGCAATGACATGTTCCAGGGCAGCACGACGGGGTCGATTCAACAGCGTGTCCTGCAACAGGCGCCCGCCAATCTGCAACGCGGCCTGGAAACGGTGGGCGGGCGGCTGATCCTGACCGCCGATGCGCTGCACTTCCAACCGCATGCCTTCAATATCCAGACCCAGTCGCTGACCATCATGCTGCTGCAGATCGCATCGCTGCAGTTTTGCTGGACGCGCCTGCTCGGCTTGCTGCCGCTGGCACCCAATTCGTTGGCGGTGCAGCTGGCCGATGGCAGCGAGCACCGCTTCGTGCTTGGCAAACGCGACCAGTGGATGCGCGCCATCCAGGCGGCCTGCGATGTCAAACGCCAGGCCGCCACACCACCACCATTGCCATAGCCGTCCCCGCCGGTCCTGCGCAACCGGCGGCCTGCGCGCCAAGCGGCAATGCATGCCGGTCGCACCGCGAGCGTGACCTGCACTGCGCTTCGCGTACCGGGCGTGAACCCAGCGCACGCTCCTGGGCTGCGGTTATCGCCGCTGCAGCCGCGCCCGCCTAGCATCGCGCATCGGCGCACCGCGCCTTGCTGGTTACGGAGATCGACATGCATCGCATCCCGCTGCGCACGCTGGCCTGTGCGCTTGTGCTCTACGCTGGCGTCGTCGCGCCCGCATTCGCCGCCTTTGGCATCACCCGCAGTGGCGATCGCATCGTGGTGGATACCGGCGCCGAGCTGCTGTTTTCGGTCAACGCCAGCAACGGCGATCTCGTGTCGATGCGCTACCGCGGCAACGAACTGCAGACCACCGAATCCAAGGGCTCGCATATCGCCTCTGGGCTAGGCACCGCCAGCGTGGAGGCGCGCGTGGTGGGCGGCGCCATCGTGGTGACCGCAAAAGCCGGCGACCTCACCCAGTACTACATCGCGCGCAAGGGCCGTAATGCGATCTACATGGCCACCTCGGCGCCCAGCTTGCTGCCGGTGGGCGAGCTGCGCTTCATCGCCCGCTTGAACGTGGCCAAGCTGCCGAACGCGTTGCAGGAGCCGGATTCCAGCGTCGGCACTGCGATTGAAGGCGAAGACGTGTTCCTGCTGCCGGACGGGCGGACCAGCTCCAAGTTCTACTCGGCCCGGCGCATGTTCGAAGACCCGCTGCACGGCGTGAGCGGCAACGGCGTGGCGGTGTTCATGCTGATGGGCAATCGCGAGCGCAGTGCGGGCGGGCCGTTCTTCAAGGACATCGCCTCACAGAAAACCCGCGTTACCCATGAGTTGTACAACTACATGTATTCGGACCACACCCAGACCGAAGCCTTCCGCAGCGGATTGCACGGCGTGTACGGCCTGTTGTTCACCGACGGCGGTGCGCCTTCCTCCGCACAGACCAGCACCGACTTCATCGATGCCAGCCTGGGCTTGAGCGGCTACCTGGCAGCGGACGGGCGCGGCACGCTTGCCGGGCGCGTAAGCGGCGTGCTGGCGGGGCAGCCGGCGGTGGTCGGCTTGCGCAACGCTCAGGCGCAATACTGGGCCACGGCCACTGGCAGCGGCGACTACCAGATCAGCGGTGTACGCCCGGGCCGCTACCGCATGACGCTCTATCAACACGAGCTGGAGGTGGCGCAACGCGATGTCGAGGTGTTTGCCGGCGCCACCGCACAGGCCACGCTGCAGGCGGTGAGCTTGCCCGGCGCGGTGAAGTGGCAGATTGGCGTTCCCGATGGCACGCCAGGCGGCTTCCAGTACGCGGACCTGCTGCCGCGCGCGCATCCGTCCGATGCGCGCATGCGCTGGGCACCGGTCACCTACACAGTGGGATCAAGCAGCGTGGGCAGCTTTCCGGCGGTGCAGTGGCGCGGGATCAACACGCCCACACAGATCGTGTTTAGCTTGAGCAGCAGCGAAGTGCGCAGCTATCGCCTGCGCATCTTCGTGCCGTTGGCGCAGGTCAGCGCGCGCCCGCAGATCGCCGTCAACGCACGCTGGAACGGCCCCGTCCCCGCTGCACCAAATCAACCCAAGACGCGCGGCATCACCCGTGGCACCACACGCGGCAACAACACGCTGTACGAGGTGGATATCCCGGCGACGGCGCTGCAGGCCGGCAGCAACCGGATCGCCATCAGCCTGGCCTCGGGGTCGCCGGATAATGGCTTCCTCAGCCCGGCCATCGTCTACGACAGCGTGCAGCTGGTTGCACCGTAATCACGCCACGTCCGGGTGCCCGCACAGCGCACGCAAGAACGCGTGGTGTGCGGTGCGTGCGTCAGTTGGCGGTGATGCCACCGCCAAGCGACGTGCTAGCGCTGCGGGGACTTCGAACTCATCGTCCACCACCTGCAGGTACAAGGCGTTGCTGTAGCTGCCATCACCATTGCGCACGGCCTGCACTCTGTCCGGAAAGGTCTTGATGTGCGCCGCCTGCAGGCCATGCGGAACGAACGACCTGCGCCTGCGTATGTTTGCACGTGTCCTCCAATGAGTTATGGACGACGTGCTTACTGCTGCACACGTACTGGCAGGCGATACGCCGATCAATCTATCCAGTAAGCCCTCATCAAGGTGAGCATCCACATGCGGCTTCACGCGCACGGCATGACTGTGCGAGTTGCGCCACGCTAGAGCGCAGCAAAAAGCGCGGCACACCCATGGGGTGTACCGCGCCTTGGATTACTGCGTCTACCTAGCAGTGATCAACACCGCCCGGGCCAGCACCGCCCGCGCCAGCCGCAACTATGCAGCCGCGCTGATCGCCGCGGTTACTTGGCGTCCATCGTGGCGCTGACCTTGGCCCAGCCATTGCCGCGCACCACTTCGAAACCTGCTTCGGCCGCATGCAGATACATGCTGTTGTTGTAGCGGCCATCCTTCGAGCGGTTGGTCTGCAACCAGTTGAGGAATGGTTTGGCATCCACGTTGAGGCTGCCGCTGGTCTTCAGCGTGGCCTGCCCCGCGGTTCCGGTCGGGATGAAGGTGTAGACGTAATAGCCCGCACCGGAGTTGAAGCCTTCCCACAGATCAAAGGTGCGCCCGCCAGCGGTGATCACCTTGCTGGCGGTCAGCGTGCCGATCGGCCAGGAGTTGTGCTCGCCCCAGATCATCACTTCCAGCTGCGGATTGCCTTTGGCCGTATCCCAGCGGAAGAAGATGTCGTAGGCAAAATCGCCCGCAAGGTTGGTGCCGCCGGCGCTGTAGCTGAACTTCATCGGGATCGAGCTGATCGAGGAGATCTGCTTCGGAAACAACGTGTCGCTGGTGGGGTTCCAGTCGTAATGCCAGCCGCGCACGATCGCCGGATACCCGTAGAGGTTGTAGTCGGCGAAGTTGAAGGTGACGGTGAGCTCCGGCGTGCTGCCGGTGCCGAACGTGCCCTGGATGATGTTGTTGGGGTCGTTGAAGTTGTTCACCCACGCGTAGTGGTTGCCGAAGATCTTGTACGGCCCGGCCAGCGCGACCGGCGCCAGTGCCACCAGCCCGAGGGTCAGGGCGGCCTTCCACCAGCGCGAGGCACGCCGCCGTGTGGTGGGCGCCTGCGCAGTGGCCTGGTCGAGGATGCGATGTTGAGTCTGCTGCATGTGGTGTCTCCCTTGGATTCAGCGCGCGACGCCACCGTTGCGGCGTCGGGACCGCTGCTTGGCAGCGATCGCAGCGGGACCCTAGCAGCGCCGCGTCGCCAGGAGCTATAGCGAAACCTGGGGGCCTGCAGGTGCCCGCACGATAGCGGGCGCTACCCGGCAATCGGGGCGTGCGCCCGTCCTCAGTTCGTCGTCGGCGTACTGCCACGCCACTGCATCCCGGTCAGGTGGCGGCGGCCTTGGTGAGCGCGATTGCTGCGTTGCCACATCGCGCGACGGCGCACTGGCGCCGCGCAGTGACCTGCTTGGACAGGCTGCGCGCAGCGTGCCCGGGCCATCGGGCAGACCCCGGCGACGCTGCCGCCAAGCCCGTCCGCGCACGCCTTCCGACCAATGCCCTTCGCCTCGCGCCCGATTTGCGATAGCGTTCACATCCAGAGACGACGCAACAGCCGGAGGGGGCGACGATGCGCATCGGAATCGTGGTGGATAGTGCGTGCGACTTGCCGCAGGACTTCATCCAACGCAACAACGTCATCGTGCTGCCGATCAGCGTGCGTATCGGCGAAGCCGTGCTGGCCGACCATCGCGATGAGGAAGCCACCTTGAGCTTCCTGCATGCGCACGTGGCCGAGCGCGGCCATGAGGCGGAGACGACGCCGTTTTCGGTCAACCAGATCCGCGACCTGTTCCTGCAGCGGCTGGTCATCGATTACGACCACGTGTTCTGCCTGACCATCTCCAAGCTGCGCAGCCAGATCTTCGACAACGCCACCCAGGCGAGCTTTGCGATTCTCAACGACTACAAGCCGGTGCGGCAGGCGGCCGGGCACACCTCGCCGTTCGCGCTGCGGGTGATCGACACGCTGAACCTGTTCGCAGGCCAGGGCATCACCGCGGTGGAAGCGGTACGCCTGCGTGCGCAAGGCCTGGGCGTGGCGCCGATCCGCGCCCGGCTCGAGCAATTGGCCGAGCACACCTATGGCTACATGATTCCACGCGATCTCTACTACCTGCGTGCGCGTGCACGCACCAAGGGCGATCGCAGCGTGGGCCTGATCGGCGCCGCGCTGGGCAGCGCGCTGGACATCAAGCCGGTGCTGCGCGCCTACCGTGGCGTCACCGAACCGGTGGCCAAGCTCAAGGGCTTCGAGCCCTCGGCCGAAAAGCTGTTCGCCTTCACCGTGCGCAAGCTCCGCGAGGGGCTGATGACGCCCACCGTGTGCGTGGGCTATGGCGGCGAACTTGCCGAACTGCACGCGTTGCCGGGCTATGCCGCGTTGCAGGCCGCTTGCCAGACGCAGGGTGTGGAGCTGTTCGAGAGCGTGATGAGCCTGACCGGCATGGTCAACGTCGGCAAGGGCGCGTTGGCGGTGGCCTTCGCCGCGGAGCCGCACAGCTTCTCGGCATAGACGTGCGCCTGCACGCCAGCACACGGCAGCAGGCCTCGACGACGCACTCACCGCTGCTGGCATAAGGTGCCCGGCACCTGTCATCCGAGTGTGTGCCCATGCCTGTCAGCTATTCGATCAGCCTGCCCGACCCCAAGCTCGCCCGCGGCAGCGCGCCGGCGGTGAGCTTCAGCGCCAATGGTGCGGAGGCGTTTGCCGAACAGTTGCAGGCTGCCCTGCGCGACCCGGCCTGGTTCGACCGCTGGCGCCAGCTGCAGGCCGACCCGGACGAGGTGGACCCCAGCCTGGGCGTCACCGACCCGGCGGCCACCGTGACCGGCAAGCAGGGCGACCTGCGCATCGACCTGGTGGCCACCACCAGCATCCCCGGCGACCTGCTCAAGCAGCGTATGCAGGCGTTGGCCGGCCATCACTGGGAACTGCGCGACGTGCGTTGACGCGCAGATGACGTGCCGGGTTGCGCGAACGATCGTGTTGCGCAAACCGGTGCGGCTTCAAGACACTGCCGCGCTGACTCCTCTCAAGCATGCGAGCGGGATGACTGACTACTCGTCATCGCCAGCGCGCGTTACCGCTGCAGCACTGCCTTGCCAGTTGCCCACCGCGGCCAGCGCCATTTGAGATTCACCGCCAGCGTGCCGCAGACGATCAGGCCCAGGCCCAGCCATTGCACCGGCGCCAGCGCGTGGCCGTACAGCAGGTAATCCAGCAGCAGCGTCACCAGTGGATACACGAAAGCCAGCACCGCAATGGTGGCCACGTGCAGATGGCGGTACGACGAATAGAACAGCACGTAGACAATGCCGCTGTGAATCACGCCCAGGCCCACCAGCCAGACCCAATGCAGGCCCGGATGCAGCGCATCGCTGCTGGAAAACCCCACAAGCAGCACCGTCCCGACCCAGCATTGCACGGTGACCACCGCCAACGGCCGCTCACGGCCGATGCGTCGGGACATCAGCAATGAGGCGCCACAGAGCAGCGCCGCCAGCAGCGTCAGCCCGATGCCCAGCAGATAGCTGCGGTCGGCGGACTGCCACAACCGCAATGGGTCTGCCGAACACGCCACCCCGATGAAGGCGAGCAGCGTCCAGCCCAGATCGGCGCGACGCGTGCGTTCGCCCTGCACCACCGCCGCCAGGATCAGCATCACGAACGGAAACACGTGATACACCATGGTGGCCACGCCGATCGACGAGCGCGCCATGCCGGCAAACAGCGCTACCCAGTTCAACACCAGCAGCACGCCGCTGATGGTCGCATCGCGTAACAGGCGGCGCTCGCGCCATAGCCCGCGCAGGTGCCCACCAAGCACACCGCACACAGTGAGAAACAGTGCGCCAAACAGGCAGCGGTAGAACACCGCCGTCACCGGGTCCTGGCCGCTTTCATACACGAAGACGCCAACCGAACCGATCAACACCTCGGCCAACAGCAGTTGCCAGATTGCGCGGCGCGACGCCGCCACCGGTGGTGCAGCTGCAACGCTCATAGCGTGATCTCCCCACGCAGATACTGCACGGCGCCGCCACGCACGTAGACATGCGCCGGCGTGACACGGCACGCAAGCTCACCGCCGCGTGCCGAGGCCTGCAGCGCGCGCAGATCGGTCTTTCCAAGCGTGCGCGCCCACAATGGTGCCAGCGCTGCATGGATCGAACCGGTGACAGGGTCCTCCGCTCCGCCATTGGCCGGCCAGAAATAGCGCGACACCAGGTCATGCGTGGTTCCCGGGGCGGTGATTGCCACATCGCGTGGTGCCAATGCCAGCATGTGCGCCAGGTCGGGCACCACGGCACGCACCTGCTGCTCGTCCGCGTACACCGCGATGTAGGCCTGTGCGTTGGCATACACCGCCTGCGGTGCGATCGACAACGCGGCCAGCAGTGGCGCCGGGACCTGCGCGACCAGGGTCGGCAGCTGATTGGGAAAGCACATCTCAAAGGTCGCTTCGTCCACCTGCTCCACACCGATCTCACCGACCGCCGGGGCGCGCAAGCGCAACGGAAACGGTGCCAGCTGCTGGCGCGCAATGACGTACGCACTTGCCAGCGTGGCATGGCCGCAGAACCCGACTTCCTTCAACGGCGAGAACCAACGGATGTCGAAGAAGCCGGCGTGATCACGCACAAAGAACGCGGTTTCCGACAGATTGTTTTCGGCAGCAATCGCCTGCATCACCGGCACCGGTAACCATGCCTGCAACGGCACCACCGCCGCAGGGTTGCCTTTGAAACGCACACACGTAAACGCATCGACCACGAACAGGGAAAGCAGCACGTTGCAACCTCGCCAGAAGACCATGCCGCGCGGGTCGCCCGGCACGGCCAGTCTGCGGCGCGATGCGCGACCAGGACAGATTCAGATACGCTACAAACAGACCAATACAGATGCGGGCGCCGCACCCATGCTGCTTTACGAATCGCTGGCCACACAGCTGCGGCAACAGATCGAGCGCGGCACCCTGCGCGCCGGCGAACGCCTGCCTTCCATCCGCCAGCTGGCCGCCAGCCATGGCATCAGCCCCGCCACCGCCGTGCAGGCCTGCCTGCAACTGGAACGCGAGGGCCGCGTCCAGGCGCGGCCACGTTCCGGCTATTTTGTGCGCGCCGGTGCCGCGCCGCTACCGGCCGCCACGCCCACGCCGCGCCGGCGCGCGCCGGGTGTCATCGCCAACCCAGCACTGCAAGGCGTGTTCGACCTGCTCGCAAGTACCGACCTGGTGCCGCTGCACCTGGCGACGCCTGCGCCCGCGCTACTGCCCGGCGCACACCTGGCCGCAGCGATGTCGCGCCAGCTACGCCGCCAGCGCACTGCGGCACTGGACTATGCACCTCCACAGGGCCACGCCGCGCTGCGGCGGCAGATCGCGCTGCGGTATGCGCAATGCGGCACCAACGTGGACGCAGACGAAGTGGTGATCACCGCTGGCGCGATGGAGGCAATCAGCCTGGCGTTACGCACCATCACCACGCCAGGCGATGTGGTGGTGGTGGAGACACCGACCTACCACGGCATCCTGCAAGCGGTTGCCGCGCTGCGCCTGAAGGTACTGGAAGTTCCCAACCGTGCAGGTCTGGGCATCGACGCCGCGCATCTGGATGCACTGCTGCAACGCACGCCGGCACGCGCCGCGATCCTGGTGCCCAACTTCAACAATCCGCTGGGCAGCCTCACCCCCGATCACGCCAAGCGCGCAGTAGTGGACAGTTGCGCACGGCATGGCACGGTGGTGATCGAAGACGATATCTACGGCGAGCTGGCCTGGTCTGGTCAGCGCCCACGCCCGCTGCGGCAGTTCGACACGCACGCCAACGTCATCACCTGCGGCTCGTTTTCCAAAGTGTTGTCACCTGGCCTGCGGGTGGGCTGGCTGCTCGGTGGGCCGTGGACAGACGCGCTGGTGCGCGCCAAGTATTTCTCCACCGTCGGCAACGCGAGCCTGCCGCAGTTGGCCCTGGCCGATTACCTGGCGCAACACGATCTAGAGCGGCATCTGCGCAAGCTGCGCCGCACGCTGGCCGACAACGGTCAACGCCTGCGCGATGCAATCGTGCGGCATTGGCCATCCGGCACGCGCATCGGCGAGCCAGCAGGTGGATTGTCGCTGTGGCTGCAGTTGCCCGATGGCGGCAGCGGCCAGACGCTGTTCGAAGCCGCGCTGGCCAAGGGCATCGGCACCTCACCCGGGCAGGTGTATTCCAGCCGCGGCGACTACGCCGACCATCTGCGCCTGACCTGCGGCCAGCCGTGGAACGAAACACTGGACCGGGCCATGCGGCAGCTGGGGCGGCTGGCTGCGCAACGCCCGCGTTGAATGGCGGGCGTACGCGTTGTTGCCAGAAATCCGGCAAGCGCCTGACCTGTTCGCAGGTACTGCGCGTCGATGGTTGGGAGGTGATCAACGTCGTCCGCAGTCGCGAGGCGATGCGCGGCGGGAACCAAAAGCAAGGGCTCACAGGGCGACAACACTGCGGCATTGCCACCGCATTTAGCAATGGCGCTTCACCGCATCGGCGCGAGCGACATTGCAACAACCACGCACGCCAGCATCGCCTCACTGAGAGCAGCGATCAAAACAACGACGCAACCGCCAGGCGTGCGGCGACTGGTGCTCGGAATCGGCATGGCCATCGTACCTTCCGATTCCTCCGCACCCACCTGACGATTGCTCGCTGCGTCTGTTAGCCGCTTTTAGCTTTTCAGCGCGCGCGCATGATGGGCAATATGCTCGCCGATGAAGCTGGCGATGAAGTAATAGCTGTGGTCGTAGCCGGGCTGCAGCCGCACCGTGACCGGATAGCCCGCCGTCTTGGCGGCGTCTTCAAATAGCTTTGTTTTCAGCTGGTTTTCCAGGAATTCATCGGCATCGCCCTGGTCGATCAGCAGCGGCAGGCGCTCGGCTGCGTGTGCGATCAGTGCTGTGGCGTCGTAGGCCTTCCATGCCGCGCGATCGTCGCCCAGGTACTGACCGAAGGCCTTCTCGCCCCACGGCACCTGGCTCGGTGCGACGATCGGCGAAAACGCCGACACGCTGCGATAGCGGCCTGGATTCTTCAAGGCGATGGTCAGCGCGCCGTGCCCGCCCATCGAGTGACCACTGATGGCGCGTACGCCGGTGGTGGCGAAGCTGGCCTCGATCAATGCCGGCAGTTCGTTCACCACGTAATCGTACATGCGGTAATGCGCGGCCCATGGCTGCTCGGTGGCATCCACGTAGAAGCCCGCGCCCTTGCCGATGTCGTAGCCCTCGGCATCGGCGACATCGTCACCGCGCGGGCTGGTATCCGGGGCCACCAGGATCACGCCGTGTTCGGCCGCATAGCGCTGAGCGCCGGCCTTGCTGATGAAGTTCTGCTCGGTGCAGGTCAACCCGCTCAGCCAGTAAAGCACTGGCAAGGGGCCGTCGGCTGCCTGCGGCGGCAGATACACGCCCACCTGCATGGCGCAGCCCAGGCTCGTGGAGTGGTGCCGGTAAACGTCTTGCCAGCCGCCGAAGCAGGCACGGTGTTCGATGCGTTCCATGGGATTCCTTGCGAAGAGAAAATCCTGCGGCCGGGATCACCGGCCGCAGGATCGGACCATCAGTGCAACAAGCCCTTGTGACGCGCCACGTTGGTCGACAGCGCATCCATCAGCGCCGGCGACAGGCAGTCGTACGGCGTCAGGCCCAGTTCGGTGAGACGCGCACGCACGCCATCCATCTGGTCCGGCGGCGTGCCGGTTTCGATGATGGACGAGACGAACGCGGCAAAGCCCGGCGGCGACCATCCCGATTGCTGCGACAGCTCGGTATGGATGAAGTCCAGACCATAGAACGCATGGTCCTTGTTCTCGATCCGGCCATACAGATGCACGCCGCAACCGGTGCAGGCATGGCGCTGGATCGTCGCGCTTTCATCGACGATCTTGAGCTTCTCCGGATGCGCGGTCACGGTGACCTTGTCGCGTGGCGCAACCGCCACCACCGAGAACTTGGCGCCTTCCGGCTTCCAGCATTTGCTGCAGCCGCAGGCGTGGTTGTGCGCGCTCTGCGATGCCACGTCCACGGTCACCTTGTCGCTGGCACACAGGCATTGCAGGGTGCCCCCTGCAAAACCTTCGGTACTGCCATGCACAACACCACCATCTACTGCAGGGTGAATCGACACGTTAGCCATCATGCCCCTCCCGGTTACGGGTCCCACGTGCGCGGAAGCGGCCGCGCGCCGCTCCTGGCCGTCCGGTCAGAAATGAATCACGGTGCGGATCGACTTGCCTTCATGCATCAGGTCGAAGGCTTCGTTGATCTGTTCCAGCGGCATGGTGTGGGTGATGAACGGATCCAGATCGATCTCGCCCTTCATCGACTGCTCCACCATGCCCGGCAATTGGGTACGTCCCTTGACGCCGCCGAAGGCCGAGCCGCGCCACACGCGGCCGGTCACCAGCTGGAACGGGCGGGTGCTGATTTCCTGGCCGGCACCGGCCACGCCGATGATGACGCTCTCGCCCCAGCCCTTGTGGCAGCACTCCAGCGCCGAACGCATCACGTTGACGTTGCCGATGCATTCGAAGCTGAAATCCACGCCGCCTTCGGTCAATTCGACGATCACTTCCTGGATCGGCTTGTCGTAATCCTTCGGGTTGATGCAATCGGTGGCGCCCATGCTGCGCGCCAGGTCGAACTTGCCCGGGTTGGTGTCGATGGCCAGGATGCGTCCGGCCTTGGCCTGCACCGCGCCCTGGATCACCGCAAGACCAATACCGCCCAGCCCGAACACGGCCACGCTTTCACCCGGCTTGACCTTGGCGGTGTTGTGCACGGCACCGATGCCGGTGGTGACACCGCAGCCCAGCAGGCAGACTTTTTCCAGCGGCGCTTCCGGGTTCACCACGGCCAGCGAGATCTCCGGCACCACGGTGTATTCGCTGAAGGTGCTGCAGCCCATGTAGTGGAAAATCGGCTCGCCGTTGTAGGAGAAGCGCGTTGTGCCATCGGGCATCAAGCCCTTGCCTTGGGTTGCGCGCACGGCCTGGCACAGGTTGGTCTTGCCGGACAGACAGAACTTGCACTTGCGACATTCGGCCGTGTACAGCGGGATCACGTGATCACCGACTTTGACGCTGGTCACACCTTCGCCGATCTGCTCAACGATGCCGCCACCTTCGTGCCCGAGCACCGACGGAAAAATGCCTTCCGGGTCATCCCCTGACAGCGTGAACGCGTCGGTGTGGCAGACGCCGGTGTGGGTGATGCGGACCAGCACTTCGCCGGCCTGCGGCGGTGCCACGTCGATCTCGACGATTTCCAGCGGCTTGCCGGGTCCGAATGCAACTGCTGCACGGGATTTCATGGATGAGTGCTCCTGACGAGGATGTTCGAGGACGGGCGCGGCGCATGCCGACCCGGTGGGAGTTCATTTGAGATAGGACCGGACCAGGCCAAGCAATTCCTGCACCCGTTCGGCGCGTTGCGCATCGGACGCGGCGGCATGCCCGAAGTCTTCACGGATATGCGCCTCCAGTACCTGCGACATCAGCCCGTTGACGGCCCCCCGGATCGCGGCAATCTGCTGCAGGACTGGCGCGCAGTCTGCGCCTATTTCCAGCGCGCGCTCAAGTGCATCGCACTGCCCACGCAGCCGACGCACACGCGCTAGCGCTCGCTTTTTCTCCTGTGGCGAATGCGGCATGCATGGTCCCGTTCCGGATACTGGGGGGTAGTATATGGATCGAAGACAAAAAAGCCATGACCGCCGCATGACAGACGATGCAGTGCGCCGACTTCTAGCTTCTTTCTTCGCAGCGTGGGCACACGTCGCGCCCCAGCACCACAACTCCCCTGCGATGGCATATGCAGTGGGCTGCAAACATTCGGCAAGCTGCGCTGCAGCAACACGTTATGGTGTAACAGGCGCTCTCTGCGTCTGTGCAAACTGCCGGCAGCTGCTGCGAAAACGCGCAAGACTCGGCGAGAGAAACTTGTCGCGATGCGTGATCAGAAAGAAGCGACGTGACATCGGCGGGAGCACGCCGGTGATGGCCTTCAACGTCCCGGCAGCCAAGGACGCCTCCACCACCCAACGCGACAGACAACTCACGCCCAGGCCGTGCATCACCATGTGCTTAATCGCTTCGGAGCTGCCGATCTGGCGTGCATCGGCCAACTGATGCAGATGCCGCAGCAGTCGTTGCTCCACCTCCTCACGCGTGCCAGAACCCGGTTCGCGCAACAGCCACGCAGCGGCGCGCAGATCCTTGCGGGTGACGTTTGCCTGCTTTGCCAGCGGGTGCTGGCTGCCAACCACGATGAGCAATTCGTCGGACAACCATGGCTCGACGTGCAACTCGGGCACGTGGCACGGGCCTTCGATCAGCCCCATCTCCAGCTCGAAATTGGCAACCTTCGCAGCGATGGCCGTGCTGTTGCCGGCTTCCATTTCCACGCGCAGATGCGCAGCGGTTGTATGCAGCTCGCGCAGCACCAGCGGCAGCACATAGTTGCCGATCGTGGTGCTGCAGCCCACCTTCAGACGTGTCGACAAACTGGCGCTGCCGGGATGGAAGCCGGCTTCGATCTGCTGCGCGTTGTCGAGCATCCTGCGTGCGTGCGGCAGCAATGCGCGACCGCTGTCATTCAACAGCAAGCGTTTGCCGACCCGATCGAACAACCGGGTACTTAAGCCACTCTCCAGTTCATTGAGCGAGGCACTGGTGGCCGACTGCGACAACGCCACCTGCGCCGCCGCTGCGGTGGTGGAGCCACACTCGGCAACCGCACAAAAGATCTGGAGCTGCCGCAGGCTGAGTTTCATCGTTAGCGATTTATTGGGTTACATCAACCGATATTACGCGCTTTACCGCTAGATCTAGCTGCCTAGACTCACTCACTTCTTCAGCCGACACCGCTGTGACCCAAATGCCGATGCCCACCTCCCCGCCCGGCCCTGCAATCGCCGGGCCCCTGTACGCGCTGCCCGCCCCGCGCGAAGCCATCCGCCAGTTCACGCCGAACTGGTTCGCGGTGACCATGGGCACCGGCATCCTGTCGCTGCTGCTGGGCCAACTCCCCTGGCACGTGCCTGGCGCCGCGCGGCTCGGCGCTGGCCTGTGGCTCTGCAACATCGGGTTGTTTGTGGTGTTCAGCGCGTTGTATCTCGCTCGCTGGGCGCTGTATCCGCACGAAGCCCGACGCATCCTGGCCCACCCGACCGCCTCGATGTTTCTGGGCACTATCCCGATGGGATTGGCGACGCTCATCAACGGCCTGCTCCTCTATGGCCTGCCGCGCTGGGGCGCCGCCGTCATTCCCGTGGCGACTGCGTTGTGGTGGATGGACGCGGCCATGGCGCTGGCCTGCGGCGTGCTGGTGCCCTACCTGATGTTTACCCGCCAGCAGCACCGCATGGAACAGATGACCGCACTATGGCTGCTGCCAGTGGTGGCTGCGGAAGTCGCCGCGGCCAGTGCTGGCGCGCTCGCCCCGCATCTGGCCGATGCCGGCAGCCGCTTCGGCATGCTGGTTGCCGGATACGTGCTGTGGGCGTACTCGGTGCCGGTGGCGATGGGCATCCTGGTGATCCTCTGGCTGCGCATGGCGCTACACCAGTTGCCGCAGGCCAGCATGGCCGCTTCGAGCTGGCTGGCACTGGGGCCGATCGGCACTGGCGCATTGGGCATGCTGGTGTTTGCTGGCGACGCGCCTGCACTGTTCGCCGCACATGGCATGGGTACCGTCGGCCAGGCTGCGGCGGGATGTGGCCTGATCGCCGGCCTGTTGCTGTGGGGGCTGGGGCTGTGGTGGCTGGCGCTGGCCATCCTCATCACGGCCCGCTATTTCGCAGACAACGTGCCGTTCAATCTGGGCTGGTGGGGATTCACGTTCCCACTTGGGGTTTATGCATTGGCGACACTGAAGCTCGGCGCCGCGCTGCAAATGCAGGTCTTCGATGTACTCGGCAGCGCATTGGTCCTGCTGCTATGCGTGACCTGGACGATCGTGGCGGCACGCACTGCGGCAGGCGCCTATCGCGGCACGCTGTTCGCTGCGCCCTGCCTTGTCGAATCCAGCGGGAATGCACCTGCACACTGAAGTACAGGTTGCATGTCTGACAGGTGCGCTTCGCGCTACCGGATGAGCACGCATGCGCCTTCGGCTACTCCGCGGCGTCCAGATCCGGTGGTAGTGGATCTGATGGGTCATCGAACCAATCGGCATCAGGCACATCCAATGCATCCGGTGGTGCTAACGGGACATCCATGTCGTGATCCGCCAGGCAGCGCGCGAGCGCTGCCGGATCTACGGAGATGTCTTCAGCGCCATCGTGCAACACGGGTGGCTGGTCCGGTGACTGCAGGCACTTGCGCAGGATCCCTCGCTCCATTGCAGACGGCGGCGGCCCGCGATTCACATACACCGGCGGAGGCGGAGATGGGCCAGGTGGCGCACCGCACAGGCTTGCACAGCCTCCAAGGCTCAGCAGCGCAAGCATGGCGCTCACGGTAGCAATGGTCGGGCGCATCTGCCCCATATTTTGATCTCCCTGGTGTGCGGCAAACACAGCGCGCGGCGTGTGGCGGAGCGATGCGCTCTCCGTTATCAGGAGATCCTTGCAGGCACGTTTTGCACAGGCGTGTTGTTCGCTGGCGCCGTATGGCATGCCGTGCCGGACGCGTACAAACGTGAGGAAACAAGCGAAACGACGACAAACAGGCTTCGTGCATCAGCATTGCGCCAGCGTGATCCAACGGCTGACTAGAGCAGGCCCGCGCGCGCGATCACGCACCGTATATCAGCACCGCGCGACAAACCGTACGATCAGCGCATCACCAATCAGCTCTTCGCGGCCACCGGCACCACGTCAGCCACTGCCTCGGTCGGCATCGCCACCGCGGCCATGACCGCAGCGCGGAAGCGCCCCGCAAAAACCGCGTCGTTGGCCAGATAGCACGCCCGCGCGGCGGCCGAGAGGCGCTCCAGCTCTGCGGGCGGCAACGCCAGCGCGGCTTGCACTGCCTGCGCAATGCCTGCCGCATCCACATAGTGATAGCTCGCCAGCCGACGCTGGCGCACTGTGGCCACCGGAATCAGAAGGCCGTGCTCGGGGCGGACCAATTCGTTCATCGGCTCGCCATCGGTGGCCAGGGTGATCGCACCCACGCTCAAGGCCTCCATCAGGTAATGCCCGAAGCCTTCCGCCTCCGATGGACAGATATGGAACTGGTGGGCGTTCTGCAGGCGGCGCAGCGCGGCATCGTCGAGATACCCGACGCGGTGATCGATGTTGGCCGCCACCACCTGCTTGCCCGCAGTGCGCGGGTTCTGCACCACCGTCAGCAGCGGCCATTCGGGATGCTGCTGCCAGGTTTCCAGCAGCACGCGGGTGCCCTTGGCGGTGCTACGCCCGGCCAGGTGGAAGAACGCACGCTGACGGAACACCTCCGGATCGTGGCGATCGGGGCTGGTGAAGCCGATGTACTGCGTGCGGCAGCCCAACTCGCGGAAGATCCGCTCGGCATGGTGGGTCTTGCACAACACCGCGGTGAACCGCGGCAGCAATGGCAACCACTTGGGCAGCAGCCATTCCGGGTTGGGAACCAGCAGATTGGCGTGCCCCAACGGCAGGCAGCGCGCATACACGCGCTCGGAAAAGATCTGTACCGGCACCTTGCCCAACAGCGCGCGCCGTCCCCACAGGCGCAGCTCACGCCCGGTGTCGTGCAAGCGCTGGCTGGTGAACCCCACTTCCTGCACCTGCGCCCCGCCGGCACGCAGCGTCTGTGCCATCAACACCATGTCGCGGGTCAGGCCCACGCCATTGTCACGGCTGATCACCCGCATCATCGGCAACACCACGTCATGCACCTGCTCGACCTTGTCGGCGGGCAGTGTCGGTGCAACGGATTTTGGTGGGATGTCCCGGTCTGTCATGCTGCGTCACACGTGTGCCAATGGTTGACAAATTCGATCATTATGATGCGTGCTCCCGTCCTGCACCTTGCGAGCACCATGTTTCCGGTAGCCACCCCGCGCAGCCCGACCGTTGCGCCTCCGACGATGACCTCCATGGACATGCAACAACCCTGCGTTCTTGTGGTCGACGACGACCCCGACCTGCGCAAGCTGATCGGCGAGTTCCTGAGCGCCCACGGCTACCAGGTGGATGTGGCCGAGAATGTCGCCGAAATGCGCAAGCGCATCACACAACGGCGTCCGGACCTCATCGTACTCGACGTGATGATGCCGGGAGAAGACGGGCTGAGTGCGGCGCGCTCGCTGGCCAGCGAGCGCGGCTCGCCTGCGGTGATCATGCTGAGCGCGCTGGGCAATGATACAGACCGCATCATCGGGCTGGAGGTCGGTGCCGACGACTATCTGGCCAAACCCTGCAACCCGCGCGAGCTGCTGGCCCGGGTGCGTGCCCTGCTGCGCCGCAGCCAGGTCACCAGCGACCAGGCCGAGCCGCGCGGCAATGTCTACGAGTTCGCCGGTTGGCGGCTGGACGTGGTGCGGCGCGACCTGCGCGACCCCACCGGTATCTTCATCAACCTCTCCGACGGCGAATTCGCCCTGCTGCGCACCTTCGTGGAGCATCCGCAACGCGTGCTGAGCCGCGACCAACTGCTCGATTTCGCGCGCGGCCGCGATACCGACGTCTATGACCGCGCCATCGACAGCCAGATCAGCCGGCTGCGCCGCAAGATCAACGAACGCGTGCACACCGAGCTGATTCGCACCGTGCGCAACGAGGGCTACATGCTGCTGCCGAGCGTCGCGCGTCTGTGAGTGAACCGGCGCGCCGCGGGCTGTCGATCTTTGCCCGCACCTTTGTCCTGCTGGCGGTGGCTCTGGTCACCGCACAGGCGGTCGGCATCGCCCTGCTGGTGATGCGCACCCCCGTCTACGAGCCGCCAGTGCATCCGCCGGAGGTCGTGGCCCTGCTGTCCACCCGCATGCCGGCCGGCACCCAGACGCTCAAGGTGCACGAAGCCCGCCAGGCGCCCACGCCACCGGCCGGCCAGGTCCGCGACGGCTTCGCCGAAATGCTGCTGGCGCATTGGCTGGATGTGGACAGCGCGCGCGTGCGCTTCTATCGCAGTGCCGATGACGGCGAGGCGCCACGGCTCCTGCCGCGCCAGAGCACATCGAACCGGACATCGGCCCAGACCAGCGCGGCTGGCACGGGCAACGAGCAACTCCCAGCCGGGGCACCGCCCTTCGGCAAGGACTGGCCGCGCCCCAGCCCCGAGGGCGCGCCCTTCGGCAACGGGCTGCGGCCTGACGACCCGCGCGGTGATTGGGAAAGCGAACGCCTCACCCCGGGCGTGCCGCTGCTGGACGGTTTCACCGCCGCGCTGCAACAGCCCGACGGCCGCTGGCGCACGGTGGAATCGCCGCGCCGCCGCCTGTCGGCCGAGTTCAAGACCCACGTGGTGCTGTTGTTCCTGGCCGGCCTGCTGGCCAACGTGCCGCTGGCGTGGTGGTTCTCGCGTGCGCTGTCGGCGCCGATCAAGCGCTTTGCCGAAGCCGCCGACCGCCTGGGCCGCAATCCCGACGCGGCGGCCCTGCAACGCAGCGGCCCGCCGGAAATCGTGCGCGCGGCCGATTCGTTCAACGCCATGCAGGCACGCCTGAACCGGCTGATCAACGAGCGCACCCACATGGTGGCGGCGATCGCGCACGACCTGCGCACCCCGCTGGCACGGCTGTCGTTCCGGCTGGACGACCTGCAAGCGCCGCTGCGCGACAAGGCGCTGGCCGACATCGACGAGATGAAGGCGATGATTTCCGCGGCGCTGGATTTCATCCAGAACGACCGCCATCGCGGCGAGCGCGCCCCGCTGGACCTGCGCCTGCTGGTGGAGAGCGTGGTCGACAACGCGGTGGACACCGGCGCCGATGCCGAACTGCTGCCAGGCCCGGCGATCACCCTGGACGGCGACCCGCTGGCGTTGCGCCGCGCAGTGATGAATCTGCTGGAAAACGCGCTGAAATACGGCCGGCGCGCGCGCCTGCGGCTGCATCGCGAAGGCGAGGACGGCGTGCTGTGGATCGACGACGACGGCCCGGGCATCGACCCCAGCCAGCGTGAACAACTGCTGCTGCCGTTCGTGCGCGGCGAATCCTCGCGCAACCGCGACACCGGCGGAATCGGGCTGGGGCTGTCGGTGGCGCACAGCATCGTGCTGGCGCATGGCGGCGCACTGCGGCTGGACAATCGCGACGGGGGCGGCCTGCGGGTAACCGTGCGCCTGCCGTGCATGCCGGAACGGCGCTGACAGCGACGCAGGCAGGCCTGCGCCGCACTGCTCACTGACTCAGTACGCGAACTCGCGGAACACCGGGTCGATATCGCCTTTCCAGGCACCGTGATACAGCGCCAGCTTGCGCTCTGCAGCAGTGACGCCGGTTTCGGCAATCTCGGCGATCACATCGAGAAAGCCGGTCTCGTCCTGGCCATCGCGGTTCAGGCGCGCACGCCGGCGCAGGCCTTCGCGGGCGATGTTGACCGCTTCGAGCGCCAGATCGCGCACAACGCCATTGCGGAACGGCAGGCCCAACGCCTGCTTGGGGACGCCGTCGCGCAATGCATGGCGCTCGGCCAGTGTGAAGTCCTTGACCAGGTCCCAGGCCGCATCCAGCGCGGTCTGGTCGTACAGCAGCCCCACCCAGAACGCCGGCAGCGCGCACAGGCGATTCCACGGCCCGGCGTCGGCGCCGCGCATTTCCAGGTACTTCTTCAAGCGCACTTCGGGAAACGCGGTGGTCATGTGGTCGGACCAATCGCGCAGCGTCGGCAGTGCGCCCGGCAGCACCGGCAGCTTGCCCTGCATGAAATCGCGGAAGCTCTGCCCGCTGGCATCGTGGTAGACGCCATCGCGGTAGGAGAAATACATCGGCACATCGAGCAGGTAATCCACGTAACGCTCGTAGCCGAACCCGTCGTCGAACACGAAATCCAGCATGCCGGTGCGATCGGCATCGGTGTCGGTCCAGATGTGCGAGCGGTAGCTGAGGTAGCCGTTCGGCTTGCCTTCGGTGAACGGCGAATCGGCGAACAACGCGGTGGCAATCGGCTGCAGCGCCAGCGAGACGCGGAACTTTTTCACCATGTCCGCTTCGGTGGCGTAATCGAGGTTGACCTGCACCGTGCAGGTGCGCGTCATCATGTCCAGGCCGAGCGAGCCGACCTTGGGCATGTAGCTTTTCATGATCTGGTAGCGGCCCTTGGGCATCCACGGCATCTCGTCGCGCCGCCACTTGGGCTGGAAGCCCATGCCCAGGAAGCCCAGCTGCAGCTCGCCGGCCACTTCGGCCACCTCGCTCAGGTGGGTGCCGGTTTCCACGCAGGTGTGGTGCAGCGTTTCCACCGCCGCGCCGGACAACTCGAACTGCCCGGCCGGTTCCAGCGTGACCGAGGCGCCGTCGCGCAGCAGCGCAATGGTGCGGCCGTTTTCCTGCACCGGCTCCCAGCCGAAGCGGGTCATGCCGACCAGCAACGCCTCGATGCCGCGCTCGCCATCGAAGGTGGGCGGGCGCAGGTCATCCAGCCGGAAGCCGAACTTCTCGTGTTCAGTGCCGATCCGCCAGTCCGCACCGGGCTTCTCGCCGGAGGCGAGCACCTGGATCAGCTCTGCGCGTTCGGTGATCGGCGTTTCGGCAACGTGGCTGGGACTCGACAAGGGCACGCTCGCAGGCGAAAGGGGGGTGGGACGATGTGGGGATCCTCCCCAGCCACCGCAAGGCCCGCACTATAACCGCCCAACATGGAAGAATTGCCGCCATCGGCCGGGTCTTAGATTTCCATCCATGCTTACTGCATGCAGATGTAGGCGAACGCCCACCGTCGTGCTGGCAACGCGTGCCGGGACTTCACACACACAGCGACAAGCGCAGGCATGGCCGGGGCTGGTCAAGGTCGGGCAGCGCCGCAGCCCTGCAGATGCCAGATGGCCGTACGAGGCCAGCATCCATGCGTGCAATAGCGCGGCAACCGCGACGCTGTTCCAGCTAAAGACATGCGCACACGATCCTGTAGCATCGCCCCGCCATGACTGCTGCGCCCACACCCGCCGACACCCTGCTTGCGCAGATGACCAGCCTGATGCACTGCGAGCGCGCCGAAGGCTTTGCCTGCGTGAGCGCGCGGCGCGCTCACGGCGCGCGCTCGGTGGACCTGACCCAGGCGCAATTTTCGATTCTGCTGCAGGGCCGCAAACACGTGCGTACCGCGACCCAATCGCTGGAGTTCGTGCCGGGCGACCTGTTCCTAGTGACGCGCCGTTGCCGGATCGATGTGATCAACACGCCCGACCCATTAACCGGACTCTACCTGAGCGCAGTGGTGCCCCTCTGCGAGGAAGCGCTTGCTGCTGCGCGCGCGTTGTGGAACGAGCCGCTGCCCAAGGCCGGCGACGACATCGCGCGGCTGCCGGCGATCGATTTCGGCCCGACGCTGCGGCAATGGCGCGATGCGCTGCAACACGGCCTGTATACCGAAGCACGCCTGGCGCTGGCCTCGCTGGTGATCAGCTTGAGCCGCCGTGGTCATGGCGGCCTGCTATTGCCGCCCGCACCAAGTCTCGCCTCGCAGGTGCGCACGTTGATCACCGCGCAGCCACAGCGGGCTTGGCGCTCACGCGATGTCGAAGACAGCCTGGGCATCAGTGGCGCTACCTTGCGCCGGCATCTGGCCGCAGAACACTGCTCGCTGCGCGAGCTGATCACCGACGCGCGGCTCGCGCATGCGATGGCTCTGCTCTACACCACACGCTGGCCGCTCAAGACCGTGGCCGCACGTGCAGGCTATCGTTCCACCCGCAGCTTCAGTCAGCGCTTCCAGCAGCGTTACGGGCTGGATCCGGCCAGCATCGGCAACAGCCGCTAGATCGCTGCAGCGAGCGCTTCGCGCAGCGCAATGAGCGAATCGCGCAAGTCGCTGCCGCCAGCATGGCGACATCGCGGCCGTTGCCGCCTGCCCTGGAGTTGCTCATGTCTGTTTCCGTACTGCGTTCGCTTGCGCCGCTATTGCTCGCCGCAAGCGCCACGCTGGCGCACGCCGCTGCGCCCGCGTCCACCCACGCACAGGTTCCCGGCTTTTACCTGCAGCGCATCGGCACGCTGCGCGTCACTGCGTTGTTCGACGGCAGCGTCGCGTTGACGCGTCAACAACTGTCCAATGTGGACCCGACAGAGCGCGACCGCCTGCTAGCGCAGGGCTACGTGCCCGAAGACGACAAGGGCCTGCAGACTGCAGTCAACGCCTATCTGATCCAGGACGGCAGCCACCTCAGCCTGGTCGATACCGGCACTGCTCGGTGCCTGGGCCCCGGCCTGGGCCAAGTGCTGGCCAACCTGCGCGCCGCCGGCTACGACCCGGCCCAGGTCGACGATGTGCTGCTCACCCACGCGCATCCGGACCACCTGTGCGGCCTGCTCGATGCGCAGGGCACCCCGGCATTTCCCAACGCCACGGTGTGGCTATCCGACGCCGATGCCGCGTACTGGCTGGATCCCGCTTCGGAGGCCGTTACCGCGCCAATGCTGCAGTTCGCCTTTCCGCTGGCGCGCGCGGCGGCAGCGCCCTATCAGGCCCAGGGTCGGCTGCGCCGTTTCCAGCCGGGCACGACCGCATTGCCGGCCGGCATCATTGCCCTGGACAGCCAGGGCCACACGCCCGGCCACGTGTCGTATCGCTTTGACGGCGGCGCCGGCAACACGCTGCTGGTGTGGGGCGATGTGTTGCACTACCACGCCGTGCAGTTTGCCCAGCCGGATGCCTCGTTCGAAGCCGACAGCAACCGCAGCAAGGCCATTGTCTCACGCCGCAGCATGCTGGCGCAGGCCGCCGACGGCCGCTGGTGGGTGGCCGGCGCGCATCTGCCCTTCCCGGGCCTGGGTCATGTGCGCCGCGAGGGCAATGCGTTCGCCTGGGTGCCGACCGAATTCGGCGCCGTGCCGGCGACACCTTGAGTGATGGGGCGTCCAAACAAAGTCCCTGTCCCGCAGCGCAGCCCGGCGTCGCCTGGCCCCAATATCGGTGCCGCAAATGAAAACGCCCGCAGGGCCAGGCGTCATGGCGCCCGGCCCGGCTTACTCCGCTGCGGGCGGCGCCCCATCCAGGCCCAGCCAGCCGCCGACGATGCCGCGCAGTTCGTCCACGCCCTGGCGCGATTCGCCCGAGTAGGTCTGCACGGTCACGCTGTCGCCGAAGCGCGAGGTCACTTCCTTCTTGACCTTCTGCAGGGTTTGCATCTGCTGGCCACGGCCGAGCTTGTCCGCCTTGGTCAGCAGACCGTGCGCCGGCAGCCCGCGTTCGGCGGCGTAGCCCAGCATCTGCAGGTCGTAATCCTTGAGCGGGTGGCGGATGTCCATCACCACCACCAGGCCGCGCAGCGCTTCGCGGGTGCGGAAATAGCGGTCGATGAAGGCCTGCCAGTGCGCCTGCAGGTCCTGCGGCACCTTGGCGTAGCCGTAGCCGGGCAGATCCACCAGATAGCGCTCGGGCTGGATCTGGAAGAACACCAGCTGCTGGGTGCGGCCGGGCGTCTTGGACACGCGGGCCAGGGAATTTTGACGGGTCAACGCATTGAGTGCGCTGGATTTTCCGGCGTTGGAGCGGCCGGCGAAGGCGACCTCGTAGCCGCCATCGTCCGGCAATTGCCGGGCGTTATGGGCGGACAGGTGGTAGCGGGCTTGTTCGATAAGGAGCGACATCCCCCTAGGATCGCACGTTCGGCGCCCCAGGCGATTTTGCTGCACTGTTCGTTGACCCTGGCGCGAAGGCGTGTCGATAATCGGGGACGCCTGCCACAGCCAGCACCTTCACGCGCGCGGGCCGGGTCCATACGGAGCTTTAGCTGATGCGCCATGCTCGTGTGCTTGTCCTTGCCGCCATTGCCGTGCCGGTCGTTGCCGCGGTGGCGTTTGCCCAGTCGGCGGTCACGCCGATCCCCGATCCGCCGCCCATCCGCGTTGCGCCGCTGGAGGTCGACCTGTCCAAGACCACCTGGGGCGATGCCAAGGCCGGCCAGGCCAAGGCCGCTGCCTGCGCGGCCTGCCATGGGCCGGACGGCAACCCGGCGGTGCCGATGTATCCGCGCATCGCCGGCCAGACCGAGCGCTACGTGGCGCACCAGGTGGCTCTGATTGCCAGCGGCGAGCGAAATACCGGCATGTCGGCGGTGATGGTGCCCTTCGTCAAGGACCTCACCGCGCAGGACATGCGCGATCTGGGCGCCTACTTCGCCACGCAGAAATCCGCCGCCGGCGTCGCCGACGATGCGGTGATCAGCGAGGGCCCCTACCAGGGCATGAAGTTCTACGAGGCCGGCGAAAAGCTCTACCGCGGCGGCGACATCGCCCGCGGCGTGCCGGCCTGCATGGCCTGCCATGGACCCTCCGGCAGCGGCAACCCGGGGCCGGCCTACCCACGCCTGGGCGGCCAGCACGCCGAGTACGTGGCGCGCCGCCTCAAGGAATACCAGGCCGGCACCACCCAGGAGCGCAATCCGGCGCTGTTCAATATCATGGCGCAGGTGGCCAAGCCGCTGAGCGAGCAGGAGATCCAGGCACTGGCCAGCTATCTGCAAGGCCTGCACGACCGCGCCGACGATGCCGCGGCCGCGCAACTGCCCGCCGGGACGCCCGCACGCTCATGAGGTGAGTGCCGCGGCGGTCCACCCGCTTCGCAACGCCGGTCTTCGGGCCGGCGTTGTCGTTTCACCGCGTCGTATCACCGCAATCCATCCCCCTCGGAGCCCGCATGAACCTGTTTTCCCGTCTGTCGCTGCTGTTGTTGATCCTGCTGCCGCTGGCCGCCTGTGCCGCGGACAAGAAGGCCCCGCCGGTGGAAGGCGAGGACTATGTGCTGATCGACGGCGGCCAGCCGTATGCGCCCCTGGCGGGCAAGGTCGAAGTGGCGGAAGTGTTCGGCTACACCTGCCCGCACTGCGCCCACTTCGAGCCGACGCTGGAAGCGTGGACCGCCAAGCAGCCGGCCTATGTGCGGGTCACGCCGGTACCGGCGGCCTTTGGCGGCTTCTGGGATGCGTTCGCGCGTGCCTACTTCGCCGCCGACACGCTGGGCGTGGCCAAGCGCAGCCACCGCGCCATGTTCGACGCCATCCACGAAAAGCACACCGTGCCCACCCAGAACGTGGCCCCGGAAGAGCTGGCGGCCTTCTACGTCGCCTACGGCGTGCCGCAGCAACGTTTCATCGACACGCTCAAGAGCGCGGCGGTGGAAGACAAGGTCAAGGCCGCGCGCGAATTTGCAACGCGCGCCAAGATCCCCGGCACGCCGGCCCTGGTGGTCAACGGCCGCTATCTAATCACCGCGCGTGACTACACCGACATGCTGCGCGTGGCCGATTATCTGATTGCCCGCGAGCACGCCGCGCCGGCCGCGCGCTGAGCCGCATAACCGCCATCACGCACGGCCCGTGGCATCATGCGCCCCGCGGCCGCTGCGGCCTCCCCTTCCGCCCCACGCTGGAGATCCAATCCGATGAAGACCCGCTTCGCCCTGACGCTGATGGCGCTGCTGCCGATCCTGGTCGCCTGCAAGGCCCAGGACGGTTCGTCCGACACCGCCCCGGCGCCTGCTCCGGCTGCCGAGACCGCCACCGCGCCTGCGGCCACCCCGGCCACTGATGCCGCTGCCCCGCCTGCCGTGGGCGAGAGCGCCAACGCGCCGGCCACCGCCACCGCCACCGACACCGCCGCTGCGCCGCCAGCGCCGGCACCGCGCGCGCCGAACGGCCCCGAGCCGGTCGCCGGCACCGATTACCTGGATATCGAAGGTGGCCAGCCGTACCAGCAGGCCGCCGGCAAGATCGAGGTGGCGGAAGTGTTCGGCTACGTCTGCCCGGCCTGCAACGCGTTCCAGCCACTGATCGGGCCATGGAAAGCCGGCCTGCCGTCGGATGTGCATTTCGTCTACGTGCCGGCGATGTTCGGCGGCCCGTGGGATGACTACGCGCGCGCCTTCTACGCCGCAGAAACGCTGGGCGTGCAGGAAAAGACCCACGACGCGCTGTACAAGGCGATCCACGTCGACCAGAGCCTGAAGGGCGAGCGCGGCAAGGATTCGGTGCAGGACATCGCGGGTTTCTATGCCAAGTACGGTGTGGATTCGAAGACCTTCATCGACACCATGAGCAGCTTCGGCGTGTCGGCCAAGACCAACCGCGCCAAGCAGTTCGCCACCCGCAGCAAGATCACCGGCACCCCGTCGCTGATCGTCAACGGCAAGTACCTGGTCAAGGGCCAGAGCTTCCCGGACATGCTGCGCATCGCCGATCACCTGATCGCGCGCGAACGCGCCACGCTGGCCAAGTGACCCGAGCGATCGCCACGTCGTGAACGCTTCGGACTCGCGCACCCTGCGGGTGCTGACCGCCAATATCCAGGCCGGCTCCAGCACCCGCCGCTACAGTGACTACGTGACCCGCAGCTGGTCGCATGCGCTGCCGCTGGGCAGCAAGCGCACCAGCCTGGACAGCATCGCCAAGCTGGCCGGCGAGCGCGACATCGTGGGTCTGCAGGAAAGCGACCCCGGCAGCCTGCGCTCGGGCTTCACCAACCAGACCCACTACCTGGCCGAGCGCGCCGGCTTCAATTACTGGAGCCACCAGCCCAACCGCCGCATGGGCGGGGTGGCGTCCAGCGCCAACGGCCTGCTCAGCAAGCTGGAACCGCTGGAAGTCCAGGACCATGCCCTGCCCGGCCGCATCGGCGGGCGCGGCATCCTGCTGGCCAAGTTCGGGCAAGGCCGCGAAGGCCTGGCGGTGGCCGTCGCGCATCTGTCGTTGGGCGCCAATTCGCGCATGGCGCAGCTGGCCTTCATTGCCGAATTATTGTCCGACCATCCCAATGTGATGCTGATGGGCGACTTCAATTGCGTTGCCGATCGGCCGGAAATGCAGGCCTTGTATCGGCACACCCGGCTGCAACCGCCAAGCTGCGTGGTACACACGTTCCCGAGCTGGCGCCCCGACCGTGCGATCGATCACATTCTGGTCAGCGACAGCCTGGTGATCGAACACACCGAAGCGATTCCTGCAGCGTTCTCCGACCACCTTGCAGTGGGCATGGATCTGCGCGTTCCGTTGCAATTGCTGCGTTAAACCCGCAGTAGAACGCCAGCGCCCGGTTGCGCTGGCGACCTCAACCGATGACGTGCTCTAGACACCGCTTGTGGCATAACACAGGCGGTTTTTTCGTTGGAGCACGCCACGTGACGCACCGCGCATGAATGTGTCCGAGCCGCAGCTCGCACCGGTACGCACCCTTCGGCCGGTGTTCGTGTTGGCGGCGACGGTGGTGTGTACGTTCGCGCTGCTGGTGGCGCTGTTCCCCCTCGATGCCGGGCGCATCTTGCTGGATGCGCAGACCTGGGCCTCACGCAATGTGGGCTGGTACTACCTGCTGGCAATGACGCTGTATCTGGTATTCGTGCTGGGTGTGGCGCTGTCCAGCTACGGCAACATCAAACTTGGCGCCGATCACGACGAACCGGAATTCAGCTATCTCTCCTGGGCCGGCATGTTGTTCGCCGCCGGCATCAGCATCACGCTGTTCTTCTTCTGTGTTTCCGAACCGCTCACGCACTATCTGCAGCCACCGCAAGGCGGCACCGGCAATGGCGAGGCGTCCGCACGCCAGGCCATGCAGCTGCTGTTCCTGCACTGGGGCCTGCACGGCTGGGGTGTGTTCGCGTTGGCGGCGATGGCGCTGGCGTATTTCGCATTTCGCCACAATCTGCCGCTGGCCTTGCGCTCGGCGTTGTATCCGTTGATCGGCAAACGCATCAACGGGCCAATCGGCTATACCGTCGATGCGCTGGGCATCGTCGCCACGGTGTTCGGCCTGGGCGCGGATATGGGCTTTGGCGTGCTGCATCTCAACGCCGGCCTGGCCACCTTGTTCAACGTGCCGCACACGCATTGGGTGCAGGTGGCGTTGATCGTCGCCATGATGGGTGCAGCCATCCTGGTGGCGGTGTCCGGCGTCGAAAAAGGCGTGCGCTGGATGTCGGACATCAACATGCTGCTGGCGATCGCGCTGCTGTTGTTCATGCTGTTCGCAGGCCCTACGCAATATCTGCTCAATGCCTTGATGCAGAACCTGGGCGACTACCTGGGCAGCGTGGTGGGCAAGAGTTTCGACGTGTACGCCTATGGCGGCCGTCCCGACTGGCTCGGCAACTGGACGGTGTTCTATTGGGCGTGGTGGATTGGCTGGGCGCCCTTCGTGGGGCTGTTCATTGCGCGCATCTCGCGTGGCCGCACCATCCGCGAATTCGTGCTGGGCGTGTTGTTGATCCCGTTGGGATTCACGCTGGCCTGGCTGTCGATCTTCGGCAACAGCGCGCTCGATCAATTGCTGCACCACGGGCAGGCCGCCTGGGCGCAGCAGGCCATCGATGCGCCGCAAACGGTGCTGTACTCGCTGCTGCAGGATTACCCGTGGAGCCGCGTGGTCATCACGATCACGGTGGCGATCAGCTTCGTGTTCTTCGTCACCTCGGCCGATTCGGGCACGGTGGTGTTGTCCACATTGTCCTCGCATGGTGGCGAGCCGCATGACGACGGCCCACGCTGGCTACGTGTGTTCTGGGGCGTGCTCACGGCCGTGGTTACCGCGGGCTTGCTGCTGGCCGGCAGCATGGACGCGCTGAAATCCGCAGTGGTGCTGGC
Source organism: Xanthomonas sp. LMC-A-07 (assembly GCF_030208825.1). NCBI lineage: Bacteria > Pseudomonadati > Pseudomonadota > Gammaproteobacteria > Lysobacterales > Lysobacteraceae > Xanthomonas > Xanthomonas sp. LMC-A-07. The sequence goes on from NZ_JARVTF010000008.1 coordinate 231,331, forward strand.
GTCGCTGCCCTTCTCGGCCGTGTTGCTGCTGATGGCGTGGGGATTGTCGCGCGCGCTCAGCGAGGAATCGCAGCGCAAGCGTGCGCAGCTCTACAGTCCCAGCCCGTTGATCGGGCAATCGCGCGATCACCGCGGCTGGCGTCAACGCTTGGGCCAGGCGATGCATTTTGCCGCGCGCGATGAGGTCTATCGCTTCATGCACGAACAGGTTCGCCCGGCGATCGAAGCGGTGGCCGCGCAGCTGCAGGACGAAGGCTGGCAGGTCAGCAGCCGGCTCGACGACGCCGACATGGAGATCAGCGTGGACCATGGCGAACAACAAGGCTTCCGTTACCAGGTGGTGATGCGCGGCTACCTCACCCCGTCGTTCGCCGCGCAGCGCCTGCGCAACCAGCGCTATTACCGCGCCGAGGTGTATCTGTTCGAAGGCAGCCAGGACTACGACCTGGTCGGCTACAGCCGCGAACAGATCATCAACGACATCATCGATCAATACGAGCGTCACCTGCAGTTCCTGCATCTCACCCGCTGAGGTGTCGTCGCTGCGGCGAGCGTCCCACAGGAGGTTTGTCATGCCACGTTTCCCCGACCAGCTGCTGTACATCGGCGGCCGCTATGTTCCCGCCCGCGGCGGCCACACGTTCGAGGTGGTGAACCCGGCCACCGGTGAAGTCCTTGCCAACGTCCACAACGCCGGCGCCGACGATCTGGATGCAGCCGTGGACAGCGCCAAGGCCGGCCAACGGCACTGGGCCGCACTCACGGTGGTGGAGCGCTCACGCATCCTGCTGCGTGCCGTCGCGCTACTGCGCGAGCGCAACGACGCCCTGGCGGAGCTGGAAACGCTCAACACTGGCAAGCCGCTGAGCGAAACGCGTAGCGTGGACATCGTCACCGGCGCCGACGTGCTGGAGTATTACGCCGGCGTGGCGCAGGCGCTGCAGGGCGTGCAGGTGCCATTGCGCGAAGGCAGTTTCTTCTACACGCGGCACGAACCGCTTGGCGTGGTGGGCGCGATCGGTGCGTGGAATTACCCGATCCAGATCGCGCTCTGGAAAGCCGCACCGGCCCTGGCCGCCGGCAACGCGATGATCTTCAAGCCCAGCGAGGTGACGCCGCTCACCGCGCTCAAGCTCGCTGAAATTTTCACCGAAGCCGGCCTGCCGGATGGCGTGTTCAACGTGCTGCCCGGCGACGGCGCCAGCGTGGGCCATGCACTCACCGAGCATCCGGAGATCGAAAAGATCAGCTTCACCGGTGGCACCGCAACCGGCCGCAAGGTGATGGCCAGCGCCTCCAGCTCGTCGTTGAAGGACGTGACCATGGAACTGGGCGGCAAGTCGCCACTGATTGTCTGCGCAGATGCCGACCTGGACCTGGCGGCCGACATCGCAATGATGGCCAACTTCTACAGCTCCGGACAGGTGTGCACCAACGGCACGCGCGTCTTCGTGCCGCGTGCACTGCGCACTGCATTCGAAGCGCGTCTGCTGGCACGCGTGCAACGCATCCATATCGGCGACCCGCTCGATGAGCGCACCACGTTCGGGCCGATGGTCAGTGCCGCGCACATGCAGCGCGTGCTGGAACACATCGAGCAAGGCAAGGCCGAAGGGGCGCGCCTGCTGTGCGGTGGCGAGCGGCTGCGCGATGGTGCACTGGCGCAGGGCTGCTACGTGGCGCCGACCATCTTCAGCGATTGCACCGACGTGATGACCATCGTGCGCGAAGAGATCTTCGGGCCGGTGCTGAGCCTGCTCACCTACGACGACGAAGACGAGGCAATCACACGCGCCAATGCCACCAGCTATGGGCTGGCGGCGGGTGTGGTGACACCGGATCTGTCACGCGCGCATCGGCTGATCCATCGCCTGGAGGCCGGCATCTGCTGGATCAACACTTGGGGCGAATCGCCGGCGCCGATGCCGGTGGGCGGCTACAAGCAATCGGGTGTGGGCCGCGAGAACGGCCTGGCCACGCTGCAGGCCTACACACGCACCAAGTCTGTCCAGGTCGAACTGGAACGCTACGCGTCGGTGTTCTAGGCGCGGCTCATAGCGCGCGTACTGCTGTTCAAACGAGCGCAGACGCGTGCCGATCCGCACGCCTTACCGACCACGCATCAGGAGATCACCATGCAACGCGAATACGACTACATCATCATTGGCGCAGGCTCGGCCGGAAACGTACTGGCCGCGCGCCTCACCGAAGACCCGGGTGTCAGCGTGCTGCTGCTGGAAGCCGGCGGGCCGGATTACCGGCTGGATTTCCGCACCCAGATGCCCGCCGCATTGGCGTTTCCGTTGCAGGGCCGCCGCTACAACTGGGCCTATGAAACAGAGCCGGAACCGCACATGGACAACCGGCGCATGGAGTGCGGGCGCGGCAAGGGGCTGGGTGGTTCATCGCTGATCAACGGCATGTGCTACATCCGCGGCAACGCACTGGATTTCGATCATTGGGCCAAGCGCCCGGGGCTGGAAGACTGGAGCTACCGCGATGTGTTGCCGTATTTCCGCAAGGCAGAAACACGCGACATCGGCGCCAACGATTACCACGGCGGCGAAGGCCCGGTGAGCGTGGCCACGCCGAAGAACGACAACAACGTGCTGTTCCAGGCGATGGTCGATGCTGGCGTGCAGGCGGGTTACCCACGCACCGACGACCTCAACGGCTATCAGCAGGAAGGCTTCGGGCCGATGGACCGCACCGTGACGCCGCAAGGGCGGCGTGCCAGCACCGCACGCGGCTATCTGGACATGGCCAAGCCGCGCGACAGCCTGCACATCGTCACCCACGCCACCACCGACCGCATTTTATTTGCCGGCAAGCGCGCGGTCGGGGTGCATTACCTGGTGGGTAACAGCAGCGAGGGCATCGACGCGCACGCGCGCCGCGAAGTACTGGTCTGTGCGGGTGCGATTGCCTCGCCACAGTTGCTGCAACGCTCCGGCGTGGGTGCGCCGGACCTGTTGCGCGCACTCGACGTGCAACTGGTGCACGACCTGCCCGGCGTGGGGCAGAACCTGCAGGACCACCTGGAGGTGTACATGCAATATGCATGCACCAAGCCGGTGTCGTTGTACCCGGCGCTACAGTGGTGGAATCAGCCGGCCATTGGCGCCGAGTGGTTGTTTGCCGGCACCGGCACCGGGGCCAGCAATCAGTTCGAGGCCGGCGGTTTCATTCGCACCCGCGAAGAGTTCGACTGGCCCAATATCCAGTACCACTTCCTGCCGGTGGCGATTAATTACAACGGCAGCAACGCAGTAAAAGAGCATGGCTTCCAGGCCCATGTGGGCTCCATGCGTACGCCCAGCCGCGGCCGCGTGCATGCCAGGTCGCGCGACCCGCGCCAGCATCCGTCGATCCTGTTCAACTACCAATCCACCGACCAGGACTGGCAGGAATTTCGCGATGCAATCCGCATCACCCGCGAGATCATCGCCCAGCCCGCACTCGACCCTTACCGGGGGCGCGAGATCAGCCCCAGCGCAGACTGCAAGACCGACGCCGAGCTGGATGCATTCGTGCGCGCACGCGCCGAAACCGCGTATCACCCCTCGTGCTCATGCGCGATGGGCACCGACGACATGGCGGTGGTGGATGGGCAAGGCCGCGTCCACGGCATGGAGGGGTTGCGCGTGATCGATGCCTCAATCATGCCGCGCATCATCACCGGCAACCTCAACGCGACCACCATCATGATCGCCGAGAAGATCGCCGACCGGATGCGTGGGCGTGCACCGCTGCCGCGCAGCACCGCCGACTATTACGTGGCGGGTGATGCACCTGTGCGCCGGTGATGTGTGATCGACCAAGTACATGGCTTGAAACCGCTTGCCAAGCGAGCTGTCGGCCGACTTGCGTTTGATCTAGATAGCCAAGCGCAGCGCCCTCACCGCTCGCGGGACACGCGGGACGTCCTTTCATAAAGGCTTTGTGCGGCATCTGTCCCGCCGCGGTTCGGCAGGCGGCGAAGACATCGCATGTAGCACGTGAGGTGTTTTTTGAAACCCACGCAAACCAGCCAACTCGCCTGGTCCTTGCGTGCCCGCCATCGCGGGACCTTTGGCGGCATGGATGCCGCCAAAGAGCCTACAGGGACGTACTTGCGGCGTGTCCCGCGATGGCGGGCGCGCAAGGGCCCTGCATGCGCTACACGTGCCTGTGGCCTTACTGCACAACGCCGTTGATCGCCGCATTGATGCCTGGCAGATAGCGCTGAGCGACCAGCAATTGGATCTCAGGCACCGACTCGCAGTGGGAAAACACCAGCGATGCCAGCCTGACGCGCAAACGCCAGCAGCTTGAGTGCGCGATGCCCTCACCGCCCCCGGGACACGCCGTGAATCCGTCCATGGAGGCTCCTTGGCGGCATCCATGCCGCCAAGGGTCCCGGACGCGGTGAGGGCACCGCGCCATCCGTCCTGGTCGCTGACTGATGCAGGAGCAACGCCGATGCGCGATGCGTCAACGCACATCTGCATTGCAAGCAGAGTGCTGCCCGCCGCATGCATCACGCGCGGCAGGCAGCCATCGTGCCAACTAGAACTTCAGGTCCGCGCGCACGTACCAGAAGCGGCCGCCGGGGATGTCATAGGTGGACGCGTCATAGCCATTGAGTGAGCACGACAGGCAGATCGGTGGATCCTTGTCGAACACGTTGTTCAAGCCGGCAGTCAGTTGCAGGCCCTTCAACCAGTCGAAGCGGTAGCCCACCTGCGCATCGTGGTAGGTGATGGCATCCAGTTGATTGGTGCCCTCGGCCGGCGTCGAGCACACCGCAAATTCCACTGCGTCGCCGCACTGTTCGGTGAGCTTGGAAATGTGGCGCGCGGTCCACGATGCAGTCCAGTTGCCCAGCGACCAGTCCAGCACCGCATTGCTGGTCCACTCGGGAATCGCACTATCCACCACTTCGATGCCCGGCCCCTGCGGCTGCCGCTGCCCGGCGGCGCCCAGCGCCTCGTAACGGCCCACGAAGGTGTTCTGCAAGGACAGCTTGAAGCGGCCCAACGCGCTTTCCGGCAAGGTCCAGAACAGATCCACGTCCCAGCCGTCGGTCTTGATCGAACCCAGGTTGGTCAGGCGGTTGTTGAACGCATTGATGCCGCCGGTGGACGCGCGGCCGATGCCGTCGCAGTACAGCGCGTCCAGCGTATCCACGCACAGATCGAGCTGGGTCTGCGCGTTGATCGCCTGGATCGCGCCATCCACATGGTGACGGTAGAAGGTCACTTCGAGATCCAGGCGGTCGGACCAACTTGCGTTGCTGCCAAAGCCCGGGCTGAACACGAAGCCGGCGCTGAAACTGCGCGAGCGCTCCGGCTCCAGCTGCTCGTTGCCGCCGGTGGTCACCGAAATCTGCTGGTTGGCCTGCTGGTAGTTCAGCGGCACCCCCAGCGTTGCGCAGTTGGCGGCGCTGCCACGCGGCGCGGTCCCGCCAAGGCCGATGGAACACGGGTCGGACAACTGCAGATCCGCACGCGCCGCCGAGCCGAACAACTCGCCGATGGTCGGCGCGCGGAAGCCTTCCGCATAACTGGTGCGCAGTACGAACTCGTCGCTCACCTGCCAACGCAGGCCGTACTTGGGCGTGAACTCGCCGCCGAACGTGGAGTAATCCGAATACCGGCCCGCAATGTTCAGATCGAGTTTGTCGCCCAACGTGGAGTTGGCAAAGATCGGGATGTTGAGTTCGAGATACGCCTCATTGACGTCGTAGCTGCCGGAGGTAGGCAACGATGGCACACCGTTGTAGCGGCCGGCCACGGTGAGCGGGTCCGGCTGATACGAGCCTTCGTATTTGCGGTACTCGTAGCCGGTGGCAAAGCTCACCGCACCGCCGGGCAACTGGAACAGCTCGCTGCTCAGGTTGGCGGTGAACAGGCTCAGTTCGTTCTGGCTGCGGTCGCGCACCACGGGCTGGATCCAGCGCAGCATCTCCGGCGTGATGCTGCCGGCGCCGCTGAAGATATCCAGTGGCACGCAGCCGGCCACCGCCGCGCAGGCGGCCGGGTCGCCGAGCCCCAGGTTGATGTTGAACAGGTTGTAGCTGCCGTAGTTGGTCTGCTCGGCCTTGTTCTTGCTGTACATGCCGTTGACGTCCCAGAACCAGGTTCGCGACGCGCCTTCGAAGGTGCCGACCAGGCCCGTGCCGAAATACTGCGTGTCCACCTGTTGCTCATACCGCCGCGGGCCGCCTTCCACCGGGCGCCGCCCGATCTGGATCAGGTTGGTGGCCGAGTTCAGATCGAAGCCAAACGGGTTGAACGGGTTGAGCGCGGAAATCACGATGTTGTCGGCCAGCGAATTGCCGGTGCCGGCATCGGGGCCGAGGAAGATCGGCTCGGGCGCGGCCTGGTTGGTGGACTCGCGCCGGTTGCCCAACGCCTTGACATACCACTGCACGTCGTCGTTGAAGTAATAGCGGAACTGCGCGAACACGCCCTTGCGCTCGGACGGCGTCAGCAGCAGGTTCTGCTCGGCGAAGTTGTAGCGGTCGGCGGTGCCGAAGCAGTGGTAATCATCGCTGCGCGTGCAGCCACCACTGCCGTCGTATTGCGGCGTGCCCACGCCCGCGTTGGGGGTGAGGTTCTGGCGCACGCCGGTGTTCTGGTCAACGAACTGGAAGCGCCCATCGGGCGTGGCCGAACTGGCAAAGGTCAGCCCGGTGCCGGGAATGGGGAAGCGTGCCTGCGCACGGTCGCGCGCATAGATCGGATCCTGCTTGACGTAGCTGGCGCCCAGAAACAGGCTGAAATCCTCGCCACTGGTGCCCCAGGCCAGGTCCATGCCCTGGTTGGTGCCATCGCCCTTGCCGTATTGCCCGTAATTGAGCGTGACCTGCGCGCCATCGAACGTGCGCCGCGTGATGATGTTGACCACACCGGCAATCGCATCCGAGCCGTACAGCGACGAGGCGCCGTCTTCGAGCACTTCGATGCGCTCCACGATCGCCAGCGGAATGGTATTGAGGTCCGTCGACGAGCCCACGCCCGAGGCGGAGGATTCATTGACCCAGCGGATGCCGTCCACCAGCACCAGCACGCGCTTGGAACCGAGATGGCGTAAATCCACCTGCGCCGAGCCGGCACCCACGCCGCTGCCGTCGGGCGGAAAGCCGAAGTTGCCGGACGAATTGAACTTGGCATTGAGCGCCGAGCCGGAGGCAGTGAGCTCCTGCAACACCTCGCCGATCGAGGTGAGCCCGGTGCGCTCGATATCGGCGCGGTTGAGCGTCTGGATCGGCACCTGGCCCTGCAATTCGGCCGTCTTGATGCGGGTGCCGGTGACTTGCACGCTGTCGAGCGTGCGCGTACTCGGGGCGGGTTCGGGCTGCTGCGCCCAGGCCAGCGAAGGGATCAGACACAACGACAATTGCACGGCCAGGTACGACCGACGGGAGCCACTCAGACGCTTCATCCTTTCTCTCTCCAGAAGGATTTCAGGAAATGTCACCGCACGCCCCCGTGCCCTGCGGTCCATGCCGACTTTTAAACGAAACCTTAACGCACCGCAACCTGGCGATGCAGCACTGCCTCCGTCATCGCATCGGCACGCTTGCTTCGTGCTCCTTAAGAGGCGAGTGCCAGCCCCACCTATGCAGCGCGCGACAGGCGCACATGCGCAGCGCCACCGCGCCACATTCACTCAAGTGCTCAGCCACGCTTCGGTATAGTCGCGCGATGACTTATTCCCCACGTTTCGCCGCTGTTTTCGCCGGCCTGCTTTGCCTTGGCAGCACTGCGCTGCATGCCCAATCGCTCGATCCGCAATTGACCGCCATGCGCGATGCCATCGCCGCCGCCGAGCGTGGCCAGGCCGACGCCGGCCAGCTCACCGCCCTGCGCCGGCATCCGCTGTACGGCTGGCTGGAATACGCCGCGCTCAAGCGCAACATCGACAGCGTCTCCGCCGCGCAGGCGCAGGGCTTTCTGCAGCGGTATGCAGGGCAGCCGGTGGCTGAGAGCTTCCGCGGCGCCTGGTTGCCGGCCGTGGCGCGGCGTCAGGACTGGACCACGCTGCTCGCCAACTGGAAGCCCACCGACAACCTGGGCCTGCGCTGTGCGCAGCTGAGCGCCCGCCAGGCCACCGGCAAGGCGGATGCGCAGTGGAGCCGCGATGCCTTGACGCTGTGGCGCACCGGCAAGGGCCTGCCCGATGCCTGCGACGCGGTGGTTGCCGGGCTGGAGTCGCGCGGCGAGCTCACCCCCGCCTTGCGCTGGGAGCGCGTGGAAGCCGCCGCCGACGCGCAGCAGCCTGCGGTGATGCGCACGGCCGCACGCGGGCTGCCGGCGGCCGATCTGGCCCTGGCCACCGACTACGCCGCATTCCTGGACAAGGTACATCCGCGTGCGGCGAGCTGGCCCAGGACCGAGCGCAGCCGCAACATCGCCGTGGACGGCCTGGCCAAGCTGGCCAAGAGCGACCCGGACGCGGCCGAACAACAACTGCCTGCACTCGCCGCCGCGTTGGGCTTCAGCGAGGCGCAGCGTGGGCAGGTGCTGTACCAGATTGCGTTGTGGACCGTGGCCTCGTATCTGCCCGATTCGGCGCGCCGGCTCAATGCGGTGCCCGATGCGTCCTACGACGAACGCCTGCACGAATGGCGCGCGCGTGAGGCGATGTCGCGTGGCGATTGGCCGGCGGCGCTGGCCGCCATCCGCAAGATGCCGGCTACCCAGCGCAGTGATTCGCGCTGGCAGTATTTCGAAGCGCGGCTGGCCGAAAAGACCGGCGCCGCCGCGGCGGCACAGCCGCTGTATCGCGCGGCTGCGCAGTCGCCCACCTTCCACGGCTTCCTGGCTGCCGATCGCCTGCAGCAGCCCTACCGGCTGTGCCCGTGGGAGCCCAAGGACAGCCCGCAGGCCAAGGCCGCGGTGGCACGCGACCCGGCATTGGTGCGCGCCATCGCGCTGTTCCAGATCGACCGCCCCGGCTGGGCCGTGGCCGAATGGAACGATGCCGCCAGCCGCTTCGACGACACCCAACGCCGCCTCGCGGTGGAGGTCGCCAGCGACAACGGGTGGTTCGACCGCGCGGTGTTCGCACTCGGCAAGCAGCCCGACGAACAGCGCCTGTACGCGCTGCGCTTTCCGCTGCACCACGACGACAGCATCCGCCGCGAAGCGGCCAAGAATGCGATCGATCCGGCGTGGGTGGCCGCGGAGATTCGCGCAGAAAGCATCTTCAACCCACGCGCGCGCTCGCCAGCCAATGCAATGGGCCTGATGCAGGTGTTGCCTGGCACCGGCGCGGCGGTGGCCAAGGGCATTGCCCTGCCCAACTACGGCGGCGCCGCCAGCCTGTACGAGCCAGACACCAACATCGCGATCGGCACGGCTTACCTGCGCCAGCTGCTCAACACCTACGGCCTGCCCTACGTCACCATCGCCGCCTACAACGCCGGCCCCGGCCCGACCGGGCGCTGGCAGGCCCAGCGGCCAGGCTTTGATCCGGATTTCTGGATCGAGACCATCAGCTACAAGGAAACACGCGAGTACGTTGCGCGCGTGTTGGCCTTCAGCGTGATCTACGACTGGCGCCTCAACGGCGATGCATTGCCGCTGAGCGATCGGCTGATGGGCCGGCTGGTGGACAAGCGCACGCGCCCGGTGTGTTCGCCGGGCCCGGCGGCCAACGCCGCACAGGACTGACGCAGCCCGCGCAGTGCCGCGCGCGCTTGCCGTGCGTGGCACTGCGCAGGGCATCGGGCATCATGTGCGCATGAAGATCTATCTTGTGGGCGGCGCAGTCCGCGATGCCTTGCTCGGCCAGCCAGCCGGCGACCGCGACTGGGTGGTGGTCGGCGCCGACCAGGCCCAGATGCAGGCGCTGGGCTACAAGCCGGTGGGCAAGGATTTCCCCGTGTTCCTGCACCCGCGCAGCGGCGAGGAATACGCGCTGGCACGCACCGAGCGCAAATCCGGGCGTGGCTACCGTGGCTTTGTCGTGGACGCCGACCCGTCGGTGACGCTGGAAGAGGACCTGCTGCGCCGCGACTTCACCATCAATGCAATTGCACGCGACGAAGCCAGCGGCGAGGTGTTCGACCCGTATGGCGGCGTACGCGATCTGCAGCAACGCGTGTTGCGGCATGTGGGCCCGGCCTTTGTGGAAGACCCGGTGCGCGTGCTGCGTGCGGCGCGCTTCATGGCACGGTTGGCGCCGCTGGGGTTTAGCATTGCGCCGGAAACCGCCGCGCTGATGCGCGAGATGGCCGACAGCGGCGAACTGGACAGCCTGGTGCCCGAACGCGTGTGGCAGGAGCTGCGCCGCGTGTTGGCCAGTGCGCAGCCTTCCGCGTTCCTGCGCACCTTGCACGACACCGGCGCGCTGCGCGCCATCCTGCCCGAGCTCGATGCGTTGTACGGCGTACCGCAGCGTGCCGAGTTCCATCCGGAAGTGGATACCGGCGTGCACCAGGAGATGGTCAGCGACATGGCTGCGCGACTTGCGCCCGGCGATGCGCTGGTGGGATTTGCAGCGCTCACCCATGACCTGGGCAAGGCGCTGACCCCGCCGGAGCAATGGCCGCGCCATGTGATGCATGAGCAGCGCGGCGTAGCACCGTTGCAGGCGCTGTGCGAGCGGCTGAAAGTGCCGCAGGACTATCGACAGCTTGCGGTGACCGCCTGCCGCGAACATCTCAACGTGCATCGCTTGCCAGAACTGCGCGACCGCACCGTGCATGAGCTGCTGGTGCGCTGCGACGGCTTCCGTCGGCCGGAGCGCATCGCCCAACTGGCGCTGGTCTGTGAGGCGGACAAGCGCGGCCGGCTGGGCAGCGAAGAAGCCGCATACCCGCAAGGGCCGGAACTGCAGCGTGTGCACGCCGCGGCGCTGGCGATCAATGCGCGTGATCTTGCGGCAGAAGGCCTGCAGGGCCCCCAGATTGGCGAGGCATTGGCTAGTGCGCGCATCACCGCCATTGCACAGGCGCGCAGCTTGCGTCAGTGAGCGCGGGATCGACGCGCGGTTTGGGCGCCGCGCGGCCACACTGCAGGCCAACCCGTATCGGTGACACCCACTCGGTGACACTCACCTGGCAAATGCCCGCCTGCAGCCGGCGTTTGCCAGGTGGTACAGCTACAGCTTGAAGTTGAGGCTCAGCATGAAGGAGCGGCCATTCTTGTACAGGTAGTACGGCTGGTTCTTGTTGCCGATGTAGCTGAAGTAGGTCTCATCCAGCAAATTGGTGGCTTCCAGCGCCACGCGCAGCCGCTCGGTGGCCTGATAGCCCACCGACGCATCCACCTGGGTAAACGCATCGGTCATCTGCTGCCCGTTGAGCCGCCCGATCTGGGTGAAGTATTCCGAACGCCAGCCCAGGTTGACGCGTGCACTCCACTTGCCCTGCTCGTAGTACGGGCTGATGTTGTACGCATTGCGCGAGTTGTACGGCAGGCTGTAGTCGCCATCGGTGTTGGAATCGGAATAGGTGTAGTTGGCCACCACGCCGAAGCCATTGCCGAAGTTGTGCTGCAGATTGACCGCCACACCGCGCACCTTGGCATCGCCGGCATTGGTCGGTACCGAGGTCTGGTAGGTGCTGGAGCCGCCGGTGGCATTGTTGAAGAACACCCGGTCCTGCACGGTGGTGAGGATGTAGTTGGAGATATCGCGCGAGAAGAATTCGCCGCTGAGCACGCTGCTGTCGGTGAAGTACCACTCCAGCGATGCGCCGAGGTTGGTCGACTCGTACGGGCTCAAGCCGGGGTTGCCGGTGGAGGCGGTCAGCGTGGTGTCGTCGGTGGCCACGTACGGGGTCATGTTGGTGTAGCGCGGCCGCGCGATGACCTTGGAGGCGGCGAAGCGCATGATCAGATCGTCGCGCAGGTCGTAGGCAATGTTGAACGCCGGCAGCCACTTGCCATAACTGCTCAGGAAATTCACCGGCGTATAGCCACCGCCCGGTGCGTAGCTATAGCCATCGGTGGAGTCGCGCGTATGCACATAGCGCACACCGATGTTGCCGCGATAACGCTCGCCGGAGAAATTGCCCTGCAGGAACCAGGCGCGGTTCTGTTCTTCGATGCTGTAGTTGCCCGCATAGCTGATCGGCAAGCCTTCATCGCCTTCGAGCCCGCCGATGTACTGGCTGATGGCGCCACTGTTGATCGTCGACCAGCGCTGCATGTCGGCACTGGTCGATAGCCCGTCCAGATAGCCGGAGGGCGTGGTGCCCGGCGAGAACGCGGCCAGCGTGCTGCCATCGTTCGGGTTCCAGGTGCGGCTGTACGAGGACTGCCCGGTGGCGTGATTGGTGAGCTTGATGCCGGTGAGAATCTGCGTAAACGGGCCCCACTCCACCGCATGGTCGAAGTCCAGCTGCAGGTAGCGTTCCTTGTCGTACTGCGGGCTATGGCTGGCCGAGGCATTGTTGAGTTGCATCGCTGCCGCGTTGGTGGGGTCGGTGCTGTAGTCCATCGCGGTGCGGCGCCCGTCGATGTTGTAGCTATAGCCGGCCAGGTTGCGGAACTGGATGCCGTAGATGCGTTCGGCGCCGCCTTGCGAGCTGGTGTAGCCCACCTGGCTGGAGGCATTCCAGCCATCGCCATGCCAGTCGGCGCGCAGGTGGATGCTGCCGGTACTGACCTCGCTGTTGCGCAGGTAGCCGTCGAGATAGGTGTTGGATTGGTCGCCGAAGGTGCCGGAGGTGGCGATGCCGTTTTCGAACCCCAGCGCTTGCGCATCACCAGGCGTGGAGCCCCAATAGCCGTAGCGGCTCTGGTTGTAGTTGTCGAAGCTTTCCTTGACGTACAGGCCGGTCAGGTTGAGCTCGAAGTCTGCATCCGGCTTCCACTGCAGTGCGGCGCTGACGCCATCGCGCTTACGCGTCTGCTGAAACAAGGCGGTGTTGATCGAGGTGGGAAACACCCCGGTGTTGTTACCGACCACGGCAGCGGGAAAGCCCGCGCCTGCCACATCGTCATAGCCGAAGATCTCCACACCGTCGCGGCGCAGCACGCGTTGCGAATGCATCACCGAGGTGAGCACGCCGAGCGTTTCATCCTGGTTTTTCCAGCTATACAACGCGGAGGCATTGGGCTTGCCTTCTTCGGAACGATCGTTGTACCCGTAGCTCACGGTGCCGGTGAGCGTGTTGCGCTCCAGCTCCAGCGGCTTGCGCGTGTGCACGATCACGGTGCCACCGATCGAGCCCTCATCGATGCGCGCCTCAGGAGTCTTGTAGACCTCCATCAGGCCCACCACTTCCGGTGCCAGCGTGCTGTAGTTGAACGAGCGGCTGTCCGGGTCGTTGGGGTCGCCACCCCAGCTGGTGGAGGCGATGGTCTGACCATTGAGCAACACGCGGTTGAGTGCCGGGTCGGTACCGAGGATGCTGACTTTTTCGCCTTCGCCGAACTGGCGGTCCACGGTGATGCCGGATAGCCGCGACAGCGACTCGGCGACGTTGGTGTCGGGGAATTTGCCGATGTCTTCGGCGCTGATCGCATCGACGATGGCATCGGCATTGCGCTTGACATTGAGCGCCTTGCCGAGACTGGCCTGATAGCCCACCACCTTGATCTCATCCAAGGTGGAGACCGATGGATTGGTTTGCGCGGGTGCCTGTTGCTGGGCGGGTGCAGGCTGTTCCTGTGCGAATGCGGGAAGTGCCGCAGTGCTGGCAAAAGCCGCGCCACCCAACAGCAAACCACGGACCGCTGCGCTCAGTGGCGAACGATGCGGTGCACGCGCATGACACAGGCCATGACCGGACAACTCGAACACACGGGGATACACCATTGCGTGGACCTCTAGGCTGATACGTCGCAACCGGTGAGTTGCGCAAGAACGCGCGATGCGCGTGCCATGCCCGCAATCCGTCCCCTGTGCCGGATGCGAGCAGCGTCCCGCACTGCCTCGTGGCGTGCGGGTCAAGGCGCCAGACCGATGCATGATCGGCGGCAACGTCTGCATGAATTCGGAGCGTGCTCCTGTTCGCTGACAACGTTATCAGCGAAGGTGCCTCCCGCAAGCCGTGCTGTCAACTCAACGACAAAAACAGCCTGATTTATGTGTAATTCGTCGAATTCAACGCAGATAACGGAATGACGACGTGATCACCATCGCATTCTTTTTGGTGTGCAGGCAGACCACTGCGCATGGAACCGTGATGCCATAAGGCTGCGCACGCAGATGTTGCGATGCAAAGTGTTTGCACGCTTTGATGTGGCGCGTACTCGTACGCAACGCTCTCACCAGAAAGCGCTCGACTTCTGCTGCAGAAGTGCTGCGAATCCATGCGGCTGCGGCAACTCGCCGCGCAGCATGGATCCACGCACCGGCACGCACGCTTACTCGCGCTGCCCGGCCACCCAGGTCGCCAACACCTGCACATCCGCATCCACCAGCACCAGGTCGGCCTGGTAACCCGGTGCGATGCGGCCCAGGCGCTCGCCCAGGCCGATGCACTGCGCCGGATAAGTGGACGCCATGCGCGCGGCTTCGGCCAGATCCACGCCCAGCCATTGCACGCTGTTGCGCACCGCGGTGGCCATGTCCAGCGCGGAGCCGGCAAGCGCACCGGCGGCATTGCGTACCACGCCGTCGATGGCGGTGATGGTTTCGCCGTACAGATCGAAGCTGGGGCTGTCGGCGCCGACCATCGGCATGGCGTCGGTGACCAGCAGCAGCTTGCCGTGCGGCTTGGCGGCAAGCGCCACGCGCAGGCTGGCAGGATGCACATGCACGCCGTCCACGATGACGCCGCACCACACCGCGGGATCTTCCAGCGCGGCGCCCACGGCGTTGGGCTCGCGCCCGGCCAGTGGCGACATCGCGTTGTACAGATGGGTGAAGCCGCGGACACCGGCGGCAATGCCGTCGCGCGCCTGTTCGTAGGTGGCGGCGGTATGGCCGGCAAACACAACTGCACCACCGGCGACAAAGGCGCGGATGTCGTCCAGCGGCACGCGCTCGGGCGCGAGCGTGATCAGGGTGACGCCGTTGTCCAGCGAGGTGTCCACCGCGATCTCGTGCGCGTCGGGCACGCGGAACTTCTGTGCGTCGTGGGTGCCCTTGCGCGCCGGGCTCAGGTACGGGCCTTCCAGATGAATCCCGAGCACGCCTGGCACGCCCTGTGCGATCGCCTGACGCGTGGCGGCGATGGCCTCGGCCATCACCTCGGCGGTGTCGCTGATCAGCGTGGGCAACATGCCGGTGGTGCCGTAGCGGCGATGCGCTGCGGCGATCGTCGCCAGCGCCTGCGGCGTGCAGGCGTTGTTGAACAACACCCCGCCGCCGCCATTGACCTGGATGTCGATGAAGCCGGGCAGCAGGGTGGCGCCACCCAGATCCACGCGCGTGCCGGCCTGCGCCACGCGCGCATCGTCGGCCGCGACAACGGCCTGGATCTGCGCGCCGTCCAGCAACACGGCCAGGCCGTCCTGCAGGCCGTCATCGGTGAGCACGCGTGCATTCCAGAGCGCTTGAATCGGGGAAGCATCCATGTTCAAACCGTTTCCGTGACCTTGTTCAAATGCGGCGGCAGATCGGGGTTATGCCCGCGCTGCAGAGCCAGCGCGTTGATGGCGCGGTAGAAGCTCTGCACGGTGAGCAACGGTGCGCACGCCGGGTGTGCGGCATCGGCCAGCGGCAGGTCGCCATCGGGCGCGGCCAGCCACACCTGCGCGCCACGTGCACGAAATTCTTCCGCCAGGGCGCGCGTGCCTGCGCCGGTTTCATCCGGCTGCGCGAACACCAGCACCGGGAAGCCCGGGCCCACCAAGGCCATCGGGCCATGCTTGACCTCGGCCGAGCTGTAGGCCTCGGCGTGCAGGCCGCAGGTTTCCTTGAACTTCAGCGCGGCTTCCTGCGCCGCGCCCAGGCCCAGGCCACGGCCGAGTACGAACAGGTTGTGCGCCGGCTTCAAGCCGCTGGTGAGTGCGGACCAATCCGCCTGCCAGGCGCTGCGCAGCTGCTGCGGCAGCTGCTGCACGGCGGCGAGCAATGCGGGGTCGTTCTTCCACACCGCGCCCAGGTGCAGCACAGCGGCGAGCGAGGCGAGATAGCTCTTGGTCGCGGCCACGCTCTTTTCCGGGCCGGCACCGAGCGGAATCACCACCTCGGCCAGCTGCGCCAACGGCGAATCTTCCACGTTGACCAGCGCCACCACGCGCGCACCGGCGGCCTTGGCGGCTTCGGCATTGCGCAGCAGGTCCGGGCTCTTGCCCGATTGCGAAATCACGATGTACAGCGCGCCGCGCAGCTGCAACGGCGCCACATAGACCGAGCCCACCGAGGGCGAAGCCGACGCGGTGACGATGCCAAGCTGGGTTTCGAACAGGTACTTGGCGTAGGTGGCGGCGTGATCGGAACTGCCGCGCGCGCAGGTCACCACGAACGGCGGCGGGTTCTCGCGCAGCGACTGCGCCAACGTGGCGATGGTGTCGGCATTACGCGCGAACTGTGCAGCGACCACGTCGGCGGTTTCGGCCGCCTCGCGGAACATCAAGGTGTCGGTTTCCTGGGGGAGATTCATCGGAGCTCAGGCGGATTCGGGGGAGGGGGACTTGGCGGCCGGCGGTTGCGCCGGTGCGGTGGAGCCGCGCACCACCAACTGCGGCACGAAGCCGCGGTTCTGCAGTTGCGCGGGCTGGTCGTCGTAGGCGTCGCTGCGCAACTGGCTGATCAGCAGGCGTGCGGCGTGCCGCGCGATGTCTTCGGTGGCCTGCTTGGCGGTGGTCAACGCCGGCCACGACTGCCGTGAGAACGGGCTGTCTTCGAATCCAGCGATCGACAACTGGTACGGCACGTTCATGCCGGTGGACTTGGCCGCGGCCAGCACGCCGGCGGCGATCTCGTCATTGCTGCCGAAGATGGCCGTGGGCGGCTCGCGCAGCGACAACAACCGGCGCGCACCACGAAACCCATCGTCGAAGGTGTAGTCGCCCGGTATCACCAGGTGCTTGTCCAGGCTGATGCCGTAATCCTTCAACGCAGCTTCATAACCGGCGTAGCGCTCGCCGCTGGAGCGGTGCTGCGGGCCGCCCCACAAAAAGCCGATGCGCTGGTGCCCAAGCTGGATCAGATGCTCGGTGATTTCATAGGCGGCATCGCGGTCGTCGATGTACACGCACGGCCCATCGCCCGGGTCGGTGGTGGAGGCGATGATGCGCACGCTCTTGATGCCGCGCGCGGCCAGGCCGGCCAGCAATTCGGGGCGCTCGGACATCGGCGCGGTCAGCACCACGCCGGCCAGGCGCGAGCGCTGCACCCATTCGGCCAGTTCTTCGGCCAGCAGCGGCGAAGTGGAATCGCAGGGATGGATCTGCAACCCGAACCCGGTTTCGCGGCAGGCGGCCAACACGCCGTTCTGGATGCCGATGATGTGGTACGGGTTGGGGTTGTCGTAGACCAGGCCGATCACGAACGGCGTGCCGCTGCGCAGGTTGCGCGCGGACGGATCGGGTTCGTAATCGAGATCGGCGATGGCACGCAGCACGCGCGCACGCGTGGCCTGCATCACTGACGGTTCGTTGTTGATCACGCGCGACACGGTCTTCAAGGAGACCTTGGCGCGCTCGGCGACATCTTTGATGGTGGGCCTGCGCATACTCGTGCCTTGTTCGTCTGAACGCATCATGCCGCGTCACTCATTTCGGTTGAGCCGGCAGCCCCACACGGTGGCCGCGCAGCGAATAGAACAGGATGTACAGGTAGCACGGCACCATCAGTGCGGCGAACACCACCTGGAAGTCGTAATGCTGTTTGAGAATGGCGAACAGCTGCGGAATGATCGCGCCGCCGGCAATGCCCATCACCAGCAACGCCGAACCGATCTCGGTGAACCGGCCCAGGCCGCGGATGGCCAGCGGAAAGATCGCCGGCCACATCATGGCGTTGGCAAAACCGAGCGCGGCCACGAACCCCACCGACACATAGCCGTGGGTGAACAGCGCCCCCAGCGAAAACAGCACGCCCAGCAGCGCAGACACGCTCAGGTAGCGCGCCTGCGAAATCACCCGCGGAATCAGCACCAGGCCGGCGATATAGCCCAGCAACATTGCGCCCAGCGTGTAGGAGGTAAACAGCTTGGTGCTGTCCAGCGGCAGATTGAAGCCGTGGCCGTAGGTGCCGATGGCATCGCCGGCCATCACTTCCACACCGACATACACGAACAGGCACAACACGCCCAGCCACAGATGCGGGAACTGGAAGATGCTGGACTTCTGCGCCGCGCCAGCGCTGCCCGGCGTGGCATTGGCTTCGGAGGCCTTGAGTTCGGGCAGCGGCGAGAACAACACGCCCACCGCCAGCACCAGCAACACGCCGGACATCACCAGATACGGTGCATGGATCTTGGCGGCAAACGCGTTGAGCAGTTGCTGCTTGGTCGCCGCATCGGCTGCGGCCACCTGGGTGGAGAGATCGCCGATGCCGTGCAGCACCAGCGAGCCGATCAGGATCGGTGCCAGGATGCCGGCAATCTTGTTGCAGATGCCCATCAGCGCGATGCGCCGCGCCGCACTTTCGATCGGCCCGAGAATGCTGATGTATGGGTTGATCGCGGTCTGCAACAGCGCCAGACCACTACCGATCACGAACAGGCCGGCCAGTGCGCCCGGATACCAGCGTTGCGTGGCGAATTGCCCGAACGCTGCCGCGCCCAGCGCCATCACCACCAGGCTCAGCGCCAGGCCTTTTTTCATGCCGGTGCGCTTGAGGATCCACGACGAGGGCAGCGCCAGGAAAAAGTACGACAGGTAGAACACCATCAGCACCAGGAACGCATTGACCTCGTTGAGATCGAATGCCAGCCGCACGAAGGTGATCAGCGGCCCGTTGATCCAGGTGAAAAAGCCGATGATGAAAAACAGCACGCCGACGATGGCGATCGAGACAACGGGATTTGCGGGCCTGGCGGTAGTCATGGATCGGCTGGCTCTAGGTTGTCGTGCGGGGGGATGCCGTGGGCGTCAGCGGCGCAGTTCGGCGACGAAGTCGTAGAAGTCGTTGTGGCAATAGGTGTCGGTGAGTTCGATCGCGCTGCCGTCGCGGGTGTAGCCCACGCGCACCACATGCAGGATCGCCTCGCCGGTCTTCATGCGCAGGTGTTCGGCCAGCCGTGCCGGCAGATTGATCGCGCGGAAGTACTGCAGCGCACGCACCACCGGGGTGCCTTGCGCATCGAGAAAGCTGTAGAGCGAATCGCCCACCTGCTCCGGGTCGGCGACCACGCGCTGCGGCAATACGGCGTGCTCGTAGGCCATGACGCGGTCATCGGCGCTGCGCAGGCGGGTGAGCGAGGCGACCGCCGCATCCGGCGACAACCCCAGGCGCAGGATTTCCTCGCCATGCGCGGGCCGCAGGCGCCGTTCCAGCCACTTGGTGCCGGGCTCGTAGCCTTTGATGCGCAGCGTCTCGCTGAAACTGGTCAAGCCGCTGAGCTGGTGCTGGATGTGCGAGGTGACAAACGTGCCGGCGCCCTGGCGGCGCGAGACCAGGCCCTGCTCGACCAGCGCATCCACCGCCTGGCGCAAGGTGACCCGCGAAATCTGCAGCCGCTCGCACAGCTGGCGCTCGGCGGGCAGCGCTTCGCCGGCCTTCCAGTGACCACCGCGGATCGCCTCGCCGAGCTTGGCGGCCAGCTGCAGGTACAGCGGTGTGGGCGCGGAGGCGTCAAGACGCAGGTCGTCCAGTCGCTTGTCCCCCTCCGCGTTGGCCTTGGCCATGGGTGTTCTCACCTGGCAGGATTCGTTAGGTCCAATATAGTACCAATCGGCGTCGGCATACCAGCCCTGTGCCCGGACGCGACGGGTAGGCCTGTCATCTGTCATGGCGCCGCGCCCAAAGAAAGCGATGGGTAGCCACGGAAGATCAGTGAGGAGACGGGACGGTTAGCCCTTCGAGCTATGGCGTTGGCTGGCGTTTCGCGGCCACTCAAGGTGAGTGGAAGCAGACCAATTCAGCCGCTGCACAGACCAGCGCGCTGTCTGGCAGGGCGCGTCCGTCC
Source organism: Xanthomonas sp. LMC-A-07 (assembly GCF_030208825.1). Taxonomy (NCBI): domain Bacteria; kingdom Pseudomonadati; phylum Pseudomonadota; class Gammaproteobacteria; order Lysobacterales; family Lysobacteraceae; genus Xanthomonas; species Xanthomonas sp. LMC-A-07. Next base: position 251,300 of record NZ_JARVTF010000008.1, read on the forward strand.
TCCATCCCATCGGTAGAAAACGTGCAGCCGGCTACGTGGATGGCGCGCCGTTACAGCGTGCCCTGATCAACACGAAGCAGGCGGCGCTCCTGCGTTGGCACAAACCCCAGCAATTGCAGACCGAGGTGCAGGGCGGTGTCGCTGCCGGGGTCGACCTGGGTGCGCCATTGCCAGTGGCCGTCGTGTTGCAGGCGCAACTCCGCGCTGAGCTGCATGCCATCGGGCATCCCGCCATCTGGCTGCAGTGCAAGTTCCACCGCAGCGTCATTGCAGCGCGGGCTGCCGCGCAGGCGCAGCGGCAGCAGGCCGACCGCTTCGCCAGCGCTGGTTGGCACGATCTGCACCGTCACCTCTCCTGCGGCCTGTACGCAGCGGGTGGCGTCGAACACGGCCTGCACCTGCCGCAGGTCCACTGCCAGATCCAGCAAGGTGATGCCACCGGGTTGGCGCAGCAGCACGCGCCCATTGCCTTGGTCGATGCCGTGGCGCGCACCCTGCAGGGCGATGAGCGCTGCCGTGGACGTGGCGAGCCGCACGCGCTGCTCGCCGCGCACCAGCGGCCACGGCTGCAGGGCCACCTGCACATCGCCGATGGGCTGCGCCTTCCAGGTGACGCCGCGCAAGCTGCCGTTCCAGATCGAGCCTTGTGCCTCCAGCACCGCGATCGGCAGCGACTGTGCAGGCAGCACCCACCGCAACGGCAAGGTGGCAATGACAATGGCGATCAGCACACCGAGCACCAGCAACGACCAGCGCAGCAGCCTCATGGCGTGATGCCCTCGAAGCGACAGCGCACCTGCAACTGCTGCGCGTGGCGGGTGATCTGCAGTTGCGTGGGGGCTAAGCCATGCGCAGTGCGCAGGCGTTCCAGCCAAGCGAATAACGCCGGGCTGTTGACGGCATCGATCTGCAGTTCGACTGCGCCGGCGACCGCACGCGGCGCAGGGCCAATGGCAACACCAGCATCGCGTGCGGCCTGCAGGATGTCCGCCAAGGTCACCACCGCGCTGCGTTGCCGGCCCTGTGCGTCGAGCAGGGCTTGTGCGGCGGTGTCATAGCGCGCCTGCGCTGTGCTGCGCCATTGCCGCAGCGGCACGAGGATGGCGTACCACGCCATGAAGGCAGCGATTGCCGCGCCCATCACGGCCAGCATCACGCGCTCGCGCGGTGCGCGCTGTTGCCACCAACGATGGCTGCGGTGTCGCAAGGCGGTCATCGGGGTGGCTCCAATTCCAAGGGGGTCTGCAGCCTGGTCTCGACCGCCTGGCTGCTGCCCGGGCGCACCTGCCAGCCGGCGCTGCGCAAGCGTGCCAGCAGTTGCTGCAATTGCGCGTCATCGTCATGCACCAGCGTTGCGCGCACTGGCTGCGCTTGCTGATACGCAAGGGTGTCGAGCTCGGCACCGGGCACGCTATCGACCGCGGCGATCACCGCGGCGAGCTGCGCTGCGAATGCATCGGCCGACACCGGCGGTGCGCCGGTGGCTTGCACGCCCTGCACCGCCACAGCGCGGCGCTGCAACAGCTGCGCGCCGATCTCATAACGCAGTGCCTGTGCACCCAGCAACAGCAGCGGCGAGATCAGCAGCAACACGCCAAGCCATGCGAGCCTGCGCGGCGTCAGCCCGCGCCGCTGCGGCGTGGCGCGTGCGAAGGCGTGCTGACGCAATTCGATCGGGGCGTGCGCGACATGGCGGGCGAAGATGGCAATGACTTGCGTTGGATCCTCCAGAGGCGGGTCAGGCGACGGATGGCCCTGTGCATCGAGCACCAGCTGTGCGGTCTCCGGCTCCAGGCTGCAGGCCAGGCGTGCGCCGCGCACCAGCCAACGCCCGTCCCACTGCACAACCGTCGGTGGCGCATCAGCGTCCACCGTGGGCAGCAGCAGACACTCCGGCACCACGCTGTCGGGCACGATGCCGTGCTGCGCGGCACGTTCCAGCCACTGGTGCAGGGTTGCCTGCTCCACTGCGGCCACCAGGCGCGTGCCATCGGCCTGCGCGTTGGCGGCAATCACCACATGCAGCGTGCTGACATCGCTGGCCAGATGCTCGGCCAGCTGCAGGCGCGCAGCTGCCAACGATTGCGCCGGGCTGCGTCCGGGCAGGGCCAGCCAGCGCAAGTGCACCTGCGTGCCCGGCACCACCAGCACCGTGCGCGCCGCGGCTGGGGTCGACGCAGCTGTGCCATGGACGCGCACATGCCCCTGCCCATCCACATGCACGGCGGTGGCGGCTGCGCCTGCATCGGCCGGCAGCAACAGCAAGGTGGTACTCATTGATCGGAACTCCATTGGCGCGCCACCAGGCGGATCCGCCCGGCTGGCGCTTGTTGCAGCAACGCTTCCAGCATGACCTCGGCACCCGCGTAGTCGACCTGGCTGTAGAGCGCAAAATATTCGGTGCGCAGCACGATCTGTTCGTACATCGCATCGGGCACGGTGACCTGCAGCAATGCCGGCTGGCGGAAGAACGCCTGCACGTCGCGCCAGCCGCCGGCCGGGCGCGCGGCAATGAGGCGGCGCGCCGCGCCCAGGTCCAGCGTGCCTTCGGCGATGGCCACCAGCACGGCCGCATCGGTGGCGCGCAGCGTGTTGATGTTCACCTGCGACAGGCGCCCGCTCGGCAGCGCACACACATGCGGCTGCAGGCGCGTCAGCAACGCAGGTGTGTAGCCGGCGATGGCGCGTAGTTCGCTCACACCCGCCAGCAAGGTGTCGCCGGTGCGCAGCGGCAGCGCAGACTGCAGATATGCGGCGTCCTCTGCGCCCTGTGCGCCGGGTTGCTGGTCACTGTCGATCCAGTCCACCAGGGCATCGGCCAGCGCATCGGCCTGCGCCGGCGCGATGCCGAGCGTGCGCAACAAGGCCACGTACTGGCGCACGCCTTCTTCGCTGCGTTGCCATTGCTCGGCCGCACCGAACACCACGCTGTTGAGGTTGAAGCAACTGCCGCGGTCGCGCAGGCGCAATTGCACGCTGCCGCCCTCCAGCGGAAAGCTGAGCGGTTGGTCATCCCACCCGCCGTCCAGCGTGGTGCGCAGCGGGTCGCGCCTGGACAGGGTCTGCAGTCGCTGGCGCGCAAATGCTTCGCTACCCAGTGCGTACCACTGCGCCTGCGTCATGGCCTCGCCGTTCCCGCTGCGGCGCAAGCCAAAGCGCAAGTCATCCAGCACCGCAACCATCAGCACGGTCATCACTGCCACCAACAGCAACACGGTGAGCAAGGCCACGCCGCGCTGCCGGTGAGCCCCCCCAAACCTGCTCATTCGCGCCCCTCCGGCACCAGGAACAATTGCCGCACGCGGCCCCAGTCCTGCATTTCCAGCTCCAGTGCCACCGCATCCGGCAGCGCCGCCACACCACCGCTCCAGCCATCGCTCCATTGCGCGCGGTAATGAAACCCCACGGTGGCCGCACGCACGCCACGCAGCAGTACCTGTGGTGCGCCGGTCACTGCACCATCCAGCGCTGGACGTGCGCTGCGCTCGAGCCGGTCCTCCACCAGCCGGTATTCCACGTACTGCAGCGATGCACGCGGCGCCTGATCCGGATTGCTCCAACCGCGTCGCACGAACGCCAGCAGCGGGCCTTGTGCGCCGGGTGGTGTGGCCACAAAGGCAGTCCGCGCAGGCACGCCATCACTGCCACGCGTGCGCCGCACCGCGGCCTGTTGCAGATCACTGCGTAGCAACCCGTGCGCAATCTGGAAATCGCGCAGCTGCTGCAGCCGCGCCTGCACCGCAGCGCGCTGCTCGATGCTTTGCCGCAACACCCCCACTGCCGCGGCAGCCACCAACGCAAACACCGCCAACGCCACCAGCAGTTCAATCAAGGTGAAACCAGCGGCGCGGCGCAGGCGCATCACTCGGTACTCCGCACGACCTGCAGGCTGGCCAGTTCCTGCGCCTGCCCGGCCGCGTGCACGCTGACAGCGATGCGCAGCATGCCCTGCCCGGCGGGTGTTGCCGTGCGCTTCCAGTCCCAGCCGCGCGCACCGGCTGATTCCTGCCCTGCGGCAGGTACCGCGGCAATGGCCGCCGGCACAAGCAGTGCTTCAATCGCCTGGTTTTCCGCCACCACTGCGGCAAGCGCGCGCTCTTCCAGAATCACCGCGGTGCGCGTGCTTTCGCCGGACAGGTTCAACAACCCCACCACCGCCATGCCGAAGATCGCCAAGGCGACCAGCAATTCCAGCAGCGAGAACCCTGCTTGGGTGTCAGCGCGCCGCTGCATCGACCCGCACCGTGCCCACTGCATCCACTACCACCTGCACGCGTTGCTGGCCCTGCCCCAACGCCAGGCGCTGCGGCGTGGCGGCGCCAGTCGGGTCGAAACGCACGCTCACCTGCGTCGCACCCTCCGGCAGCTGCGTGCGTACCCCTTCCGGCCATTGCACGGGCGTAAACGGCACCTGGTCCAGCGCCACCCAGCGCTCACGTGCCTGGCGGCGGAAGGCATAGCCCCCGGCGCTGAGCACCACCTCGGTCATGCGCAGGCTCAGGATGGCCTCATCGCGCGCATGCGACAGCGCGGTGGCCAGCACATCGGCCTGGTCGGGCAGCGTGCGCTGCGTGTCGGGCAGGGTCAGCAGCACCACGGTGCTGGCCAGCGCGGTGATCACCAGCACGGCGAGCACTTCGAGCAGGGTGAAACCCCGTGCATTGCACGCGCACGGGAGCGCGGCGCGCATGCGTGTTTGCGGCGCACGGGAGCCACTCGATGCCAGCGCGCGCGCGGCCATCCCTGCGACTCAGCGCCAGTTGCCGATATCGGCGTTGTCGGCATCGCCGCCTTCGGCACCATCGGCGCCGAACGAATACACATCGAAGCCGCCGCTGCGCCCGGGACGGCGGTATTGGTAGGCATGTCCCCACGGGTCTTCCGGCAGCCGGCGGATGTAGCCGCCCTGGCGGTAGCGTTCCGGCCGGCTCAGGCCGCCGGGCGCGCTCAACAAGGCCTGCAGGCCCTGCTCGGTGCTGGGATAGGTGAGGTTGTCCAGGCGATAGGTTTCCAGCGCCTGCTCCAGCACGGCGACATCGGCGCGCGCCTTTTCCACCATGGCGCGGTCCTGGCTGGGCATCACGTTGATCATCACCACCGTGGCCAGCAAGCCGATGATGACGATGACCACCATCAACTCGACCAGGGTGAACCCGCGTGCCGCACGGCGTGAGGCAGTGCACGGGGAAACGCGGCGAAACGACATACGCGACATAAGACTCTCCGAATACGCGGCTGCCATCAGCCGAGTGCCAAGGTGTTGAATTGCAAAATGGGCAGCAGGATGGACAACACGATCACTGCCACCACGCCGCCCAGCAGCACGATGATCAGCGGCTCCAGCAGGCTCATCGCCGCAGTGGTGAACGACTCGAATTCGCGCTCCAGATAGTCGGCGGCACGTTCCAGCATCGGCGCCAGGCGCCCGCTGTTTTCGCCGCTGGAGGCCATGTACAACAAGGTGGGTGGAAACACGCCCGCGCGCTTCATCGCCGCGCCCAGGCTGCCGCCTTCGCGGATGGCGGTGACCATGCTGTCGGTGGCCAGGCGCAGCGCATGGTTGTCCACGGTGCGCGCGGCGATCATCAGCCCTTCCATCAACGGCAAGCCGCTGTTGACCATGATCGCCAGGGTGCGCGCCATGCGTGCGGCATGCAGGTCGCGCAGAAGGCGCCCCAGCAGCGGCGCGCGCAGGATTGCCCGGTCGAGCGCCAGCCGCACCGGCGGGCGCTTGCGCACCTGCACGGCCACCACCGCAGCGATCACGCCAGCCACCAGCAATGGAATGCCGGCATGCAGCAGAAACTGCGAGAGCGCGATGACCGCGCGGGTGAGCCACGGCAGTGCGCGGCCCATCGAATCGAACTGGTCCACCACCTTGGGCACCACAAAGGTCATCAGCACGATGACCACCACGCCGGCAGTCATTGCCAACGCTGCCGGGTACACCAGTGCGGATTGCAGCTTGCTGCGCACCTGCGCCTGGCGCTCGAGCAGGTCGGCCAGGCGCTCGAGCACCTGCGGCAAGGCCCCGGCGCTTTCGCCGGCCGCCACCATCGCGCGGTACAGCGGCGGGAAGGCAGTGCCCTGGCGCGCCATCGCATCGGACAGGTGGAAACCTTCGACCACCAAGGCATGCGTCTGCCCGGTGACTGCGCGCACGCCGCGGCGCTCGGACTGGGTGCCGATGGTGCGCAGCGCTTCTTCCAGCGGGGCGGTGTCCACCAACGTGGCGAGCTGGCGGGTGAACAACACCAGATCCTTGCCGCTGAAGCGCGCCGCGCGCATCGGCGTGGTAGCCGCTGCCGGCTCCACCCGTAACGGCACCCATTGGCGCTGCTCCAGCAAGCTGCGCGCACTGCGCACGCTGTCGGCGCTGATCACGCCGTGGCGATTGCGGCCGTGCAGGTCCAGCACGGTGTAATCAAACTTCGCCATGCGCCTCGTCCTGCTGACGGGTGACGCGCAAGGCTTCTTCCAGCGTGGTCACGCCTTGCAGCACGGCCGCGCGCGCGGCGTCGCCCAGGCGCGGCGCACGTACGAAGGCCGCGGCGGCCAATGCGTCTTCGTCGGCGTTGTCGCCGATCAGCCGGCGCACGGTGTCGTCGACGGTGATGGCTTCGTAGATCCCCACGCGCCCGACATAGCCACTGTGGTGACAGGCCGGGCAGCCGGCGGCGCTGTAGATCACCGCATCGGTAGACGCGCCCAGCATCTGCGTGGTGGCCGCATCCAGCGGCCGTGGCGTGCGGCACTGCGTGCACAGCCGGCGCACCAGCCGCTGTGCCAGGATCAGGCGCAGGCTGGAGGCCAGCAGGAATGGTTCGATGCCCATGTCGCGCAGGCGCGTGACCGCACCCACCGCATCGTTGGTGTGCACGGTGGACAGCACCAGGTGGCCGGTGAGGCTGGCCTGCACGGCGATCTGCGCGGTTTCGGTATCGCGGATCTCGCCGATCATCACCACGTCCGGGTCCTGACGCAGGATTGCGCGCAGGCCGGCGGCAAAGGTCATGCCCACGCGCGCATTGACCTGGGTCTGGCCAACCCCGTCGATGGCGTATTCCACCGGGTCTTCGACAGTGAGGATGTTGCGCGAACCGTCGTTGAGCAGGCTCAGCCCGGCATACAGTGTGGTGGTCTTGCCCGAGCCGGTGGGCCCGGTCACCAGCACGATGCCGTTGGGCACCTGCAGCGCACGTTGCACCGCACCCATCACACCGGCGGGCATGCCCAGCTGGGTCAGCGATAAAGTGCCCTGCTCCTTGTCCAGGATACGCAGCACCACGCGTTCGCTGCCACGGGTGGGCAAAGTGGAAACGCGCACATCCAGCGCCTTGGCGCCCATGGCCAATGACACCCGGCCATCTTGCGGGATGCGTTTCTCTGCGATATCCAGGCGCGCCATCACCTTGACGCGCGAGACCAGCAACGGCGCGATCCGCCCCGGCAAGGTGGCCGCTTCGCGCATCACGCCGTCCACGCGCAAGCGCACGCGCAGGCGCGACTCGTACGATTCCAGATGCACGTCGGACGCGCCCAGGCGTGCGGCCTCGGCGATGATGCCGTTGATCAGGCGGATGATCGGCGCATCGTCCTGGCTGTCGAGCAGATCGGCGGTGGGGATGTCTTCGATCAGCGAATCCAGACTGCCGTGCAGGTCCAGCGCTTCCACCGGCATGCCCTGCTCCAGCCCGGCATCGGCATAGATTTCCGACACATGCCGATCGAACACCGCCGGTGCCAACGTGCGCACCTGCAACGGCACGCCGAGCACGCGGCGCACTTCGATCAAGGCCTGCACGTCGCCACCTGCGCGCAGGCCGACCTGTGCCTGCGCGGCGCTCTCGCCGCCGAGCAGCACCACGCCGTGACGCTTGGCAAACGCGTACGACAGCGTGGCCGTGGGTGTGGTGGTCGACATGCTGTCAGCGTGTGCGCGGCGCGGCGGTGGGTGCCGGCGGCTGCGGCGCAGGCGTGGCGGGCGCGGACGCCGGCAGCTGTGGCGGCTGTGCACGCAGGTAGTCGCGCACCAACGCATCCAGGGCCGCTTCCGGGTCGCCATCGGCCAGCTGCCGGTCGCGCAGGTAGTTGTAGCGTGGCGCGGTCATGCGCTGCGCATCGGCGGCGTCGCGGATGATGGTGGGGCGGATGAACACCATCAGGTTGGTCTTGTCGCGGTTGCGCGACTTGTGCCGGAACAACGCACCCAGCCCGGGCACATCGCCCAGCAGCGGCACTTTCTCCACGGTCTGCCGGTCGTTCTGATCCAGCAAGCCGCCCAGCGCGACGATGGCACCGTTTTCCACCACCACGCGGGTTTCGATCTGGCGCTTGTTGAACACCAGCTCGGAGGACTGCGTGCTCACCGGCCCGGCAATGGCCGAGACTTCCTGCTTGATCGCCAACGTGATGCCACCGGCGGTATTGATCTGCGGGCGGACCTCCAGCTCCACGCCCACATCCTGGCGCTGGATGGTGCGGAACGGATTGTCGTTGGCCGCGCCCAGTACTTCGCCGGTGGTGATCGGCACTTCCTGGCCCACCAGGATGCGTGCCTGCTCGTTGTCCAGGGTCATGATCGACGGCGTGGACAACAGGTTGGAGCCGGTGTCGCTCTTGACCGCATCGATGATCATGCCGAACACCGCATCGTTGCTTTGCCCGGCCAGGCCGATCAGCCCGCCGCTCAATCCGAGCAGCGATTGCGCGGCCACGTTGCGCGCCTGCTCCAGTACCGAATCGTCTTCCCCGTTGTTGCTGCGCGTGCCGGCGGCCGCGGCAGCCAGCGGCACGATGCCCGGCGCTGCGCCGCTGTACTGCGTGGCCAGCAACGGCACGGTGCCGTTGCGCCCGGCCAGCAGCAGCTGCACGCCCAGACGCTTGGCGGCGGTGTCGGAGATCTCCACCACGATCGCTTCCACCAGCACCTGCTCGCGGTGCACATCGAGCTGGCGGATCACGTCCATCAAGGCGCGCTGGGTTTCCGGGTCGGCATTGATGATCAGGGCATTGGAACCGGGGTAGCGCACGATCACCGGGCGCTTGCCGGCGGCCGGTGCAATCACCTGCGTCTGCGCAGCGCCTGCACTCGCGGCCACATCCACGGCGGTGGGGCGCGTCTCTTGCCCGGGCTGCGCCTCGTTACCTGGGGTTTGCCCAACCAGTTGCTGCAACACCGGCAGCAGTTGTTCGGCGCTGGCGTGCTGCAGGCGCACCACGCTGACATCGCCCCGGCGCTCGGCCCGCCCATCCAGATCCAGCGCGGTGCGTACCACGCGCTGCACCAACGCCGGGTCGCCGCGCACGATCAACGAATTGCTGCTCTCCACCGGCAACACCGACAACACCGCGCTGCGCTCACCAGCCTGGCCAAACAGCGTGGTGAGCGTGCGTGCCAGTTCCTGTGCCGAGCTGTTGCGCAGCGTCACCGTGTCGATGGCGGCGCGGTCGGTGTCGATCTGCGCCACCAGGCCACGGATACGGCGCAGGTTGTCTGCGTAGTCGGCGATCAACAGGCTATTGCCCTGCGGCATCGCCATGATCACCCCGCCGCGTCCCACCAGCGGCTTGAGGATCTCTGCCGCACTGCGCGCATCCACGCGCTGCAGCGTGAACACCTGGGTGGCGAAGCCGAGATTGCCGCTGGCCGCGCTGCCGGGCTGCTGCGCGGCGGTGTCGTCGGGGATGATGCGGTAGGTCGATGGCCCGCTGGACACAGCAATCAAGCCATTCGCACGCAGCACCGCCAGCAGCATGCCCAGCAGGTCGGCTTCGGACATGGCCTGCGCACGCGCCACATTGACCGAGCCCTGCACGCGCGTGTCGACGATGAAGGTGATGCCGGTGGCGCGCGAGACATCCTGGATGAAGGCGCGCAGGTCCACGTCCTGCATGCGCACCGCCGGTGCATCGGCGGCGTGCAGTGGCAGCATCGTCAACGACGGCAGCGCGAGCAACAAGGTGGCGGACAACAGCCAGGGACGACGGACGACGATCATTGCGGGCGCTTCAAGGTCATGGTGTGGGTCTGGCCGTCACGGCGGTAGGTCAGCGTGGCGGTCTGGCCATCGCGCAGTTCGTCCTGCAGCTCGCGCAGGTGTTCGGCGTCGAGCGTGCGGCCATTGAGTTGGGTAAGCACATCGCCGGGCGCCAGGCCGGCCTGGCGCAACAGCGCATCATCGCCGCGCGGCATCACCGTGAAGCCACCGCCATCGGCATTGGCACGCAAGCCGGTGGTGCGCAGCAGCTGCTGCGGATCGACCGCCGTGGTGCCGGCCGCTGCCGTGCGCGCGCCGACATTGGACGCCACCGCCGCGGCTGCTGCGGGAGCGCCACTCGCCGGCAATGGTGCCGTTATTGCTGCGTTCGCCGCAGCCTGTTCGACCAACGGCAGCCGGCGCAGTGCACTGCCAGCACGCACCATCACGTGGCCGGCTGCGATCGCCTGCAGCGTCAGCCCTGGGGCCACCGCATCGCCAATGCGATACGCGCCCTGCCGGCCATCGCCGGTACTCAGGTACGCCGCTGAGTCCGCACGGCCCACACGCACGCCATGCAGCACCAGGCCGAGGTCGCCGCTGTCGGCGGGCGCGCGAAAAAACACGTCGCGCTGCAATGCAGGCAAGGGTGCAGCGGTGATTGCGCCTTGTGCGGTGCCCAGCGGGCCCAGCGGCGTCACCAGCAGCCACACCAGGCGCACGCCCTGCACGGCAAGCAGCACGAGCAACACACAGACAGCGGCAGTGCGCACGGCGCGCGCCGACATCAGGTCATTCAACGAGGGCGAAACGCGCTGCAAAGCGGACATCCGTCTCAGGATTGCGGTCGGATGACAGAATGCGGCGGAATTGTGTCAGTTCGAAGAAAGTGATGACACGCATTGCAACACGCCAATGCAAAACGCCCGCCGTGCGAGGCAGGGCGGGCGTTTGCGTTCATCGGCACTTGGCGCAGATCAGAAGCGCGCTGTCACACTGATGTCATAGGTAATGCCCGGCTGGTACTCGTACAGGTCCACGCGGTTGCCGCCGCGCGATTGATATTCCTGGTACTTGGTCTTGAGCAGATTGCGCGCGGCAAAGTTCAGCGAGAGCTTGTTGCCCGACCACACCAGCCCCTTCTTGATCACCAGATCCAGCTGCGTGCCCGGCTTGTCGATGTAGTCGGGCTGGCCCGGGCGGCCGCGTGCGGAAATCCGCTCGCCCACGTAGTTGGCAATCAACGTGGCCTGGCTGTTGGTGCTTTCGCTTTCCACACCGATCTGCAGGTTGGCGATGTCGTCGGATTGCCCCTGCAGCGTGCTGCCATCGCGCACGAACAACGTCGCCTGCACCGGTGCGGCAAACCCGAACGGCTGCACCGTGTCACCGTCGCTGGCGCTGACCTCGGACTTGGTACGCGTGTAGTTGCCCGAGACAAACATGCGGTTGTCGCCCCACCAGTTGGCGGCGATCGGCAGGTCCAGATACTTCTTGGCTTCCAGCTCGATGCCGTACAAGGTGGCTTCCGGTGCATTGATGAAGCTCTGCACGATGCCGCCGCCGGGTGCGTCATTGACGATGGCTTCGATCGGCTTGTCGATCTGCTTGTAGAACAGGCCGGCGGTGACGTACTCGCCCGGTTCGAAGAACCACTCGTAGCGCGCATCCAGATTGACCAGTTTGCTGTCGACCAGGAACGGGTTGCCGAAGAACTGGCGGTCGATGTCCGGGTCCAGATACTGCTGCGGCGCCATCTCGCGGAACTGCGGCCGCGCGATGGTCTTGGACGCACCGAAGCGCAGCTGCTGGTTCTCGGCAAAATTCCAGGTCACCGTGGCCGAGGGCAGCGCGTAGCTGTTCTCCAACGGTGCCACACTGTCCTGGCGCGTGCCGCTGAAGATGTCGTACGGATGCACCGCCTGGGTGGCGTCTTCATAGCGCAGGCCCACCGTGGCACGCAGGGTCGGCACGATCTCGCCTTCCATCTGCAGGTAGGCGGCCTTGACCTTGAGCGTGGCGTCGTAGGCGGCCGCACCGAAGCTGCCGGTGGTCTCACGCAGGCGCAGGAAATCGTTGCTGAGGTTGTAGTCGGAGATCAGGTAGTCCACGCGCTGGTACTGGTTGTAGAACGGCAGCGGGCCGTCCAGCGCCAGGAAGCGGAACTCGCGATTCCATGCGGTGCGGTCGTTGTCCAGATACGCCAGGCCACCCTTGACGGTGAGGTCGTGCTCGATCGGCAGGCGCCAGGTCACGTCCACGCCGCCGCTGGCCACCTTGTCGTCGACCTTGCTGAAACGCGTGTAGTTCTGCACGCGCGAGGCATCGTGCGCCCAGTAGCCGTCCAGCAGTTCGTAGCGGATGCCAGTCTCGTACGGCACATCGCGGCTGGCGTTGGCCAGCGCTGCACGCCATTCGATCTTCAGATCGTCGTACTCGCCAAACGCATGCGTGCCGCGCAGTTGGTTGTTGATCAGCTGGCGCTCGTACCACTCGGTGTTGTCGTCGCGCACATCGAAGCCGGCCAGTTCATCGCGGCCGGCACGGCTGCGCGCCACCTTCAAGGTGTCGTGCACGTACAAGGTGGTCCAGCCGATGGTGTGGCGGCCGTATTCCCAGCCCAGGCCCAGCATGCCGTTACTGCGCACGTTGTTGCGGGTGGTGGCGAAGTCGTAGTTGGAATTGAACTCCACCGTGTCGCCGGTGAAGATGCCGTCCTGCTGTTTGCCGGTGCGCGTGCGCCATTCGTTGTCGTAACTGGCCACGGCCAAAATGCCCAGCTTGGCCTCGCCAATGTCCATGCTGTAGCCGGCGCTGGCGCCGACATTGACGTCCGGGTCGATGCTGTCCTTCTCCTGCAGCACATACAGGTTGGCGTTATTCATGCTGCGGCCAATGCGGCGGATGTCCTCGCGCGAAAAGCTGCCCAGGTCCACACGCCGGCCGGTGGCGATGGCATCACGCAGCGCGCCCGGTTGCTTGCGCGCGCCATCGTCGAAGCCCCACTCGTCATCGCCGGAACCGTAGTAGGTCAGGCCCTTCTCGCCGGTACTGACACTGTTGGCGCCGCCACCGACGGTGAGCGAAAAGAACGGTTTTTCCGGCACCGCCATCGATTGCAGATCGATCACGCCGCCGCCGAATTCGCCGGGATAATCGGCCGAATAGGTCTTCTGCACGGTCACGCTTTGCAGCACGTCGCTGGGGAACAGATCCAGCGGCACCACGCGCTGCATCGGCTCGGGGCTGGGCAATGGCGAACCGTTGAACAGCGCCGAGGAATAGCGCTCGCCCAGGCCGCGTACGTAGACATATTTACCGCGCGACAGGCTCAGGCCGGTGACACGCGTCAGCGCGACCGCGGCACTGCTGTCGCCGGTACGCTCCATGTCCTCCCGGGTGACGAACGACGCCACTTCGGAGGTCTGCAGCATCGGTTCGGGAATGTATTCACCGCGCACCACGACCTGGTCGAGTTGCTTGGGCGCAATGGCGGCAGCACTGGAGCTGCTGGTGCCGCCGCCGGCATCGGTGGTGGTGGACTGCGCCATTGCTGCACCGGAGGCGAGCAAAGCGGAAATGGAAAGAGACAAGCCCGTCCGCGAAAGACGGGCAACAGCGAAGGTTCGCATCGTGGGAGCCCTGGCAACAGAAGAATGAAGGCGTGGATGCAGCGCGGAGCGGCCAGATGCCGCTCCGCGCTGCCCGGCCTCAGCAGGGGCGGTCGGCGGTCAGGCCGCAGGTCCAGCCCTGCCACCAGGTGTCGTTGGCATCACGCACGCCACCGATGTAATTGACCTGCTGGAAGAAGCTGCTCACCCCGGTCAGGCCCTGGAACGCGGGCACTGCAGACTCGTTGGCGCCGTTGATGAAGGTGTTCTGCAAGGTGGACACACCGTTGGCCACGTTGTTGGTGCCGGCCGCGAACGAGGTCGCTGCACGCGGGTCGCTGCCGAAGGCGGTCGGGCAGGCAAAGAACACCGACTGGAACACGCCGGCGGTATCGGCATCGGCCATGTTCAAGCACACCAGGCCATCGCCGGTGCCGCCTGCAGGACGGGTGAACACCGAGTTGTAGAACGCCGCCTGGGTGCCCTGGTTGAGCATGATCGCCGCACCGGCACGCGCATTGCCCACGTAGGTGAAGTTGGCCACCTTCGGGCGCGAATACGGCTGCCGACGCAGGCTGCTCCACTCGTTCATGCGGTCGCCACCGCCAGCGCGCTGCACCACGATGCCGAACTGCAATGCACCGCTCCAGCCGGCATCGGTATCCAGCGAATCGTCGTCGGCGCCGGTGATCACCACGTGGCTACCGTTGACCGTGCCACCGAACCATTCGATGCCGTCGTCGGAGCTGTTGTGGATCTGCACGTAATCCATCCGCGTGCCGCTGCCCACGCCGGCCATGGTGATGCCCTGCAGCTCGTTGTTCGGCGAGATTTCAAAGCCCGAATACATCACGCGCAGATAGCGCAACGTGCCGCTGTTGTCGGTGGCGTTATTGCCGCCGTAGAACGCGTTGGTGCCTTCCACCTGCGCCTGGCATTCCGGCGTACCGGACACCGTGGCGGCCGGGCAGTTGTTGATCGCTGCGCGACCCAGCACCACGATGCCGCCCCACAGACCGATGGTGTTGGCACTGACCTGGCCTTCCAGCGCCTGGCGTGCGGTGAACACGATCGGTGCGGTGGCGCTGCCTTCGGCAAAGATCTGCGAGCCGCGGTTGACCACGATGTAGTCGCTGCCCGACGAACCGTACAAGGTCACGCCCGGCTCGATGGTCAGCACGCCCTGCACGCTGCCGGCGGCCGGCGCGGTGGCGTTACCGCCACGGTCGGTACCGACATTGACGCGGCCGCTGATCGAATACGCCGTGCCGGCGCGCGCAGGCACCACCAGGTTGCCGCTGACGGTTTCCGGCAACTGGCAGGCGCGCAGCGTGTTGTTGGCGATGGTGCCGACGTTGGAAAAACCGGTCGGGCAATCTGCAGCCGGGCCGGTCGGCGCCGGCGTTGGTGTCGGAGCCGGCGTTGGTGCGGGCGTGGGCGCCGGGGTCGGTGCCGGTGCGGGCGGAAATGCGCCTTCGCCCGGCGAAGCAACACGGTCGGCGCCGCCACCGCAGGCGGACAACGCCAGCGCGGTGCCGAAGGTCATGAGAAGGGTTTTACTGCTATTGCGAACGGACATGCGGCTGATCTCCAGGTCAAAGGGTCCGGTATGAAGAGGAGTCGTCAAGAATGGTTGCGTTCCGCTCACTGCAGTGGCGAGCACGTTCAAGATCCCCGTCACTTTTATAGAGGGCGTGTGTTGCATTTGTCTTACGCGACACACGCTGACACACAGCTGCCACATGTCGGCATGCACTGTAGCGGGATGACAAACACCTCCATTCCCGCCGATTTGGGCGACTGGATCATTGCCCAGGCCATCGCCGGACACCCGCCCGAGCACACGCTGCAACCGCTGCTGGAAGCGGGCTGGAGCGAGCAGGACGCCATCGATGCGGTGGAAGCGCTGGTACGCGCGCATGTGCAGGCACACGCGCAGGCGCACGGCCTGCCGGTGCCGGTGCGCGTGCCCGCACCGCTGCAGGCCGACGCGTCGTCGCTGCTGGATCTGGGCGATCGTCAGGTGCAGGTACTGGTCAGCCTGATGCTGCCGCGCGTGGTGGTGCTGGGCGGCCTGCTCGCCGATGACGAATGCGATGCATTGATCGCACTGGCACGCCCGCAACTGGCGCGCTCGCGCACCGTGGACAACCGCGACGGCAGCGAGATCGTGCATGCCGCGCGCACCAGCCACAGCATGGCCCTGCAACCCGGCCAGGATGCGTTATGTCAACGCATCGAAGCGCGCATCGCGCGGCTGCTGGAATGGCCGGTGGAGCACGGCGAAGGGCTGCAGGTACTGCGCTATGCCACCGGTGCGCAGTACGCGCCGCATTACGATTACTTCGAACCGGATGCCCCCGGCACGCCAGTGCTGTTGCAGCACGGCGGGCAACGCGTCGCCTCGCTGGTGATGTACCTCAACACGCCCGAACGCGGCGGCGCCACGCGCTTTCCCGATGTGCATCTGGACGTGGCCGCGGTGAAAGGCAATGCGGTGTTCTTCAGCTACGACCGCCCACATCCGATGACACGCACCCTGCACGCCGGCGCACCGGTGCTGGCCGGCGAAAAATGGGTGGCCACCAAATGGCTGCGCGAACGCCCGCTGCACGCACCGAACTGATCGGTGCTGCAGCGTGCCGGCATGCGTGGGCTTTCGTTAGCGGCTGCCGAACACGCGCTGGTCGATGCGCAGCATCACCAGGCGCAGCGGCGTCCACGCCAGGCACAGGCCGGCCAGGATGCCCAAGGTGTCGGCCAACGCGTCGTACGGATCGGCGCTGCGATTGGTGGTGAGCGCGCCCTGTGCAATCTCGATCCCGATCCCGAGCAACACCAGGCCCAGTGCGGCGAACACCAGCGCACGCCGTGTGGCGAACAACTGCACTGCGCCCCAGCACAGCAACGCGAAGGTCAAAAAATGCTCGGCCTTGTCGCTGTTGGACGGCAGCTCCGGGAACTCCGGCGGCGGTCCCAGGCACACGCCGATCACCACCAGGATTGCCAGAATCCACAGCCCCACCCACAGCGCTGGCCGCCGAAACGGCCGCAACGCCTGCGTCATAGCCGCCACGTCAGGTCGCCCGCCAGAAACGCCGGCGCAAAATCCACGTCCCGTGCAAAGCCCATCACCTGGAAACGCTCGCCCATCTCGCTGGGCAAGGTGAGCTGCTTGACCTGCTGACGCAGGCGCATGCGGCCGACCTCGTCGGTGCGCGCATCGGCCTGCGTCAGCAACGCATCCAGCCCGTTGCCGAGCAGGAAGTTGGCCTGCGTGCAGTAGCCCGCCAATTCGAAACCGGCGCCGGTGCCGGCTTCGGCCAGCGCGGTGAAATCCACCGATGCGGTGAGGTCCTGCAGGCCCGGCCAGCGGTACAGATCGGTGTGCATGCGATGGCGATAGAACGCGCGCAAGGTGCCGTCTTCGCGCTGCGCACGGTAGAACTCGCCACGCGGATAACCGTAGTCGACAAACAGCATCGCGCCACGCTTCAAGCCACCGGCCACGGCCTGGATCCAGTACGGCAACTGCGGCAGCAACTCCGAGCGGTAACCATCGGCAAACGGTTGTTCCAGGTAACGCTCCAGATGCCGCACCGCCGCGCCCAGCAGCGCATCGGCCGGCTGCTCGCCACGCGCGAAGTGCTGCTGTGCATCCAGCACCACGGTTTCTTCATACACCTCGCCATCGCGCAGGGTGAAACGCGGCGTGGGCAATGCGTCGATGACTTCGTTGGCGAACAGCACACCGTCCCAATCGTCCGGAAACGGGCCATCCAGCCACTCCACCAGGTCGAACACCGGCGGGATCAGGCTGCGTCCCAACCGTTCGCGCTGGCGCTCGCGTAGATCGGCGCTGGGCTCCAGGATCGCGTAGCGCTCCGGCAAGGCATCCAGTTCGAGCAGGCGCTTGAGCGTGACCTCGGCAAACGCGCCGCTGCCGCCACCGACCTCCAGCACACGCGCCTGCGGCCCGAGCTGCTGCAGCACCGGCGCCAGCGCACCGGACACGGTGGCGGCAAACAACGGGCCCAACTCCGGCGCGGTGACGAAGTCGCCGCTCTCACCGAACTTGCTCGCGCCGGCGCTGTAGTAGCCCAGGCCCGGCGCGTACAACGCCAGCTCCATGAAACGCGAGAACGGAATCGCGCCACCGGCGGCGGTGATTTCGGCGCGCAAATGCGCGGCCAGTTGATCGCTGTGGGCCAGTGCGTCCTGATCGGGAACGGGAAGGTCGGCGTGCATGCGGGCACCGGTTGCGGAGACAATGCACAGGATAGCCGAGCCTTTCGCAACGCCGAGCGAGTACGCCATGACAGACAGTTCCAAGGTGGTCCTGATCACCGGTGCCGCCCGCCGCATCGGCGCGCAGATTGCCACCACCCTGCACGGCGCCGGCTACCGCGTGGCCCTGCATGCGCACCGCTCCGGCGATGCATTGGCCGCGCGCGTGGAAGCGCTATGCGCCCAGCGCGCAGGCAGCGCCTGTGCACTGCAGGCCGACCTGCGCACGCCCGAGGCGCCGGCCCAGCTGGTGGACGCCTGTGTGGCTGCATTCGGCCGCCTGGATGCGGTGGTCAACAATGCCAGCGCGTTTTATCCCACCGTGCTGGGCGAGGCCACGCCGGCGCAATGGGACGAGTTGTTTGCGGTGAACGCACGCGCGCCGTTCTTCATTGCACAGGCCGCTGCGGCGCAGTTGCGCGCGCACCACGGCGCCATCGTCAACCTCACCGATCTGCATGCCGAACAACCCATGCGCCAGCACCCGCTGTATGGCGCCTCCAAGAGCGCGCTGGAAATGCTGACCCGCTCGCTGGCGCTGGAGCTGGCGCCGCAGGTCCGCGTCAATGCCGTCGCACCGGGCGCAATCCTGTGGCCGGAAGACGGCAAGGCCGACGCCGCCAAGCAGGCGCTGCTCGCGCGCACGCCGCTGGCGCGCATCGGCACGCCCGAAGAAGTGGCCGAGGCCGTGCGCTGGTTGCTGGACGATGCCAGCTTCATCACCGGCCACACCTTGCGCGTGGACGGCGGCCGCCGCCTTAGCTGAGCGCCGCTATTGCGGCAACGCCACCGCAGTGTCCAGTTCCACCGTGGTGAACGCACTGCCGTACTGCGGATGCGCCTGCCACAACGCCGCCAGGGTCCTGCCGCTCAGCGGGTCGACGAATGCCGGCGCAATATCGGCCAACGGCTTGAGCACGAACGCATGCTTGAGCTCGGGCCGTGGCACGCGCAGGTGGCCCGGCCCTTCCACAATGCGGTCGCCGAAAAACACCACGTCCACATCCAGCGTGCGGTCGCTGAAACGCGGCCCGCTGCGATCGCGGCCATGGCGGTCTTCCAGCGCATGCAACCAGTCGTCCAGCGCCTGCAGCTCCCAATCGGTCTGCAGCTGCACGCCGTTGTTGACGAAGTCCGGGCCATCGAAACCAACCGCCGCGGTGCGATACGCCGGCGAGACGTCGATCGGGCCAAAACGCGCGCGCAAAGCCTCGACGGCCAGGCGCAGGTAATGGGTTGGCTGGACGTTGCTGCCCAGGCTGAGGAGCACGGTGGTCATGCGATATTCGCGCATGCGGGCGGCGTCAGCGTCAACTGTCTTGCGCGCATGCCAGCTATTCGCTGCGCGCACGCCGCCGTGCGCAACGCGGCTCAGGCCACTTCGAGTGCGTGCGCCACGGCGCGGAACACCCGCCGCATCTCGAGCGGTTTGCGCAGCACGTGCACCGGGATATCGTGGGGAAGATGCGCACGCTGCAGCGGCGCGCCAACATCTTCCAGCACGATCGCCGGGCCCTGGTAGCCCAGTTCCTGCATGCTCAACAGCACGCTCACCGCCGACAGCAGAATGATGTCGCTGTCGATGATCACCAGATCCGGCATGGCGTGCTGCTGTACCAGTTGCAGCGCCGCAGCGCCATCGGTGGCCAGCTGCGGCTGGTAACCCTGGCTGGAGAGCGCATTGCCCAGCAGCGACAGCCGCGTGGCTTCGCCGTCCACCAACAGGATGCGCTGGCCGTGCCCAAGCGCCAGCGGCGGCTCGCTCTCGGTGGTGGGCGTCACTGCCGCGCGCATCGGCACGATCATGTCAAAGCGCGTGCCCTCGCCCAGGCGGCTGTCGACCAGGATCGTGCCGCCGTAGCTTTCGATGATGCGCTTGCACGAAATCAGCCCCAGCCCGGTGCCATCGGTCTTGGTGGTGAAGAACGGGCTGAACAAGCGCGCGCGGGTGTCATCGCTCATGCCCACGCCGGTATCGGCCACGCTCATGCGCACGCGGGTGCCGTCGTGCTGCTCGGCCGACAAGGTGAGCGTGCCGCCGCCGGGCATCGCCTGGATCGCGTTCAAGCCCAGGTTGAGCAGGCACTGCTGCAGCTCGGTGTAGTTGGCTTCGATGGTGAGGTCGGAGACCACCATGTCCATCTTCAGGCGCACACCATCGGGCAGGCTGCTCTTGAGCAGCATCTGCACCGCCTGGAACAGGTTGGCCACCGACACCTGCTCGCGCGGCTTGTTGGAGCCGCGCACGAACGACAGCATCGACTCGGCCATCTCATGGCCACGGCGGCCGCATTCGGCCACCACGTTGGCCAGCTGGCGCAGCTGCGGGTCGTCGGTGCGCCCGGCCAACAGGTCGGGCACGATCAGCAGTGGCTGCAGGATATTGCGCAAGTCGTGACTCAGCCCGGCCGCCAGCATCGCCAGGCTTTCCAGGCGCTGCGCACGCATCAATTCGCTTTCCACGCGCTGGCGCTCGATCTCCGCACGCGCCTCGCGGATGGCGCGCAATACCGCGCTCGGCAAGCGGGTGGGGTTGTGCTTGATGATGTAGTCGTTGGCGCCGTCCTGCAGCGCCTTGACCGCGGTCTCCTCACCCATGGTGCCGGAGACGAAGATGAAGGGCGTGGCGCCGCTCTGGCGCACCAGGCGCAAGGCCTGGTGGCCGGAGAACCCAGGCATGCTCAGGTCAGACAGCACAATATCCGGCTGAAACCGCTCCATCGCCGCGCGCAGCGACGGCTCGCTGTCCACGCGCTCGAACGCGGCATCGATGCCCGCGTCCAGCAACTGATCGGACAACAGCTCGGCGTCTTCCGGTGAATCTTCCACCAGAAGAATCTTCAACTGTTCGTGCTGGCCACCCTCATGCGGCATCGGTCAGTCCAGCTCCGGTGCCTGATTGATCACCGCCCAGAAGGTGCCCAGCGTCTTGACCGCGTTGAAGAACTGGTCAACGTCCACCGGCTTGACCACATAGGCATTCACGCCCAGGTCCCAGCTGCGCGCCAGGTCGCTCTCTTCGCGCGAGGACGACAGGATCACCACCGGCAGGCGCTTGAGCGATTCTTCGTTGCGAATCTGCTTGAGCACTTCCAGCCCATCCAGGCGCGGCATCTTGATGTCCAGCAGCAACACGGCCGGCAGGCCTTCCTCGCGGTTGGCGAAGGCGCCGCGCCGCAACAGGTAATCCATGGTTTCCACACCGTCCTCCACATGCACGATGGGATTGGCCAGACGGGCATCGCGCAGCGCGTCGACGGCCATCTCCGCGTCGGCCGGGCTGTCTTCTGCCAGAAGAATGGTACGGATGGCGGTCATACGGTGGACTCTTGGTTGGGCGCTTCAAGCGCAGGGGGAAGGACAAAATGGAAGGTGGCGCCCTCGTCCACGACGCCTTCGGCCCAGACGCGGCCGCCATGGCGCGCGAGGACGCGGCGCACGCTGGCCAGGCCAATGCCGGTGCCGGGATATTCGCTGACCTTGTGCAGCCGCTGGAACACGCCGAACAGCTTGCCGCTGTAGTCCATGTCGAAGCCGGCGCCGTTGTCGCGCACGGTGAAATAGTGGCCACCGTCGGGCATGGGCTCGTAGCCGATCTCGATCTTCGCCACCTCGCGCTTGGCGCTGTACTTGACGGCATTGCCCATCAGGTTCATCCACAGCTGGCGCATCATGTTTTCGTCGGCAATCAGCACCGGCAGCGGCGCGATGTGCCAGTCCACGCGGTGGCCGGTGTTTTCGCTCTGCACGTTGGCATCCAGGATCGCGCGCGTCTCGGCCACCAGCGATTGCATGTCCACGGCCTGCAGACGCAAGGCGCTGCGGCCCAGGCGTGAATACACCAGCAGGTCGTCGATCAGCGAGGCCATCCGCCGCGCCGAGCTGCTGATCACTTCCATGTAATGGCGCGATTTCTCGTCGGCCGCATCGCCTAGATGACGGGCCAGCTTGTCGGAGAAGCCGGCCACGTGCCGCAGCGGCGCGCGCAGATCGTGCGAGACCGAATAACTGAAGGCCTCCAGTTCGCGGTTGACCTCCGAGACCTGCTCCACCTTGCCTTCCAGCTGTCGATTGAGCTCCTGGATGCGCTGCTGCGAGACCTTCTGCAGGCTGATGTCGCTGACCGTCATCAGCACCACTTCTTCCTCGGCATCATCGGGCAGCGGCATGCGGCGCGCGTTGATCAGCATGGTGCGCAGCACGCCGTCGGCGCCACGCTGCTCATGCTCGAAATCCCACAGCTCGCGGTCGCGCAGCAACACGTCGGCCAGGCGCTGGTGGATCTGCGGATCGCGCCAGGCGCCATCACCCACATCGTCCAGCAGCATCAACTCATTGCCGCGCTCTTCCAGGCCATACAGCTCGGCAAACGCCGGGTTGTGCAGCACGATGCGCTGGCGTGCGTCGAGCAACACGATCGGCTCGCGCACGGTCTGCAGCACCGAGCCGGCACGGCCGCTGGCGCGCAGGTATTCCTGTTCGGCCGCCAGGCGGCGCCGGATCTGCCGCTGCAGCAACCAGATCACCGTGCCCAGCAACAACAACTGCACCGCCAGCGTGGCCCAGCTCAGCACCTTGTAATGCAGGCGCTCGCGTTCGGCGCGCGCATTGCGCACGCTCAGCAACCGGCCTTCGGCGGTCTGCAGATCGCCGATCAATTCGCGGATCGGGTTGCTGACCGTCATCTCCTCGATCAGTGCACGGATCTGCTCCGGCGCGCGTGTCACCGCGATACGCTCGGCCAGCAACAGGCGGCGCTCGATGGTGCTCTGGATACGCCCCATGCGCACCTGCTGGCCAGGGTTGTCCTTGGTCAGCGCGATCAGGTGCGTGATGGCCTTCATGGCCTCGGTGCGGCCCTGGCGCATGCGCTCAACCAGCACCGGGCGATCCACCCCGTGCGAGCGCATCATCGCCGCCGACTCGGTATCGCGCATCGACGCTTCCAACCGCTGCGCGGTCTCCTGCACGTCCTGGCTATGCGACACCCACTCCGCCGCCTGATTGGCGTTGGCGGCCATCTGCTGCAACAGCAGCGACGGCACCACCACGATCAGGAACACGGCAACCGCCAGTAACGGCAGGCGCCAGCGATCCCAAACGTCTTCTCGGACCGGTGTTTGCATTACGGGGTCTGTGTCCGCTCGCGGCAGTGGGCTAAGTAGGGCGTATTGTCCCCGATCAGACCCGCATTGGAATGAATGCTTCAGGCTCAGCTGCGCCGGTCCATGACATAGCTGAATGGGCATATCATAAGTGCAGCGCGCGTGAAAACGGCGCGAGAACTGGCCCAGCCGACCGGCGGTATTCGAGGTGCTCTACGCCCTGCTACCAACCGCCCCAGACCTGCCCTGACGAGCGATCAGGCGCCAGCACCCGTGGCGCTGCTCCACGGTTGCGCGTGCAGATTGCCTTCAGGGCACCCGTGTGCGTGGCGGCCCCAGCGCCCCGCCCTCACCGAGCACAGGCGGCCATCGGACGTTGGCAACTTCACATCGGGCAGCGCGAAGGCGGTCACGCAATGTCGATGCCTGCGCTGCCTGTCAGCAGGCATGGCCCGCCCTCCGCCTTCAACATCTCCACGCACAAAAAAGGCGCACTCCCGTAAGAGTGCGCCTCGTGTCGGGCAGCCGCCTCGCCTCGGCCGGCCCGGCATGCGTGCCTGCTGCTTACATCTTTGCAGCAGTGACCTTTAGGCCGGTCGACTTGACGCTCTTGACGCCCTCGATGCCCTTGGCAACGGCCACGGCCTTGTCATGCTCGGCCTTGGTGGCAACGCTACCGGTCAGGGTCACGATGCCGTTCTTGGTCTCGACCTTGACGTCGGTGCCGGACACATTGTCGGTGGCCAGCAGATCGGCCTTCACCTTGGTGGTGATCCAGGTGTCGGTGACCGGCTTCTTGGACTCGTTCATGCCGGCGGCATGGTCCTTGTGGTCTGCGTGTTCCTGCGGTGCGGCAAATGCCTGCGACGCGCCAAGCGTCAGACCGAGCGACAGCGACAGAGCCAACAACTTGCGTGCATGCGTCATGGTGTTCATCCGATTACCCTCCGTTGGGTGTGGGGCGAGTCTGCGGGCCCAGCCGTCGCGCGGATGTGACCGCTGGATGCAGAGTTCGTGAACCCGGCGCACACGGGTGGGTGCAATACCATGCAGGTCTTCCCCAGCGTTGCGGTGAATCGTTTTCAATGCCTAAACCATTCAATCTGGCCGTCGTCGGCTATGGCTATGTCGGCCGCACCTTCCACGCACCGCTGATCGCCAGCACGCCCGGCCTGCAGTTGCACAGCGTAGTGTCGTCCAAGCCGCAGCAACCACATGCGGACTTCCCCGAGGTGCGCGTGCTGCCCGACCTGGAGGCCGCACTGGCCGACCCCGCGCTGGATGCGGTGGTCATCGCCACGCCCAACCAGACCCATGCGCCGATGGCGCTGCAGGCGCTGGCGGCCGGCAAGCACGTGCTGGTGGATAAACCCTTCGCACTGGATGCCGCGCAGGCCCGCACCGTGGTGGACGCCGCCGCAGAGGCCGGCAAGATCGTCAGCGTGTTCCAGAACCGCCGTTGGGATGCGGACTTCCTCACCGTGCGGCGCTTGATCGAAGACGGCCAACTGGGCGAGGTGGTGGAGTTCCATTCGCACTTCGACCGGTATCGCCCGCAGGTGCGCGACCGCTGGCGCGAAAGCGATATCCCCGGCGCCGGGCTGTGGTACGACCTGGGGCCGCATCTGCTGGACCAGGCGTTGCAGTTGTTCGGCATGCCGCAGGCGATCAGCGCAGACCTGCAGCGCCAGCGCACGCAGGCGCGCAGCGACGATTACTTCAACGTGGTGCTGCGCTATCCCCGCTTGCGGGTGATCCTGCACGCCGGATCGCTGGTGGCCGACGGCAGCCTGCGCTTTGCCGTGCATGGCACCCGTGGCAGCTATCTCAAGCATGGCGCCGATACGCAGGAAGACCAGCTACGTGCCGGCCGCCGCCCCGGCACCGCCGGCTGGGGCATGGACCCATTGCCCGGCACGCTCACCCGCGTGGACGACGAAGGCCGTGTGCACACGCATCAGCCCGATGGCGTACCCGGCGACTACCGCCATTGCTATGCGGCCTTCCGCGACGCAATGGCCGGCACCGCACCGCCACCGGTCAGTGCTGCCGACGCGGTGCGGCTGATGGAGCTGCTGGAGCTGGCGCAACGCAGTGCCGCGCTGGGCCAGGTGCTCTGGCTGGAAGGCAACAGCAGCGACTAAACGCCAAGGCTTGGCAGCGGCGGTGCCGCGCTCACCGCGCGCGGCCACTGCCACGCGCACACGCTGTTGTTGAAGCAGACATGCATGCCACGCCAAGCGTGGCGCGCACGGCCCTGGCCGGATCAGGCGTCCTTGCTGCCGATCGGCGGCGGGGTTGGCGTGGTGGTCAGCACCGCATGTCCACCGAACTGATTGCGCATCGCGGCCAGCAATTTATCGGTAAACGAATCCTTGTCGCGCGACCGCAACCGCTCCATCAGCGACAAGGTGATCACCGGCGCGGAGACTTCCAGGTCGATGGCCTCTGCCACCGTCCAACGGCCTTCGCCAGAATCGGCCACATACGGCGCAATGCCGCCCATGGTCGGGTTGTGCGCCAGCGCATCGGCGGTGAGGTCCAGCAGCCACGAACGCACCACGCTGCCATCGCGCCAGATCTCGGCAACCTGGTGCAGGTCCAGCGCGAAATCGGTCTTGTGCTGCAGCAGCGCGAAGCCTTCGGCATAGGCCTGCATCATTCCGTACTCGATGCCGTTGTGGACCATCTTGGTGAAGTGGCCGGCACCGCTCGGGCCCACCCGTCCCCAGCCCTTGTCCGGCGCCGGTGCCAGCGTGGCCAGCACCGGATGCAACGTGGTCACGGCCGCTTCGTCGCCGCCCACCATCAGGCTGTAGCCTTCCTGCAGGCCCCACACGCCACCGCTGGTGCCGCAATCGACAAACGCAATGCCGCTGGACTGCAGCTGCGCGGCGCGGCGCTGCGAATCCTTGTAATACGAATTACCGCCGTCGATGACGATGTCGCCGGCCTGCAGCAACGGCAGCAGCTGCGCCAGCGTGTCGTCGACGATCTTGCCGGCCGGCACCATCAGCCACACCACACGCGGACTCGGCAGTGCGGTGACCAGCGTGGCCAGCGCGTCGGTTGTCTGGATGCCCTTGGATTGCGCACTGGTGCGCGCGGCAGCGCCCAGATCGAACCCATGCACGCGATGCCCGCCGCGCACCAGCCGCTCGGCCATGTTGGCGCCCATGCGGCCCAGTCCCACCATACCCAGTTCCATAGTCACTCCTCGTGTCATCTGATCAGTGCAGGGTGCCACGCGGCGCGTAGAACGGCGTGGCGGATTTCTCAATGGATTGTTCCAGCGCGTGACCGGCCGCGCACTGCTGCAGCTGCCAATCGATCCAGCGCCAGTACAGGGTGCTGCGCAGGTTGTGCAAGGTCAGGTCGATGGCATACGGCGTGCGCGGGTTACGGTCGAGCAGGCGCGCCACGTGGTAGCCGATCGGCTTGACGCCCTTGGGGTGCACGTACACCTGAAACCCCTGGTAGAACGGGTCGTCCAGCAGCGCAAGCAGTTCCTGCAGACGGGCCCGCTGATGCGCATCCAGGCTGGCGCGCAGCGCGGCATCGCGTTCGTACAACAGCCGCTCGAAACGCCGCCGGCCGGGCCCGCGCAACTCTTTGGCCAACTCCCAGATCTGACGGTTACGCGCGTCGTAGTACGCAAAGCCACCGCGGCGTGCCAGCGCCTGCGCGGCTGCATCGCTGACATCCACCACCACGAAGTTTTCGGCCTGATTGTGGATGTCGTCCAGATACGCCTTGTCGAACACATGCGCGATGAAGCCCGGCGCACCGACGAACGCCTGGCGCCCCAGCTGCGCAGTCTTGACCGCCTTGCCATCGGCGAAAAACTCGCCGGCGTGCGCCCCCAGCAAAATGCTGTCGGTGTCGTGCAAGGTCAAAAATGTGCCGATCGACAGCTCGCCCGCGCTAAAGACCGTATCGAAGCCTGCATCGCCGTAGAGTTCGCGTTGCGTGGCCAGCTGCGCCACCTGCCGGCCCACCCCGCATTCGGAGCGCACCTGGCCGCGATAGAACGCATCCAGCGCCTGCGCGTTGCTCCCGCTTGGCTGATAGCCGCGACCGAAGCTCTTGAATCCACTCCATCCCTGCGCGGCAGCGCCACGCCAGCCAAAACCGATCCAGCCCAGTTGCACTGCCGAAAAGCGATAACGAGGGTTGTCCTGCAGTTTGCGCACTGCACGTTTCGTGGCCGCACCCAGCTCGAACGCGTACGCGCACTGCGTGGCGGGATCGTCCAGCAGCGCCCGCAAGGCATCGCCGCGTTGCTGCGCATTCCACTGCGCCGGCAGCACGGCGTGCAAATCGCCTGCCTGCTGCGCCTGCACCAAGGTAGCGCGCGTACACGGCAGGCCACGTGCGATCACCGGTGCCGTGATGGATGCCTGCTCGATCCGCCAGCCCATCCGCCGCAACAACGCCTCCACGCAATCGGCATCGGCCGCGGCTGCCGTTGCACTGGGTGCCGCCAACACGCTTTGCAGCAGCTGCGCACCCAACAAGACCGCCGCACAGACAACGCGCGCGCTGCGCCGTGCGTGCAGGCGTCGCTCAACGGGTGTGGTCGCTGCGGGGTATTGATGGGGGGCGAACGTCATGCGAGGCGGCATTGAGCAAGCGTAGATCCGCACTGCGGCGCGGGCAAAAGAAAGCCCCGGCAGGGCCGGGGCTCGTGGCGTTCAGTCGCTCAGCCTCAACGACGCTCGCAGACGCGTTCGACCCGGCGATCGCCATTATTTTGCTGGCTGTTGCCCTGGATCGTGCGGCCTGCCGCACCGCCTGCCACCGCACCCAGCACGGTTGCGGCCTTCTTGCCGTTACCGCCGCCCACCTGGTTGCCGAGCAGACCACCGACGATGGCGCCAGTCGCGGTGCCGGCGATGCGGTTCGGGTCACGGGAATTCTTTTGCACTTCAACGTTCTTGCAGCGCACACGGGTACCGTCATTGAACCTGCGGCCTTCGTCTGCCGTCGTGTACCGGTGCTGCGAGTAGTTTTGCGCCTGCGCGAAGGTGCTCGTCGCCATCAGAGCGATCAGGGACATACCCATCAGGGAAGTGTGCATTTTCATCGTACGTCTCCATCGTTCTCGCCCATTCGGCGAGCCATGGCTGCACTCTGGTCGCTACGTCGAGAACAGTACGTGAAGCGAACACCCCGCTATTCAGGCTTCAGCGCGGAGCGTGAAATGCACCGTCACGGCTGCGTTGCGGGCTCGCTCTGCGGCACCGGGGCTGGTGCGGGCGGCGGGTCCTGCGCTTCAACCGGCAGCGGCGCGACAGGCGGCTGCGCAACGCTGGTCGGCATTGCTGCCGGCGGCGGCGCAGTGGTTGCCGGCGCTGCCGCGGTGGGCACTGGCTGCGTTGCTGGCACTGGCGCTGGCGCCGGAGACACAGCTGTATGCGCTGGTGCCGGTGCCGCAGCGGCAGGCGTGGATTCGGCCACCTTCGGCAGGTACGAATTCAACCGCTCGAAGAAGCGCTTGTAGAAGGCCGCGTCCTGCACGGTGGTGCTGGACACACGCACCAGCGAATCGCCGCTGCTGCCGACCGGCACCGACAACGAGCCCAGCACGCCCACGCCCACGCTGGCGGAGGTGGAGCTCTTCTTCAGTGCATAGCGGTCCTGCAGCGCGCTGACAAACACCTGCGCGGTGCCACCGTCCTGCCCGGCGCAGGAAATGCGCAGATTGAGCTGCTCGCTCTGGTCGGCTTCCTTGAGCTGGAAGTTCTTGCTGCCCTCCACGGCGGCGGCATCGGCGCGCGTGACCGCATAGCCCTGGCTCAACAGCACCCGCCGCGCCGCCTCGCACGCCTGCGGCGAGGTCGCGCTGACGTTGCGCGAATAGGTGTCGTCGGAATTGAACGACTCGCGCATCAGCATGGTGTCGCCTTTGCTGCCACCGCAGCCGGCCAGGGCCGCCAATGCGCCAAGCAACGCGCCGCGCGCAATCAGGGAAGAACAAGACATGGGTAAATTCCGGCATCCAAAACCGGCACAGAGCATAGCCGCAACCCATGTGCGCGCGGTGTCGCGTCCGCCGCTCAGGGCTGCGCCGGTTCATCCATCGGCAGTTGCAGGTCTACCTGCAGGCGGCGGCCATCGGCGTCCAGGCGTTCGGCGCGCAGATAGTGGTGCGCCGCGACCATCGCCAACGGCACGGCGGGCAGACACGGCGCGCCCCACAGGCTCAGCGCGAAGCCCTGCGCGTGCAGCCAGTGGGTCAGCCGGTCCCAGACCGCCTGCTCGCCGGGCACGATCAGGTCCAGATCGGCCGGGCCATCGGGCACCTGTTCGGGCGCCTGCAGCCAACGTGCGTAGCTGCCATGCGGGGTGACGGACATGCATTGGTCGCGCAGCGCCTGCAGCAGCTGCGCGGCGGCCTGCAGATCCAGGCGGCTGCGGCAGTGCTGGAAGATCAGCGCATATTCGTGGCTGCGGTTGCTGGCGGTGTCGCCCTGCGCCAGCACCCCGCCGGCGCGTGGATAGCACAGCACCCGCTCCTCGCGCAGCGTAAACAGGCTGGACAGGATGCGCCCCAGGTCCCAGGCCTGCGGCACCAGCTGCCCGTCCAGCACCACGTTCTCCACCATCGCCACGCCGAAGCCGCCTGGCCGCAGCTGGCGACGCAGCGCATGGAACACCGCACGCAAGCCGGCCAGATAACTGGCGTAATCGGTGCTGGCATACAGCTGGCCGGGCGCTACCTGCCCGGACCAGTGGCAGCCGAAATACGGCACGTTGGTCAGGCATAGGTCCACCGGCGCGGCGGGCGGCACCTGCGCCAGCCCGCCCACCACGATCGGCGCCTGCACCGCGTGCCGCCGCAAGCGCTCGCGTGCCACTGCGGCACGCGCCGGGTCGATCTCCATGCCATGCGCCTGGCGGCCTTCCAACGCGGCGGCGAGCAAGGTGCTGCCGAACCCGCAGAACGGGTCGAACACCTGCTGCCCCGGCGCACTGAAATGGCGCACGAACGGGCGCATCTGATTGACCCAGCCGCAGTCGCGCCCGTGCAAGGGATCGGTGGCGCGCAGGTCGTCCGGCAGCGCCC
This sequence comes from Xanthomonas sp. LMC-A-07, assembly GCF_030208825.1. Lineage (NCBI taxonomy): Bacteria > Pseudomonadati > Pseudomonadota > Gammaproteobacteria > Lysobacterales > Lysobacteraceae > Xanthomonas > Xanthomonas sp. LMC-A-07. The sequence continues at coordinate 281,352 of NZ_JARVTF010000008.1, forward strand.
AGGCCGGATCGTCCGGCGCTGGCGTCCACCAGCTGCGCTGATCGAATTCATCCATGGCCTGGCTCCCACAGGATGTCCGCATCCGGGTCCCAGCCTGCGCACAGCCGGCCATTGGCGAAGAACACCAGCTTGTACAGATCGCCGCTGGCGTGGCGGGCATGCATGGCGGCGTAGTCCGCGCTTTCGAACACGACATGCATGCTGTGCGCATCGCGCAGCCGCACGTTCCAGAAGTAGTAGCCCTGGGTCATGCCGTCGAGCGTCCAGCCCGGCCACCACGGCTGTTGCATGCACTCGGCCAGCAAGGTCTCCACGCCGATGCGCCGTTGCTCGATGTAACGCACGGTACCGTTGGTGCGGTAGCCGGCATCCAGCCGCGACAGCTCACGGAAGATCACCTGACTGGCGCCGCAGCGTCGCGCGAATTCCAGATAACGGGCGATTTCCTGCGCGGTATCCACACCGCCCTGTTGCACGATGCACACCAGGCGCACCGGCACGCGCAGTGCCAACCGATTGGCGGTGTGCACGAACGTGTCCACCTGTGCGATCGGCTCGTCCGAGCGGAAGCGCATGATCGCGTCGTTGCCGGCCTGCAACGGATGATGGCGCGACAGCTCGATCCACGACAGATCAAAGTCCACCAATGCATCGATCAACGCCTGCCCGTGGCTGCGCGCCAATCCGGCGCCATTGCTGTAGAGCACCCGCTGCGCGACCTGCGGCCCGTTGCGCGTGTGCGCCAGCGTCTGCAGCAGGGTCTGCAGCCACGCCGCATCGTCGGTCATTTCCAGACCCGACAACGAATACGACAACGGCACCCCAGCCAGCAGCTGCAGCACCTGCTGCAAGTGGTCGAAGTACGCCGGCCCTGGCCGCAGCTGCGCGGCCGCCACACCGCCGGACTGCGAGCGCAGATTCTCCGAGCAAAAGCCGCAGCGCGCCGAACACGGCCGCACCGAGGCGTAGGGCGTCAACGTGATCGGTAGCGCCGCGCGATACCGGCGCCCGCCGATCTCCAGTGCATGCCAACGGTCGACATCGTGGGCAGCCGGCACCCGCTGCTCGATCGCCGGCGCGGCAGCCCGCAAGGTGGCGAGCACCGACGCCGCTGTCACCTGCGTGCTGGGCTGCTCCGGTGTCAGCGCCGCGCTGGCCTGCGCACCTACCTCACAACCGGGCAGCGTCTGCATGTGCACGCACCTGCTCCAGCGTCCATTCCTGCAGCATCTGCCCGTTCTCCCACACCGTGACCAAGGCATCGTCGCTGTCGCCCGCGTGCGTGGCGACCTCGTCGAGTAAGGCGCTGCGGTATTGGCCCGTTGCACGGTCGCGCAGCAGCGTCAGCCGGCCGCGCTTGCTCTGCTTGCCCTGATCGGTGATCGGGTCCTTGTAGACATCGATCCATGCGCCATCCACGCGCACCGCCGAGCACTTCAGTGCGAACTTCTGCGTGTCGCGGTCCACCTTCTGCAGCAGCGCACCACCCATGCCGAAGGCGACATTGTCGGCCGCATATCCGGCAGCGGTGATGCGTTCGAGGATGGCGCGCAGCGACTGCGGATTGATGCCATCGCCCTGGATCACGCGCACGTGATTGAGCACCTTGTAGCCCTTGCCGTTGACCTGATGGCCGAACGCCTCGTCCAGCAACAGCAGACACTGCTCGACCACATCCACCGGGTCGCCCGAATCCGGGCGGATCACCACGGTCGCACCCGAGGCGATGATCTCCTCGCGGAGCGTGGTGCCCCAATGCTCGCGAATGGCGCGGTAGATGTCGTAGCTGTCCGACACCACCGCCACGATCGCGCCCGGCCGCGCAAACTGCTTGAGCATGTTGCGGTATGCATCGACTTCGCGCTCGCGCCCCCAGCTGGTGATGGTGCTGTGCTCGGCTGCGGGGATCGAATAACCAGCCACCGGCGTGTGGTAATGCGCGCGTGCCAGCAACAACGCCGACAAGGTATCGGTGCCGAGGAAGTTCACCAGGTGCGCCGCGCCACCCAGCGCGGCCGAGCCCAGGCTGGACACGCCACGCGCACCGAAGTCATGCAGCTTGAACGGCAACTGGCCTTCGGGATCGTCGCTGGTGCGTTGCAGGAAATCGCGCACGATCTGCTTCACCTGCCAGCTCACCGTGGCCACGGTCACCGGATACCACACGCGCAGCAGCAGGGTTTCCAGATACGACGGCACCCAGAACGCCTTGGCGTCGGTGGATTCGATCGTCATCAGCACGTTGTGCGTGGGCACCACGCAGCCTTCGGGCACCGCACGGATGCGGATCGGCAACTGCCCACCCAAACGGTCGACGATATCGCGCCAGCCGGCCTCGTTGAACGGTTCGCCATGCGCCGCCAGCAACGCCTTGGCATCGTCGATGTCGGCATGCGTCACCGGACGGTTGATCGCTTCTTTCAGGATCGACTGCAGGCCGAAGAACACGGTCTGGTCGTACACGCCACCGCGCGATTCCACGTAGAAAAACGAGGCATCGGTGCCAGGCGGATATTGCAGCCAGTGGCTGGCCTTGTAGCTGTCGGTGTTGAGCAGCAGGTTGTCGAGATAATGCATGACGGAAGCTCCTTCGCGTCGGGAGGCCGGCGGTCTGTCCGCCAGCGGGAGGTCATGGCTCAGCCATGGCCCAGAAAGAATTCAAGGATATGCAGATGGTCTTCGTAGAGCCGCGGCCCCATCGCCATCACCTCGGCGATCGGGATCCAGCGCGCCTTGTCGGCATCGTCGCCGCCACGCACCGCCGGCAATTCGCCCGCGGCAAATTCGAAGTGGAACGCATGGGTGATGGTGCGCCCGCGCAAGCTGCGCTCGGGGTGATCGAACACCTGCCGCGCGCGCAACGAACCCTTGATGACCGGTAGCGGCACCTTGAGCCGGGTTTCCTCGCGCAACTCGCGCAGGCAGCTGTCCAGCAGGCCTTCGTCCTGCCCGACAAACCCGCCCGGCAGCGCCCACAAGCCCTTGCCCGGCTCGGCGCGACGACGCACCAGCAACACGTGGCCAGCCTGCACCACCACCGCATCGGTGGTGACGAATGTGGGCGCATACGGCGCGTCCTTCCAGGCAGCGCGGTACTGTTCGATGAAGCGGAATTCGGCCACCAGCTGCGCGTAGCTCGGTGAGCTGCGACGGAATGCTTCGAGCATGTCGTACACCGGCGCCGGCACATTGCCGCGCAACATCAACAGCCCACCATGGAAGCCGATATCGCCGGCTTCGAACAGATAGCGGCGCAGTTCGGTGGCCGACAACGTGGCGGTGTGCTGCACATCCTCCAGCGGCCATTGCGGAAATTCCCGCAGGTAATAGCTGCTGGCGTCCTTGTCCATGCCGATCAGGCCTACACGTGCATCGGCACTGCCGCTATCGGCCTGCACGGCTTCGGCCACCTGCCTTTGCACTTCGGCAATCCACAGGCTTTCGTTGTACAGATGGTCGCGCAGCGGGCGCAGGATCAGGCGTTCGGCATCGTCGGGCAATGCCGCCTGGATCATGACCGCGCGTTCGGCGACGGTCCACGGATTGCGAATGGTGCGGGGGGTATCGGCAGAACCGATCAGCACGATCAGCTTGCGGGCCTTGCCCAGCGCGTGGCGGGCGACGGCGGCGTGGCCGTTATGAAAGGGCTCGAAACGCCCGATAAAGACGAGATAGTCGTACGGTGTTGCCATGAGAATCCCTCACGGTTGTGTGGTCAGCCAGTGGTCTGTCCGCTGGCTTGTGACAAATGCTACGCCGATGCGCAGCGACGTCAAGCGCGTGATTGCATCGGCGAACACCGGCGTTGCCATGACACAGCGGTCATCATTGCTGACTAGACTTGGCGGCTCTGTTCTTCAGGAATTCGCCTGCATGCCACGCCTGACCACGCGCGCGCTGACGCGCTGCTTGCTTGCCACCCTTGCACTGCTGTGCATCGCCTTGCCGGCACTTGCCGCAGCGCCAATCACGCCGTTGCGTGTGATGTCATTCAATGTGCGCGTGCCCGTCGATACCGATGGCGACAAACGCTGGCAGGCGCGTCGCGGTGCGATGGTCAGCGTGATCAAGCAGACGCATCCGAATGTGTTCGGCACCCAGGAACTGGTCAGCGAGCAAGCCGGCTATCTCACCGCGCAGTTGCCTAACTACCGCTGGTTCGGCCAGGGACGGCGCGGCGATGACAGCGACGAACACATGGGCGTGTTCTACGACACGCGCGCGCTCAACGTGGTGGAATCGGGCAACTTCTGGCTGTCCGATACGCCCGAGGTGGCCGGCAGCATCACCTGGGGCAACGTGTTGCCGCGCATGGTCACCTGGGCCTTGTTCGAGCGCCGTAGCGACAAGCGCCGCTTCTATCTGTTCAACACGCATTTCCCGTACCGCGACGAAGACGAACCGGCACGCGAACGCAGCGCGCGGCTGATCCTGTCGCGCATCGCGCAATTGCCGGCCGATATTCCGGTGGTGCTGACCGGCGACTTCAACAGCGACCCTGACAAGATCACCTACCCCACGCTCACCGCCGTGCTAGGCGACGCACGCGCGAAGGCGCCCAAGCGCAGCGGGCCGGAGAATACCTTCCAGGATTTCAGCACCCACCCCACCCGGCGGATCGACTGGATCCTGTTCCGCGGGCTGACCCCAACGCAGTTCACCACGCTGGATGACCGGCCCGGCGGCGTGTTGCCGTCGGATCATTATCCGGTGCTCGCCGAGTTTGCCTGGCCGCGCTGAAAGCACGCGCTTCAATCAAATGCTTCGCAGGCATCGGCGCGCACGGAGTGAGCGTACCGATGCCTGCGAAACCAGCCGGCAATCACGGCGGCCGGATGCCCGCCTGCGCCGCGCTTGCCTGCAGCCATTCCAGCAACGCCTGCAAGGCAGCCGATGGCGTATCGCGCCAGACGATGGACAACTCACGCCGTGCCCAGAATTCGTCCAGCGGCACGGCCACCAGTTGCTGGCGGACGCTGGAACACGCCAGCGCCGCGTGCGGCACGATCGCCACGCCGACGCCGCGCGCCAACATGCGGCACAGCGTTTCGATCCCCGGTACGCGCGCGCGAATGCGCAGGTGCACGCCAGCCCGCGCCAGGTGCGTACGCAGATGACGCTGCAAGGCGTTGTCGGCCGATAACGCCAACAACTGCATGTCCTGGATATCGGCCAGGCGCAGCGTGCCCGCGCCGGCAAGCGGATGGCGGGCCGCCACCGCAACCACCAGGCGATCGTGGCGGAACGGGCGCCGCTGCAGGCCAGTGAAATCCGCATGCCCAGCGACCACCGCCAGATCGGCGCGCTCCTCGCGCACTGCATCGGCAGCCTCCTCACTGCCCCACTCGGCCAGGGTCAGGTCCACGCGGGGATGCGCCAACAGAAAGTCGGCCACGCACTCGGGCAGCCATTCCGACAGCGCGGCCGTGTTGGCAGCCAGCCGCAGGGTGACCTGCCCGCCCGCACCGTAGTCGCCCAGCTCGGTACGCATCGCCTGCTCCTGTCGGGCCAGCACCCGCGCGTGTCGCAGCAGCACCTGCCCGGCGGCGGTGAGCGTCACGCCACGTCGGCCACGCTCGAACAGCGCAGCGCCCACCTGCAGCTCCAGCGCGCGAATGCGGGCGCTGGCGGCGGCCAGCGACAGCGCCACGCGCTCGGCACCGGCGGTGATGCTGCCGGTGTCGGCCACTGCCACGAAAATCCGCAGATCGACGAACTCCACTTGCATCGCGCAGCCCCAGCCTTCGGTGTGGACGAAGTCTGCCTCAAACAAAGACAGCTTGCCGCCTCGCCCCGGCGGCAGGATCCTGCCCGGCATGAATGACGATGCATTGCACTGGCTCTTGATCGCGGGCGTGTTCCTGCTGGCTGGCGGGGTCAAGGGTGTGGCCGGCATGGGCCTGCCGACCGTGGCCATGGGCCTGCTCGGGCTGTGGCTGCCACCCAGCCAGGCAGCCGCGTTGTTGGTGCTGCCTTCGCTGGTGACGAATCTGCAGCAGGCCTGGGGGCCGGCACCGGGTGCACTGTTGCGGCGACTATGGCCCCTGCTGGCACTGATGAGCGTGGGCACCTGGCTAACTGCCGGGTTGATCATCGGTGGCGACCCGCGCACCCTGCGTGCCGCGCTCGGCGTGTTGTTGGTGGCTTATGCGTTGCTGGGGCTTTCCCGCTGGCAGTGGACGTTGCCACCACGCCATGAACGCTGGGCCAGCCCATTGACCGGCCTGATCAGCGGCCTGCTCAACGGCGCCATTGGCGTGGTGGTGCTGCCGATAGCGCCGTATTTCGCCGCGCTGGGGTTGCCACGCGAACTGTTGATCCGCGCACTGGCCACCTGTTTTGGTACCGCAACGCTTGCCCTGGCCATCGCGCTGGTCTGGCAGGGCGGCGTGCCGCTATCGGCGGGCGTGCCGTCGCTACTGGCGCTGCTGCCAACAGCGCTGGGCGTGTGGGCCGGCACCCGGGTGCGGCGACGCATCTCCGCCGAGATGTTCCGGCGCGTGTTCTTCGGCACTTTGCTGCTGCTCGGCCTGCAGGCCTGCTGGCAGGCGCTGACCTGATCTGCTGCGAACAGTCGGTGCGTGCATGTATCGCCAACCGATGCGCCGCCTCAAAAACAAACGCCACCGACAAGCGGTGGCGTTGCTCACCCATCAATGACGCAGGCAATCAGTCAGCCCAGCGACCCGGTGCCGTCGATTGCGGCAGCACCTGCGCCGACAGCGGCTGGTCCTTGGACAACAACCCCAGCGCATCGGCCAGGATGGCCGCCGATTCGTGCAGCAGGGGATCCGGACGCTTTTCAGCGGCCTTCTCGCGTGCGGTGTCCTTGACGATATCGCGCTCGTTGCCGGTCAGGCCGTCGTCGCTGTCGTCGGCCAGCGGGTCCAGCGGCAGACCCAGCTGCTTGCGCACCTGCTGGCGGTCCTTGCGCTGCTGATCCTGCTTCTGCCGTTCGGCCACGCGCTCGGCTTCGTTCAACGAAATGTACTTCTTGGCCTTCTCGTCACGGAACTGCTTGACGTCCTCTTCCCACCACTGGAATTCCTTGTCGCTGGCGATGCGCGTGGCGTGCAAGGTCTGCAGCTTTGGCAGCAGCGGGGCGAAGTTGCCGTACTGGGTGTGTGGCACGGCGGCAATGCGCGTCCACGGCAGCGCGTTGTCGTAGGTGCTTTCGCCGAATTCGGTGGCATCCACGCTGGCCGGGAATGCGATGTCCGGCACCACGCCCTTGTGCTGGGTGCTGGAGCCGCTGACGCGGAAGAACTGCGCAATGGTCAGCTTGACCTGCCCATAACGCTGCCCTTCGGCGGCCGGCCAGCGGTCCAGGTCAACGATGTTCTGCACCGTGCCCTTGCCGAAGGTGGTTTCACCAATGACCAGGCCGCGGCCGTAGTCCTGGATGGCACCAGCAAAAATTTCCGACGCCGAGGCCGAGCCGCGGTTGATCAGCACGCCCAGCGGACCATCCCAGGCCACCTTCGGGTTGCTGTCGCCATTGACGGTGACCCGGCCACCGGATTCGCGCACCTGCACCACCGGGCCCTGCTCGATAAACAGCCCGGTGAGCTCGATCGCTTCGTCCAGCGAACCGCCACCGTTGTTGCGCAGATCCAGCACCACGCCGTCGACCTTGTCGGACTTGAAACCCGCCAGCAGCTTGGCGACATCGCGGGTGGCCGAGGCATAGTCGGCCGCGTTACGGCGACGGCCTTCGAAATCCTGGTAGAAGCCCGGCAGTTTGATGATGCCGATCCGGCGCTGCGGCACGTCGCCACTGGCCGGCAGCGTGATGGTCTCGCCCTTGGCGGCCTGTTCGGCCAGGCGCACCTTCTGCCGCGTCAGGGTTACGGTGCGGTGCGTGCCGTCGATGCCCAGCTCGGCCGGGATGTACTCCAGGCGCACCTGGGTGTCCTTGCTGCCGCGGATCTTGGCCACCACGTCATCGATGCGCCAGCCGATCACATCTTCGATGGCGCCGCTCTTGGCCTGGCCAACGCCAACGATGCGGTCGCCCGGCTTGAGCGTGCCGTCCACCGCGGCCGGACCACCCGGGATCACCTCGCGGATCACCACCATGTCGTCCTGCTTCTGCAACTGCGCGCCGATACCTTCCAGCGACAGCGACATCTGCTGATTGAAGGTCTCGGCGGTGCGCGGCGTGAAGTAATCGGTGTGTGGGTCAACTGCATTGGTATAAGCGTTGAGGAAGAACTGGAACGCGTCTTCTCCCTTCAGTTCATTGACCGAATCGGCCAACGTGGCATAGCGCTTGTCCAGCGTCTTGCGGATGTCCTCGGACTTCTTGCCGGCCAGCTTCAGGCGCAGCCAGTCGTTCATCACCGACTGCCGCCACAGGACGTCCAGCTGCTTGTCGTCTGCCGCCCACGGCACGTCCTTGCGGTCGTACTCGAACTTCTCGCTGCCAGTGAAATCGAAGTCCTGCTTGAGCAGCTCGCGCGCGTATTTCACGCGCTGATCGACACGCTTCTTGTAGACCGAAAACACCTGGAACGCCGGCTCCAGATTGCCGCCGCGCAGCGCATCACCCACGCCCGCCTGCAACGGCGCGAACGCATCCACGTCGGCCTGGGTGAAGAATTGCTTTCCGCCGTCCAGCGTCTCCAGATAGCGCTTGAAGACGTCCTTGGACATCGCCTCGTCGAGGGTACGCGGGCGATACGCATACCGGCTGTCCGAGAGCAGCCCGTAGACCAGTTTGGTCGCCGTCGCCTGTTCGGGCGTGGCCGCGGCAGGCAGCGCCGTGTCCGCACGCGCCAGCAATGCCATCGGAGTGGTGAGCACCAGTGCCAGCAGGCCGGCCTTCAGGGACGCAGAAACGTTGTAGGTCATCGAATGGCTCTCGGCACGGGGCCGATGAAAGAAGGGCGGTGATCGGATGTGACAGCATGACAGTGCCGAAAGTTGCTGGCGTTGTCATCCGCTGGCTGAATCAGCCTAGCTCCGGGCATGTAGCAGATTGTGAACGCGCCCGTACCCTCGGCACGCTGGCCCGGATACGACACGGCCCCGCGCATTGCGCAGGGCCGTGATGCACACACCGATGCAGTTGGGCTCAGGCGGCGACGCCGGCATCGGCAGCCTGGCGGTCGGCGTGGTACGAAGAACGCACCATCGGGCCGGACGCCACATGGCTGAAGCCCAGCGCATTGCCGTACTCCTCCAGCGCCTTGTATTCCTCCGGCGTCCAGTAGCGCATCACCGGGTGGTGGTGCGGCGTGGGCTGCAGGTACTGGCCGATCGTGATCATGTCCACATCGTGCGCACGCAGATCGCGCAGGGTGGCCTGCACCTGCTCCATCGTTTCGCCCAGGCCAAGCATGATGCCGGACTTGGTGGCGATGGACGGGTGCTGCGCCTTGAAGCGCCGCAGCAGCGTCAGCGACCACTGGTAATCGGCACCGGGGCGCACGTTCGGATACAGGTCCGGCACGGTTTCGATGTTGTGGTTGAACACGTCCGGCGGGCTGGTGGCCAGGATCTCCAGCGCGCGGTCCATGCGGCCCTTGCCACGGAAGTCAGGGGTCAGGATCTCGATCCGGGTCTTGGGCGCGCTGGCGCGGATCGCCGAGATGCAGTCGACGAAGTGCTGGGCACCGCCGTCGCGCAGGTCGTCGCGGTCCACGCTGGTCACCACCACGTACTTCAGGCCCATGTCGGCCACGGTGGTGGCCAGGCTGGCCGGCTCGCTCGCGTCCGGCGGCTTGGGCCGGCCATGCGCCACGTCGCAGAACGAGCAGCGCCGCGTGCACACCTCACCCAGGATCATGAAGGTGGCGGTGCCGTGGCTGAAGCACTCGTGGATGTTCGGGCAGCTGGCTTCTTCGCAGACCGTGACCAGGCGGTTTTCGCGCAGCTTGGCCTTGAGGTTCTGCACCGCGTTGCCGGACGGAATCCGTACCCGGATCCACGACGGCTTGCGTAGCACCGGCGTGTCGACGAACTGCACCGGCGAGCGGTTGATCTTGTCGCCACCGATCTGCTTGACGCCGGTCTGCAGCGACGCAGGTGCGGCGGTGTCGCCGGAGACGACCTGCAAGGGAATGGAACGGGCGATAGGCTGGGTCATGACGGTACGGGCGCTCAGGCCGGAAGCGAAAGGTCGGGCAATGCGGAGGTGGGCTGCAACACGAGGCCGAACTGGCGCGCCAGCTGGTCGAGCAGCACCGCCTTGACGGCGTCCATCCCGGAGGGGCCGCCCAAGTCTAGCACCGAGGTCACCTGCAGACCCTGGTAGCCACACGGGTTGATGCGGTGGAACGGTTCCAGGTCCATCGCCACGTTGAACGACAGCCCATGGAAGGTACAGCCGCGGCGCACGCGGATGCCAAGCGCGGCGATCTTCGCCCCGCCCACATACACGCCAGGCGCGCCATCGCGGCGCTCGGCCACAATGTTCCACTCGTCCAGCGTATCGATCAGCGCCTGCTCGATCTTGCACACATAGTCGCGTACACCGATCTTGAGCCGGCGCAGATCCAGCAGCGGATACACCACCAGCTGGCCAGGGCCGTGGTAGGTCACCTGCCCGCCGCGATCCACTTGCAGCACCGGAATCTCGCCCGGAGCCAGGACATGCTCGGGCTTGCCCGCCTGCCCCAGGGTAAACACCGGCGCATGCTCGACCACCCACAGCTCGTCGCCGGTGTGCTCGTCACGTGTATCGGTGAAACGCTGCATTGCACGCCAGACCGGGGCGTAGTCCTGCATGCCCAGGTCGCGGACCTGCGCCGGCAAGGGCAACACCGGGGCCACGACAGGCTCGGCCGCTACAGCGTCCACTTCACTTCCGGATGCTCGCGCAGCGCTTGATGCGCGGCGTCGAACTGCTCGCGGGTGTCGGCCCGAAAGCCGATCCGGACCGAGACGTATTTGCCACTGGAGGAGTGCTTCCAGCTGATGCTTTCTTCCAGCAGTTCAACGCCGGTGGCGGCAAGCAGGCGCGGGAGTTCGGTTTCCAGCCCGCGCTCGGCCGTGCCCATGGCGCTGAGCTCGAAGGTGCCGGGAAACTGGAAGCCGTGATCGGGGTTGTCGGAGCTGATTTCCATCCGCCCATTATCGGGCCGCCTGGCGGCAAACCCAACCCCGCCCTGTCGCACCACCTGTCGCGGATAGCGAAACGGGGCCCAGTGGGCCCCGTCGTTTCACACTAAATGTGCGTCTTGCGGACGACTTACTTGGACAGTTCCAGCATGGCCGACGACACCCAGCCGCGGTTGCCCATTTCGTCTTCGACTTCCCACATGACGCCTTCCTTGGTGCCGGTGGGGTACAGCATCATGCCCGGCTCTAGCGTACGCACTGCTGCGCCGGAGCCCTTGGCATTGGCCAGCAGACGCCCTGCGCGGGTCACGGTGACCGCCTGCTGGGTGTTGGACGCGGCCGCATTGCCGGACAGACCACCCAACTGGCTGACGATATCGGTGTAAGCCTGCAGATACGCCAGGGTGATCACCTGGCCGATCTCGGTATTGGCATAACCGCCTACGCCAGCTCCGCCTAACGCGCTGCCAGTGAACAGGCCGCCACTCCCGCCCCAACCCACGTCCGTCTTCTTGGCGTTGCCTTCGGCCATGGCGACCTGTTCGGACGAGCGTACGTCGGTGATGGTCAGCGCTACATCGGCAGTCTTCTTGCTGAAGTTCAATCCTCCAACCAGATTGCCCGCATTGCCACCGACCAACCCGCCCAACATGCCGGCGATCGCGCTACCGCCAGCATTGCTGTTCTGCGAAATGAGGTCTGGCGTCATCACGTAGTCGGCTGCACGGATCTGGCCCTTGCCGACATTGGAACGCGCACGCAGGTCGCCATTGGCGGCCATATCGCGCTCGCGCTGCGATGCGGCCATTCCCGCACCACGATCCACCAATGTGAAGCAGCGTGACTTGTTGACGAACACCTTGATCAACTTGGATGGCGCCGGCAGCTGCTGCCCCGTCCACCAGTTGACTGCATCCTCCGGCTCAATGACCGACAGGCTGCCCAGTGGCTTGGTGCACACCGGGATCTGCGCGGCGGCTTGTTTGCGTTGGTCCTGCGCGGAGCCCTTGAAGGCATCCTTGAAGCCGGCCGATGCCGGTGCGCTCACGCTGGCCAATGCAATACCCAGCACGCTGGACAGTACCGCCGCGCTCACAGAAATCGTCTTGCTCATGTTGTTCCCCTAACACCTGCGCCGCCGTGGGCGAACGCGATCCGTTGGTAATGAAATGGCCTGCTGCAGGCCGCCGTTCCTTGGGGCTAGTTCCCCCGGGGGCGGATCATATGCTATTCGCGCGCGAAATTCATGGCAGCGGACTCATGCCCGCCGTGCAATTCGCGCCGACGGGCCTCCTGAGCGCGATAGAACGAACTGGTCCGCACATGCAGTCATGCCCGCCACGGCAGGCGCGGCATCATGCAGCCCATGTTCACGCGGCGCAGCAGTGGCCGCAGGCACCTTTGCCACATCCTGTCCCTCTTGCTCCGGGTCCTCCATGCTCCGACCGCGCGCGCTGTCCGCTGCCTTGTTGCTTTCCCTCACCGGCCTGGCGCTGCCCGCGCTGGCGGCCGACCAGTGCGATTCCAGCCGGCTGGGTCGTACGCCGCCGGCGGTGAATTTCCGGGTCGACAACGACCTGTTCGGTGGCGAAGACCAGGACCAGGGCTATTCCAATGGCGCGTTGCTGACGCTGGTCTCGCCGAACCTGGTCGACTACACCGATGACCCGTGCCTGCCGCGCACTGCGCGTTGGGTCAACAGCTATCTGGAGCGCCTGCACCCGGGCGAGTTCGACCAGCAGAACATGGTGTTCTCGATCGGCCAGGCGATCTTTACCCCGACCGACTACACCCGCCGCGACGTGATTCCGGACGACCGCCCGTACGCGGGCATCCTGCTCGCCAGCTTCGGCTACAACGCGCGTAACGACGCGCACCTGCGTACCACGCAGCTGCAGATCGGCGTGGTTGGCCCGTGGGCCTTCGCGCAGGAAGCGCAGGACGCCATCCACGACGCGCTGGGCGACGAGAAATTCCAGGGCTGGGACAACCAGCTGCACAACGAGCCGCTGATCAACATCGTGCACGAACGCATGCGCCGCTGGCCGGGCGACGCCACGGTCAACGCCGATGGTTGGGGATGGGACGCGATTTCGCATTGGGGCGGGTCGCTGGGCAACATGTCGACCCATCTCAATGCCGGCGGCGAAGTGCGCTTCGGCTGGAAGCTGCCGGATGACTTCGGCAGCACGCCGACCCGCCCGGCCGGCGAGAACACCGCACCCAGCCGCCTGGGCCGCGCAAGTGGCTGGTCCGGACATCTGTTCCTGACCACCGACGCGCGCTGGGTGATCCGCGACATCACCCTGGACGGCAACACCTTCCGCAACAGCCACAGCGTGGACAAGCGCCCGTTCGTTGGCGATGTCGGCTATGGCCTGGCGGTGATGTACGGCCGCTGGAAATTCGCCATCGCCCGCTACCACCGCACCCGCGAGTTCGAGACCCAGCGCGAGACCCCGGTGTATGGAAGTTTCACGATCAGCCGGATGCTTTGAGGGCTGGGATTGGGGATTCGGGATGAGGGATTCGCAAGAGCGGGCTGCTGGTGCTTCGCTCCTGCTCTCGCCTTTGCCAATCCCGAATCTCCAATCCCCAATCCCCGCAAAGAAAAAGCCGGCGAAAGCCGGCTTTTTCTTTGCTCACTCAGATTCCCACCACATCCAGAAGGCATCCCAGAGGCGCTTGAAGAACCCGCCCTCTTCCACCGCGTTGATCGCCACCAGCGGTGCCTGCGCGATGACCTTGCCTTCCAGGCTGACCTTGACGGTGCCGACCTGCTGGCCCTTCTTGATCGGCGCTTGCAGGTTCTTGGCCACTTCCATGCTGGGCTTGAGGTCGTTGTAGCGGCCGCGCTGCAGGCTGACCAGCAGCGGCTGGGCCACGCCCAGTTGCACTTCGTCCTGCTCGCCCTTCCAGACCTTCTGCTTGGTCACGACCTTGCCCGGTGCGTATAGGCTGTGGGTCTCGAAGAAGCGGAAGCCCCAGTTGAGCAGCGCTAGGCTGTCATCGGCGCGTTGGCGCTCGGAGGTGTCGCCCATGACCACGGCCACCAGCCGCTGGTCGCCACGCTTGGCCGAGCTGAGCAGGCAGTAGCCGGCTTCGGAGGTGTGGCCGGTCTTGATGCCGTCCACGGCCGGGTCGCGCCACAACAGCAGATTGCGGTTGTTCTGCTTGATGGTGCCGACCTGGAACTCCTTGATCTTGTTGTAGGCGTAGGTCTCGGGGTAATCGCGCACCATCGCACGGCCGAGCATGGCCAAATCGTAGGCGCTGGAGTGATGGCCCTCGGCGCTCAACCCATGCGCGTTGACGAAGTAGGAGTTCTTCATGCCGATCTTGGCGGCGTAGCTGTTCATCAGCGAGGCGAAGGCTTCTTCGCTGCCGGCGACATGCTCGGCCAGCGCAATCGCGGCATCGTTGCCGGACTGGATCGCCATGCCCTTTTCCATGTCTTCCAGACGCGCAGTCTGGTTGACCGGGAAGCCGCTGTAGCTGCCGTCGGTGCCGGCACCGCCCTCGCGCCAGGCGCGCTCGCTCATCATGACCTGGTCGTCGCGGCTGATCTTGCCGTTCTTGATCTCGGCCGCCACCACGTAGGAGGTCATCACCTTGGTGATGCTGGCCGGCGCCAGTTCCTGGTGGATGTTCTCACCGGCGAGCACCTGCCCGGTGGCGTAGTCCATCAGGATCCAGGACTTGGACACGGCCGGTGCCGGTGCCGGCGGAACCGGCAATGCCGCCGGAGCGGTCGGCGCGGCAGCGGCGGGGGTCGGCTGCGGCGCAGGGGTCTGTGCGCAGACCAGGCCGAACGCGAACGTGGCCACGGCAGCGGCGGCGAAGCGGAATTTCATTGAAGAACGACTCCTGACGGGCCCGAAGGCTGGGTAATACGAAATTGTAAGGCGCCACAGCGATCAGGGCGATGCGCACCGGCGCCGCGCCTGACCGAAGTTCAGCCCCGATCAGGCGCGCAGGGCGCTCAGTTGGCCACGATCTGCGGGCGGCCGAAGCCCAGCCCGGCAATGCGCTGCGCGATTTCCGAGGCATTGGCGTGGTCGCGTGCATTCACGCGCAGGCGCCACAGGGTGCGCCCGCCGCTGACGATGTCGCTGACGCTGGCACCGGCAATGCCGGCCGAGGCCAGCTGCGACAGCGCGCGGTTGGCGTTCTCGCGGCTGGCGAAGCTGGCGACCTGCAACAGGATGTCGCCCAGCGTGGCTTCGGCGGCGGTCGGCGGCTTGGCAACGACGACCGGAGCGGCGGGGCGCGGCGCTGGCGGAGCATCCGGCGTCCTGGCCACCGCCACCGTGGTTGCCACGGCGGCGGCAGCGGCCAGGCGCGGCGTGGCCGCTGTCGGTTTGCCCGTAGCCACGCGCACGCCCTGCGACTTCATCCACGCATCGAAATTGTCGGCATTGCCCGGCTGCCGCGAATCGGCCACCCGGTAACGCCAGCGCTCGCCCATCGGCACTGGCGCTGCGGCCGTGCCGGTGGCTGGCGGGCGGGCAGTGGTGCCGCGGGCGGGCAGCTGTTGCACCAGGCTGTCGATCTGGCTGCTGGCAGCCGGTTTGGCCGCGGCCACGGTGGCGACCGGCGCGATGCCGCTGCGGCGCTTGGCCAGCAGATTGGCGTTATCGGCCTCGGTCAGGCCGCGTACCTCGACATTACCGGTGCCCTTGCCGGTGATGCCCAGCTTCACCGCGGCGGCGTAGCTCAGGTCGATGACCCGGCCATCGTGGAACGGGCCGCGGTCATTGACGCGCACCACCACCGATTGCCCGTTGTCGGTATTGGTCACCAGCGCGAAGCTGGGCAGCGGCAAGGTCTTGTGCGCAGCGGTGAAGGCGTACATGTCGTACACCTCCTTGTTGGAGGTCAGCCGGCCGTGGAACTTGCTGCCGTAGTACGAGGCGGTGCCGCGTTCGACATAGTCGCCGGGGTTGTCCATCACCACGTAGCGCTTGCCCAGCACTTCATACGGCGAGCGATTTCCCACCGCCGAGCGCGGCTCGTTGCTGACCAGCGGCTCGGGAATGCAGGCCACGTTGGGCACGTGGTCCGGGGTGGAGTCCTTGACGCCGGGTTTGTACAGGCCGCCGGCGGTGTAGTCGCCGCGCGTGGAGGGGTCTTCCTTGGCGGCGGCGTACGGCGAGGTGGACGGGCAGCCGGTGGCGACATGCGCCGGCCCCTTGCCCTCTACCTTGACGCCATTGATCGCGCCCTTGCCGCCGTTGCCGGCGGTTTTCTTCGGTGCACTGCTACAGGCCGCCAGCCCGAGCATCAATGCCATCGGGATCAGCCACTTGGGACCTGTGCTGCTGTTCATGCCGGGGGTAACTCCTTACCGGCGATGGCCTCGGACAGCTGGAACACGGCCATCGCATACATCTTGGAAATGTTGTATCGGGTGATCGCGTAGAAGTTCTGGAAGCCCAACCAGTACTGCTTGCCGTTGGCATCATCCAGCGTGATCGGCGTGGCGGTGCTGCCGGCAACCACCGGCGCGTTGGGCTGGTAGCCGCGTGCAGACAGATCGGCCAGCGTGTACACCGGCGACCAGTCGGTGGGGTTGAACTCCTCGCGCCCTGCAGCCAGCGTAGCTGGCACGGCGACCTGACCATCGCGCACCCAGCCGCCCTTCTTGACGAAGTAATTGGCGATCGAGGCGAAGACGTCGTTGTGATCGGTGAACAGATTGCGCTTGCCGTCAGCATCGCCGTCGACCGCGAACTGGCGGTAGCTGGACGGCATGAACTGGCCCATGCCCATGGCGCCGGCATAGCTGCCGATCAGGCTGGTGACGTCGAGTTGCTCTTCCTTGCCCAGTGCGAACAGCTGACCGAGTTCATCGCGGAAGAATAGCTCGCGGCGCACTTCACGTTCGAGCTTGGCCGGGTCGCCGCTGCGCGGGTAGCGGAAGGCCAGCGTGTACAGCGCGTCCAGCACACGGTATTTGCCGGCGTTGCTGCCGTAGCTGGTTTCCACCCCGATGATGGCCACGATCACCTGCGCCGGAACACCGGTGGCGGCTTCCACCTTGCTCAGCTCGGCGCGGTGCTCGGCCAGGAACTTGCGACCACCGTCGATGCGCGCCTGGGTGATGAACATCGGCCGGTATTCGTTCCACGGCTTGACCCGCTCGGCCGGGCGCGACATCGCGGTGACGATCGCATCCTTGAACTGGGCTTGTGCCAGCACCGCTTCGATCTGCGCCGCGTCGATGCCGTACTTGGCCGCGGTGTCACGCACGAAGTTGGCGCGTGCGATCTCGAACGGCACCGGGGTCAGGTCCACCGGCGGCAAGGCCGGCGCTTCGGCCGCCGCACTGGCGGGCGCAGCGGGCGCAGCGGGAGCAAGCGGCGGCTTGGCCGGCGGCGCACTGGTGGCCGGAGGCGCAGGTGGAGGGCTGGGCTGGGTCGCGCAAGCGACTAGGCCGAGGGTGAGCAGGCAGGTCAGTGTGCGTCGAATCATCGGCCGAGGGTAACAGAGACCAGATGAACTTCTGGCAATAAGGCCATGAAACGCAAGAACTTTAGGTCTTGTCAAGGCAGGGCGCAGCACTGGCCGGCCCTCGCTGAGAATGCCGGCGAGCGGCCATGGGCATGGAAGAACTGCGAAAGCGAACAGCTGGGCCTGGTTGCTGCGACTGCCGGTCGCGGCTGCCGCGTGCCGCCTCTGGCATCACCCCTCCCCGTACATCACCAGGTGCGGCCAGCTTCCGGCCGTACCTGGCTGGGCTACGTCGTCTGAAAGCAGGACGTCCAGGCAGGTCGGCGTGCTGCCGGCCGGTTGCACAATCTGCGTGACCCGGCCGCAGCTTGTCCGATTACAACGCAGGAAAGTGCGGTGCGCTCGAGCAGGTCGGGATGCTGCCGGCAAGCTGCACGGCGCTGGTGGTGACATTGGTGCCGGTCGGCACGAGCTCGCTGCTGCTCAGCCCGATGCGCGCATTGCTGGCGGTAACGGCCTTGTTGCCTGTCGCCACATTGGCAAGCACCAGGTCCAGCGGTGTCTGCGCGTTATAGCCTTCCAGGATCCAGCCCTTGCCCTTGAGGCCCGCATCGCCGGTGGTCCGCAAGCCATTGACGACGATCTGGTTGAAGGTGGGCGCGGTGCCGCTGCCGCCGCTGGAATAGAACGGGTTGATCACCAGTGGGCTGGTGACGCCGTAGAGGCAGGTATTGCGATAGGTAATCAGACTGACCGGGCCGCCCTTGGCGATGCTGGTCTTGATGCGCAGACCGTTGTTGTCAGTGCTGCGGTTGCCGGCATCGTCGCTGGCGGTGATGGCAGTGGAATCGACCAACACATTGCTGACGCCCGACATCACCTCGCTGCCGATCGAGATGCCGTGCGTGCCGTAGCAACGATTGTTGCGCAAGGTGATGTTGCCGGACTTGGAGGCGATGGTCTTGATCGCCACGCAATCGTCGCCGCCCATCACATCGTTATCGAACACAGTGGCGTTGACCACGCTATCCAGGTCAAGGCCATCGGTGTTGGGGCTGGTCGCCGGCGACTTCACCCGCGTGCCCCAGATGGTCAGGCCATCGACGATATGCGCGAAGAAATGGAAGTACGCCGCATTGATCAGATTGACGTTGTAGAGCGTAAATGCGCTGGAATTCTGCACCTTGATCAGGTCCGGGCTGTTCTGCACCTGGTTGGCCTTCTTGGCGTTCTCGCCGAACTCCCACCAGGTGGTGCTCTTGCCGAGCATGGTCAGATCACCACGGCCATCGATGGTGCCCTGACGCCCGCCGATGCGCACACCCATCACACCAGACCTGGCGCCCTTGACGCTGATCAACGGCAGGCATCCGCCACTCTTGGAACCGGCCGTGCCGCAGCCACTGCCGTAATCGGCGGGGTTACGCGAGCCGTACACGGTGACGCCCTGATCGACCACCAACGTCACGCCAGTGGGAATCGACAGGGGCCCGGTCAGGAACGCGTTGCCCGCGCCCGCCGTCAGCAGCACGCTGACGTTCTTTCCCGCACACGCGGTCAGTGCGGCCTGGATATTTTTGGTATCGGGCGGCGCACTTTCCAATGCCGCCGCGAACTGGCGCGTGCTAGCCGTGTGCTCAGCCTTTACCGCCTGGCAGGTCGCCGGAATACCAGGCTCGGAGACCGCACGGCTATCGCCGGTTGCCTGGGTGATGGCGCTCGCCTGTGAGGCAAGCGAAAGACAAAGACCGCCGATGGCGGCAGCGAGCAGTTTCATGACGTAGTCACCCGAAGAAGAAGAGACGCGTGCCGTTCGGGGGCGACGCAGCACCCAGGGAACCAACACGGTTAATGGTGCACTCTACGGCGCGTCGACCGGGGGCGATGACAGCGCGCGAACCGGCTGCCGTGCAAACGAAGCAGCATGCCACCGCGCTTCCTTGTTGCTACCAAGTGCGCAGATCCGCGTGGTCAGCAAGTTAGTGCGTGGCGTTACTTGGCAATGAAACGATCCACTGCGGCTAGTTGCGGCGCATGCCCGGCTGAGCGGAACTTCCGCAAGGCATGCCGCCGACATTACCCTGCCTCGCAGAGGGCCATCCAACACAGGCGGCGCGTCGCTTCAAAGTAAGGTCAACCACTGCCATCACTGGCAGGCGCTTCTGACATCGTCTGCTGCTGAGAGCGCGCAGCAAGCGTCATCACCGGGCCCGTAGGCTCCTTGTCGATCTCCTCGCGCTCGCGCTGGAACTGCACCATCTCCTGCGCCCGTTGCTGATCCAATGCTTCTGTCTTCTGCAAGGTTTCATTGATGCCAGGCGATGGCGTATTGAGCGAGGTTTCCGAGTGAAACCCAGGCGTTTTGCCAAAGACAAAAGCCACATCATCTTGGATGGTCACTTTCCGGAGTTCATCCGCGCGCTCAATCCCCGATTCTTTGACGGCTTGAAGCACTTCGGCCGTTTTCTCATCAGATGTGCCCCTGGGGAGCTGTGCCTGGATGGCGGAGAACAATGCGTAATCCCGATGATCAGAGGGAAACGCCTGCTGAGCGACATCTTGGGATGGCATGATTTGCTCAACCCGATCCTCATCGTTCACGCCTGCGTTTGAACGCCCGCCAGTCCCACCAAAGCTAGGCGATGACGCGTAGGAGGAAGACGTGCGCTCAGGCAAGACGATCTGTGCCGGCACTTCGCCCTGCGTTGGCGTTGGCGTTGGCGTTGGCGTTGGCGTTGGCGGCAATGTTGCCTGCATCGCCTCTTGCTGCTCTGCCTGCAATGGAACAGCCGATGGCGCATCGTTCTGTGGCGTGCCTACTCGGGCTTGCTGCTCGCTGCCCTGCTCCACCGGCCCATTTGCCGATGCCGGCGCTATGGGTTTCAAAGCTTCTCGCCGCGCGTGTTGTGCCTGGGACAACGCTTCATCCAGCTCTTGTCCGGCAACGCCCGTTGCCGGCAAACCTTGGTCTTGCTGGAACTGCCTCACAGCATGTTCGGTCTCCGGACCGTAGTGCCCGTCTTGCGGCACGGCCTGCCCGTTTGGACCACGCGCATCTACTTGCTGCAAGCGATATTGCAAGAACTCGACTTCTTGCCCCCGGTCGCCGAGGCGCAGCCCCTCCACGTCATGCGATGAGCGCGGTGTTGCGGCAGCTGCCTGAGTAGGCGCTTGATTGGGGACGTTCAAAGCGGATGATGTTGATCCAAGGTTCGGCGCAGATGCGCCCGCCAAGGCTGGGCCCACTGCCTCTGCCCTCGGCTGGACTGCGCCGGCTGTCGGGGGTGCCCCAACCTCAGGTGCTTGGGTCTCTTGGGGTTCTCGTTGCGGGACAGGTTCGGGCTTCGGTTCGGCAGGCTTGGCGACCGGGCGCACGTCTTCCTGCAGAGGCGCGTTGACGGATGTAGCCACCGCGACAGGAGCAGGCGTTGCCGCCTCCGCAGCAGCAGGCGCATCGGGTGTACGTGCAACGTCTCGATCTCGCTGCGCATCAATGGCTGCCTGAGGCGCTTGGGTTTCATCCACATGCGGGGCGGTAACGCTCGTTGCTGCGAAGCTTGCGACCTGTTGCGCCTCTTGCGTGGAAACACCCTGCCGATTGGCCTCCCGCAACGCTTGCTCGTAGGCATCGCGTTCTTGGGGCGACTGCGCGTCAATGCGCAGCTCGGGTGCACCGGCTGAAGGTGGTTGCTCCTGTCGAAGTGATTGCACCTGCCCAAGTGCCTGATGGATCTCATCAGTGCTGGTGGTTGCCGCAACGCGCACCACACCATCGGCGTCCCGGCTCAAATGCTGGATTGGGCTGTCTACCGAGTATTGGCCGGTTGCATCACGCTCCAATGCCAAAGAGCTGGTCGCGGCATCAATCCCGTTTGCCTCACGTGTCTTTTGCACCGCAAGCTGGATCGCGCCTGCAGTCTGGGCATTGGGCGCAACCCCATAGGCGGCATAGGTCGCCTCGGTGTTGGCCTGATCTTGTTGCTGTGGCGTTGGCGTTTGCCTTGCCGGCATCTGTGCCAACGCCTGCGCGTGCTGCTCCAAGGCCGGTTGCAAGCGTTCGCGCGTGGCATTGAGTTCTAACGGGACATTGCCTTCGGCCGCAACGCCGTCATGCCGCCACTGGCCTTGCGTATCGCGCTGATACTGCTTGCCGTCCGATGCTTGCAGTGAGTCTGGGTTTAAGGCGGCTTGCACGGCCGCTGGCACAGGGCCGAAGTCCTCCCAGCCATTGCGCTGATAAGCGGCTTGATAAGTCGCTGCAATCGCGGCCGGACCTCGGGCGATGTTGGCGTCCACTACCTGAGCTGCTTGTTGGTCCAACGCGGCATTGCGCTCAGGGCTTGCTGGATCCACCGTCCAGATGGGCCGATCGTTCCGGTCGACGTCGTCGGCGATCATCCGTGACCACTGGCCACTCGCCGGATCGTGTCGCCAATCACGTGCGTAAAGATGCGCAGCATCTGCCTCACTGGATGGCTGCACATAGGGGTTACTGGGTTGCACTTTGCCAAGCGCCTGCTCGGTCGCTTCGCTACTGGCGTGATAGTTCAGCTCGCGCGCTTTCTCGGGCAGTGCGAACATGGCCTGCTTCTGCGGTGCATCGACGCCATCGTTGGGCAGATCGGCCTTTTCTTGGCGCAGCCACTGGCTGTCGTTGAACTCCCAGCTCACGCCCTGCTTGTCAGTTTGTGTATAGATCTGGCGGTTGTCCCAGAGCGTCACGGCCTTGTCGGCGGCAGCACTGAACAGATAACCATCGGCCACCACCAGCGCGACGGGCCCGGCGCCGGTTGTGCCAACCACGGCAGCGGCGGCGGTGCCTCCCGCCCAGCCGCCTATGCCTCGGGCACTAAAGTGCAGCGCTTCTGACCGCGCAGCGGTAAGGTTGTCTTGCGCCAACAGCGTGCCAACACGCTCTCCGGTTTGCGACGCATCGTAGGCAGTGGCGGCAACGCCCAAACCCGCGAGACCCGCTGTCATCCCCGCGCGACGCAGGCCTGGGATTTCAGGTTCCGGCACAGGCACGCGTGCAGGTGGAGCCCCTGGTCGCACGAGTTCGTCGATGGTGGCAATGCCTTCCATGCGACTAGCAACCACGTCGCTCACCCGGAGCTTGGCATGCTCCTCAAGCAGTTTTGCTCGGACAGCAGGATCGGATTTCGGGATCTCTTGAACATGGTTCGGCAAGTCACGGTGCCAATCGACTTGTTTTTGCCAAGCCTCTCGAAGATGTTGGGTGAAAGCAGGATCTTTAAGCCGCGCATTACGCGCTTCTTCCATCGCTTGGCCAGGCATACGTGCATCAGTGCGACTGTCGTAAAGCTCGACACCCTCGCGATTAAAGATGCGGATAGGCACATTATTGACGGCATGGATCGTGTCTAAACTTCTGGGAAGTTTGCTGTAGATCCCATCGCGGGCTTCTTCGGGGACATAACGACCGTAGCCCTTCCTATCGATACTCACTGTAAATCGACTGTCAACACCATGCTCGCTTTCTAGCTTAGGTGAAGCAACCGCACGCACCTCAACTTCATAACCATTTTCCTGAAGACCTTTAATGAGTGTCCTCGATGCCCATTCCCCATTTCCCAGCGTCGTATCGAAGATTACATTTTTCTTTGACAAGGTAGCTTTTGACAACAGCTCATCAGCCCATTGACTTGCATCGGAATGGGTTCGACTGGACCACGAGTAGGGATCTTCACGACGAAAATCCTTTGCGCCAGGGTGATAACGACGTAGATCGTCAGGATCAATCGTTACGGCGTCATCGTTTAGTTCATCCAGGGAAGCTTTCGCCAAACCACCCTTACCAGCCCCAGGCTGTCCGGCCAAAATTACAGCCTTGGGATGTTCCTGGCTTGATAGTGAATTGAAACCATTCTCGAGCAGTATCCGACCCCTAAATATCCTATCGTGAACATTTTTATTTAACTCATCCTGATCACTGCTCATTCCGCTTATTCCTTAGTCGGATTGAAATAAGAAAGTAGGTTTCCAGATTTCCAGTTGTGCTTAAAATTAGATGGGCCAACCTTTTTTCGCTTTTCCTCCGCTCTCATAATTTCTTCCTGATCGCCGCTTTCCTGGGCCAGATCGATCTCGCGATCGACCTCGTCTAATAATGCATCTAAACAGTCCTCCAGAGCCCATATCGAAAATTCCAGGGGAGGAGTAATAAGTGACGGGTTATCGACGGCTTTTTTGAGAGCCTCCTGCAAACGAGCGAGGTAATCCGGATAATCCTTGAAAATCTCCTGCAACCCCTGTGGAACTGGCGGCCATGCGCCGATCAAATCAGGAGAAGAATCGTTATTTTGGGTCATGACAGCATCCTGATCGAGGTGTTGAATTGGACCTGGAACATTGAGCTTGCGCTTGATTGGTGCCACAGCTCCGCCAAGTTATGGCCACACCACACTTTCTAAAAGTATGTTGCAATTGGAACTTGAGTCGGCCCTGTGCTACGAGTGCGCTCAGATCTTCGCCTAAGCGATATGCATCCGGCCGCCCCCTCGGTGAGGTAATGGCTTCTTCCGAACTCAATGCTTTTCATATCACAGCCTTTCGCTATCTCAATCTGGGCGTCGTAACGGGTATATTTTGAGTGAACTCCTCCAAATCCCTTGTGCGCAGTCAATGCCAAACCTAAGTCTTCGATAAATTGTGGCGTATCTGACTTCAGATGAGCCGGCAGGCCTTTCCCGCCATTGATCCAAATTAGCATCCAACGAGACCAATCGGTCCCATTTCTTTCTCCACCGCTTTCAAGCATATCAATTCGCAACGTCAACAATTCACCAAGCCAATAAAAATTACATTGTGTTCGATTGCGAACTTCATATTCACCGCCACCGCCATGTGCCACGTTTCGCAAATAGATTTCACGATCGCGATCGATGACCCAATCCCTTGCCCCGGTCCCTCCAACCAAAAATTTACTGTCAATCGACAAAATATCATATCTAGCAATATCGCCAGGGGAAATAAACTCGCTCACGAATGCCATGCTGATATCCCAACCTTCAATGATTTCATGAACAGGCTTGAAAAATGCATACCGACACCGTTTTAAGAAAAAACAAATCAAGAATCAGCTAGGCTACCGAGAAATCATTTTCCGCGCGACGCAAGGTATTCAACTACAGGCGAAAGATCGGAAAAGTAGTCGCGATACACGGGGAATGCCGAAAAATCCCTGTATCTTTTTTCGGCGACTTCTCGAAAAAAATCATTTTTCGTTTTGCCACAGACTGATTCAGCAAGCCTCACGCTTACAATTGCAGCGTCAAGATCTTGGGATGCCTCACGATGAAATTCATTCAGCGTGGCGCACACCATATCCATCATCCTTTTGTAGGCGGGACCGTATTTTTCCGTCGAGAACTCACCGCCCGGCAAATTTTCCGAGAATTGATCAAGCGCATTCTGCAGTCGCGATAGATACGCAGGATGACTTTTTAAAATATTGTCCAACTCCTGTGGAATTGGACATTTCAATTCATACTGCCGATTTTCATTTTCATGCACTGACATCCCACCTCCTCACATCAGTGATTTGGAATAAAAAATTAACTACCAACGCACGTCATCATTGCAATCGTTCTGACACACACCTTTGCTCATTCAACTAGCGACCTCAACCCCTTAACTTCTACTTTTGCTAATAGCCGCTTGGTGAAGTAGGCATCTTCGTAATACTTGATTTTCTCGCAAAGCACCGGGCTTGGGATGCCTTCATAGAGAAAGACCTCCTTGTCAAAGCCCATCGCCTTCAACTCCTGCGGCAGCATCAATGCGCGGCGTTGCTCGGTCTCGGAGTAGGACACGCTGCTTTGCTTGCCACTGGTGTGCGACTTGTTCTTCTTGCGCACCGTGGTGTAGCCGAGCATGTCCGAGTAGTCGTTGGCGTCTTGCTGCTCGCGTGGGGCGTAGACGATTTGCAAGGCGTGGTTGGTGATGATGGTGCGCGAGACATCCTTGCCATAGGTCGCGTCCAGCTGCGCCATGCTCTGGATGATCGGTAGCAAGCGAATGTTGTAGCCGGCCATGTAGCTCACCGCGCTTGCGATGATGTCGACCCGGCCGATGGACGTGAACTCGTCCATCAGCAACAAACACTGGTGTTTGAGCGCTGGGTTGTTCTGCGGCAGCTCTTTGGTGTTGAGATTGATAAGCTGACTAAACAGCAAGTTGATCAACAAGCGGCTTTCGGCCAGCTTGTTCGGCTGGATGCCGATGTAGATGCTCATCTTCTTCTTGCGCACATCGGTTAGCAAAAAGTCGTTATCGCTGGTTGATGCATCCAGGATCGGATTGATGAACTGGTTGAGCGGCTCTTTGAACGTGCCCATGATCGAGGCGAAGGTCTCTTCGGCTTGCGAGAGCAAGTTGTCGAAGGCTGTCTTGGCGTCACGGCCCAGGAAGTCGCGCTGCGAGAGCTTTTTGATGTAGCCCTTCAAGTCGCTGCCATCTCCCGACGACACGCGATAGAGCATTCCAAGGGTTGGAAACATCCAGGTGTCTTTGGGGTGCTTGCGCTTGATCTGATCATCGAGGCTATCGAACAGATAGAGCGTAAACGCCATGAAGGCGTTGCGGGCTTGGCTCACCCAGAACTTCTGGGCGTCCGAGCCATCCGGGTAGAGCATCGCCGCGACACTCATCAGATCCGACACGCGAAACGCCGGATCCGGTGAGATATAGCTGAGCGGGTTCCAACGGTGGGTGCGCCCGTCTTCCGCGAACGGGTTAAACAAAAAGACTTCCTGGCCTTGGCTCTTGCGCCAACCCGAGGTCAGGTCAAAATTCTCCTGCTTGATGTCCAGAACGACCACCGATCCTTGGTAGTCGAGCAAATTGGGAATGACGATGCCCACCCCCTTGCCCGAACGCGTGGGCGCGGCCAGGATCACAAACTGCTGACCAGGCAAGCGCACCAACTTGCCGCCGTGCTTGCCAACCACAATGCCGGTTGGCGACGGTTTGAGCATGTCCTTCTTGGCCAGATCACTGCCGGAGGCAAAGCGCGCGTCGCCATGCAATGCGGTCGCCTTTGGCTTGAACAGCGGGATCAGCAGCGCGATCCAGGCCAGCAGCGGCACGCCAAAGCCGAGGGCGCCGGCCAGCTTGATCTTGGTGGCATAGGGAGCGAACTGCGGGAGGTCGAGCGCTTTGACGTAAGACCAGTAGGTGTCGACGCTGAGCGGCGCAGCCACCTTCAACAGCATCAAGATCAACTGACCGGAGAAGAAAATTCCCGCTGTTGCTGCGAGCAGCAACAGGCCGAATGCAGCGACTATTCTGAGATTACTGCTCACCGTGCGATTCCTTTCATCGGTCCTTGACTCGTCTACCCCCGTAAGCCGTCTTCCAGATTACAGGATCGGCACCCGCTGACTGTCAGGAAGCTCTACCAGCCATACAAGACTTTCTGCCCGGTCTGCCTTTGAAGGCATGAGGATTAAGGTGCCAGTTACTGTACTGACCCGCCTCTCTTGACGAGTCCACAGCGCTCATTTGCAAAGGCCGGCCTTGCGAAAATTGGCTATCCGGGCACAGCTGCCGACAGCCTCAGTACCCGTGCACCGGTCGGTGCGCCTTCACCGCCATCACCAGGCCCAGCCCTGCCAGCAGCGAGACGGCCGAGGTGCCGCCGTAGCTCATCAGCGGCATCGGCACGCCGACCACCGGCAGCAGGCCGGAGATCATGCCGCCGTTGACCAGCACGTAGACGAAGAACGCCAGGCCGGTGGCGCCGGCGATCAAGCGCGAATAGGTGTCGCGTGCCTGCGAGGCGATCCACAGGCAGCGGCCGATCACCACCAGGTAGAGCGTCAGCACCGTGGCCACGCCGATCCAGCCGAATTCCTCGCTGAGCACCGAAAACGCAAAGTCGGTGGTCTGTTCGGGGATGAAATTCAGGTGCGACTGCGAGCCCAGGCCCCAGCCCTTGCCGTTCAATCCACCAGAGCCAATCGCGATCTTGGACTGGATGATGTTCCAGCCGGCGCCGAGCGCATCGTTTTCCGGGTTGAGGAACATCATGATGCGGTCCTTCTGGTATGGCCGCAGCAGCCAGAACCAGGCCACCGGCGCCGCCGCCGACACGCCGCCGACGCCCACCGCCACCCACCACCACGGCAGGCCGGCCAGCAGCAGCACGAACACGCCGCTGGCGGCGATCAGCACGCCGGTGCCGAAGTCCGGCTGCAACATGATCAAGGCGGTGGGCACGCCGATGATCACGCAGGTGACCAGCACGGTGGAAATGCGCGGCGGCAAGGGCATGCGGTGCAGATACCAGGCCGCCATCATCGGCAGGCTGATCTTGAGCAGCTCGGCCGGCTGCAGGTAGAACAGCTTGAGATCCAGCCACTGGCGGCCGTATTTGCCGGTACCCAGCGCGAACACCGCCAGCAGCGGCAGCATCGACAAGCCATACACCCACGGTGTCCAGGCGCGCAGGCGCAGCACCGACATGCGCGAGATGCCCCACATTGCCGCCGCGCCGATGGCAAAGCGCACGCCCTGCGCCATCACCAGGTGATCGCCGTTTGCGGTGCCGCCAGCGCTTTTGAGCACCGACAGGCCGATGACCATCAGCGCGGCCAGCGCCAGGCACAGCACCCAGTCCAGGCTGCGGGCGAAGCGTGCGGCCAGGTCCACCAGCCAGCGCAGGATGTCGCTCACCGGTCGGTCTCCGAGACAGTGTCCGGCACGTCCGGAATCACCGGTTGCGCGGGGCGGTTGGGATCCAGGGCCACGGCCACCTGGCCGATCACCACCGGCAATTCGTCCAGCGCCGCAGCGGCGGTATCGCCTTGTTGGCGCGCATCGGTGGCGCCGGCCTCGAACTGGTTCACGCCGACCGCGGTCATGCCCAGCTCGCTATCCAGCGGCTCCAGGCCGTCGGGCAACTTGCCGAGCAGCCAGGCATCGAAGATCTTGCGCGCGATCGGCGCGGCCGAACTGGTGCCGAAACCGCCACCTTCCACCGCCACCGCAACGGCGATGACCGGGTTGTCGGCAGGGGCGAAGCCCACAAACAGGCCGCGGTGGCGCAGATGCAAGGGCAGGCTGCGCGGGTCCACGGCGGCCACGCCGCGGCGGCTGACCACCTGCGCGGTGCCGGTCTTGCCGGCCATCTGGTACGGCGCGCCGGGGGTGATCGCATAGCCGGTGCCGCCCGGGCGCATGGTGTCCATCATGCCCTCGCGCACCACCTGCAGATGGGCGGCGTTGGCGCTGATCGGCTTGCCCGGCGGCTGGATCATCGGCTGCCAGGGGTGGTCGAACCCGGTGCGTTCTTCCAGCACCAGGTGCGGGCGCAGCAGCAGGCCGCCAGCAATGGCCGAGACCCCGCGCACCAGCTGCAGCGGCGTCACTTTCCAGTCGCCCTGGCCGATGGCGATGTTGACCGTATCGCCCGGGTACCAGCGCTCCTTGCGGGTCTTGTACTTGTAGGCGGGCGACGGCAGGATGCCGCCGATTTCGCCCAGCAGATCCACCCCGGTGGGCTGGCCGAAGCCGTATTCGCCCATGTAGTGGTCGAAGCGGTCGATGCCCATGTCCACCGCCAGGCGGTAGTAATAGGTATTGACCGACTGGGCGATCGACTTGCGCAGATCGGTCCAGCCATGCCCGCCACGGTGCGAATCGCCCCAGCCACGGCTGACGCCCGGCAGGTAGAACATGCCGGTGGAGAGCACGCGGTCTTCCGGGCGGCGCAGCCCGCTGTCCAGGCCGGCCAGGGCGATCAACGGCTTGAGCGTGGAGCCCGGCGCCACACCACCGAGCACCAGCCGGTTGAACTGCGGCCGCGAGGGGTTGTCGTTGAGCGCCTTGAAGTCGGTATGCGAGATGCCGTTGACGAACAGGTTGGGGTCGTAGCTGGGCAGGCTGACCATGCCCAGGATCTCGCCGGTGCGCGGGTCCATCGCGATCGCCGCACCTTCGTGTTCGCCGAACGCGGCCACCATGGCGCGC
Organism: Xanthomonas sp. LMC-A-07; assembly: GCF_030208825.1. Lineage (NCBI taxonomy): Bacteria > Pseudomonadati > Pseudomonadota > Gammaproteobacteria > Lysobacterales > Lysobacteraceae > Xanthomonas > Xanthomonas sp. LMC-A-07. The sequence continues at coordinate 310,860 of NZ_JARVTF010000008.1, forward strand.
TGCAGGTCGGCATCGACCGACAGGCGCAGGTCTGCGCCCGATTGCGGCGCCACCCTGCCCACCGTGCGGATCGCCCGGCCCTGCACGTTGGTTTCCACCTGCTCGTAGCCCACCTGGCCGCGCAGGTCCTGTTCGTAATAGCGCTCCAGCCCGGACTTGCCCATGTGGGTGAGCGCGGCATTGCCCTCGCCCAGCACCGCCAGGTCTTTTTCGTCGATACGCCCGACGTAGCCAATGATGTGCGCAAACAGCGGACCGTACGGGTAGCGCCGGGTCAGGTACGGCTCCAGCTCCACGCCGGGGAAGCGCCAGCGCTCCACCGCGAAGCGCGCCATCTCCTCATCGCTCATGCGCAGCTTCAGGGTCACCGGCAAGAAGCTGCGGCGGGCCTTGCGCTCGCGGTTGAAGCGCTCCAGGTCTTCGGGCGCGATCGGGATCACCTTGCCGAGCGCGGCCAGCATGGTCTCCATGTCCTCGACCTTGTCCGGGGTCACGTCCAGGCGGAACGCCGGCACGTTCTCGGCCAGCAGCCGGCCGCTGCGGTCGTAGATCATGCCGCGCCCAGGGACCACCGGACGCGGCTTGATACGGTTGGCCTCCGATCGGGTGGCATAGACCTCGTGGTCGAGCACCTGCAGCTTGAAGTACCAGCCGCCCAGCCCGACCAGGCACAGCACCACCATCACAAAGCCCAGCACCGCGCGGCGGCGGAACTGCTCGGCCTCGGCGTGCGGATTCTTGGGGTGGCGACGCCCGTGCATGGGTTACTTCTTGCTCCGCTTGCCCAGCCGCACTGCATCCAGCAACACGAACACCGGCGGCCACAGCGCCATGCCGAGCAGCGGCGCCCACCAGTAGCTCCATGGCAGGGTGGGCTCACCCACCGCCAGATGCACCGCCGAGGAGACGATGCGGTCGTTGAGCAATAGCCCGCCGATCGCCAGCGCCTGCTGCGAGATCGGGAAGAAGCGCATCCGCGCGCGGAAGCGCTGCAGGATGAAGGTCATGATCACCAGCCGCAGCGCCTGTTCGCCAAGCAGCCCGCCGTACAGCAGGTCGGCCAGCACCCCGGCCACGAATGCCGCGCCAAGCCCGACCCGGTCCGGCTCCTCGATCACCCAATAGGCCAGCACCAACGCCAACCAGTACGGGCGCAGCGGCTGCACCACGGCCGGCAGCGGCAGCAGCCCCAGCACCAGCGCGACCACGATGCTGACCGGCAGGATCCAGCTGTTGCGCATGCGGCTCATTGGTCCGTCTCCTGCGGAGCCGGACGGGAATTGGGAGTCGGGAGTCGGGAATCGATAGGAGCAGTGCTCTGCGGCGGTGAGGCGCTGCGGTTGCCCGTTCCCGATGCTGCATTCCCTGATGCCCGTGAGCCCTGCGGTGACGCCGGGCGGGAATCGGGATTCTGGATGCTGGATTCGTTCGATGCAGGAGGACGGGCAGGCAGACTTGTCGGGCGGCTGGGCGTCGGCGCGCTGGCCGGCTGTGCGCCAGGCGTGGCTGGTGTCGGCGCGGACTGGGCGCGCCGCGCGGCGCCGGTATTGGTGGCGGTGGCGGTTGTGGCACCAGATGCCGCGCCCGCCGTCGGGCGTGCCGGATCGGCCGCCGCACTGGAACCGCCAGCCGCCGGCGTGCGCGGGGCTGCAGTCACCGGCATGTTCGCTGGCGCAGTGGTGTCTGGCGCGACACTGCCGTTGCCGTTGCCATTCCCAATTCCCGACTCCCCATTCCCAGCCCCCACCGCCACCCGCAGCGGCTTGCCGGCACGCAGCAACAGCACATCGCGGCCGCGGTCGAGCTTGGCGGCGGGGGTGAGTTCGCCGACCAGGAAGGCGTGGGTGTCGTCCGGATGCAGTTCGGACACCTTGCCGACCGGGAAGCCGGCCGGGAACCGCCCGCCCAGGCCGGAGGTGACGATCTCATCGCCCACCTGCACGCCGGCGCTGAGCGGGATGTCGCGCAGTTCGAGGCGGTCGCCGCGGCCGTAGACGATCAGGCGCACGCCGTTGCGCGCCACGCTGACCGGCACCGCATGGTCCGGGTCGGTGAGTAGCAGCACGGTGGAATGCAGCGGCGTCACTTCGATCACCTGCCCCATCAGCCCACCGGCGTCGATCACCGCCTGGCCCATCAGCACGCCGTCGCGGCTGCCGGCATCCAGCAGCAGGCGTTGTCGGGTGGGGTCCAGGTCGATATCCAGGATGGGCGCCAGCTGCACGTCCAGGCCGCGGCGCTCGGCCACGTTGAGCAGTTCCCGCAGCTGGGCGTTGTCCAGCGCAGCGGTCTGCAGGCGGGTGAGGCGCGCATTGGCCACCAGCAACTGGTTGCGCAGCGCGCGGGTCTCTTCCACCAGTTGGGCGTGGGTCGCGGCGTTGTCGCGCACCTGCGAGCCGATCCGGCCCGGCAGCCCCGCCACCGCCCACACCGGCTGGATCAGCAGGTTGGCCTGCAGGCGCAGCTGGCTCAGCCAGCCACCGCGGCTGTCGAGCGCAATCAGCACGACCGCCAGCACCAGATAGACCAGCAGCCGCAGCGTGGAGGTGACTTCGCCCGGACGGGAGGCGACAGGAGGACCGGCGTAGGAGGGCACTTTCAGGGCCGGGATTTGAGAGTCGGGATTGGGGATTCGAGGAGCGGTCGGCTGCCCCCGATACGACTAAGCGTTAGACAAACAGGGCTGTACCGCAATCGGTCAAGGCCGAAGGCCGGGACACGCGTTGCGAATCCCGAATGCCGACTCCCCAATCCCGAACGCTTCACTCCGGCGCGAAGAACTCGTTGCCATGCATGTCCACCAGCTCCAGCGCGCGGCCACCGCCGCGGGCCACGCAGGTGAGCGGGTCGTCGGCTACCTGCACGTGCAGGCCGGTTTCTTCGGAGATCAGGCGGTCCAGGTCGCGCAACAGCGCGCCGCCACCGGTGAGCACGATGCCGCGCTCGGCGACGTCGGCGCACAGTTCCGGCGGGGTCTGCTCCAGCGCCAGCTTCACCGCCGACACGATGCCCGACAGCGGCTCGTGCAGCGCTTCGAGCACTTCGTTGGAGTTGATCTTGATCATCTTCGGCACGCCCTCGGCGAGGTTGCGGCCGGAGATTTCCATCTCCTGCACCTCGTCCTGCGGGTAGGCGCAGCCGATCTGCAGCTTGATACGCTCGGCGGTGGCTTCACCGATCAGCATGCCGTGGTTGCGGCGTACGTAGTTGGTGATCGACTCGTCGAAGCGGTCGCCGCCCACGCGTACCGACTGCGAGTAGACGATGCCGTTGAGCGAGATCACCGCCACTTCGGTGGTGCCGCCACCGATGTCGATGACCATCGAGCCACGCGCTTCGGTCACCGGCATGCCGGCGCCGATCGCCGCGGCCATCGGTTCTTCGATCAGGTAGACATCGCGCGCACCGGCCTCTTCCGCCGATTCCTTGATCGCGCGGCGCTCCACCTGGGTGGAACCGGCCGGCACGCACACCAGCACGCGCGGGCTGGGACGCAGGAAGCGCGACTTGTGCACCTTCTTGATGAAGTGCTTCAGCATTGCCTCGGTGTAGGTGAAGTCGGCGATGACGCCGTCCTTCATCGGGCGGATCGTGGTGATGTGGCCGGGGGTGCGGCCCAGCATCTGCTTGGCCTCCGCACCGACCGCAGCCACCGAACGCGTTCCGCCGATGGCACGGTCCTGACGCACCGCCACCACCGAGGGTTCGTTCAGTACGATGCCTTGTCCGCGCACGTAGATCAGCGTATTGGCCGTGCCCAGGTCGATGGACAGGTCGTTGGAGAACATGCCGCGGAGTTTCTTGAACATCGAGGGAGTCGTTCCTGAAGGAGTCGCGTGCCCGGCGGCCGATTGGCGCAAAAATGGGCAGAAAACGAAGTCAACTAGCCTAGCAATCCGCCTAGGTGCGAGCAAGGAAAAATGCGCCGTCACGCGCGCATTTTCATGCGGCGGTCACCCTGAACATGGCAAGCGCGTCTGGCCCTGGCCGGCCGCAGCCGTTAACCTTTGCGCCGCGGCGCCCGCGCCGTCCCGCTGCCATGCCCGGCAATTGGCGGCTATTTCCCTACGCAAAGGCCTGACTCGATGTCCGCACTGATCTGTGGTTCCCTCGCCTACGACACCATCATGGTGTTCCCGGACCAGTTCAAGAACCACATCCTGCCGGACAAGGTGCACATCCTGAATGTGTCGTTCCTGGTGCCGCGCATGCGCCGTGAGTTCGGCGGTTGCGCCGGCAACATCGCCTACAACCTGCATCTGCTGGGCGGCGCGCCGATCCCGATGGGCACGGTGGGCCAGGATTTCGGCCCCTACCGCGAGCATTTCGAGACGCTGGGCATCGATCTGTCGCGCGTGAAGATCATCGATGACCTGTTCACCCCGCAGGCGTTCATCACCACCGACCACGACAACAACCAGATCACCGCCTTCCATCCGGGCGCGATGATGCGCAGCTACGAGAACCACGTGCGCGACGTGCCGGGCGTGACCCTGGGCCTGGTGGGCCCGGACGGGCGCGAAGGCATGATCCAGAACGCGGAAGAGTTCGCTGCCGGCGGCATCCCCTTTATCTTCGATCCCGGCCAGGCCATGCCGTTGTTCAACGGCCCGGAGCTGCGCGAGTTCATCGAGCAGGCCGACTACGTGGTGGTCAACGACTACGAGTCCAACCTGCTGCAGGAACGCACCGGCTGGAACGAGCAGGACATCGTGTCGCGCGTGCAGGCCTACATCACCACGCAGGGCCCGAAGGGCGCGCTGGTGCACACGCCGGAAAAGACCTACGACATCCCGCCGGCGCACGAGCGCCGCGTGGTGGACCCCACCGGCTGCGGCGACGCCTTCCGCGCCGGGCTGATCTACGGCATCCAGCACAACTACGACTGGCTGACCATCGGCCGCATGGGCAACCTGATGGGCGCGCTGAAGGTGGAGCACCCGGGCACCCAGAACCAGCGCTTCGACTTCACCGAGTTCAACGACCAGTTCAAGCAACAGTTCGGTTACGCGCTGTAAGCACGGCAGCGGCGCCGCAGGGTGCTGATGCTGTAAGCGAATGACCTGGCGCCGCGCGCCGTGGTGCCGGAGCCGGCAGTGGGTGTGATGGTTGCTGCCAGGCGCACTGGTAGCTCATGCACCGATGTCCCGGTCAAATACGTTTGGCCGATAGCGGGTTCGCCCGTGGCGATGGCGCGGGTGTGCATCTCCCCCGCTCGCCTCGTCCTCTTCTTCCCATCCGAAGCGATCTGGACAGTTGTGTAAAAACTCAGCGCGGCGGCGAGCCGCTGCCTGCGGCTGCCGATCTGCTACGGCGGGCAGTGGCAATGGCACAGCGCCGGCATCAAGTCATGCGCACCAGGTGTCCAAGGCCGCGAAACAGCAGTTCGGCGAAAACGCCGCCGTCCTGCGTAAAGCCCGCGCAAGCTTGCAGTGCAATGCAGCGAACTCAGCAATAACTGAGTGCCGACTTCGCCGAGTGATAACCGCCTGCCGTGGTCGCCCTATCTGCGCAAACCGCCGCTGCGCGCGTCGTCACAGCGCGCCAGCGTGGTCCGGCCCGCCATACCGCAGCAGGCATTGCGTCACCGCCGTCGCGCTTTGCTGCGATGCGGTTTGAGCATGGGCCCGGTTTGTGTCTCTACTGGCGCCTCGCGCCCTTCGAGGAACGCTGGCCCATGTCCGAGCCGAGCGTTGTGGCCAGCACCTCCATCGTCCTGCCGGAGATCGAGCCGGAACTGCTCCAGCAGATCCGCCGGCTGCGCGATATCGCTCCGTTGGCGGCGCCGCTGTCGCGCTCCTGGCGTCGCTGCCTGGAGGACTACGCCTTGTTGCCGGAGGCGCTGCCGGACCCGATGGTGCATGACGCCCTGCATGTGCGCGAGCGCCAGCAACGGCTGGGCGATGTGTTACGGATCGCCCGGGTGGAGATGGAAAATCTCTACGAGCAGATCGCCGGCAGCGGCTATGCGGTGATCTTTGCCGACGCCGATGCCACCGTGCTGCACAGCGTGCACGACCCCACCCTGCTGCGCGAATTCCGCCAGGTCGGCCTGTTTGCCGGCGCCAGCTGGGCCGAGCGCCATCAGGGCACCAACGGGCTGGGCACCTGCGCGGCCGAGCGCACAGCGGTGAGCGTGCACCGCGGCGAGCATTACCTGACCCGGCACCTGCCGCTGTCGTGCTGCAGCGCGCCGATCCTGGACGCGCACGGCGGGCTGCTGGCGGTGCTGGATGCCTCCACCCCCAATGCCCAGGACGGCAAGCAGATCCAGCGCCATACTGTGGCGCTGGTGAGCATGTCGGCGGCGCAGATCTCGCGCTCGCACTTCCTCAACCAGTTCGGTCACGCCTTCATCCTGCGCTTCCACAGCCGCCCGGAGTTCGCCGGCCTGCTGCATGAAGCACTGATCGCCATCGGTGCCGATGGCCGCGTGCTGGCCGTCAACGAGGCGGTGCTGGAGCAGCTGGGCAAGCTGGACCGCAGCCAGCTGGTGGGCCGCGACATCTCGCAGGTGATGCAGCTGGACTTCGACACCATCGAGCACCGCGCCGGCAGCGATGCCGGCACCTTGTGGTCGATCCGCTGCGCCTGCCACGGCCGCCGCTTCTATGCGCTGGTGCGGCCGCCGCGTGCGCGCCCGGCGCTGCCGGCGGTGGGCGGGCCGGCACAGCCGGCACCGGAAACAGAATTGAACCCTGGCGAGCATGTCGGCTCGGACCCGCGCATGCGCCACAACCTGGCCAATGCGCTGAAGCTGGCGGCGCACCGCGTCTCCATCCTGCTGCGCGGCGACACCGGTACCGGCAAGGAGGAGTTCGCCAAGGCCGTGCATCGCGGTTCGCCCTGGGCAAGCGGCGCGTTTGTGGCGATCAACTGCGCGGCCATTCCCGAGGCGCTGATCGAAAGCGAATTGTTCGGCTATGCGCGCGGCGCGTTTACCGACGCCGCGCGCGAAGGCCGCCACGGCAAGTTGCTGCAGGCCAGCGGCGGCACCTTGTTTCTGGATGAAATCGGCGACATGCCGCTGCCGTTGCAAAGCCGCCTGCTGCGTGTGCTGGAAGAACAATGCGTCACCCCGCTCGGCAGCGAGCGTGCGGTGCCGCTGGAGTTGCACGTGATCAGCGCCAGCCACCGTGACCTGGCCCAGCGCGTCTCCGCGGGCGAGTTTCGCGAAGACCTGTATTACCGGCTCAACGGCGTGGTGCTGCATCTGCCGCCCTTGCGCGAGCGCAGCGACAAGGCCGAGTTGATCCGCACCCTGCTGCGCGAAGAGAACAACGAGCGCGGTGTGCGCATCAGCGAAGAGGCCATGCATAAACTGCTCAGCTACGCGTGGCCGGGCAATCTGCGCCAGCTGCGCAACGTACTGCGCACCGCCGCGGTGCTCTGCAGCGACGCGGTGATCCGCCTGCCCAACCTGCCGCAGGAAATCGTCGATGCCGGCAGTGCGCCGTGCCTGGTCGATGGCCGCGCCGTGGCCGCCGACGACATGCCCGGGCGGGTGGCGCTGGACCAAGCCGAGCGCCTGGTCCTGCAGCAGCAACTCGAACGACACCGTTGGAATGTGAGCCGCACCGCCGACGCGCTGGGCATCAGCCGCAATACGCTATACCGCAAGCTGCGCAAGCATGGGTTGGATACGGGGTGATTGAGGGGCGGGGATTGGTGATTGGTGATTGGGGATTCGTCAAAGCCAAGGCATTGGCTTTGCGCTGACATTTAGAGCGATCAACACAATTATTTCTTGGCCATCAGACTGAGGGTGCTGTTGCCTGGTGCGGCGTGTGTCACACGCGCATGTCGCGATTGCGGAGCGGATGATCTGGGCTCAACTGCAGGGCCCTTGCCCGCCCACCATCGCGGGACACGCTGCAAGTACGTCCTTGTAAGCGCTTACGCGGCATCCATGCCGCGTAAGGTCCCGCGACGGTGAGCGGGCAAGGACCAGTCGAAATGGTCGGTGTGCATGGTGCAAGCAATGCTTGACATGGGTTGCTTAGATAACGGCGCGTCCGATCGTCTTCTCAATGAAAGCCGAGCAACGGACAAGATTTCAAGAAAACAACCGACCAACTCGCTGGTGCTGTGTCCTCGCCGCTTGCGGGACCGTGTGGCGGCATGGATGCCACCACCGAGCCCCCAGGGACGGGTTCACGGCGTGTCCCGCGAGCGGCGAGGGCACCGCACCCCCGACCAGCGCGACACGCGGCCCTCCAGAGACCGCCGGGCGCGGCTGGTGCTGACGCCTGATGAATCCCTAATCTCCAATCCCGAATCCCCGCCCCAAACTCACAACGCCCAACGCACCCCGATCAGATACTGCCGCGGCACACCGGGTGCGAGAAACCGGGCCGGGCCGGTTTCTACTGGCGCGTCCTGCGGGCGCGCCAGTTCGCCATCGGGGAACACGTCTTCAGCCACGGCGGCATACGTGGCGTAATGCCGGTCAAATACATTGTCGATCCGCGCGAACAGCGAGAGCCGTTCGCTGAGTTGCCAGCGCGCCTGCAGATCCACCAAGGCATAACCGGCGGTGCCGATGTCGATACGTTCGGGTGCGGGCTCGCCGTCTTCAGTGTTATCGACCTGGCCGTCTTCGTTGCCGCTGGCCACACGCCCCGACACCGCGCGCAACCCCGCACCCAGCGTCAGTGCATCGCCCTGCCATTCGACCCCGAGCTTGAGGTTGTGCCGCGGCAGTGCGGCAATGCGCAGCCCCGGGCGCAAGGTGATCACGCGTTCGCCGGAGAGCAGCTCACCGTCGCTGCGGTAGGTCGCATCCAGATAGCTGTAGCCGGCCGACCACTGCCAGGCGCCGGCCTGAAACCGCATTGCCGCATCGGCGCCCTGGTAGCGGGTGCGCCCCACATTGTCGAAATAGCCCAGTTGGGTGTCCGGTGCGCGCAGAAACAGGATGTCGTCGCGGTTGTCGGCACGGTACACCGACAAGGTGACATTGCTGTCTTGCGAAGGCGCCCAGCGCGCGCCCAACTCGTAGGTGCGCGAGATGATCTGCTCCAGCCGCGGGTCGGCCTGCAGCCCGGTTGGCAGACGGCACGGTTGGGTGGGGTCCGCGCAACCCAGCTCGATGGCAGTGGGTGCGCGGCTGTTCTGCGCGACCGAGCCATACACGGTGAGCCCCTCATGCAGGCGGTGGGTCACGCCCAGCGATGGATTGGCCTTGGCGTACACGAAGCGCTCGCGCGGGCGGTCGCCGTCTTCGGCGGTGGAAAGAATGTTGTCCACGGTGACGTGGTTCCAGCGCACCGCGGCAGTGAGATGGGTGGCCGCATCCAGCGCCCAGGTGTCGGCGACGAACACGCCCAGCGTCTTGGTGCTGCCGCGCACGCCGGAGAAGAACGCGCGTTCGGCATCCGGATCGGCGGCGACCGAGCGGTCTGGCTGCACCCAGCCCTCGCGGGCGAATTGCTGGTAACGCACATGGCCGCGATCGAAGGTGGCGCCGGTGCTGAGCGCATGGGCGCCCCATTGCTTGCTCACATTCACCGCCACGCCCTGCGCTTCCTGGCGCATCTGGGTGGTGTTGAGCGCGCCGGTGGGCAAGGTATCGGCATCGGCGCGCGCGACGTCGCAATCGGCATCCAGCGCAGTGCCGTCGGCGGCATAGCCGGAGGCGCACTCTTCGACGAACTCCTCGTAGTCTTCGCCGATGTCGCCATTGACGGTGTCACGCCGGCCCACCCGCGAGTAGGCCAATGCATGCAGCGCGGTGTCCGCATCGAAGCGGTGATCCAGCTGCGCGGTGAACAAGGTATTGCGGTTGCGGGTGAGGTCGGGCGAGGTGTAGACCGCACGGCGGTCGGCACGGTACAGGCCCGGCCTGCGGCCGTCGTCGGTGTAGCTTGTGTCCGGCAGCAAGCCGTTGCCGATCAGGCGGCTGCGCCCCTGCAGCACCGACAGGCTCCAGTCGGTCTGCTCGCCCTGCTTGCCGACCTTGCCGAACACCGTTCCCAGCCGGCCTTCGGACGCATCGCGCCAGCCGTTTTCATCGAAGCCGGTGACCGCAACAAACCCATGCCAGCCGTCGTTGCCGGCAATGCCGTAGCTGGCATCCAGGCGCTTGCGCGCGCCGCTGCCGATGCTGAGCTCCCCTTGTGCGCCGGGCGCGGTCAGCCCCGAGGCGGTAGTGAGCACCACCGCACCACCAAGCGTGTTGGGGCCAAACAACGGATTGGAACCGGGCATCAGCGTGACCGCATTGATCGCCGCTTCAGGCAGCATGTCCCAGCTGACGATGTCCGCGAAGGGTTCATTGAAGCGCACGCCATCCAGATACACCGACACGCCCTGCGAGGCACCCGGCAACGCGGAAGCGCGGAAGCCGTGGAAGGTGAGATCGTTCTGGAACGCACTGCCCTGCACGTCATTGCCATCCACGCCGACGAAACGCCGCTGCAGCAGATCGCCCAGGTTGTTGCTGCGCCCGCGCGCGAGCTCGGCGCGGTTGGCCGATTGCACCATGTAGGGCAGCTGCGCGGCATCGATGGTGGTGCCGGGGATCGGTGTGGCGGTCACTTCGATGCGATCCAGCCAGGTCACCTGCGGCGCCTCGGCCGCGATGCCCATCGCCGGCCCCGCCAGCAGCGCCATCGCGCATGCACCCGCCAACCTCTTCCGCTGCACTCCCGCTGCCCTGCGCTTGCCTGCTGCCATGCTGGTCTCCTCAATAAAGCACGATCGATTTGATGCCGCGCGCCGCACGCAGATCCGCCAGCGCCTGATTGATATCGTCCAATGCCAGCGTGCGCGTGATCAGCGGTGCAAGCTGCAGATCGCCACGCAGATACCGCTCCACATAACCGGGCAGTTCGCTGCGGCCCTTGACCCCGCCAAAGGCGCTGCCGCGCCACACCCGCCCGGTGACCAGCTGAAACGGCCGCGTGCTGATTTCCTGCGCGCCATCGGCGACGCCGAGGATGACGCTCTCGCCCCAGCCCTTGTGGCAGCACTCCAGCGCCGCGCGCATTGCACCGACATCGCCAATGCATTCGAAACTGTGGTCGGCGCCGCCGTCGGTGAGGTCTACGATCACCTGCTGGATCGGCGCGCCGTAGTCGCGTGGGTCCAGGCAGTCGGTGGCGCCCAGCGCGCGTGCCAAGGCGAATTTCCCTGGGTCGATATCCACCACGATGATGCGCCCGGCCTGCGCCAGCACCGCGCCCTGGATCACCGACAAACCGATGCCGCCCAGGCCGAATACCGCCACGCAATCGCCAGGGCGCACGTGGATGCTGTTGAGCACCGCGCCCACGCCGGTGGTGACCGTGCAGCCGAGCAGGCAGACCTGATCCAGCGGCGCATCCGGATGGATCCGCGCCACCGCGATTTCCGGCAGCACCGTGTATTCGGAAAACGTGCTGGTGCCCATGTGATGCAGGATCGGCCGGCCATCCAGCGAGAAGCGGCTGCTGCCATCGGGCATCAGCCCACGCTCCTGGCTGCTGCGAATCGCCTGGCACAGATTGGTGCGGCCGGAGCGGCAGAACTTGCAGACGCCGCATTCGGGCATGTACAGCGGAATCACGTTGTCGCCCACGCGCACGCTGGTCACGCCGATACCCACTTCCTCGACAACCCCGCTGCCTTCCTGGCCCAGGATCGCCGGAAAACTACTGGCCGGGGCATGCGCCAACGCATGCGCATCGCCGTGGCAGATGCCGGTGGCCACCAGGCGCACCAGCACCTCGCCCGGACGTGGCGGCTGCAGGTCCACTTCTTCGATGCTCAGCGGCTGGTGCGGGCCCCAGGCCACCGCGGCGCGTGTCTTCATCCAGCCTCCCGGGCGCGCATCGGCATGCTGCCGCTCAGCGCGCGATCACCACGCCCCACGGCAATTCGCCGACGGGGATCTGTTTGATCTCACGCAACGTGGCGGTGTCGATCACGCTCACCGAGTTGGAGCGCCCGTTGGCCACGTACAGCTTGTCACCGGCCGGGGTCAGCGCCGGATTCCACGGGCGCAGGCCGACCGGGATTTCGGCAATGCCGGCACCGGTGCGGGTGTCGAGCACACTCACGCTGCCAGCGCCGCCATTGGAGGCATACAGGCGCGTGCCATCGGCCGACAAGGTCACCCCGGCGGTGCGCACGCCGGCCGGAATGCTGGCCCGGCGCGTGCGTGTCTGCAGGTCGATCACATCCACCACGTTGGCGGTTTCCTGCGCGATGTACACGCTATGGCCATCGGGCGCGAAGGCCATGCCACGCGGATGGCCACTGGTGGCAACCACGCCGCGCGAACTGTGCGTGGCGAGGTCGATCATGTCCATGTCGTTGGAGCCCTCATTGCTGGTGAGCACCCACTTCCCGTCCGGTGTGTAGGCGCAGTGCTCCGGTGCCTGGCCGCGCGTGGCGATCACCTGCTGCACCTTGAACTGGCCGACATCGATCAGCATCACCTGGTTCTGGCCTTCCACGCAGATGGCGAATTGCGTGCCGTCCGGCGACAGCGCGATGCCCTCGGCGTTCTCGCCGATCTCCACGCTGCGCAGCACGCGGTCCTGCGTGGTGTCCAGTTCGATCAGGCGGTGATGCTCGGCATCGATCAGATACAGCTGCCCTTGCGGGCCAGGCAATACCTGCTGCAGCCGTTTGCCGAGCGCGCCCTGCGCACTGAGCGTGCGCACCACCGTATCGCTGGCGGTGTCGATCACCGACACCGTGCCGCTGCGCTGGTTGGGCACGAAGGCCAGCACCGGCGCAGTCGTCTTGGGCGGCGCGCTGGTGCTGGCGGCAGCGGCAGGCGTGGCAGCGGGCGCTGCGCTGTCACGTTGGCAACCTGCCAACGCCAGCAGCGCGCACAACACGCCTGCGGTGATTCTCCAACGTTGCCGCGCGGCCGCTGCCGTCATTGCGCCTTGCCCGCGGTCTTGTTGATGGAGTGGATGAAGGCCAGCAGTTTTTCGGTATCACCCGGCTTGAGCACCGGTGCGAACGGCGGCATCTGCCCCACCACCTTTTCATGGCCGATGCGGGTCTTGCCGTGGGTGATCATCGCCGCGGTGCCTTCGCTGATCAGTGCACGCAAGGTGTCGTCATCGCTGCCGTACACCCAGATGTCGTTGGTCAGCGGCGGACACATGCCACCGCCACCGGTGCCGCCATGGCAGGCGTTGCAGCCGGCGGAGAAATAGATCTTCTTGCCTTCGGCGATGAGCTCGGGCGTGACCTTGACCTCGGGCCCCTTCGGGATCGGCACCACTGCGGCAGGCGGCGCGGGCGGCGTAGCCGGGTCCGGCGCAGGCCCGGCGGCTGGTGCAGCGGCCGGCGTGCCCGGTGCGGGCGCTGCGGCATCGGCAGCCGGTGCGGATGTGCCGGCCGCAGGCGGTGCGTCGGCGGCAGGTGCTGGCGGTGCGTCCTTGCCGCAGGCGGCCAGCAGCACACTGACCAACAACGCGCACAGCGGTGCGCGCAGGGAACGATCGAAACGACGGGCAGTAACCTTGCGCATGAACGAACCTTTCTGACAATCGGAGGGAACACCGCGCACCCCTTGCACGCGGTGGATGACGCACTTATTGGGTGGTGCTGCGCTTGCCAGGTGCCAGCAGCGCGGCCAATGCCGCATCGCCGCGCTCCTGCGCCAAGGTCGCAGCGGTCTTACCGTCGCGATTGCGCGCAGCCGGGTCGGCACCGGCGGCCAGCAAGCGCTTGGCCGTCGCTTCGCGGCCGGAGGCAGCCGCCAGCATCAAGGCGGTGACGCCGGCCTGGTTGGCGCCACGTGCATCGGCGCCGTGCTTCAGCAATGCATCCAGAATGGCCGGGTCCTCGCGCGGTACTGCAAACATCACCGGCGTAAATCCGGTGCGGTTGGCGCCACGTGCCTTGGCGCCGGCTTTCAGCAAGGCCTCCACCACTCCGACGTCGGCGTACGACACCGCCAGCTCCAGCGCGTTCCAGCCATCGCTGGACACGGTGTCCAGTGGCGCGCGGCGGGCGACTAGCCGTTGCACGCTGTCCGCATCGTTGCCCCAGGCGGCCTTCATCAAGGCGGTCCAGCCGTTGCCATCACGCGCGTCCAGGCGTGCGCCGGCGTCGATCAGCAGGCCAACCAGGTCCGGTTCCTGATTGCGGATGGCCTGGTGCAACGGTGGCTCGCCCAGCAGGTTGGGCTGGTTGGCATCGGCGCCATGGCGTAGCAACCACGCTGCACGCAGCGCATCACCGGCATCCAGCGCGTGGGCCAGTTCCTGGTTCGGGTCTGCGCCATCGGCGATGCGCAGCTGCAGTTGGGCCAGCTCCTGCGAGGACGTCGCGGCATTGGTGCTCTTCGGTGCGGACGTGGGTGTGACATACGGCCCATGCGACGCCAGATCGCCGGCCACAATGCAGTCCGCACACCGCACCAGCGGCACGTGATAACTGCGCAGAATTTCATCGATCTTTCCGGCGCTCTGCTGCAGGGCGGTGTTCAGCGCATCGCGCAGTGCCGCGTTCTTGCGCGCCACTGCCCAGGCCATCGAATACTCCAGCACCGCATCGTCGATGGTGTTGAGCGGCACCACGCCAAGGTTGTTGCGTGCGGCGTAGTACCCGGCCACCGGGCCCCAGGATTCAGCCGCATCCAGCTCACCGGCGGCAACGCGCTCGACCAGCTTGCCGGGATGTTCTTCCGGCGCGGTCGCCGAGTCATAGAACAGGTATTGCACCTCGCCCGACACGCCGTGTTCGTACAAGGCCTGACGTGCGGGCGAACTCTGGAACACGCCCAGCCGCAGTTTTTTCAGGGCCGGGTCGTCGAGCGAGGTGGGCACCAGGTCCAGGCCCTTGCGCGTGACCAACACATAGGGCGAGCGATACAGCGGCCGTGTGGTCAGGCCCATTTCGAAATCGCTGTTGAGGTCCATCAACACATCGCAGCGGCCGGCATTGATGGTGCTGCGTGCCAGACCGCGCTGGTAATAGGTGCGCCATTCGTATTCCAGCCGGCGGCCCATGGCCTCGGCTACGACTTGCGCAATCTTGTTCTGGAAGCCTTCGCCAGCCTTATTGGACAACGGCATGTTGCCCGGGTCCGCGCATACGCGCAGCACCGACGGATCGGCGGCGGGCGGCGGCGGCGTGGACGCTGGCGCCGGCGACGCAGTGGGCGTGGCCGGCGCAGCATCGGAATGAGAAGCGCGAGCCGTCGGTGAGGACGGCTCGCGTGTGCAACCTGCGGCGACGAGTCCGAGGCTGCACCCCACCAGCACCATGCACAGGTGCCGGGTGAGGCCACGCACGCCGGCAGTGACCTGCCGGTGTGCGTGCCGAACGCCTTGCAGATGCATCATCGTGCGGTCTTCGCTGCTGCGTTGGCGGTGCCGCCACCTGCGGCCGCCGTGGCGGTCGCAGTGGCGGTCACGGTCTTGCCTGCACCATCAATGCGGAAGGTATGCACCATGCCGCCAAGCGGGATCTTGTCGAAGCCGGCGCCAAACGCCAGCCCGGCAGCACCCAGCGCGCCGTACGGATCAGCCGGATCCAGACCTGCCGCCACCGGCAAACCAATCCAGCCGCCGATGCCGGAGAACACCGCCACGTACTGGTGGCCATTGGCCTTGTAGGCGATCGGGTTGCCGATGATGCCGGAGGGCAACTTCATCTCCCACAGCTTCTTGCCGGTGTCCTTGTCCACTGCGCGGAACCAGCCATCCAGCGTGCCGTAGAACACCAGCCCGCCATCGGTGACCAGGGTGCCGCTCCACACCGGGAACTTCTCCTTGATCTCCCACTTGGACTTGCCTTCCACCACGTCGAACGCCTTGACAATGCCCAGTGCGCCGGGCTCGTTGGGCTTCATCATCACGTTGGCGAACACATACGGCAGGCCCATCATGGTGTTGCCGCGTTCCTGCGGCTCAAGCTCCATGTGCCAGTTGTTGGTGCCGCAGAAGAACACCGCCGAATTGGCCGGATCCACCGAGCACGGCTGCTGGTCCTTGCCGCCCATTGCCGACGGGAACGCCTGCACTTTCTTGCCGCGTTCCAGTGGCGAATGCGCAGCCACCTTCACCGGGCGGCCGGTCTTCATGTCGATGCGTTCGGCCCAATTGGCCGGCACGAACTTGTGCGCGCGCAGCAGCGTGCCGTCGCGGCGATCGAGCACGTAGGCAAAGCCGTTGCGATCGAACTGCACCACCGAGGGAACTTCCTTGCCGTCGATGGTCAGGTCGACCAGGATCGGCTCGTTGATACCGTCGTAATCCCACTGGTCGAACGGGGTTTTCTGGTAGCCCCACACTGCTTCGCCGGTGTCGATCTTGCGTGCGAACAAGGTCATCGACCACTTGTTGTCATGCTCGCCGTTGTTGCATTCCTCGTGCGAGGTCTTGCCGCAGCGGTACGACGGGCTCCACAGCCCCGGGTTGCCGGTGCCGTAGTAGAGCAACTTCAGCTTCGGGTCGTAGCTGTACCAGCCCCAGGCCGCACCGCCGCCGCGCTTCCATTCGTCGTTGGGAAAGGTCTTGACGCCCAGATCGCCGAGCTGCCCATGTTGCGGGTTGGCCTTGTTGAAGTCAGCGCCCAGGCAGATGGATTTGTCGGTGCCGGCCGCATCGCAGGACCACGCCTGCTTACCATCGGCTAGGTTGTAGGCGGCCACGCGCCCGAGCACGCCGAACTCGTTGCCGCTGATGCCGGCGATCACTTTGCCGTCGGCAATGATCGGCGCCATGGTGATGGTTTCGCCCTTGTCGGGGTGGCCGAGTTTCTGCTTCCACACTTCCTTGCCGGTCTTGGCATCAAGCGCGATCACATCGCCACTCAGGCTGCCGAACACCAGTTTGCCATCGGCATACGACGCGCCGCGGTTGACCGTGTCGCAGCAGGCCACTGCCACCGAGCGTTCGTCCTGCTGCGGGGTGTATTTCCACAACACCTTGCCGCCGTCGTCCTGCGATGCCAGATCGATCGCGTACACGTTGTTCGGATACGCGCTGACCATGTACATGATGCTGCCGATCACCAGCGGTTGGCCTTCGTGGCCGCGCGTAGCGTCGGTCTTCATTTCCCACGACATCTTGAGGTTCTTGACGTTGTCGCGATTGATCTCCGCCAACGGGCTGTGGCGGGTCAAGGCGAAATCGCGACCGACGCCGCCCCAGTTATCCGGGTTGCTGGCGTTGGTGGTGAATTCGCCATCGGTATCGACCACTGCGGCCGCCGGCGCCGCTGCGGCAGGTGCCGCCGTTTGCGCAGGAGCGGCAGGTTCGGCCGGCGTGTCTTTCTTGCAGCCGGCCAGCACAGCGCTCAGTGCAAGCATGAGCAACACGCCGCCACGCGCGCTGCGACAGGAAGATTGGTGCATTGCGTCTACCCCTCTCGATTGAACAACCCGTTGGTTGAAGCATCCCGAGGCGCCGGCGTGACAGCGGCCGATCGCATCGCAGACGTCGGAAACGTCGAGGGAGATAGAGCAAAGCCCATGCCAGCGCACTGGTGCGCTGCACCACGTCGCGCTGACGCGGCTTTCACGTTGGTGACGCGGGCTGGTCCATGGCAGGTGTCACGGATATGGCACAGTTTGCGCCGTGCGTGCTGTGACACGGATGGAGCAGTTGGTTATAGGAGGCTTCCCGACGGCTGTTATGGCGGGGCATGGTGCCGGCCATTTCTGCCATCTCCTGCGATCACTGAGCTCGCCCGTAGCAGGATTGGAAGCACTCCACGGTGTGGGCCTGCCATTCGGGCGCGGGATCACATCCAGGCGCATCGCCGACATCCTGCAGCCAATCGCCCAAACGTCGGCCAGGTGCGCCTTCTCGCCGTACAGCTGCATCGATGCCAGCGGTGCGGCGGCGAGGCGGGCTTCGCCTTAGGTGCATCACGGACAGCCTGGCCGGGCAACGCCAGCCGCTGGCGATGTGGGTGGCCGGTGCGTTGCCAACCGACGCCTGCGCATTGCCGGCCAGTGTATCGATCGACGACTTTCGCGGCCTGTTCGCCGACCCGGCCGGCAGTTCCTGCGCCATCGCCTGGGCATGCGCCTGCCGGACCCGGCCGGCGAAGACACTGCAACGATCTATCTCTAACGAGCTCTTTGCCGAAAGTCGCCCTAGGAATTAGTCAGCGAAGCCCGGGACGTCCAGGCGTTGAATGAGCATCAACTGCCACGCCTGATCCGCAAGACGGGAGGCTAACCCTGCCACTGCGCCAGCAGCTGCGCGCAGTCGCGCAGGCGCCAATCGGCCAGGCCTGGCCACGGGTCGCCCGGCGTGTTGACCAGGACGGTGCAGGCACCCACCGCGCGGCCGCAGGCCAGGTCATTGCAGTGGTCGCCCACCATCACCAGCGCGCTGCCTTCCACCGCCCAGCGGCATGCGAAGTACTGCAGACCGTCCGGTGCGGGCTTGGGTGTGGCCTCGTCGCGGCCCACGATGTCGTCCCAGGCAAAGGCATCACCCAGCCCGATCGCCTGCAAGGTCACCTGCGCCAGCGTGCGGGCATTGCGCGTCAGCAGGCCCAGCCGGCAGCCGCTTGCCTGCAGCGCACGCACCAGCGCCACCGCGCCCGGCGCAGCACGCGCGCCTTCGGCCAGCGCGCGCTCGTGCTCCAGCAGCCAGGCGTGCTTGGCCTGCGACTGCGCCGCAGGCAACGCGGCCAGGTGATGCAGGATGTCCGCCTCGGGCGGGATCTGCAGTTCTTTGCGGATCAACGCGAAATCGTGCACGGCCTCGGTCAGCGTGCCGTCCATGTCGAACACCCAATGCCGGCAGTTGCGCAAGGCCGGTGCAGCCCCTGCCGGAACGGTGCCATCCATGCGCTATTTCCAGCCCGGCAGTTGGGTGGTATCCAGCCCGCCCACCTCGAACTCGGCAGTGCGTGTGCCGCCGGCCTTGACCGGGAACGCGATGCTGATGCGCTTGGCGCCGCGCACCAGTTTCCATAGCGCCTTGTCGTCGTCGATAAACATGGCGATCGCCTCGTCGGTGTCAGGGCGATGTGCGGCCATCGGGCGCGCCGCGCCACCGTCCACCGACACCTGCACCTTGCAACCGCGGTAGCAATTGAAATCCCCGGCCTTGAGCACGAGATAACTGTGGCGCTTCCACTGCGGATGGTCGCGGAACACCAGGCTCACCGGCTTGGGGCCGCTGCCATCCACGTCCACGCGCTCCTTGGCATCGATCATCGCCGAGCGCTGCGTGCCGCCCTTGGCCGGCACCTGCGAGTACTGCCACAGCGCCTGCATGCGGCGCAGCTCGCACGCCTGCTCGCCCTTGGCCTTGATCTCGGCATAGCCAGCTTCCACGCGGGTGGCGGCCGGCGTGCCGGCGTAGCCTTCCAGCAGGGCCGCGCCATGCGCGCGCGCCATGTCCCAGTTCTGTGCCTGCACCGCTGCGTCGTACTGCTTGGCCAATGCATCGGCCTCGTGTGCCTTGGCCTGCGCCTGCGCGGCCGCCTGCGCCTGGCGTTGCGCCTCGCGATCGGTGCAGCCACTCAGCGCCGCGACGCACAGGGCCGCACTCAACAGATATTTCATCGTCGACTCCAGGGCAAATTCAATGGCAACGATACCAGCCTGCCCCGATGGAATTGATCAAGGGCATGGGCGTATCGCGGTGACCGCAGCACCCGCGATCACACGGGGCGACCAAGCACGGTAGGAGCGCACTTGTGCGCGATGGGCTTTACTGGGAAAGCCTCATCGCGCGCGAGCGCGCTCCTACGGGGCGTGGAGCGTTTGAGGGGGCGGTATTGCCTCCACAGACGGCCAACGCTCTCGTAGGAGCGCACTTCTGCGCGATGGGCTTTACCGGGAATGCCTCATCGCGCGCGAGCGCGCTCCTACGATGGCGATTGCGCACGCGCGAGACCGATGAAACAACGGGAGGGCGTAGGCAACGCCCTCCCCGGCCATTACGGCTGCGCTGGCGGCGCAGCCTTGGCCTTGGCGATCATCTCGGCCACCGACGCGGTGGTGATCGGGTGGTAGCTCGGCTTGGCCTTTTCGAAGGCCTGCTCGGCGAAGGCGATGCCGTCCGGGGTCTTCAGCAATTCGGTGTAGATCGGCAGCACCAGCTTGCGACGGCCCACGCGTTCGATGAACTCACCCGCGGCCGGACGTGCATCGGTGTAGCCGCTGCGGATCGCCAGCGGATACCAGCGCATTGCGATCTCGCCGTTGGGCGTGCCGGTGAAGTGGTAGGCATCGTCCAGCTGCTTGAGCTGTTCCGGCTTCAAGGTGGCGCCCATGCCGCTGAGGAAATGCACCCATTCCTGCGTGCCCCACTCGCCGGTGACCTGCTTGCTGGGCAAGGTGCCGCTGCCGCTCCAGGCGATGCGCGCGGTATCCACGATCGAGAAACTGCGCGAGCGCGCCTTGGCCGCAAACGCCGGGATGCCCGGCTGCTTCAACCAGGCGTCCACTTCGGCGGCGCTCACCGTGTTGGGATGCTTGGCCAGCAGGTTCTTGTTGAGATAGTCGACGAACTGGTCGGTGGTCGCGCTCTGGAACGCATGGTCATCGAACCAGCCACGCAGGAACGGGTCGAACACCTCGCGCCCGAAGCGCTGTTCCAGGAACTGCAGGAACCACGCGCCCTTGACGTAGGCCACCTGGCTCAGCGCTTCATCCGGGTCGCGCTCGGCCAGCGGCGGCAGCGCCAGGGCCTGGTCGGCAGGCGCCATGCCCTTCACTTCGGCCAGCAGGTCGCCCTGGTCGATCTCGCGCTCCATCTCGGCCATCTCGTTGCCGTACAGCGCTTCGGTGATGCGGCCCTGCACGTAGGTGGTGAACCCTTCGTTGAGCCAGATGTCCTTCCAGCTCGCATTGGTCACCAGGTTGCCCGACCAGCTATGCGCCAACTCGTGGGCCACCAGCGACACCAGCGACTTGTCGCCCACGATCACCGTCGGCGTGGCGAAGGTCAGGCGCGGGTTCTCCATGCCACCGAACGGGAACGACGGTGGCAGCACCAGCATGTCGTAACGGCCCCAGCGATACGGGCCGTAGAGTTTTTCGGCGGCACCGATCATCTTCTCGGTGTCTTCGAATTCCTTCGCAGCCTTGTCGGCCATGCTCGGCTCGGCCCACACGCCCGAGCGCGCGGAGATCGGCTTGAACACCACATCACCGGCAGCGATCGCCAGCAGATACGAC
This sequence comes from Xanthomonas sp. LMC-A-07, assembly GCF_030208825.1. Classification (NCBI taxonomy): domain Bacteria; kingdom Pseudomonadati; phylum Pseudomonadota; class Gammaproteobacteria; order Lysobacterales; family Lysobacteraceae; genus Xanthomonas; species Xanthomonas sp. LMC-A-07. The sequence continues at coordinate 331,966 of NZ_JARVTF010000008.1, forward strand.
GGAATCGGCTCGGGCATCTTGAAGCTGTAATCGCCGTCGCGCGCGGCCTTGGGGTCATTGTCGGCGCTCATCAGCACCATCACGTCCGGGCGCGAGGTCACATGCGCGCTATAGGTGAAGCGCACGCTCGGGGTGTCCTGCAGCGGCACCCAACTGCGCGCATGGATCGCCTGCGACTGGCTGAACATGAAAGGCAGTTGCTTGCCTTCGGTCATCGCCGGCTCCAACCACTGCAGGCCCGATGCGGTGGGCGCGGTGTGGTAGGTGATGACGACCTTGGCCGGCTGGTTGGGGGTTTCGATGGTGAGCTTGCTGCCGAAGGTCTTGTCGGCCGGCGCCAGCACGAACTGCAGTGGCGACAGCGTGCCCTTGCCATCGTCGGCCTGCACCTGGGCGATGCTGAGCTCGCGCGTATCCAGCACCAGCTGCTTGGCGGCCTTGTCCTTCCAGTCCAGCGTGTAGGTGGCGGTGCCGCCGATCTGCTTGGCGTCGAAATCCAGCTTCAGGTCCAGCGCCAGGTCCTTGATGACCACCAGCTGCGGCTGGGCGTAGGAGCTTTCGTCGTGGTTGCGGGCGTCTGCTTTCACGGGAGCCTTGGCAGTAGCGGCCGGGGCGGCAGTAGTGGACGCCGGCGGCGTGGATTCGTTGGAACAGCCGGCCAATGCAATGGACACGGCCAGGGACAGCGACAGGAACGGGAAGCGCATCGACGGCACCGCAGCAAAGGAATTGGTCATTTTAGCGCCCTCGCACGGCCGCTGCCCGTGCTGCCGTGGGCCGATCACGCCACCGGATGGCTGCGCGGGGCGTCGTGACCATCGCGCACCAGCCGCCGGCCACCGGAGAACTTGGCGCGGTACATCGCCGCATCCGCACGCCGATACAGCTCGGTGGCGTCGATCCCCACCTCGCACACCGCACTGCCGGCGCTCACGTGCAGCGGCGCCTCTTCGGCATCTTCGCGCTCCAGCATCGACAGCCACTGATTGAGCTTGAGCGTGGCCTCGTCTTCGGAGGCATGCACGCCGATCAGGAATTCATCGCCGCCCCAGCGGCCGATCCAGTCCTGCGCGCCCAGCCAGCCGTAGGCCGATTCGACCAGGCGCACCAGCACGCGGTCGCCGGCCAGGTGGCCGAAGCGGTCGTTGATCGGCTTGAGGTTGTCCATGTCCAGCACGAACAGCACGAACGGCCAGCCTTCGCGTTGCGCGGCGGTCACCGAATCGCGCATGGCCTGCTCGCAGCCGCGGCGGTTCAAGGCTTCGGTAAGCGGGTCGAACAGCGCGTGCCGTTTGAGATCGCGCATGCCCGCGTCGATGCCGCGCAGGCTGCGGTTGATGCCGCGCAACAGGCGGCCCAGTTCGTCATCGCCATGCTCGGGCAGCGTGGGCAGGCGTTGGTCAGCGTAGTACGCATCCAGCGCATCGGCGGCGATGCGCAACGGCGCCAGCAGGCGATACAGCGCCGAGAGCGTCAATGCAGTGCCGGCCAGCGTGGCCAGCAAGGCCACGATCACCACCGACCATAGCGGCCGCCCGTCCAGCTCGCTTTGCGCGGCGAGCCAAGCGATCAGCAACAACAGAGGCAGATGGATGCCGACGAACGTCACCGCCAACAGCTTGGCGCTGAAGGAGCGGGGAAACAGGCGCGACAGCCCGGCGTACAAGCGCATCCATGTCTCCGGCAAAAAGAACGCCTAGTGTCGCCGACGGTTTGTGGAGCCAACGCGACGGGTGTCTCAAAATTCCGTCGGTGAGCGCGCGCAACTGCGTCGATTCACGCGCGCAAGCGAACCCAAGCGTGCATGCAGCGAGGAGTGCAGTGGAGCGACACCGGCGCGCTGGCACGCGCCGGTCGGTGCATCAGATCTTGTAGCCGGAGTGGATGGCCACGATGCCACCGGTGAGATTCTTGTAGTGGCACCGCGCGAAGCCGGCTTCGCCCATCATGCCCTTGAGCGAATCCTGCGGCGGGTGCTTGCGGATGCTCTCGGCCAGGTACTGGTAACTGTCGGCATCGCGCGCGAACAGCTGGCCCAGCTTGGGCAGGATCTTGAACGAATGGAAGTCGTAGATCGGCTTGAACCAGTCGGCGGTGACTTCGGAAAATTCGAGCACGCGTGCCTGCCCACCCACCTTCAACACGCGGTACATCTCGCGCAGCGCGGCGTCCTTGTCGGTGACGTTGCGCAGGCCAAAGGAGATGGTCACCAGGTCGAAGCTCTGATCCGGGAACGGCAGTGCTTCGGCATTGCATTGCACGTAATCGAAACCGGCCACCAGGCCGCGGTTGGTCAGACGGTCGCGGCCCACCGAGAGCATGCCGGCGTTGATGTCGCCCAGCACCACCGCGCCTTCGTTGCCCACGCGCTCCTTGAGCAGCACGGCGATATCGCCGGTACCGCCGGCAAGATCCAGCACGCGGTCGCCCGGCTTCACCTGCGCGGTGGCCACGAAGTAGCGCTTCCACGCACGGTGGATGCCCAGGCTCATCAGATCGTTCATCAGGTCGTAGTTGCGCGCGACCGAGGTAAACACTTCGCCGACCAGCTTCTGCTTGTCCTTTGCTGCGACGTCGCGGAAGCCGAAATGGGTGGTACCGGAGGTGTAGGGAGATTCGCTCATGGGCGGATTATCGCACTGCTGACGCCACCATGACCGCAACGGGACCACAATCGCGGCTCTTCCTGCGACGGCCCCAGCGAGCACTTGGTGCGCGACAAGTACGTCCAGCGCGACTGGCAGCCCCATGAGAAGCCCACCCTGCCCGGGTCGGCCTCCACGCCGCTGCACCCGACCCGGCGACGCATCCAGTACGGCCTGGTCGGCGTAGTGGTGGCGCTGACCGGTGGGCTGAGCAATGCGCTGGTCACCGCCAACCTGCCCTATCTGCAAGGCACGCTGGGGGCGTACGCCACCGAAATGGCCTGGCTGCCGGCCGCCTACGTCATGACCAACATGTCGGCCAATCTGCTGCTGGTGAAGTTCCGCCAGCAGTTCGGGCTGCGGCGGTTCACCGAGATCTTCCTGGCGCTGTATGCGGTGATCGCCTTCGCGCACCTGTTCGTGCACAGCCTGAGTTCGGCCATCACCGTGCGCGCTGCCCACGGGCTGGTGGGCGCGGCGCTCAGCTCGCTGGGGCTGTACTACGTGATCCAGGCGTTCCCGGCCAAATACCGGCTCAAGGCGGTGGTGACCGGGCTGGGGCTCACCCAGCTGGCACTGCCGCTGGCGCGGGTGTTTTCCACCGACCTGCTGGAATTTGGCGAATGGCAGGGGCTGTATCTGTTCGAATTCGGCCTGGCGGTGTTTGCGCTGGCTTGCGTGCTGGCGCTCAAGCTGCCGCCGAGCGACCGGTACCGCGTGTTCGAGCCGTTGGACTTCCTCACCTTCAGCCTGTTCGCTGCCGGCGCGGCGGGGTTGGCCGCGGTGCTCTCGCTGGGCCGGCTGCTGTGGTGGACTAGCACGCCGTGGCTGGGCGTGGTGCTGGCGGCCTCCATCGTGCTGCTGTGTGCAGCTGCGTGGATCGAACACAACCGCCGCAATCCGATGATCAACACGCGCTGGCTGGCCAGTGCCGACATGCTGCGCCTGGGCCTGGCAATCCTGTTGATCCGCCTGGTGCTGTCCGAACAGAGCACCGGCGCGATTGGCTTCTTCCAGACGCTGGGGTTGGCGAACACGCAATTGCAGACCTTGTTCGCGCTGATGTTGCTGGGCGCGGTGGTGGGCGTGGTGGCCAGTGCCTTGCTGATCAATCCGGCGCGCATTGCCGAACACCTGATCATCGCGGTGGCGGCGATCTACATCGGCTGCTTCATGGATGCGCGCGCCACCAGCCTGACCCGGCCGGAACAGATGTATGTCAGCCAGTTTCTGCTCGCATTCGGCAGCACGTTCTTCGTGGGCCCGGCGATGGTGGCCGGCATCGGCCGCGTGGTCACCCAGCCACGCAACCTGATCAGTTTCATCGTGTTGTTCGGGATGGCGCAGAACATGGGCGGCCTGCTCGGCAGCGCGCTGCTGGGCACGCTGCAGGTGGTGCGCGAGAAATATCACTCCAGCCAATTGGTCGAGCACCTGGTACTCACCGACCCACAGGTGGCCGCGCGCGTGCAGGCCTATGCCAGCGTGTACGGGCGTGCGATCGGCGACCCGGCCCTGCGCCAGGCGCAAGGCGTGCGTGCACTGGGCACGGTGGCCACCCGCGAGGCCAACGTACTGGCCTATAACGATGTGTTCCTGCTGATCGGCTGCATTGCCATTGCCACCGGGTTGTGGATTCTCTCGGTGCTGGTGTGGCGCCGTTATCTGCGGCCGCCGATTGCCCCCTCTCCTTCTGTTCCGACTGCGCGCCCATGAATACACCTGCCGACACCGCTCCAACCGCCGAACAGAGACGGCGCCGCCGTCGCCGCCGCCTGTATGGCGTGCTCGGTTTCGGCGGGCTTGCGCTGATCGGCGTGGCGTTGGTGCTGTATGCATGGCGGCTGCCGCCGTTCACCAGCGCGGTGGAGCGCACCGAAAACGCGATGGTGCATGGCCAGGTCACGGTGATCGCGCCACAGGTCAGCGGCTATGTCACGCAGGTACCGGTGCAGGATTTCGCGCATGTGCGGCGCGGCCAGCTGCTGGCAAAGATCGACGACCGTATCTATACGCAGCAGCTGGAACAGGCCAAGGCGCAACTGCAGACCGCGCAGGCCAACCTGGCCAACTGGGAACAGCAGCGCCACAGCGCCGAGGCCACTATCGCCGAGCAACGCGCCACCCTGAGCAGCAACCAGGCCCAACGCGATCGCACGCGCTCAGCGTATGCACGCGCGCAGCAACTGGCCAACCAGAAACTGGTGTCCGAGCAGGACCGCGACACCGCATTTGCCGCGCGCGCACAGGCCGACGCCGGCGTGGCCCAGGCGCGCGCCGCAGTGCAGGCCGCCGAAGAGAACGCGCGCAGCGTCACCGTCAATCGTGCAGCGCTGGAAGCGGCGGTGGCCAATGCGCAGGCAGCCGTGCAGCTGGCTCAGATCAACCTGGACAACACGCGCATCCTGGCGCCGCGCGACGGCCAGCTGGGTCAGCTCGGCGTGCGCCAGGGCGCCTACGTCACCAACGGCACGCAGTTGATGGCCTTGGTGCCGGACACCTTGTGGGTAGTGGCCAACTTCAAGGAAACCCAAATGGCCAACGTGCGTGTGGGCCAGCGGGCCAGCTTCACTGTGGATGCGCTGGCCAATGCGCGCCTGCAGGGCCGCGTGCAGGAGATCTCGCCAGCGGCCGGCTCCGAATTCAGCGTATTACCCGCAGATAACGCCACCGGCAACTTCGTCAAGATTGCCCAGCGCATTCCGCTGCGTATCAGCGTCGATCCGGGCCAGCCGCAGGCCGCGCGGCTGCGTCCGGGCATGTCGGTGGTGGTGGCCATCGACACCGCCCAGCGCGCCGAGTAAGCAACGCAGCCGTTATGATGCGGCGATGACTGTTTTGGCCCCCTTTCCTGTGCACTGGCGCGCACTGCGCTTTGCCGAGCTGGACACGCCCCAGCTCTACGCAGTGCTGCGGCTACGCACCGATGTGTTCGTGGTCGAGCAGCACTGCGCGTACCCGGAGCTGGACGGCAAGGACACCCACGCCGAGGTGCTGCACCTGCTCGGCACCACGGATGACGGCGCGCTGGCCGCATACCTGCGCGTGCTGCCGCCCGGGCTGAGCTATCCCGAACCCAGCATCGGCCGCGTCGTCATCGCTGCCGCACACCGCGGCCATGGGCTGGCCCACGTCTTGCTGCGCGAAGGCCTGCGCTTGGTGCAGGCACAGTGGCCCGGCCGTGCCGTGCAACTGGGTGCGCAAACGCACCTGCAACACGTCTACGCCGCGCATGGCTTTGCGCCCATCTCTGCGCCGTATCTCGAAGACGGCATTCCGCATATCGACATGCTGCGTCGCGCCGACGCGGCCACTCAGGAGCTTGCATGATCACCACACCCGACTACCGCGCGCTGCTCGACACCGCCATCGCCGAAGCCCGCCAGGGTCTGGCCGAAGGCGGCATCCCGATCGGGGCCGCGCTGTACCACAGCGACGGACGTTTGCTTGGCTGCGGCCATAACCGCCGCGTGCAGGAAAACGACCCTTCCGTGCACGGCGAGACCGATGCGTTCCGCAAGGCTGGCCGCCAACGCCGCTATCAGGACACCATCATGGTCACCACGCTGGCGCCGTGCTGGTACTGCAGCGGGCTGGTGCGGCAGTTCAATATCGGCACTGTGGTGGTGGGCGAATCGGTCACCTTCCAGGGCGGCATCGACTGGCTGCGCGAGCATGGTGTCACCGTCATCGACATGCAAAGCCAGGAGTGCATGGACCTGCTCGGTTGTTATATCGCCGCCAATCCGGATGTGTGGAACGAGGATATTGGCGAAGACTGAGTACGTGCTGTAGTGGCGCTGGCGGTTGTCGTTGCAGCGCCATGGTGCGTTTGCGCCGTAACTGGATGTGCCAGGCGGCCAGCAACTCCTGTGTAAAAACGTCTGGCCGGTCAGGATCTTCGCAGCAGGTGAAGCTCGCCAATGCCCTGCCCCGGCATGTCAACGCGCGTTGACATGCCCAGCGCTACGCTCGCGCTTCACACAGGGGGAAGGCGTCGATGGCAGCAGTGGATGTGGTGGTGGCGAATGGCGCTGCGGCGCAGCCGTTTGCGTTGGAGCGGGCGCCGGCAATGCGGCATCTGGCCGCAGTGGACGGCGGGCGGGCGCACGACGTGCCGCTGGCGAAAGACGCCTTGCCGGCACTGGAAGCAGCTGACCTGACAGAGGACGACGCTGCCGCGCAGACCGCGCGCGGGGTTGAGAACACGCTGCCGCACGCAGTTGGCGATCGCGCACTGCACGCGCGTGTGCAGCTGGGCGCACTGCTGATCCAGCGCTACAGAGACAGCCTGCGCTGAGTGTTTCACCGCGGGAGCCGACTGACGGCAGCGAACGGCGCTGATGAAGCCGGCCGTGAGCAGATCAATGTGCGAGCGCGGTGAGCCGCAGTGAAATGCGCGAGCGATGCCGCTGACACAGCGATCGCGTCTGGGCGATTCCTACAAATTTTCGCTGCGCTAAAAACCTGATCGCATCTACAAAAAAGACCCGCCATCGGCGGGTCTTCTTACAACTGCCGGTCTGCATGCGTTACCGCAAGCAGGCCGCACAGAGTCACAGGATGTAACGGCTCAGATCCGGATCCTGGACCAGCTCGCCCAACTGCGCATCCACGTAGGCCGCATCCACAGTGACGCTCTGGCCATCGCGGTCGGGTGCCTCGTAGCTCAGCACATCGAGCAAACGCTCCAGCACCGTATGCAGACGCCGCGCACCGATGTTTTCCTGCCGCTCGTTCACCTGCGCGGCAATCTCGGCCAGGCGGTCCACCGCATCGGCGCCGAAGGTCAAGGCCACACCTTCGGTCTGCAGCAAGGCTTCGTACTGCTTGATCAACGCCGCCTTGGGCTCGGTGAGGATGCGCACGAAATCGGCCTTGGTCAGCGCGGTAAGTTCCACGCGGATCGGGAAGCGGCCCTGCAATTCCGGAATCAGATCGCTGGGCTTGGCCAGATGGAACGCGCCCGAGGCAATGAACAGGATGTGGTCGGTCTTGACCGTGCCGTACTTGGTTGAGACGTTGGAGCCTTCCACCAACGGCAGCAGATCGCGCTGCACGCCCTCGCGGCTGACATCGCCACCGGACGAACCGGCTTCACCACGCTTGGCCACCTTGTCGATCTCGTCGATGAACACGATGCCGTGCTGCTCGCAGGCCTCGATCGCAGCGGTGCGAATGTCGTCTTCGTTGACCAGCTTGCCGGCTTCTTCCTCGATCAACAGCGGGCGCGCGGCCTTGATGGTGAGCTTGCGCTTCTGCGACTTGCCGCCACCCAGGTTGGAGAACATCTGCCGCAGCTGCTGGCCCATTTCCTCCATGCCCGGCGGGGTCATGATGTCCATGCTGGCGTTGACCGCCACTTCCAGTTCGATCTCGCGCTCGTCCAGCTCGCCGTTGCGCAACATGCGGCGGAACTTGATGCGGGTTTCGTTGTCCTGCGCCGACGGCTCATGACGCGCCGCCTCCGGGTCGAAGCCGATGCCGGCCGAGCGCCGCGGCAACAAGGCATCCAGGATGCGATCTTCGGCGCGTTCTTCGGCCTGGTTGCGCACGCGCACCTTGGCCTGCTCGCGGTACAACTTGACCGAGGTATCGGCCAGGTCACGAATGATCTGCTCCACATCCTTGCCGACGTAGCCCACTTCGGTGAAACGCGTGGCTTCCACCTTGACGAACGGCGCATTGGCCAGCGTCGCCAGACGCCGCGCGATCTCGGTCTTGCCCACGCCGGTGGGGCCGATCATCAGGATGTTCTTGGGCATCACTTCGTTGCGCAATTCTTCCGGCAACTGCATGCGCCGCCAGCGGTTACGCAGCGCAATGGCCACCGCACGCTTGGCATCGTGCTGGCCGACGATATGGCGGTCGAGCTCCTGCACGATTTCGCGCGGAGTCATGGTGCTATGGGTATCGGTCATGGTCGGGAATCGGGAATGGGAAAAGGGGAAACGCAGAAGGCGGCACCGGTGAAATAGGGAAGGAACCGCTGTTGCGATTCACGATTCCCCACTCCCGATTCATAGCTCTTCAACCACCACATTGCGATTGGTATAGATGCAGATATCGCCGGCGATGTTGATCGCCTCGGTGGCAATGGTCTTGGCGTCCAGTTCGGTGTGCGCCAGCAACGCGCGTGCGGCAGACAGGGCGTACGAGCCGCCGGAGCCGATCGCGATGATGCCGTCTTCCGGCTCGATCACATCGCCGGTACCGCTGATGATCAGCGAGGTTTCCTTGTCGGCCACGGCCAGCAATGCTTCGAGCTTGCCCAGGCGGCGCTCGGTGCGCCAATCCTTGGCCAGCTCCACGGCGGCGCGGGTCAGTTGGCCGTGCTTGTCCAGCTTGGCTTCGAACAGTTCAAACAGGGTGAACGCATCGGCGGCTGCACCGGCAAAACCGGCCAGTACCTGGCCGTCGCGGCCTAGCCGGCGCACCTTGCGCGCATTGCCTTTCATGACCGTATGGCCGAGGGTGACCTGACCATCGCCGGCGACGGCGACATGCCCGCCACGTCGGACCGAAATGATGGTGGTGGCGTGAACGACGTTGGGGTTCTGGCTGGGATCCATGGGTCCTCCGGGGGTTTCCAAAGAGGTGGGGACGCCCCTGCCGGGTTCAAGCGGGATGCAACGAAGGAAGAGAGTGATGCCGGTGGTGCAGGTAACAAGTAGCGGGTGGCCATTGGGCCATTGGGCGAATAGAGTTGGAGTTGGAGAATGGACAGGCGCGAAGTGCGCACACGCTGGCGGAGCGCACCGACCGCCACCCAAGCAGGTGACCGCATGCCATCCGTATAGCCCCTCTCCCGTCGGGAGAGGGGTTGGGGTGAGGGTACGGCCGCTTCAATTGATTGCATGCCCAGTGAGTCAACACGCTCTATTGGCGACTTGCAGAGATGTCTGGAAAACAGCTGCGCTTCTCGCACCCATCATTGAAACGTCGCGCTGTTTAACAGCGGTTGCCTTGCGCGCGGCATTTGAACTTCAATGGGACACAGAGAACTCTGAGGTTCTCCAACTTTCCCAAGACGCCAAGCAGCGTCTGCACAGGGACCCTCACCCCAACCCCTCTCCCGAGGGGAGAGGGGCTAGAGCGGAGCACACTTCATGAGCTGCCAGCTATCCAAGCACTGCTTTACCGCTGTGACGGCTTTACCGCTGTGATGGCCCAATCAGCTGGACTGGGCCGCTAGCTGGACTGCGTTATCAACGGTGGTGGCTTTACCAGCGGCACTTATTTTGCCAACTACTGGCTTTAACAGCTGCATCGGCTCTATCAACGGCACCTATGCTGGACCGGGCCAGCACCAGTGTCTCGATCATAATAGCTGGCCGGCAGGCTGATGACATCTCTCACACTCACGCGCAGAGGCGCGCACTCATTCCGTCGCCTTCTTGCGCTTGGCACGCGGATGCGCGGCGTCGTAGACCTTGGCCAGATGCTGGAAATCCAGATGGGTATAGATCTGTGTGGTGGCGATATCCGAATGTCCCAGCAACTCCTGCACACCGCGCAGGTCGCCGGAGGATTCCAGGATGTGGCTGGCAAAACTGTGGCGCAGCATGTGCGGATGCACGTGCTTGAACATGCCCTGGCGTACCGCCAGTTGCTTGATGCGGATCTGCACCGCGCGCTGCGAGATCGCACCGCCCGCACGCCCAGGGAATACATGCGTTTGCGCGCTGCCGCCGCTGTCGCGCTGCCAGGCGCGCAAGGCCGTCACCGCATGCGACCCCACCGGCACCATGCGTTGCTTGCCGCCTTTGCCAAGCACCGTGACCAGGCCGCTGTCCAGATCCAGATCACGCCAGCGCAAGGCGCACAGCTCGCTCAGACGCAGCCCGGAGGAATAGAACAGCTCCAGCAAGGCGCGGTCGCGCAGGCCCAGCGGCGCGTCGGTCGGAACTTCTACAAGCCGCACAGCTTCATCGGCATCCAGCACCTGCGGCAATTTGCGCGGCGCCTTGGGCGCACGCAACGCCGCCGCAGGGCTGGTCGCGATGCGGCCATGCTTGAGCAACCACGCGTAATAACTGCGGCAAGCCGACAGGCGACGCTGCAGGCTCTTCGGCGACAACCCGCGCCGGTGTTCAGCGGTGACGAATTGCCGCAGCTGCGCGCTGTCGAGCTGCGCGACATCGTCGCTGCCTTGCGCACTTGCCCAACCGATCAACGCAGCAAGATCGCGCCGGTAGGCATCCAGCGTATGTGCCGAGACTTGCCGTTCGATCTGCAGATGCGCCAGGAAGGGCTCTACCGCAGACAACGTTGCATCTGCGCCGGGGCCGGTCGTCGCTGTCGGCGAGGAACCCCGCGCATCCGCAACAGGCGGCGCTGTCTCAGGCATCGAAGCGCTGCAGTGCCACCACCAGCGACTCGCCCATCATGCGCAAGAACAACGTGCCCATGCCCGGGTAGAACCGATTGGCATCGCTGCTGCCCACTGCAATCAGGCCGATACCCGGCAATGGCAGCAACGCGGTGGATTGCATCTCGCCGGCATGCGCGCCGTACAACAGCGCATGTTTTTCGGCTTGCAGGCGGCCGCAGATCGGCTCGCCATCGGTGAGGCAATCGCGAAATGGCGCCAGGCGCGCGTCATCGGCCGCCATCACCTGCAACCAGTCTGCCTCCAGCCCGGCGACCGGTTGCAGCAACACCAGCCGGACCAGTTCGCCATTGAAATCTTCCGCCAACGACGCGGCCATCGCCTTGAGCGTGTCGGCCGGGGTGGCCTGGCGCATCAGCGCCAACGTCAGTTGATGCGTGCGCACCGCCAGCCGTTCGTTGACCTGCGCATTGCTGCCCAGTTCGTGCAGGCGCCGCGACAACTCGCGGTTCTTGTCGCGCAGCACTTCCAGCTGGTACGTGGCCAGGGAGGCAGTGGGGCCGTCATCGCGCGGCACCAGCAGGCTCAGCGCCAGATCCGGGAACTGCTTGAGGAAGGTCGGATGGCGGCGCAGCCAGTTGGCGACGTCATGCGCGCCGAGTTTGTCGATCTCGCTCATTGGTTCCACTCTCCATCGAAGACGAACACGGCTGGCCCGGACATCACCACCTGCGCCTGCTCGCCGGCCCAGCGGATCCGCAATTCGCCACCCGGCAAGGACACGCGCACATCGCGCTCGACACGGCCCCGATGCATCAGCACCACCGCGGCCGCGCACGCACCGCTGCCGCAGGCGAGCGTTTCGCCAACGCCGCGCTCGTACACGCGCAACCGCACATGCGCCGGGTCCACCACTTGTGCAAACCCGACATTGACCGATTCGGGAAACGCCGCGTTCTGTTGCAGCAACGCACCCACCCGCTCCACCGGCGCCGCATCGACCCGGCCAACTTCCACCACCGCGTGCGGGTTACCCATCGACACCGCGCCAAAGCGCACGGTTTCTCCGTGCACGGGCAGCGCGTATTCGTCGCGCGCATGGGCAAAGCCGGCCAGCGGAATCTGCGTAGGCTCGAACTGCGGTACGCCCATCGCCACCGAATATGTGCCCGCATCCAATCGCTCGACGCGGTGCGCGGTGAAGGGGCTGTCGATGGTGAAGACATCGCTCTGCGCGGTGCCCTCGCGCACCAGCCACGCGGCCACACAGCGCGCGCCATTGCCGCACTGCTGCGAGTGTGATCCGTCGGAATTCCAGATGCGGTAGGCGGCCACCGCCTCGGCGCTGCGTGGCGCTTCGATGGTCAGGATCTGGTCGCAGCCCACACCGAAATGACGATCCGCCAACCGCGCGGCCAGGCTGGCGTCGGGCGGCGGTGTGCCATCGCGCAGATCCAGCACCACGAAATCGTTGCCGGCGCCGTGCATCTTGGTGAAACGCAAGCGCCCGGTGTGGACGTCAGCGCTCATTGCCGCTGCTGGCGGGCTGATCCGTGGCCGGCGCGGGCTGGGTGGTGCCGTCGGTCGGCGCGGGCGCAGGCGTCTGCGATTCGTCCAGCAGTTGCGGTGCATCCGGCGGCTGCAGCACGGGCTGGGCTTCCACCGGCACTGGCTTCTGCGGCATCACCAGTGGGCCCTTGTTGCCGCAGGCGGCGAGCAGGACGAGGGTCGCACCCACCAGTGCGAGACGAACAGACGGTCGGGACATAATGCTCATGCACCGAAGTATAGCCAGAACACCCTGACTGCCGTGCGCTCAGTGCGGGGCGGGCGTTTGCAGTGCGCGCGGCGGCGGCTCCGGGCGCAGCCACAGCCAGATGGCCACCACCGCCATGCTGCCGATGGACAGGCATTTGACCCACAGCACCGGCACGCACCACAGCATGATGGCCGCGCAGATGGTCATGGTCAGGGTCGCCATCCATTTGGCCTTGCGGCTCACCGCGCGATAGGTCTGCCATTCGACGATGGCCGGGCCAAAGCGCGGGTGCGCCAGCAGCCAGCGGTGCAGGCGTTCGGAGCCGCGCGAGGCGGCCCAGGCGGAGATCAGCACGAATACGGTGGTGGGCAGGCCTGGGACGAAGATGCCGACAATGCCGGTGGCCAAGCTGGCATAGGCCAGCAGCCACCACGCCCAGCGGAATCGGTTCGGTCGCGTCATGGGGGAATGATACGGCCAGTGGTGGGGGTTGGTGGGTGGACGGTTTTTGTTGGAGGTGGGCGTCGGGTGCGATTGGGAGCAGCTTTGTGTTGGGGTGCGTGCCATGTGTGTGCGCTCAGGCTCGCTTCGCTTGTGCGGCGGCGTTCTTTCAGCCGGATGCTTTGCCCGGAGAGCGCACGAAGGGGTGGGTTGATCGCACTGGCGGTTGATGTTTGGACTTGCTTCTGATGGTTGATCAGGGTGGCGCGAAGCCATGAGCAAGTGCAGAGCTTTCGCGCCTGCGGCGCGAGTTCCTTTTGTCTTGGCAAAAGGAACCAAAACCGCTGTCGCCGACGCGATCCGGTGCGGTGAAGCCGCACCGGTGCCCTGCGCTCCTCGCCACGCGTGGCACGGCGCCCAAACTCGCTACGCTCAGACAAGGGCGCCTCTTCGGCCCCGCGCAGCTGCGGTGCTCGGCTCGCTTTAAGGCGACGCTGGTGGAGCGAGAGCGTCAGCAAAAGCAGGAGCAGGAGACAAAAACGAAAAACGGTGAGGAAAAACGCTAGGTGGTACGGCGGGAAGCGAAGCAGGAAGCGAAGCAGGAAGCGGAAGCCGGAGCAGAGGTGAAAAGGGGGAAGAAGGAGACGGAAGACGGGAAATGGGAAATGGGAAATGGGAAATGGGAAGTGGGAAGTGGGAAGTGGGAAGTGGAGGCGGAGGCAACACCAGCCTCCCGCATCCACCGCCCCCTGACATCCAGGCAAATAGCTAATCGCTAAAAGCCCTCGCGGTCTGCTTTTACGAATCCCAAATCCCGACTCCCAAATCCCGGCCCCTCAACTACTTGACGCCCAGCTGGTCCAGCACGAAGGCATAGGATTCGGCCAGTTCGCGGTAGCGGCGGAAGCGGCCGGATTTGCCGCCGTGGCCGGCTTCCATGTTGGTGCGGAAGACGATCGGGTAGGTGCCGGTGTTGTCGTCGCGGAGCTTGGCGACCCACTTGGCCGGTTCCCAGTACTGCACCTGCGAATCCCACAGGCCGGTTCCGACGAACATCGCCGGGTAGGCCTGCTTGCGCACATTGTCGTACGGGGAATACGACAGCATGTAGTCGTAGTAATCCTTGGTTTCCGGGTTGCCCCATTCATCGTATTCGTTGGTGGTCAGCGGGATGCTGGCATCGAGCATGGTGGTGACCACGTCCACGAACGGCACCTGCGCCACCATCACCCGGTAGTCCTGCGGGGCCATGTTGGCCACCGCGCCCATCAGCAAGCCGCCTGCGCTGCCGCCGGAAGCCGCAACGCGGTCCTTGGCGGCATAGCCCTGTGCCACCAGGCCGCGGGTGATGTCGACGAAGTCGTTGAAGGTGTTCTGCTTGTGCAGCAGCTTGCCGTCGTCATACCACTGCCGGCCCATTTCCTGGCCGCCACGGATGTGCGCGATGGCATACACCACGCCGCGATCCAGCAGGCTCACCGCCGGCAGGTTGAACGCCGGGTCCATCGACATGCCGTAGCTGCCGTACGCGTACTGGAACAACGCGGCAGTGCCATCTTTCTTGAAGCCTTTCTTGTAGACCAGGGAAACCGGTAGCTTGACGCCGTCGCGCGCGGTCACCCAGACGCGTTCGGTCACGTAGTTGCCGGCGTCGTAACCGATCACCGGCTGCTGCTTGAGCAGCTTGCGCTCGCCGGTCTGGGTATTGAGTTCGTAGGTGGTGGCCGGTGTGGTCAGCGAGGTGTAGGTGTAGCGCAACCACGCGGTATCCGGCTCGGAGTTGACGGATAACCCCATCGAATACGCCGACTCGTCGGCCTTGACGTATTCGTGGCTGCCATCGCGCTTGAGCAGGCGGACGCGCTCCAGGCCACCGGACCGTTCTTCGATGGCGGTGAAGCCGTCGAACAGTTCGTAGCTTTCGATATACACGTTCGGGTCGTGCGCCACCCAGTCGGTCCACTGCTTGCGCGTGGTCGCATTAGTGGGCGCTGTGACCAGCTTGAAGTTCTTGGCGCCATCGGCATTGGTGCGGATCACCCAGCGGCCATCGAAATGCTCGGGCTGGTATTCGACGTCGCGCTCGCGCTTGGCCAGCACGGTGAAGGTCTCGGGCTTATCGGCTGGCGCATAGCGGGTTTCCGAGGACACCGTGCTCTCCACGCCGATGACGATGTACTTGTCGTCGCGGGTGCGGGAGATGCCCATGTAGAAGCTGTCGTCCTTTTCCTCGTAGACCAGCACATCGTCCTTGGCCGGCGTGCCGAGCACGTGCTTCTTGACGCGCACGGTGAGCAACGTTTCCGGGTCGTTTTCTACATAGAACAAGGTCTTGTTGTCGTCGGCCCACACCACGTTGGCCGAGACGCCCTCCACGGTGTCCGGATAGACCTCGCCGGTCTCCAGGTTCTTGAAGCGGATGGTGTACTGGCGGCGGCCCACTGCATCGTCGGCCCAGGCCAGGATGCGGTTGTCCTGGCTGACTTCGGCATCGCCAACACTGAAATAGCCCTTGCCCTCGGCCAAGGTGTTGACGTTGAGCAGGATCTCTTCCGGTGCGTCCATGCTGCCCTTGCGGCGCGCCTGGATCGGGTAGTCCTTGCCGGCCTCGTAGCGCGTGTAATACCAGTAGCCGCGCTCGCGGTACGGCACGCTGGCGTCGTCCTGCTTGATGCGCCCGACAATCTCGGTGTACAGCGTGTCTTCCAGCGGCTTCAGCGGCGCCATCAAGGCGTCGGTGTAGGTGTTTTCGGCGTTGAGATACGCCAGCATGGCCTTGTTCTCACGCTTGTCGTCGCGCAGCCAGTAGTAGTCATCGTTACGGGTGGCACCGAACGGGGCCTTGACCACGTGCGGATGCTTGGCCACGTCCGGCGGCGTCGGGAGGGCGGCAAGTGCGGAAGGAACAGAGCTGGTCATCAGGCTGGCGATCAACAAGGTCAGAACAGGTTTCATCAGATTGGGGTCCGTTGGATGAACGCAATGCCATCCCAGCGCGCGAGTGTGGAAGAGGCCGCCGGGGAGCGTCATGTGTCCGAGGTCATGCTGGTCTATCATCTTCGCAATGGACTCACTGCTTTCGCCCGTGTCCGGCTATAGCCGCCGCAGCCAGGACATCGCGCCCTTCCATGTGATGGCCCTGCTGGCCCGCGCCAACGCACTGGAACAGGCCGGCCACGATGTCATCCACCTGGAAATCGGCGAACCGGACTTCACCACCGCTGCGCCCGTGGTGGCCGCCGGCCAGGCTGCATTGGCGGCAGGCCACACCCGGTACACCGCCGCACGCGGGCTGCCTGCGTTGCGTGAGGCAATTGCCGGGTTTTACGCGCAGCGTTACGGCTGCCGCATCGATCCCGAGCGCGTGCTGGTCACCCCGGGCGGCTCCGGCGCCTTGCTGCTGGCCAGCAGCCTGTTGGTCGACCCGAGCAAGCATTGGTTGCTCGCCGACCCGGGGTATCCGTGCAACCGTCACTTCCTGCGCCTGGTCGAAGGTGGCGCGCAGCTGGTACCGGTGGGCCCGGACAGCGACTACCAACTGACCCCGGCGCTGGTGGATGCCTGCTGGACGGCCGACAGCGTTGGCGCGCTGGTGGCCTCACCGGCCAACCCCACCGGCAGCGTGCTCTCGCGTGCGCAGTTGGCCGCTTTGTCGCAGGCCTTGCAGGCGCGTGGTGGCCACCTGGTGGTGGATGAGATCTACCACGGCCTGACCTACGGCCTGGACGCGCACAGCGTGCTGGAAGTGGACGACAGCGCGTTCGTGCTGAACAGTTTTTCCAAGTACTTCGGCATGACCGGCTGGCGCCTGGGCTGGCTGATCGCCCCGCACTCTGCGGTGCCCGAGTTGGAAAAACTCGCGCAGAACCTCTACATCAGCGCCTCGTCCATCGCCCAGCACGCGGCCCTGGCCTGCTTCACGCCCGAGAGCATCGCCATCTTCGAAGCGCGCCGCGCCGAGTTCCAGCAACGCCGCGATTACCTGTTGCCTGCACTGCGCGCACTGGGCTTCGACATTGCCGTCGAGCCACAAGGCGCGTTCTATCTGTATGCCGACATCAGCGCATTCTCCAAGGACGCGCAGGCCTTCTGTACGCACTTCCTGGAAACCGAGCATGTTGCCTTCACTCCCGGCATCGACTTCGGCTTCCACCGCGCCAACCAGCACGTCCGCATCGCCTATACGCAAAGCCTGCCGCGCCTGGAACAGGCAGTGGAGCGCATTGCGCGTGGGTTGCGGCATCTTTGATTTCGCACTACGCGATGAGCACGGTTCATCTCCGCGGCTGCGTTTAGAGCGGCAGCAGCGCACGCATTGCTGTCGATATAAACAGCTGTAGCTACTGTTTTTTCTGCCTCTGCGCTTTTTCTTTTGCGGTTCTGCTATGGCTACTGGCTTGCGCCTCCCCTCGCCCTGGAGCGAGCCGAGCACCGCAGTCACGCGTGGCCGAAGAGGCGCCCTGTCTGAGCGTAGCGCGTTCGGGCGCCGTGCCGCGCGTGGCGAGCAGCGCAGGGCACCGGTGCAGCTCCATCACACCGGATCGCGTCAGGCGACATGGTGCTGGTTACTTTTGCCGAAACAAACGTAACCAGCGCCGACAGGCGCGGAAGCTGTTGCTTGCTACTTTGCTCAGGGCTTTGTTTTGCAGTTGCTTATCAAACACGCATCAATCACCACGTGCAACCGTACCCTCATCGGCCCTTCGGGCACCTTCTCCCGCAGGAGAAGGAAGCATAAAAAAGCCCTGAGCCAATCGACCCAGGGCTTTCTTCAGAGCAAGACACAACGAAAGCAACTCGACTTACATAACCACTTCCGGCCGGCGCTTCAATCCACCAAACGCTCCCACAGGAAGCTGTAGGCCAGCGCCGACATATGCGCCGCCTGCGCATTGTTGGCTGCGCCGCCATGGCCGCCTTCGATGTTCTCGTAGTAGGTCACGTCCTTGCCCGCCTCAATCATCTTGGCCGCCATCTTGCGTGCGTGGCCCGGATGCACCCGGTCATCGCGCGTGGAGGTCAGGAAGATCACCGGCGGGTAGGTCTTCTTCGGGTCGAACAGGTGATACGGCGAGAAGGTCTGGATGAATGTCCAGTCGTCGGTGTCAGGATTGCCGTACTCGGCCATCCACGAGGCGCCCGCCAACAGATGGCTGTAGCGCTTCATGTCCAGCAGCGGCACCTGCACCACCACCGCACCAAACAGCTCCGGATACTGGGTCAGCATGTTGCCGGTCATCAGGCCGCCGTTGCTGCCGCCCTGCACGCCCAGGTGCTTGGTCGAGGTGATCTTGCGCGCGACCAGATCCTTGGCCACTGCGGCCATGTCTTCGTAGGCCTTGTGGCGGTTCTGCTTGAGCGCGGCCTGGTGCCAGCGTGGGCCATATTCGCCACCGCCGCGGATGTTGGCCACCACGTAAACGCCGCCCTTCTCCAGCCAGGCACGGCCCAGGGCGCCGGAATAATTCGGTGTCATCGAGATTTCGAAACCGCCATAGCCATACAGCAGGGTCGGCGCGCTGCCATCGAGCTTGAGATCCTTCGGCCGCACCAGGAAGTACGGCACGCGAGTGCCATCCTTGCTGGTGGCAAAGTGCTGCTCGATGCTGTCCTTGCCGGCATCGAAGAACGCCGGCATGGTCTTCAGCGGTTGCGGCGCGGTGCCTACGTCCACCCACGACAAGGTGGTCGGCGTGAGGTAGTCGGTGACGGTCAGCCACAACGCATCGCTGTCATCGCTGTCCACGGCGCCGACATCCACGGTGCCGAAGGCTGGCGCACCGACAAAGGCGCTTTTCTTCCAGCCATCCTGCGCCGGCGTGATCACGCTCAGGCGGTTCTTGACGTCTTCCAGCACGTTCAAGACCAGGTGCGAGCGCGTCCAGGTCATGCCGGCCAGCGAGGTGGTGTCGGTGGGCTCGAACAGCACATCGAAGTCGCGCTTGCCCTGCATGAAGGCATCAAAGCGCGTGGCCAGCAACGAGCCGGCCTTGTAGGTCTTGCCGCCCACCGTCCACGGCTCGCGCAGCTCCAGGGTGAGCCACTCGCGCTTGACGCTCTTGTTGGCGGAGTTCGGCGCATCCACCTTTACCAGCGCGCCATCGGCCTTCTTGAAATACAGCTCGTCGTTGTAGAAGGCCAGCGTGCGGCTGACGAAATCACGCTCGAATCCAGGCGTGTCGTCATGCATCGCCATGATGTACATGTCGGTGGGCTTGCCCTCGTACACCACCTTGGCCGTGCTCAGCGGCGTGCCGCGCTTCCACTGCTTGGCAATACGCGGGTAGCCGGAGCTGGTCATCGCGCCGGCGCCGAAATCGGTATAGACGTAGACGGTGTCCTGATCGATCCAGCCCAGCCCGCCCTTGGCTTCGGGGCGGAAGAACCCGTCCTTGACCCACTGCTTGGTGGACAGGTCGAACTCACGCGTCACGTCCGCGTCGGCACCGCCGCGCGACAGCGCGATCAGGCAGCGCTGGTAGCCCGGGCGCAGGCAATCGGCGCCGTGCCAGACCCAGTTCTCTTTCTCGGCCTTGTTGAGCGCATCCAGATCCAGCACGGTTTCCCACTTGGGCGCCGCCTTGCGGTATTCGTCCAGCGTGGTGCGCCGCCACAGGCCGCGCTCGTGCTGCTTGTCCTTCCAGAAGTTGTAGTAGTACGGGCCGATCTTCTGCACAGCGGGAATCTTGGCATCCGAGTCGAGCACCTCGCGGATGCTCGATTCCATCTGCTTGAAGGCCGGGGTGACTGCCAGCCGCGCCTCGGTCTTGGCGTTCTGCGCCTTGACCCAGTCCAGCGGCTTGGCGCCGGTGACATCTTCCAGCCAGGCATACGGATCATTGGACACGGCGGTTTCCTCTGCAGAGACGGCGCCAGCAGTGATCAGGCCAGCAACCAGGCAGATCGAGGCGAATTTGGACATGGGGGTTCCCTAAGAAAGCGAGCCGCCGGACCGTAACATAGCCGTTCGGCGGCTTCCCCTGCCGAAGGTCAGGCCGCGCGCACCTGCGTCGCCGTGCGCGAAGCCACGCGACGGCGCTGCGCCTGCGGCCCCCGCCGCCGTGTCCTTGCTCGCCGCTCGCCCCGGCGCGGCAATGTCGGCAAGGCGAACCGGTACAGGCTCCACCACGCCAGCATCGGCATACCAACCAGCCACAGCGGCAACCAGCCGATCCACTCGCTGTGGCCGCGTGCCGCCGGCCACACCAATACCAGCGCCAGCCCGGCCAGGGCGACCTGACGCACCGGACGCAGCACGCGCGGGTCGGGAGTTTCGGAACGACGGGAAAGGCGATGCGACATGGCGGCACTCCGTGGCGGGATGGATGAGGACAGGCCGGCAGAATTGCCTGCGGCCATCTCACCGGCTGCGACCTGTACGACACCGGTGACAGCGCCGCTATTTCCATGCGTGTGGCAGGTTGGCGGCGGCATTGCTCGCTGAATGCTGCACGCCCGCAGCTGGCGGCTCGCGGTGTTCCCGCCGCCGAAGCGCCACTGATCGACTTCCGCCGTGCGTAGGCCGCGCAACGCCGAGCAAGCCTGGCTGGACCAGCACTCGCGCGGTGTCCGGTTCCGGCACCAACCGCACACCACGGCCGTTACCCACGCGTCGCCAGTAGCGCAGTTTTACCTAAGTGCCGCAATGCGCAGGGCCATCCAAGACAGGCGGCGGCGGACCCCAGCACCCGCGCTGTCCCGGTACATGCATCAACCACCCCCAGCCCTCCCCAACGCGTCACCGGTCACGCGGGCTGATCAGCCAGATCAGGCTGATGTGGCATGCGCAGCCGCATCCACCGGCCCGCGGTCAGCGCCGCCACTGTCGCGGCTCCGTCATCTGGATGCCGTCCGCTGGCGCGGCTGGCACGCGCGCCCGCCCGGTCCAGCGGCGTTTGTCGACGCCAGGCGCAACCGTTGACGCGAACTTGCCCCCTGCATGCGGTAGTGTGCTGACCCAACTGACCCTCTGTGACTTTGCGATGCGCCTGACCGTTTCGATCGCCCTCGCTTTCCTGCTCGTGCTTGGCCTGCCCACCGCGCAGGCCAAGGACACACCGACCACGGAGCGGCCGATCGACCTGTCCAAGATCATGGGCACCTGGTACGTGATTGCGCGCATGCCCAACCCGGTCGAGCGCGGCCATGTGGCCAGCCGCGACGAATACACCCTGGTGGAAGACGGCAAGGTGGCAGTGCGCTATCGCTACCGCGAAGGCTTCGAGGAGCCGGAAAAAGAAGTCAACGCGCGCGCCTCGGTGGATGCGGACAGCGGCAACCGCGATTGGCGGGTGTGGTTCTACAAGGTCATTCCGGCCAAGCAGCGCATCCTGGAAATTGCACCTGACGGGTCGTGGATGCTGATCTCCTACCCCGGCCGCGACCTGGCTTGGATCTTCGCGCGCAAGCCGGACATGAGCCGCGACCAATACCGCACCCTGGTCAACAAGATGCGCGACGACTACGCCATCTACACCGACAAACTCAAGCGCGTGCCGCAGCTGCCCGAGCAGGTAGGCCGGCTGGGCTTCGAAGTCCCAGACAAGCGCTGATTGGCGCCGGCGCACGCAGCCATGCCGGCGAGCGCTCCCCGGCGTTGCCCGCCGGGCTTGGAGCCGCGATCAAAACGACTGCGCAGCCGCCAGGCAGGCGCGGCCGGTGCTCGAAACCGGCGTGTCCCCACGTACGGTCCGGTTCTTCCGCGCCGTCCGCACCCACCTGACAACTGCCTGCTACGTTTTGTCAGCCGCGCTTAGTCGTAATTACTCAACGCCAGCGATAGCAGCGATTTGGCCTGCTCGCGCAACGACATCGGCTCGACGATTTCCGCGTCCGAGCCGTAGTGCAGCACATCCATCAGCAACTCGCGCGAGACGCTGTACGGCACCTTCAGTTCGTAACGGCCGTCGGGCAGGAAGCGCCCTTGCTGCTTGGAATGCCAGTGTTCGTCGGCCACCCAGCGCGCGGCCTTGGCGCTGAACACGATGGTGGCCCAGCCCTTGGGCGCGCCCGAAAAAATGCCGTAACTGGCGCCCAGCTGCGCATCCAGTTCGCTGTCGGGCACGTCGCGGGCGGTGGTATCGATGATGCGGGCGTGGTTGATGCGGTCCACCGCAAAGCTGCGCACGCCTTCGCGGCCGTGGTCCCACGCATCCAGGTACCAGTTGTCGCGGTAATGGGTAATGCGCTGCGGCGACACCGTGCGCTTGGTCGATTCGTCAGTGGAGCGGGCGCGGTAGTCGAAACTCAACTGCTTGCGCTCCAGCACCGCCGAAGCCACGCTGCGGAAGCTGGCTTCGTCCAGCTTGCGGCCGCGGTGCGGGATCACCCGGACCCGGTCCACCGGCCACTGCGAGACGCCCGCCTGGGCGGCGAGCAGGCCTTCGATCCGCTGCTGCAGCGGTGCCAGCATCGAGGAGAGCACGCCGCCGCCGGTCCGCGACAGCAGCTGCTGCGAGGCCAGCAAGGCGTGCAGTTCTTCGGAACTCAGCCACAGGCCCGGCAGCTCGAAGCGGTCGCTTTCGCCAGACAGATAGCGGAAGCCGGATTCGCCGTCGCCCTCCACCGGGGCCATCAGCGCATCGCGCAGAAAGGCCAGGTCGCGGTAAACGGTGGCGCGGGAACAGCTCAGCTCATCTTGCAGGCGCGCCACCGTGACCGGGTAGCGGGCCGACTTGAGCAGGCGATGCAGGGCGTTGATACGTTCGTAGCGGTCCATGCGCTGATTATGTCCGAGTCTTCGCGCGGCGGGGTGAGCATCCACGCCCCGCGCAAGGCCTGCCTACCCGGCCCGACGCGGGGCGCGCGGCGCGCCGATCGCCCGAACCGCCAATGAAGCGCGGCTTCACCCGGTCCTGACGCGGTCGCCCAGTCCGTTATCATGAAATCGCTTTCACCTCTCTGCCCTCCCTTTCGTCTCCAAGAGTGCCGCCCATGTCACGCCGTGCCCCGTTGTCTGCCCTGTTGCCGCTGTTGTTGATCACGCCCACCGTCTGGGCCCAGGCGGTCGCACCGGCGCCGGCAGACCCGGCCGCCGCCTTGATGCCCTCCCCCTGGAGCGGCAGCAGTGGCGAGCTCGGCTATGCGTCCGCGCACGGCAACAGCACCACCGACAGCCTCAACGGGCGCATCCGCCTGCGCTATACCGATGGCGACTGGATCCACAGCCTGGATGCCACCGCGTTACGCTCGAGCTCGGAATACACCAATACCAACGACGACGGCAGCGTGACGCGCGAGCGCCAGACCACCGCCGAGCGCTACACCGGCAGTGCCGGCAGCGCACTGCAGCTGGGCGAACACCGCCAGCTCACCGCAACCGGCCGCTACGAACACGATGACTTCGCCACCTACGACCGCCTGGCCACCTTCGGTATCGGTTACGGCACGCGCCTGATCGATGCCGATCGTTTTTATCTGGATGCGCAGATCGGCCCAGGTATCCGCCGCGCGCACAACAGCGACGACGACCGCAACGAGACCGGGCTGATCGGCCGTGGTTTGTTCGACCTGAAATACACCGTCACCGACAACACCGATCTGATCAACACGCTGCTGGTGGAATCGGGCGAATACAACACCTACGCGCAGAACGATTTCGGCGTGCAGGTCAGCATGAATTCGCACTTCGCGCTCAAGGCCGCCTGGCAGATGCGTCACAACAGCGACGTCAGTGAGGGCGACAAGAAGACCGACACGCTGACCACAGTGAACCTGGTCTACACGTTCAAGTAAGCCATTGCATTTCGTAGGAGCGGCGTTGGCTGCGAGGGTTTTTATCGATTACGTGCAGGTGTTATCGGTAACGCGTTCGCGGCCAAGGCCGCTCCTACGAGTTGGCTGGCGGCTTGCAGCGCCGCGGCAGCTGCGGTGGCGCATCTCGAGCAAGCCATCGGCGATGCCGATGATGTCCTAGGCAAATCTCTGCATCTCGCCATCAGCGATGCAGCAACAATGAACCGCTAGCGTAGGAGCGGCCTTGGCCGCGAGGGCTCTGCCGATCAGATGTCAGCGTCGGTGTTATCGGTAACGCGTTCGCGGCCAAGGCCGCTCCTACGGTCTGGCTAGCGCTTACAGCTCCGCCAGCAGCTGCGGTGGGCGCACCTCAAGCACGCCATCGGCGATGGCGTGATGTCTTAGACAAGCGTGCATCTCGCCACCGGCCATGCAGCAACAATGGACCGCTGGCGTAGGAGCGGCCTTGGCCGCGAGG
Organism: Xanthomonas sp. LMC-A-07; assembly: GCF_030208825.1. Lineage (NCBI taxonomy): Bacteria > Pseudomonadati > Pseudomonadota > Gammaproteobacteria > Lysobacterales > Lysobacteraceae > Xanthomonas > Xanthomonas sp. LMC-A-07. Next base: position 356,355 of record NZ_JARVTF010000008.1, read on the forward strand.
GCTTTGCCGCTAAGGTGTCAGTGTCAGTGTCAGCGTGATCGGTATCGATAACGCGTTCGCGGCCGCGGTCGCTCCTACGCCCTGGCTAGCGCTTACAACTCCGCCAGCAGCTGTGCGGCGCCTTTTTCGAACAGGCCGTCGGCGACGCGGCGGCCGAGGTCTTCGGTGGCGTCGGGGCTGCCGTGCGCCTCGGCGTGGATCAGGCGGCCGTCGCTGGCACTGCCCACCATGCCCTGCAGGAACAGGTCCTCGCCTTCCCAGCGCGCGAACGCGGCCACCGGCACGTGGCAACTGCCGTGCAGGGCGCGATTCATCGCGCGCTCGGCCTCCACGCAGGCACGCGTGCGGCCGGCATCCAGCACTGCCAGCAGGTCGTGGATGCGGGCATCGTCGCCGCGGCATTCCACCGCCACCGCGCCTTGCGCCGGGGCGGGCAGCCACTCCGGTGCGTCCAGCCGCGCGGTGATGCGGGCTTCCAGGCCCAGCCGCTGCAGGCCGGCGCAGGCCAGCACGATGGCGTCGTAGCCGCCGTTGTCGAGCTTGGCCAGGCGGGTGTTGACGTTGCCGCGCAGGTCGATCAATTCCAGGTCCGGGCGCGCGGCGCGCAGCTGCGCCTGGCGGCGCAACGACGAGGTGCCCACGCGTGCGCCCAGCGGCAGGGCCTGCAAGGTGGCGTAGAGGTTGGACACCAGCGCATCGGCAGGGTCGCCGCGTTCCAGGATGGCCGGCAGCACGAACGGCGCGTCCAGCTCCATCGGCACGTCCTTGAGCGAGTGCACGGCGCAATCGGCCTCGCCGCGCAGCATCGCCAGCTCCAGTTCCTTGAGAAACAGGCCCTTGCCGCCGATGGCGGCCAGCGAGCGGTCCAGCACTTCATCGCCGCGGGTGCTCATCGGCACCAGCACGACCTCCAGCCCGGGGTGGTGCTGGCGCAGCGCGGTGGCGACGTGTTCGCTCTGCCAAAGGGCAAGCGGGCTCTTACGGGTGGCGATGCGCAGCGTGGTCATGCCGCCATTATCGCGGACACGACGCCCAACTCATACCTGGCGCAGTTGTTCGCGCAAGCTGGCCACGCAGCGCCGGCTCACTTCCAGGGTCTGCGGCACGTTGCGCAGCACCGCATGCACCTGGCCATCGCCGCTGCGGCGCAGCTCCACCAGCTCCTCGCGGGCGACCAGGCAATTGCGGTGGATGCGCACCAGGCGCTCGGCGAATTCGTCTTCCAGCGATTTGAGCGACTCTTCGATCAGGTCCTCGCCGCGCGCGTGGTGGACGATGACGTACTTCTCCTCCGCCTGCAGATAGCGGATGTCCTGGATCGCGATCAACCGCAGGCTGCCGCGCAGCCGCGCACACAGGTGGGTGCGCAGCGGCGCGGCCGGCGCGAGGCTGGGGGTGCGCCCGGCCAGGTAGGTGGCCACACGTTGCAGCGCGGCAGCAAGGCGCTCGGGGCGCACGGGTTTCATCAGGTAGTCCAGTGCGGCCGCATCGAAGGCCGACAGTGCGTGCTGGTCGTAGGCGGTGCAGAACACCACCGCCGGCGGTTGCGGGCGCTGGCGCAGCAGGCGCGCGGTTTCCAGGCCGTCGACCCCGGGCATGGCGATGTCCAGCAGCACCAGGTCCGGTTGCTGCTGCTCGCACAGCTGCAGGACCTGCTCGCCGTTCTCGGCCTCGCCCACCACCTGCACGTGCAGATGCTCGCCCAGCAGCAGGCGCAGGCGCTCGCGCGCCAGTGGCTCGTCATCGGCGATCAGGACCCGCACTTGCGTGGCCGTCATGGACATCCCCCTCGCTGAAGTGATTCCCCCTCACTTCAACGGTAATGTGATCTCGCAGGCATAGTAGCCCTCCGACCAGCCGGCCGCCATCCGTGCCCCGGCACCGAATTGAAACGCCAACCGGTGCGAGATGCTGGCCTGGGCATGCCCGGCGCCCGCCACCACCAGCGGCGCCTGAGTGCCGGGCTGCGGTGCCGGATTGACGATACGGATCTGCAACTGGCTGCCGCGCTGCCGCAGCGACAGGTACAAGGTGCCGCCCTCGGGCATGCGCGACACCCCGTGCAGCACCGCGTTTTCCACCAGCGGCTGCAGCACCAGCCGCGGCATCGGCAACGCCCACGGCAGCGGTTCCTGCTTGTGCCAGCGCACCTGCAGACGATCGCCCAGGCGCAGCGATTCGATGGCCAGGTAACGCTCGGCCAGCTCGCATTCGGCGCGCAGCGTGGACACGCCCTCGCCCGCCCCCAGCGCGGCGCGAAACAGGTCCGACAGGTCCAGCACCGCCTGTTCGGCCACCACCGGGTCGCGCCGCAGCAGGCTGGCGATGAGGTTCATGCTGTTGAAGAGGAAATGCGGGCGGATGCGCGCCTGCAGCGCATCGGCTTCGGCGCGGGCGTTGGCCTGCACCTGCGCTTCCCAGCGGTCGCTGACGTAGAAATAGCGCAGCGCCAGCGCGGTGATCAGCACCACCGTGGCCGCACTGCCGAGGGTAAAACGCCAGAACCCGACCAGCGGGCCAAGCGGGGCCTGGTCGAGCACCGCGTACAGGCCATGCACGATGCCAGCACCCAGCATGGCGACCACTGCGGCGATCGACAACGCAGCCAGCCCGCCCAGCCGTGGCGGCAGCCGCGACAAGGACGGCCGCAGCACGCACAGCAGCACGCTCACCGCCAGGGCCAGCCACAACGCCAGGCCGCTGGCCGAGACAAAGCGCGACAGCGTCAGGCTACGCGCGGCGCCGGCTTCGGGCACCAGGGTCACCACCAGCACCACCAGCTCGGCCAGGCCGAGCATCGCGCCCAGGCGTGGCAGCCGGCACAGGTCCGGCATCCAGGCGATCTGCGGCGCGGTGTGGGCCATGGCTCAGACGGCGGTGAAGCGCGCCTGCATCCAGTCGCGCAGGGCGTCGATTTCTTCCACGCAGACCTGGTGGCCCATCGGGTAGCTATGCCATTCCAGCGTGAACCCCAGTGCCTGCAGGGCCTGCGCACTCTGTTCGCCGGCGCGGTAAGGCACCACCGGGTCGGCGCTGCCATGCGCCATGAACAGTGGTTGCGCCAGCGCGCCCGGCTGCAGTTGGCTGGCAGCGGCGGCCGGATCGGGCAGATAGGTGGACATGGCGATCAACCCGGCCAACGGTACGCGGCGCTGCAGGCCCACCGCCAGGGTGACGGCGCCGCCTTGCGAGAAGCCGGCCAGCAGGATGCGCTCGGGCGCAATGCCGCGCGCCTGTTCGTTGGCAATCAAGGCCTCGACCTGGGCCACCGACTCGGCAATGCCGACCTTGTCCGCGCGCTGGGCAAAGTCCATGCCGACGATGTCGTACCAGCCGCGCATGCGCACGCCGTTGTTGATGGTGATCGGGCGGATTGGCGCATGCGGGAACACGAAGCGCAGCGCCGGCCACTGCGGGCGCACCAGTTCCGGCACCATCGGCGCGAAGTCGCTGCCGTCCGCACCCAGGCCATGCAGCCAGATCACCGCCCACTGTGGGTTCGGTCCGGTCTCGCGTTCAATCACGTCCAGCATCATCCACCTTCCGGTGACAGGGCTGGGCATTATGCCTTGCGCCCCTGTGCGCTCAGCGCGCTGCGCAAGGCCACCGGTAGCGCCGGGTGCTGCCTGCCAGCGAGCGCGGCCGCGGCGGCACGCGCCGTGGGCCGCTCAGATCAGCGGCGGTTCGAGTGCGGCGGCGCGGCGCAGTTCGGACGCACGCACCAGCACCTTGGGCGGGTCGAGTTCTTCAGGGATGCAGAAGATGCCGGCGCGGCGCAGTGCCAGTCCGGTGCGGCGCAGCGAGGTCACCGCCACCACCGGGATCGACACCACCATGCCCACGATCACCGGCGCCATCCACGCCGCCAGCGACGGCGACACCAGGTAGGCCAGCGTGCCCATGAACAGGCCGAACACGCTCAGGCCGCCATAGCTGCGGATCAGCGCCGGCCACGACAGCTTGCCGTCGTCGCGCACCTGCGCGTCCCAGCCCGAATCCTTGCCGGCCAGCACTTCGAACACGCCGCGCGATTGCAGGTACATCACCACCGGCGCCATCAAGGCCGCCAGCACGGTTTCCAGCAGGATGCTCAACGCGGCGCGGATCGCACCCCCGCAGGCGCGGCGTTCGCGCGGATTGAGCAGCAAGGCGATATAGCCAAGCAGCTTGGGCGCGAGCAACACGAACATGGTGCAGACGAAGATCCAGATCGCGTTGCCGTCGCTGCTGCCGTGCCAGTAGCGCGCCGGCGAGAACGGCAGGCCCTGCGCAAGATCGATACCGGCGCCCGCCAGCGGAATGCCGATGCCCACCAGCATCAACATGCCCCACATCGGCGCGGTGAAGTAATGCCCGATGCCGATCATCATGTGCATGCGGCTGATCCAGTGCAGGCCCTTGGCGCCCACCACCTTGGCGTGCTGCAGGTTGCCCTGGCACCAGCGGCGGTCGCGGACCAGCAGGTCGGTGAGCGTGGGCGGGCCTTCTTCGTAGCTGCCCTGCAGGTACGGCACCATGTGCATGGCCCAGCCGCCGCGCCGCATCAATGCCGCTTCGACAAAGTCATGACTGAGCACATGGCCGCCGAAGGGCTTGCGCCCACGCAGCGACGGCAGCCCGGCGTGATCGGCAAACGCCTGGGTGCGGATGATGGCGTTGTGGCCCCAGTAATTGCTTTCCGCGCCATGCCACCAGGCCACGCCGAAGGCGATGATCGGCCCGTACACGCGGCCGCCGAACTGCTGCATGCGGGCGAACAGGGTCTGCCCGTTCACCACCGCCGGCAAGGTCTGGATCAGGCCCACGTCCGGGTTGTCTTCCATGCCGGCGACCAGGCGCACGATGGTGTCGCCGGTCATCACGCTGTCGGCGTCCAGGATCAGCATCTGCGGGTAGTTGCCACCAAAACGGCGCACCCAGTCGGCCACGTTGCCGGCCTTGCGCGCGGCGTTGTCGGCGCGGCGGCGGTAGAAGATGCGGCCATGCCCGCCGACGCTGTCACACAGTTCGGCATACACCTGTTCTTCGGCGCGGCCGATGTGCTCGCGGGTGGTATCGCTGAGCACGAAGAAATCGAAGTGCTCCAGCTGCCCGGTCTCGGCCACCGATTCGTAGATCGCCTGCAGGCCGGCCAACAGGCGGCGCGGGTCTTCGTTGTAGGTGGGCATCAGCAACGCGGTGCGCGTGTGCAGGCTGGGCAACGGCGCATCCGGATCGATGCCGAGCTTGCGCCCGGCGCGTGCGACCACGGTGATGAAGCCGGCCACCGCGCTGGCGAAGGACATCGCAATCCAGGCAAACAGCAGTACGAACAGGCCCAGCAAACAGCCTTCCAGCACGCTGAAGCCGCCGGGCCACAGCACGCTGAGCATCACCCACACCGCCACCGCGGTGGCGGTCAGCGTGCCGCCGATCAGATAGAAGCGGCGCAGGCCGATGCCCATCGGCGAGGTGCGCTGGTGGCGTACCTGCAGGCTGCCTTCGCGCAGGGATTGTTCGGGCATTGCCAGCGGCGCTTCCGGCGGCAGCGTGGGCTGGCCGGCATCGAGGCTGGAGACGGGAGGTAGATCGGTTGGTGCGGGGGAAAGGGTCACGGTGCCGTCCATCAGGGCTGCCCGTCGCGCATCTGCGGCGACATTGCGGGCTGAAACGAGATGGCCAATGGCGTGCGCGGCAACGTTGCCACGCGCACCGTGTTACGGGCGATCCCGACGGTGTGCGACCACGTCGCAGTAGAACAACTCCAATGCACAAGCTCTCCTGGCTGCGACTTCACGTCGCGGCTCATCCTAAAGAATCGTTCGTTAAAGGAACCGAAGGCCACCGTTTGCAGTCTTCGCCCCTCCCGACGAGGACCGCGCGGCAGACTACGCCGCAGCGACCGAACGCTACCCCAACAGATTGCAGCCTGGCGCGCCGGCTGTCACGGCCAGGCGAAGGGCAGCAATGGCCCGCCCAGCCACAGATAGCGCGCCATCCATGCGGAGGCAAACGCGATCAGCACCGTCAGCGGCACGCCCACGCGCAGGAAATCGGCAAACCGGTACTGGCCGGGATTGAGGATCAGCAGGTTGCCGTGGTGGCCGATCGGGGTGAGGAACGAGGCCACCGCGCCCATCGCGGTGCACACCACGAACGGAATCGGCGGCAATCCCAGCCCCTGCGCCAGGGCCAGCGCCACCGGCGTCAACAGCACCGTTGTGGCGGCATCGGACAACACCTGCGTCAGCAATGCGGCGGCGGCAAACATCAACAGCAGCAGGCTCAGCGGCGACAGGCCGTGCGCGTGCGCGAGCACATGCTCGGCCAGCCAGCGCGCGGTGCCGGTCTGATCCATCGCTATGCCGAGCGGAATCACCCCGGCAATCATCACGTAGATGCGCACGTCGATTTCGGCATAGGCCTGTTCGATGCTCACGCAACGGGTGAGCACCATCGCCACCGCGCCGAGCAGGAAGGCGATATGCGGTGGCAGCCATTCGGCCGCGGCTGCCGCCACGGCGGCCAGCATGATGGCCATTGCCAACGGTGCGCGCCGGCTGCGGCGGCCGTCGAACGGCATCAGCATCAAGAAGCCGCGGTGCTGGGACAGTTGCTGGAAGGTGTGCTGACGGCCCCACAGCACCAGCAGGTCGCCTTCCTGCAGCTGCAGCTCGGACAACTCGCCATGCAGCCAGCCTTCCTTGCGCCACAGCCCGACCACCACCACGCCCATGGTGTGCAGGAAATCGATGCGCGACACCGAGCGCCCGACGAATTCCGAATGCGGTGCCACCACCGCCTGCACCAGCTGCTCTTCGCCCAGTGCCTCGTGTGGACGCTGCGGGTCGGTGCGATCCTCGCGCGGCTGCTCGCCGTACTTGGCCACCGCATGCAACGACAAACCCGGCTCATCCTTGACCGAGGCGATTTCGTCCGGCGAGGCGCGCACCAGCAGCACATCGCCGGCGCGCAGCAGGCCTTCGTTGCTGCTGCGACGCCGGCGCATGCCGTTGCGCAACCAATCCACCACTTGCAGCCGTTCGGTGAACGCGGCCTCGAACTCGGCCAACGGCCGGCCGACCCAGGGCGCGTCGGCGTCGACCAGCAGTTCGGTGTAATAGCGCTCCAGGCGCAGATAGTCCGCGCCGCCATCGTCTTCGCCCTGCCGCTTGGGCAGCAGCCAGCGCCCGGCGAGCATGTAGAGCATGCCCACGCCGACCAGCACCGCGCCGATCGGGGTGATGGCGAACAGGTCCAGCCGCCCGTGGCCGCCGCGTTCCAGCGCGGCATTGGCGAGCAGAAAGGCCGGCGCGCTGATCAGGGTCAAGGTGGTGCCCAGCGAGGCCGCCAGCGACATCGGCATCAACAGCCGCGAGGCAGCCAGCTTCTGCTCGCGGGCCAGCCGCATCATCACCGGCAACATCATCGCGGTGATCATCAGATGGTGCGAAAACGCCGCCAGGGCCGCGGTGGCCGGCATGGTAACCGCGATGGCGCGCCACTCGCGCCCGCCGGCGGCGCGCCCGATCGCCGCGCCAATGCGGTCGGTGATGCCGGTGGCCGACAAGCCGGCCGACAACACGAACACCGCCGCGACAATGATCGCCGGCTCACTGGAAAACCCGGACAAGGCCTGGGTCGGGGTGAGGATGCCGGTGAGGGTCAACGCGAGTGTCGCCAGCATGGCCACCAGGTCGACCCGCAGCTTCTCGCTGATGAACAGCACCAGTGCCACCACAAGGATGACCAAAAACACGAGTTGCTGTTGTTCCATTCCACTCACCGCCTGCGATTGCGCCGACCTTACCTGAGCGCGGTGAAGGCGACATGCGCGTGGTCACGTTTGGGAGCAACTGCGTGTGTGCGGGCGTGCTGCGGCAGTTGCCTTGTGTCTGCGGATGCCAGCGGCTGCGCCGTGTCGATGGCGTGCTGCACGCATGCACCTTGGACAGATGTGGGTGTTGTGGGTGGGGCGTCATCCCTCACTACGTTGCGGTTGGGCTGGATAGCTGAGCGCGCAGGCCAGCTCATGCGCATGCTGCCGAGCGGCGGCGATGAGGATGCGCGCCACAATCCACTCACCACGGTGCTGTGGTTGTGCGGATGCCTTTCTCCAAGGCTTGTTGCTTGGAGACTGCTTGTTGTTCATAGACTGCAGAACATGCGCGTGGCGGTAGCTCGCTCGCCTGGGACGCATGCACCGAATCCCGGCCGTGCAATCGGCAGCGGTGGTAGCACGCGAACTACATTGCGGCGTCAGTTCTATTGCGGAGCTGGCTTCGCCCGTGCGTCGCAATGCCACGCACGCCCTGGGGCAATGCACACAGGACGGCTTCACGTTGCCGCACTGCGTGCTCCATTGCTGACGCAACCTTGCCTACCACTCCGCAACGCGCAGGCGAACTCTGCGCGCTACTGCCGGCGCAATGCAGCGCCGGCAGCGTACAGCTCCATATATCGACGCAGCAGCGTCGCTACATGGCGTTACTTGCGCGCGTCGGCACTGGTGTCGCGGGTGGCGCGGAACTCCGAATCGCTGCTCCAGTTCGGCCAGGTACGCGCATCGGCCAGCTGCTGGCCCAGGGCGTAGAGGATGCCCAGATCGCGTGCGGCACCGGCGAAGCTCCAGTCCGGCTTCCACTCGTCGCCCTGCTGGTGATAGCGCTTGGCGGTGTAGTCGTCCGATGCCGCCTTGCCTGCGGCCACGCCGCCCACTTCCCAATCCTGGCCGGCCGCATACGACAGCGCCGGCACGCCACGCTTGGCGAAGGAGAAATGATCGGAGCGGAAGAAGTAGCCCGCCTCCGGCTTGGGATCGGGCGTGTAGCGCAGCTTCCACTGCCCGGCGACGGTCTTGAGTTGATCCAGCAACTCCAGCTTGGCGGTGCCGTAGATACCGAAATCGCGCGAGGGCACGAACGGGTTCATGCCGTCCATGTTGATCACCGCTACCGTGGTCGCCAGCGGGTACAGCGGCTTGGAGGCGTAGAACTCCGAACCGAGCAGGCCTTTTTCCTCGGCGGTGACCGCCAGGAACACCACCGAGCGCTCCGGCTTCGGCCCCTTGGCGAAACCGCGTGCCAGCTCCAGCAATGCGGCCGTGCCGCTGGCGTTGTCCAGCGCGCCGTTGAAGATGGTGTCGCCGCGTGCATCGGGCTTGCCCACGCCGATGTGGTCCCAGTGCGCGCTGTAGATCAGCGTCTCGTCGGGATGGGTGCTGCCTTCCAGGCGCGCGACCACGTTGTGCGAGGTGATCACATCCGACTTGACCGTGTAGCTGGCACTCAAGCGTTGCCCCTTGAGTTCCACCGGCTTGAATTCGCGGGTCTGCGCCTGCTTCTTCAAGGTGTCGAAATCCAGGCCGGCCTGCGTGAACAGACGCGCGGCCAGATCACGCTGGACCCAGCCTTCCAGCGTGGGATGCGCGGCGCGCGGGTTGTCGCGCACCACATCGAACATGGTGTTGGTGTTGGAGCTGGCCACGGTGTCCCAGCCGTAGGAGGCCGGCGCGGTTTCATGCACCACCAGCACGCCGAGTGCGCCCTGGCGCGCGCCTTCTTCGTACTTGTAGGTCCAGCGGCCGTAGTAGGTCATGCCCTTGCCATCGAAGGCGCCCTTGCCGGTCTCGAAATCCGGGTCGTTGATCAGCACCACGGCGATCTTGCCCTTGAGGTCGACACCCTTGAAGTCGTCCCAGTCGCGCTCCGGCGCCTTGACGCCGTAGCCGACGAAGACCAGCGGCGCGTTGGCGATATCGACCTTGGATGAGCCGTCCATTGCCGCGCGGATCGCGATCTCCTTGCCTTGGGTCAGGGTCTGCGGCGCGCTGCCGCCCTGCACCGTAATACGCGGCGTGCCCACGATATCGGCGCGCCGCAGCGGCACTGCCTGCGTCCACAGGCGCTTGCCATCGGCGAGATCGCCACCGGGCTGCAAGCCGGCTGCGGCAAACTGCGTGCTCAGGTAGGCAATGGTCTTTTCTTCGCCGGCAGTGGCCGGGCCGCGGCCTTCGTAGGCGTCGGAGGCCAGCTCCTTGACGTCGCGCGAGATGCGCGCGCCATCGAATGTCGGCGTTGCCGCCATCAGTGCGGTGGAGACCACCATTGCCAGCATTCCCAGTCCAACTCGCTTCACTGCAGCACCCCGGTGTGATCAAAGACAGCCCCGGAGTGTAGGCCACCACACAGCGACGCCACGTGCCATTGGATGGGTTGCACAGCACGCACGTACTCGACGCCCGCGCGCAACTTTAATAATATTCATTCTCACTTACGCGCTGCGCAACGTGCCTGACCCAGTGGCGGCAGGGCCGTGCCTGCCGCATGCGCGTGTCGTCCCCTTCGTTGCCGAGTGTGTCCATGCCCGTTGCCCTGCTGCGCTCTGTGCGCGCCCACTCCCGCTTGTTGCTGGCGCTGCAGTGCGCCTGTGCGTTGTGTGCCACCGCCGCGCATGCACAGGACAATGCCCCCGCGCCGACAGCAAACACGCTGGACCAGGTGCTGGTGACCGGCCGCACCGAGGGCTACCAGGTGCGCGGCACCAATACCGCCACCAAGTTGCCGCTGACGCTGCGCGAGACGCCGCAGTCGTTGACGGTGTTCACCCGCCAGCGCATCGAAGACTTCAACCTCATCACCATCGCCGAGGTGTTGCAACAGACGCCCGGCGTCACCGTGCAGTCCTACGACAGCAACCGCACGCTGTTCACTGCGCGCGGATTTGCAATCAACAACTTCATGTTCGATGGCGTGCCGACCAACTACACCACCGGTGCGGGCGGCAATTCGATCCTCAGCGACACCTCGATCTACGAGCGTATCGAAGTGGTGCGCGGCGCCAGTGGCCTGGTGACCGGCTCGGGTAATCCATCGGCCACCGTCAACATGGTGCGCAAGCGCCCCACCACGGCGTTCCAGGCCAGTACCAGCCTCAATGTCGGCTCATGGGACTACCGCCGCGCCGAGCTGGACGTTGCCGGCCCGCTGACTTCCGGCGGGCGCGTGCGCGGCCGCGTGGTGGGCGCCTACACCGAAAAGGACAGCTGGGTGCGCTTCCAGCAGGACCGCTCGCCCAGCGTGTACGGCGTGCTCGAAGCCGACCTCACCGACAGCACGCGGCTGCGCGTGGGCATCGACCACCTCGCCACGCATTCCGATGGCGGTGCGTGGAGTGCGGCGCCGCTGTTCTTCAGCGATGGCACACCGGCACGGCTGCCGCGCTCCTACAGCGCCGCGGCGCGCTGGAACCGCTGGGAGCGCGAAAGCACCAATGTCTTCGCCACCCTGGAACAGCAGTTTGCCGGCGGCTGGAGCGGGCGGCTGGCCTACAACCATCGCGCCACCGATACCGACAGCCTGCTGTTTGCCGGCTCCAACAGCGCCTCGTTCGCCGATGCGCGCACCGGGTTGGGATTGCGCGTGTCCGACACCTACGGCGTGTCGGAAACCCGCGAGAACGCGCTGGATCTCTACGCCTCCGGCCCGTTTCAGTGGTTGGGCCGTGCGCATGAGCTGGTGGTCGGCGCCAACCACTACAACCGCGATCTCGGCACGCTGCGCACCGCCATCACCGCGCGTCCCTACAGCCTGACCGCCTTCCCCAGCATCTTCGACTGGAATGGCGATGTGGGCCAGCCGACCACCACCAATGCCGGCATCCCCAGCAGCATCACCAACACGCAGGAAACCGGCTATTACGCGGCCGTGCGGCTCAATCCCACCGATGCGTTGAAGCTGATCGGCGGTGGGCGGTATTCCAGCTGGAACACCGCCACGGACAACTATTCGCCGGCCAATCAGTTCACCGGACGCAGCACCGACTACGACGCCAACGCGCTCACCCCGTATCTGGGCGCGATCTACGATCTGAGCCGGCACCTCTCGGCGTTTGTGTCGTATTCGGATGTGTTCCAGGCACAGAACCTGCGCGACCGCACCAACCAGCAACTGGATCCGGTGGTGGGTGCCAATCTCGAATACGGCTTCAAGGGCGAGTTCTTTGGCGGTGCGCTCTACGCCGCGCTCAACGGCTTCCACATGCAACAGGACAACGTGGCCGAAATCGATCCGGAGGTAGCGCCCAACAGCCTGCCCGATGGCAGCTCGGCGTATCGCGCGGTGTCGGGCGTGGAAACCTGGGGCGGCGAGTTCGAAGTCTCCGGCGCGATCACCCCGGACTGGAGCATGACCGGCGGCTACACCTACGCCTACAGCACCGACCAGCGCGGCGCACGGGTGTTCACCACCAGCCCGATGCACCTGGCGCGCTTCAACACCACTTACCGGTTCGGCGACTGGACGCTGGGCGGCGGGATCAGCTGGCAGAGCGCGGTGTATCAGAATCAGACCATCCCCACCGGGCGCTTCACCGCGGCCGGCGCACCGATCACGCGCAGCGGGCGGGTCACCCAGGGCGGCTATCTACTGGTGGATCTGATGGGCCGCTACCGCATCAACGAGCAGCTGAGCGTGGGCGTGACGGTGACCAACCTGTTCGACAAGGTCTATTACCGCAACGTGGGCTTCTTCAATTCCGGCTATTGGGGCGAACCACGGCGGCTGCTGTTCAACCTGCGCGCGAACTTCTAAGCGCATGGCGTGCCGTCAACGGCGCGCCATGCAGGCTCAGAACAGATCCACGCTGCCGGTCTGCTGGTCCACCCGCTGCATGTGCCCGCTGGCAATCAGTTCGCTATACACCGCAGCGCGGTTGCGGCCGTGCTGCTTGGCCCAGTACAGCGCCTTGTCGGCTTCGTCCAGCATCTGGCTGACCAGCCGGCCATCGCTGAGTTCGACGATACCGGTGCTCAAGGTCACCGTGCCCACTTGCGGGAAACTATGCTCGGCCACCGCGAGCCGGAAGCGCTCGAACAGGCTCACCGCGGTGTCGCGGTCCACCCCGCGCAGCACGATCACGAACTCCTCGCCACCGAAACGGAACAGCAGATCGTCCTGGCGGAAGCAGCGCTGCATCAGCTGGGCCACCAGCAGCAGCACCTCGTCGCCATACAGATGTCCGAAGGTGTCGTTGACGCGCTTGAAATGGTCGATGTCCACGATGCCCAGCCACACCGCGTCCTCCTGCGCGCCATCCGCGTTGGCGGCGAACAGGCGCAGGATCATGTCGTCGAAGGTCTTGCGATTGCGCAGGCCGGTGAGTGCGTCGCGCTGGGCGTCGTCGAGCAGGCTGCGGTAGTTCTGGAAAAAGCGTGCAAAGCCCTGCAGCAAGAGCTGTTCGGCAGCGCCGGGGGCCTGCGTGCCGCCCACGCGCAGGCAGGTGCGGATGCCGCGCGCTTCCATCATCGGGTAGACCAGCAGCGCGCGGCCGTCGTGCTGCAGCTGCACCACCTCGCCCGGGCCGCGGACGTCTGCCAGCAGCGCGCGCGTGGCGGCGTCGTGAATCTCGGCCACCGTCAGCGACAGCCGGCCGTCCTCGCGCAACCGGGTTTCGGCCATGCTGCGGCCATCGGGGGCGATGCGCAGCAGCGACAATTCTTCGGCCGCACACACCTCGCGCACGGTGCGCAACAGGGTGAGATCGAGCAGGTCGGCGTCGCGGATGGCGGTGAGGTCGACCATCCGTTCCAGCAGGGGCGCTTCGGTCATGGTGGCGGCACCGCACGCACGGCCGCCCGCCGGGAACACCGGTGGCAGGCTGGCTCAGGCCTTTGGCGGGTACGCACTGGCATCACGACAGATCACCGCAATCAGAGATGTCGGTTCATCGGCGTCCGGGGGGCGAACTTGAGTCCGCTGCCCGGCCCCGCTCAGCGCGCGGCCAGCAAGGTCAATCCCGTCGTTGCCGGCCCCTGACGCCGTGCGGCTGCAGGGGCTGCGGCCTGGCTCAGGGCAGCGCCGATTCCAGCGCATCCTCGCCCAGGGCGTGGGCCTGCATCAGCCGCCGGCTGGCGGCATTCAGGCCCTGCACCTGCACCTGCAAACCGTGGTGGCGCAGGCGCTGCACCACCTTGTCCAGCGCCGCCACCGCGGTGATGTCCCAAAAGTGCGCGCGGGTCACGTCGATGATGACCTCCTGGCCGGGCACGTCGCGGGCATCGAAGGCGTCGATGAACACATCGGCCGAGGCGAAGAACACCTGCCCGCGCACGCTGTAGGTGCGCAGCCCGTTGGCCGCGTCGCTGGGGACGATCTGCAGCAGCCCGGACACCTTGAAGGTGAAGAACACCCCGCTCAGCAGCACGCCCACCGCCACGCCAGCGGCCAGGTTGTGGGTGGCCAGGGTCACCGCCACCGTGGCCAGCATCACCACGCTGGAGGTGCGCGGGTGGGTGATCACGGTGCGCAGCGAGCGCCAGTCGAAGGTCTCGGCCGAGACCATCACCATGATCGCCACCAACGCCACCACCGGCACCTGCGACACCCACGGCTTGAGCAGCACCATCAGGATCAGCAGGAACACGCCGGCAAACAGCGTCGACAGCCGGCCGCGGCCGCCGTATTTTACGTTGCCCACGGTCTGCCCGATCATGCCGCAGCCGGCGATGCCGCCGAACAGGCTGGCGGCCGCATTGGCCAGGCCCAGGCCGGTGCATTCGCGGTTCTTGTTGCTGGGCGTGTCGGTGAGTTCATCAACCACGCGCGCGGTCATCATCGATTCGAGCAGGCCCACCATTGCAATGGCCAGCGCCGGCAGCGCGATGATGCGCAAGGTCTCCAGCGTCAACGGCACGCCGGGCCATTGCAGGAACGGCAGCGCGGTGGGCAGCTTGCCCAGGTCGGCCACGGTCTTCAGCGGCAGGTGCAGCGCGCTGCTGGCCACCGTGAGCAGCAGGATGCACAGCAGCGGCGAGGGAATGGCCGAGACACCGGGCAGCCGCAACCGCGGCAGGCCGTAGATGATGGCCAGGCCCACGCCCAGCGTGACCCAGGTGGTGGGGTTGGCACCGAGCAGGTGCGGCAGCTGCGCGGCGAAGATCAGCACCGCCAGCGCGTTGACGAATCCGGTCCGCACCGAGCTGCTGACAAAGCGCATCAGCACGCCCAGGCGCAGCAGCCCAAACACGATCTGCACCAGCCCGGCGAGCAGGCCGGCGGCGAGCAGATACGGCAGCCCGTGCGTGGCCACCAGCGGCGCAGCCACCAGCGCCACCGAGCCGGCGGCTGCGGAAATCATCGCCGGCCGTCCGCCACAAAAGGCGATCACGATGCCGATCACAAACGACGCGAACAAGCCGACCTGCGGATCTACGCCTGCGACGAACGCAAAGGCGATGACTTCGGGAATCAGGGCGAACGTGGCAACGGCGCCAGCCATCAGTTCGCGCGCAGGCGAGGCGCGCCATTGCGCCAGTTCGGTGCGCAGGAAGGACATGGGGGACACTCCAGGGACAAGAA
Organism: Xanthomonas sp. LMC-A-07; assembly: GCF_030208825.1. Classification (NCBI taxonomy): domain Bacteria; kingdom Pseudomonadati; phylum Pseudomonadota; class Gammaproteobacteria; order Lysobacterales; family Lysobacteraceae; genus Xanthomonas; species Xanthomonas sp. LMC-A-07. The sequence goes on from NZ_JARVTF010000008.1 coordinate 371,690, forward strand.
CGACAGTCCTGCGGACAGCGCGCAGGGGGCACTAGTGTGCGGGAAAGCGACCGCTCCCGCAGCCGCGATGTGATCGGTGCGGCAATGGTGTTTTCTGTGGGGACGATCACGCCACCCGACGCGCGCACAGACCAAGATGCCCGCCTTACCGCGCTCGGGTGTCGAGCCCGGTTCTCTAGGGAGATCACCATGTCCATGTTCAGGACCGCAAGCACGCTCGCTTTGGCCACCGCCCTCGCACTGGCCGCCGGGCCGGCCTTCAGCTATTCCATCAACAGCAGCAGGCAGATCGTCGACGACAGCGGCAAGGTCGTGCAGCTCAAGGGCGTGAACGTGTTCGGCTTCGAAACCGGCAACCACGTGATGCATGGCCTGTGGGCACGCAACTGGAAGGACATGATCGTGCAAATGCAGGGCCTGGGCTTCAACGCCGTGCGCCTGCCGTTCTGCCCGGCCACGCTGCGCAGCGACACCATGCCGACAAGCATCGACTACAGCCGCAACGCCGACCTGCAGGGCCTGACCTCGCTGCAGATCCTCGACAAGGTGATCGCCGAATTCAACGCGCGCGGAATGTATGTGCTGCTGGATCACCACACCCCCGATTGCGCCGGCATTTCCGAGCTCTGGTACACCGGCTCCTATACCGAGGCACAGTGGCTGGCCGACCTGCGCTTTGTGGCCAACCGCTACAAGAACGTGCCGTATGTACTCGGCCTGGATCTGAAGAACGAACCGCACGGCGCCGCCACCTGGGGTACCGGCAACGCTGCCACCGATTGGAACAAGGCTGCCGAGCGCGGCTCGGCCGCGGTGTTGGCGGTCGCGCCGAAATGGCTGATCGCGGTGGAAGGCATCACCGACAACCCGGTGTGCTCCACCAACGGCGGCATCTTCTGGGGCGGCAACCTGCAGCCGCTGGCCTGCACCCCGCTCAACATCCCGGCCAACCGCCTGCTGCTGGCCCCGCACGTGTACGGCCCGGACGTGTTCGTGCAGTCGTACTTCAACGACAGCAACTTCCCCAACAACATGCCGGCCATCTGGGACCGCCATTTCGGCCAGTTCGCCGGCACGCATGCGCTGTTGCTGGGCGAGTTCGGTGGCAAGTACGGCGAAGGCGATGCGCGCGACAAGACCTGGCAGGACGCGCTGGTGAAGTACCTGCGCAGCAAGGGCATCAACCAGGGCTTCTACTGGTCGTGGAATCCCAACAGCGGCGACACCGGCGGCATCCTGCGCGATGACTGGACCAGCGTGCGCCAGGACAAGATGACCCTGCTGCGCACGCTGTGGGGCACCGCCGGCGATACCACGCCGACGCCGACTCCCACACCTACGCCCACACCGACACCGACGCCTACCCCCACGCCAACGCCCACCCCGGGCACCAGCACCTTCAGCACCAAGGTGATCGTGGACAACAGCTGGAATGGCGGCTATTGCAACCGCGTGCAGGTCACCAACACCGGCACTGCCAGCGGCACCTGGTCGATCGCAGTGCCGGTCACCGGTACGGTCAACAACGCCTGGAATGCGACCTGGTCGCAGAGCGGCAGCACGCTCAGGGCCAGCGGCGTGGACTTCAACCGCACCCTGGCAGCCGGCGCCACCGCCGAGTTCGGCTTCTGCGCCGCGAGCTGAGTGCAGCGTGGCGGGCACACTTCTCGTGCCCGCTACCTCTGCAACATGCAGTGGAATTGTGGAGGCGCTGCGTAGCAGGTTGATGATCACCTGCAGCGCCTAACCCACGACCTCGTAGGAGCGCCCCTGGGCGCGATGGGCATTCCCGATAAAGCCAATCGCGCCCAAGGGCGCTCCTACGAAGCTGCAACCTCGGAGCGCGTTCGAATCAGCATTCGCACATGTCGTGACGGCAACGGCGCCGCTCGATCGGATGCATCACGCAGTAATCCAATCACACGCGATGCCCCGTAGGAGCGCCCTCGGGCGCGATGAGGCATTCCCGATAACGCCCATCGCGCCCGAGGGCGCTACTACCGGTTTCCGTGCGACTGCAGACAAGCAGGCGCGGCCGCAGATAGCATTAAATCGCCGCGTGAAACAGCCGATATCCACGACAACGCTCCCGCGTCTTTGTGGACATCCTTCATGTATCTCGTCAGTTCGTTGCGCCGGCATGTTGCCAATCTCCCGCTCACCCGCAAGTTCGTCCTGTTGTGCACGCTGCTCGCCGTTGGCGTGATCCTGCTGGCGGTTGCCGCAGCGCGCCTGCAATACCTGGATCTGGTGGAAGCACGCAAGCTCAGCGTCAAGACCGAAGTGGAAATGGGCCTGACGGTGATGCAGCACTGCGCCGACAAGGTGAAGGCCGGCGAGCTGAGCAAGGAACAGGCCATGGAAGCGGCGCGTACCACGCTGGCGGATATGCGCACCAATGACGGCGTGGATTACTTCTTCATCGTCGACCCGCAGATGCGCATCCTGATGCATCCCAAGCGGCCGGTCGGCACGGACATGTCCGATTACAAGAGTGACGCGGGGCAGTACGTCTACCGCGACATCAAGACCGCCATCGACAGCGGCGATGGCTTCAGCTACTACGACGCGCCCAAGCCCGGCAAGAAAGAGCAGTTGCCCAAGATCAGTTATGCCAAGGTGTTTCCGGCTTGGAACTGGGTGCTGGTGATGGGCGTGTACGCCGAAGACATCCAGGTGCAGGCGTGGGGATTCACCCGCACGCTGACGCTGATCGGCGGCGCGCTGGTGGCCATGGTGATCGGCCTGTGCTGGTTGATTGCCTCGGCCATGGCTGCACCGCTGCGTGCTGCAACGCGCACCGCCGAGGCGATTGCTTCAGGCCGCTTCGACAACGACATCCGCGTCGAGTCGCGCGATGAAACCGGCCAGCTGATGCACAGCATGGCGCAGATGCAAACCCAGCTGCAGCGCTTCAACGGCGAGATGCAGACCATGATCCGCCTGCAGCAGGGCGAAAACATTGCGCACCGCATCCCGGAGGATTTCCCCGGCGATTACGGCAGCCTGGCGCATGGCGTGAACACAGTGGTGTTCGAGCACCTGGACGCCATCAACGAAGCGATGGATGTGATGAGCGACTATGGCCGTGGCGATCTGCGCCGCGACATGCGCCGCCTGCCCGGCCAGCGCGCAGCGCTGCATGAGGCGCTGGACACGGTGAAGACCAATCTGTCGGCGATCAATGGCGATATCGCGCGGCTTGCCGATGCCGCCGCGCGCGGCGATTTCTCCGCACGTGGCGACCAGGCGCGCTATCAGTTCGCGTTCGCCGAAATGGTGCAGGCGCTCAACCGTTTGATGCAGCAGGCCGACGCCGGCCTGGACGATGTCGGCCGCATCATGGCTGCGATCGCCGACGGCGATTTGTCGCAGCGGGTGGAATCGCATTACGAAGGTGCGTTCGGGCGCCTGGCCAATGCGGCCAACCGCACCGCGATCCAGCTCACTACTATCGTGCAAGGCATCCAGCAGTCGGCCGAGATGATCAACACCGCGGCCGGTGAGATCGCCAGCGGCAACTCCGACCTGTCCACGCGCACCGAGCATCAGGCTGCCAACCTCGAAGAAACCGCTGCGTCCATGGAGGAACTCACCTCCACCGTACGCCAGAACGCCGACAACGCGCGCCAGGCCAATCAACTGGTCAAGGGCACCGGTGACGTAGCCGAAAGCGGCGGCCGTGTGGTGCAGGAAGTGGTCCGCACCATGCTGGCGATCACGCAATCGTCCGCACGCATTTCCGACATCATCGGGGTGATCGACGGCATCGCGTTCCAGACCAACATCCTCGCGTTGAATGCCGCGGTGGAAGCCGCACGTGCCGGCGAACAGGGCCGCGGCTTTGCCGTGGTGGCCAGCGAAGTGCGCGCACTGGCGCAGCGCTCGGCTGGCGCGGCAAAGGAAATCAAGCAGCTGATCTCCGACTCGGTGGAAAAGGTCGAGCAAGGCTCGGGCCTGGTGGAACAGGCCGGCAGCACGATGACCGAGGTGGTGAGTTCGGTGAAGCGAGTGACCGACATCATGGCCGAGATCACCGCCGCCAGTACCGAGCAAAGTGCTGGCATCGAGCAGGTCAGCACCACGGTGATGCAGCTGGACGAAATGACCCAGCAAAATGCCGCGCTGGTAGAAGAAGCCACCGCCGCAGCGCGCAGCCTGGAAGATCAGGCCGCCGAGCTGACGCGTGCGGTGTCGGTGTTCCGCTTGGTGCCTGCGCAGGCCGAGCAGCGGCAGCGGCACGTACAAGCCGCCTGACGTTCTGTATTAGGCAGGCACTGCGCACCGCGGATGTTGGTGTGCAGTGCGCTAGCAGGCGCTTAGTAAGCTTCCGGGGCCGAGGCGCTGGCAGACTTGCAATGAAGTGCCACGGTTTCTGCCGCGCTTGCGGTTGAGCGTTGGTGTTTCACTTCTGGCGTTTGCAATGTCAGACCAAATTCGCCAGCTGCATCTGCTACCTGCGAAGCATTGACAATCCATACCGCGTGCGGAGGCCGTACCCCCAACGCGCTTGGCAACACACTTCTGCCATTTTCTCCAGGCGAGATGGACGCAGTTGTTCGGTTGCGTTGAAGTAACTGCTAACCGCAACGCCTCGCATGCACTTACGTGTTTGATTGCTGCTTTTTGCAATGCAGTCGTTCTATGTGCATTCGACTTGCCGTTCGATTGATCTGGCGCCCGTACCCTCATCCGCCCTGCGGGCACCTTCTCCCGACGGGAGAAGGAAGTGGTTGATCGGCTTGCTTCTAACGGCTGCTGGTGACTGCGTTTCGCCATGTATTGACGCAATTTCTGGCTGCTTTGTAGTGCCGCGGCTCATGCGTGCAACGCATTGACCGGCCGGCAACGCGTCGCCGATGTGATTGATCTAGCAGCCGCACCCTCATCCGCCCTGCGGGCACCTTCTCCCGACGGGAGAAGGGGTGGGTTGATCGGCTTGCTTCTAAGTGGCTGTTGGTGACTGCGTTTCGCCATGTAGTGACGCAAGTGATAGCTGCTTTGTAGTGCCGCGGCCCATGCGTGCAACGCATTGATCGGCTGTCAGCGTACCAACGGTTCGATTGATCCAGCGCCGCACCCTCATCCGCCCTGCGGCCCCCTTTTCCCGATGAGAAAAGGAGACACGGCATGCAGACATCGTCGATACAACCGCACCCAGAAGCTCAGCGCGCCGCGTCACGCCCAGCGGGTGTATCGCCATCGCCACAGCGCGCACGCTTGGCGGCATACATCGCTTCGTCGGCGGCGTGCATCAGGCTGGCGGTGTCGGCGGTGGTGCCGCGTTGCCAGGCCACGCCGATGCTGGGCTGGATCGGCAGCCATTGCTCGCCGAAGGTGGTGCCGGCAGCCACGGCGTTGCGGATGCGCTCGGCCACGGCGGCGCATTCGCGCTCCGGGGCGTGCAGGTCGTCCAGCAGCACCACGAATTCGTCGCCGGCCAGCCGCGCCACCAGATAGCGCGTGCCTACTGCCTGCTGCAGGCAGCGGCCGAACGCCACCAGCACGGCGTCGCCGGCGCGATGGCCGTGCACGTCGTTGATCCGCTTGAAGCCATCCAGGTCCAGGAACATCACCGCCACCGCGGTGTGCTGCTGCTGTGCATGCGTCACCGCGGTGTGCAGTGCCTCCGACCAGGCGTGCCGATTGGGCAGGCCGGTGAGCGCGTCGCGGGTGGCGCGTTCGTGCATCAAGCGGTGCAGCGTCTTGTGCGCGGTGACATCCTGCGCCATCAGGAAAAACCCTTGCACTTGCGCCTGCGTGCCCTTGGTTGCCGGCACCAGGGTGATCTCCACGTCACGTGCGCTCGCACAGGCCTGCAGCACGTAATCGAAGGTGGCGCGCTCGCCGCGGGCGGCCGCAGCGAGCGCGGCGTACACCGGCTCGCCCAGGTCATCGCCCAACAGGCGGGTGATGTGACAGCCGACCAGACTGGCCGGGTCCACGCCCAGCCAGCTGCGGTGCGCCTCGTTGGCGAACAGGCAGCGCTGCGCGGCGTCGAATTGGCTGACCAGCGTGGGCGTGGCATCGCTGATCGCCCGCAGCCGCGCTTCGCTTTCGGCAAGCCGTTCGGCGGCGACATGCTGTTCGGTAACGTCCAGCACCTGCGAGACGAAATGCACCGGCGCGCCGTCGCTATCGCGCACCAGCGACACCGACAGCAGCGTCCATAGCACCGCGCCCTGCCGGCTGACATAGCGCTTGGACAAGGTGTAGCTGTTGCGCCTGCCGTCCAGCAGCTCACCGAGCAAGGCCAGATCCACATCCAGATCGTCCGGGTGGGTGACGTCCTGGAAGGTCATGCCCAGCAGCTGCGTGCGTGAGTAGCCCAACAGGGTGCAGAGCGCGGAGTTGATCTCGCTCCAGCGGCCCTCCAGCGAGACGATGGCCATGCCCTGCGGCGCGGTGTCAAAGGCGCCACTGAAGCGCTTGGCGGCCAGCTGGGCGGCGGCCTGCGCCTGCAGTTCGGCGGTGACGTCGATGGCCATTGCCAGGTAGCCGGTCAGGCCCTGCTGCGCGTCCTGGATCACGTTGAAACTCAAGCGCACGCGGCGCTGGCTGCCGTCCTTGCGCAGCAGCGTCCACACTTCCTGCTCCAGCAGGTCACCGGCCGCGGCGGCAGCCAATGCCACATACGAAGGTGCGGGCACCGCCAGCGTGGCGCGGTGGCGTGCGAGTTCTTCGGGCAGATGGAATTGTGTCGGGCACTGCCCCATGACCTCGGCGGCGCTGTAGCCCAGCAAGCGTTCGGCCCCCGGGTTGAAGACCTCGATGTGCCCGAGCGGGTCGAACACGATGATGGCCACATCGCGCGAGGCGTCCACCAGGGCCTGCAGGCGTGCGCGCTCGGCTGCCAACGCGGCGGAGGCATCCTTGAGCTGGGTGATGTCGTGCATCACGCAGACCGCGCCCAGGGCCACGCCTTGGTCGCCATCGATGGGGTCGGCGTTGCACAGCACGCTGCGTGGCGGCTGGCCGGTGGCACGGATCACCAGCTCGGCGTTGCGCACATGCTCGCCGCGCCAGGCGCGTACCAGCGGGATCGCGTCGGTGGGCAGCAGGGTGTTGCCATCGGCGTCGTAGAGATCGAAGTGCTGTGCCCATTGCACCGGTGGCAGCACGCGCGGGTCGGTGCCGTGCCATTGCCGTGCGGCATGATTGAACTCGCGCAGCAGGCCGTCGGTGCCGCAGGCCACCACGCCATCGGGCATGGCTTCCAGCAACAGGCTCAAGGTCTGCCGCTGCGCCTGCGCATCCAGGCGGTCGCGGCGCGCCTCCAGCTGGTTGACGGCCTGACGCGCCAGCCGGATCAAGGCCTGTTTCTGGTTCTCGTCGAGCACACGCGGCTTGGTGCTGAGCATGCACAAGGTGCCGTAGGCATAGCCCTCGCGGCCGATCAGTGGCACGCCCACATAGGAGCGGATGCCCGGCGCGGCGGTCACCAACGGGTTGTGCGTGAACCGTGGGTCGGCGATGGCATCGGGCACTTCCAGCAGGTCGGTGCCCATCACCGTGTACGAGCAGAACGACACGCTGCGCGGCGTGCCTTCCAGATCGGTGCCGCAGCGCGCCTTGAACCATTGACGGTCGGCGTCCAGCAGGGAAATCAGCGCCATCGGCGAACCGCTGATATGCGCGGCCAGCCAGGCGAGGTCGTCGAATTCGGCTTCGGCCGCGGTGTCCAGCACCCCCAGCCGGCGCACCGCGTCCACGCGCAAGGCGTCGTTGGCGGGAATCGGGACGGGCGGCGACAGGGCGGTCATGAAGGAATCGGCTGACAGGTCGGATGACGGTGGGTCGCCCCAGGTAACGGCAAGGCGACGGGCAACTTGAGCCGGCGCGGCCGGGGCCGCTTGGAGCAGTTATCAAAACGACTGCGCAGCCGCCCGGCGGGCGCGGCCGGTGCTCGGAATCGGCATGTACCTCCGTACACTCCGGTTCCTCCGCGCCGTCCGCACCCACCTGACGACTGCTCGCTACGTTTTGTTAGCCGCTCTAAGTCCCGTGGCCATTGCCGCTGTGCCCACGTGGCCGGCATGGTCTCGATGCACGCCCATCTGCTTGCTGCGGTGCCGAAGGTTTGCCAGGCATCCGGCCAGCCCGCCCTCCCCTGACCACCGGCATTTGCGACGCCGCCAAGCAGCCACTACCCTCGGCCGATTGTCCTGCCCCTGGAGTGTCACATGCTGCGTCCGTTGTCCTTGTTGATCGCCGGCGTGCTCGGCGTTGCTGCCGGTACCGTTCCGCCCGCCGCACAGGCCGCCCCGGCCAGCCTGTCCAAGACTGCGAACAGCAGCGCCATTCCCGACATCGCCTACACCCGCTTCACCCTGCCCAACGGCCTGACCGTGGTGGTGCACGAAGACCACAAGGCGCCGGTGGTGGCGGTGAGCATCTGGTACCACATCGGTTCCGGCGACGAGCCGGCTGGCAAGACCGGCTTCGCGCACCTGTTCGAGCACCTGATGTTCTCCGGCTCGGAAAACAACAAGGGCAGCTTCTTCGCGCCGCTGGAAAAGGTCGGCACCACCGACATGAACGGAACCACCTGGTTCGACCGCACCAATTACTTCGAAACCGTGCCGACCACCGCGCTGGATACCGCGCTGTGGCTGGAATCGGACCGGATGGGCCACCTGCTCGGCGCCATCGGCCAGGAAGAACTCGACACCCAGCGCGGCGTGGTGCAGAACGAAAAGCGCCAGGGCGAAAACCGCCCCTATGGACGCGTGGACCAGAACATCCTGTCCAACCTGTTCCCGGCCAACCATCCGTACCAGCACGACACCATCGGCTCGATGGAAGACCTGGACGCCGCCTCGCTTGCGGATGTCAAACAGTGGTTCAACGATAACTACGGCGCGGCCAATACCACCCTGGTGCTGGCCGGCGACATCACCGTGGCGCAGGCCCGCGCCAAGGCCGAGCAGTATTTTGGCGATATCCCGTCCGGCAAGCCGGTGGCGCGCCAGCAGCCGTGGGTGACCCCGCTGGCCGCACAGAAGCGCGGCGTGCAGCACGACCATGTGTCGCAGCCGCGCATCTACCGCACCTGGGCCGCGCCGCAGCTGGGCACCGACGACATGATCCAGCTGGATCTGGCCACCACCGTGCTGGGCGGCGGCAAGACCTCGCGGCTGTACCAGCGCCTGGTCTATCAGGACCAGCTGGTGGACGACGTCTCCGCGGCGATCCAGCCGTTCGCGCTGGCCAGCCAGATGCAGATCCAGGCCGACGTGAAGGACGGCGTGGACCCGGCCAAGGTCGAGGCCATCATCGATGAAGAGCTGAAGAAGTTCCTCGCCGAAGGCCCCACCGCCGACGAACTGCAACGCGCCCAGGTGGCCTACCGCGCCGGCTTCGTGCGCGGGCTGGAGAAGGTGGGCGGCTTCGGTGGCAAGGCGGTGATCCTGGCCGAGGGCCAGGTCTATCGCGGCGACCCGGGTGCCTACAAGCAGGACCTGCAGCGCGGCCAGGCCGCCACCATCGGCAGCGTCAAGCAGGCCGCATCGACCTGGTTCGGCAAGGGCGACTACCTGCTCACCGTACTGCCGGCCGGCAAGGACTTCGACCCCGCCGCCGAAGACAAGGCCGTGGTCGCGCGCGGCACCGAGCCGGGCAAGCCTGCGCCCAAGCTGCCGGCGGCGGCCAAGTACAAGGTCACCGCCAGCAAGCTCGATCGCAGCAAGGGCGTGCCCGACACCGCCAGCTTCCCGGACCTGAGCTTCCCGCAGCTGCAGCGCGGCAAGCTGAAGAATGGCGTGGAAGTGATCCTGGCCGAACGCCACACCATCCCGGTCACCCAGGTGGAGCTGTTGTTCGACGCCGGCTACGCCGCCGACCAGGGCAAGAAACTCGGCACCGCCAGCTTCAGCGCCGCGCTGATGAACGAGAGCACCGCGTCGCTGGATTCGGTGGAAGTGGCGCAGCGCCGCCAGCGCCTGGGCGCGATCACCGAGGTGGGCTGCGATCTGGACAGCTGCAGCGCCTCACTGAATGCCCTCAACGACCAGCTGCAGCCGTCGCTGCAATTGTTCTCCGACATCGTGCGCAACCCGGCCTTCAAGGCGGCAGACATCGAGCGCATCCGTGGCCAGTGGCTGGCAGGGATCGCGCAGGAAAAGACCCAGCCCAACAGCCTGGGCCTGCGGGCGCTGCCGCCGCTCATGTACGGCGACAAGCATCCGTACGGTATCCCGCTCACCGGCAGCGGCACCGAGGCGGCGATCAAAAGCCTCAATGCCAAGGACCTGCAGGCCTTCCACAGCCTGTGGCTGCGTCCGGACAACCTGCGCATCCTGGTAGCCGGCGATACCACGCTGGCGCAGATCATCCCGCAGCTGGATGCCGCCTTCGGCGACTGGAAGGCCCCGGCCGCACCGTTGCCGAAGAAGAACCTGGTCAACGTGGCCGCGCAGCCCAAGCCGCGCGTCTACCTGATCAACCGCCCGGACGCACCGCAATCGGTGATTCTGGCCGGCCTGCTGGCACCGTCGACCAAGGCACCGGACAACCTGGCAATTACGGTGGCCAATGGCGCCTTCGGCGGCACCTTCACCTCGCGCTTGAACATGAACCTGCGTGAGAACAAGCGCTGGGCCTACGGTGCGCGCACCCAACTGGTGGATGCGCAGGGCCAGCGGCCGTACATGTTTGCCGCGCCGGTGCAGACCGACAAGACCGCCGAATCCGCCAATGAAATCTTCAAGGAAGCCACGGCCATCATCGGCGACAAACCGTTGACCGGCGAGGAAATCGAGAAGATCAAGAACCAGCGCATCCGCGCCCTGCCCGGCAGCTTCGAAACCACCGGTGCAGTGCTCGGTGCGATCGAAGGCATCGTGCAGTTCGACCGCCCGGACAACTACGTGCAGACGCTCAAGCCGCGCCTGGAAGCGATCGATCAGCCGGCCGCGCAAGCCGCCATCAAGGACATCATCGCGCCCAATGCGATGACCTGGGTGATCGTGGGCGACCTGAAGAAGATCGAAGCCCCGGTGCGCGCGCTCAAGCTGGGCGAGGTGCAGGTGCTGGACACCGACGGCAAGCCGGTCAAGCGCTGAGCGCGCTGATCGGCACGGCCGCGCAGCCCTCACAGGCAGGCGCGGCCGATCCGTGGAAACCGATGGCACAACGTGAGCGGCGGTTTCTGCGAGCAGTCCGCACGCGTCCAGACGGTGGCCTGCAGGATCTCGGCAGCCGTGCGAACGCCGAGCCTTGCAGCCACATGGCAACGCGCACTGCAGCGCGCGTTACCGTTAGTGCATGATCGCGTTCACTGCCTGCGTGCGCGCGGGTGATATCCACGCCACGTTATCGGCCTGCCCGCTAGCGTGGCGTCCTTCCTTTTGCTGACATGGCGCATTCAATGAAAGACATGCCGATGGCAGACGAAGCGTCGCGCCAACAGGTGTTGGACGGCTATCGCATCGTCGACAGCCTGCCCGAAGACACCTACCAGGACATCGTGCAGGTGGCCGCCTCGCTGTGCGAGACGCCGATCGCCCTGATGTCGCTGGTGGACCGCGACCGCCAGTGGTTCAAGGCCCGCTTAGGCCTGGACCTGCAACAGACCGACCGCAGCCAGGCGGTGTGCGACCACGCGATCCGCAGCCCGGACCACTTGATGGAAGTGCCGGACCTGAGCAAGGACCCGCGCTTCACCGATATTTCGGTGGTCACCGGCGAGGTGGGCGCGCGTTTCTACGCGGGCATGCCGCTGGTGACCTCCGAAGGCGTGGCGCTGGGCACGGTCTGCGTGCTGGACACCGAACCGCGCGCCCTCAACGAGGCCCAGCGCACCGGGCTGCAAGCGCTGGCCCGCGTCGCCATGCGCCTGCTGGACGAACGCCAGCGCGAACTGCAGCGCGAACGTGACGCCATCCTGCAACCGGCCGCTCCTGCGGCGGCGGCAGGCACCGCGACCATTACCGATGCCGACACCGGCTATCACCTGGTGATTCTGGAAGTGCAGGAACTGGCCGCCCTAGCCCAGCAGCAAAGCGAGCGCCTGCTCGGACGTGCGTTGCAACAGCTCGACCAGACCCTGGCCAGCTTTCTGCAGGCCAGCGGCGACAGCGTGGACCGGGTCACCGACAGCGCCGAGTTCATCGCGGTGCTGCGCGGCAACGATGCCGAACGCAAGTTGCAGGGGCTGCGCGAGATCGCCGAGCAGCAGCGCGCGCATGGCCTGACCGTGCTGGTAGGCGAGGCCTACGCCGGGCGCGCCGACGAGCCGATTGGTCAGGTCTTCCTGCGTGCCGAGGTGGCGCTGAGCGCGGAGAAGGATCGCTACCGGCAGGGACTGGCGCAGTAGCGCCAGAGAAACGCAGGCACGCATCCGCAGCGTTGTGGATGTGTGCGGTGGTAGTGGCGACTGGGGTGTTTGTTCTCAGCCAGGCGTAACGCTGCATCGGTTTGACCAACGCGTCCCGTCGAAGCACTGACACATCCGCATTTGCAGAACGCTGCAGATCTGGACCTGCGTCGTCTCAGGTATCGCGCAACTTTAGAAAAATTGACGCCCCCCTGCGCACGTCCTTGCTCGGCACTCACGCCAGACAGCAACCGCACTCTTAACGGCGCAAGCGCAGTTGCATTGATGCGCTGATGCAGCGATCACCCTGCACCGCCACGCCGTCGTCCAGTCGAACTGCGCGCACTTAAGCGCCCGCAAGCAGCTGAGATGCGCTGCTTCGTTGCACGTATCGATGACCAAGGACCTTCGCAGCGCCGGCAAGGTACGTGCCTGGCGATGGCGATGGCGATGGCGTTGGCGTTGGCGGTGGCGGTGGCGATGGAAGGTGTAAGACGCTACGCCTACGTCATCCACATGCGGCATCGGCGCTCCCATTCGCAACGACGAGGCGCACCGAAACAAGCGCACCACACAAAAACGCGACGCCAGCGCACTCAACGCCATGCCCAGTGACAGCTAACGCTGGCCAACCGCCTTTGCAACGCGCCTATGCGCTGGCCGCGCGGATCAGCCAGCCGCACACTGCTTGAGTTGGCGATCCGCGTACCACAGCGCGCGGCGCGCCAGGTCGTAGGCGCTGTCGGCCTGCCGCGGCAGCAACTGCGCGGCCAGGACCGGATCGGCGCCGTTGTTCAAGGCATGCTCGGCACGCTCCAGGTCGGCCAGGTGGCCGCGGACCGTGCTGAGCAACGGCGTGCGCGTGGCCGCTTCGCAACGCGCGCTGCGTTGCTCCAGCGCCGCCAATGCATCGCGGATGCGCCGGCTGGCCTCGCCCTTGAGATCGGGCAGGCTCTCATGCGCGATTGGTGCGGCCTTGTAGGCATCGCCGGTGGCGGCGCTGCCCATCTCGGCCTGGTTGCCGGCCAGCGCCGGGTTGAAGCGCACCTCCGGCGGCGGCCGCGCCTTGGCCACCTGCGTCTGCGGCCCGTTGATCTTGTCGTTGAGCTTCTTCATGCCGCGATTGAGTCCCTGCATCGCCACATCGCCCAGCGTGCCATCGCTCTTCCAGTCCTTGGCAAAGCGCGTTTCCTGGTACTGCACCGGGTTGACCCGCTCCATCACACTGCGCGTTTTGGCTGCCACGCGGGCGTCGTCCATGCCCGGCGGCACCGCACCGGCCTGCGCCAGCGGATCGATCTGCGCGCCGGGTGGCATGCGCAAGCGCCCTTCGCGGGTGTACAGCTGGGCGGCCATCGACGCCTCGGCAGGCGCGGTCGCGGTGGATGCGGCCACCTGCCGGGGCGGCGGCGGCGTGCGTGTGGGCGGCGGTGCGGCGCGGGCCGCGGCGGTGGCGGCAAGCGGGCGTTGCGCACGCTGTTGCGGTGTGGGCGGCTGCACGGCCTGCGGCAGGGTCGGCAGCGCACGCGGCACGAAGTACACCTGCAAGCTGTCGTCGTGTCGCACGCTGTCGCGCGGCGGCGGCATGTACAGCAACAGACAGGCAAGAAAGAACAGGATCGCGCCCGTGCATGCGGCAGCGGCAACATGCGGGATAAGCGATTCCTGCTTGCGAGTCATCACAATGCGGCAGACCAAAAGGGGGGTGATAAGCGGGCGTCGACGCCTCGGGGCGCCGCGCAACGCGCAAATCTAGCGGGCCACGCGCACCGGCGCGTTTGGAATTCGTTGTCTGCCGGCATCGGGCCAGCCGCCATTCACGTTGCGACGGCGGTCACGCTTCCTCCAGCCGGTAGCGGCGCTGGCACACCTCGCAGAAGAACGCCCGCCGGCCGGCCTTGCCCAGATGCTTGCGGTATTGCAGCAGCGCGCCATCGCGCGGGCAGGTGGTTTTGGTGTGTACCTGGTAGTGCTTCTTCAGCACGAAGGCCTTTTTCCAGGTGTAGAAATCAAAACTGTACTCGCGCGCCTGCGTGACCAGTTCGCCCAGCTTGCGCGCCGGCAAGGCGCCGACCTGGCTTTCCGGATGCACGCGGATGCGGTGCAGCACTTCGTTCTTGATGATGTTGCCCACGCCGGAAAAAATGCTCTGGTCCAGCAGCGCATCGGCGGCCAGCAGCTGCGGGGCGGCACGCAACTTGCGCCGTGCCTGCGCGGCATCCCACAGCGGATTCATCACATCCGCGCTCCAGTCGTACACCTCATCCAGCGGGCGTTCGATGAACTGCACCGAGCAGGCGTAGAAATTGAGCGTCTCGCCCTTGGAAAATTCCAGGCTCAACCGCGGCACCGCGTTGGGTTTGTCTTCGTTGATGCGGTAACTGCCGAACAACAGGAAGTGGATGCGCACGCTGAACTGCGCGCATTCGATCAACAGATGCTTGCCCCAGCTGCGCAGCGCCAGCACTTTTTGCTGTTGCAGGCGGGCGATGTCCTGCTTGCTGTTGCCCTGCACGCGCAGGATCTTGCGGCCAACAAACGCCGCGGCTTCTTCGCGCAGGATGACAAGGGAGGGACCTTCAGGCATGCCATCAGTATCGAAGTGTGGCGTGAGTCGGCCGTGAGCGCAGTGCAGACACCGTGCAGACGCGCCTGCCTGCATACAGTGCGGCGTGTCCACCTCCGCACCGCCTTCGCAGCCCGCTGCCGCCGCCCTGCCACGGGTGTACTGCGGCTGCGCAGGCTGGTCGATTCCCGCAGCCGAGCGCGCACAGTTCGGTGCTGGCAGCAGCGTACTGCAGCGCTATGCCACGCGCCTGGATGCAGTGGAGATCAACTCCTCGTTCTATCGCCCGCATCGCGCGTCCACTTACGCGCGTTGGGCCGACAGCGTGCCGACGCACTTCCGCTTCTCGGTCAAGCTGCCGCGCAGCATCAGCCATGATGCGCGACTGCACCAGGCCGGGCCATTGCTGGACGCGTTCCTTGCGCAGGCGGGCGCGCTGGGCGAGCGCCTGGGCTGCCTGCTGCTGCAGTTGCCGCCCAGTGCGGTGTTCGATGCACGCGTGGCGGCCAGCTTCTTTGCCGTCCTGCGCCGGCGCTGGGACGGCGCAGTGGTATGCGAGCCGCGCCATCCCAGCTGGTTCACCGCCCAGGCGCAGTCGCTGCTGCACCGCCACCGCATCGCGCGCTGTGCGGCCGACCCGGCACCGGTGCCTGCCGCCGCGCTGCCCGACGCGCCAGGGATGCCCGGCGCGCCGGCATATTGGCGCTGGCACGGCACCCCCAAGGTCTATTACAGCGGATACGACAATGCGGCCTTGCAGCGCCTGGCGGCCGCGGTCCGCAGCGGCATGGCCGCGCATGCGGCGAGCGAGCAGTGGGTGATTTTCGATAACACTGCTGCCGGGCTGGCCGTGCCCAATGCCTTACAGCTGCAACAGCTGCTGGGAATCGGCCGCTAGCGCGCGGTGGCGCGCATCTTGCAGCAGCCCTGACATGTGACACGCACCGCCGTGTGCTCAAGCTGCGCTGGCACAGGCCGATAGGCCTGAATCGGCAGTGTGGCCTTGCATCACGCGGCATTGCGCGAGATCACGTTGCTGAACCCCGTTTGCCGCGTGCGGCGTGCCGGTCCCCCGACACAGCGCCTGCGGCTCCACCCGCCACTTCGGTCGTTTACCATGCCGCACGCCCCCGCCCGTTCTGGAGATGCCATGAGCGCTGCTGCGCCCCCGTGCTGCACCTCGTTGCTTGGTCTGTCGCTGAGCATGTTCGTTGCGCCCTGCGCCCTGGCGGCCACGCCGCTGGAAGGTGCGGTGGTCAGCGCGCCCGCGCCCACGCCGCCCACGCCCGACCTGGCGTATCCGGAGCTGTTCCAGGCCGTGCAGCGCGGCGAGCTGTTCGACGACCAGAAGCACTTCGTCGACTTTCTGCCGCTGCGCGACCCAGCGCTGATCAACGCCGACTATCTGGCGCAGCACGAGCATGCCGGCTTTGACCTGCGCAAGTTCGTGGATGCCAACTTCGAGGAATCGCCGCCGGTACAGACCGATGCGATCCGCCAGGACACCGCGCTGCGCGAGCACATCGACGCGCTGTGGCCCAAGCTGGTGCGCAGCCAGACCAACGTGCCCGCACACAGCAGCCTGCTGGCGTTGCCGCACCCGTATGTGGTGCCGGGCGGACGCTTCCGCGAGGTGTATTACTGGGATTCGTACTTCACCATGCTGGGGCTGGTGAAAAGTGGCGAAACCACCCTGAGCCGGCAGATGCTGGACAACTTCGCCTACCTGATCGACACCTACGGGCACATCCCCAACGGCAACCGCACCTACTACCTGAGCCGCTCGCAGCCGCCGTTCTTCTCCTACATGGTGGAACTGCAGGCCGGCGTGGAAGGTGAGGCGGTGTACCAGCGCTACCTGCCGCAGCTGCAGAAGGAATACGCGTACTGGATGCAGGGCGGCGACGATCTGCAACCCGGCCAGGCCGCACGCCATGTGGTGCGCCTGGCCGATGGCAGCGTGCTCAATCGCTATTGGGACGAACGCGATACCCCGCGTCCGGAAGCCTGGCTGCACGACACCCGCACCGCTGCCGAGGCACATGACCGCCCGGCCGCCGATGTCTACCGCGATCTGCGCGCCGGTGCCGAAAGTGGCTGGGACTACACCAGCCGCTGGCTGGCCGACGGCAAGACGCTGAGCACCATCCGCACCACCGCGATCGTGCCGATCGATCTCAACAGCCTGCTGTATCACCTGGAACGCACCCTGGCGCAGGCCTGCGCGCACACCGGCACCGCCTGCAGCCAGGACTACGCTGCGCTCGCACAGCAGCGCAAGCAGGCCATCGACGCGCACCTGTGGAATGCAGCCGGCTACTACGCCGACTACGACTGGCAGACCCGCACGCTGAGCAACCAGGTCACCGCGGCAGCGCTGTACCCGCTGTTCGCCGGCCTGGCCTCGGATGACCACGCCAAGCGCACTGCCACCAGCGTGCGTGCCCGCCTGCTGCGCCCCGGCGGCCTGGCCACCACCGCGTTGAAGACCGGCCAGCAGTGGGACGAACCCAACGGCTGGGCGCCATTGCAGTGGGTGGCCGTGGACGGCCTGCGTCGCTACGGCGAAGACGGCCTGGCCCGCACCATCGGCGAGCGCTTTCTCACCCAGGTGCAGGCGCTGTTCGCGCGCGAGCACAAGCTGGTCGAAAAATACGGCCTGGACGCCGATGCAGCCGGCGGCGGCGGTGGCGAATACGCCCTGCAGGACGGCTTTGGCTGGACCAATGGCGTCACGTTGATGCTGTTGAACCTATACCCGGACAAAGCGCCAAAGGCGCCGCCTGCCAAGCGCGCGCGCAAGCCCGAAGCGGCGGCGCGCTGAATGTACGTCAGCGATGCCGGGTATTGCTCGGCGTCGCTGGCGGTATCGCATTTCTGCGCGATGCCATCGCTGACAGATCACTGCAACCAGCATTGCCCGATCGTTGCGCCATTGCAGGGTCCGCCCGCGCGTTGCAGTGATCGCTGCTACTGCACCACCGGCCACGCACTGCCGTCGTAACCCAGTCGGTTGATGCCCAGGCGCGCATCGCCGCGATCGTCGTAGTAGTGGTAGACCAGAATGTCGCCGTCACCATCGCGAAATACCGATTGCCCGCCCGGCCCATGCATGCTGCCCAACCCGGACTGGATCACCGTGCCGCCGCCGTTGCGCATATCCACACCGGCGCGATCCAGATACGGCCCGGTCACCGAGCGCGCACGCCCCACCGCAATCTTGTAGGTGCTGCTGGCGCCCTTGCAGCAGGCATCGAACGACACGAACAGGTAGTACCAGCCATTGGCCTGCTGGATGAAGGGCGCCTCCACCGCGCCCGGGTACGGCCGGCTCGCCAGGCTGTAACGCGCCGTATTGCTGGACAGCTGCTTGCCGGTGCCGGGATCGAGCTGGATCAGCTTGATCCCCGACCAGAACGAGCCGAACGCCAACCACCATTTGCCGCCGCCATCCACCACCAGATTGCCGTCGATGGCGTTGTAGTCGTCGCTGCTCTTTGACATGTAGACGATGCCTTGATCCTTCCACGAGCCAGGTTTGCCGGAGCTGCTGCTGGCAAAGCCAATCGCCGAGGTGTTGGTGGCGAATTTGGACGCGGTGTAATACATCAGATACTTGCCACCGTGGAAGGACACATCCGGCGCCCACACCTGATTGTCTGCGTTGTAGCTGCGCACCCAACTCGGCATCGTGCTGAAGATCGCACCCGCATTGCTGAATCTGGTCCGGTCGGTACTGGTGACCACGCCTGTGGTGGCATAGATGTAGTAACGCCCATCGCTCAGCTTGAGCATCGAAGGATCGTGCACGATGGTGTCGCCGCTCACCACGCCCGGCCCCACTGCCGCACGCGCGGGTGCGCCGTGCATGCAAAGCGCAATGGCAATTACGGCCATCAGCAACGCGATCGCGCCACCACGCAGCGACATTCCAGACCAGCCCCCTTCCACTCGATTGCCAGCACCCAAGCGCATCGCCCCACTCCTTGAACACGTAAAGACGTTTTCTATAGGAGCAATCTAGCCCGGCAGCAATGCCATGAATCCGACACTGATCTCAGAAGCAAGGTGCAGGCGGGTTGGCACTGCGTTTTGCGACGCGCCTTCGTAACCGAGCGTGCGATGCAGCCGGGTGCCGGTGTGATTAGGTGGATCGAATCTCGATGGCAGCGAGGCGATGCACAGGTACCTTCGCCCCGCACGCCTCGCCGATGCGCTACGTCATCACCAACGCAACGCTCTACGCATCATTGCACCCGCACGCGTAGATCCCGATTGGCACTCGCCTCATTGCCGCTGTAATCACGCGCGGTTATGCGGAGTATGTAGTCGCCCGGCGGCAGCGCGCCCGCCTGCCAGTGCCCATTGCCGATGCGACCATCGCGCACCGTGTTGGTGACCAGATAGCGGAAGCGCGTCACTGCGCTGCCATGCACGGTGATGCCGCTGTCGGGCGCGTAAGCGGTGAGCACCGCAGCCGGATCGGCCGGCATGCGGTCGAACACGATCGTCATGCGTGGCTCCGCCTCGCCGGCCAGCGGCACGCCTTGCGCATCCAGCACCTGATAACCCAGCGCATAGAGACCCAGGCGACGACGCGGCAGATTGCGATCTACCTGGTCCCAGGCCTCTACCACGATCTGCACCGCGGTCCCGAGCGGCACGTGCACCATGCCTTTGGTCATCGGCAAGGCTTCGCCAGCTGAGTCGAGCAGACTCACCCGATCGATATGCGGCGCCACATGGTCGGCATAACCGATAAAGCCCAGTTGCACCGCATTGCGTTCGAAGCCGTTGGCACCTGCGGTCAGATGTACATGCGCCATGCCGTTGAGCGTACCCAGTGCATCTCCGGCTCGGAAACGCGTGCCGCGCAGCACGCGCATGCGGTCGGGCTTGCCGTCCACGTCCGTCAGCAGATGAAAGCGTTGCGGATCCAGTGGCTTGCCTTGTGCGGTACGGCCCACGCGCATATGGGTGTAGCCGATCGTGTCCAGTGCCAACCATTCGCCCAATTGCTCCAATCCCCAGGTCGGGTACGGGCTGGAAACTTTGGCATCGGCAATGGCGTACACGGTTTGGCCGACATCGCCACGGATATCCAGGCCCGCATGCAGATGATCGCGGCTGAGACCCTGGTAGTTGCCCCGCACCTCGCCGAGCGTGCCGACCACCTCGTGCCAGCCGGCCTGCGGCTGCAACGGCCAGCGGCCCTGGGTGACGGGCAACGGCTGCGTGGCAGCCGGCCCGACTACGGGCGCGGCGTTCGCGTTCGCCGCAGTGGCCGGCACCAGCCGATGCACGCGTGCGCTGCCTGCATCGCTGACGTACACCGCACCTTGCGCATCCACCGCGATCCCCGCAGGGCGCGACAGGCGTTGCATCACGTCCTCGCCGCTCATTGTCACCACATGCCCGGCACGCGTCACCTGCAGCACGCGCCCGCTTGCATCGCCCACGTACAGCACGCCGTCGTGGGTGAGCGCAATAGTCATCGGGCGATGCAACAGCGGGCTGAGGTCGGCAGGATCGCCACCGATCAAGGTGCTGACGCTGCCATCCGGTGCGATACGACGAATCGCGTCGTTGCGCATGTCCGCCACCCACACCACACCGTGCGCATCCACCTTGAGGTCGGTCGGCGTATCGAAGCGCGCCTGATCGCCAACACCATCGGCCATGCCCGGCAAGGCGCCGCCGGCGAGGGTGCTTACCTGCCCATCTGGCGCGATCACGCGGATGCGATCGTTGTAGGTATCGGCGACATACACGCGCCCTTGCGCATCCACCGCCACGCCGATCGGGCCGTTGAAGCGTGCCTGCGCAGCGGCACCGTCGCGAAACCCGGCACTGCCATCGCCGGCCAGCGTGGTCACCACGCCTTGTGGCGTGCGCTTGCGGATCGCATGATTGCCGGTGTCGGCGATATAAAGATTGCCAGCCATATCGAAGGCGATCCCCGATGGCGTATTGAACGCTGCGGCCGCGCCGATGCCATCGGCAAAACCTTCGCGGCCTCCAGCCAGCGTCTGCACGTTGCCGTTGGGGAGCATGGCGCGAATACGGTTGTTGTCGCCACCGTCGGCGATGTACAGCGCGCCATGCGCATCGATCGCCAGCCCGTAGGGATCGGCAAATTGCGCATCGGCCGCGCGGCCATCCTGCCCGCCACGCACGCCGTTGCCGGCCACCCACTGCAGTTGCGCCGACCACCCCAATGGCGTCGCAACCGGGCCGTGTGCCTGCGGCAATGCCGTTGGTGCAGGCACCCACCACCCTATCGCCAGCAACGCGGTTGTGCTGATCACCAGCACCGCACAGATCCACAGCCTGGGTCGTGTTGCCATACAAATCGCATCTGTCAGAGGAACCGCACTTTAAACGCGTTCGGCAACGTGCGAGGCTGGTTGCGGCATTGAAACGCTGCGTTCAATGCCGCGTCGAGCTGCGGCAAGCACAAGCGCCTGCGTGCGCACGCAGGAGCTGCCGACACCCAGGCCGCGTATCATGCGCACTCTTTCACTCCAGGACGGACCCATGGCCGTACGCACGCTCAACGAATTTCTCGCCCATTCCAAGGAAAAGGACGTCAGCCCCGATCCGTTCGAGCTGGAAAACCCGCATCTGCTCGAGGTGCGCCTGGACGGCATGGTCTGGTCCAAAGCCGGCGCCATGGTCGCGCGCACCGGCAACGTCAAGTTCACCCGCGAGGGCCTGCTGGAACAAGGGCTAGGCAACCTGCTGAAAAAGGCAGTCAGCGGTGAAGGCATGCAGCTGATGAAGGCCGAAGGCCAGGGCCGCGTGTATCTGGCCGACCTCGGCAAGCTGGTCACGCTGCTGCGCTTGAACGGCGAAGCGATCTTCGTCAATGGCAACGATGTGCTGGCATTCGAGTCGGGCGTCGAACACAAGATCACGATGATGCGCAAGGTGGCCGGCATGCTCTCCGGTGGCCTGTTCAACGTGCGCCTGAGCGGCCACGGCATCGTGGCGATCACCTCGCACTACGAACCGCTGACGCTGCCGGTCACCGCCGCCAGCGGCCCGGTGTTCACCGACCCGAATGCCACGGTGGCCTGGTCCGGCACGCTGACCCCGGAGCTGGTGACCGATGTCTCGATCGGCACGCTGTTCGGCCGCGGCTCGGGCGAAAGCCTGCAGATGCGCTTCGCCGGCGAAGGTTGGGTGGTGGTGCAGCCGTACGAAGAAGCCAGCTTTCAGGCCAAGGGCTGATACCCGTTGCCCAGCTACGCAGACGCGTGGCTGGGCACTGCAGCGGTGATCGGAGATCGCGTGCCTTGCAGAAGATGCTTGTACTAAGAGCAGCTATCAAAACTACCGCGCAGCCGCCAGGCGGGCGCGGCCGGTGCTCGAAATCCTCATGTACTCACGTACACTCCGGTTCCTCCGCGCCGTCCGCACCTCCCTGACGGCTGCTCGCTACGTTCTGTTAGCCGCTCTAGCTCTGGTGACAGGCGTGCTCGCCACCGGCGCGGGGTTGGGCTTGGCTGCGCACAGCGCACTGGACGGGCCGGAGCAGTGGACCTGCCAATGCGACGTTGCAGCTCACTGGCGCTACAGCGGTCCAAGTGGCGTGGCCGAGAGCGAGACCCATCTGCTCGCCACCGGGCACCCCACCACGTGTCGGCGTACGGACCATGCCGCGCGGGTGATGGATCGCATCTTCAACGCGATGTTTCCAACTCCAAACTTTTAGACGCTACGTGCGGCCATCCGCCGAAGGCAACTGCACACGTCGGCCTCACACCCAACCACGCTTGCGGAACCAGGCCAGCGGCACCACCACGCTCAGCGCGATGACGCCCAGCGCCCAGTAGTACGCGTCGTGCCATTTGAGCTCGGGCATATGCGCGAAATTCATGCCCCAGATGCCGACCAGCACCGTGGGCGGAATGCCGACCACCGATGCCACCGCCATCACCTTCATGACGTTGTTCTGCTCCATGTTGATCATGCCGAGCACGCTGTCGAGCAGGAACTCGATGCGGTCGTCCATGTGCTGCTGGAACTCGCTCAAGGTGGTCAGGTCCTTGTGCAGTAGCCCGATGCGCCTGGGCGCATCGTCGCCAAACCACTCGGGGGCGGCGCCATCCAGGTACGTCACCAGCCGCAGCAACCCCTGCCCGGCATTGTGCAGCCCACCCAAACGGCGCCCCATGTCGCCCACCTGGTGCAGCATGCGCTCCAGCGCGCCCGTCTTGGTCTTGGAAGAGGTGTCGAACACCGCGCGGGTGGTTTCGGTGATCTCTGCTTCCAGCGCTTCCAGACGGTCCGCGAGGTGGCCGACCAGTTGATCGAAGATGCGCAGCAGCAGGTCGTCGCCGCCCCGGCAGGGCGCGTGCGCCAGCCGCGCGGCCACCGCATCCAGCGAGCCCATCGGCTGCTCGCGCTGGGTGACCAGCATGTAGGGGGAGACCGCAAAGCCCAGCGGCGCGGTCGGGCCGTCGTCGTCCTGGAAGCGCGGCACGTTGAGGAACAGCACATCGCCTTCGTGCCGCACCCGACTACTGAATTCGATCTCGCCGATCGCCGCGCGGTCGGGCAGCGCGAAGCCCACCCGTTTGGCCGCCTCGGCCAACTCCTGCGCGCTGGGCTGGCACAGGTCCACCCACCATCCCTGCGTGTGATCGGCGGCGGAGGTGGAGTGGATGGTGATCATGCGGCGGGCCATGGCGGAAGACTGCTGGCGAGCATCCGGTGCCGCCTCACCCGCGTCAACGCCGGCGGCTGTCTGCACTCAGCTGGCGGTTGTCTTTGCCTCACGTGCACGCGACACCGCTAGGGCGACGCGCCGCCCGCATGCGGCGGCGGCGGCGCACACTCAGCGGGCTGTGGGTAACTGGTTTTTCTTCACCCAATAGGCAATCGCCAGTACCAGAAACCACAGCGGGCTCACCAGCAGTGCATGCAGCGTGTCGGGCTGCAAGGTCAGCAACACGATGATGAAGGCGAAGAACGCCAGGCACACGTAGCACATCAACACGCCACCGGGCATCTTGAACGCCGAAGCCGCATGCTGCTCCGGGCGCTTGCGCCGGTACGCGATGTAGGCGCACAGGATCAACGACCACACGAACATGAAGAGCACGGCCGACAAGGTGGTGACCAGCGTGAATGCGGTGACCAGATCGGGAATCAGATACACCAGCATCGCGCCCAGCAGCAGGCAGATGCACGAGAACAGCAGGCCGCGCGCCGGCACCGCTGCCCGCGTCAGCTTGGCAAAACCCCTGGGCGCGTTGCGTTCTTCGGCTAGGCCGTAAAGCATGCGGCTAGTGGAAAAGATGCCGCTATTGGCCGATGAGGTGGCCGAGGTGAGCACCACGAAATTGATCAGGCTAGCCGCCGCCGGCACACCTGCCAGCACGAACAACTCCACGAACGGGCTCTTGTCGGCCACCACCTGCCGCCACGGCGTCACCGCCATGATCGCGATCAGCGCCAGCACGTAAAAGATAAGGATACGCACCGGGATCGAGTTGATCGCCTTGGGCAGATTACGCTGCGGGTCAGCGGTTTCCGCAGCGGTGGTGCCCACCAGCTCGATGCCAACGAACGCGAATACCGCGATCTGAAACCCGGCAAAGAATCCGCCGATTCCCATCGGGAACATGCCGCCGTCGTTCCACAGATTGCTCAGCGATGCCACGTTGCCGGACGGCGACCGGAAGCCCCACATCACCAGGCCCGCACCGGTGATGATCAATGCGCAGATGGCGATGATCTTGATCAGCGCAAACCAGAATTCCATCTCGCCGAACAACTTCACCGTGACCAGGTTCAACGCCAGCAGTAGCAGCACGCACAGCACCGCCGGCACCCACGGCGCCAGTTCGGGAAACCAGAACTGGGCGTACGCTGCAATCGCGATGACATCGGCAATGGCGGTGATGATCCAGCAGAACCAGTATGTCCAGCCGCAGAAGAACCCCGCCCAGGGCCCGAGCAGATCGGTGGAGAAGTCGATGAACGACTTGTAGTCCAGGTTGGACAGCAGCAGCTCGCCCATGGCGCGCATCACGAAGAACAGCATCACGCCGATGATCAGGTACACGAACAGGATCGACGGCCCGGCCAGGCTGATCGTTCTGCCGGAGCCCATGAACAGGCCGGTGCCGATCGCGCCGCCGATCGCGATCAGTTGCAGGTGGCGGTTGGACAGACTGCGTTGCAGATGATCGGGCGCGGACGGGTCGGACATGGGCACGGCACCAACGGTGAGCAAGCCGACAAAAATACGAGATCGCGCCGGCGCGCACCAGCAATATGCGCAGCTGCGTCGTGTGGCGCGAGGGACGCAACGCAACATTCGCTAATGCTTGGTGCGCGCGTTTCCTACGCCATGGCTGGTGGTGCTGTGGTTTTGCGGCGTGGCACTGCTGGTGGCAGTGACCAAGATTGGATGACGCGAGGTGAGTGAGTGCTAGCCGGCGTTGCGGCGTGCAAGGGCGTTACTCAAGATGCCCCGGGTGAGGGCTCGCGGCTGAATGACACGCTGTTTGCTTGCTTCGCAATGCGGCGCCGACCGATGGACCTGCATCATTATCGCTCTGAGCTTCGACACGACCATGGCGCGACGACATAACTTGCACCTGCAACTTTCTGCCCCACCTTGCGTGTCAGTCCGGATCGGCAGCGCACAGTCGCGGCCCGTACGGGGCGAGCAGCATGACGCGCAGCTGTCGTTGCACACGATGCCTTGCGCAGATGCTGGTATCGATTCGATGCTCGCCATGTCGATGCACCGGCGACGATCACTGAAACCTGCAACCAGGAGAGCGACGACACCACCGCAGACGAAAGGCGATGCGCGTCGCAGGCCGTTGTTTCATTCGGCACACCGCGCATGCTCCTGCCCGCTTCCTTGACTGCGCGCACGGACCGCCGAGGCGATAGCTGGTCTCCTGCGCGGGCCCAATCCTCAGGAGAGTTCCATGAATCCACGTGCTCAGTGGCTGGTCGCATGCGTAGCACTGGCCCCGGTCGTTGCCTGCGCCATCCAGGTCGACGCTCACGGACAGCTGCGCGACAACAGCGGCCACGCAGTGCAGCTACGCGGCGTGACCTGGCCTGGCTTTGATGGCGCATCGCATGTGGCGCGTGGCTTGCAGGACACCACGCTGCAGCAGGCACTTGATCAGATGCAGGCCGCGCAAATCAATGCGCTCCGCATCCCGGTCTGCCCCGCATCGCTGCAGGCCCAGCCACTGGCCGCGCGTGATGTGGCCGGCGAGCCGACATTGCGTGGTGCCACCGCGCTGCAGGCGCTGGACGCGGTGGTCCGTGCAAGCACGCAGCGTGGCATGCAGGTGATGTTGGCGTTCGCCAATGGCGGATGCGATGACCAGGCACCGCAGCTGGGTGCAGACACGGCAACCTGGACACGCGGCCTGAGCATGCTCGCACAGCGCTACCGCGCCAACACCGGCGTGATCGGCGTCGACCTGGGCAGTAGCGGGTACCGCAACGCCACGTGGGCAGGCAATCCACCTGCAAGTGACTGGAACCGCGTTGCCACACGCGCGGCGGCAGCGGTGCTGCAACACGCGCCGCGCTGGGTCATCGGCGTGGAAGGTGTTGGCAGCAACGCGGTGTGCAGTGACACCGCGCGCAAGGCGCCTGGCAGCAACCTGCAACCGCTGGCTTGCGTGCCGCCGCGCATTGCGGCTGCCAACCTGGTGTTGATGCCCAAACTGGCCGGGCCCGACCGCGATGCGGCCGAGGCGTTCGCAGCACGCGATTTCCCCGATGCACTACCCGCCACATGGCAGCGCGATTTCGGCACGCTGGTTGCCACGCATGCCGTGCTGCCGGTCAGCACGGGCGGCGGGCTGGGCGATGGCGACCCGCGCGACCCTGCCTGGCAACAGGCGCTGAGCACTTATCTGGATACCACCGGCCTGCGCAGCGCGTTTCTCGGCAGTTGGGAGATCGGCGATGCGAACAACGGCGGCCTGCTCGCCCGCGATGGCACGCCGCGCGCCGACAAACTGCAGGTGCTGCACCGTGCGTGGGGCGTGTCGACGGCCCTGCCCGCAACCGCGTCCGCCAAGCGCGCGAGCGCAGCCGATGCGAGCAAGGCGACCGGCTGGGACAGCACCTTCAGCGGTACGGCGACCTACACCGGCTCGGGCTATTCGGGCGGCGCATTGCTGCTCGATCCCATCCCCAGCACCGCCTTCATCACCGCACTCAACCCGGTGCAACTGAACTTCGGTGGCGTCAAGGCCGCGCTTGCCGGCGCCTATCTGCAGGTGACCGGCCCCAAGGGCACCACCACGGTCTACGTGACCGATCTATATCCGGAGGGCGCAACCGGCGGTCTGGATCTATCGCACAACGCGTTCGCGGCGATCGGCGACATGGTGCAGGGGCGCATCCCGATCAGCTGGAAAGTGGTGCGCGCGCCGGTCACCGGCAACCTGCAATACCGCATCAAGGAAGGCAGCTCACGCTGGTGGGCGGCGATCCAGGTGCGCAACCACGCCTACCCGGTGGTGAAGCTGGAAGTGAAGCAAGGCAGCACCTGGAAGAACCTGCAGAAGATGGACTACAACCACTTCCTGGGCGAGCAGCTGGGCGACCAACCGCTGACCCTGCGCATCACCGACATTCGCGGCAAGGTTCTCACCGATACCTTGCCACGCCTACCGGAGGACGGCAGCAAGCCGGCGTATTTCGAACCGGGGCATGTGCAGTTTCCGTAGCGCGGACAGGTGGTTGGCCTGCACTGATGGTTGGATTGTTAACGGTCGTTGGCTTTTTTAGTCGTTGGCTTTTTTAGAGCAACGAGCGCCGTTTGATTGAGGCCCCTCGTTGATCTCGCTGCGATCAATCCGGTGCGTGCGGTTCGCTTTCACTACAAGACCCGCGCGCAACAGCGCTCGCAGCGCAATTTGCTGTGCATGCAAACGCAAGTTGCTGTGCATGCAAGCGCTTCACTCACGCAATGCCGGAGACACATTGTTATCAGCTTCAGCGAGCCAGCCTTACGCAGTTGCGCGCGTGTGGCCGGCACTTGGCGGCTCGATTGGAACACCGTAAATCGTCGGCAATACCGGCGAAGCGGCATGCGCCAACTGGCGCTGTTGTAAGCAGCAATGAGCTCATGCTGTTACTTATCCCGCCTCTGGCCGCGGGTGACGGGCGGCCTCTATACAACGTCGCACCGGCGTCTACTCGCGTAGTGTCCGCCGGTGCGACTCCACGTGCATCAACCACCCGCCAGACCACCACCAACACGCCCGGGCAACGCCTGATCGTCGTCGTCCTCGGGGTTGTCGAGATCGCCCACTTCATCGTCGATACCGCCGCGCCGTGGCGAGGGGTCGTTCGAGGGCGGCAACTCGTCGTCGCGCTGCGGCCCCGGCGTGCCGTGCAAGCGAAACTGCGTGACAACCGACGCAGGTGGATCGGTGTTGAGCGAATACAGGATCATGCGACATCTCCGGCTGGGAACCTGTGCCCGACGCTAGGGTGCGCAGCGCTAGCAGGCCGTGAGCCGCAACGCGTGCGCGCTGACATGCCGTTGACGCTGAGCGCGCACCGCTGCGCTGCGGTTGCCTGCGGGCCAGTGGCTATCATGGGGCTCCGTCCTCCAGGCCGCTGTCATGCGCCCACGTCTTCTGATCATGCTGCTGCTCCTGTGCGGCACCGCTACGGCAGCAGCACCGGCCTCGCGCCTGGATGCGGTGGTGCGCGCCGGCGTGCTGCGCGTCTGCACCACCGGCGACTACCGCCCGTATTCGCTGTTGCGCGCCGATGGGCAGTTCGAGGGCAGCGATATCGCGCTGGCACAGGCGTTGGCAGACAGCCTGGATGCGCGGGTGCAGTTCGTCCGTACCAGTTGGCCACAGCTGATGCACGACCTGCTGGCCGATCGCTGCGACCTGGCGGTGGGCGGCATTTCAGTGACCTTGCAACGGCAGCGCCAGGCCAGTTTCAGCAGCGTGCTGGATGTCGACGGCAAGATTCCGCTGGTGCGCTGCGCCGATCAGGCGCGCTATCGCAGCGTCGCCCAGATCAATCGCCCGGAGGTGCGTGTGATCGAACCGCCCGGCGGCACCAACGAGGCGTTCGCACGGCGTCAACTGCCGCAGGCGAACCTGCGGTTGTTTGCAGACAACACCACCATCTTCGAAGAACTCCGCCAGGGCCGCGCCGACGTGATGATTACCGACGCCTCCGAAGCCACATTCCAGCAGGCACGCCTGCCCGGCCTGTGCGCAGTCGCACCCGAGCAGCCCCTGCAATACAGCGAAAAAGCCTTCCTGCTCCCACGCGACGACGCGGCGTGGAAGGCGTACGTGGATCAATGGCTGCACCTGAGCAAGGCCAGTGGCGACTATGCGCGCATCGTCGAGCATTGGTGGGGGCGCTGACGATCACGCTTTGATGTCGGGAATGGGGAATGGGGAATCGCAAAGGCGCTGCGCCGTAATGATCAGCGCCAGCAGCTGCTCTTACGATTCCCGATTCCCGACTCCCCATTCCCGCGGCGCTACGCGCCGCACCTCACACAATCTTGGTGCGTCGCCACCAACGCGATACCTGCTCCTCGCGCACCAGGGTGAACAGCCCGGCGCCCAGGATCAGCGCAATGCCAACCGCCATTGGCCAATCCAGGTGGTCATGGAACAACAGGTAGCCGAAAGCGATCGCCCACAGCATCTGGCTGTACTGGGTGGGCGCCACCACGCTGACCGGGGCCATGCGCGTGGCGTACATCAGGCAGATCGCCGCCAGGCCCGCCAACAGGCCGTAGCCGGCCAGCAGCCCCCATTGATACAGCGTGGGCCACACGAAGGTGGGCAGCATCAAGATCGCGCCCATCACCAGCGGGCCGATCACGCCGGCACCGTATAGGGTGAGGCGTTTTTCGCTGTGCCCGGCCATGCGCAAGGTGATCACCGAAATCGCACCGACCAGGCCACACACGATCGCGGCCACATGCCCATGGGTGAGGTGGCGAAAGCCCGGCCGCAGCACGATCAGCACGCCGATAAAGCCGACGATCACCGCCGACCAACGCCGCCAGCGCACTTCCTCCTTGAGGAACACCACCGACAGCACGGTCACAAAGATCGGCATCAGGAAGATCAGCGCGAACGCTTCGGCCATCGGCAAGGTGGTGAAGGCGATCACCGAGGTCAGGTTGCCGATGGCGCCGGTCAGCGCGCGCAACAGCCACAGCGCCGGCTGCTTGGCCATCACCAGCTCGCGCAAGCGGTCTTCGGGCTTCTTCAGGAACGGCACCGCCACCAGCATCAGCAGCGCGCCCAGGCACAGCACTTCATAGGCCGGCAGCGTGCCTTCCAGCAGCTTCACAAACGCATCGCTGATCGAATACGCCGCGTAGCACGCAAACCCCAACAACACACCCTTCAGCATGGACGGCACTCCGCAGTGGCGCTGCATCCGACGCGGTGTCGATGCCGGCATGGCCAAGTATGCGGTGCGATGCGCTCAAGCGGAATTGGCGCGCGGTGAATCCGGGCACGGCAGTACCGCGATAGCAGCGACACGGCGGTTTGTTGGCCCAGCGCGGCCCGCTTGCGGAGCGCTGCCGCTGCGAAGAAAGTGCATGCCACGCAGTGCACAAGCGCATCTTGCGTACCGGGTCGTCGGCCGCGCGCACCCAAGGGTGGCCAAGCCGCCAGCGCTACGCCAGCACAACGGCCGCCAGCACGCACGCACTGCCCCGATGCCGCGGCGCAATGGCTCAGGTACGATGCCGGTCCCTCCCCTTCAGCCTGGTCGTGCGTGTGGCGCGGCCCGGTGCAGACCCGTCATCGTGTCCCATTACTCCGGCCCCCTGCTGACCCGCTCCGACGCCCTCGCCCTGCTTGCCGCGCGCGACCACGGCCACCCACGCTGGACCGGCTCGCTGGACCTGGGCCGCACCACGGCCACCGCCGAGCTCGATGCGCAGACCTGGCAGTGGCAGGGCAAGGGCTACCCGTATCCGGGCAAGCTCAAGGACCGCACGCTGTATTTCTGGGATGGCGACGACTTCGAACCCATCTCGCGCTTCGGCGGCAGCTTGATCAAGCTGGTGCCCACCGACTGGGGCGCGCCCACCTTCGAGATCGACGGCATCAAGATGCTGCCTTCAGCGCAGCTCTCGCCGTTCGAGGATGCGCAACGCAAGGTGGCGCTGGTGGAACCGCGCGGCAAGACCGTGCTCGACACCTGCGGCGGCCTCGGCTACTTCGCGGCCTGCTGCCTGGAGGCCGGCGTCGCGCAGCTGCAGTCGTTCGAAAAGAACGCCGACGTGCTGTGGCTGCGCACGCTCAACCCCTGGTCACCGGATCCGGACGCGGCAGCAGCGGCCGGCCGCCTGCACCTGACCCATGGCGATGTGGCGCAGCACATCACCACGCTGGCCGATGCAGCATTCGATGCCATCCTGCACGACCCGCCACGCTTCGGCATTGCCGGGGAGCTGTATTCGCAAGTGTTCTACGACCAGCTGGCGCGCGTGCTGCGTCCGGGGGGGCGCCTGTTCCATTACACCGGCGCGCCCAACAAGCTCACCAGCGGCCGCGACGTGCCCAACGAAGTGAGCAAGCGGCTGAGCAAGGCCGGGTTTCGCACCCAGCTGGCGCTCGATGGCGTGCTGGCGGTGCTGCCGCCACGGCGGTGATGCAGGCCTGATGCAATCAGCGTCAACCTCGCAGCACGATGAGGACCAGCAGCATCACGCCGGGAATGACGCTGAGCACCGCACCGGCCCATGCGAGCGGCACATAGCGCTCGTTGTTGAGCCGCGACAGCATCAGGCACGCAAGCCCGATGACGGCCGCGACGCAGACCGCGACCATCAGCCCGGCAATCGCCGCGCCGTAGCCGCCGTAGCCGGCGGCGGCAATGATCCCGACACCACCACCCACCGGCACCGCCAGCAACGACAGCCCACCGAACACCGGCGGCCGCCGCGCGGCCTTCAGGGTTTCCATCTCCACGCTGCGCGCTCCATTTGCAGTGCCACGAGTCTAGCAATGCAGGCGCGTGGCCCAACGCGTGGGCTGCTGCATCCCTGGGCTGGATGATCTGAAGGAAGGAGCAGCCAGCGCATCTGCCATACTGCGGCGCCATCGACACGGACGTTGCATGCACCTGCCAGTTGCCGCCAGCACCCTCGCACTCGGTTTGATGCTCGCCTGCCTGCCGGCAGACGCACAGACTCCCGCCGCCGCATCGTCACCGGTGACCACGCGCCATCCGGTGACCACCGCCACCCTGGCGGGCCGGGTGCTGCAGTTGGGCGAACGCGACGGCCAGTGCGTGGTCCAGCGCGATGCCGAAACCCTGCCGCTGGGCATTCCGGCACCCTGCTATTTCAGCACCGGGCGCGATCACGCTGCACAAGTGCATGTGTTCAACGGCACGCCAATCGTGTTGATCCAGCATGCCAAGCCCAGTACGCGCACCGATTGGAACGTGGCAACCGACGGGCCGATCTGCGACTACGCCGCGCAGGCCGTGCGCGATGTGGGCGGGAAGCTGGAACCCGGCATCGCCAGCAGCGGAAGTTCGCCACGCTGCGACCCCACCGAGGGCACCGACCAGAAGAACTTCGTCTACGGCTACGACACCTGGCCGAATCTCAAGCGGAAGAAGCCAGCGGCAGGGCAGCCCACACGCTGAGCGGAGACGGCCGAACTGCGGCCGTGATGGCGCTTGATCATCAAGCAATACGCTCGATGCAGCGCCATGCCGCGCCGGAATGCGCAATGCACGTCACGTCTCAGAACAGCGCTGCGTTAATGCGCGGTGCTGGTAGAGCGCTGCGATACGAGAAACGCATCGCTGCACAACAGTGGGCTACACGCGGCATCAGCGCCGCTGCAGCCACCACATGCGGGCGATCACCAGCAGCAGCACCAACAAGCCACCTGTCACCGCCGCATCCCAGCCAATAGCGATCCAGTAACGCTGCGCATCC
Source organism: Xanthomonas sp. LMC-A-07 (assembly GCF_030208825.1). NCBI lineage: Bacteria > Pseudomonadati > Pseudomonadota > Gammaproteobacteria > Lysobacterales > Lysobacteraceae > Xanthomonas > Xanthomonas sp. LMC-A-07. Next base: position 404,540 of record NZ_JARVTF010000008.1, read on the forward strand.
GCCTCCAGCAGGAAGATGCGTGTCGGCCGCCCACGGATAACGCTGACATAACGCCCCTTCACCACGGCCTCGACCAGCAGCGCCAGCCGCATGCAGCAGGCTGCCGCCACCAGTAGCATGCCCGCACCTTGCAGCACCGCCGCGATGCGCTCCTTGCGTGAGTTGGGTGCTGGTACAACTGCACGGCGACGGGGTGGTTTCAACGTAGTGCCACTGCAACGAATCGTTCGCCAGTTTACCGATGTCGCATGCACGCACCGCTACGCACAGATCCACGCTGCCAATACCGGCGCCTGCCGCACAGCACACGATGAGGATTGAGCGCGTGCAGATCGCGCTTGAGCGGGCAATGCCGCATGCATCTGACGACGGCCGCTATACTCCATGCCGTAGCGCACCCGCATCGCGGGATGGACCCAAGCGCTGCTTCGTATCAAGGAAGATCGTCCGCATCGGTCGCGATGCTGCAGCCCGTTGGCGCTTCCTTGGTGTTCTCCTGTTCGCTGCGGCCCTGCCGCGGAAAATCCGTACCAAGGACTCTGCTTTGAAGACTTTCACCGCGTTTGTCGTGCTTTCTTTCAGCCTGCTGCTGTCTGCCTGTGGCGGAAGCGATATCGCCAGCGGCGCCGCCAAGATGTCCTCCAGCGACTATCTCCTGCATAACATCTCGGTGTGGAACGGCGTGGTCCAAATCGTCGACCCATGGGTGTCGGGCGAGCGCGGGCAGTCGCTGATGGCCGATGCCATCGCGCACAAGCCGCTGGAGCAGTACAAGATTGCACTGGCCGGCCAGCGCAAGGCTCTGGCCGCCAATACACAGGCCAACACGATGATGGCCTCGGGCGTGCCCGATAACGCCAAGGAGCTGGATGCCAAGCTGGTTGCCACCCTCAAGAGCGCCGACGCCACCATGGCCGCGATGGAGCAGATTGCCGCGTTGCCGGATGGCTACACCAACGAGACCCTGGCACCGCTGGGCAAGCAGCTGCAGACCACCGCCAACGGCCTGGTGGCCGACATTCAGGCCCTGAACACGGCGCAGCGCGCGTATTCCAAGGAACATAACGTGCCGTTCCAGGAAGTGCAGCAGTAACAGCAGAGACGACTGCGCACTGCAGTCGTCTCCACGCGCCTGGTGCAGGGAGATCGGCAGACACTACGGTTTGCTGCCGATCTCCCTGCACCGGGCGTATTTGTATGCGGCCGATGCGCAGACGCAATGGTGCTGCTGCGGGCGATTCGCAAACCACTGCAGCGGCTGACGAGCGCAGCGCGCACTCGTCAGTAAATGCAGAGGGCGAGCGCACGATTCGGCATAGATCGCGGTACATGGCTGTTACCGCCGACCAACATTCATTAGCTGGAACCGGTGCAAAATGGCGGCGATAACACCGATCACGCGCGCGAGTTCTCTCTTCGCCGCTTCGCGGTCACCGCGCCAGCTCAGTTCACGCCGGCAAGCCAAAGATCAGCGAGCGATGCGCAGCCACGCCGGCCATGGCACCGCTGGCCACCGCGAAGGTCACCGAGGCTGCGGGGCTGGCAATGTCGCCGCATGCAAAGACCCCGGGAACCGAGGTGGCCTGCATTGCATCCACCGCTACATGGCTGCCCAGTGGCCCGTCCGCCAGGGCGCACCCCATTGCCGTCACCACAGGGCTGATGTGGGGTTGCGTGGTGATGAACAGGCCGTCTAGTTGTGTGGTTTGCCCATCGCGCAGCACCACCTCCACATGCGCGTCGTCGCCCTGGATGCGGGCCACCGCGCCTGGCACCAGGGTCACGCCGCGTGCCTGTAGCTGGGCGTTCTGCGCGGCGTCCAAGACCAGCGCATCGTTCAAGAACAGACGGGTGACGCCCCAATCCGGCAGCATCGCGGCCTGATGCACCGCAAACGCAGACGTGGCCAGCACGCCAATTTGTCCCTGCTCCAGTTCGTAGCCATGGCAATACGGACACACGAAGATATGCTTGCCCCAGCGCTCGGCCAGGCCCGGGATATCCGGCAGGCGGTCCACCACACCCGTGGCAATGATGAGACGGCGCGCCATGTGGGCCCCACCATTGCCAAGCGTCACGCGGAATGCCTCTGCGGTGCCGTCCACCTGCGTCACCTCGGCATCGGCCCAGTGCACATCGGGATACGCGCGCAACTGCGTGCGTCCGTGCGCGGCAATTTGCGCGGGCGACTCGCCGTCGCGGCTCAAAAAACCATGCGAGGTTGCGGCAAAGCGATTGCGGCGCAGACCACTGTCCACCACCAGAACGCGGCGGCGTGCACGCGCGAGCTGCAAGCCGGCCGAGAGTCCCGCGTAGCTGCCACCGATGATGATCACGTCGTAGTGCATTGCGCTGCCTTGCCTTTTGCTTCTTTATGTACTTTTCGATGTTACATGATTGGGCCGGCGGTTCAAGCGGTCACCGGAGGGCTATGTGGTTGTGCATGCGCTCATCAGCGAGCTCAGCGGCTGCGCTGTTGTCGAGACTGGAGTCAGCACTTGAAGCGACTGTGCGTGCCGTGTTGATCGTATGGCCACTGCAGGGCGACAGCCTGGAGTGCAGCCAGCCGGGGACGCAGCTCTATGGCTTCAAGGTGCTGGACGACGCCGGCGATGGGCGCTATTCGTGGATGATCAAGGCGGTGCAGCACGTGGCCAACCTCAACGCGCGTGCCGGCGAGCTGGTGATCCACGGCGTCGATCTGTCATGCCCTGCAACGCTAAGCACTGCGAGATTGCGGAGGTTGCGAGGCGATTACGCGCACCGCGCTGATCACATGGCCAACGCCGCGCCACGTACAGCGTGCAGCCTGCCGCGTGATTGCCTGCACTGCGACGAGCAAGGCCTACAGAGACCACAAGTGCATGCGTCGCCCGTCACCTCATTCGAAGCGCAGCGATGAACTACTCATTTCGTTGAAGCAGCATCAGGCTGCACGCAAGCAGACAGATCACATAACCATCGCTGGCAAGCAAGGACACCGGCAACCGAGCGCACCCACCACAAGGCCACCGGCGCTGCCGAACCGCTCAATCGCGCCGTACGCGCTTGGCTTTTCCCGCGGCTTGCACGGGTGTGGCGGTCTTGCACAAAGCATCGAAGTCACTGGCCAAGTCCGCCAGGGTCACCGTTCCCAGGCGCTCCAACAGCAAGGTTTCGGCGGCGGTAAGCACGTCGGCGATGGCGGCATTGACCACACGCTCCACACCGCATTGCGGGTGGTCCTGGTCGGTGCCGATCGCGAACAGATGCGGGCCACCGACAGCGCGGTGCACATCCAGCAATGTGACCTGGGCAAGATCGCGCGCCAACTGCCAGCCACCGTGGTGGCCCTTGGACGATTGCACGTAGCCGGCCTCGCGCAGGCCGGCCATGGTCCGCCGCACCACCACCGCATTGGTCGACAGCATGCTGGCGATCTGTTCGGAGGTCATCGGCTGCGCACTCCTGGCCATGTGCAACAGCACATGCAGCATGCGGGAAAGGCGGCTATCGGTTCGCAAGGAATGGCATCGCTGAGCAGGCAGGAGGTGCGGCAGCGCCGCGCGCAAAGTGTGCCGCAGTGCGGCGCCATTGTCGCACTCCACCAGCGCGCGCACTTGCACTACGCGCCGTACACGGCCCATTGGTCGCGGCCGGCGGTTTTGGCGGCGTACAGCGCCAGGTCGGCCTGACTCAGCAGCACGTCCAGCCCGGTCGCCGGGGTGACGCGCACCGCGCCCAGGCAGAAGCGCACCGGCGCATCTGCCGGCAGGCCCGCGATGGCAATCGCCGCGACCGCACTGCGCAGACGCGCGAACACGTTGCCGATTTCGTCAGCGGTGCAGCCGGGCAACACCAGCAGAAATTCCTCGCCGCCCAACCGGCCGAGCTGGTCGCGCTCGCGCAGGGCGCGCCGGGACGCGGCAGCCAGTGCCTTGAGCACCGCGTCGCCGGTGGCATGGCCGTGCACGTCGTTGATCTGCTTGAAGTGGTCCAGGTCGATCAAGGCCAGCATGCAAGAGGTGCGCGTACGCAGCGCATGCTCGATCTGCTGCTGCGCCTCGGTGCGGATCGCGCGACGGTTGGGCAGGCCGGTCAGTTCGTCGCGCATGGCCAGGGTGGAAAGCTGGCGGCGATGGCGCCAGCCCACCGCCACCACCACCAGCGCGGCGATCAGCAACAGGCAGGCCGCACACAGCGCGATCCACAAGGTGCGCTGGCCAGCTTCGCGCGCCTGCAGCGCCAACTGCGCGGTTTCGCTGCGGCGGCGCAATTCCGCGGTTTCCGCACTGCGCCGTGCGTCTTCGTAGCGCGCCTGCAGCCGCAGCATCACGGTGTCGCGCTGGCCTTCCTGGCTGCGCTCACGCAAGGCGTTGGCGCGTTGCAGTTCGGCGTAGGCCTGCGCGTGTTGGCCCATCGAGGCCAGCGCCGCGGCAATGGCATCGGCCAGGTCCACACGGCGGCTCGATGCCAGCCGCGGCCCATCGGCGCGCCTGGCCGCGGCGATCTCCTCGCCCAGGCGCGCATTCTTCAGCGCGGTCATCGCCTTCAACAACACCGCGTGGCAGGCCGCGACGCGGCCGATGTTGCCCTGCGCCTGCATCAGCGGCAGCGCCTCGTTGGCGGTAACCAGCGCCGCGGCGGCATCACCGGTCTCGATCAAGGCTTCGCTGGCACTGGTCAGTGCCGCTGCCACGCCGGCCTGATCGCCCAGCGCGCGACTCAAGGCCAGTGCGCGGCGGAAATGCACCAACGCCGCGTCCGGCTGTTGCAGCGCCAACGAGGCACCGTATTCGTATTCGATCAGGCTGCGCTGGAAGCGTGCCGGCAGGTTACCCAGGCGCGCCAATGCACGCAGCAGATACGCTTCGGCTTCGTTTTCCTTGGCGGTGCGCCCGCCCACGCGGCTGGCCAGTGAGCCGAGCTGTGTCAACGCATCCAGCTCCAGCGACAGCGATCCTTCGCGCACCGCACATTGGTAGCTGGCCTGCGCGGCATTCCAGGCCTCATCGCTGCTGCCCGATGCCAGCATGCTCCACATGTCCACCGCGTCGATTTCGCACAGCAGGTCACGGCGGCCCAGCGCGCGCGCCTGCCGGCGCAATTCTTCCAGGCGCGCCACCATGGAGCGATTGGGGTTTTCGCGCACATCGCTCAGCGCCTGCACCGTGTCCAGCCACAGCCGCGCCTGTGCGCCGCTGCCATGCAGCTGGCCCAGCACGTCGCGTGCCTGCGTCAGCGCCTGTTTGCGGCGCGCACTGTCTTCCAGCGAAATCAGCACCCGCGCCTGTGCCAAGGCCGCCCAGAACGTGGCATCGGCCTGCCCGCTTGCGCGCGCCTGGCGCAGCTGCCGTTCGGTGGCCTGCAGGGCGGCGGTGGGGTCGTCGAGCAGCATGGCTTCGGTCGTGGCCCAGGGTTGCGGCTGGCTCCAGGCAGCGCCACTGACCCACAGCAGTGCAGTGCACAGATGCGGGAGCCACCACGCCGTGCGCTGACGCTTCATCGCACACGCATCGCGATCACCATGGCATCGCGGCCGTGGCACGCAGGTGGCACTGGTGAGGAGGTACTGATTGCTGTGGCATGGCGCAGTCCTCCGTCGCAGGTGATGGAACCAATGCTGCAGTCGCGCGCGATAGCGACACTGAGCACGATGGTGGTCGCGCGACGTGCCCGACCAGGCGATCGCGCAGATGGTCGAGCTCGTTATCGGCCGTATGGCCAGGGTCTTGAATGGCGCCCGCTGAACGTGGCAGCGCTGCGTGTTCTACGATGCGTGTTCTACGATGCGTGTTCTACGAAGCGCCGCTCCAGCTGTGGCGCTCGCCGGTCCTGCACCTGTCCCGCACGCAGCGCATCGCCGCGGCCATTGGCGCCCGGGTGACAGGCCGTATGGCCAGTAGCAACGCGCTGTCCCGGTGAACCACGCCATGCCACCGGCAAGCCGTGCATGCGCCTGCCGCCGCCATCTGCCATCCGCCAACACCGCGCCACGTAAACTGCCAACCGGCAGTACCACCCGCCTTTCCCGGAGACGCCGTGACCCGTTCGATTCCGCGCCTGTTGGCGCTTGGCGTGCTCGCCCTGTTGTCGGCCTGTGCGACGCAGGCGCCCCGCGTGCCGCAACGTTCGCCACAGGCCGTGCAGGCCGATATCGCGCGCCGCCTGCCGGCATCGCTCAGCGACCGCGCCGGCTGGGCCGCCGACGTCTACGTGGCGCTTGCCTCGCAGGACATCGCCACCACGCCCGAACACATCTGCGCGGTGCTGGCGGTCACCGAGCAGGAGTCCACCTATCAGGCCAATCCGCCGGTGCCGAACCTGGGCAAGATTTCGCGCGCGGAGATCGACCGCCGCGCCAGCGCCCACCACCTGCCCGGCTTCATGGTCGATGCCGCGCTGCGCATCACCTCGCCCGATGGCCGCAGCTATGCCACCCGCATTGCCGCTGTGCGCACCGAGCAGGAGCTGAGCGGCATCTTCGAAGACTTCGCCGGCAGCGTGCCGCTGGGTGGGCGCTTGTTTGGCGGGCTCAATCCGGTGCGCACCGGCGGACCGATGCAGGTGAGCATCGCTTTCGCCGAGCAGCATGCCGACCGCTACCCCTACCCGCCTGACGACTCCATCCGGCATGAGGTATTCAGCCGCCGCGGCGGGCTATGGTTCGGCACCCGGCATTTGCTGGGCTACCCCGCCCGCTACGACGCGCTGCTGTACCGCTTTGCCGATTTCAATGCCGGCTGGTACGCCAGCCGCAATGCCGCGTTCCAGGCCGCGCTGAGCAAGGCCAGCGGCATCGCGCTGGCGCTGGATGGCGACCTGCTCACCCCGGGCGCCAGCCTGGACGCACCCGGCGGCACCGAACGCGCCGCACGGGCGCTGGCCAGCCAGCTGGGCATGACTGACCGCCAGATCCGCGCCGCGCTCGAAGACGGCAACCGCGCCGATTTCGACGACAGCCCGCTGTATCGCCAGGTCTTCGCGCTGGCCGAGCGCGACGGCCGCGCGGCGCTGCCACGCGCGGTGCTGCCGGGCATCACCCTGGAGAGCCCCAAGATCACCCGCACCCTCACCACCGCCTGGTTCGCCCAACGCGTCAACGACCGTTGGAAGCGCTGCATGACCAAGTAGCAGCACCCGCTGCGCGGCACGCGCCGCGCCTGGCACCACGCCCGCAGCTGCGCGCCGTGGCAAAGCACGACGTATGGCAGGGTCGCAGGCCCCGCCCGCGCACGTAGCATTGCCGGGTTGCGCCACTCTGCTCGGCGCGCGTTCTTTTGATGAGGTCCACATGCCCACACCGTTGCCGATGCGCCACCTGCTCACCGCCCTGGCCGTTGCCCTGCTGCCCGCACTGGCCAGCGCGCAGGCACCCAGCGTGACCGATGCCGATTACGCGCGCGCCGAACGCCTGGTCAGCTATCTGGCGCAGCCGCTGGTGGACCACGCCGCCACGCAGGTGACCTGGCTTGACCCCACGCATGTGGTGTATGTGGACCATGACGCCAAAGGCGACCGCCTGCTGCAGCTGGACACCGCCACCGGCAAGACCGCACCACTGTTCAAGCCTGCCCGGCTGGCCACCGCGCTCAACAGCTTGCTCAAGACCGGCGACAAACCGCTCAAGGCCGCCACGCTGGCGCCCAAGGTCAGCCTCACCGCCGATGGCCGCTACCGTTTCAAGATCCGCGACACCGACGTGATCTGCGATGCACGCGCCGCCTGCAGCAAGGTCTACGCCAGCGACAAGGCCGAACCGGGCGTGCTGTCGCCGGACAAGACCCGCGAGGCCTTCATCCGCAACTGGAACCTGTGGGTGCGTGAGCTGGCCACCGGCAAGGAGACCCAGCTGACCCGCGATGGCGTGGAAAACTTCGGCTACGCCACCGACAACGCCGGCTGGCAGCACAGCGATAACGCCATCGTTGCGTGGTCGCCAGACTCGCGCAAGATCGTCACCTTCCAGCAGGACCAGCGCAAGACCGGCGATATGTATCTGGTCAGCACCAAGCTCGGGCATCCGGAACTGCAGTCGTGGAAATACCCGCTGGCCGGCGACAAGGACGTGACCATGATCGAGCGCGTCATCATCGACGTGCCCACCGCCAGCGTGGTGCGCCTGAAGCTGCCGCCGGACCAGCACCGCTCCACCCTGTGCGATGACGTGAGCTGCTCGCCGGGCCTGTGGGACGACGTGAAATGGGCGCCGGACAGCAAGACCCTGGCGTTCGCCTCAACCTCGCGCTTCCACAAGCAGGTGTGGCTGCGCATTGCCGACGCCAGCACCGGCGCGGTGCGTACCGCCTTCGACGAAACCGCCAAGACCTATTACGAAAGCGGCCAGGTCGCGGCGAACTGGGCCTATCTGCCCGGCAGCAACGAAGCGGTGTGGTTCTCCGAGCGCAGCGACTGGGGCCAGCTGTATCTGTACGACCTGCAGACCGGCAAGCCCAAACGCGCGATCACCAGCGGCGAAGGCAATGTCACCGAGTTGCTGCGCGTGGACCCGGTGAGCCGCACCGCGTGGTTTGTCGGCGTGGGCAAGGTGCCGGGCGTGGACCCGTACTACCAGCAACTGTGGAAGGTGAGCCTGGACGGCGGCGCACCGGTGCTGCTGACGCCGGAAGTGGCCGATCACAGCATTGCACTCTCACCCGATGGCGCGAGCTTCGTCGACACCTATTCCACCACGCTCACCCCACCGGTCAGCGTGCTGCGCGACGCAGCCGATGGGCGCACGCTCAGCACCGTCGCCACCGCCGACATCACCCGCCTGAAGGCCGCCGGCTGGGTCCCGCCGGAACCGATCACGGTGAAAGCGCGCGACGGCAAGACCACCTTGTACGGCTTACTGTTCAAGCCCACCCACTTCGATCCGGCACGCAAATATCCGGTGATCGATTACATCTACCCCGGCCCGCAGACCGGCTCGGTGCGCGGGCGCGGCTTCTACGCCGGCCATGGCGACAATCAATCGCTGGCGGAACTGGGCTTCATCGTCATCGCCATCGACGGCATGGGCACGCCCTTGCGCTCCAAGAGCTTCCATGACACTTGGTACGCCAACATGGGCGACAACACCCTGCCCGACCAGGTGGCTGCGGTGAAGGAACTCGGCCAGCGCTACCCGTGGTTCGACACCACCCGCGTCGGCATCTGGGGCCACTCCGGTGGCGGCAATGCGTCCACCGGCGCGATGCTGCGCTACCCCGAACTGTTCAAGGTGGCCTGGTCGGAAAGCGGCAACCACGACAACCGCGGCTACGAAGACGACTGGGCCGAGAAGTACCACGGCGAGCACATCGTCAACAAGGACGGCACCTCCAATTACGACGACCAGGCCAACGCGACGCATGCAAGCAAGCTGCAAGGCCGGCTGATGCTGGTGCACGGCACACTCGACGACAACGTGCCGCCGTATCTCACCCTGTTGGTGGCCGATGCGCTGATCAAGGCCAACAAGAACTTCGACATGCTGATGCTGCCCAATGCCAAGCATGGCTATGGCGACCTGACCCCGTACGTCACCCGCCGCCGTTGGGACTACTTCGTGCAGTATCTGCTCGGTGCTACGCCGCCAGCGCAGTACCAGATGCAGCCGATGCCGAAGCACTGAGCACACCAGTCGCAGCTGGTGTCATCGCGCGACGCAGATGGTTCATGTGTTGCGCGATGGCGCCGGTGCTCGTACTGCACTCACGTCGGCGCCGCGCCACCTATGACCAGCGCAGCTACTGGTCCGCAGTGCTGCCACCCAGCTGCTTACTCAAGAACGCCAGCAAGCGCGTGTAGTACTCACGCCGATGCGCTTCGGTGTAGAAACCGTGGCCTTCGTTGGGGAAACGCACTCTCTCGCTGACGAACCGCATCAACGCGTCCGCACACCCAACAAACCAATACGCCGGAACCAAAGTTCCAACGGCACCGTCACCAGTGGCGGCAGTGCGGCCAGCAGGCTCAGCGCCCAGGCCCACCACGGCCAACGCAGCCGCAGCGCGGCCAGCACGCTCACCACCACATAGAACAGAAAGGCACCGCCGTGCAGGCGGCCAAACAGCCAGACCACCGTCTCGGTGGTCTGCAGGCCATATTTGAGCCACATGCCGATCAGCAGACCGGCCCAGGTGATTCCTTCGATCAGGGCGGCCACGGCAAACAGCCGGCCGATTGGCGACAACGCAGCAGACGAACGCATGCAACACTCCAGGCGACCAAGGTAATGCCGCGACACGATGGCGACGGCGACGCCCGCTGGCCTGCGTAGTCTACAAAACACGGGCCAGGCTTGGGCTTCCGTTGTTGCGATCCCGGGCAAGCCACCGCTTCTTGCAAGCCGCTGCGGCTGGAACTCCCGATCGTCAGCGGAGCAGACGCATCGCTGCGTGCACCACGCGGCCAACAGCCGCTGCCCTCGCCCCGGGCTGCGCCTTCATCGGCATACGCGCCGAGACAGGCGTTGTTGTTCATAATCGGCACGTCCTGCCACCGCCAAGCATCCACACATGCACACGTTCCGGCTGTTGTTGTCCCTGCTCCTGCTGGCCTTGCTGCCGACCTCGGCGCTGGCCGTGCGGCTGCACGATGGTGATCTGCTGTGCGTCACCGCCGCGCGCACCGGCCTGAGCGGCGCCATCGACGATGCCACCGCCACCCAGGGCGCACCGAGCTTCGATCATGTGGGCCTGGTGGCCCATGACGGCCGCGCGCGCGTGGTGCTGCATGCCGACGAGGAAGGCTCGCGCCAGCAACCGCTTGCCGACTTCATCCAGCAGGCGCGTGCCAAACAGCGGCAGATCTTCGTGTACCGGCTCAACGCCGCGCAGCGTGCGGCGATTCCCGATGCCATCGCACAGGCGCGGCGCATGCTCGGCAAGCCCTACAACCTGACCTACGTGCAGGACGACAACAGCTACTACTGCTCGGACTTCATCGAGCGCGCCTTCCGCGCGCATCAGGTCTTCGCGCTGCAGCCGATGAACTTCAAGAATCCGCAGAGCGGGCAGATGTCCGCGTATTGGACAGAGTTTTACCGCAGCAAGGGCATGGAGGTGCCACAAGGCCTGCCCGGTACCAACCCCAACGATATGGCGCGCGCATCAGCGTTGCAGGCGCTTGGGCCACTGGATTGAGCTGACCGCAGCGCAACCGTTGCGGTCGCACTGACGCGGCACGCTCGGCATCGCCGCCACTTGCACACTAGGCTGCACGTCGAACGCCGTGTCATCGGGCACCAGGACCCGCCAGCCGTCCCAACCCGTGCTTTCCCGGTATAGTCGCGCAACTCTCGGCACTTGATGGCATCTGCGATCAGTCCAACGGCGCAGCTGCCGGGAGATCACGACGTCACAGGGATCCGTACGATGTCCACGCCGATTGCACTGCGCTGCGCCCTGGTCCTGGAGACCAACAACCTGCGCGGAGGCGACGCAGCAGACAACGCTGTGCTGGAGAGCCTGCAGCGTGCAGTGGCCGCACTGGCCGCGCAAACGGTTCCGCTTACCGCGCTGGCGCAGTTGATCGTGACCCACGACGGCCTGAGCGAGACCGCCTGCGCCGCGCTCAGCGGCATCGCCGGGCGGCCGATGACCTTTGTCCGCATTGCGCCCACCACCGGCTATTACGATGCGAAGAACAGCGGCTTTGCCGCCACCGATCCGGCGCTGTGCGACTACGTGATCTTTGCCGATGCCGACTGCCTGCCGGCGGCGGACTGGTTGGCCGAACTGTTGCGGCCCTTCAGGACACAGCCGCAGCTGGCAGCGGTTGCCGGGCGTACCAGCTACGCCGCCACGCTGCTTGGCACCGCACTGACCACGCTGGATTTCATGTATTTCCCCAGCCCCTTGCAGCCGCAGGCCACGCGCAATTTCTATGCGAACAACGTGGTGTTCCGGCGCGAGATCTTCGCCGCGCATGCCTACCAGCCATTGGATGGCGTCTACCGCGCGCACTGCCAGGTGCTGGGGCTGCATCTGCAGGCCTGCGGCATCGCGGTGCACTACGCACCCCGTGCGCACACGGTGCACAAGCTGCCCGACACCCGTGGCGAAGCATTGCAGCTGCGCTGGTGGCGCGGCCAGGACACGCTGGGCCTGACCCCGCACCTGGTCAAGGCGTATCTGCCGGCATCGCTGCACTGGCTGGCGCGCAGCGGGCCGGTCGGGCCGCTGTGCGTGCTGGCATCGCGCCTGTGGTTCAGCGCGCACGCCTTGAACACGCAGGACCTGCCGCCCGTCCGCGGGCTGCGCCGGGGCGCCGCGCTGGCACTGATCGCCGCGTTCTCCGCGGTGGACATGCTCGGCAGCCTGGCCGCCGGCCTGGGCTGGCGCCGCCGCCGCGCCGATGCGCAGGCGCTGTCTTACCACCACTCCTAGCGGTGAGCAGCACGCTGCCAGCTGACCCCGGCACCGCTGGCGGCGTGCCGCTCCTGGCGCTGCAGCCACCGCCTCTGCGTGGCTGGGCGCGCACCCAGGCGTGGCTGGTCGATCGAGTCAAGGCGGCCGCATTACGTCAGCTGCATGCCAGCGTCGCCGGCGAGTGCCTGCTGCTGCGGATGTATCTGGTTGGCGAAGAGGCCACCGAGCTGGCCTTGCAGCGCGAGGTGCCGGTGCAGCGGCCTGCGTGGCTGGTGCCGCTGATGGACCAGCATCTGCAGGAAGAGCAATGGCATGCACAGGCGTTCGCCGCCGCACTGGCCGCACGCGGTGCCGCACGTCCCTCCGCGCAGCCCGATGCCCTGAGCCGGCGCAAGATTGCGCAGTGGCATCGGCTGGCAACACATCATGCGGGTGAATTCCGGCAGGGCCTGCTGGTGCCTGCGTTTGCAATCGGGCTGTGTGCCGAACAGATGGCCTCGCGCGTCTTGCAGCGGCACTGCGGCGTGTTGCCTGCCGGCCATACGCTGCAGCCGCTGCTCACGCGCGTGCTCGGCGATGAGCAACGCCACGTGCAACAGTGCCAGATGATCCTGCAGCGGCTGGTGCCTGCAGATGAGCAGGCAGCGCTGCAGGCACTGCTGGCGCAGGTGCGGCGGATCGACCGTGCATTCGGCATCAGTGGTGCGCTCGGCATGTATGCCGCCGGTGTGGTGCTGCGTTTACGGGCTTACCTGTGGCGGTGAAGCGCCCGCGCCTGCTGTACCTGGCCACCGCCGACGCACGCGGCCACCTGATGCGCGCACAGCTGCTGACGCATGCGTTGCAGGCGCAGGGCGCGGCGGTCGAGGTCATCACCACCTCGGCTGCCGGTGCACAGTTCCTCCATACGTTTGGCATCCAGGCGAGCGTGTTGTCGCCGCATTACGCCGTGCAGTTCGATGCGCGCCAGAACATGCGCGCGGCCGCCACCGATGCCAACGTCGGCGCCTATTTGCTGCATCCGGCGCGGCTGCTGCGCGATGTCCTGCAACTGCAGCGGCGCCTGCGTGAGGTCGACCTGGTCCTCAACGATTCCTTCCATCCGGCGCTGCTGGTGATGGGCATGCTGCCGGTCTGGCGGCACAAGATCGTGCACATCTATGGCGGCAGCTTGCGCGCCGCCCTGCAGGGCAATTTCGAAGGCCGGCTGCCGCGCGTGCTGGCCGCGCTGTTCTCACGCGCCATCGGCTGGCAGATCGACCGCGCCGCCGCGCAACTGGAACACGACTTCGCGCAAAGCCAACCGCAGGCCAGCGGACGACGCGTGCGGCTGCCAACGCCGGTAGCGATTGCATCCCCATCTGCCACCCCCACGGCGCCAACGGCTGCGGTCTATCTCAACCCGCACTTCCGCGACCCCGCGCTCGCGCAGGCACTGGAGCTAGGACTGAGACGCGCGGGATTGGGCAGCCTGTGTGTCGGCGAGGGCTATGCGCAGCGCCCCGGCTGGCAGGCCGACCACCCACAGTGGATCGACCACGCCGCAACCAGCACGCTGCTGATCTCGGCGCCCGGCATGGCCGCGCTATCGATTGCGCTGGTGTACCGGCGGCCCATCCTGCTGATCGTCACCGGGCAGCCGGAGCAACAACGCAATGCCGCGCATGCCGCAACCTGCGGCCTGGCGCATCAAATCGTTGCGTGGACGGGCGATGCAGACGCCTTCGCGCACGCCATCCACCGCGCCTGCGACGCGTTGCGCACAACCCCGCCCGTCGCCGGGCACGACGCACCCACGCTGGATGCGCCACAGCGGCTGCAGCTATGGGTCAGCCTGATCCTGGCCTTGGCACGCGGCGCACCTGCACACGCGTGGGTGGCACTCACAGCCACCGGGCAGCACGCATGAGCGCCACGGTGCCGATCGCGCTTGCCCGCCTGCAGCCCTGGCGCAGCGGCATGGCACTGGCCGCCGACTGGGCCGTGATCGCGCTGTGCTTTGGCGCCGCCATGCTGTATCCACATCCGGCAGTGTATGCGTTGGCGATCGTGGTGATTGCCCGCACCCAGCTTGCGCTCGCGGTGATGATGCACGAGGGCGCCCACCGGCTGCTGGCGCATCGCCAGTCACGTAATGACCTAGTGGCGCAGGCGCTGGCCGCCGGCCCGCTGTTCCTGTCGCTGTTCGCCTACCGGCAAGGGCATTTGCAGCATCACCGCGCACCGATGTCGCCCGATGATCCGGTGGCCATCATGTTCGGTATTGCCGACTACCCTGTCTCGCGCCGCGAGCTGGCGCTGCGATTGCTCCGCGATGTGACCGGCATCGGCTACGTACTCACCATCCGCGATGCACTGCGCAGGCGCAGCACACAACCAGCCAGTACGCGCACCCCTACCGTGCCGCAGCACCTGGGGTTGGTTGCCGGCACGATCCTGCTCAGCAACGGGCTGCTGTTCGGGGTTCTCGCCGCGCTTGGCCACCCGCTGCTGTACCTCGGCCTATGGCTGCTGCCGGCGCTGACGCTGCTGCAGCTGTTCGCCCGCATCCGTGCCATCACCGAGCATGCCGGTTATGTCGCCTGCGAGGACCAGCGGCACAGCGCGCGCACCATCGTCGCACGCAGCTGGCAAACCTTTTTCTGCGGCCCGCATGGCATCCACTACCACATCGAACACCACCAGCATGTGCGCGTGCCGTTCTACCAACTGCCGGCCTTGCATCGCTGGATGCACGCGCAAGACCAGCTGCCCACCGCGAATCTCTACCATGGCTACGGCGCCGTACTCAGGGACGTGAGCCGGGGCGCGCCTGATGACGATCAGCGTTGACGCTGCAGCCTCCTCAACGCCATGCGCTGGCGATCCGCTCATGATCTGAACGCATGCAATCATCACCCCCTGTCCGCACGACGGACCACACGCAACTTTAGGCTGGGAATGTCTTTGAATCGAATCGGATTGATCGGGTTGGTCGTGCTGTTGCTGAGTGCGTGCGACAACACCGCCAAGGCGCCACCCGCCGCAGCAGCACCTGCAGTCACCAATCAGGCTCTTGCAACGCCGGCACAGGCCACGCCGTTGGGCGGGCAACGTGGCGGCGGCAAGCCCTATGAAATGGTCGACAGCGAGGTCTGGGACGTGCCCGACCCGGCAACGGGTCGCACGTATCAGGTCTTCGTCGCCCTGCCACGTGGCTATGCAGACAATCCGCAACGCCGTTACCCGGTGTTGTACGCCACCGATGGCGACTATGCGTTTCCCTTGGTCAAGCAGATCGCGCGGCGCTTGAATGGCGAAGGCCCGGCGATCGAGGACTTCATCCTGGTCGGCCTGTCCTACGCCGTCGGCGACGAGCCCATGCCCAGCCGGCGGCGCGATTACACGCCCACACCGGAAGATGGCCCGGCCGCGGCGCCGGTTGCGACCCATGGCAAGAGCGCCGACTACATCCGCTACCTGCGCGATCGCGTGCTGCCGTTCGTTGCCAACCGCTACCGAACCGACGAGCAGCGGCGTCTGTATCTCGGGCATTCGTACGGTGGCCTGCTCGGCACGCAGATCCTGTTGAGCACACCGGACATGTTTGCCGGCTACATCCTGGGTAGCCCATCGTATTGGTATGGCGAGCACGCGATGGTGGCGCAGGAAAAAACCTTTGCCGCCTCGCATACAGACCTGCCGGCGCTCGTCTATCTATACGTTGGCGAGTACGAGCAAGTGCGCTATCACCAGAATCACGACATGGTCGTCGACACACAGAACATGGCGCAGGCACTACGCGCGCGGCACTATCCGTCGTTGCATCTCACGCTGGACGTTCTCAATGACGAGGACCACCTGACCATCGGGCCACGCGGCACCACCCACGGCTTGAAGGTCTTGCTCGGGATCAAGACGGCTGACCGGAGCGAGCGGTGACACATCGGGGACTCACTGGATACAAGGTCCTGCTTGCACTGCTGGCACTGCTGGTCCTTGCACCGTCTTCGCTGATGGCGGCAGCGCCGACACTGCCAGGCGCAGGGTTCGAGGTCGAGGGCTATCAGCTGCAACTGCGCCCGGATCTCACCACCACCGCGCTTTCCGGCGTGCAGCGCATTCGTCTACGCAGCACCTCCGACCACCTCACCCAGCTGACGTTTTCGCCTAATGCACTGCAGATCCTCTCGGCCGAACTGAATGGTCAGCCGATCGCAGTGACCAGCACCACCGATGGCATCACGTTTGCGTTGCCCACCGCGCTTGCCAAAGGCGCCCGCGCGTCGCTCACCTTCAAGATCGTCGGCGTGCCGGCGCAGGGTGTTGTTCGCGCGGCCAGTGGCTTCTACACCAGTTATTTCGCGTGCGACTGGATGGTCTGCCTGCAGGACAGCCCCGGGCAGAAAGCGTCTTTCGCTTTGGATCTGTTCGTGCCTGCCGGCATCGATACGTTGAGCATCGGCGCAGGCTTGCCCCAGAAGGTGCTTCCGAACGGCCTGGTGCTGCACCGCTGGCGCGCTACCAGGCCGTATTCGGCCTATCTGTTCGGCTTTGCGGTTGGCACCTTCTCGCAGCAGTCATCCAAAACCACGGCCGGGACGTTCGTCTATCTCGATGGCGCAGGTCAAGGTGCGAACCTGGCAGCCGCATTCCAACAGACACCCTCCATTGCGGCATTTTTTGCGCAGGCGGCAGGCGTATCGCTCCCGGATGGTCGTTACACCCAGCTGCTTGTGCCCGGACAGGAGGCGCAGGAGGCGGCCACCTTCTCGCTCATTGGCGTGCAAGCCCTGCAGGACGAGCAGCAAGATCCCGCTTCGTCATGGATCATCGCGCATGAGATGGCGCATCAGTGGTGGGGAAACCTTGTCACCTGCGCATCGTGGCAAGACTTCTGGTTGAACGAGGGCATCACCACGTTCATGGTCGCCGCCTGGAAGCAACATGCCTTTGGCGAAGCGGCCTACCAGCAGGAGCTGGATGAAGCACGCCGCCGGCTTGCCATCGCCCGTGACGCCGGCTTCGACAAACCGCTGGCCTGGTCAGGTGAGTACCCCTCGTTACGTGTCCGCCGCGCCGTGCAGTACAGCAAAGGCGCGCTGTTCATGGCGCACTTGCGGCAGACGCTGGGTGAGCAGGGGTTTTGGGCGGGTATGCGCCGTTACACCCGCAAGAACGTGGGCAGAACCGTCGTCAGCCACGATCTTCAGGGAGCAATGGAGCACGCCAGCGGGCGCGATCTTTCAGCACTGTTCGCGCAGTGGGTGTATGGCGACGAAGTGACTAACTGACCCCGGCAAGCCAAAACCATCAAGACCACATGCTCCGCAGCATGGCCATGCGCGGAACAGCGTAGCGCTGCTGCGTAAGAGTGCGTCTTGATCGTTGCATCGCTGCTGACCCACTTGGTGCGGCGGCGCCAGCGTATGATGCGCGCGCCAACCCTCTCCGCAGCCGGCAGTCCAAAACCGATCAGCGCATCCATCGACACGCCCCACATTGGTTCGCGCGATCCCGCAATGTCATGCAGCGGCAGCGCCGAAGCCTTACCCGACCCGCCGCTAGCGCTGGCAGATGCCAATACTTCTGGCACAGGCGCAATTACAACAGCGCTTATACATTTCGGCCATGACCCCACCTGCACCTACCCTTGGCACCCTGGTCCGGCAACTCATCGAGCGGCTCGATGGTGATCTGGAAGGTGTCTACGCGGCTGCGGGGCTAACCTGGCGGCCACGCTATACCCCCGTGTTACGCGCCCTGCTGCGTGTGGGCCCGGTTCCCATCAAGGTGCTCGCGCAGGAGATCGGCATCAGCCATTCGGCCGCCAGCCAGACGGTGGCGCAGATGACCACGCACCGTCTCGTTGCCTTGAAACCAGGCACGGATGCGCGCGAACGCATCGTCGTGCTGACGCCCAAGGCGAAAAAGATGATTCCCGCGCTGGAGCGGCAATGGGCCGCGACCAATGCCGCCGCCGCGCAGCTCGATGCAGAGTTGTCCGTCCCGCTGTCCCGCATTCTCAGTGAGGCCATCGACGCGCTGAACCAGCGTGCGTTTTCCACCCGGATTGCAGACGCATCCAACGCGTCATCCCGCTCCACCACCCGCTAGCAACCACACCACATGGAGTCGTACATGCACGCATCAACGCAATCGGTTGCCGGACAGTCCTTGGCCACGACCAGACAGATGAGCCGCCCGATCGAACTGGGTGAGCGCAAGTTCCTGCATCCCGGGCGCCTGCGCTGGCTTCGCGCCATCGCCTGGGCGGTGGTGTTGCTGGTGGTGGTTGCCACGCTGGCGCCCATGAGCGGCCGGTTCGTCAGCGGCCTGCTGCCCAAGGAGTCCGGCCCGCTGCAGCTGCTGGCCAGCCTGGTGGGTATCGCGGTGGGCCTGGGCGTGTACGTGCTTGCGGTGCGCCTGGCCGAAGGGCGACGCGCCAGCGAGCTCGCGGTGCGGCCGATGGTGCCGCACGTGCTTCTCGGCCTGCTGATCGGCGCGGCGATGTTCGCCTCGGTCATGGGCATCATGGCGGTGTTCGGGCTGTACGACATCCAGTCCCTGGGCATGGCGCCGGCATGGACTGCGATGCGCAAGGCATTGCAGGCGGGTGTGATCGAAGAGCTGATGTTCCGCGCGATTTTCCTGCGCCTGGTCTGGCGCGCGTTTGGGCCGTGGATCGCCTTCGCCGCGTCCGCCGCGCTGTTCGGTTTCGGCCATATCGCCAATCCGCACGCCACGGCATTCGCAGCGATCTGCATCGCGCTGGAAGCCGGCATTTTGCTGGGCGCGTTCTATGCCCTGACCGGCCGCGTGTGGATGTCGATCGGCGTACATATCGCCTGGAACTTCACCCAGGGCTATCTGTTTGGCGCAGCCGTCTCCGGCACCGACATGGGCCCGGCCATCGCGCGTAGCACGGCCCGCCCGGGATTTCCCGAATGGCTCACCGGCGGTGCGTTTGGCCCGGAAGCGTCGTTGCCTGGCGTACTGATCTGCCTGGCGGTCGGCCTTGCCGTGCTGGCAATGGCGTGGCGCGCAGGCCGGTTTGCGAAGCAGCCCTGATGCGCATCCGCCACGCTGCAGCGCCCACAAGGTGATGCAGCGTGGTGGCGCCTGCCACGCACCACAGCGGCGCGGTGCCTGCATACCATCACCATGGTGCGGCAGATATCAGCCGCCAGACGGACACAACGTTGTCCTGCACCACCTGTGTCGCATCGCCCTGGCACTGCCTTGCCATCTCGCACACATCTGACCTCCTAGGCTCTGAGCACCAATAACCTGATGCGCGCCTGCGGGCTCCATGGCGGAGCACGTCGATGCGTACCTGCAGAGGTGCACATGGCTCTGATTCATTCGATTTTGATGGGCGCCGTCGCTGGCATGCGCTCGATGACCCCGCTTGCCGCGGTCGCCAATGCGGCACGCACCGGCACCCTGCCGCGCGACAATGGCGCTCCGCGGCTGCTCGCCAACCCACTGGCGTCTGCCGGCATGCTGGCGCTGGCAGGTGGCGAGCTGGCGGGCGACAAGATGAAGACCGCGCCAGACCGCATCGTGCTGGCCGGCATGATGGCCCGCGTCGCCACCGGTGCCATTGCCGGCGCCGCCTTGGCACCGCGCCATCAGCGCGGCATTGCGGCCCTGCTGGGTGCCGGCACCGCGGTCGCGGCGGCCTACCTCACCTTCAATGCGCGGATGCGCGCGATCGAACGCTACGGGCAGACCAGCACCGGTGCGGTTGAGGATGCTATCTCCGTGGGTGCGGCCACGTTGATCGTGCGTAGCGCTGCTGAAGAGTGAGCGACCGATAGGCCACGTCGGCAGGCAGCATTTAGCGAGGGACTGCGCGGGGCCGGTGCCGAGCGCGCGGTCGATCCGAATGCGTTTCCCCGCCCTGCCTGCGTAAACGCCTGTCTTGAGGGCCGCGCCGCCTCAGCGCGTTGCGCGGCCCGCAGTACATGAAGGCTTACGGCCGATGGATGGCGCAGAGTTTGTTGCCATCCGGGTCGCGCACATATGCCAGCCAGGTCGGCCCCATGGTGCTGTCACGCAGGCCAGGCGGCTCTTCGATACTGGTGGCACCTGCGGCAACCGCCGCATCATGAAATGCCCGTACCTGCTCGGGCGAGTCGCAGACGAACCCAACCGTGGTGCCGTTGCCCGGGCTGGCCGGCGCGTCGTCGATGGGCTCGCTGACGCAGAAGCTGCTGCCCGCGTGCCGATAGAACAGCCGCGTATGCCCGGAGTTGGCCTGGTTGACGAACGCGGCCGGCGCACCGAACACGCTTCCCAGCAGCGTGTCGTAAAAAGTCTTCGAGCGGGCGATATCGTTGGACCCGACCATGACGTGACTCAGCATGCAACACTCCGGTGTATTCGCAGGGCGCGCAGCATAGGGCAACCCGCGCGCAACGGTAAACCGCCCACCCACTGCGAGCGACCATGGCCGCCATCATCCCCGGCCGTGCGGCGCATCCAGGTCCAGCACCGGCCCCATCGGCACGATCCCGGTGGGATTGATCATGGCGTGGCTCTGGTGGTAATGGCCCTTGATGTGTTGGAAATTCACCGTCTCTGCGATGCCCGGCATCTGATAGAGCTCGCGCAGGAATCCCGACAAGTGCCGGTAGTCGGCGATGCGCCGCAGATTGCATTTGAAATGCCCGACGTACACTGCGTCGAAGCGGATCAGCGTGGTAAACAGGCGCCAGTCTGCTTCGGTGAGGTGATCACCGCACAGATAGCGCTGCGTGCTCAGGCGCGTGTCCAGCCAATCCAGTGTGTCGAACAACGGCACCACGGCTTCTTCGTACGCAGCCTGCGTGGTCGCAAAGCCCGCCTTGTACACCCCGTTGTTAACGGTGTCGTAGATGCGTTCGTTGATGGTGTCGATCTGCGCACGCAGCGCTTCCGGATAGTAGTCGCCCTCTGCCGCGCCCACCGCATCGAACGCACTGTTGAACATACGGATGATGTCGGCGGATTCGTTGCTCACCACCGTATTGCGCTCGCGATCCCACAACACAGGCACCGTTACACGCCCGGAGTACTGCGGATCGGCCTTGAGATAGACCTCATACAGATATTTGGAATGGTGGATGGGATCGCCCACCACGCCGGGGCCATGTTCGAAGGTCCAGCCATGCGTGCCCATCAGCCAATGCACCACCGACACATCGATCAGCGATGCCAGGCCCTTCAGCTGCCGGAAGATCAACGTGCGATGCGCCCACGGGCAGGCCAGCGACACATACAGGTGGTACCGCCCAGGCGCAGCCTGAAAGCCACCTTCGCCATGCGGCCCAGCACGCCCATCGGCTGTCACCCAATGCCGAAACTGCGACTGCGAACGCTCGAATCGCCCATCGCTCTTGTCGGTGTCATACCAACGGTCTTGCCACTTGCCCTCGACCAGCAGGCCCATGGTGTCTCCCGGAAATAGGTCCGCACTTACCGTAGCGCACGCCATTCCAAAGACATGTGATCGGCGAACACAACGGCGGCGCAACTGAACACCGCAGCACACGGAGCGGTCGCATTGTTCCAACCGCGCCTTGCGATCCGCTGCATGACATTGCTACTGCATCGGCATGACGCGGTCGCCTCCGCCCACCGAGCTCCAGCCCGCCGCCTCGTTCCAGTACCAGAAGCTGGCCGCTTCGTCGCAGTGCTTGCGCTTGGCAACGCACACCAGCCCGCGTGCATCGCTGCTCCAGAGCAAGCGGGGATAACGGCGCGAAACAATCAAGCCACTTGCTGCGCCATTGACGATCAACTCCACCCACGGGTCTGCAAGCGGCGCCACTGGATCGGCCAACGCCATCAAACGCTGCGGTAGGTAGGGCGCCACGGTCAGTACCGGTCCGCCGGCCGGCGCAGGAGGGAATTCGCCCGTTTCTAATTGGCGCACCTGTTCCAAATAGTAGGCCGGCACCAGGAGATCACCGGTGTTCACCATCGGAACTGCACAGGCATGTGCGATCACGTCGTCGATCAACACGCACAGCATGGTTCCGTCCTTATGCACGCGACTACCCCAGCCGTGGATCTCGGTCGCGGTGACGGCATGAAGCGCGACAAAACTTTCGCGCTGCGTGAAACGGTACAGGATGCGTGCGCGCCGGTCATAGATCAGCAGCCCCCAAAGACCGGTGGTTGGCATCGGTGAAACGCAGTAGCGGCCATCTGGAGAAAACATCAGCACCGCGCCCGCTCCAAACAGCACGCTGCCATCGGGAAACAGATAATCGTATTGCAGCGGAGCACTATTGCGCACTTCGTGGCAACCGATCATGCGTATTTTTCCACCCTCCGGCGTCAGCGGTGCTGACTCGTCAACGGGGCATCCGGATGGCCGCCCGGGCCCTGCGATGCGCGTAAACGTTGGGCCCTTGCTTGGGCGTTCGATTGAAAGCCCCGCAAGCTTCTCCCATGCCTTTCCCAGCACCACAAGAACCGCGAAGACGGCCACTCCCGCCAGCAGCGCGACGGTGCGCGATGGAGCAGCCTGAGCGACGGCATAACTGACGCCAATGCAGGCCCCCAATCTGTAGAGCGGCATCCACTCGACACGACCAAAGACGCGCTCTTCGGCCCACTCAAACAGCAGCGTCCCTCCGAGGTACAGCCATGCCAGCGGTGGCGACAGCAAAAGCGGTAGAGCCAATGGCGCCAACACCAGAACCGCATCAAGCAGCAGGCGCCCTAATGCACCTGCGAATGACTGATCCTTGTCGACTGCGGACTGCATGAGCAGCATTTCCGGTAGCAAAACTGACTATGAGGGTAACCCACCTCTGACTGGCCCCGTTGTTAGTCTTGACTCGCACAGGATCCACGCGAAGCGCATCGACCTTTCAGTGCTGTTGCAGCTGCACGGCAGCAGGTGCAAATGCCCGCCCGTGTGTTGCTCCGAAGCGGACCGCCAACGCCACAACACGCCGGCCGCCTCGGGGCGCTCGGACACCACCCCGGGCCCCGGATTGGCGCTGCCGCCGCCAATCGGCGAAAATGGCGCCCAGCCTGGAAACTCACTGGCAACGCCCGCGTTTTCTAAGGGCTCAGCACCGTCTTGCCCACCGGCCGCCTGCCGCCACACCCACGGCTTTCAGCCGCTTCTGCCCGGATCTGCCTTGAATACCACCGCCTCACCCCTGCCCGCCGACGACCTGCCGCTCACCGACCGCCTGCGCGCCGCGCTGGATGTGCTGGAGGCCATCGACGCGGACCGCAGCGTGCTCGATACGCTCTCCGAGGCCGACCGCGTGCGGCTGCATCAGGTGGTGGCCAAGGTCTATCACCCCGAGCCCAAGGCGCGCCGCCAACTGCTCAAGCAGCGCGAGCGCGAACGCCATCAGGAAAAGGTCCGCAAGGCCGAGGCCTTGCTCGAGCAGACCGGCATCCGCGCGTTGCGACGCAAACCGGTGTTCAGCACGCCGAACTATTTCCCGCCGCACGCCGCCGGCCTGCACGATGCACACAATGGCGAAGGTGCTGCCGCTGCCGAGGCGCCACAGCAATCGCCGGAACTGCGGCACTGCTATGTGTGCAAGCAGAAGTTCACCCAGCTGCATCACTTCTACGACCAGATGTGCCCGGCCTGTGCGGAGCTGAACTTCTTCAAGCGCACCGAAACCGCCGACCTGCGCGGGCGCGTGGCGCTGCTCACCGGCGGCCGGGTCAAGATCGGGTATCAGGCCGGATTGAAGCTGCTGCGTGCCGGCGCCGAACTCATCGTCACCACGCGCTTCCCGCGCGACTCGGCCGCGCGTTATGCGGAAGAACCCGACTTTGCCGAATGGGGCCACCGCCTGCAGGTGTTCGGCCTGGATCTGCGCCACACGCCCAGCGTGGAAGCGTTCTGCAGCCAGTTGCTGGCCACGCGCACGCGGTTGGACTTCATCATCAACAATGCCTGCCAGACCGTGCGCCGCCCGCCGCAGTTCTACGCGCACATGATGGCCGGCGAGACCGCCGCGCTGCATGACCTGCCCGAGACGGTACGCAAGCTGGTGGGCCATTACGAAGGCCTGCGCACGCCCGAACTGCTGCGCGACGCCTCGGCCACCGCGCTGCCGGCCGTACACGGACGCGGCCTGGACGGCGCCGACGGCCTCACCCGCGCCGCCGAGCTGTCGCAGGTCGCGCTGCTGGACGACGAGCTGGTCGGCCAGAAGCACCTGTTCCCCGAAGGCCGTCTCGATCAGGATCTGCAGCAGGTCGACTTGCGCGGCCGCAATTCCTGGCGCCTGCTGCTGGCCGAGGTGCCGTCGGTGGAATTGCTGGAGACGCAACTGGTCAACGCCATCGCGCCCTTCATCATCAATGCGCGCCTCAAGCCGCTGATGCTGCGCACGCCCGAGCGCGACAAACACATCGTCAACGTCTCGGCGATGGAAGGCCAGTTCTACCGCAACTTCAAGACCACCCGTCACCCGCATACCAACATGGCCAAGGCCGCGTTGAACATGATGACGCGCACCTCGGCGGCCGATTATCAAAACGAAGGCATCCACATGAACAGCGTCGACACCGGCTGGGTCACCGACGAAGATCCGGCCGACATCGCCGCGCTTAAGGTGCAGCAAGAACGCTTCCACCCGCCGCTGGACATCGTGGACGGCGCCGCCCGCATCGTCGACCCGATCATCCACGGCTTCAACACCGGCGAGCACGTCTGGGGGCAGTTCCTGAAGGACTATGCGCCGACGGATTGGTGAGGCGGGTCGGTGGCGAAGTGCATCGGCCGGCGCTGCCAGCGGTGCAGAACGGACGCTGTTGAATCATGCAGCAGGCGAACTACGTGTTCGCCGCGCTGGAACGCCGGAATAGTGCATTAGGTGAGTCGATACAGCCAGACTCAGGCGCCGTGCGCTGCCTTCTGAAACTCGATCGGCCCGTGATCACCTGGATATTTCTTCTTGATCAAGATGTGATCGGAGGGCGTGACACAGCCGCCCTCAAGAGAATGCTCCACATGCCCCTCGTCCACGAAGAACGCTTCGTACGGCAACTGCAGAACTGATTTCTTCCCACCCTGATCGAACTTCAGCAGCAGACTGTCATCGCGCTCGAAGCACAGGGTCGTCCATTGGAAGTCGGTGAGTTTGCCTGCTTCAACCACCGCCGAATCCCTGCCTGCCAGCAGCATCGCGACATGATCGGAGAACTGCTTCTGCGAGATCGGCGCCACCGTCACGGCGCATCCTGCAAAGGTAGCAAACACCACTGCGGCCGCTATCGAAACGTGGGAACGGAAAATAACGAATGGCATCCGGCGCGGCTCCTTGCTGCGGCAATCGGCGTTTTTACCAGAAGTAAGCAGCGCTTGCCTCCCCCTTGAAGACCCTCCGTCTTCGCTGAAGAAAGACGCATGCCCCTCCTATAGACCTATGAAATCAGTATGCGCAAGAAGTCATTGAGATCTGCTCAAACCATTACGTGAGATTCGAATAGTCGCCGATTTGATTGCATATTTCCACCGGCGGATCGCCCAGCTGGACGACTCTTCGCTGTCGTCTTTCAGACGCGCTCTTCGGTGTCACGACGCGGTAGAGCAGGTAATACGCATGCTGGGTTTCCCAAAGACCAAATGTCGAAATATCCGAAAACTGGAAACGCTCCCCTGTTGAACGCGTTGCAGTGAAAGCGCACTCAGCATAGGTCCCAACGCCACAGCGAGCATCCAGGTGGTCCAAGCCACCTCGCCCTTTGAGGTCAAAATGATAAAAACGCCCATTCTCGTCTTCGAAGATCTGTGGAACCACTTGCAGCGCGTGCGTTGCGCCGATGCGTCCCCAGCGACGAGACTCGTCACAGAGCGAGCCACCGGACATGGCACTCGTTTCACTGCCAGCGGAAGCTGAGAAACATGCTGTTGCTGCGAGGGACACGAGTGTCAGGCAACCAAGTTTAGTTACTTGCACGGAGACTCCTTGCTCTTTTTTTCTTAAGGATTATTGGCGTGGCTCGCAAAGGGAGCGAAAGATGCATAGATGGCGCGCAAGGATGGATTACTCGTTTGTACCAGGCTGAGTGAGACGCTAACTGCGCCAAAGACGTTGGTCAATGGCGCCTTTCATTTACGGACGACTGCCTGTGCATTGCGTAGGGCCGGACGAAAATCTATGCGCAAAGAACCGCAGCGCTTCTATCGCCGGCCATAGGCGCCCAGACGGTACCTAACTGCAGTGCTTGCAGACACAGATGTCTCGCAGCTGCACGCGGTAACGCTAGCCGGCGCGTGATGGGCACCGAACCAGCAACACTGCTTTGCTCACCCAGTGTCGATCGCGGCAGTAAACGGATCATTGGTGGAATCCGCATTCCAGCTGTACTCGGCGATATCGGCGGCCTGCTTGGCGGCATCGGGGCCGAACAGTTTTGCGATCAGGGCGAGTGCCATGTCCGTACCCGCGGAGACGCCGGAGGAGGTGAACACATGACCGTCCTCCACCCAGCGCGCTTGCTTCACCCACTCTACTTTTGGCCCCTGCGTCGTTACCCAGTTGAAGGCGCGCTTGTTGGTCGTGGCACGCCGCCCATCCAGCAGACCGGTGCGCGCCAGAAGCGCCGCCCCGGTGCAGATGCTGGCGACGTGTGGCGCCGAACGCGCCAGGCGCGTGATGCTGGCGATGAATGCGGTGTTGCCCACCTCGCGCCGTGTGCCCATGCCGCCCGGAACCATCAGGATGTCGATGTGCGGCGCCGCGTCCAACGCATGGTCAACGGCAACCGCAGGACCGGCGCTGCTGGCGACCATGCCAGCGCGCTCGCCCAGGATGACGATCCTGACCTTGCCCTCAAGATTGCCGAACATATCCAGCGGACCGAAGACATCCAGTAGCTGGAAGCCGTCGAACACCACCATTCCCAACGTCAACTGGGCGGTGCCTTTGGATACATCACCGCG
The DNA here is from genome assembly GCF_030208825.1 of Xanthomonas sp. LMC-A-07. Lineage (NCBI taxonomy): Bacteria > Pseudomonadati > Pseudomonadota > Gammaproteobacteria > Lysobacterales > Lysobacteraceae > Xanthomonas > Xanthomonas sp. LMC-A-07. Next base: position 431,780 of record NZ_JARVTF010000008.1, read on the forward strand.
CACCCCGCTGGCCGGGCGCTCGTCTTTCGCGATCGCAGCCGTGCCCGGCGCCATCATCGCCGCGCCCGTCAGCAGGGCATTGCGTAGTAGCGTGCGACGCGCACGACTTGCATGGGTCTGATCCGCTTCAATAGACATGGCTGCTCCTTGATGATTCAGTGGGTGCGGGCCGGCGCGCCTGCCGGATGAGCTCGTATTGGCGACATAGCCCAGCGGTCTCACGGCGCAAACCACTGTATTCACCCGGACGAAGTGCGATGTGACGGGCCCGCGCGTCTGGATTCCAACCTGCTAGATTGCGGCGATTGCGCACGGACACAGGGATTCGAGGTGGCACCAGACACACTCAGCGGTAGCTGCCATTGCGGCAGCGCGGGCTGGCACCTCTCCGGTGACCCGGGCGCGGTCACGGCTTGCAACTGCACGCTGTGCCGGCGCTACGGCGCACTCTGGGCGTACGACGTTGAACACGGGCGCATAACGCTACACGGGCCAACGCAAACCTATGTCCGTGCCGAGAAACAAGACCCCACGCTAGAGATTCACTTCTGCCCTGCCTGCGCCTGCGTGATCTGCTGGCGTGGGCTGCGCCTCGAAGCCGACGGAAGCCGGCGCATGGCAGTCAACATCAGGCTCGCCGATCCAGACGCCGTCGCGCACTTGGCCATCGACCACTTCGATGGTCTGGACAGCTTTGACGACCTGTCGCCCGATGGGCGTTGCGTGCGTGATCTATGGTTCTGAGGTGCGTGAGTGCACTGACTGGCGAGCAAGACGGATGAATTTCAAGCACAAGCATCTGGTCACTACTGCTGGGTTTGTTCCTTCACTGCATCCCATTTAGTTACTGCAGTTGGCCAAAGATTGCGCGATCGGTTGGCGATCGCGTCACCCGTGTTCATGTCTGTCATCTTGAGTGTGCTGTCATTCAACTCACTGACAGCGACGATACTGGCTAACCGATTTTCCATCAGAGATCACCAGATAGTCGCCTTTCAGAATGTAAAGGTCATCAGTTGTGATATCTGGCGCGATATCCGACTTAGCGGAAACCAGCCAAGCATGTGGATCAGAAGAAATACGCCTGATCGATATGGGCGTCTGCTGGTGCTCGTGGCCACGCAACCAGGTCTTCTCGATATGTATCGGCGTATCGGAGTCAGGATTCATGGGCAGCTTGCAAGCGTGAGGGCCTAGGTCCCATATGCCCTGAAGCGCTTGTGGATACGCAACAGACTGGCGCACCTTAGTAGCCGACGCGGCGCTGGTGCCAAGCAGCAACGGTAGGGCTAAAAGAAACCCGGTCATCATCCGCATACACTTCCTACCCCGTCGGTGTGTTCAGCACGCCAGGCTTGGTACGGTGACTGGCTCTGCCTATTTCTTTTGAAAAATATCAGCGCGTCATCGACGGACCGGCCTGTGAGACGGCTTGCTGCGACTGTTCCAATGCCTGCTGCTGCTCGCGCGCCTGGGCCTGAGTCTGGTTGAGTGCCTGCAGGCGATCGAGCGACTGGGTCTCAGGTGTCTGCACGGCTTCTATCGTTGGCATATGTGCCCGCTGGTGTGCCGGGTCATTGAGCGCGCCTTGTACAACGAAGACCTTATCGCCGCCGGAGAGCTGAAGCGTGGGGTTGTTGAGTGCAACATGGTCCACCCGCGACAGCCCTTCCTCTTTTGCCAACGCGAGCAAGCTTGAGGTCATGCGCTGGCTGGCCCCATCCCACTCTTTGCCGTGTTGGGCGTCGAGCTGCATCACGCCGCTTTTGATCTGCTGGTACAGCGCGTGGTCCGCATGGCCTGGCTGTGACGGCAACAACGCGGTCTTCGGTGATGCCGGATGTGATTCAGGTCCAAGTCCACCCTGCTTCACATCAGAAGTAGTGATGTCGCCAACGGCTCCGGGTTCCGGCCGCCCCTGTTTGAGCTTCCAGGGGACGATGTGTTTGTCGTAGTAATCGCCATAATATTGCTCGTACGTCTTACTTGGAGCAACCGAAGGTTGTTCCGTCTTGAAGACCTGGGCAATCTGGTTCAATGCAGCATCGCGCGTGATGCGACCTGCCATTTGTTGATCTGCAATTGCCTCGTACTGCTGTGGCCTCGTGCCGCTTCCAGAAATACCGATATCCGGCCCCTGATGATTCAGAATCTCACGTCGGACTAGTGCGTTACTGAGCGTTGCAGCTGCTTCGCCACGCAGCATGTTGTTCACATAAGCTTGCTTGTAAGAATAATCTTTAGGCTCAGCGAACCCATGGTGTCCAATCTCATGCGATAGTGATCTGGCGATCCGTTCGCCTTTGCCAGCTGCGTTCTGGTCAATCACTACTTTCTTACCTGGATCCAGGTAAGTGCCCCCACCCGCGCTGCCCCAATCAACGCCTATGCCATCGCGCTTGAACTGAGAAAGGCCTGCTTGAAGTGTAGGCGAAGAGGCAATTAAAGGCGCTAATGCTGGATCCTTCAGCGGAGAAGCCGGTAGCGCGCCATTGGATGGCGCACCTGCCTGTTTCGGCTGTGGAAATTTTTGTTCTTCATTACTTTCCATCACGCATTTCCTTTGCTTGATTCATCAAACTTGATCTCAAAGTTTGCTGATGGAGATATAGCTTAGGTGCGACTGGTCTTCCGTCAGACCGAAGATGACCTTGGTGCCGTTAACTGTCATCTCCCAATAGGCTCTGGAATCTCGCGCATCTGGACGAGGTGGATAAGGAATAGCGTCTACCCAGGGAGACTCAATAAAATCCGGGCCAGGTGGCGAGAAATCGATAACCAACTTCCCACGCGATGGATCATCTGTTGCATTAATTAACTCAACACGCTCCACCTTTTCACCTGCCAGCACGCCTTGCGCGCTTACCCGAAGCTCTCTTTCTCCGTCTAATTGTCGCGGTCCAAATTGAGCTTGAAGCTGAGTACTTAGGGCGGAGACATCCTGGAAGTCAGTTGCGATCAAACGATCCACATCTTGCTTGAGGCGTTCCGTCACGTCTTTGCTCCTGGTTTCAATGGAGGACTTTGCAGCCGCTACGGCTGGCTGATCGCGTGGAGTGCTGAGGGCACATCCCGCATGAAAAGTGCATAGTGTCAGCAGCGCAACTGGTAACAACGCTGCCCAAGGGAGGGCATTAGGTCCTTGGTTAACTTGCCGGCCATGGGATTTCCCAAGGTGAAGGGCCATCTCTCTGATCCTGCGCTAAGAGTGTCGCTGAAATTTACCACGTCAATAACCTCGGATCAGGCCGCGGCAGCAATCCGCCTCACGTGGTCTGCGGTTGCAAGATCGACCAGCGGCGCACAGGCATTCACCTGAATGCGGCCAGCGGTGCTAGCGACGCGTCCTAAGTCATTTTGCAGGCACCCCCACCGGCGGCAACACCTCCATCAACAACCGCCCCGCGCTGGCGGTGATGCGTAGCTTGGTGCCGATGGCAAAGCCCAGTTGTTCCAGCCATAGGCCGCTGAGGCGGACGTGGGGCACGTGTTGGTCGCCGGCATGGTCGTGGGCGCCGGGGTAATGGGTGTAGCTAACGGTGCATTGGCGTGGGCGGCGGGCGCGGCGGGGTGCGCGTAGCGTGCCGGGACCTTGCGGGGAGGCTTCCGGGTCGGGCGGCAGCATCGGTGGCAGCTTGGTGCGGTCGGGTTCCACAACGACCCACTGCACCCGCTTGGGCGGCGTGGGACGCGTACGCGTGCGGGTGGGCCGTGTACTGGCAGATACCGTGGGTCGGCGGCGGCGTGTCATGGCGCCTCCGGGTGGCGAGTGTTGGTGGTGGGTGCATCAACGCACTGCTGCAGCGCCACGTCGATGCGTACGGACAGGCTGCGCAAGGCCTGCGACAACATACCGGGTTGGCTGAGCAACTGCTGCGCGGGATCGTCGTTGGCCTGCTCAACAGCCGCGCGTGCAGCCAGCCGGCGCAGCACCTCGCCCACATCCCACAGCAAGCCGTGAGTGGAGGCCGGCAACAGATAACCCGGCACCGATGCCGGCGTGGATGATGCGGTAGACATGGCAACGCCCTCCTGGAACAACCCAAGAACCGCCGCCAACGGCGACGGGATGTCGGGAGGTTCGAAACCGCAGAGAGCCGGCGGGCGTATTTCCCTTGCGGGTGTTGTATTAGCCGCCCTCCCGACGCAGGCATTGCGTCGGCTCGTCCCTGCAGGATGCAGGCACAAAAAACCCACCGGTTTGACGGAGGTGGGTACCGCTCTCTGAGGAGTTTCGACGCTCCTTGAGCCTAGATTGCGAGTGCGGCGTGTGCGTGTCAATAGCAACTGAGGAGGATGTTTGACGCGTTTGTGTAGCGTGCTAGCGCAGCATGGGTAGCTGAGGAATACTGACGGTCACAGCCGTTGGTTGGACGCGCGATCCCCGAGGGAAGCCAGGTGAGTTCAATGGATGAAGTAGCAACGGAACACAGCGCCGACATCGATGGAGAAGCGATCAAGCTCACAGACCCGAGCTTTCCATCGCTCTCTTCAGCAATGGCCCATTACGCACAGGTGACCGAGCAGAGCCGCGCCGGCCCAGTCGAGCGCTGGAGCTTGACGATTGGCCTGATCGGTGCCGGCGTCGGAATCTTGTCCGGTGCTCTGTTGGACGGCAAAACTGGCAGCTATTTAGCTGTCTTCGGACTTGTGACTGAGCTGACAGGCTTCCTGATTTCGGCAGCGCTAACCGTCAAGCGCGAATGGCCGGGGTTCCGTCGCCCCTATGCGGATCACGCAGAGCTGATGGAGCGGGAGTTCCATCAGTATCAATCGATCGTCGCGGCGCTTCGCAGGTTTCCGCTGGAACAACGGCGTCGACGCGAGGCATTCATGCGTGATCGTCGCACCAACATGCACGACCGCCTGGGCCTGTTCACCGGTGGCATGGAGAAGCTTGGCTTCATGCCTGTCCTGCTTGCCCTCTACTTGCAGCTGAAAGACTGGCGCTTGGGCGACTGGACGGTACTGAGCAAGATCACCCTAATCCAGGGCGTGCTGGCCTTCACGCTACTGTTTGCCTTTGCGATGTCATGGCACCTCATTCGCCTACGGATACGCGTGCAGTCTTACGAGCAATTGTTGGCTGAGGCTAATCGTCAAGACAGCGCCCCCAACAAGTAGATGACCGTCAAGCGCTGCAGCTCGAGCCGTGGCGTAGTAATGAGCCCAAACTGCGATGGAGACATTGCATATCTACTGGCTTATTGTTAACACCCAAGCGGGGCTGCGAGCGAGCTTTAATATCCTGACTTCTAGCTTGCCGAGGTAGCAGGTGCTAACGTACCTCGTCAGATCCCATGCTGGGCATGAACGTGGATATGAAAAGTAGACTGATGTTTGCTACGGGGCTACTCGCACTCTCAACCTTGGCTGCTTGTGCAGGAGGAAACATGCGCTCTGATTACAAGAAGAATGATGTTCAGCCGGTCAAGATCGAAAAATCAGGCGATTCACTTCAGATCACGTACCACATGCCTGCAGAAAGCCTGTTTTATTCTCCCGGTATTGATTTCGTAAATGAGGGCGGCGTATTGCGTATCGCCATCCGCAGATGTGGCATCAAAGAGAAGTGTGATGCCATGGCGAAGGCTGCCTTGCCACCCGCTGAGCCCTGGACACCGAAGGTCACCGTACCGTACGGGGGCGAAAAGGTCGTACTGGTCTACGCAGACACTGAAGAAACGTTGACTCCATAATCTCAGTCAAGGAGCGATGCAAATGGGCACCGAACCGGCTAGTGAGCGCGTTGTGCTTGGAATACATAGCAGGGGTGGACAGGGCGGCCTGACCGACGGCCATGCCTGGATTACGGTCAAACGGGGCAATTCGCCCACAGAGTATTATGGATTGTGGCCCGACGATCATCCGATGGTGAAGGATGACGGGGCTGGTACCGATATCCGTTCCGGAGTGGAAAAAACACAGCGTTCTGATGCAGACCGCTACTACGACCTGTCACCGGCTCAAACCAAAGCCCTCGACCAGGCGCTTCGAGAGAATGTCACGTGGGAATTAAACAACAACTGTTCTTCGTGGGCTAGCGAAACGGTTTCTCGCGTCACCGGGAAGCATATTGACGCGGGAACGTGGTTACCCACTGTGGAAACGCCCAACGCGTTGATCGACACCATTCGCGATCTGGAGTCTCGACATCCAACGTCCCCGTCCACGCCTGAGGTAAACGCACCTGCGCACGAAGGACGATCAAGTAGCTCACTTGGGCAGAATGACTCGTCACAAGAACATAGGAACCCTCCGACCAAGGCAATGACTGATCCAGGGCATGCTGGAAATCGTCTTTTCGCTGGCCTACGGGAAGAGCTGCCTCAGCACATCTCCGATGAACGGGTCGCCTTCACTGCTCAGCGTGCACACGAAGCTGGGATCACTGACATGTCAAAAGTGAGCCGCGTCATTGAACGCGACGGCGACGTGTTCGTCGCAGGAACGACTCCTGGATTCCGCGCATCGGTACTTGCAGGCGAGCAACCTCCCACGATTGAACATTCCAGTACAGCCCTGGCCCAGCAAGCTGCTGCGCAGTCTCCAGTGGAAGCCCAAGATCAGGCCATGGGCCCCAGAATGGCTTAGGGAGGGTCTTGTAACAACGCGTACGAGTAAGCCTGCCTGAACACCCGGCGTCGTATTGTTGGTCCACCTGCCCGTCCAATCTAGGTCAGCATGGGCACTCCGCGCTGACGCCACAGCCCTGCTGGCTTGCGCTTGGCAACGACGCGACTGAGCGATCCAACACCTATCGCGCTCTGCTCGATGAAACTCTGTCCGAAGAGCTGCACGCCAGCTTCCGCCTTCATCTGCAGTAGCAGCGAGCTTGGGCCACGACGCCTTCCGTTCGATGGTCGAAGCCAAGACCCGCCGCTTTGCAAGCGTCAGGTCCGCGCATCGGCCATGCAAGCCGAGCGCCATCGACTGATAAGTGAACCTGACGCCGTTACTGCACGTTACTGCAACCAAATTGTGATACGTGCCTAAATTTGTATCTAAACTTTCCAGCATCTAGGCCGAACCTAGTAGCTCAGCCCAAAAGGATGATCATGGAAAACTCAAAAGAAGAAACGAAAGCCTGGATCAAGGACACCTTTGAATTCGGCCATAATATTGCACTCGCACTAGCCCTTGCTGGCTTCGGAGCAGTGGCGTACCACGTTGAAACGGTTGGCCGGACGGGAGATTGGAACAAGTATCTCGCGACCTTGTGTCTAGTTGTCGCCGCAATGTGGGGAGGATTTTCAGCAGATCATTTTGTCAATCAACTGCTAAAGCACACAAAACTAAATAGAAAAGTCTGGGCAAGCTTATTGATAGGCGCTCTTGGAATAGCGCTGGGGGCATCAGTTATATTTCTCGCCCCACTCATTCCAGACAACAACCATATTGTAGCTCTATGCGATAAATACAAGGACGCCGTCGGCGACAAAATCCATGATAGCGACGAGTGCCAGCGCCTATACAAGAGGCGCGCCGACTACGAGCGACTTCTTCGCGGGAACTGATAGCGGGAAATCGACACCTGCACCGTGATCATTTCAGCAAGCGCCCTAAGCCGTTTTTGCATGTGCACCCGACTGCCGCGCCACCTGCAGCGGGACGGATCGGGCAACTGATGCAACGGTTTGGGCGTAACTACGTCGCGCTATTCAATGGCCGCCACGGGCGCACCGGCACGCTATGGGAAGGGCGCTACAAAGCCTGCCTTGTGGACAGTGCGGACTACGTCCTTCGCTGCTATCGCTACATTGAGCTCAATCCGGTGCGTGCTCGCCTGACCGACAACCCGGCGGCGTATCGCTGGTCCAGTTGCTCAGCCAACCTAGGCCAGCGCAGGCACTCCGCACTGACACCACATCCCTGTTGGCTTGCGCTTGGCAGCGACCCGATCGAGCGATCCAACGCCTACCATGATCTGCTCGATGAAGCCCTCTCCGACGAACTGCTCGCCAGCATCCGCCTTCATCTACAGCAGCAGCGAGCCCTGGGCCACAACGCCTTCCGCGCAATGGTCGAAGCCAAGACCCGCCGCTTTGCGGGCATCAGGCCCGCTCATCGGCCGCGCAAGCAGAGCGCCATCGACTGATAAGTTAACCTGACCCCGTTATCCCGGTTATTTAAGCCCCGTAATTCAATAAGTGAACCTGACCCCGTTTTTATCTAATACCGCAATTTTATAAATCAAACGGCAAATCCAGTTGCTGCCCGTTATTCTTGCTTGGAGCTGATCGCTCATTCAATCTTCCATCCATGGAAATTAGCGCAACATAATACGACCTTCCTGTTTGGGACAACGAATACCTGTATTTTCCGCCGCTCACGTCCATGTCGAAATAAGGCCCTCTCCTTTGATTGAAATATCGACTTACGTTATCTTTATGTGTAGCGAGACCTCTTATCTCATGGGCATTTATAAGCTTAGAAATTTCGGTTGTAGTGAGGCGTTCTCGTTCGCCCCCCCTTCCCATAGCCATGATAATTGCGTCTTGAAGTAGCGCAAAGCCAAACCGTCTAGAGGCACTCACACGCCTTAGCCCCCGAAGATTAAAGTTGTCGAAAACATTGGCATACATATTTTCTTTTTCCCCCATATTTACCAAATAATGATGAGGAAGCTTCTTAATTCCCTCTAACCCCATAGCCTTCTGCTCCCGATCTTTTTCAGAGAGCTTATTCAAAGACGAAGGGGAGTCTCCACGCGCCCTAAGCCTGAGCCTTTTATATCTTTCGCGCTGCGATGCGTGCAAATATATAACTTCGACCGCATCTTTATTTGCATAATTTTCGATGAAATACGATATCTCAAGGGGCGATCTAAATCCGGTTATAACAGCCGGCATATCTGCAAATGCTTCATAACATGATAATACCTTTTCTGGAACGGTCCAAGGCTCCTGTTCAATAACCAGCTTTGCAAACTCTCCTATAGATTTACCTGAAGCCCCGCCTAATCTCTCGTAATAAGACCATCTCATAAAATCGCTTGCTTCGAAATGCATATAACCACTTCTAGCTACTAATCCTTCAGCTAAAGTTGTCTTGCCTGCACCACTGAGTCCAACAATTATGAATAATGGAGGTCGGTTTTGTATTCCAGGAATCTCCGGCTGTTTGGGTCTTAACTCGTGAAAACTCTTCTTTGCAGGCAAACCTAATCTTTCTAGAAATTTAAGCAGCTCATCAAACGCACGCCTCCTGAAATCCACTCTGTCAGCGACAAATGGCAATAAGGCACTTAACGGTTCCAACTCACCCTCAGGAACAAACCATTTGTTAAATGTTTTATTATCTTGCCAAGGACGCAATGGATTTAGATCAAAATCTCGCTCTTCATTTACTATACTCCCGTGAGATATACCGGTGAATTGCACATAGGGATTTTTATAGCCGTAAGCTATGCGGATGCTTGTTGGCAGATGAAGGATGATGTCAGATCTGACGGAGACGGAACGATCGTTACCTACGCTCTTTAACAATGAATCCAATTCCGAAAACGTCGTCTTCCGCATCCAAAACTTTACGTCAAGCCCAGGGAACTCCGCGTCTTTACTTAGGGCGCCGATAATTACCGAAGTATCTTCTATAAAGAAGAGCTCGTCTTCATCTAGCCCTGCCTTTTTCCATTGTGCAAGAGCACTCTCATAACTTTTTCTTAATAACACATCTCGGTCGAATAGCCTCGGCTCAGAATAACTAGCAAGAAAGGTTCGCTCGTGAAAACTGGATATAGAAATACCAGTTTCTCGTGCAAGATGCCTAAAGTGAGAAAGCTTAATTGCACTAGTTGTTAAAAACCAAAGATCAGTCACGTACAATCCTTCGCCCCACATTATCCGGACGGACGATAAATAGTCGCGTTGAAGGGTCAATACTTTTTCGAGCGCACTGTAAAGTTGAATCCATATCTTTAGAAAGAAAATACAATCCGGGACCTACACTACTCAGCCCTACTGCTTCGGCCCCTGCGCTCACGAGCTTGTCAGTTATCTCTGCGATAGGAGCACCGTGAAGCTGCCATTCGGCAGACTTCCAAACTGTATTTTGCAGCTCATTAATTGCTGTAGAGAACGACAATAAGTCGTTTTCTAAAATTGCAGAATGGACGCCGAACAATGCATGGTACGACGCAACTGCACAATCGTTAAACGGGATTGGGCAAATTCTCTTGAATAAAAGCTTTTCATCATCGATGGCGACTGACTTCGCATACGGGAGACATATACCAATTCGCCAATTTGGAAAATCTTGCTGCCACGCTACTAAAGGGGGCTTGCCAATGAATCGGCCAGCATCAGATGAACACAATTCTAGATTGTCAGACTTTCTGCCCAAATCGAAGACGTAGCCGCCTTTAAAATATGTTGTAACTCCTACACCCGAGGTAGCTCCGCGCCCGGATAGTGCAACTAGCTCATCACTAGAAAATTCGATTTTATTTAATAATAGCATCGCTTCTAAAGCAGCGAGGCGTAAGGCAGTGCCCGACCCAAATCCGGTATGGGCGGGAGGTGATTCCTGACAAATTGTTAATTTGGCGTTGACTTTGAGGCCCAGATTCCGAGCTATATCTCTAAACTCACCTTCAATTGATTTAATCTCAATCAAGGGCAGAGGGCTAGGTCTGAGGTCCTGCAGTTCCATTCCCTTAGACTCAATGACTTTTACAATTGTATCGAACCCTGAAATAGCAAAACCAAGACCACCATTTACTCTTGCCAACGAGTCATTCAATGAGAGAAGTGAGATATGAATGCGACTCGGAACTCTAATCTCAATCATATAGAGAGAGCCTTAGCCCACTCACTTTCAAGATAAGAAAGATATACAGCCACCAGCCGGCTACTTACTTTCATTTCAATACTTGGCGTGTTTTTGCTCTGAATACCTGGAAAGACAGGCCCTACGATACATAAATCATCAATACGTAGAATTGAATGATTGGCGGCACCTTCATATTTTCTGACTTGGAATATATCTGGATAATCCGCCTGCATTTTTCTCATTTGATCTAGCACGTTGCGTTTCTCTCCAGCGTCGAAACGCGGGGAAGACACAAGTAAACGCACCTTAACACCACGAAGAAGTGCAGCAATTAGAACCTTCTTCTCTGGCCGCGGAGAAGCTGCATCAGCGAAGTCACGCATGAAGCGCTCCGCAGTATCACCCAATAAATCTATATTAGTCTCACACTTTTCTATTTTATGGCGATAGTATGCTTCGTCATCCCTCGTAAGAAGAACGTTAGTTACTTTAAGAGACTTTATTTTCCTGGTATCACTTGCCTCCAACCAGTCCGCCAAAAATTGAAATACTGCGATTCCTGCCCCTGCAATAATGCCTGTTACAAGTGGATCAGAGTCGCTGGGCAGAAGGGAGAAGTAATAAAGTGCAAAAAGACCGAAAGAGAGCAAAAGATAAATTGCAAGAAATATTGCCGGAGCCCTAATTTCAAATTTACCATTCCATAAATTCACTACACTGGACTCCCCACGATTAATACTTCAGTGTTGGTGGACTTCGAAAGTGCATAGCATGCTGGCGTGCTATGAATTTCAAATCTACTAAAGTTGCCCTCGAATATTCGCGTTAAATTTCGAATCGAAGGGATCCCCCCCTCCATGTAAGAGAGCGCCACTATGGATCTTCTATGCTTAATCACAACATCTTCTATCATGGACTCGGATTTCTTTGAATCTTCCCAGTCTTCAGCAAGATACCCTTTTTTGAATGACATGCATGGATTCTTTCTATCAACTAACTTCGGCCAAAGATCATACTTAGCCAAGCCCTCCAGAAAATGATATCTATTTAAATAACGTTCCGGCGACTTTTTCCTGAGATATGGTGGGTCTAAATAAACGAGATCGTAGCCCTGCTCTATATCCATAACTCGCGTTGGCGGCATTATGGCAGTAGCACTTTTTGCACATGCTCTTGCACGAAAAAGCTCATCGTAAGCACGAATCATCAGCTCTGAAAAGGAGCGCTCCCATGTCGTCGTGTTGCCGAAACTTCGATGCACATCCGTACTTGTCCTCATAGCAAGGTTGGCCCGGTGGAACATGTTGTAAGGACGCTTCTGCAGGCACGCCTGAAATAAGCAATATCTAAAAACGTCAAGCTCTATGCCAGTCAGCCCAATTTTTGCTATCGCGCTCAGCGCCCCGTCCAACCAAGAATTTTCCTTATCGGTATAATAGAGGCCGCAAAAATTTCGCGAAATAAAACCTCTTTTCTCACGTATAGAGCTTAGTATGCAAATAAAATCATTTCGCGAAAGCTTGGATTCTTGCGAGCTTAAGAGGGCGTTTGCAGAAAAATAGTTGAATGCAAAGCTGTCGTGGTAAGTAACTTTCTTGCCCATCTGAGCAAGCAAAAGCGACACACTTGCGGTGCCACCAAAAGCATCCAGAACTGAAGAGAAAGTCAGACAATCGAATTTTTCCCTTAACCACCCCACATACCGCCTCTTGCTCCCGTAGTAGCGAGTAGTTGGCAAGTAGGTATCTTGCAGTGAAGTGGCTACATTACGTATTTTTTGTTGGGATCCGTCAGGTGCCATTTCTATTACCTAGCTTATTGCGCTTAGGATGCCTGAATTTTTTTCAAAAAAAGGGCGGCTATAAGCCGCCCTTTGTGGCCATCCGATTAGAGCCTCAAACCCCAACCGGATTCGCCTTCTCAGGATCAATCTTGTACTGCTTGATCGCCCGGGCCACATCCTTGCCCGTCATCTTCCCATCCTTCGCCAACGCGGCAATCGCCGCATGCGCGATGTAGTAGCGGTCCACCTCGAAGAACCGCCGCAGGTTCGCACGCGTATCCGAACGGCCGAAGCCATCGGTACCCAGCACGCTGTAGGTCATCGGGATGAAGGCGCGGATCTGATCGGCGAACAGGCGCACGTAGTCGGTGGCAGCGATGGCCGGGCCCTGGCGGCCTTCCAGCAGCTGGGTGACGTAGGGCTTGCGCTGTTCGGCTTCCGGGTGCAGACGGTTCCAACGTTCGGCGTCGAAGCCGTCGCGGCGCAGTTCGTTGAAGCTGGGGCAAGACCAGATGTCGGCGGTGACGCCGAAGTCCTTGTCCAGCAGCTCGGCTGCGGCAATGGCCTCACGCAGGATGGTGCCGCTGCCCAGCAGCTGCACGCGCAGCTCGCCCTTCTTGGGCTTGCCGGCGTCCTTGAGCAGGTACATGCCCTTGATGATGCCTTCCTGCGCACCGTCCGGCATGCCGGGGTGTGCGTAGTTTTCGTTCATCAGGGTGATGTAGTAGTACTCGTCGATCTGGTCTTCCATCATCGCCTTCATGCCGTGCTGCATGATGACGGTGACTTCGAAACCGAAGGTCGGGTCATAGCTACGCACGTTCGGAATGGAGCCGGCGATGACCTGGCTGAAGCCGTCTTCGTGCTGCAGGCCTTCACCGTTCAAGGTGGTGCGGCCGGCGGTGCCGCCGAGCAGGAAGCCACGCGTGCGCATGTCCGCTGCCTGCCAGGCGATGTCGCCCACGCGCTGGAAGCCGAACATGGAGTAGTAGATGTAGAACGGCAGCATCGGCACATCCGACACCGAGTAGCTGGTGCCGGCGGCCATCCACGAGGCGATGGCGCCCGGCTCGCTGATGCCCTGCTGCAGCACCTGGCCGGTCTGGTCCTCGCGGTAGTACATCAGCTGGTCGGCATCGACCGGCTTGTACTTCTGGCCGAACGGGGCATAGATGCCGATCTGGCGGAACATGCCTTCCATGCCGAAGGTGCGCGCCTCATCGGCCACGATCGGCACGATGCGCGGGCCCAGTTCCTTGTCGCGCAGGGCAATGTTGAGGCTCTGCACAAACGACATGGTGGTGGAATAGCTACGCTCGCCGCTGTCCTTGAGCAGGCGCTCGAACTTGTCGAGCGTGGGCGCCACGAACGACTTGCTGGCCTTGGGACGGCGCGACGGCAGGAAGCCGCCCAGCACGTTGCGGCGTTCCTTGAGGTACTGCACTTCCGGGGAGTCTTCGCCGGGGTGGTAGAACGGCACCTTGCCGTCTTCCAGCTGGGCGTCGGTGACCGGAATGTTGAAGCGGTCGCGGAAGTGCTTGACCGCCGCGTCGTCCAGCTTCTTGGTCTGGTGGGTGGGGTTGAGCGCCTCACCGGCCGAGCCCATGCCGTAGCCCTTGACGGTCTTGGCCAGGATCACGGTGGGCATGCCGGTGGTGTTCACGGCCTGGTTGTAGGCGGCGTACACCTTGTGCGGGTCGTGGCCGCCACGGTTGAGGCGCCAGATGTCGTCGTCGGACAGGCCGGCGACCATGGCTGCGGTCTCCGGGTACTTGCCGAAGAAGTTGGCGCGCGTGTAGGCGCCGCCGAAGGCCTTGCAGTTCTGGTATTCGCCGTCGACGGTTTCCATCATCAGCTTGCGCAGGACGCCGTCGGTGTCCTTGGCCAGCAGGGCATCCCAGTAACCGCCCCACAGCAGCTTGATGACATTCCAGCCGCCGCCACGGAACACGCCTTCCAGTTCCTGGATGATCTTGCCGTTGCCGCGCACCGGGCCGTCCAGGCGCTGCAGGTTGCAGTTGACCACGAAGATGAGGTTGTCCAGGCCTTCGCGGCCGGCCAGCGCGATGGCGCCGAGGGTTTCGGGCTCATCCGACTCGCCGTCGCCGATGAAGCACCACACCTTGCGGTCGGACTTCTCGATGAGGCCGCGGTTTTCCAGGTAGCGCATGAACTGCGCCTGGTAGATGGCGGCCAGCGGGCCCAGGCCCATCGACACGGTGGGGGTCTGCCAGAACTCGGGCATCAGCCACGGGTGCGGGTAGGACGAGATACCCTGGCCGTCCACTTCCATGCGGAAGTTGTCCAGCTGGGCTTCGCTGATGCGGCCTTCCAGGAAGGCGCGGGCGTAGATGCCCGGGGCGCTGTGGCCCTGGATGAACAGCAGGTCGCCCGGGTGCTGGTCGCTGGGCGCACGCCAGAAGTGGTTGAAGCCCACGTCGTAGAGCGTGGCGCTGGACGCGAACGAGGCGATGTGGCCGCCCAGGTCGCCCGGCTTGCGGTTGGCCCGCACGACGGTGGCCATGGCGTTCCAGCGGATGATCGAGCGGATCTTCCACTCCAGCGCAGAGTCGCCGGGGTTCTTGGCCTCGTTGGCCGGAGAGATGGTGTTGACGTACTCGGTGGTGGGCGAGAACGGCAGGTAAGCGCCGGCGCGGCGGGTCTGTTCGACCATGCCTTCCAGCAGCTGATGGGCGCGCTCCGGGCCTTCGACGTCGATGACGGCCTTGATCGATTCGAGCCACTCCTGGGTCTCGAGCGGGTTCGGATCGTTGTGCAGCACTTCGTTCAACCAGTTCATTAGCGCTCCCGGGGGGACACACCCCGCGGGTGTGTCGACATCGTGAATTCGTGAACCCCCAAGTGTACCGCACGCACCTGTTGCCATTCCTCGCTACGGGTGCGTATGGAATGGGACGGTGTTGTGCGGTGAATGCGTTGGTGGCGGATGCCACGCATGCGGCCGCTACTGGTGTACGACCAAAGGATAAGGGCCGCTGGCGGCGGAGTCGCCGCATGCCCCCCCTTCTCCCATCGGGAGAAGGTGCCCCGCAGGGGCGGATGAGGGTACGGGCGAAGCCTCGTGCAGTTGTAATTACACGAGGGCTTCGCCCCGTACCCTCACCCCAACCCCCCGCTGCGCGCCCCGGCCCGCGCTTGCGGCGCGGGCGCTCCAAGGCACGCGCGCCAGTGGCGCGCAAGCCGTGCCTTCTTGCCCCGAGGGGAGAGGGGCGGCGAATGGGCAAGCAAACGAGGCCGATCAGAACGCCTGCAGCGCTTCGGTGAGCCGGCCATTGTTGTCGACGGCGCCCATCGTGTAGCCCTGCCAGCCTGGGTAGGCGTTGGGTTCCCAATAGAAGATGCCGAGCATGCGTGAGCCGATGGCGTTGCTGCGGGTGATCAGGTTGCCGAGCATGGCGCGGGTGGTGGCGGCTTGCTGCCAGTCCATGCCGACTTCGGCCACGATCACGTCGCTGCCGTAGCGGGAGATCATGTCGCGCAGGTTGGTCTCCAGGCGGGCGTTGTAATCCTGCCAGCTGCCGACCGGCGGGTAATGCGACATGCCGATGACGTCCCACTTGCCGCCGGCCGAGCGCAGGTTGTCGAAGAACCAGCGGAAGTTGGCGTTGTCGTAGCCGTTGGCCAGATGCACGATGACCTTGGCGTTGGGATACACCGCCTTGGTGGCGTTGTAGCCGCTGTTGATGAACTGCCCGAGGTTGGCGAAGTTGGGCGTCTTGCCCTGGTCCCACAGCATGCCGCTGTTGATCTCGTTGCCCACCTGCACCCAGGTGACGGTGATGCCGTTGTCCTTGAGATATTTGAGGATGCCCTGGGTGTGGTTGTAGACGTCGGTGTTGAGCTGGGCCACTGAGTGACTAGCCCAGGCGGCCGGTTTGGTCTGCTTGCCCGGGTCGGCCCAACTGTCGCTGTAGTGGAAGTCGATCATGATGCGCATGCCCTGCGCGGCGGCGCGCTTGGCCTTGTCGAGGGTGTCGCGGCCATCGTTCCAGCCGCCTTGCGGGTTCACCCACACGCGCAGGCGGATGGCGTTGCCGCCCACGTCCTTGAACAGCTTGATGAAGTCGGTGGTCTTGCCCGATGCATCCTGAAACACCTGCGGCGGGTTGGCGGCGGCCTGCTGATTGATCCAGCTGACATCGGCGCCCTTGGCCAGCCCTTGCGCGCCCGCACCGGCGCTGACGATGCACAGCACCAGGATCAGCAGCAGACGGGTGTGACGCGTAGAAAACATCCTCATGAAACGCTCCCTTGATCGATGGATGACGCGCCAGGTGGCGCTGTACCGGATCCCCCCGATGTGCATGTCGTCGCGCGCACGTGCTGCCATTCCAGCTAGCCAGGTGCTACGACGAACCGCTGGCGATTCAAGCATGGCGATCCAGCGCGGTCGAGGTCGCTATAGGCGAACTGTGATTGCGGAATATCTCAGCGCGAGAAAACACCGCACTGGCGCACCTGCGCATTGGTTGCGGGCGGTTCTGTTGTGCGTGTGCAGCACAAACCCGGTGCATCCGTACGCAAACAGACAACGAAAACGCCGGCAAGCCGGCGTTGTGTCGAAGTGCTGGAGGTGGCGCGATACGAGGTAGCGCGCGCTACCCCAATGCAATCGCGGCGCACTCAGCCCATGGCGCGCGCGCCCTGCTGCTGTTGCTGGGTCTGCGTTTGCTGCTGTTCCAGCGCCACGGCCTGACGCGCGGAGTTCTCTGCCACACGCTGGCTGCTCTGCTCCAGCGGGGTGTTCATCGCGGTCATGGTGTCGACGCTGACGCGCAGCTGCGCCGGATCATCGGCACGGCCCTGCACCGCGAACGTGCGCGCCGCATCCGGACTCATCGCCACCGAATCGATGCGCTGGCCGCCAGCGGCATGCATCTCCGAGGCGAGCACGCCGGAGAGCTGCGCGCTTTGGTGATCGGGCGCACGGCCGGCACGCAGGTCCTGCGCATGCACGCCGCGCTGGGCGTCCTGAAACAGCGGGTTGCCAGCGTGGCCGGGCTGATCGATGCGCAACGAGGTGTGGTCGTTGCTGTGATCGCGCTTGGCGGGCTCGCCTGGGGCTAGCGGGCCGCGGACGGCATCGATGGCGTCCTGGCCCAGGCCACGCGCGCTGCGCGTGAGAATGGTCGTGCCGGTGCGTAGGCCATCCACATCATTGCGGTATTCGTCGATCATCCGCGCGTTCTTTTCAGCGAGCGGACGTGCGTTGGGATCGGTGAGCGCCGAGTGCTCGCCAAGGAAGTTACCCAGCTTGTGCGCGCCCAGCGAAGCGCCTGCCGCGACCAGTGGATAGTCGGGAACCAGAAAGTTGGCTTTGCTGTTGCTGTAGCCGGCGCCACCTAACGTAGCGATCTCATCGGGCTTGGCGTAAATGCGCACCTGCCCAAAATGTGGCGATGCTGCGCTAACTGGGTCGGAGGCCATGACGTGATTGACCACGCTGTTGCCGCCTTCCGGAATCCGGTAGCTCAGGCTTGCCGCGCCATACGAATTGAAGGTTTCTCCCTTGAGGTCGTAGTGGTGCGCGGAGATCTGTGCGAGCGCACCGCCGAGCGAGTGGCCGGTGACGGTCACTTCGGGTGCGTGTCCGGTTCGATTGCCAACGTCCTTCGCCATGGCCAACGCATTCTGGGTCAGTGCCAGCGCATCGGCGGCCTGCGGATTGGTCCGCGACGTCACCATGGTTGCGTCGGTGAGGATGTCGTTGACGTTGCCTTCGGTACCGCGATGCGCCACCACGATCTCACCGCTGCTCTCGCGGCGATAAATGGTGCCCTGATAGCCATTGGACTTGTTGTTGACGTGATCGAGCACGGCGTAGCGCTGTCCCTCGATCGTCACGATCTCTTCTTGCCCAGGCGCGCGCCGGCCTACTGCACGGTCCTTGTAAACATCCTCAGACAGACCGGCGTATTGCGGAGAAGGGATGCTCATGGCGCAACTTCCTTGGCGGCCAACGTGATGGTGAAGAGCTCGTTGCGGATATCAGCCTTGAATTTTTCCGGGCTGAGTTCGCCGGTGTCCGGGAAGCCCTTGGACTCCGAGCGCGGATACCCCTTGGACCAGTAGTACTTGGTTTGCGTTTGCTGCGCCGTCACCGTCTTGGCTTCGATAAACGACAAGAAGCGCGTCTCTTCTTCCGCACCAGTCGCCTTGAGCATCACGCTGGCTCCACTGAACTCCCAATGGCAGACGCCACGGCCGTAATAGTCTTCGTCCTGCATCAGGTCCAGGTACACCGTGCCGCGGTATTCGGTGTCGGACACCTTCTTCAGCGCGAAACCTTCCTGGCTGGTGATGCGCCCGGCGGTCCCGGTTTCCGGCTGGATCTTTCCGCATGCGTCTTCGTTGCTGACGTCGTACTGCGCCGCACCCTGGACAAGGCCAAAGGCGCCTGGGGCATTTTTCAGGGTAAGCGTGACTTCGACGGCCTTGCGCGGGTTGGGATTCAACTTGGCAAGGCCGCGGCCGCCCGCTTCGACGTCAGCTTCTGCGGCGGCCTCGGTGGCGGGGGATTGGGTCTGGGTCATGCTGGTCTCCGGGGCGCTACAGGCCGAAAGCAAAAGGGCCAGCAGGCTCGGGGTAAGAATCTGGCGCAAGGCCGGCCTCCATGGCGGTAGGGGGGCCAATCTAGTCCGCTTGAGCCCGCGAGGTCAATTTACCGCAGCTAAGCATGTGCCCGACGTGCGGCCATTGTGGGCGGCCGCAAAGCTGCGATGATCCTGGGCATCTGCCAGGGAGCGCATGCCATCACCACCGGCCCCATTCCACTTGTTGAGCGGGCTGCGGTCATCACCCCGCGCGTGCGCTGGCAGCGCAGCCTGCGCATGCGTGTGCTGCTGGCGGCCACCGGCGTGCTGGTGGTGTTGCTGGCGGTGCTGGGCACGCTGTTTTATCTGGGCGCCCGCGCAGAGCTGGTGGATGCCGCACGCAACGAGGTGGACGGGCTGACCGAGCAGACCGCGCGCAGCCTGGCGGCGATGCTGGATTCGGTGCAGGTGAGCGGGCGCACGCTGGCGGCGAGCAGCAGTGCGGTGGGGCTGCAGCCGTTCAATCTGCGGGCGTTGTTGCTGGCCACGCTCAGCGGCGACCCGGATACCGGTGCGGCGCGCCTGATCATTGCGCCCGGCACGCAGAAGGCCAACGACACCGGATTTGTCTGGTACGTGCGCCGCGATGGCACGCGCATGGTCGAGCATTCCGCGCAGGAACTGGGCTACGACTACCGACGCATGCCGTGGTACCTGCGCACCCAGCGTGAGGGGCGTGCGTGGTGGTCCGAGCCGTCCGTCAACAGCGCCGGTGGCGGCGAGTTGTACACCAGCTACAACCTGCCGTTGCGCCGGCCCGGCGATGCGCCCGATGCCGCGCCAGTGGGCATGGTGAGTGTGGATCTGCCGCTGCGGCATCTGCGCGAGATCATCGACCAGTTGCCGCGCGATATCGGCATCCAGCCGATGCTGTTGTCGCCGGAAGGCATGCTGGTGTTCAGCCCGGACCCGGCGCTCAACCTGCGCCGCACGCTGGCCTCGTACGTAGCCCGTTCGCGGCCGGATCTGGCGCCGTTGCTCAAGGCGGTGGCTGCCGGCCAGCCGATTTCGTTTTCGCATACCGCACCCGATGGCGAGCGCTTCCTCACCCATAGCGCAGCGGTGGGGCATAGCGGGTGGACGTTTGTGCTCTCGGCCTCCGAAGGCTATGTGTTGTCCGGCCTGAACTGGCTGGCGGCCTGGGTGGCCCTGGCGGCCTTGGTGGGTGCGTTGGTGTGGTGGTGGCTGATGCAGCGCATCACCCGCAAGTTGACGCGGCCGATCGAGGAACTGACCGATACCGCCGAGCATTTCCGTCGTGGCGAGTTCGAGTACCCGCTGCGGCATATCGAACGCGACGACGAAGTGGGCGTGATGGCGCGTGCGTTCGATAGCGCGCGCGGCGCGATCCGCGACCATATCGCCGAGATTGGCGAGATGACCGCCGCACGCGAACGCATGCAGAGCGAGCTGCAGATTGCGCGCGAAATCCAGCAGGCGATGCTGCCTTCCGGGCGCACCTTCGACCGTGCCAGTTCGCACCTGGAAACCTGCGCATGGCTGGAGCCAGCCAAGATGGTGGGCGGGGACTTCTACCACTTCGTGGAGACCGAACCGGGGCTGCTGTGGTTCGTGGTGGGCGATGTCTCCGACAAGGGCGTGCCGGCGGCCTTGTTCATGGCGCGCGCGGTGAGCGTGCTGGAGATTGCCGCGCGCCGCCACACGCGCCCGGACGGGATCTTGATCGCCGCCTCCACGCGGCTGGCCGAAAACAACGAGACCTGCATGTTCGCCACCGTGCTGTGCGGGTTGATCAACGTGGTGAGTGGTGACTATTGGCTGGCCAGTGCCGGGCACGAGCCGCCGCTGTTGATCGACCTGGACGGCCAGGCGCGGCCGCTGCCATTGGAAACCGGCGCGCCGCTCGGCATCGAGGTGCAGGACCATTACCCGGTGCTGCAGGGGCGTATGACGGCCGGGCAGACCTTGCTGGGCTACACCGACGGCGTGATCGAGGCGATGGACGAACACGGCGCCAGTTACGGGCTGCCGCGGCTGCTGGCGGCCATGCACCCGCGGCGCAGCGCGGCGGCGCAATGCAAGGCGTTGATCGCGGACATTGCCCGCTTCACCGGCCAGGCCGACCAATACGATGACATCACCCTGCTGGCGATCCGGCTGCGCCAGGAGCATGCTGGCACGGTCGACACCGCTGGCCGGGGGGATCCCGGGGAGGCCGGGACCTAAATGAAGCTCGATCTGGCCATCGCCCCGTCGCTGGCGCAGCTGGCCGGCGCCAACGACGTACTGGAAGACTCGCTGGCCCGTGAAGGCCTGCACGCCGAGCGCATCGGCCAGGTGCGGCTGATTGTGGAGGAGCTCGGTTG
The DNA here is from genome assembly GCF_030208825.1 of Xanthomonas sp. LMC-A-07. Lineage (NCBI taxonomy): Bacteria > Pseudomonadati > Pseudomonadota > Gammaproteobacteria > Lysobacterales > Lysobacteraceae > Xanthomonas > Xanthomonas sp. LMC-A-07. The sequence continues at coordinate 453,277 of NZ_JARVTF010000008.1, forward strand.
CAACGCGCTCACCCATGGCCAGTGCGCCGAGCAGCCGCTGCAGCTGTATCTGCAGCTGGACGCGCAGGCGCTGGTGCTGGAATTGCGCGACCCCGGCAGCGCATTCGACCCCTGCCAGGCCGGCACGCCGGAATTGGAGGCCGACCTGGAGGCCCGCCCCATCGGCGGTCTGGGCCTGTATCTGGTGCATCAGTTCGCCGATCACATCCACTACCACCGCGATGGCGCATACAACGTGGTGCGCATCACCCTGTTACAGCCGTACGCCCCCGTCCCCGAGGCATTGCCATGACCACGCTCGCCATTCAGATCGACCCGCCGCAAGACACCCGCCAACGCGTCATCCTCAGCGGGCGCCTGGACACCCACACCTCCCACGACCTGGACGAAGCGCTGTCGCCGCTGCTGGCCACCCCCATCACCACCCTGGTGCTGGACCTGGCCGACCTGGAGTACATCTCCAGCGCCGGCATCCGCAGCATCTTCAAGGCACGCAAGGCCCTGGCCACGCGGCACGGCAAGGTGCTGGTGGCGCATCCGCAGCCGCAGATCCGCAAGGTCTTCGACATGGTCAAGGCGGTGCCGTTGAGCGATGTGTTCGCCTCCACCGAAGAACTGGACGCGTACTTGTCCACCATGCAGCGCAAGGTGATCGAAGAACACGCTAACGGCGATGCGCCGATCGTGTCGCACTTCGCGAACGCCTGACGCCGTCGCCTGCGCGCACACGTGGGGACGTGTGTGCGTGCGGCGACCGTGTGCCGGCGCGTACGCTAGGGCGCCCGATACCCCTGCGTCGCAATGCCCGCACTGATCATTTTCGATTTCGACGGCACGTTGGCCGATTCGTTCGGGTTCTTCCTGAGCACCCAGCGCACCCTCGCCGCCCGTCACGGCTTCCGCGCCGCCGAAGCGCATGAAGTGGATGCCGCACGCCGGCTGACCACCCGCGAATTACTCAAACACTCGGGCCTACGCAGCTGGCGTGTGCCGCTGGTGGCCGCCGACTTCATCCGCCTGATGCGCGCCGCACCACCGCCCGCACTGTTCCCGGGCGTGGACGCGGCACTGCGCGCGCTCCACGCCAGCGGCACCCGGCTGGCCCTGGTGTCGTCCAACTCGGTGGAAAACGTGCAACGCGCCCTCGGCGCGGAGCTAAGCGCCCTGTTCGCCGTCTTTGAAGGCGGCGCCCACCTACTCGGCAAACACCGCGCCCTGCGCCGCGTGCTGCGCGCCACCGGCCACACCGCGTCACAAGCCATCTACGTCGGCGACCAAGTCGCCGACTGGGAAGCCGCACAGGTCCTCGGCCTGCCATTTGCTGCGGTTGCCTGGGGTTACGCCCACCCGGACGTTTTCATGCAACTGCCAAACACACACCTGATTGAAGAGGTTGAGGGGTTGCTTGCGTTGCCTGGGCGTTAGCGCGGCAACTGTTGCGTGGCCTGTCCTTTGGGCACGTTCTTCCGGGAAAGCCAAACGTGCTGGACGCATCTGCCTAAGACGCACTGATTGAACAGGTTGAGGGATCGCTTGCGTTGACTGGGCGTTAGTACTGCAGCCGCAGCCTCGTCTGTTGCTTGGGCGCCTTCTCGGGGGAAGAGCCAAACGTACTGACGCAACCGCCCAATACGCAACTGATTGAACATCTGGGCGGATTACTCGAATTGCTCGGGCCTATTGCAGCACGGCGCGCTCATCAACTTCGGGAACCTTCCCGAGAGGGGCCAGACGTACGACGCACCTCTCCACGTGCACCTGACGGCCACTGAGCTGGCTGCTAGCGTTGGCCAAGCGTAGTGCAGCGCCCGTACCCTCATCCGCCCTTCGGGCACCTTCTCCCGAGGGGAGAAGGGAGTGGTTTCCGTGTTCGTGCGGATCGCCTCTAGCCCACATCCACTCTGCCTCTGCAGATATTTTGAGCGTTGGCCTTTGCTCTGTCGTTGACCTTTGCTCTGTCGTTGACCTTTGCTCTGCGGTTGGCCTTTGCTCTGCGGTTGGCCTTCGCTCTGTCGTTGGCCTTTGCGCTGCCGTCTGCTTTTGCTTTGCCGTTGGCCTTGCTCTGCCGTTTGCTTCTGCTCCCTCCAAGTCGCCTTAAAGCAAGCCGAGCACCGCAGTCACGCGTGGCCGAAGAGGCGCCCTTGTCTGAGCGTAGCGAGTTTGGGCGCCGTGCCGCGCGTGGCGAGGAGCGCAGGGCACCGGTGCGGCTTCACCGCACCGGATTGCGTCGGCGACAGCGGTTTTGGTTCCTTTTGCCAAGACAAAAGGAACTCGCGCCGCAGGCGCGAAAGCTCTGCACTTGCCGTGCCGTGCACTTGCCCTGCCCTGCACCTGCACTTGCCCTGCCCTGCAATTGCCCTACCCTGCCCTGCACCTGCCCTGCACTTTGCCGTGCTATGCACGTTGTCGTGCTCCGCACTTAGCAATTGCACCGCACCGCACTCAGCACACCCCGAAATACCGCCCAAGAATTCGCTACAGCGAAACAGGCACACGCCGCTGCACCCTCACCCCACCTCAAAACAGCAGAACGAAAACCCCCTAAACCCCACCCGACCGCGGCAACGGCGCAGGCACATTCAACATCCCCCCCGCCGCCACATACGCCGCCAACGCCTGTCCCTGACTCAACAAATGCGTGTGCATGGTCCGCTCGGCACCGTCCGCATCGCCGCGCCGCACGCACTCCATCAACTCCCGATGCTCGGCCAACGACTGCGCCATGCGCCCGGGCGTGAGCAATTGCCTGCCGCGGTGCATCTTGAGAATGCGGTGCAGATCGTGGGTGACGCGGATCAACCACGGATTGCCCGCGTAGTGCTGCACGGTTTCGTGGATCAGATAATTGTTGCGGTAATACTCCGCAAGGTCGCCTGCGGCAGAGGCCGCTTCCATCGCCGCATGCAGTTCCTCCAGCCGCTGCACGCCGGCCGCGTCGATGCGCTTGACCGCGTCGTGGGCGCAGCGGCCCTCCAGCATCGCCATCACCGGGAATAGCTGATTGAGGTCTTCCAGCGACAAGCGCGTGACCCGGCTGCCACGGCCGGCGTCCAGCTGCACCAGGCCTTCGGCCGCCAACAGCTTGAGGCTTTCGCGCAGCGGGGTGCGGCTGATGCCCAGTTCCTCGGCCAGGGCGGGTTCGTCGATCCATTCGCCCGGTGGCAGCACGTAGTCGTAGATCTTCTGGCGCAGGCGCTCGGCCACTTCCTCGTAGAGCGGTACGCGCTTCTTGGTCGTGCGCGAATCGGGGGCGAGGGTCATGGCGGGAACATCGTCGTGGCAGGGAAGAGGGCGCCCATTCTACGGGCGCGCCCCCCTGCCCTGCCGGCGGCATGCCGGCTCACAGCCAACCCGGCACCACGAACAGCAGCCACGCCACCAGCGGGCCGAGCACCACCACCAGGCCGCTATAGACCAGGAAACGGCGGAACAGCGCGTCGCGCTCTTCCTTGGCGGCCGAGGCCACCACCAGCGCGCCGTTGGTGGAAAACGGGCTGACATCGACGATGGTGGACGACACCGCCAATGCGCAGATCACCCCGGCCGCGCCCAGATGCCCTTGCATCAGGAACGGTACCGCCAGCGGAATGGTGGCACCGAGCACCGCCGCCGACGAGGCAAACGCCGACACGATGCCGCCCACGTAGCAGACCAGCAACGCGCCCAGCAGTGGCATGCCGATGTGCGAGACGCCGGTGCCGATGTAGTCCACCGCGCCGGCCTTTTCCAGCACTGCCACATAGGTCACCACGCCGCTGATCAACAACACCGTGGACCAGCTGATGCCATCTACCGCGCCTTTCTGCGCGCTGGGCGAAATCAGCGCCAGTGCCACCGCAACTGTGATCGACACCAGGCCGACGTTGAGGTTGTAGACCAGCGCAGCCACGCCCAGCCCGAGCAAGCCGACCAGGGTGATCACGCGGTCGCGGGTGATGGCCACCGCTTCCAGCGCAAGCGGGTTGGTCGACAAGGTGCCGCCGCCGGCCGCCACCAACGCACCGTGGCCTTCGATGGCGAACGGCCGCTTGGAGGCCTGGTCGTCGGCTACCGGCACGTACTGCGCATCGGCCAGCGACAGCTCGTTGCGGCGCATCAACTGCAGACCACCAAAGGCGCAGAAGCAGATGATCGCCATCATCAGGTTGAAGCCCAGGCTGGTGAGGAATACGGCCATCTCGGTGACATCGAGCCCGGCCTTTTCCACCACCTTGTTGGTGATGCCGCCATACACGCTGATGGGCGAAAACCCGCCGCCCTGCGCGCCGTGGATCACCAGCAAGCCCATCATCAAGGGATTGATGCGGTACTGCTTGGCAAAGCGCAGTGCCACCGGGCCGATGATGGCCACCGCCGCCGGCCCCAACGCACCAAACGCGGTGAGCAGGCCGGTGATGAGGAACATCACCCACGGAATGGCCACGATGCGCCCCCGCACTGCGCGGACTGCCCAGTGCACCAGCAGATCGATGGTGCCGTTCTTCTGCGCGATGGCGAACAGATAGGTGATGCCGACCAGGGTGAGGAACAGATCGCCCGGGAAGCCGGCCAGGACCTCCTTGCCGTCCAGCCCCACCCACACGCCACCGATGATGAAGGCCAGCGCGAACGCCACCGCACCCATGTTGATGGGCAATGCGGTGGCCACGATGAACATGATCACCAAGCCAAGAATCGTTGCAATTTGCGGGGTCATGCGCCCTCCCAGACACCTGATACGCGTACAGCACGGATGGCCGCCCGCCACCCCAGGGTTACTACCTGTGCACCACGGTCAACCGCACCTCACGCCACACGCTCGCAGGCGGCGCTCACCCACTCGGCGGCACCGTCCAGGCTGTGGAAATCTTCCACCGAGCGCGCTTCGCACGCGGGCAGAAGCTCACGCGCCATGCGTGCCAGCGCGCTGCCCGGGCCAAGTTCGAGAAACACCCGCGCGCCACGTTCGGCGGCCTGCACCAGCACGTCATGCCAGCGCACGGTGCGCGCGATCTGCGCAGACAGGCTGCTCACCACCGCCTGTGGCGTGGTGACGGCACGCGCATCGATGCCGGCGAGCACGCGTTGCATTGGCGCACGCACGGCGCTGTCGTGCAGCACCGCGGCGAAGGCATCGGCGGCCGGCTGCAGCCAGTGCGTATGCGCGGGCACGCTGACCGGCAAGTGGGAGACGCGGGCCCCGCGCGCGGCGGCGTCGTTGCTCAGTGCGGCCAGCGCACTGCGCGGCCCGCCGAGTACGGCATGGTCGTCGCCGTTGATGATTGCCACGGCCGCGCCATGGCTCTGGCAGAGCGCGTCCAAGGCGGTGATCGACAGGCCGACCACGGCCATCAGGCCGGCGTCTGCCGGGCTGGCGGCATCCATCACCCGTGCGCGGGTGGCCGCGAGGTGCAGGCAGGTGGGGATATCGATGCTGCCGGCTACAGCGTGCGCAGCAAGCTCGCCCACGCTGTAGCCGAGCACCAGCGTTGGCGTGGGCAACTGCGTACGCAACGCCTGCCAGTGCGCCAACGTGCCGGCGCAGACCAGCGGTTGCGCGATGGCGTTGTCGAAGCGATGTGGATCGGCAGCGAGTGCGATGGGATTGGCGCCAAGCACGTTGGCAGCGGTGGCGATCACGTCGGACGCCGCAGGCAGCTGCGCGATGCGCGCGAACATGCCGGCGTGTTGGCCGCCCTGCCCCGGGCACAGGATGGCGAGGCTCATGCGCGGACTCGCGATGCGCGCGGCTGTTGGGTGCCGCGCGCGCCGTCGTGGCGGCGTACGCGCTGGCCATTGCCGCGCAGGCGGTGCTGTTTGCCCTGCAGACCTGCCGCGCATGCAGCCGGCACGCTTGAAAGCTGTGCTGCCAGCAGTGCGGTGCGCATGCTTACAGCGCCTCCTGCGCATGCAGAAACCACGCACAGGCCAGCAGGTCGGCGCTGCCGCCTGGGCTCAGCCGGCGCGCGACGAATCCATCACCGATGTGCGCCAGCTGCGCACGCCAGCCCGCCTGTGCAATGCCGCCGGCCGCCAGGAACGCGCGCGCCTGCTGTTGCGCATGTGCCAAGCCGGCCTGGCCGCCACGATGCAGCAGATTGAGATCGTCCGCCTCGGCGATGAGCTGCATCAACGTCTGCGCCAAGGCCGCCTCACGCGATGCGCCACTAGCCATCGCAGCGCGCAGCGCCGGCAATGCCACATTGCGTAGCAGCGGGTAACCGGCTGCGGCCTGCTCGCGCACGCCGGCCACGCGGTACTGCGCACGCATGCGTTGGCCGTGACTTTGGGAATCCAGCGGTGCAGCCTGCAGCGCGGCGCTCCACGCCTGCACCGCGCAACACACATGCTCGCCGCTGGGCTGGCGCCCATGCACCGCACGCAGGCGCGCTGCCTGTGCAGTGAGCAGGCCGAGGCTGAAGATGGCGCCACGGTGGGTGTTGATGCCGCCGGTGGCACGCGCCATCGCGGCCTCGGCAGCGATGCCGAGCTGGCGCAGGTGCTCGAATGGCGCCTGCGCAATTCCGGCCTGCGCGATGGCGACAAAATAGCCGCGCAACGCAAACAGGCTGCGCAGGAAGGTGGACGCATCCATATCGGTATGACTGCCTGCATCGAACGGCGTGACCAGACCCGGCTTGGGCGCGCAGGCCAGCTCGGCGTGCAGTGCGCATACCGCAAGGCGACCCAGGCGGTGGGCCAGGGGCGATGCAGTTGCTGCAGATGGCACGCCCGCGCGGGTGTTCGCTGCAGTGTCATTGACAGCGCTTGCGTGTGGAACGTCGCGCGGTCTTTCGCCTGTAGACACTGGAACTTGCCGAGGCGCCGCATCGGCATGGAGTGCCTGCATAACGCGATTCGGCAGCGTGCTGCTGCTTGAAGTGTCAGGCTCTGATGCTAGGCCGGTAGTGACCGAGGACATACGAGCGCATTCCATATCGATAGCGCACGCTGTTTCGGGCGTGTTACCGGGCATGCCCGTGGCGCTCAGGCGCGCTCCTACGGGGGCTGCGGTGATGCCCCGCGATGCAGGGTGATGTGCTGCACGCATATTCATGCCGCGCACCGCTCTGGAAACAGCGCGGTGCGCGGCAGCAACCGGCATCCGTCGTTGCGCTTCACCAGCACCTGCTGCGCGTCGCCGGCATATTCGCGCCAGTTCACCGCGTTGCCGTCGGGCAGCAGCAGTTCGCCATCGGCACGTCGTGCCGTGGTGTGTTCCCATTGCTGCAGCAGCGTGACCACCGCGTGCGCCTGCGTTGGCGTGTCCAGTGTCCACAGCAGATCCACGTCCGAAGCGGCATGCACATACGGCAGCCCGGTCACTGCCTGAAACGCAAAGCTGCCGAAGACGCGCGGCTGCATGCCGATGGCTGCGGCCTGCGCCTGCAATGCGTGCAGCGCGCCTTGCCATTGCGGTGGCGCCTGCGAGATGACCTCGGGCAAGGTCAGCGCAGGCACGCTGCGGGCGATGTCGCTCACTTGCGCGCATAAGGCAATGCGCTGTTTGCCTTCCGCGGGTGGCAAGGGCACGCCCAGCCGCACCTGGCCGGGCTGCTCAGCGCCATCGCGGCGTGCAACCACCGCCGGAAATCCCGCTGCAAACCAGGCCTGCAGCCGCGGCTGTGCTCCAGGCGTGAGCGCCTGCCACGGCGCATCTGCCCGTAACCACACCAGGGCGTGGCGGCCGGCCATGCTCAGGCCTCGCCCGCTGCCACGGCGGCGCTGACATCGCGCGCCAGCGTGCGGCCACCGCGCTCGGCACCGAGCGTCCGCCGCTGATCACCGGTGCCGGGCGTTGCCAGGGCGTCGAGCAAGGCTTGCGCCAGGTCGCCGTCCCACAGAGATTCCACCGCGCCCATACGCACGTAATTTTCGACGCCGGGCGCAAACACCGGCGAACTTTTGCTCAAGGCCTGCAAAGTGTCCACGGTCTGCTTGGTCACGCGCGCCATCGCACGCAGATCCATCACGCGGACATGCGCATCCGGCAAGGCATGGATGTGGTCGGCCATCAAGCCGAACGACAGAAACCCGCCACTCACCGATTCGCCGTACACCAGCGTCACCAGCCGTGCGCCGCGTGCACGCGCCAGATCGAGCGACTTAGCCAGATGCGCGAAATAGCCATTGATGCCGAGCAATTCGTCACGCCGTGCCAGCCGTTGCCCGGCGGTGTCGGCCAGCATCACGATCGGCCGCTGCGGATGCGTGCGCGTGCTGGCCAACACCGTGGCAGCCAGGGCGAGCGCATGGTCCACACCGACCTCCAGCTTGTTGGCGGTGCCGATCACGGTGACCTCGCCGGCTGCGGTGGTGGCGCTGCCGGTCAGCACATCGTCGTTGCAGGCGATGGCGTGGCCCAGCGGAAACAGCTGGTCGAATAACGCGCTCAGGGTCATGGCGTGCTCCGGTCGGCGGTGGCCGCGAGGAAGGCGTCGGTGTCCAGCAGCGGCAAGCGCTCCGGGTCGGCAATGCCCTGGCGGCGCCAGATCTCCACCCCGTCGCGGCAATCGCCATACGCGGTGATGCGCGCCGCCAGCGCGTGGTGTTCGCGCTCCAGTGCCTGCAACGCGGCATCGCCCTGTGGTTCGGCCAGTGTGTCCAGCGTGGTGGCCGCGGCGTCTGCAAACGCGGCAATGCGGTCGGGCACCAGCGTCTGTGCATCGCCAATCAAATAGCGGTGCTTTCCACCGGTGACGCGCCATACCAACGCACGATCGCGTGCGTCGAATTCTTCCACGCCACGCACGGTTTCGATCACGTCCGGCCCGGACAACGACAGCCGCCCTTCTTCGGACATGATCACCGCACTGCAGCAGCGCGCCACGATGCCCATGCCGCCGAAGGCGCCATTGCCGCTGCCGATCAGCGCCAGCACCGGCACGCCGGCCGCGCGGGCACCCAGGGTGGCGCGCATGATTTCGGAGATGGCGATCAAGCCTGCATTGGCTTCGTGCAGGCGCACTCCGCCGGTGTCGAGCAACAGCACCACCGCATCGGGCATGGTGGCCGCCGCGCGTTCCAGCAAGCCGGTGAGTTTGGCGCCATGCACTTCGCCAACACCACCGCCCATGAAGGCGCCTTGCTGGGCGGCGATGAGCACGTGGCGTCCGCGCAGGCGTCCTTCGCCGACCACGATGCCGTCGTCGAATGCGCCGGGGGTATCGAGTTGCGCCAGGTGCGGGCTGATCAGGCGGCGACGTGGGCCGACGAATTCAGTGAAGCTGCCGGCGTCCAGCAGCCCGTCGATGCGCTCGCGCGCGTCGGCTTCGTAGTAGCTGCGCTCGGCCATGGGAACGGTGGTGCTCATGCGCGGCTCCGGATGGCGTGTGTAGGCAAGTGGCTGGGCGCGATTGAGGTGTTGTTACTGGTAATGCCCATCGCGCGCGAGCGCGCTCCTACGGTGCTGATGCATTGGCTGATGACTGCTTGTGTAGGAGCGCACTTGTGCGCGATCGAGGCATTACCGGTAACGCCCATCGCGCGCGAGCGCGCTCCTACGGTGCTGATGCGTTGGCCGGGGACTGCTTGCGTAGGAGCGCACTTGTGCGCGATCGAGGCCTTACCGGTAACGCCTCTCGCGCGCAGGCGCGCTCCTACGAGGTCATGGGTGTGTGCGGGATCGTGGCGGCTCATGCGTCGGCTCCTTGCAGCACGTCGATGGCCTGCTCCAGACGCAGGCTCACCACCGCCGGCGTAGCGCCCACATCGTTGATGCTGATGCGCACGTCCTGCAGCGGGTGACGTGCGGCGAAATCGTCCAGCACCGCTTGCCAAATCTCACCGAAGCCGCGTGCGGCGGTGACGATTTCGATCTCCATCGCGCCGCCCAGCGGCACGCGCTCGACCAGCACTTCCAGATTGCCGGAGGCAACCACGCCGACCAGGGCGTGATCGAGCCCGGTGCGTGCGCCGTTGCGGCCATCGAAGCGATAACGCAGGGTTTCCATGCACTACCCCTACCAGTTGCGAAAACGTTTCGGCGGGTCGTACAACCCACCGGACCAGCGCACCAGGTCCTTGACCGTGCGCGCGGCAAGCAGATCGCGCGTGGCATCGCGCGGGCGGATGCCCAGATCGTCGGGACGCTTGATGACCCCGCGGTCGCGCAGGTTTTCCACCATGCGCTTGTCCCGGCCCAGGCCGACCGCGGTGTAACCGGACACGCCGCGGATTGCCTGCTCGCGTTCTTCCGGCGTGCGGCACAGCAGCAGGTTGGCGATGCCCTCTTCGGTGAGCACATGGCTGACGTCGTCGCCGTAGATCATTACCGGCGGCAGCGGCAGGTTGGCGCGCTCGGCCAGCTCCCACGCATCGAGCTTGTCGACGAAGGCCGGCGCCATGTGCTCGCGAAAGGTTTCCACCATCTGCACCACCAGCTTGCGCCCGCGCGGCATTTCGCCCGGCCGTGCGGCTTCACGGCCGGCCTTGAGCCAGGCGGCGCTGGCATGGCGGCGGCCACGCGCATCTGAACCCATATTCGGCGCACCCCCGAAGCCGGCGATGCGATCGCGCGTGGCGGTGGAACTGTTGCCCTGCAAATCGATCTGCAAGGTGGAACCGATAAACATGTCGCACGCATATAAACCCGCAGTCTGCGAGAGCGCGCGGTTGGAACGCATGCTGCCGTCGGCACCGGTGAAGAACACATCCGGGCGCGCAGCGATGTACTTCTCCATGCCCAGTTCCGAGCCGAACGAATGCACCGATTGCACGAAGCCCGATTCAATCGCCGGGATCAGCGCCGGATGCGGATTCAGCGCCCAATGCCTGCAGATTTTGCCCTTCAGCCCTAGCGACTCGGCGTAGGTGGGCAGCAGCAATTCGATGGCAGCGGTATCGAAACCGATGCCGTGATTGAGCCGGTCCACACCGTATTCGGCGTAGATGCCCTTGATGGCCATCATTGCCATCAGCACCTGGATCTCGGAGATCTGCGCCGGGTCGCGGGTGAACAGCGGTTCGATGTAATTGGGCTTGGGCGCGTGGGTGACGAAGTCCACCCAATCGGCCGGGATGTCTACGCGCGGCAGCGTGTCCAGGATTTCGTTGACCTGCGCGATGACGATGCCGCCCTTGAATGCGGTGGCCTCCACGATCACCGGCGTGTCTTCTGTGTTGGGGCCGGTGTAGAGATTGCCGTGGCGGTCGGCCGCCTGTGCGGTGACCAGCGCGATGCGCGGGGTGAGGTCGATGAAATAGCGGCCGAACAGTTCCAGGTAGGTGTGGATGGCGCCGATCTCGATGCGCCCTTCGCTTACCAGCCCGGCCAGGCGCGCGGCCTGCGGGCCGGAGAACGAGAAATCCAGACGCTTGGCGATGCCGCGTTCGAACACGTCCAGGTGCGCGGGCAGCGACAGCACCGACTGCACCATGTGCAGGTCGTGCACGCGCGCCGGGTCCACCTCGGTGAGGCAGCGCGCCAGGAAATCGGCCTGCTTCTGGTTATTGCCTTCCAGGCAGACGCGGTCGCCCGGCTCGATCACCGCTTCCAGCAGCGCCACCACATCGTCGGCGGCCACCACCCGCCCGCGGGGCGCGAGCGCGGCGGCGCGCTGCAGGCGCTGGCGGCGGCTCTCGGCCTGGATGTCCCACTGTCGACTCATCGCGTACGCCTCACTGGGCCGAGCCCGTAATGTCGAAGTAATTACATCATAATTATGCAGACCTTCCCTGTCTAGCGGCGCTGCAGCATCCAGCTGCGCCGAGCAGTTTCCGTGCCGTGCAAGTCAGCTGGGCGACAGCTGCGCACTTGCTGCAGCCCGCATTTCGATATATCGTTTCGAAAAATTCGATATATCGAATGCAAGCTCCTTCCGACCCCATCGCCGCGTCAGATTTCGACACTCCCGCCGGGCGCGCCCGGCGAGCTGGCACCGCGCGCCCGCTTGGCCATGGCGACCTGCGTCTGCTGTTGCTGGCGCTGATCGAGCAGCAGCCGCGCCATGGGTACGAGCTGATGCGCCAGATCGCCCAGCTGTTCAAGGGGCTGTATACGCCCAGCGCCGGCACGATTTACCCGGCGCTGGCGCAGTTGGAAACCGACGGTTGGGTGCTCACCGACCAGGACCACGGGCGCAAGCGTTACCAGATCACCGAAGCCGGCCGCGGCCACGCCAGTGCGCACCGCGATGCGCTGGACGCCGCCCTGGCACGCACGCACCGCCGCGCGCGCGACCTGATCAAGGCACAGACGCCGGCGCCGATCCGCGACGCCATCCACCGCATCAAACACGGCCTGTTCGCCCGGCATGGGCAATGGACCGAGGCCGAAACCGCGCGCATTGCCGCGCTGCTCAACGCCGCCGCCGACGGCATGGAGCCAGGCGACACCTGAGCCTGCGCACCGCGCTTGTACCGTGACATTGGCCCGCCGCCGCCAGCCTGACCGCGCCGATGCGCCCCTCCCCCGCCACGTGCTGCGTGGCCTTCCCCAGGAATTGCACTCCATGGCTGTCCACACCAATACCCAAGTTCGCCGCGACCCCCGCCTGCGCTCCGTACAGGTACTGCGCTGCGAAACGATCACCCCGCAGATGCGCCGCATCGTGTTTGGCGGCAGCGAGTTGGCCGGCTTCCAGAGCGATGCCCCGGACAACCACGTCAAACTGTTCTTTCCCAATGCCGACGGCGCCTTCGTGCTGCCGACAATGACGGCCGAAGGCCCGCGCTACGACGCGGGCGCCGTGCCCTCGCCCGGCCGCGACTACACGCCGCGCTATTTCGACCCGCAGAGTAGCGAATTGAGCATCGATTTCGTGCTGCATGGCGATGGCGTGGCCTCCAGCTGGGCGGCACAGGCGCAGCCCGGCGATGACTTGAAAATCGGCGGCCCACGCGGCTCGTTCCTGGTGGCCGACGACTACGACCACTACGTGCTGCTCGGCGACGAAACCGCGTTGCCCGCAATCGGCCGCTGGCTGGAAGCCATGCCGGCCGACATGCACGCGGAGGTCTACATCGAAATTGCCGACGCGGCCGAGCGCCAGGAGCTGCTCAGCGCTGCCGACGTGGACATCTACTGGCTGGAGCGCAACGGCTTCGACGCTGCGACGAGCACGCTGCTGGAAGACAGCCTGCGCGACTACGAACCGCACGACGGCGACACGTTCTACTGGATCGGCGCCGAATCGATGCGCGCGCGGGCAATGCGCAAGTTCCTGGAAGAGCACCTGCAGGTGGACAAGGAGTCGGTGCGTGCGAAGGGCTATTGGAAGGCGAATCCGGCTGGGGAGTGAGGCGTTGGTGCGTGGTTTACGGCGTGCGTGGTGTGTGGTGTTGGGCTGAGGGTGGAGCCCTCGCGGCCTAGGCCGCTCCTACAAAAGCTGATTGGTCGTGCGTGGTGTTTGGGCTGATGGTGAAGCCCTCGCGGCCTGGGCCGCTCCTACAAGAGCTGATTGGTCGTGCGTGGTGCTGGGGCTGAGGGTGGAGCCCTCGCGGCCTGGGCCGCTCCTACAAGAGCTGATTGGTCGTGCGTAGTTTTAGGCTGACGGTGAAGCCCTCGCGGCCAAGGCCGCTCCTACACGAGCTGAGCGGTTGTGGTTCACCGCATCACTGCATGGCGCCGGTCACGCGCACAAACAAAAAGCCCGCCAATTGGCGGGCTTTTTGTATTCCACACATCGGTGCGACTGCGCGCACCGGTGCGTCGGCAGCGCGACGAATTACTTCGCGGCAGCGTCGCCGGCCTTGGCCTGCAGGGCCTCGGTGGTGATGCGGATCTTGACCTCGTCGCTGACGTTGGGCGCGTACTGGCCAACGCCGAAATCGCTGCGCTTGATCGTGGTGGTGGCGTCGAAACCAGCGGCCGGCACCTTCTTCATCGGGTGCTCGCCGGCACCGTTGAGGGTGACGTCCAGCACGACCGGCTTGGTCTGGTCCTTGATGGTCAGATCGCCGGTGACGGTCAGCTTGTTGGTGCCGGCCGACTCGACCTTGGTGCTCTTGAAGGTGGCGCTCGGGAACTTGGCCGCGTCGAAGAAATCACCGCTCTTCAGGTGTTCGTCGAACTTGGCGGTGAAGCTGTTCAAGCCGGACAGCGGCAGGGTCACCTGCACGGTCGACTTGGTCACGTCGGCCGCGTCGTACACCAGGGTGCCGTCGACATTGCCGAAGTGCGCGGTGGGGTTGGAGAAGCCGAAGTGGCTCCACTGCGCCAGCACGTCGGTATGGGTCGGGTCCAGCGTGTAGGTGCCGGAGGCCACCTGCACGGCCGGCGCGGTCGACGCATCGGCAGCCGGTGCGGGCGCAGCAGCGGCGTCGGCCGGGGCGGTGGCGGCCGGGGTTTCGGCAGCCGGCGCGGCAGCGTTGTCGGCCGGCTTCGAGCAGGCAGCGATGGCCAGGGTCAGGGCGAGCGGCAGCAACAGCTTATGGGTGGTCTTCATTGAAACTCCTTGAGATGGGTGAGCGCGCCGAGGCGACGCGATGGGACAGGGGCAGACGGACGAGGACTGCGGGAAACAGCGACCGCGCGCTTAAGCGATGCGAGCGGCTTCGTCGAAACTCAGGCGCGGCAGGCGCGGGAACAGCCCGGCCGGGTCACCGTACCCGAGATTGACCAGAAAGTTGGATTTAATCGGCGTGCCGGCAAAGAACGCGGCGTCCACCTTGGCATTGTCGAAGCCGGACATCGGGCCGGCATCCAGGCCCAGCGCACGCGCGGCCAGGATCAGGTACGCGCCCTGCAGCGAGCTGTTGCGGAATGCGGACTCGGTGCGCGCCGTACGCGGGCCGTCGAACCAGCTCTTGGCATCGGCATGCGGGAACAGGTACGGCAGCTTCTCGTGGAAGTCTTCGTCAAACCCAATGATCGCCGTCACCGGTGCGGCCAGGGTCTTGGCGGCGTTGCCTTCGGACAATGCCGGCTTGAGCTTTTCCTTGCCCTCGGCGGTGGTCACGAACACGAACCGCGCCGGCGAGCCATTGGCCGCGGTGGGGCCCCACTTGACCAGGTCATAGAGCTCGCGCAACAGGTCTTCGCTGACCGGCGTATCGAGGAAGGCGTTTTGCGTGCGAGCGGTGCGAAACAGCTGATCCAGCGCGGCAGCGTTGAGCAGGTCGGACATGGAGACTCCGGGAGACAGTGGGATGGCGACAGTAGGGTGCAGCAACGGCGCCAGTGTGAAGACCCGCAGTGTAGAGTGGTGCGATTGCTGGAACACACGCTCAATCTGAAACAAATCTATGTCGGATCTGAAACGATGGCAGTGACCTGGGCGGTGAGCGACGGGCGCGCCGGCAATGCCCGCCAGGCCGAAGCGCTGGCCCGCGCCCTGCACCCCGACACCATGCATGCACTGCATCTGCAGGCCAGAGCGCCCTGGCGCTGGGCCGCGCCGCGACACCTGCCCGGCGCCAGCGCGGCCTTCGGGCCGGCATTTGCCGCGCAACTGCAACAGCCGCCCGGCCTGGTGATTGGCTGCGGACGCCAGGCGGCGTTGGCCACGCGTCTGCTGCGCGCCCGCGGCAGCGTGGCGGTGCAGATCCTGGACCCGCGGCTCGACCGGCGCCAGTGGGACTTGGTGGTGGTGCCCGAGCACGATGCACTGCGCGGCGAGAACGTGCTCACCCTGCTTGGCAGCCTGCATCCGGTGGACGACGCCTGGCTGGCCGCCGGGCGCGCGGCATTCCCTAGTGTAGGCGCACTGCCGGGCCCACGTGTGGCGCTGTTGATCGGCGGGCCCACCACGCAGGTGCCGTGGACACCGCAGGCGCTGGCAGCGCAGTGCAATGCCGTGCAGGCGCAGGTGCGCACCGCAGGCGGCAGCCTGCTGATCACCGCCTCGCGCCGCACGCCGCCGGAGGTGGTTGCGCTGTTGCGCACCCTGCAGCAGGGCAACCCCGGCCTGCTGTGGTGCGACGCGCGCGATGGCGCCAACCCGTATGCCGGCCTGCTGGGCTGGGCGGACGCGATCATGGCCAGCGCTGATTCGGTCAACCTGCTCTCCGAAGCCTGCGCCACACCCGTGCCGGTGGTGGCGGCCTGTGCGGAATTCGCGCGCGGCCGTGTCGGCGCCTATGTGCAGGCACTGCAGCAGCGCCAGCGCCTGTGCGCGGCCGATGAAGTTCTGGCTGCCACGGCCGCTATGACACCGGTACGCGAAACCGAACGGATTGCGGCGCAGGTGCGTATGCGCCTGGGCTTATGACAGGGCCGACAGCAACGCCATGACCGCACAAGGAAGACGCCCCCAGATGCAGCGCTCTCACGGACACCGCATGCGCTACGCAATGGCGATCATGCTGTTCCTTGCCACCCTACCTGCGATCGGTGCGCCGACCTGCATCCCGCACTACCCGACACCGGCCACG
Organism: Xanthomonas sp. LMC-A-07; assembly: GCF_030208825.1. Taxonomy (NCBI): domain Bacteria; kingdom Pseudomonadati; phylum Pseudomonadota; class Gammaproteobacteria; order Lysobacterales; family Lysobacteraceae; genus Xanthomonas; species Xanthomonas sp. LMC-A-07. The sequence continues at coordinate 469,570 of NZ_JARVTF010000008.1, forward strand.
CTGGCGGCCATGTTCGACCTGGCCCGGTCCACGCAGCAGGCGCTGGACACGCTGGACGGTGCACGCGTCGTCCTGTTGGCACGCGGTGGCCAGGACCTGAGCCGGTATGGGCTGAAACATAGTCATCTCGCCTTCGCACTGCGCGAAGACGATGGCAACTGGCGCGTCACGCACCTGCTCAATCACTGCAAATCCGACACCTCCGAGCTCTATCGCGAAGGGCTGAGCAATTTCATCGGCGAAAGCGCGCTGCATGCGGATCTGCGCGTCGGCGTGCCGTCGCCTGAGGTGCAACAAACGCTGCAGCGCTTGTTGCAGGATCCCGGTACCCTGGCGCACGCCCTGCACACGCCGCGCTACAGCATGATCGCCTACCCGTTTTCTACCGATTACCAGAACTCCAATCAGTGGGTGCTGGAGATACTGGCCGCCGCGCTTGCGCAATCCGACGCACAGGCCACAGCGGTGGCGGCGCCAGTTGTAGATCGCCGTAGCGCGCAGGCCTGGCTCAAGCATGCCGATTACCAACCCACCCGCCTGCATCTCGATTTGAGTAAACGCATTGGGGCCCGTTTCTTTGTGGCCAATGCGGCAGTGAGCGACCATCCGGCCAGCGAACGCATCTCCGGCAATTACTCGGTGATCACGGTCGAGTCGGTGTTCGACTTCCTGCAACAGCGCAAGGCGCTGCTGCAGGAGTTCTCCATTCCACGCAGCGCTGCCGCGCACGGAGCATCTCCATGACCTCATCCTTCCGATCCGTCAGCTTCGTGGCGTTGCTGGCGCTCAGCGCCGGCCAGCCGATGCAGGCGCAGGCCGGCCTGACCACCATCACCCGTGGCGACGCGTCTGCGATGTCGGCCATTCTGGTGATCTCCGCGCCGTACTTCGTGTCGTTGGCGTTGACGCACAGCGCAGTAGCGGGCTCGGAGGCGCTCACCCACGCGTCGAACAAAGCATCCGCCGGGCCGTTGCCGCCAATGCGCGTGACATCGGTAGGCCCCACGCCCGACGGCGGCAGCGAGGTCCAACTCCAGGATCCTGCGCAAGCTGCCAACACCGCATTGCTACGTTGGCCTGTCCGCAATGACGCACCGGCTGCAGGGTTCCGCGTTGGCGAGACGGTGACCTTCCAGCCAAGCCCCGCCGGTGCGGGCTGGACCGTGCAATCGGCGCAGGGCGAGGCGCTGGCATTCGTGCCGACTGCGGAATCGGCTGCACAGAACAGCAGCCAGGCCTGGTAACACGGCCCTGGCGAATAGCGCGCTGTGAGCCTGCAACAGCACATCGCACGCATCGCCTGCTGCAGCTGATCGCTTTGTGTTGGCTGTTTCGCGCCCTTCTTTCGCGCGAGCGTGCCTCAGTCCGTGATGGCCGCTGTCAGCACAGTGAAGTCGGAGCAGAAGCCGCAGTAGCCCATACGCGGCGACGCACGGATAATTAGCGCCGCCCCATGACTGCTGTTGTCCCGCCATGCCTGCCGCGCCTGCTCCCACCTTCGCACCGCTCACCGTTCGCGCCCTGTTGTGGGCGGTCTCGGCCATGGGCGCGGTGGTACTGCTGTCCAACATCCTGGTGCAGTACCCGATCAACGACTGGCTGACGTGGGGCGCGTTTTCGTATCCGTTGGCGTTTCTGGTGAGCAACCTGATCAATCGGCGCTTCGGCCCGCGCGCGGCGCGCACGGTGGCCTGGTGCGGGTTTGCGCTGGCGGTGCTGTTATCGATCTGGCTGGCCACACCGCGCATTGCCGCTGCATCGTGCACGGCCTTCATCGCTGCGCAATTGCTGGACATCACCGTATTCGACCGGCTGCGTCACGGCCGCTGGTGGCGCGCGCCGATCGTAGCGACCACCTGCAGTGCCACCCTGGATACCGCCATCTTCTGGAGCATCGCCTTTGCCGGCGCCGCGCTGCCCTGGCTGAGTTGGGCGGCAGGCGACCTGGCCGTAAAACTGGGCATGGGCGTGTTTCTGCTCGGCCCGTTCCGCGCCTTGCTCTGGCGTGGTGTTCCGCACGCCAATCCATGAGTGCGCGCGAGCAGGCTGCTTGTACGAGCGCAGCCGCGCGCCTGTGCACTGCATGCAATAAGGCTGATCGCTGAGCGTCCAAACGCGGGCAGCCCGGTAAGTTTTTTGATGGCGTGCTGTCGGCTTGTCGCATGCGTCCGTCATACCCGCACCGAGGCGGGCACATTCAAGTCCATTGTCATAGCGACACGTGGCAACGGCCAGTTGGGTGGCGTGTAGACGCACTGCTGCCACCGCAGCTCTCATGTCTACCATTGCGTTTCGATGCTGCCCATCAAGCAAAGCAGGCTGACGATGTCGCGCTGCTCGAGCCGGGCACTGCCTTGCCACGCGCGCTCCATGTCAGCTTGTGAGCGTCGCTGGCATTGCGACGCCACTCGACAGCACAGGTGGGGTTGCGATCACTCGCCGCTCGTCGCCATGCACACCACTCATGAAACGGCCACATGAAGGCATGCACGGAGCGGTAATGCTCCGGCGCAACGGCTGACCTACAGTAGGCCACCGCGAGATGCAGCAGTGCAGCGGCAGCAATCACATTAGCCACGGCCAATTTGTCGCAGTTAGCGAACATGCAAATGCTGCCATGCGGTCACGTGTCGCTTTGCGCAGTCAATCGCGGAATCTCCGCCGTCAGTGCAGCGCGGTCATTGGCAAGACGGCACTGCGCAAGTGCGAAGCGATGCAAAGCAATAACAGCGTCTCTCGCGACCGCACTGCCGCGGCACCCAATCCATCCACCAGCAAGCGCAGTGCAACCACCGAGCCGGTGTGCTGTGGCGCGCGCCCTCCATGAGAACCCACCATGCAACTGCGCCTTCTTGTTCTGCTGCTCTTGCTGATCTCACCCACTGTCTTCGGAGCAGATATGTCCCACGACGCGAATAATTTCTACACCAGCGACAAGGTGACCCTGCAGCAGGTCACCTTCAAGAACCAGTACCAGATGACCGTGGCCGGCACGCTGTTCGTGCCCAAAGGCCTGGACACCGGCAAGCGCCATCCGGCCATTGTGGTCGGGCACCCGATGGGTGCGACCAAGGAGCAGAGCGCCAACCTCTATGCCACCAAACTTGCCGAGCAGGGCTTTGTGACCTTGTCGCTGGACCTGTCATTCTGGGGCGCAAGCGAGGGCCAGCCACGCAATGCGGTGTCGCCGGATATTTATGCGGAAGACTTCAGCGCAGCGGTGGACTTCCTGGGCACGCGGGCATTTGTGGACAGCACGCAGATCGGCGCGCTGGGCATCTGCGGCAGTGGCAGCTTCGTGATCAGCGCGGCCAAGATCGACCCACGCATGCGCGCCATTGCCACGGTGAGCATGTACGACATGGGCGCGGCCAACCGCAACGGGCTGCGCCATGGGCTCAGCCTGGAACAACGCAAGCAGATCATTGCCGCAGCTGCCACGCAGCGCGCGGCCGAATTCAGCGGCGGGCCGGTGGAGTACACCGGCGGCACGGTGCTGGCGCTGGCGAAGGACTCCAATCCGATCGAACGCGAGTTCTATGATTTCTACCGGACGCCACGTGGCCAGTACACCCCACAAGGCCAATCGCCCGATCACACCACGCGCCCGACGCTGACCAGCAACGTCAAGTTCATGAACTTCTACCCGTTCAACGATATCGCCACCATCTCGCCACGGCCGATGCTGTTCATTGCCGGCGAACACGCGCATTCAATCGAGTTCAGCGAAGAAGCGTACCGTCTGGCCGGCGAACCCAAGCAACTGGTGATCGTGCCCAACGCCGGCCACGTGGACCTGTATGACCGCGTCGCGCTGATTCCGTTCGACACGCTGACTGCATTCTTCCGCAAGAATCTGCAGTAAGCGCCACGCCATGGCGCGGTGCATGGCGGTGCATGGCGATGCGTTGGCACGCACAGCGCGGGCGGAGACGCAGGTTCATGGCGTAACAAGTCCAGGCCGCGCCTACGTGACAGCAGCACATGTGGTGTGTGAATTACCTAAACGTTCGAGGGCAACACCAATGCCAACGCTTCGCACACACACGTGCCTGCGCACCCTGCTGCTGGGGTGCGCCTTTCTGGTCACCGCGTGTTCGGCGGCCACGCCACCGGCAGCGACCCACCCACAGACACCGGAGCGCACCATGCGCATCACCCTCACTATTGGCAGCGATGTCGTGGCGGCGGAGTTGGTCGACAACTCGGCCACCCGCGACCTGTTGGCACAGCTGCCGATGAAGCTCGACTTCGAAGACTTCCATGCCACCGAGAAGATCAGTTACCTGCCGAAGAAACTCGACCTGTCCGAGGTGGGCCCGGCTGGCAAGGCGCAGGCGGGCGACCTGATGTATTACGTGCCGTGGGGCAATCTGGCGGTGTTCTACCGCGGCTATACGCCGTCGCGTGATCTGGTCCGGCTGGGGCGCATCGTCGCCAATCCGCAGGCCCTGACACGCTCGGCCAGCTTCACCGCCACCGTCGAGCGTGCCGCACTTGCGGCACCCGCACCGCGACCTGACACGTAAATCGCACGGAAGTGCGAGGCACGCGGGCTGCGTGCATTGCATCAGCGACAACGCGTCTGCACGACGGTCTCTAACCCCATGCCCCTGGCACACCGTTAGAGCAGCTATCAAAACGACTGCGCAGCCGCCGGGCGGGCGCGGCCGGTGCTCGGAATCGGCATATACCCCCGTACATTCCGGTTCCTCCGCGCCGTCCGCACCCACCTGACAACTGCTCGCTACGTTTTGTTAGCCGCTCTTAGTCCCGCGGTGCGTCGCGCCCGCGTGGAAATGCCAGGCCTTGCGCCTGCGCACAATCGAAGATGGTGCGCGTGGCGTCCTGGATAGCCGCGGTTGGCGTGATCAGGCGCGGCCGCCGGTCCAGCGTGCAGGCCAGGCCAGCGTCCACTAGCGTGGCATGCGCGCCGTGCAATCGCGGCGCGGCATCGGCGGCCAGCCACTGTGCCTGCACCAGGGCATCGATCAAGGCCGGCGTGTCGCAGGCCTGCAGCAACGCCGGGTGCTGCGCGGCCTGGCCGAGCACGCCGGCCTGCAGCAGGAATTCCAGGTCGACCAGACCGCCGGCCCCCTGCTTGAGATCCAGCCGCCCGGCATCGCTGCGGTCCAGCTCCGCACGCATGCGCGCGCGCATCTTGCACACATCGGCCAGTAGCAACGCGGTGTCGCGCACACGCGCCAAGGTGTCCTGCCGCACCTGCGCAAATGCGGCGCACAGCGCCTGATCACCGGCCACCGCGCGTGCGCGCACCAGCGCCTGGTGTTCCCAGGTCCAGGCACGCTCGCGCTGGTACTCGCGGTAGCTGGCCAACGACGACACCAACGCGCCCTTGCCACCATCCGGGCGCAAGCGCACGTCGATGTCGTAGAGCCGGCCGGCGCCGGTTTCGGCACCCAGCAACGCCATCACCTTTTGCGCAAGGCGCGCAAACCAGCGCCCGGATTCCAGCGGGCGCGCGCCATCGGAGGCTTCCACCGCGCGCGGGTGATCGTAGAGAAACACCAGATCCAGGTCCGAGCCGAAGCCCAGTTCCATCCCGCCCAGGCTGCCGTACCCGATGATGGCGAACGCACCACCCGGCACCTGCCCATGCGCGGCCTGCAATTGCGTCTGCGCCAGCTGCAGCACCGTCTGCACCACCGCTTCGGCCAACCAGGCGAGTTGGCGCGTGCTTTCTACCGCCTGCTGGCGCCCATCCAGCGTGGCCAGCGCGATGCGGAAACTCAGCGCAAGCCGGCGCTCGTTGAGTTCGCGCAGCGCCGCTTCCGGGTCGTCGATCTGCAGCGTGTCCACGCACGCGGCATGCAGTGCCGCGCGGTCCGGCAATGGCCCTGCAATGCGGGTGTCGAGCAGTTCGTCCAGCAACAGCGGATACGCGGCCAGGCGCTCGGCCAGCAAGGCACTGCGCGAGAGCACATCGACCAGGCGAGCCAGCGCGCTGGGCTGCTCGTCGAGCAGCGCCAGGTAGCTGGTGCGGCGCAGCGTGGCTTGTAGCAAGCCGAGCACGCGCCGCAACGCGGCGTCTGGCTGGGTCGCGCGGATCGCCGCATGCAGCAGCGCCGGCATCACCCGGTCCAGCCGCGTGCGTGCACTATCGGAGAGCGCGCGCACGCCGGAGGACTGTGCAAAATCGGCCAGCATGTGATGTGCGTTGCCGGGATCGTGCAGGCCGATGCCCAGCAACGGCGCCGCATCGCCCTCGGGCAGCGCGCGCCAGTAATCGGCCAGCGTATCGGGCGCGGTGGCGTGCACGCGCGGTGCCAGCAACTCGGCAAATTCCGCCGCCACCCGCGTGCGGTGCGGTGCCAACGCCTCCAGCAACGCCTGCCAGTGCGCATAGCCCAGACCGAGCGCGATGCGTTCGCGCTCCGGCTCGCCCTGCGGCAAGGCATGCGTCTGTGCATCGCGCAGCATCTGCAGGCGGTTCTCCACCCGGCGCAGGAATCGATAGGCCTCGGCCAGTGCCTCACCGGTGGGTGGATCGATCTGCCCGAGGTCCACCAGCGCCCGCAAGGCTGGCAACAAACGCCGCTCGCGCAAGCTGGCTTCGCGCCCACCGCGAATAAGCTGCAGCGATTGCGCCAGGAACTCGATCTCGCGGATGCCGCCCGGCCCGCGCTTGATGTCGTCCAGGCGTGCATGGCGCGCCACTTCAGCGGTGATCGCGGCCTTCATGTCGCGCAGCCCGTCGAGCGCGGTGAAATCCAGGTAGCGGCGATACACGAACGGGCGCAGCGTCTCCAACCAGGCTTCGCCGGCAGCGATGTCACCGGCCACCGCGCGTGCCTTCAACCACGCATAGCGCTCCCAGTCGCGGCCTTCGCGCTGGAAATACTGGTCCATGCCGTTGAACGACAACGCCACCCGCCCGGCGCTGCCGAACGGGCGCAGGCGCAGATCCACGCGATGGCTGAAACCATCGGCGGTGGTTTCGTCGAGCAGCTTGGCCAGCTGTTGGCCCAGCCGCGCGAAATATTCTTCGGCCGCCAGCGGGCGCGCGCCATCGGACTGCCCGGCCTGCGGATACGCATAGACCAGATCCACGTCGGAGGAAAAATTCAGTTCGCCACCGCCGAGCTTGCCCAGCCCGAACACCACCAGCCGCTGCACGCTGCCGTCTTCGGCAATCACCTGCCCATGGCGGGTGGCGAATTGCTGTTCGAGTGCCTGCAGCGCGCATTGCAGGCAGGTTTCCGCCAACGTGGTAGCACCGGCCAGGGTGGCGTCCACCTCGTCCAGGCCGAGCACGTCGCGCCAGACCAGGCGCGCGGAGGCGGCTGCGCGGTAACGGCGCAGTTGTGCGGCCCACTCCTGCGGCTGCGCCGGGTCCAGGCGTGGCACCGGCAGCGGCGGCGGGTCTGGCTGTGCCAAGTGGGCGAGCAGTGCAGGTTGGCGGGCGAGCGTGTCGACCACGAAGTCGCTGGCCAGCGCTACGCGTGCCAGCGGGTGCTCAACACCTTCGGGCCACGGCGCATCGGCAGGCAGGGCGTGGCGGACGCGCGCCACGGCCCGCTCGATCAGAGCGGCCAGCGCAGGAGAGGCAGACGGAATGGGCTGTGACATGGCCCGATTCTGGCATCCCTGCCGGGTAGCACCATGTGCAGGCGCGCTGCCGCGCGTGCGCCGCCACCGCCGTGTCCTGTAGGAGCGCACTCGTGCGCGAACGCGTTACCGGCACTGCCAAGCGCGCGCGCGAGCACGCTCCTACCCAGGCAATGACGCACCCGCGTACGCATCTGCACGCTGCGCTTGTACTAGCCGAGCCCCAGCACTGCGCCGGCCGCAGCCACGCCGCCCAGGCATCCCACCGTTACCGCCACCCAGACACTGCGGCGCGGCGCATATGCCAGCCCCAGCACCACCCACAAGGCCCCGGCGCTCGCCATGCCCAGCCATAGCACCGCGCCCGCACTGCCGCCCCAGGCGCGCACGCACACGCCCAGTGCGCTCAGCAGCAGGCACGCACCGAGCACGCGCAACTGCCAGCGCTGCGCACGCGGTGCAGTGCGCTGGCCGGTGAGTTGTTCGTAATGGCGATGCATCGCCACGCAAATCGCCATCATGCCGGCGTGGCACAGCGCCAACGCGGTGAGCGAAGCGATCATGCCGGCCATGCACTGCCCCGCAACACCCAGTCGATGCCTGCCAGCACCGCCAGCGCGATGAGCATCCACCGCCACATCCGCCACGCACTGCGCGCACGGAACATCCACATCGCAAGCAGCGTGTAGACCACGAAACTCAGCAGCGTGGTCACCAGCACCGCAACGGCCGGCGCCACGCCTGCCACGCGGGCCAGCAGCTGCGCGGCCACGCCGCTGCCACTGGCGGTGAGCGCATAACCACCTACGCTGGCCGCCAGCACGCGCCCGGCGACAGCGCCGCGGTAACGCCATGGCGATGCCTGTGGCGGTTTACTCATGCACCGGGCTCCGCTGTCGGCGTGCGCCGCGCCGCACGCATGGGTGGCGGCGCACTGATGCGCTGCTGCACGCGATACGCGGCGTAGGCAACGCTCACACCGAAGCCCACGGCGGTGAGTTCCACCGCGGCGCGCTGCAGATCGCCATCGAGCAGATAGCGGCCCACATGCTGACCGGTGCTGGCCGCGTTGAGCAGCGGCAGACCAATGCACAACGCGGCGGTGATACCCAATTGCTCCACCCAGGCACGCAGCGGTGGGCGCAGCAGGCCATGCAGCAACGTGCCGGCCCACACCCACAGAAACACCCGGATTTCCGTCTGCGCCCGCGCCTCCAGCTCTACCGGCAGCAAGCGATTTGCGTAGAAGTACGCAATGCAGGCCAGCGCGGTGCCGGCCAGTGCGGCTACGTTGCACGCTTCCACCACCCGATAGATGCCTGCCGTGGCAGCGCCGAATTCCTGCTCGCTGCGGCGCCGGCGCTTGACGGTGAACAACACCGTGCCGGTGGCGATCATCGCGGTACCGGCCAGGCCACAGACGAAGTACAGCCACTTGGCGGTCCAGCCGCCAAACCCGGCCACATGCAAGGTCTTGATCGTCGCATCCACATCGGCGGCTTGCAGCGGTGTGTGCGCCGCAACGGCATGCCGCTCCAGTAGCGCGCCACTGCCGGGATCGAACACCACGCTGGCCGGTGGATTGAGCAACTGCCGCGAGTGCGCGGTGTCTGCAACACGCGCAATTACACGCAGCGTGCCACCAGGCTGGTCCGGGCGTTGAATGACCAGTGTTTGCGCAGGCTGACCATTGAGCGCTGCGGCGCGCTGCACAAGATCGGGCAGATAGGTGTGCATCCGCTCGTGCTGGGTTGGCTGCGCCGCTGGTGCCGCGGCGGCAGGCGACAACGCCGCCTCGTACCGGGCGTAGGCGTCTTCGTCCTGGCCATACAGCGCATGCAGCGGAGCGGAGAGATAGCTGGTGGAGAAATACGCCAGCCCGGTGTAGACGATCATCAACAGGAACGGCAGCGTGAGCACGGCGGTGGCGTTGTGCGCATCCAGCCACGAGCGCTGCCCCTTGCCCGGGCGGAAGGTGAAAAAGTCCAAGAAGATGCGCTTGTGCACCACCACGCCGGACACCAACGCAATCAGCCCGCACATCGATACCCAGCCCACCAGCCAGTAGCCGGGAATGCCACCCTGCAAGGTGTAGTGAAAGCTCATGAAATGCCGCCCGCCCTCGGTCTGGCGGCCCCACGGCGTGGGCAGGACTTCGCCGGTGATGGGGCTCAGCGTGGCCTGGCCGGCGCCAGCGGGGCCACGCCAGACCACATCCAGGGTGTCGCCCGGGTGCACCGGCAAACTGATGCGCCACAGCGTGGCCTGCGCCGCTTGTTGGCGCAGGTGTGCCAGCGCGCGTGGCACCAGCTGTGCCTGGGGCAGCGGCGCATGCGTCGCGGCGCCAGGCAGTGCCGGCCTGGCCTGCATCCAGCTGGTGATCGGGTCGCGGAACACGCTGATCGTGCCGGTGAGAAAGATCGCGCACAGCAGCCAGCCGCAGGTGAGGCCGCACCAGGTATGCAGCCACGCCATGCTTTGCCGAAACCCCTCCCTCATGCGGCCATCGCCGCGTGCATGTAGCGGCGCATTACAGCGCGCCGCGCAGGGTCACCATCACGTTGCGCGGCTCGCCGTAATAGCGGCCATTGACGAAGCTCGACAAGGTGCTGTAGTAGCGCTTGTCGAACACGTTGTTGAAGTTCACCGCCAGCGACCACTGCCGGTTCACCTGGTAACGCGCCAGCGCATTCCACACCGCGCGCCCGGGAATATCAGCAGTGGCCGCGCCGATCTGCCGATACGCCGCACTCTGCGCGCTCACGCCGCCCCCCACGGTGACGTCCTGCAACACGCCCGGCAGCCGGTAGGTGGTCCACACCCGCAGCAGGTGCTTGGGCGTGTAGCTGTTGAAGGTCTGGCCCTGGCTGCTGACATCCTGCAGATAGGTGGTGCGGTTGAAGGTGTAGCCGGCGAACAGGTTCCAGTCGCGCAGCACTTCGCCACTGACCTCGGCATCGAAGCCGCGGCTGCGCACCTTGCCGCTGTCGATGTAGCAGAAATCGTTGTTGCGGCAGGTGGGGCTGGTGCTCAGGTCGGCCTGCGCGCGGTTCTTCTGCTCCACCTGGAACAGCGCAAAGGCGGTATTGATGCGTCCGTCCAGCCACTCGCCCTTGAGCCCCAACTCGTAGTTGGCGCCGGTCATGGGCTTGAGCATTTCACCGGCTTCGTTCTGCGCATTCTGCGGCTGGAAAATATCCGCATAGCTGGCATACGCCGACCAGGTGGGCGTGAGTGCGTACAGCAGGCCGGCATACGGGGTGACCTGCCCGGTTTCGCGGGTGTGTTCGATCGACTGCGAGGGCGACAGCCCGGTGGTGGTGGTGTTCCATTTGGTGTCGTGCCAGCTCACGCGTGCACCCACGATCGCCTTCAGCGGGTCGGTCAGTTGCCAGCGCAACGCGCTGTACAGACCCAGCTCGCGCGAGGTGCCGTGACGCGCCTCGCGCGCACTGGCAAAGATTTCTTCATCGCTGATTGCACGCACGTTGCGTTGCAGCGAGAACACGTTGAAGGTCTGAAAGTTGTTCTTGTTGCCGTAGACCGTATCCACTGTGGTTTCGGCGTAGTTGCTACCTAACACCAACTCGTGGCGCCGCCCGAGCGCGTTGAAATGACCAATCACATTGGCATCGACGCCGGCCACGTCCGCTTCGGAAATGGTGCGCGCCGCCAGCAGCGCGCCGATGCCGTTGTCCGGATTGATCGCGCGGCTGGAGCTGGCGTACTTGAGGTTGTGCCGCTCATGCACCTGCACCGCGCTGAGCTTGAACACCCAATCGGCGTTGAAGCGATGGTCCAGGTCCAGGTACAGGCCGCGATTGGACGAGGATTGCCGGTTCCACTGCGCGCCCAGGTTGGTGCTGCGCGGCAGGCCGATATCGCGGCCGTCGGTGTAACTCGGCAGGCCGCCAAAAAATGGTCGGCCTTCGACTTCTTCGTAGCTAGCCGCCAGGCTGACCTGCGTCTGCGGCGAGACGCTGTAATCCAGCGTGCCGTAATAGGTGGGGGTGCGCCGCTCCACACCATCGACGAACGAGCGCTGATCTTGGTAGTCGATCACGCCGCGCGCGCGCAAGGCGCCATCGTCGGTGAGGTTGGCGCTGGCATCCAGCAAGGCGCCATAGCGGTCCCAGGAGCCGGCCTGCAGCATCACGCTCACGCCGGGCACATCCAGCGGGCGCTTGCGCACCAGGTTCACCGCACCGCTGGGGTTGCCGGCGCCCTGCAGCAGGCCGGCGGCGCCGCGCAGCACTTCGGCACGGTCGTAGATGCCCATGTTGGCGCTGTAGTTGCTGGCGCGGCCATACATGCCGCGATTGAGCGGCACGCCGTCGTACTGCACGGTGGTGATGTCGAAACCGCGCGCATAGATGTATTTGCCGCCCTGCGGGCTCTGCACGATGGTGATGCCGGTGGTGCTGGCCAGCGCGTCGTAGACCGAGGTGATGTTCTGCTCGTCCATCAGTTGGCGGGTGACCACGCTGATCGACTGCGGGATGTCCTTCAGGCGCTGCTCGCCACGGCCGATGCTGACCGCGCGCGCGGTATAGCTGCCGGTGCCGCTGGTGGCGGCGCGGCGTTCGGCCTGCGCGGTGACTTTGACCGTCGGCAGCAGCCAGGCCTCCACTTCGCCCTGGCTGGTCACCGCCGCGGGCGCCGGGCGCAACACGTAGCCGCCGGTCTGCAATGGCACGGCCTGCAACCCACTGCCGGCCAGCACCGCAGTCAGCGCGCCGGCCGCGGTGTAGTCGCCGTCCAGCCCGGCGGTGGTGCGTCCATCGGTCTGCGCAGCGGTGAAGCTCAGCAACAGGTTGGCCGAGCCGGCCAGGCTGCGCAGGGCCGGTGCCAGCGGCCCGGCCGGGATGCTGTAGCGCTGCCGGGCCGCGGACGCGGTTTGGGCATCCTGCGCGGCGGCAGCGGGACTGGCGGCGAGCACCGTCAGGCCGCACAGGGCCAGCGCAATCGCAGTGGCGATGGGCCTGGGCAGTGCAGCGCGCGGCAGTGAGAAGGGCAGCGAAACAGCGTGGTGGCCGCGGCGGCGGTCGGAGATGGACATGGGGTTCCCGCAATCTAAGGTGGCGTCGCACTGACACCGTCATCAAGGAGGTGCCACGAGCGCGCCGATCGGGCAGACCATCTCGCAATTTTTTTCAGGTCTCGCGGCGGCGGTGTCTGCCGGGCGTATGCAGACCCGCGCCGAACTGACTGATGACCAGCGCGCAGTCGCGGGACGGATGTGTCTTGCGCGAGCACCCGCAGATGGCGCGTTGGGAACTTCGGACGCATACCGACTCGCCGACACCACGGCATTGCGTGCCTGGCAGCCGTTCCAGAACCCCGACCAGCCCGGCGATACGCGCCTCGCCCATCAGAGTGCCCGCCCAGTTCAACACGGCGCTGCGCCACATGCTGCGCGATCTGCGGGGCGCCGCAGCGCGATCGCCGTGCTTGGATCCGCGAAAAAAACGTAGCGAGCAATCGTCAGCAGATGCGGACGGCGCAGAGGAACTGGAGTGTCCGTAGGACCATCAGGGTTTCGAGCAACGGCCGCACCCGTCTCGCAGCTACGCAGTCGTTTGATCGCTGCGCCTAACCGGCCGCCTGGATGCTCACCCAGTAGCGGCTGCGCTGGCGCACCCGCACCGGCAGCACGCTGGGCAGCATGGCCAGGATGCGGTCGGTATCGTCCAGCGGAAACACCCCGGAGACGCGCAAGCCGGCCACCGCCGGGTCGCAGCGCAGCAGCCCGGGGCGATAGCGCTCCAGCTCGGCCACGAACGCATCCAGCCGCAACTCTTCGGCAATCAACTGGCCACGCTCCCAGGCGGTGGCCTGCGCATCGGCCGGCCCGGGCGCCTGCAGGAACGCGGCATTGAACACGCATTGCTGGCCGGCCTGCACGCGGCGCGCGGCGTGAGTGGCATCACGCGGGCGGATCTCCACCGCGCTCTCCAGCACCGTGACCCGGCTCTGCGCCTGGTCCTGGCGTACGCAAAAGCGCGTGCCCAGCGCGCGGACATCGCCGTGCACGGTGCGCACCAGCAGTGGGCGCGGGTCCTGCGCGGCGCCCAGCGCGTGCGCGGTCACCACCATGATCTCGCCGGCCACCAGATCCAGCAGGCGCTGGTGCGTATCGAAGCGCACATCCACCGCGCTGCGCGTGTTGAGGGTCAGGCGGGTGCCGTCGCCCAGTTGCAGCACCCGGCGCTGCCCGGTGGCGGTGGCGTAGTCGGCCGTTGCCTGCTGCCAGCGCTGGGTACGGGTGGCCAGCAGCCCGGTGGCGCCGGCCACCCCGCCCCACAGCACCAGGTTGAGCGCCTTGCGTCGGCCCGGCGAGGCGGGGCGCTTGCCATCGGCATACGGCGACAGGCTGCGGTAGGCCGCCTGCGGTGCCAACGTCTTCAGTCGCCCGGTCACCGCCTCCAGATGCGCCCAGGCCCGCGCGTGGTCCGGATGCGCGGCGCGCCAGTGTTCCCAGTCACGCACTTGCTCCGCGCTGGCGGTGCCGGACATCAGCACCGTCAGCCACTCGGCGGCCTGGTCGGCCACCTCAGCGCTGATCGGCTGCCCGCCGGCCAGGGGCGTGCGCGGCGTGCTGGCGTTGCTCGCAGACATCGGTGCCACCACTCAGGCCGACACCGCGAACAGGCACTGCCGGTTGGCGCGCGTGAGGTACTGCTTGACCGAGCTGCTGGACACCCCCAGGCGCTGCGCGATCTGCGCGTAGCTAAGCTCGTGCAGGTGCGCCAGCAGGAAGGCCTCCTTCACTTTCGGCGGCAGGCCGTCCAGCGCCTGGTCCAGCTGCTGCACCGCCTCCAGCGCCAGCAGGTGCAGCTCCGGCGAAGGCGCCAGTTCTTCCGGCAACGTGGCCAGCATCTCCAGGTAGCTGGCCTCCAGCAGCTTGCGCCGCTGGCGGTGCGCCATCAGCCGCCGCGCGATGGTGGCCAGGAACGGCCGCGGCTCGCGGATCTGGTCGGCCGCGCCGGCATCGATCACGCTGATGAAGGTGTCCTGGGCCAGGTCGGCCGCCACGCACCCGTCGCCCAGCTTGCGCCGCAACCAGCCCTGCAGCCAGCCGTGGTGGTCGGTGTACAGGCGCTCCACCTGCTGCTGAAGCGCGACTTGCGTGGCCGACACGATGACCTCCTGGACGCCGGACCCGGGCAAGGTGCACCCGGGATTAAATGAGAATTGATCTCATTCTAACGGATGCGGCGCCGTGTTGCAGACGCGACCGGGTCTGAGTGGTTCCGGCAGGGGCAGCGCTTTTGGCTGAAGCGGAGGTCAGTTGCCGCTGGTGGGAATTCCCGCAATCCCAGCCGTGGGCAGGTAGGCCGCGATACACGGCTGCAATCTCAGGACGTGCGTATCGCGCTCAGGCGTCAGGCAGTGCAGCTGAAGCTACGCGCCGACCACGCGCCGGCGACCGACGCGCCTGCCCGAACTGCGCGCCAAGGCATGCCGTGCTGATGTCATCGCCATCGTCAGCAAGACCCCGCCCACCTGCCAGCAAGGTCGCATGCAACGTCCACAGTCGCCCTGTGCACCGGTTCGACCTTTTACGCCTCGCAGACAACGCCCTGACAAACGCCATGCTGCACTGCGGTTTTCGCACGAGGTCACCGTATGTCGCCCACCCTGTTACCCACCGCGGCCCTGCCCTCGCAGGTCGCGCTGCATAACGACGGTACCGATCAGTCCCTGCCGCCCAGCCTGCCGTTCCTGCATCTGTGGACCGGGCCGGACGGACTGAGCCGGCTCAACACCTCGCAGTTGGCCGGCTTCCAGAGCAAGAGCGTAGGCGGTGGCGCCGCGCCGCAGTGGCTGCGGCCGTTTCCCGGCGAGGTGGTGGGCGTGCAGTTTGCGGTGCTGCCGGTGGGCTGGGTCGGCGACTGGCACGAAAGCCCGCACCCGCAGTGGGTGATCCCGCTGCGCGGGCGCTGGTTTATCGAAACCGGCGACGGCACGCGCGTGGAAATGGGCCCTGGCGATATCCATTTCGGCCAGGACCAGGGCACCACCGACGCACGCGGCCACCGCTCCGGCCAACTGGGCGACACGCCCTGCCTGCAGATGATGGTGCAGTTTGCGCACTCCCCCGGTGTGGCGGCAGCGCATCCGTTCGATGAAACAGCGGCGCCATGATGGACAGCCATTGCCGCGTCCGCCCGGCCTGCCCGGCCGTTCCCGCCGACTGCGACCCGCCCCGCACCACGCATGCCGCGCTGGCCGCACGGTTGGGCGATGCGCGCCTGCTCACCCTCTATGACCAAGCCACCTGGAGCGAAGGCCCGGCTTGGTGGGAGGCCCAGCGCACGCTGGTGTGGAGCGACCTGGTTGGCCGCCGCGTGCTGGGGTGGCGCGAAGACGGCACCGTCGATGTGCTGCTGGATGCCACCGCCTTCACCAATGGCAACGCGGTGGATGCGCAGCAGCGCCTGGTGCACTGCGAACACGGCCGGCGCGCCATCACCCGCAGCGATGCCGATGGCCAGGCCCACCTGCTGGTGGGCCGTTATGCCGGCAAGCGGCTCAACTCGCCCAATGACCTGATCGTGGCGCGCGATGGCGCGATCTGGTTCACCGACCCGCCGTTCGGCTTGCGCAAACCCAGCCAGGGCTGCCCGGCCGATCCGGAGCTCGCCCACCACAGCGTGTACCGGCTGCCGCCGGACGGCGGCCCGCTGCAGCGCATGGCCGACCTGGACCACCCCAACGGGCTGGCGTTCTCGCCCGACGAGCAGACCTTGTACGTCTCGCAGACGCCGGAGCAGGGACACGGCAGCGTGGAAATCACCGCGTTTGCCTGGCGCGACGGCGCGCTGCACGACCGCCGCCACTTCGCCAGCGTCCCGGACGGGCTGCCGGATGGCTTCTGTGTGGATCGCGGCGGTTGGCTATGGAGCAGCTCCGGCACCGGCGTGTGCGTATTCGACAGCGACGGGCAGCTGCTCGGGCACATCCCCACCCCGGGCACCGCCTCCAACTGCACCTTCGACCAGGCACAGCAGCGGCTGTTCATCACCGGCGGGCCGTGTCTGTGGATGCTGCCGCTGCCCTGAGCACGCGCGCAGACTCACGGCGTAGACTGTTCAGGCAATAAAAAAGCCCGCTTGCAGCGAACTGCCAGCGGGCTTTGCTCCCTCCCCCACGTCGGGATGCAGGATCATAGTGCGCGCCTGTTCGGCGACTTGCACGCTGCACTGCAAAACAATACCCGGCAGTACAGAACTAGAGTGTTTCCTTCACACCGGATCCGCCACGCGCGGGCCTCAGCGCAACAGATCCGGCTGCGCGCGATACCACTCGGCGGCGCGTAGCAGATGCCATTCCGGCGTGTCGTTGCGCAAGCCCACCGCCGCACTCAATACACCCCAGCGCGCCAACAGGCTGCCGCTGCGCTGCGTGCCACGCAGACGCAAACGTGCATCCACCTGATAACGCGCGTTGTGCGCCTGCAATCGATCCACGATCACCTCATCGCCTTGCCAATGCACGCGCGCGGTGAGCTGCGCCTGGCCGGCATCCACCAGCCGCACCATCCAGTTGGGCAACGACCGATCACGTGCATAGATGGCCATCAAGAACGCCAGGTCACGCACGTCGATGCGCACGCGTCCGTCCACGCCTACTGGCGCATGCCAGTGCATGTGCGTGTCATCCAGCACGATGCGCGCCCACCAGCCATCGCGTCGCTGTCCATCGGGGCCGGTGAAACCGACATTGCGCAGGTTGATCTGGCTGGCATCAAGGCGGAAATTTTCTGCACGCAGATCGCCGCGTTGCAGTCGCAGGTTTGCATCCACATCGCCGCGCAACGCGAGCCCGGCAAACTGCAGGCGTGCCGCCCGCGCGGCGATGCGCAAACCGCCCTTGCCGATACGTCCACCCGGCTCGATCTGCAGATCGCCACTGAGCGCACCGCTGCCCCCATCGAACCGCAGCTGCTGTTGCGGCAGGTAGCGGTTATAGGCGCGCAGGTCTGGCACACGCGCATTGGTGAACACCAGATGCGCGCGGGTGGTGTCGCGCAAGCTGGCCAGGGTGCGTGCGTCGGCGCGGGTCTGCAGGTCCAGGCGCAGATCGCGCCCTTGAACGAACGGGCGCGTTAGTGCCGTGCGGTGGGCAATCGAGAACTGCTGCATGCGCAGTGCCAGCGACGGCAGCAGATGGCCGGCGGCATCGGCCTCCACGCGCAGGTCGGCGCTGGCCTGGCCTTCGATGGCGTGTTCCATCACGCCCACGCGCGCGGTGACGCGCGGCACCTGCAATCGGCTGCCAGCGGCCAGCTGTCCGCGCACGATGCGCAGGTCTGCATCCACCAGGCCGTCGCCCTCCAGCGTCAGCCAGTCCACGCCGGGAAACAGTGCCGGAATCCAGCTCAGCGAGGCGAGCTGCCAATGCATGCGCGCGTGCCCGGACGTCCGCGGCAACAGGTTGCGCGGCGCCTGCAGTGGCAACCGCCGGCCCTGCACGCGCAGGTCCGCATCCAACGTCAGGCCGGCATCGGCCGGCTCGGGCATGCTGACGCGCAGGCGTATGTCCTGATCCACCTGCAACTGCGCGGCCAGCTCGCCCAGCAATGCGTTTGGTGTGCGAGTGCCGTCGTGCAACGGCGTCCGCCATTGCAGGCGGCTCCCCGGCTGCAGTTCACCGCGCGCCCAGCGCAGCTCGCCATCGGCGCGGCCTTGCCCGGCCCGCGTCTTGAGCCTGGTTTTTCCTTGCGCATCGCGTGTCACTTCCAGCGCGGCGGTATTGCCACGCACACCGATCAGCGCGTCGGTGAGTTGCAACACTGCCAAGCCGCGTGCCTGCGCCGCGGTATACCGGGCAATGCTGGCTTCCACCCGTAACTGGCCATTGCGCAGCAGTTCGGTGCCGGCCCAATGCAGCGTGGCGTGTTCGAACACCGCGCGCGATGGAAACACTTCGATCGGCCCGCCGCGCAATTGCTTGAACAAACCGAATTGCAGCTGCCCGTCACCGGCGATCTGCAGCTGGCGAAGTGTCAGCGCCTGCACCTGCTCGGCGACGATGCGATCGAACTGCAACGTCCACGCGGGGGAGTGGGTTTGACTGCGGGTGGAGCGTGCTGCTGACTGCGTGGTTGCCGTGGTGGTTGCGGCAGTGGGTGCGGTGGCTGCGGTGGGTGCCTGGTCGGCTGAGATGGCGGATGCATTCGCTGCATTGGCTGCATTGGCTGCAGCAGGATTGGCTGGCATCCCATCGGCTGGCGAAGTGCGTGGCGTAGAGGCGCCGTTTGTAGCTGCCGCTGTAGCTGCGGCGCTAGATGCAGTTGCAGTTGCAGTTGCCGACGCAGGCGCGGGAGATGCCACAGCAGCGCCAGGCAGGTCGGAGGCATGCAAGCCGCCGCGCACACCCTGTGCATGCAGCTCCGGCACCAATAGTTGGCGATGCAACAGCGGCAGCAAGCGCACCTGGCCATGCAGGCGGTCCGCGCTCGCCTCCCAACGGCTGCGCGTCGTGCGGCCGTGCAAGTTGACGTCCCACAGGGTCAGGCGGCCGGGCCACCAGGTCATCCCCGCGCGCCACTGCATGGCGAAGCGGTCCGGCGTGCGATTGAGTGCGGCAGTGCCCAGCGGCGTGTTGAGGAACAGATTGCCGAGAAGCAGGTACGCGGCGTACAGCGCCACCACCGCAAGCACCGGCCAACGCACGGCGCGGGGCACGGCACGCCAACGGGCGCGGACAGGCATCGTCATGACGGCAAGCTCCTGAAGACCGCGCAGGCGGCACAGCGCAGTGTGCCAAGCCAGGCGTGATTGTCACGCGCAGCGGTGCGCATCGCGATGGGCGTGATCGGGGCATTGCATGCATCTGCGGCGATCCCATCGCTCACAGCATCTTGCAGGAGCGCACCCGGGCGCAACGGGCATTACCAGTAAATCCTTGTCGCTCCCAGGCGCGCTCCTACGTGGCTATCCGCCTCACCCAGACGCGGTGTACGCGCACCGATGACAAAAGACCACCACACGTCCGGTTACCCGCGAGCAAACGCGCTTGCGATTGCTCCTGCATATTTCCGTCAGACGCAGCAACCCGTAGAAGCGCACCCGGGCGCGACGGGGCGTTACCGAAATCCTCATTGCGCCCAGGTGTGCTCCTACGTGGCTATTCGCGTCACCAACGCTGTGTAAGCATGCCGATGACGACAGACCGAGACAAAAGTGGTTTCCCACGAACTAGATGCATTGGTAGTTGCTCCTGCGTATCGGCTCAGTCGCAGCAGACCATAGCAGCACACCCCGGGCGCGATGTGGCGTTACCGGTAGGTCACCTAGCGCCCAGGTGCGCTCCTACGCACACGCTCACTTCTTGTTCGCCATCGGCGGCAGCAAGGACGGGCGCCCCTCGTACCACTCGCGTGCGCCGGCCAGATGCCATTGGCGCTGTTGCCCATCGAGCTCGATGCCTGCACCAAGCACGCCCCAGCGCAGATACAGGTCGCCCCGCTTGTGCTCATCGTCAATTGCCAGGCGCGCGCGTAGCGACAGGCGTGCGTTCTCCGCGTGCAGGTCGTCCACCACCACCTGCTGCTTGCGCCAGCGCAGCCGGCCGGTGGCGTCGAGCTGGTCGGCATCCAGCAGGCCCAGCACCCAGCGCGGGTAATCGGCGCGTTGTGCGAACACCGACAGCAGCGGCGCGGCATCGCGCATGCGCACGGCCGCATCGGCATCCACCTGGAAGGGCGCGGTGGCCTGAATCGTGCCGGCCGGCACCTTCACCTCGCCCCACCAGGCGGCGTCGGTGGCGGCATCGCCCACGCGCATGTTGCGCAAGCGAATGTGCGTGCCGCTCAGGTCGAAGAACTTGGCCTTGAAGTCGGCACGCCGCAGGGTCGCCTGCAATTGCGCATCGCCGCGCATCTGGATGCCGGCGATGGACAGGTGCGCGCCCTGCCCGCGCAGGTCCGCATGGCCGTTGCCCACGTCACCGGCCGCATTGAGCGCCACATCGCCACTCAGCCGGCCGCTGCCACCCAACAGGCGCACGGTCTTGCCGGAAAGATAGCGGTTGTAGACAGTGAGGTCCGGCACGCGCGCATCGCTGAAACGCAGCTGCGCCTTCATTGTTTCGCGCAGGCGCGCCAACTCCGCATCGCCCTGCATGGCCAGTTGCAGGTCGCGGCCGTCCAGCAATACCTGCCGTGGCGCATCGCTGGGCGTAGCCCTGAACGTGGGGATGCCCACATCCAGATGCGCCTGCGGCGTGGCGGCATCGTCGATGTGCCCGTGTGCCTTGGCAACACCGGCCAGGCGGGTGCCAGCCACCTGTGCCACCGCTTCCACCCGCGGGATATCCAGCGTGCTGCCACTGGCCAGCCGCCCCTGCGCCAGGCGCAGATCCGCCTCGACCAGGCCACCGCCTTCCAGCTGAAACCACGGCTTGCGCACGAACAACTCGGCGATCCAGTTCAGCGACTCAAACTTCCAGCGGCCGCGCATCTGCCCGGACAGGCGCGGCAGCAGTTGCGCCGGTGCGGCGAACGGAATGCTGCGGCCGGCGATGCGCAGATCGGCATCGAGTTCGCTGCCTGTGTCGGCATCGCGCGGCAGCCGTGCCTGCACGCGGATGTCCTGCGCTACATCCAGCTGCAGTGCGAGCATGCCGCGATCGGTCGCACCCACACCGGCCAGCAACGGCAGCCGCCACACCGCGCGGCTACCCGGCTTCAAGGCCCCGTTTTCCAGCGTGATATCGGCCTCCACGCGTGCGGCGGAGGGGCCGCTGCTGATGTCCACGTGCGGCGCGCCGGTGTCGATCTTCAGCGCCACCGTGCTGGCGTTGAGCTTCAGGCGTGCACGGGTGATGCCGAGCTTGCGCAGCCCCGGCGCCTGGTCGCGGTAATGGCGGGGGAACTGGAACTGCGCGTCCAGTTGCGCGCCGTTGAACACCTGCACGCCGTCGTAGCTGACCACCGCATCGGTAAAGCCCGCTTCGGAAGGGAACAACTCCGACGGCCCGCCCTTGAGCTGTTTGAGAAAACCCACCGTGCCGTGGCCGTGCCCGGCGATGAGCAGCTTGCCCAGGCGTGCACTACGGATACTGGTACTGCTGATCGCATCGAAGCGCAGCGTCCAGCCGCGGTTGCCGCGCGGCGGCGGCGGGATGGCCTTTTCGGCGGTTTCAACCTCGGCACTGAGGCCGGACGCATGCAGCCACGGCAGCCGCACCTCGCGCCGGAACAACGGCAGCAGCGCGATGCGCGCATGTGCGCGGTCGGCATGGAAGACGTACACGGTCCGGTTGGCCTGCCCGCGCATGCGCACGTTCCAGGCCATCACCTGCCCCGGAAACACCGTGATTGCCGGGCCGGTCTGCATGGTGAACTTGTGCGGCTGCCGGTTGGTGGTGGCATCGAACAGCGGCGTGTTGAGAAAAATGTTGCCTGCCAGCAGATACAGCACATAAAGCCCCAGCAACACGACCACTGCAATGCGCCATGGCCGGGGCCAGCGCTGGAAGCGATCGCGAAGAGAGGGCATGGGTGCGCAGTGTGATGAGTCCGCCGCCACTATCCCGGTTGGGCCGACGGCGACGCGTGAATGCCTGCTCCGCCGCCTGCGCGAACACACCATTGCATCATTGTCGAAGCCCGCCCAGGCAGTGCAGCGGCGATAATTCGGCTTCCCCGGTCACCCGCTATGCCGCCCATGTCCGACGAACGCATCCTCAACGCGCCGCTGCGCGACCGCCTGGTCTCTGCCGAGGCCGCCGCTGCGCTGATCCAGCCCGGCGAGACCGTGGCGATGAGCGGCTTCACCGGGTCGGGTTATCCCAAGGCAGTGCCGATGGCGCTGGCGCAGCGCATCGAAGCGGCGCACCTGCAGGGCGAAGCGTTCCAGATCAAGCTGATGACCGGCGCCTCCACCGCGCCAGAGCTCGATGGCGCGCTGGCCAAGGCCGACGGCATCGCCATGCGCATGCCGTTCCAGTCCGACCCGGATGCGCGCCAGCGCATCAATGCCGGCACGCTGGACTACATCGATATCCATCTGAGCCACGTTGCCCAGCACGTGTGGTTCGGCTTCTACGGGCAGATCGACACCGCGGTGGTGGAAGTGTCGGCGATCCGCGCCGATGGCAGTCTGGTGCCGTCCACCTCCATCGGTAACAACAAGACCTGGCTGGACCTGGCCAGCAAAGTGATCATCGAGGTCAACGACTGGCAGCCGGCTGGCCTGGATGGCATGCACGATGTGTATTACGGCACCGCGCTGCCACCGCACCGCAAACCGATTCCGCTGCTGCACGGCGACGACCGCATCGGCGAGCCAAGCCTGCGCTGCGACCCGGACAAGATCGTGGCCGTGGTGCGTACGCATGGCCCGGACCGCAACAGCCCGTTTGCCGCTGCCGATGACAGCAGCGAGCGCATCGCCGAACACCTGATCGCCTTCCTGCGCCACGAGGTGCGCAAAGGTCGTCTGCCGCCGAACCTGCTGCCGCTGCAATCGGGCGTGGGCAATATTCCCAATGCGGTGCTGGCCGGCCTGGCGCGTAGCGGTTTCCGCGACCTGGAAGCCTTCACCGAAGTGATCCAGGACGGCATGCTTGCGCTGCTGCGCGATGGCGTCTTGCGTTATGCCTCGTGCACCGGTTTTGCGCTCAGCCCGGAAGGCAACGAAGAGTTCAAACGCAACATCGATTTCTACCGGCAGCGCATCGTGATGCGCACGCAGGAAATCTCCAACCATCCCGAGCTGGTGCGGCGGCTGGGCTGCATCGGCATGAACGGCATGATCGAGGCCGATCTGTACGGCAACGTCAACTCCACCCATGTCATGGGCAGCCGCATCATGAACGGCATCGGCGGCTCGGGCGACTTCGCGCGCAATGGGTTCCTGTCGATCTTCCTCAGCCCCAGCATCGCCAAGGCCGGCAGCATTTCCTCGATCGTGCCGATGGTCAGCCATGTCGACCACACCGAACACGACGTCTCGGTAATCGTCACCGAACAAGGCCTGGCCGACCTGCGTGGCCTGACGCCCAAGCAACGTGCACGCCAGCTGCTGGAGCACTGCGTGCACCCGCGTTACCGCGACGCGCTGGAAGACTACGTGACACGTGCCAATCGCGACAGCTATGGCAAGCACACGCCGCATCTGCTGACCGAAGCATTGGCGTGGCACCAGCGGTGGCTGGAGACTGGAGATATGTTGGGGTGATTCGGGATTCGGGATTCGGGATTCGGGATTCGGGATTCGGGATTCGGGATTCGTCAGTTTCAGCCGCTCTTTGCGGCGCGATCAATGTGTTGCACGAACTTCAACTTGGGCCGGTGCTTTTCCGTAGATGCTTGGCGGCGCCGCAGCCTTAGCGGCTCGCATCATGGGTGTCGTCGCTTTTCGCAACACGCATAAATCATGCTGTGGCAATGCGAACTGCCTTGCTGTTGCTGTTGCTGTTGCTGTTGCTGTTGCTGCTGTTGTTGTTGCTGTTGCTGTTGTTACTGCTGCGCTGAAGCTGCGCAGCACGGTGCTTTCGGGGACGCCATGGTTCGACGGCAACGCTCCTACCCTTCTGATTCTTGCAGCATGCGAACGCTGCGCTGCAGCCCTGCTTTTGTCGGTGAGCACGCACAGCACAGAGCTCAACATGCGATTGCCATACCTGGCATTAACGCTTCCCGAACTTCATTGCTGGCGTTGCCACGCTGCGACATCGCGCTGGCACGTGCGTCGCGGATAACGTTCCTGCCCGCCCGTCACCGGCGGCAGGACGCCCCTCTCTCCCCTCCTGCCGCCGGTGGCATCGGGTCATCACTGGGTGGTGTCCAATCCGTCGGGCCGGCTCCCTGTGCCGGCCCGACGTTCTTGTTTTAGAGCGCTATCGACCAATACTAGTGTGCTCACCGTCAGGCTACTCGATGCGTTTTGTTGGTCGCTCGTGCCAACGAGATTATCGCCACCGACGTCAACGCCGCCGGCGTGCAAGCACTTGTTTGGACGTGCTGCGTTTGGATGTGCCGCGTTTTTATGTGTTGCGCCTTGAATATTTCAGTGCTGCTTGACGATGCCGAACCATGAATGTGATGCGCTTTTGATGTGCTGCAGTCAAATGTTCTGGGCTCTGACTCTGTTACACATGCGCACTTGTTGCGACGTCAGGTCAGTTGCAGGCACACGACTTGGAATGGCTGTCTTCCGCCGTACCCTCACTCCAACCCCTCTCCCGACGGGAGAGGGACTTTATCCCTTCTCCCACCGGGAGAAGGTGGCGCGGAGCGCCGGATGAGGGTGCGGGCGAAGCCTCGTATTCTCACACCGCTGCTTCAACGATCACGCCGCCTCGGCAACCCGCCGCGCACGACGTGCACGCACCGCACTCGCCAGGCGCTCCAGCACCTGCAGCGAGGTGTCCCAATCCAGGCAACCGTCGGTGATGCTCTGGCCGTAGGTCAGCGTGCCGCCCGGCACCAGTTCCTGCCGGCCGCCGACCAGGTGGCTTTCCACCATCACGCCAACGATGCGCGTCTCGCCGCCTTCCAGCTGCGTTGCAATGTCGTCGATGACCTTGGGCTGGTTGTCCGGGTTCTTGCCGCTGTTGGCGTGGCTGGCGTCGATCATCAGCCGCGCCGGCAACCCTGCCTTGTTGAGCACCTGGCTGGATGCTTCCACATTGGCGGCGTCGAAGTTGGGCTGCTTGCCGCCGCGCAAAATCACATGGCAATCCGGATTGCCCGCGGTGGCCGCCACCGCGGTGTGGCCATCCTTGGTCACCGCCAGGAAATGGTGCGGATGCGAGGCCGCACCCACCGCGTCCACGGCAATCTTGACGTCGCCACCGGTGCCGTTTTTGAAACCGACCGGGCACGACAGGCCGGAGGCCATTTCGCGATGCACCTGGCTTTCGGTGGTACGCGCACCGATCGCGCCCCAGGCCACCAGGTCAGCGATGTACTGCGGCGAGATGATGTCGAGAAATTCAACGCCAGCCGGCAGGCCGAGGTTGTTGATATCGCGCAGCAAGCCACGCGCCACCCGCAGGCCCTTGTTGATCTGGAAACTGCCATCCAGGTCCGGGTCGTTGATCAGGCCCTTCCAGCCGATGGTGGTGCGCGGCTTTTCGAAGTACACGCGCATCACGATTTCCAGCGCATCGCCAAACTGCTCACGCAAGGGGCGCAGACGCTGCGCGTACTCCATGGCGGCCACGGGGTCGTGGATCGAGCAAGGACCGATCACCACCGCCAGGCGGTCGTCGCGCCCGTGCAGAATCTCGTGCAAGGCGGCACGTGCGTTGGTGACGGTCTCGGAGGCGCGCTCATCGCAGGGCAGCAGCGACAGCAGCTGCGAGGGCGGGGTCAACGGTTCGATCTTGCGGATGCGCAGGTCATCGGTCAGCGGCGGCATAGCGTTGTCTCGGGTCGGCGGTGCATCAGGGAAGCCAGGCGAGGCGGCAACAAAAAAGCCGCCAGTGTGCGCTGGCGGCTTTTCGGGAATGCTGCTGAAGTTTCCTTCAGGGTGAGCGCACTCCTTCCTCCGCCAGCGGCATCGGAAAACCGTAGTACCAAAAATAAAATTGGCTGCGGGGTGCGTTCATGGGATGCATTGATAACACGCACGTTTCGGGAGTGCCACTGTTTCATCGGCAACGGAACTCCGACGCGCGGGGCGTGCGCTGGCGGTTCGGCATGCATGCAACGGCGCGGTTTCTGACTACTGGTGAGACGGAAGTCGGCGCAGGCGTTGCGCGGCAAGGGATTGTCGACGTGCAGCCTGGCGCCGCAACACTGTGCTTGATTGCAGGGCTCAATCGATGCGATGCAGACAAACAATGGCCAACGCAGGCGTTGGTGGTGGCAATGCTTCTGCTTGCCTCCGCCGGGTGAGCGCGCGGTAGGATCAGCGCGTCACCCACACGGACGTGCCGCCATTCGCATGCATTCCTGGAGTCTTTTGATTGGCCTTTGCGTCGCAGGGACCAGCGGGCTGCTGGCCGCAGCGCCCGCTCCGACGCAGACGCAAGCACACCAGATCCCGTTAACCCTGCAGGGCAAGCACCCGCGTGTGCAGCTACAGATCGCCAGCATCGCGCGGCCCTTGAGCTTTGTGGTGGATACCGCGGCCGGTGCCACCGTGCTGGATCTGTCCGTGGCCGAGGCCGCGCAGGTCATTGACCGCGCGCAGCACGACAATGTGATCCACGGGGCCGGCGGCAGCAGCGCGGCGCCACAACGCACGCGTAGCCTCGATCTACAGACAGGCAGCCTGGCGTTGAAAGCCAGCCTGATGGTGACCGACCTCTCCGCACTGGGCGGCAAGGCCGGCACCGGCATCGACGGTATTCTGGGCAACGACATCCTGGGCCGTTTCGACACCCGCTTCGACCTGCCCGCCGGGCAGCTCACGTTGTCGCCGCCCGGCACGCTCGACACGCGTGGCTGCATTGCCAATGCGCTGCCCGATCGCCCGGCGATGCTGCAGCGCTTCGGCATCGTGCAGGCGCAGCTGCAGGGCGATACCGGCGCGCTGGCGGAGGCGCTGGCCATCATCGATACCGGCGCGGCGCAGAGCGTGCTCAATACTGCGGCAGTCCGTGCGCTGGGTCTGGCCGAGGGCGATGCGCGGCTACGCCAGCGTGCCACGGGCACCCGCGGGCTGGGCGCGGCCAGCGTGCCGACCTGGCTGTATACCTTACAGTCGCTGCGCATTGGCACGTGGTCGCATGGTGCAGGCGAGGTCCGCGTCAGCGATCTGCCGGTGTTCAAGGTCATGCAGCTGCACACGCGCCCGGCCGTGATTCTGGGCATCGATCTGCTGCGCGACACGCCAGTGCAGATCCCTGCTGGCGCGCGCCTAGTGTGCCTGGGCAACGGCAATACCTGAGACGGCAACTGCTGTGCGGCAACTCCCACGGCTGATGCAGAGGCTGCGCGTAGCTGCTTACCCTCTTTTCCTGCAAGCATGCATCCTGAAAATGCTGCTCAACTCAGTTTCATCGCGTGCATGAAAGCACGCGGCCAAACATCGCGCGCTTAACTCAGCTGCACAGCTGTAGATGCCATGCGATTGCGGCAGTCGCAACGTCGCGCGACGCCGCTCCAAATAACTCCCCAACCCCTAATAACGAATCCCGTTGCGGCGCTCGCCAACGCGAGACTCAAGCCGCCAATCCCACCGCAACCGCATCCGTCTCCGCACTCGGCATCCTCCATGCCACGCCATCGCGACGTGGCATGGAGGCGCTCACCGCAACTCAGAACGTAAACACATACTCCGCCGCCACTTCGCGGCCGATCGGGTTGAACAGCGTGGTGTTGTAGAACCCGTAGCCGTAGAAGCGCTCCTTGTTCTCGTACCCCACTTCGTTGAACACGTTGTTGACATAGAAGTTGACCTTGGCGTGGTCGGTGATCTTGTAGCCGGTGCTCAGGTTCCAGTAGATCGCCGGGCCCACGCGGCCGAAGTAGCGCTTGCTGGTTTCACCCAGATGCACGTTGGCGGTATCGGTTACCAGGCATTCGTCGGCGGCGCTGGGCTGGTAGCCATCGTCGAAGCGTGCGCAGGTGCCCCAGTTGACTGCACGCATCGAACCGAGCCGGCGGAAGTACACCGTCCAGTCCCAGGCGCCGCCGTTGTCCCAATGCACGCTGCCACGCACGCGGCTACGCACGCGTTCGTCGCGGCGGTTTTCGTCGCTGTCGGTGCGATAGATCTGCTCGCGGTAGGCGATCAGGGTGTTGTAGTCCAGCGACAACTGGAAGTTGCCCCAGCCGGCGGTGCTCAGGCGATATTTCAACGACGCATCGATGCCGGAGGTTTCCATCTGCGCCAGATTGATCGGGCCGCGCTCGATGCTGGCGATGGTGCCGTCGGCATTGCGCAGCACGCGCGAGGTGATGGTGTCGCAATAGCCTGCCCCGCCTGGATTGTTCCAGGCGCCGCCGCTGACGGTGGTGCCGGTGCGGCAGCCGGCTTCAGCCGACAGGATCTCGTCGCGATCCAGATCCTTGATCATTTCCTCCAGTTGGATGCGGTAGTAATCCACGCTCAACGACAGGCCTTGCGCGATATCCCACACCACGCCGCCGGTGAACGAGCGCCCGGTTTCCGAGCGTAGATCCGGCGTGCCGCGGCGGTTTAAATCCACGGTGTAGTAGATATTGCTGTTCTCGTCGTTGCAGCTGCCGGTGAGATACGCGCCGGAGGAAATGCAGCGGTATTGGTCGATCACCGTCTGGTTGGTGGAGCTGGGTTCGCCGAGCACGTAATGCATGTCCGGTGCGCGGAAGCTGGTGGCCAGCGTGCTGCGAAACAGCAGGCTATCGATGGGCCGCCACTCCAGGCCGGCGCTCCAGGTGGTGTCGCTTTGCGTGCCGACTTCGGTCTGCACCGCCGAGGAGCGGTAATTGCCGTAGCGGTCGTATCGGCCGGCGATGTTGGCGCTCAGCGTGGACAACAGCGGGATCTGCAATTCCAGCCCGGCCGAACTGCGCAGGCGTTCGCCGCCGCCGCTGTCGACAACGTCCACCGGGTAACACGCGTTGGCGCACGGGTCAGGCGACAGTTGGTAGCCCTGCTTGGCCACTTCGGCCACGGTGGCAAAGCGGATCGGCCCGGCCCAGCCCTGGAACAGATCGCCGCTGAGACTGAAAGCGGCCTGATTCACCCACGAATAGGCCGAGTTGTGCGACTTCACCACCAATGAATCGTATTGCTCCGAAGACAGCGGCGCATACCAGCGCGCGGTGTTGACGGCATAGATGGAGCTGCCATCGGCGGCGGTGCCCAACGGGCTGCCGAGGAAATAGTCGGTAGCGCGCGCGGTGTCCACGGTGCGCACGTATTCGTCCACGGTGTAGCGCGAGCGGCCCACGCTCAGTTCCCAATCGAAACGGTCGGCCCACACGCCGCGCAGGCCAGCGCTGAGGTCCCAGGATTGTTCCTTGTTGTAGTTGGCCAGGCGGTCCCAGCCACCGGCCTCGCGGCGCGTCATCTGGCGGATCGCATACAACGAGCGGCCGGTGTCGGCATCCTGGAACGGGCCCAGATACGCGTACGGCGGGTCGTAGGTCCAGCGGCCGATGCTGCGGTTGGCCGAGAACGTGGCCCAGGCTTCTGTGTGCTCGCCGAAGCGCCAGGTGCCGTAGAGATACGCCGAATAATCTTCGCTGCCGGTGACCAAGCCCCAGTCCGCGTAATCGCGCGCCATGCCGCAATAATCGCCGGCGTTGGTGAGCGCGCCGGTGTTCTGGTTGTAGCTCAGCCGCGAGGCATCGACGAATTCGCCACCGAAGCGCGCGCAGGTGCCCGCTGGCGGCGCCAGACGTTCGTTGGTGTTGGCATCGACCAGGCTCAGGCCGGTGAACGGGTTGAACCCGTACAGGCGGTTTTGCCCGGTCCAGTTGGAATAGGACATGTCGTCCGAATCGTCCATCTGTGCGCGGTCGCGCCCACTCAGTGGGTCGCGCCGGGTCGCCTGCAGCGCGTAGGTCAGGCTCCAGTTCTCGCCGGTGCGGCCACCGGCCCAGGACACATCGAAACTGTCGCGACCGCCCTCGGTGGCGGTGCCGCCGCGCAGGCGCACCTGGTCGCCCTGGTAGTCGCGCTTGAGGATCACGTTGACCACACCGGCCACGGCATCGGAGCCGTAAATTGCCGACGCGCCGCCGGTGAGGATCTCGATGCGCTCCACCGCGGCGGAGGGAATATTGCTGTAGTTGGAGAAGTTGCTTTCGCCGCCGTAGGGCAGCGGGTAATCGGCCACGCGGCGGCCGTTGACCAGCAGCAGCGTGCGCCCCGGGCCGAGGTCGCGCAGATTGATCGGCGAGGCATTGGGCGTGTGCGAGCCCCACTGCGTGTCGGCTTCCACCGAGCCTTGCTGGTTCATGCTGTTGAGCACGTCGTAGACGGTGGCGAAGCCTTCCTGCTGGATCTGTTGCGCAGAAATGGTGACCACCGGCTGCGCACCTTCCACCTGGGCCCGCTTGATGCGCGAGCCGGTGACGCTGACTGCGTCCAGGGTGGAGGTGGCACGCGGGCTGTCCGCGTCGGTTTGCTGAGCGCTGGCCGGTTGCACGGCGGCGCCCAGCACGAGCGAGAGGGAAATCGACAAGGCAAGACGATGACTGCGGCAGTTCATAAGATCCCCGGGAGAAAGCCGGACAAGGCCGGCGTGGCGTGCTGCTGCAATGACGCCTGCGAGCGATGCACCGCATCGCCGCCCCCTGTCCGATGGCCCCCCGACCGCTCGGCGCAAGCGCCTGCCCAGCGACGCTAGGGCGGCGATGACATCGGTGTCAACACCCTGTCATGCAAGTGTGATCGGCTTCGCGCTCTGCGGTATTTCGGGCGGCTGTACACGGTTGGGGCCGCGATTGGATTGCGCGGCTCCCGCTATCCACGTCCCACTTGAAAGCGTCGCACGGGGTAGGAGCGCCCTTGGGCGCGATGGGGTGTTACCGGTAGAGCTTCCTCGCACGCAAGCGCGCTCCTACCAGTTCATGGCTTCTGCGTGGGCTATGTGCGGACGAACGCAAAGGGCGTTGCCCAACGAGATGATCGTGGGCGCTTATAGGGCGAGCGTTTTTGCCATCAAGTAGCTGTTGCTGCGGGCGCTGAGCGATGTGCAGTAGGCGTGGCTTCTCACGCAACCTCATCGGCGCGGCGTGCCACCTTCCCTCGATGCAGGCAGAACGTCATTGGCTAATTACAACGCCGCGCGCTTCGTAGGAGCGCCCTTGGGCGCGATGGGGTGTTACCGGTAACGCTTCTTCGCGCGCAAGCGCGCTCCTACCGAGGCATGGCTTCTGCGTGGGCTATGTGCGGCCGACCGGCGAAAGGTGCATTACCGGACGCCACGATCGTGGCGCGTGCACGGCATGACTGACATGCACGCCTCTCCCCGCTCGCTCCCTAAACCAAATACCTGCGGAACCACGCGATCGTGCGGTCCCACGCCAGCGTGGCGGCGGCCTTGTCGTAACGCGGGGTGGAATCGTTGTGGAAGCCGTGATTGGTGCTGGGGTAGACATGGGCCTCGTAGACCTTCTGCTGCGCCTTGAGCGCGGCCTCGTAGGCTGGCCAGCCTGCGTTGACGCGTTCGTCCTGCGCCGCGTAATGGAGCAGCAAGGGCGCACGGATGCGTGCGACCTCCTCGGCGGCCGGTTGGCGGCCGTAGAACGGCACGGCGGCCGCAAGCTCGGGATACGCCACCGCGGCGGCATTGGCCACGCCGCCGCCGTAACAGAAGCCGGTGATGCCGACCTTGCCGGTGCTGTTGTCGGGTCGCATCAGAAATTCCACCGCAGCGAAGAAGTCATTCATCAGCTTGGTGGGCTCGACCTGCTGCTGCAGCGCGCGGCCCTTTTCGTCGTTGCCGGGATAACCGCCAACCGAACTCAAACCATCGGGCGCCAATGCGATGAAGCCGGCCTTGGCCACCCGCCGCGCCACATCTTCGATATAGGGATTCAGGCCGCGGTTCTCGTGCGCCACCACCACACCCGGCACCGGTGTGGTCACCTTGGCCGGGCGCACCAGGTAGCCGCGTACCTCGCCATGCCCATTGGGCGAGGGATACCGGATGTACTCGGCCACGATATCCGGGTCGGTGAATTCCACCTGGGTCGCCAGCGCGTAGTTGGGGCTTAGCGATTCCAAGATCGCGGTCGCACTCAACCCGGCCACCGCGAATGCAGCGGCGCGGTCGAGAAAGTCGCGCCGACTGAGCTTGCCGTGCACATAGCCGTCGTACAGCGCGAGCAGATCGGGGTGGAAATCCTGAGCGGTCAAACGGCGCATGGGCTTGCTCCTGGGATGGCTGGCGACCCGCACGATAACCGCAGTGGACGATCCGCGCTGCCAGGGGCCTATCCCGCCTGCGCGCCCTCCGTGACAGATCCGCGCGCACCGCTGCGATACGGGCCGTGCACAGCCAGCACGCGGTCTGATTCGTCGCTGTTGTCCAGCACCACGATGCGGTACTCCGCGCCGCCCGGCGCCACCCGCACCACGACGTGTCCGTTGCTGCTGGTCATCTCGCGCACGCGCTTGTTGGCGACGATGTTCTCCGGCTTCATCGCGGTGGCGTAGATGTCGCGCGGCCCGGGATACAGCCGCTGGCTGAGCATGTTTTCCAGTGGCGTGACCGAGGGATGCGCCGAATCGTTGGTCAGGATCACGAAGGCACGCGGGCGCAGCGCACGCACGCAGGCCGGACCCATGGCATCGGCATACGCGTGGTGATTGACCACCGCCACATCCACCGGACCGGCGATCTGCGCCACCGGCGTTTCCACGTCGCGCCAGGGATCGTCGCCATAGTTGGTGTTGTTGGAAAGATCGCCGCCGCTGTAGTACTTGAACGCGCCATAGTCCATGCGCAGCGCCAACGAGCACTCGTTTTCGGTCGGCACCGCGCCGGGTGGGAACACGCTGCGGGTCTGCTCGCCCTGGCCGGTCCACAGCTCCCCATTGACCACCAGGTTGCGCACGGAAAATTGCGGATACGCCGCCGGTGTGCGGCGCAGACGCAGCTGGTCGGCCACGCCTGCACGGAAACGCTCCACCCGCGCACCACGCGCCAGTTCGGCCTGGATGAAGGCGCGGTAATTCAGTTGATTGGGGTCGTGCAACGGTGCGGGAAAATCGTAATCGGGATAGCCGCGATCCAGATACCGGCGAATCGGTACCAGCTGCGCCACATCGATCAGGCCGGTCATCGCGTACTTGCCGTTGCTCGCCATTGGCGTGTCCGGCTGGCGTTCGCCCATATGGTCGCGATGGAAATGGGTCAGCACGAAGTCGTCAATCTCGTGCCGGTTGGCCTGCGCCAGATGCCGCCTGACGTAGCGCCCGACCCACTCGCCAGGTCGCCGCGACGCATTGGGGAGCGGGTCGATCAGATATTTGTCCAGCCCGTCGATGGCGCCGGCATCGATCATCATCGAGGTGCCGTCCGGGCACACCAGCAACGTCGCATTACCGCGCCCGGTGCCGATATGGTGGATATCCAGCATTCCCGGTTGCCAGGCGCTCAGCGGCTCGCGCACGCTGTCCAACTGTGCAGCGCCGTCCTGAGCGCGCCCGCCTTGCGGCAGCATACAGACCGTCAGGGCCGCGCCAACACCGCCGAGAAATCGGCGGCGGTTCAAGTGCAGAGAATGCATTGCGGTGTTTCCTTGGAAGGCGAGGAACCGACACCGACGCACGGCCGTGCGCCGCGTCGGCAGTACCCCCGTATGCGCTCGCAGCCGGTTACCACTCCCACTGCAGCGAGGCCACGACATTGCGACCGAACAGCGGCCGCCCCACCGTGGCGTCGGCACGGACCAGATCGCCGGACACGCCAGGCGCACGCGCATTGCCTTCGGTTAAACCGTGCGAATCGGTCAGATTGCTGCCGAGCACCTGCAGGCTGACGTTGGAATCCAGTTGCATGTGCACGCCGACATCGAGCGTGCGATAGCTGGGCAGCACGCTGGCATTGGTGAAATCCTGAAAGCGTCGGCCGATTCCGAACCACGTCGCGTACAGGCGCGTGTCGACCTGGCCCAGCTGGAAACGATAGCTGGGTTGCAGCGACCAGGTGAGCTTGGGCACGCGCGGAATCTCGTTGTCGACCAGGCTGTTACCGGACAGGCCGGTGAAGGTGTCGGCGCCGCTGATGCGCGGGTCCTGCGCAGTGAGCGAACCGGTGATCTGCAGCGACGCGGTCGGCCGCCAGGTGCCTTCCAGTTCCAGGCCCCTGGTGCGCGTATCGATCAGCAACGGCACGTTGCGCAGGATGCCGGCGCCATCGGCGACAAAGGTGCTGGAATTGAGATCCTTGAAATCGCTGTAGAAGCCGATCAACACCAGATCCAGCGGCCGCGAGGCGTACTTGATGCCGATCTCGGCCTGGCGGATCGGCGTCACCGGCGTAGCACGTCCGTCGGGCAGCCGCCCGCCCGCGCCGCCGACCACATTGCCCCACTGCTCGCTCAGACGCGGGAAACTGAAGGTTTCCGTATAGCGCACGAAGGCGTTGACCGGCTCGGAAAACGCATACGAGCTGCCCACGGTCCAGGAGGTGCCGGCCTGGTTTTTTGCATACGGCACGCTGCCGACCAGGCCGCTGATGCTGCGTGCGGCCAGCGGCCCGCTGCTGGCCAGGGTCTGCGTGCCGATCACGCCGCGATTGCCTTGCTCGCGGCGCCACACCCGGCGCAGGCCGGCGTCCACCTGCCAGGCCTCGTTGAGCTTCCAGGTATCGGCTGCGTACAGCGCGGTGGCAGTGCCGTGGCTATCGCCGATCAGATCGCCGCTGCCGTAGGCGGTAAAGCCGTTTTCGGTGAGCGTGCCGAGCACCTGGCCAGCCGCGTCCAGCGCCTGGATGTCCAGGGCATCGGGGTTGTCCTTGACGTTGGTCAACAGGGCATTGCCGAGCTGCTGCTGGCGCATGCCGAAACTGCTGACACTCACGCCCATCGACACCTCGTGGCTGCCGCCGTCGCCGGTATCGAACAGCCGCCCCAGGCGCAGGTCGTTGAAGAAGTCGCGGTACTGCGTGCGTGTGCTCGACCAGGTGTTGATCATGGCAAGACCTGCGGTGGCGGCAGGATCGAACGCGGTGTTGGTGCCGGCCAGGGCGTAGCGCAGCGCTGTCGTTCCCGCAAACGCGGCGCGCGCGGCATCAAGGCGGCTGCTCAGAAGGCCTGCCGCATCGGTGGGCGCACCATTGAACAGCGCATTGAATCGCACATCGCCACTGACGTAGCGCGCCTTGTCGCTGAGCCGCCAGCCGTTGGCGAATTCGGTGTCGCCGCCCACGGTGAGGGTGCGCGTGATCGGGTGCACGCCATCGGCCAGGTCGCGCGTTTCCACGCGGCTGCCGCCATCGCCGTCGAGAGTGCGGATCCGCACGTTGCGGAAGCTGGCGCTATTGAGGGTGCCGGTGCCGGGATCGATCAGATCGCCGAGCGACGCACCGTTGCGCGGGTCGGTCAGCGGGATGGCGCTGTAGAACACGCCGCGGTCGTTGAGGTATTTGAAATCCGCGAACAGCTTGCCGTAGTCGAATTTATAGGTGCCACCGAGCTTGATCTGACCGCCCTGGTTGCCGTTGCCGAAGCCCGGATCACGCAATCCGTCGCTTTGCCGGTAGAACCCGCTGACCGCGTACAGCAGGTCCTCGTTGCCCTTGACCGGCCCGGACACGCTGCCGTCCATGCGACCTAGCGCATTGGATCCGGCGGTCAGCTTGAGCGCGCCCTGCGCGGTGTCGGTGCCGTGGTTGGTGATGAAATTGAGCACGCCGCCGGAGGCGTTGTTGCTGTAGATCGGCGCGGTGCCGCCACGCACGATCTCCGCGCCGGTGGTGCCCAGATCCAGGCGATACACCTCGTCGATCTGCAGCTGGCGTTCGTAGTTGGATTCGAACAGCGGCAGGCCGTCTTCGAGCACGTCGAGCAGGCGAAAGCCCGACCAGGGCAGGCCGCGGATCACCACGTTCTCGCCACCGGCCTCGCCACCGGAGTTTTCCACGGTGACGCCGGGGACCGAACGCAGCATGTCGACCATGCTGCGCGGCGCCTGCCGTGCGATCGCCTCGGCGCTGATGGTGGAGATCGCATATGGCGCGAGAAATTTCGGCTGCTGGGTGGCGGTGCCGGTGACCACGATCTGGTCCAGATCGATCGCTGCTGCGCCGGCGGTTGCAGGCGCCGAGGGCGCGGTGGCGCCGGCTTGCGTATCGGCACCCTGCACGATGACCGTGTCGCCGTCGAGGCGGAAGGACAGCTCGGTATCGCGCAACAGCTGCGTCAGCGCCTGACGTGCGTCGCCGGCGACACTGCCGCCCAAACTGCGTTTGCCGCGCAGCAAGGCCGGGTCGGCGATCACCTGCAGGCCGGTGGCGCGCGAGAACGCAGCCAGGGTCTGGGCCAGGTCGCCGGGCGGCAGTGCAGCAGACGATGCCGCAGGCGACGCAGGCTGCGCAGCGAGCGACGCGGCCATGGTGGCGGCGGCCAGCGCGATCGCCAGCAGGCTGGCCTGAGGCAGGCGCGAAGAGCAAGGGAACACGGTTCGAGGTGGCATAAGGCGGCGTTTGTCGGGTTGCCAACGTGGCGTGGCACCCATAAAGACGGTGCACGGCGACGGTTCCGACAGCGGTTTTCATGAATTTTTTGTGACGCATGCCGCGCTGACCAGCATGCAGGTCCGGTGAGGCGCGCGGCGCAGGCGTGCAGAGCGCAATGCGATGCCATGGGTGGCGTTGGTGCGATGACGCATCGCCCGTCCCCTCCGCGGGGCAGAGGAGCGTTGCGCGCCTTCAGGTGGTTGGCACCCTTCGACAGCGAAGACGCGCCAGCGCCATGCCCGTCAGGGTCACCACCGTCCTATGGCCGATGCCGCGCCTGCGTCGGTACCGCTGCGGGAGCACGACGCCACGCGATGCGCGGCAACGGGCGCGTGGGGGTCCTTGAACGTGGAATCCGCCCTAGCCCCGCGTGCCGCCGCTGCGGCTGAGTGTGATGCGATTGCCGCTGTGACGGATCTGCAAGGCATGCACCTGCGCCAGATGCGCCAGGGTGCGCTCCGGCTGGTCCAGCCGAAACCGACCCGAAACCTGCAGCGCGCCGAGCGCTGGATCGGCAAGCACGATCGGCTGCAGCGAGCGCCGGTTGAGCCGTTCCACCAGCTGCGCCAGCGCAATGCCGGAGGTCTGCAGCCAGCCATTGCGCCAGTCGCCGGAGGCCGGGTCGAAGCGCTGCAGCGCGACCAGACCGCCGTTGACGGCCTCGGTGCGCATGCCGGCCGCCAGCACCTGGCGTGCGCGATCGCTGGCGATTTCTACCCGGCCCGAATACACCGACAACTCGCTGCGCGCGCCATCGCGTGCCAGGTTGAACACCGTACCCAGCACCCTCACCCGCGCCTGCCCCATGCTGATCTCGAACGGGCGGCGTGGGTCGTGGGCGACGTCGAAGAACACCTCGCCCGCCTCCAGCGCGACCTCACGCCGGTGCGCCTGTAACTGCACACGCACGCGGCTGGCGCCGTTGAGGGTCAGCACGCTGCCGTCGTCCAGGGTCAGCACGCGGATCTGTCCCGGGGCGGTGGCCACCACCAGCGGCGCCGGGACCGGCTGCAACCAGGGCCATGCCAGCACGACCAGCAGCGCCAGGCTGGCGACCAGCGCCACGGCCCGCCAGCGCGGCCGATGCCGTCGCGAGTGCGCGGCAGTCGGCGCGGCCAGCGCGATGGGCGTACCGGCTGTCGGCACCGTGCCTGGCATGCCGGTCTGCATCTCCACGCCAGCCAATGCCTCCAGCAGCGCCGCGTCGTGGGCCAGCGCCCACAGCGCGTCGAATTCGGCACGATGCGCCGCATCGGCCGCCAGCCAGCGCTGCAGCCCCGGCGGATCGGCGCCATCGCCTGCGAGCTTGCGCGCAACCCACCCGGCGGCATCGTCCGGCAGACACGTTGGCTCCCCGCTCATGCGCCGTCGTCCTCAGAGCGCTGGTCCGGGTCGCGTACCGCTGCACAGCGCGCGCCGGCTGGCGGTGGTGCGGCATCGCTGCGCGCCACCGTCTCCTGCAGCCAGCGCAGCCCGCGACTGACGTGTTTTTCCACCGCACCTTCGCTCATTCCCAGCGCAGCGGCGATGTCGGCATAGCTCTGGCCGCGCAACCGGCTGCGCACGAACACCTCGCGGCGCAGCGGCGGCATGCCCTGCAGCGCGCGCGCGAACGCTTCCACCCGCTGCCGCTGCATCGCGGCTTCCTCCACGCCCACGGCCGGGCTGGGAACCTCATCGCTGATCGGCTCGGTGCGCTGGCGTTGACGCCGCCGCAGATGATCGTTCAACAGGTTGAGCGCGATGGAGCGCGCCAGCGACGCCATGTCGGTGACCACGTGATCGCGCGCGTAGACCACCAGGCGCAGGAAGGTCTCCTGCACCAGGTCCTCGGCCAACGACCAGTCGCCGGTCCGTCGCAGCAGATAGCGATGCAACAGCGGCCGGTGCTGGTCGAGCTGATGCTGATCAATGTGACAGTCCCGGCTGGCCATGGCTCCCGCGCCCGACGATGCGTGCGCAGCTTATAGCGCATCGTCATGCAACCGGCATGACCGGCGCGCGGGACGGCAGGCAAAAAAAGCCCCGCATCGCTGCGGGGCTCCTTCTGACTGCGGTAGTACGTGTCGGCTTGCGCCGGCGTGGATCAGAAATCCATGCCGCCCATGCCGCCCATGCCACCGCCGGCCGGCATCGCCGGCTCGTCCTTCTTCGGGGCATCGGCCACCATGGCTTCGGTGGTGATCATCAGGCCGGCGATCGAGGCTGCGTTCTGCAGCGCCGAACGGGTGACCTTGGTCGGGTCCAGGATGCCGAACTCGACCATGTCGCCGAACTCGCCGTTGGCTGCGTTGTAGCCGTAGTTGCCGGTGCCTTCCTTGACCTTGTTCAAGATCACGGACGGCTCTTCGCCGGCGTTGGCCACGATTTCGCGCAGCGGGGCTTCCATGGCGCGCAGGGCGATCTGGATGCCGTGGGTCTGGTCTTCGTTGGCACCGGTCAGGTTGCCGACGGCCACCAGCGCACGCACCAGGGCCACACCGCCGCCCGGGACAACGCCTTCTTCAACGGCTGCACGGGTGGCGTGCAGGGCGTCTTCGACGCGTGCCTTCTTTTCCTTCATTTCGATTTCGGTCGACGCGCCGACCTTGATCACTGCAACGCCGCCGGCCAGCTTGGCCACGCGTTCCTGCAGCTTCTCACGGTCGTAATCGGACGAGGTGTCTTCGATCTGGGTCTTGATCTGGCCAACGCGGGCTTCGATCGTGGCCGAATCGCCGGCGCCGTCGATGATGGTGGTGTTCTCCTTGGAGACCTGCACCTTCTTCGCACGGCCGAGATCCTTGATCGTGGCCTTTTCCAGGGCCAGGCCCACTTCCTCGGAGATCACGGTGCCGCCGGTCAGCACGGCCATGTCTTCCAGCATCGCCTTGCGACGGTCGCCGAAGCCCGGTGCCTTGACGGCCACGACCTTGACGATGCCGCGGATGGTGTTGACCACCAGCGTCGCCAGGGCTTCGCCTTCGACTTCTTCAGCGACGATCAGCAACGGCTTGCCGGCCTTGGCCACGCCTTCCAGCACGGGCAGCAGGTCACGCACGTTGGAGATCTTCTTGTCGTGCAGCAGGATGAACGGGTCGTCCAGATC
The DNA here is from genome assembly GCF_030208825.1 of Xanthomonas sp. LMC-A-07. Taxonomy (NCBI): domain Bacteria; kingdom Pseudomonadati; phylum Pseudomonadota; class Gammaproteobacteria; order Lysobacterales; family Lysobacteraceae; genus Xanthomonas; species Xanthomonas sp. LMC-A-07. The sequence goes on from NZ_JARVTF010000008.1 coordinate 509,318, forward strand.
GGCCGACTGGCTCTGCTGGTTGTTGATGAAGTACGGGGAGAGGTAGCCACGATCGAACTGCATGCCCTCGACCACGTCCAGCTCGTTTTCCAGGCCCGAGCCTTCTTCAACGGTGATCACGCCTTCCTTGCCGACCTTCTGCATCGCTTCGGCAATGATGTTGCCGATCGACTCGTCCGAGTTGGCCGAGATGGTGCCGACCTGGGCAATCGCCTTGTCGTCGGTGGTGGGCTTGGAGATGTTCTTCAGCTCGATGACGGCGGCCTTGACGGCCTGGTCGATACCGCGCTTCAGATCCATCGGGTTCATGCCGGCGGCCACAGCCTTGGCGCCTTCGCGGATCAGGGCCTGGGCCAGCACGGTGGCGGTGGTGGTGCCGTCGCCAGCGTTGTCGTTGGTCTTGGAAGCAACTTCCTTGACCATCTGCGCGCCCATGTTCTCGAACTTGTCAGCCAGTTCGATTTCCTTGGCGACGGAGACGCCGTCCTTGGTGATGGTCGGCGCGCCGAAGCTCTTCTCGAGCACGACGTTGCGGCCCTTCGGGCCCAGGGTTGCCTTCACGGCATTGGCGAGAACGTTGACGCCACGCACCATACGGGTACGCGCATCTTCACCGAAACGAATGTCTTTAGCAGCCATTAGTTGAAACTCCGGAAATTGGGAATGGGGAATGGGGAATCGGTCAATCAAAGGCGGATATCGGGGCTGGGTGGGATGGCGAGGGCGTTGGCTGCTCTACCGATTCCCGATTCCCTACTCCCGATTCCCGGCGCATAGCGCCTGATCAGCCGATGACCGCCAGGATGTCGTCTTCGCGCAGCACCTTGTACTCGACGCCTTCGGACTTGTAGCTGCTGCCGGCGTACTGGCCGTAGATGACCTTGTCGCCAACCTTGACCACCGGCGCGCGCAGGCTGCCGTTGTCCAGGGGCTTGCCGGCGCCGATGGCGACGACTTCACCCTTGGTGGACTTTTCCTTGGCGGAGTCCGGGATCACGATGCCGCCGGCGGAAACTTCGTCGGCTTCGATCGGCTTGACTACAACGCGGTCGTGAAGCGGCTTGATGCTCATAGAGAAAGACCCTCTTAAGTGATTGATTGGTCTGGAAATTATCGGCGATGTTAGCACTCGTATGTGACGACTGCCAGCACAGCGCGCGGAAAAAACCCGACAAAGCGGGTGCGGGCCAGAGATTGTGCTGGGCGCGCGGCTTTCAAGGGCCAGGCGCAAAATTTTTTCGCTGGCGCACCCATGCGCGGTGACGAAATGGAACCAGGTACCAACGATTGTCATGCGTTGGTTCTACAGTCGGGACCGCATTCCCCGATCACAAGGAGCTGTCGATGAGGTTGCCGTCCCGAGTTGTGTCCCTGCGCTGCGCGCTCCCCCTGGCCTGCGCCGTGGCGCTGGCCGTTCCCTCCGCGCACGCGGCGGTGTTCATCAACGAACTGCACTACGACGACGCGGGCGCCTCCGGCGACAGCGGCGAAGGCGTGGAAGTGGTGGCCACCGCCGGCGAGTCGCTGAGCGGCTACCGCATCTATCTCTACAACGGCAGCGCGCCCAGCGCGGCGGTGAGCTACGCCAACACGGCGGTACCGGCCGGCAGCGTGGTCAGCTGCGGCAGCCAGGTGCGCATCGCCACGGTCAGCTACGCCAGCAACGGCGTGCAGAACGGCCCCAACGACGGCGTGGCACTGGTGGACCCGAGCGGGCAACTGGTGCAGTTCCTCAGCTACGAAGGCGCCATCACCGGCAGCGGTGGCCCGGCCGCCGGCGTCACCAGCCAGAACCTGCCGGTGAGCGAGAGCAACAGCAGCGCGGTGGGCAGCTCGCTGCAATTGACTGGCACCGGCAGCAGCGCGGCCAACTTCAGCTGGGCCGGTTCGTCGGCGCAGACCTTCGGCGCCTGCAACCGCGGCCAGACCTTCAACGGCAGTGGCGGTGGCGGCACCACCGGCGCACCCACCATCACCAGCACCACGCCCACCCAGGGCGCCACCGGTTTCCCGGCGGCGGGCGACCTGACCGTGGGCTTCAGCGAGGCGGTCACGTTGAGCAGCGGCGCGTTCGCGCTGAGCTGCGCCAGCTCCGGCACGGTGGCGCTGAGCTACCCGACGACTGGCACCCGCTTCACCCTGTCCACCAATACCGCCCTGGTCGGCGGCGAACGCTGCACCCTGGCCATCACCGCCAGCGCCATCCGCGACGCCAGCGGGCTGAGCCCGGCCGGCAATCAGTCGATCGCCTTCACCGTGGCCACGGCCAGCGGCGGCGGCACCGGCTACTACTCGCGGGTGAACACCACCAGCCCCAGCCAGCTGCGCTGCTCGCTCAACGCCACCATCCGCGGCCACACGGTCTACCCGTACAGCGGCACCGGCACCAGCACCTGGACCATCCTGGAGATGGCCGACGAGGACCCCAACAACAGCGGGCGGATCCTGGACGCTTACCGCAACCGCAGCTACGCCAAGGTCAGTGACCGGGCCGGCACCGGCAGCGGGCTCACCTACAACCGCGAGCACACCTGGCCCAACTCGCTGGGCTTCGGCAGCGCCACCGGCGACCGCGGCCTGCCGTACGCGCCCTACACCGATACCCACATGCTGTATCTGACCGACACCACCTTCAATGCCGACCGCGGCAACAAGCCCTATGCCGCCTGCACCAGCAGCTGCGGCGAGCGGGTGACCGAGGTCAACGACGGCAGCGGCGGTGGCAGCGGGCGTTACCCGGGCAATTCCAACTGGGTGCGCACCCCCGACGGCAACGGCGGCACCTTCGAGGTGTGGGGCCGGCGCAAGGGCGACATGGCGCGCGCGGTGATGTACATGGCGATCCGCTATGAAGGCGGCACTGACGCGGCCACCGGGCAGTCCGAGCCGGACCTGGAGCTCACCGACGATCGCAGCCGGATCGTGCAGACCTCGGCCTCGCCGGCCTACATGGGCCTGCTGTCCACGCTGCTGGCCTGGCACCAGGCCGACCCGCCGGACGACGCCGAACGCGCTCGCAACCAGGTGGTTTTCAGCTTCCAGGGCAACCGCAACCCGTTTGTGGATCACCCGGAATGGGCCACCTCCAGCCTGTTCTCCTCGGCCAAGCCGGCCAGCTGCCAGCTGGCCAACTGATCCACCCCGGCCCGGCGCACGATGCGTCGGGCCGGTGCGATGTGCGCCCGGCGGCCAGGGTTCCGCCGGGCGCGCATCACTGGAACATCGGCGGCGGCGTGCCTGGCGTGGCGCCGGTTTGGGTTACGTCGCCGGTTCGAAGTGCAGTGGTGTTTTTGCTGGGCGACGCAGCCCGCCTTGTCATCGTTTGTTGAGCACAGCGGCGGCGGCCTGGTCTTCGGCACACCAAAACACGCACCCATCCAAACGCAATCTCCCTCGACGGTCTGACCACGAAGGCAGGCCTCGCCAGCAGCGCAACGCCCTGCTTCGGCAGATGACCGAATGTATGCGCCGCCTGAGTTGCGCCCCTAGCCGGCATCGCCGCACTGACCGTCGGGCCGACAATGCCCTGGCGTCCGATGAAGCATCGATCCCCGGTTGCCCAGCCAGGACCCAGGTCGCGTGCACCCGGACCCACATCGCCCCGCTCCACTACCAACCTGCCAACGCCCGGGCGTCCCCATGCTGAATCAAGCCCCCGATCGCGCACGAAGCGGCGGCGCCGTGCCGGAAGGCGCGGTCGATCCCCCGCAATTGGGGGATTACACTGCCGTGTCTGATGAGCGCCTCCTCCCTCCATTTGTTGTTCAGCACCTGCCCGGATGCCCAAAGCGCCGATCGCATCGCGCGGGCACTGCTGGAGGAACGGCTGGCCGCCTGCGTCACCCAACTGCCCGGCGCACGTTCGCTGTACCACTGGAACGGGGCCATCGAGCAATCCCACGAAGTGCAGTTGCTGATCAAGACCTGGGAAGACCGCCTGCCTGACGCCATCGCGCGGCTGCAGGCGCTGCATCCCTACGACGTGCCCGAAGCCATTGCCGTGCAGGCCAGCGCCGGCCTGCCGGCCTACCTGGACTGGGTGCGTGCCGAAACCCGCAAGGAATCCTGACGTTCATGAAGTCCCTGTCCCGCTGGATCGCCCGCTGCGCCGTACTGGTCGCGCCCCTGTTCGTCGCCTTGCCGCTGCTGCTGACCGCGCCAGCGGCGCAGGCGGTTACCGAGGCAGACCTGCTGCCGGTGGACCAGGCCTTCGCACTGAGCGCCAAGGCCGACGGGCGTGACCGCATCGCGCTGACCTGGAAGATCGCCCCGGGTTACTACCTGTACCGGCATCGCATCAGCGTCAAATCCGGCCAGGGCTTCACTGCCGGCGCGCTGGATCTGCCTGAAGGCGAGAGCAAGCACGACGAATTCTTCGGCCAGGTGCAGACCTACCGCACTGCGCTGCAGGCCAGCCTGGCCGGCAAGGCCGCGCCCGGTCAGCGCAGCGCGATCCTGCAGGTGCAATACCAGGGCTGCGCCGATGCCGGCGTGTGCTACCCGCCGCAACGCCGCGAACTGCGCGTGGACCTGCCCGACGCGCCAACCGCCGCTCCGCCGCGCGAAAGCCTGGGCGCCCTGGTGCCGCGCGGCCCCAGTGGTGCACGGTTGTTCGGCGCGCCCGGCCAGACCGCTGGCGTGGACGCCCTGCCGCTGCCGGCCGACCAGGCCTTCAACTTCGAGGCGATCGTCGGCGACGGCAACAGCCTGCTGCTGCGTTTCACCCCGGCCCCCGGCTACTACCTCTACCGCGACCGCACCTCGCTGTCGCTGGAAGGCACCAGCGACATCCGCACCGGCCTGCCGCGGTGGCCGCAGGGCCGCACCCACCGCGACGAGCACTTCGGCGATGTGGTGGTGTATTTCGACCAGGCCGAAGTCACCCTGCCGCTGCTGCGCGACCGCCCCGATCCGGCCCGCGTGACGCTGGTGGCCACCTTCCAGGGCTGCCAGTCCGATGGCATCTGCTACCCGCCGATGACCCGGCGCGTGCGCCTGGACCTGCCGGCCGGCACGGTGTCGCCGCACAACCAGGCCACTGCCACCCCGCTGCTGATCTCGCCGCTGTCGGCCGGTGAAGTGGCCGCCGAGCGCGCCGCGCCAGCGCCGCCTGCGGATGCCGCACCTGGCCCCGATGCGACGGCCGGCAACCCGGAGCGCAGCCGCCCACCGCACCTGGAGCGCAACCTGCTTGCCATCCTGCTGCTGGCGCTGGCCGGCGGGCTGGTGTTGAACCTGATGCCCTGCGTGCTGCCGATCCTGTCGCTGAAGGTCCTGGGCCTGGCCCACAGCGGCGAGAGCCGCAACCACGCGCGCAGCCACGCCATCTGGTATTCGCTGGGCGTGCTGGTGTCCTTCGCTGCGATCGGCGGGCTGGTGATCGGCCTGCGCGCTGCCGGCCAGGCTGCCGGCTGGGGCTTCCAGCTGCAGCAGCCGTGGTTCGTGGCCGCGCTGGCCTACCTGATGTTCGCGGTGGGCCTGAGCCTGTCGGGCGTGTTCACGCTGGGCAGCAACCTGGGCGGCATTGGCCAATCACTGGCCGCGCGCAACGGGCCGCTGGGCGACTTCTTCACCGGCGTGCTGGCCTGCGTGGTCGCCAGCCCGTGCATTGCACCGTTCATGGGCACTGCGCTGGCGTATGCGTTCACCGCGCCTGCCCCGCTGGCGATGCTGGTGTTCCTGACCCTGGGCCTGGGCCTGGCGCTGCCGTTCCTGCTGATCGGCTTCATCCCCTCGCTGGCGCGGCGGCTGCCCACGCCCGGCGCCTGGATGGAGACGCTCAAGCAGGTGCTGGCCTTCCCGATGTACCTCACCGCGATCTGGCTGCTGTGGGTGCTGGGCAAGCAGCGTGGCGTGGATGCGCTGGCGCTGATGCTTGTCGGCGCCACCTTGTTGGCGCTGGGCCTGTGGTGGTTCGAGCGCAGCCGCTGGAACAGCCATCGCCTGGGTATGGGCCTGGCCGCGGCGATGCTGGTGCTGGCGATCGTGCCGGTGGTGGCGGTCACCCGCCTCAGCCTGCCGCGCGCCACCGCCGCCGAAGGCAGCGTCACCTACACCCCCGAGTTGCTGGACCGCCTGCGCGCGGACAACCGCGTGGTGTTCGTCAACATGACCGCCGACTGGTGCGTGACCTGCAAGGCCAACGAAAAGAACGTGCTGAGCAGTGCCGACTTCCGCGACGCGCTGCGCCGCGTGGATGCGGTCTACATGAAGGGCGACTGGACCAACGTCGACCCGAAGATCAGCGCCTTCCTCGACCAGCACCAGGCGGTTGGCGTGCCGCTGTACGTGGTCTACGGCCCCGGCGCCCCGCCAGCGGTGCTGCCCACCGTGCTCACCGGAGCCATCACCGAAGACGCGTTGCTGCGCGCAGCGCGCTGAGGCCTCGGCCAAGCAGTCCTGACTGCTGCGGCGCGCGGCGTGGCACGTTTCCCGGTGACCGGCTGAGTGTCATCGCGTCATTGCGTGTGGGCGGCCGCTAAATTACGGCGCGGTCTGCCAGGCCACTGCGGTCGGCCACGCGCTTGAAAACTCGGCACCTGCATTGCTGCCACTGCGCAGTAATTTGCGCGCTGAGCAATGCGCTGCTGCGCGCAGCGCGCTCAGGCTTCAAGCCAAACGCACTGCAACCAACGCGCTCGCACGGGGCGCACCCTGGAGGGCCATCGCTTCGTGCGCCTGGGCCATCCATAAGTGGCAGCCGCACTCTGTGGCGCACGCTGGTCGCAACGGGTTTGCTTCTCCCGCCCTGACGCGTGCTGCCATCGGGTCGCGAAACGCTGCCCCAGCGCGCTCGCACTGCGCGTGTTTGGAGGTCATCGCTTCAGCGCCCGGGCTGCCAAGAGCTGCCAATGCGGTCTGTGGCGCCAATTCGGTCGACAACGCACCCGAGCACCCCACACGTGCGCTGCTGCCATCGGTGGCAATCTGCGCGCATTCGCACGGTTCGCCGACACGGAAGACTGGATACTCCAGGTGCGGTCTCGGTGCAGCGCCTGAGGCCACATGCGCGTAGCGAACTGCAACGCGCCCGCTCCAGCACGCTATGCACCAGCGCTTCATGCGCGGCACAGCCCGCCAATCCACGCTTGGCGCGGGGGCGGCGCAAGAATCAAACGATTGTTTAAAACATCGATAACTTCGCCCATCTGGACAGCATCGCCTGCATCGCGCAGACTTCCGGCCTTTCCGCTCTTCCGGATGTCATGGCCCACCTGCTGCTGTTGCACGGCCCCAACCTCAACCTGCTCGGCACCCGCGAGCCGGAGGTCTATGGGCGCACCACGCTGGCGCAGATCGATGCGGCGCTGGTGGACCGTGCGCAGGCGGCCGGGCACACGCTGGACTGCCTGCAGTCCAATGCCGAGCACGTGCTGGTGGAGCGCATCCACGCCGCGCGCGAAGACGGCACCGCCTTCATCCTGATCAACCCGGCCGCCTTCACCCACACCTCGGTGTCGCTGCGCGATGCGCTGCTGGGTGTTGGCCTGCCGTTCGTGGAAATCCATCTGTCCAACCCGCACACCCGTGAGCCGTTCCGGCACCACAGCTATCTGAGCGACAAGGCCGCCGGCGTGATCTGCGGCTTCGGCGCCGACAGCTACCGGCTGGCGCTGGAAGCGGTGATCGCGCGCCTGGAGCGCGACAGCTGACGCGCACTTCGCGCCACACCCCACCCCATTCCGCCGGCACCCGCCGGCACTCTCCACCGATTCACCTCAAGAGGCCCTTATGGATCTCCGCAAAATCAAGAAACTGATCGACCTGCTCGAAGAATCCAATCTCGCCGAAATCGAGATCAAGGAAGGCGAAGAAAGCGTGCGTCTGGCCCGCGTGCCTAAGGGCACCCAGGTGATGAGCGCCCCGATGCAGCAGTACGCGCCGGCCCCCGCCGCGCCCGCACCGGCGGCCACCATGCCGATGCAGTCGCCCACTGAAGCCTCCACCGGTGGCGCCAAGCAGGGCGCCGCCTTGCCGGAAGGCCACGTGCTGCGCGCGCCGATGGTCGGCACGTTCTACACCTCGCCCTCGCCCGACAAGCCGGCCTTCGTCACCGTGGGCCAGCAGGTCAAGGCCGGCGAGACGCTAGCGATCATCGAAGCGATGAAGATGTTCAACCCGATCGAAGCCGACATCTCCGGCACCATCGTCGCCGTCCTCAGCGACACCGGCCAGCCGGTGGAGTTCGATCAGCCGCTGTTTGTGATTGGCTGAGCAGCGGAGATTGGAGAGTCGTGATTCGGGATTCGCAAGAGCGGCCGCACGAGCGCCTGACGGTATGGCGCGATGCGATGTCGCTTGTCGAAGCGATCTACCGCCTGAGCCACGACTTTCCCGATTCCGAACGCTTTGGACTGACGGTGCAGATGCGGCGCGCGGCGATCAGCGTTCCTTCCAATATCGCCGAAGGAGCTGCACGGCGCTCCACTGCCGAGTACCTGCGTTATCTCTCGATGGCGCGCGGCTCGTTGGCAGAGCTGGACACGCAACTGCAGATCGCAACGCGGCTGCAGTTCGCTTCACCCGATGCGGCAATTCTCGATCTCTTGAATCGTACGTTTGCCAGGCTCAACGCATTGATCCGCACGCTGGACGAGTCGCGACATCTCCGCGAGCCCGGCGCCCTCTACGAATCCCCAATCTCGAATCCCCAATCCCATGCTAGATAAAGTCGTCATTGCCAACCGAGGTGAAATCGCGCTGCGCATCCTGCGCGCGTGCCACACGCTCGGCATCCGCACGGTCGCGGTGCACTCCACGGTCGACCGTAACCTCAAGCACGTGGCCATGGCCGACGAGTCGGTGTGTATCGGCCCGGCCGCGTCCAGCGACAGTTACCTCAACATCCCGGCGCTGATCGCCGCGGCCGAGGTCACCGACGCGCAAGCCATCCACCCCGGCTACGGGTTTCTCTCGGAAAACGCCGATTTTGCCGAGCGGGTGGAAGAATCCGGCTTTATCTTCATCGGCCCCAAGGCCGACACCATCCGCCTGATGGGCGACAAGGTCGAGGCGATCCGCGCGATGAAGGCCGCCGGCGTGCCGTGCGTGCCCGGCTCGGGCGGCCCGCTGGGCGATGAGATCGTGGCCAACACCAAGATCGCGCGCGAAATCGGCTACCCGGTGATCATCAAGGCCGCCGGCGGCGGCGGTGGACGCGGCATGCGCGTGGTGCATTCGGAGGCCGCGCTGAAGGCGGCGATCGAAACCACCAAGTCCGAAGCCAAGGCCGCTTTCAGCAACGATCAGGTCTACATGGAGAAGTTCCTGGAGAACCCACGCCATGTGGAAATCCAGGTGCTTGCCGATGGCCAGGGCAACGCCATCCATCTGGGCGAGCGCGATTGTTCGATGCAGCGCCGTCACCAGAAAGTGGTGGAAGAAGCACCGGCACCGGGCATCACCGAAGAACTGCGCGCTGAGATCGGCAAGGTCTGCGTGGATGCGTGCATCCGCATCGGTTACCGCGGCGCGGGCACCTTCGAATTCCTGTTCGAAGGCGGCCGGTTCTACTTCATCGAAATGAACACGCGTATCCAGGTGGAACACCCGGTGACTGAGCGCATCACCGGCATCGACCTGGTGTGCGAGCAGCTGCGCATCGCCGCCGGCCACAAGCTCAGCATCAAGCAGAGCGACATCGTGCTGCGCGGCCATGCGATCGAGTGCCGCATCAACGCCGAAGACCCGGAAACCTTCATGCCCAACCCGGGCCTGATCACCGCGTTCCATCCGCCGGGTGGCCCGGGCGTGCGCGTGGATACGCACATCTATGCCGGCTACAAGGTGCCGCCGAACTACGACTCGATGATCGGTAAGCTGATCGTGCACGGCCCGGACCGCGAGACCGCGATCGCGCGCATGCGCGTGGCGCTGAGCGAGATGGTGGTGGACGGCATCAAGACCAACATCCCGCTGCAGCAGCGCATCATGCGCGACAAGGGCTTCCAGGCCGGTGGGCAGAACATCCACTACCTGGAAAAGCGCCTGGCCGAGCGCAAGAACAAGTCCATCGCGCTGGTCTGATCGCGGTAGCGCTGGCCAAGAAAAAGGCGGGGAAACCCGCCTTTTTCGTGTCTGCGTGTGCGCCGGGAGCGTGGTGTTCAAACTGCGGGGCCGCGGCATTACGCCGGCGTGTTATCTGGCGAACGACTTGCGCGTCACGTCTACGCGCCGAACCGTGTGACCAGCTTCATCGCATGGAGCGCTTCGCGTGCGCGGCCATGCCACTACTGCGTGGCGAACGATCTGCGCGTTACGCCTGCGCGCCGAACTGCGTGACCGGCTTCATCGCATGGAGCGCATCGCGTGCGTGACCATGCGTCAGTGCTGCGTGGCGAACGACCTGCGCGTCATGCTTGCGCGCCGAACTGCGTGACCGGCTTCATCGCATGGAGCGCTTCGCGTGCGTGGCCATGCGTCAGTACTGCGTGGCGAACCACCTGCGCGTCACGCCTGCGCGCCGAACTGCGTGACCGGCTTCGACGTGTATAGCGCATCGCGCGCGCGGCCATTGGCCGCTTGCACGCGCAATCGCGCATCACTGCACATCCGCGGCACTCAACGGCGCTTTGCTGCCGGTTGCTGGCTGCCGGGTACCGGCACCGAGCCGCTGGGCGAGGATGGGTCGACCACGGTCATGGTTTCGGTGGAGCCATCCGGCCACACCACCTGGAACGTGGCGCCGGCCGGCAACGAGGCGAACGGCATGCCGCTGCTGGCGCGATACACCGCGGCCACCTGGCTGGCGCCGTGCTGGCGCAGCTGCGCGTCGGCACCGACAGTGATGCGCTTGACCGACAACGGCTGGTAGCGGTGATCGGCGGTGTCGATCATCACGATGCCCACCGCTGCGGCCGAATACGCCACGAACAGCGCCACCCAGAACCAGAACTTGGCGCCGTGCGCCAACCGACGGTAGTTCATGACTGTGTCTCCGACCGCGTTACGAGTGTATCGACCATCTCATCCACCTTGTCTGCTCCCTGCCGCGGCACCGCGGCATCGAATACGAACGACACGAAATCCTGTGCGCTATCGCGCGAGCAGATGCCCGCGTTGGCGCAATAACTGGTGACCAGCGTGCTTTGCGCGCTGCAATCCAGGCCCAGCCGGCACGCGGCGACCTGCCAGGCCAGCTCGGCGAACTGGTCGCCCGCCACATAACCGTCCAGGCTGTCATCGCCACTGGCGCGCGCGCCCATCGCCGGCGCCAGCGCCAGATACGCTTCCGGGTCGCGCGAGGCCAGCACGCGCTGCACTAGCGCGCGCTTGTAGCCGGGCGTGGTCTGCAAGGGTTCGCCCAACGCAAGCATGGCCGCTTCCGCAGCGAGGCTGCCGGCACGCGCGGCGGCCTGACGTTGCTGCGCCACCACGCGCGGGCTCAGCCCATCGCTGGGCGCGAAGCCGGCGCAGCGCTGCGCCACACGTTCGCGTGCGGCGTGCATGGCGGCTACGCCGGGCGCGGGTTGGCTGGCGATCCAGGCACTATCGGCCGCGTAGCCAGCCGGGCTCACCGCATAGGGGGCGCAGTAGTCGTAGACCCGGCTCAGGCGCCAACCGGCCTGTGCGTCACCGGCGCGCACTTGTTGCTGCAGCTGCTGCGCGTAGCGGTAGAGGTCCTGCGGCGGCTCGCCTGCGGTGCCGCGCGCCAGCTGCAACGCGGCGCTGCGCTCGGGCACCGCGTGCGGCTGGCCGGCTGTGGGTACGACGTGCGCAGCCGCGGTCTCCACGACGGCCGCGGGCGAGATGCCCGCTGTCTGCGGACGCGCCTGCCACCACGCCGCCGCAAGCGCGGCGGGAGCGAGCAACAGCCAGAGATGGCGGGCACGAACGAGCGGCATGGACGGCAACAGGCCTGGCGCGGGAACGTCCCGCAGCGACGGCGCGGAGTCTATCACCGGCGCTGCTGCGGGTCGGCGCTGAAGCGGGCGCTAGCGCTTTTGTGGGAATTGGGAATTGGGAATTGGGAATTGGGAATTGGGAATTGGGAATTGGGAATTGGGAATCGGGAATCGGGGATTTGGGATTTGGGATTTGGGATTTGGGATTCGGTGATTCGTTCCATCCACATGATCGGTGCGAAGCGGGCCACACACGCAGAAGGCTGCCGCTCTCCTTCCCTCCAGCAAACACGTAAAGCCGCAGACAACGCGTTTCCCAGCACAGGCGATGGGCCGTGCTGCCACGCGCCGCTCAGGGCGCGGCGCGCGAATCGTCTACGATGCACGTTTTACCGCCGCGACCGTCCCGATGCCGTTCCTTGAATTGACCCTGCCCTGCACCCGCGCCACCCAGCCCCGTTTCGAGAACGCGCTGGAGGATGTGGGCGCATTGGCCGTGACCATGCTCGATGCCCATGCCGGCACCGTCAACGAGCGCGCCATCCTTGAGCCGGGTGTGGGCGAGGTGCGGGTGTGGGAGGAGACAGCGCTCACCGCGCTGTTCGACGGCGACAGCGACCCGCTGATGCTGCTGGCCGCGCTGGAAGCCTTCGACCCGAGCCTGGACACGCGCCATGCGACGTTTCGCAGCGTGGAGGACAGCGCCTGGGAACGGGCCTGGATCGACCAGTTCAAGCCGATGCGCTTTGGCGCGCGCACCTTCATCGTGCCGTGGAACCAGGACCTGCCCGAAGAGGCCAACACGCCCGACGCGGCGGTGGTGCGGCTGGATCCGGGCCTGGCCTTCGGTTCGGGCACCCACCAGACCACCGCGCTGTGCCTGCGCTGGCTGGATGCGCTGGCCGGCGAGGGCCAGTTGCAGGGCCGCAGCGTGCTGGATTTCGGCTGCGGCTCCGGCATCCTGGCCCTGGCCGCGCTCAAGCTCGGTGCGGCCAACGCGGTGGGCGTGGATTACGACCCACAGGCATTGCTGGCCACGGCCGAAAATGCCGAGCGCAATGCGATGGAAGCGCAAATGCAGGTGTACCTGCCGCAGGACGAACCCGTGCAGACTTACCCGGTGGTGCTGGCCAATATCCTGGCCACCGCACTGGACGCGCTGGCCGAGACCCTGGCCGCGCGCGTGGCGCCCGGCGGGCGCATTGCGCTGTCGGGCATCATGCAGGGCCAGGAGCAGGACCTGGTGCAGCGCTACACGCCCTGGTTCGAGCACCTGCACTGCGAACACGACGCGGAATGGGTACGCATCGACGGCGTTCGCCGCCACTGACTCACTCCGGCCGGAGTTCACCGCTGCGGATCCGCGCGGTGGTGACGGCATCCTCGACGCTGATGGCGCGCAGCTGGGTCACCGGCTGCCAGCCAGCACGCTGCAGGGCCGCGCACCGCCAGCGGCTGGCCTGCCGCACCGCAGACGCGCGCATGCCCAGCTCGACCAGACCCAGCGCCGCCCAGGCCAGCAACCAGCCGCCGGCGGATGCACCGGCGAGCCATAGCCCGCCCGCACTGACCAGCACGCCCATGCCGGCGGCCAGCAGCCGCCAATGGCGATGTCGACATGCCCACCATCGGGGCGCCAGCGCCGGCCCCCAGTGCAGCCCGTCGATCACCGCGGTCCAGTCCTGGTCGCGGCGCCAGACCAGGTAACGGGCCGCACCCGCAAAGCGCGCCACCGCTGGATCCAGCGGCGAATAGGCCGGCCAGGGTGTCGGCGGTACAGCTTTCGGACGCGGCGCCGCGCGCCGGCCCCACAGACGTTTGCACATGACGGCTCCTCCTTGAGTTCGCTGTGATGTCGTGATCACCCAGCGAACGCCAGTATCGCAAACATCTTTCGATATGAAAGTCATACGAACTATTTGATTGCGTCGCTGGCGCTATATCTCCCGGCCCGTTCCCGCCACCGGTGTCCGTGTGAGCAAGCTATACGAGCGTGTACGCGAGGCCCGCAGCTTGACCAAGCTGACCCAGGAAGCCCTGGCCGGCGAACTGGGCGTGACCCGCAGCGCGGTGGCGCAATGGGAGATGGCCGAAGGCACCGCGCCGTCGGTTGACAACCTGATCGGCCTGGCCAAACGCAGCGGCATGACGTTCGAATATCTGGCCACCGGCCGCGGCGAGCGCGTGTTCGGCCCGCCGGTGTCCTCGATCGCCGAAGAACCTGCCCAATACCGCCATCTGGACGAGCAGCAGCGTGTGCTGCTGTCGCGCTTCGACGCATTGGCCCCGCGCCAGCGCACCGGTTTGCTCGATCTGCTGCTGGCCGAAGGCAAGCCGCGCCGGCGGCGCTGAGGCCCGGCCGCGGCAAGCGCGTGGTCGCACCCGCTGGTGTTTTCGATTGCCGAAGGACCTGCGCAATAGCGCCATCTGATGAGCAGCAGCGCGTGCTGCTGTCGCGCTTCGACGCGTTGGCCCCACGCCAGCGCACTGGCCCGCTCTCGATCTGCTCCTGACCGAACGCAAGCAACGCTTGCGGCACTGGACCAGACGCCGAGTCTTGTTCTGCTCCGCGGGCCAGTCGCCTGAGCCTGTGCGGCGCGGCGGCGGCGCCTAATCCATTTTCATCGCAGGGCAGTGTTCGCTGGAAACAGTGCTCACGAGAAAACGTCGGCCTGTCTGAAGACGCCTGCGGCATGGGGGGCACGTCCCTGAGCACTACGCCGTGGCGCCGCACGCAACAGGTGGGTGCGGCGGTCACTGACCGCGGCAGCGGGTTCGCCATGCGGCGCGCGCGTGGTTGAATAGCGGTCTTCCCGCTGCACGCCTGCCGATGTCCGAGACTCCGCCTCCGCGCCGCCCGCTTGCCACGTTCCTGCGTGCGGCCCCGGCCGCCCCGCCGCTGGTCCCGACCCCGCCCGCGCCTTCGACCGAGCCGGCCGACACCGCAGTGCCTGCCCCCGAGTCCGCGCCGGTGGCAGCGCCGCTGACCGCGCCTGCTCCGGCGCCGGTACGTCCGTTGCCAGCGCCACCGCGCAGCCCGGAGGCCGCCCCGCCAGGCGCCGCTGCACGTGCGCCTGACACCCTGATTGCACCCGCACGGCGAGACGCGCCGCTGTCGGCGTCACCCCTGCCGTTGCCTGCTACGCCACCCGCACCGGTGCCGGCGCATTCGTCTGCACAGACTGCGGACCCGGCCATGCGCCACAGTGCAGACGACCGGCAAACTGCAGCGGCGGCGATCGCTCCGGTAGCAGCCGGAGCTGCAGCAACTTCTACAGGTCCAGCAGCTCAGGTAGCTCCAGCAGCAGCGCACGCAACCAACGTCCGCGACCAACCTGCAATTGCAGCGCAGTCCGCTGCGAGCGCGCCGGGCGCCACGATCACGCAAACGCCGCAGGCGTCCCCCCCGGCCAATCAAGACGGCCTGCCTGCCCCAGCCGCTCGCCAAGCGGCCCCTGCACCGGAAGCAGAAGCAGGTGCACCGGCCGAGGCCGAGGTAGAGGCAGATCGGGACGTCACCGCACCCACGTCCACACCGGCATCGGCATCCACACCAACGTCGCCATCCCCCTCCCCAACCCCGGCCCCCACGCCGGAACCCGCCTTCGCCCGTCGCGGCCTGGCCCGGCCGCGGCTGCGCGCCAGTGGCTGGCAATGGGCGGTGCTGGTCGGCCTGGTGCTGCTGCTGGGCCTGCAGATCGTGATCGCCGACCGCGCGCGCCTGGCCGGCGACGCGCGCTGGCGGCCGCTGGTGAATGCGGCCTGTGCCGTTGCGCGCTGCGCGCTGCCGCCGTGGCGCGACCCGGCCACGCTGACCCTGCTGACGCGCGACGTGCGCCCGCTGCCCGCTTACCCCGGCGTGCTGCAGATCCAGGCCAGCTTCCGCAACGATGCACGCTGGGCACAGGCCTGGCCGTGGCTGCAGCTGTCGCTGTCTGATGCCGACGGCCGGGTGATCGGCACGCGGGTGTTCAGCCCGCAGGATTACCTGGGCCAGGCGCCCGCCGCGCAGGACACGCTGGCGCCCGGCCAGGCGGTGCAGGTGGCGTTTCGCGTGCGCGAACCGGCCGCGAGCACGGCTGCCTTCAGTTTTGATTTCCGTTGAGCGGACGCGACCTGACCGCCACCCCACATGGGCGTGGCGAGCGGTGAGGTCACGCGCTAGACTCACTCCCCCTCGCCGGCCACGCGTCCCGGCTTCGTGACACTGGGAACCTCCTTTGAACGCAGCCCCCTCTCGTCCTGACAGCAGTCGTGGCGCCCCGAAGTCGCCGCTGCGCGAACACGTCGCGCAGTCTGTGCGCCGCTATTTGCGCGATCTGGATGGCAGCGATGCCGACGACGTATATGAAATCGTGCTGCGCGAGATGGAGATCCCGTTGTTCGTCGAAGTGCTCAACCATTGCGAAGGCAATCAGAGCCGCGCCGCGGCCATGCTGGGCATTCACCGCGCCACGCTGCGCAAGAAGCTCAAAGAGTATGGGCTGACGTAGGTTTGGGAATCGGGAATCGGGATTGGGGAATCGCAACGGCGGTTTCGCGCGATGTGTGCGTTTCCTGTGCGCATGAAGACGCGTGGTTTGCACTACGATTAGGTTTGGGAATCGGGAGTGGGGAATCGGGAATCGCAACGGCGGTTTTGCGCGACGTGTGCGTTCCCGTGCGATGAAAAACGCCAGGTTTGCACCACGATGGCGCAAGGACTTGGGCACATGCGACGTCTGATTGTTTAAGCGCTGTCACTGCTTGCCGACGGCGCGCTGCTGCATGCCGCTTACGCCCAGCCGTAGCGAATCAGGTGGAAGAACACCGGCGCGGCGAAACACACCGAATCCAGCCGATCGAGCACGCCGCCGTGGCCTTCGATCATGTGGCCCCAATCCTTGATGCCGCGATCGCGCTTGATTGCCGACATCACCAGCCCGCCGAAGAAGCCCATCAGATTGGCCACCAGCGCCAGCCCGAACGCGTGCCACGGTGCGAACGGGGTGATCCACCATAGCGCCATGCCGAGCAGGCTGGCCGAGAGCACGCCACCGATGAAGCCTTCCACGGTCTTGGACGGCGACAGCTTCGGTGCGATCAGATGCCGGCCGGCCAGTTTGCCCCACACGTACTGCAACACATCCGAGGACTGCACCACGATCACCAGGAAGGCGATCAACAGCAGGTTACGCCCGGCATAGCCGGGGATCTCCAGATTCAGCAGTGCCGGCACGTGCGAAATGCAGAACACGCAGATCATCAAGCCCCACTGCACCTTGGCGGTGCGTTCGAGATAACGCGTGGTGTCGCCGCCGATGGTGGCCAGGATCGGCAGCACCAAGAACGCATAGACCGGGATCAGCAACGTGTACATGCCATACCAGCCGGTCCACACCAGCCCGTACTGCCAGGGCAACACGATGTAGAACGCCGCCAGCAGCGCGTAGTAATCGCCGCGCCGGGTGGGCGTGAGGGTGATGAACTCGCGTAGCGCGAACAACGACACCAGCGCGAACAGCCCGATCACCCCGGCGCGCCCGAACACGAACGCAATGCCCACCACGCCGGCCATCACCCACCAGGCGCGGATGCGGGCCACCAGGTTGTCGAGCACTGCGCTGGGCTGCGCGCGCGCACGCCAACGCAAGGTTTCGGAAATGAGCGTGGCCACCACCAGCACCAGCGCAATGCCGCTGAACAACCATAGCGTCTGCTGGTGCATTGAGGACTGCTGCAGCTGCCCACTGAACGCATACGGATTCATGCGCGCGCCTCCAGCTGATCCGGCGACAACGCCAGCAGCGCCTCACGCGCACGTGCCAGAAATGCCTGCTTGTCTTCGTCGGCCTCCAGCCGTAATGGCGCACCGAAGGTGGTGGTGCATAGCAGCGGCAGCGGCAACCATTTGCCCTTGGGCATCACGCGCTTGAGGTTATCGATCCACACCGGCACGAACTCCAGTTCCGGGCGTTGCCGCGCCAGGTGGTACAGCCCACTCTTGAACGGCAACACGCCCTCGTCGGGATTGCGCGTGCCTTCGGGAAACAGGATCAGCGAATCGCCGGCGTCCACCGCATCGCACAGGCATTCGATCGGGTCGCGGGTGCGGCGCGCCGCATCGCGTTCGATCAGCACGCCGTTGAACACCGCGTGGATCAGGTAGCGGCGCAGCGCAGTGCGTTGCCAGTAATCGGCCGCGGCCACCGGGCGGACTTCATGCCGCAGGCTGGCCGGCAGCGAGGACCAGATCAGCACGAAGTCGCCGTGGCTGGCGTGGTTGCCGTAGTACACGCGGCGTTCGTTGGACGGCGCGCAGCCGCGCCACAACGCGCGGGCACCGGTGAGGGTGCGGATGGCGCCACTGCAGGCACGCGCGATCAAACGGGCAATCATGTCCACTCCAATGCGCGCACGATCATGCGCAGCCGCAACACCACCGTCAGCACCGCACCGGCGATCAACACCGCCAGTGCGCCAATCAACACCCACGCCGCCGCACGCGGCTGGCCCATCCATTGCAGCGGCAGTGCCAGCACGGTCATCAACGACAACCAGTGCATGCGCTGCACGCGGCTCATCGGCCCCTGCCGCGGCTCGGCGGTGCCACAGGCCAGCCCGAGCATGCGCACGTAGGCAGTGGCCACGCAGCACAGCGCCGCGGCCCAACCCAGTTGCGCGGCCCACGGCACGCTGGCCTGCAGCCCGTAGCCCAGGCCGATGCACACCAGCACATCCGACAGGCGATCCGGTGCGTCGTTGTAGACCTCACCGGCGCGCGACACCAGCCGCGCCTGACGCGCCAGCACGCCATCCAGGCGGTTGCACCACAACCGCCCCTGCAGCCCGAGCAAGGCCAGCAGCAGCGGTGCGGCACCTTCGCGCGCCGGCGCGCTCAAGCCGATGTAGAACATCAGCCCGGCCAGCGCCGCGAAGGCGATGCCCACCCACGACACGCCATTGGGTGTGGCGCCGCGTCCGCGCAACGCGCGTGCCAGCTGCCGTTGCCGCGCACGCAGCCCGGTTGTCTCGTGTGCCATCAGTCGCCTCCCCCGCCACATCCACCACAGCCGCCGCCACCATCGCCGCCGCTGTCGCCTCCTCCTCCATCGCCGCCGTCACCACCACCGCCGCAGCTGCTACCCGTGCTGTCGTGGTGATGCGAGTTCGGTGCGCGGATCTCGTGGTAACTGGCCCAGGGTGTGCCGACCAACGCCACCGTGCCGTACAGCGCCACGGCCTCGCCCGGATCGGCGCCGGTCCGCGCAGCATCGCGGCGCACTGCCTGGCGGCGCGCCTGCAGACGCGCATCGCCGGCCAGGGTGCGCCGCACCGGCACCAGCAAAAAGCCCAGGACCAGCACGCTGGTCAGCACCAGGCAGCCGAGCAGGTACCCCACCGGAGACCCGCCCTGCACGCCAATCACCAGCTTGCATGCGCCCAGCACCCACACCACTGCCACGGGCAGGGTGCTGACAACGCGCACCCCGCGCGCAGCGCCAGGCGCAAGCCACAGGCCCTTGTCGATCAGCTGCTGTCTGACCGGTCCGGCAAGCCCGCGCAGGGCCTGCCAGGCCACGGTGGGATCTTCGGCACTGCGCAGCGCCTGCAGCGCCGGTTCCAGTGCAGGGGGCACCGCAATGCGCGGCTGCCATCGCACCCATCGCCGTGCCTGTGCATCCTCATCGCGGTCCAGGTAAACCGCGTTGCGCACCAGCAACTCGGTGAACAACAGATCGGCAACGCGATCGGCGCCACCGCTCAGGTAGGCGAATTCGCTGGCATCGACGGCATCGACCACGCGTGCGCGGCCACCACGCAACGCCCGCCGCAACCATGCCGCCGTGGACCAGCCCAGCCCGATCAGCGTGATGAAAAACGGCAGGAAGTGGACCCCGCGCCACTGCAACGGCTGCGGTATGCCGCCATTGGCCGAGTAGGCAAGCCAGGCGGCGACCGCCGCGGCAAGTGCCCAGCCCATGACTGCGCGCGGGAGTCGCCTGACCGACGGCGGCGCTGGCTCGCCGCGCAGCGCACGCAACGCGGCCTCGGAAGCGTCATCGTGCGCCGCCGGCACGGCTGTGGGAGCCGGCCGCGGGGCCGGCCACAGCAGTGCCGGCGGCGCGCCAAACTGCAGCTCATACCGCGCCAGCGTGGTGCGGTATTGCTGCTGGAAGCGCGCATCCTCGGCGGCGCTACCGCGGCCGGGTTGATGATGCAGCGTGGCCTGCAACACCTGCGGGCAAAAGCTGTCCCAGTACTCGCGGGTGTCGGTGAGATGGGTGTGCCAGACCTGATCGACCAAGGGGCTGGGCGTGGCCTGCGCGCTGCTGGTGCAGGCCAGAAAACAGAAGCGCCGGTATTCCTCTACCAATTGCTGCGCCACCGCCACGCTGCAGTGCGCCTGCTGGGCGACGCGGCGCTCGAAGGCAGGCAAGGCATCCGCATCGGGGCCGAAGGCATACGCCTGCAGCCGCAGCCATAACGCGTGCTGCTCAGGTGTGGCCTGCAGTGGCACTGTGGGCGCGGCGGTCACAGCATCCCCTTGGCCAGCAGACCGATTGCCAACGCCAGTACCTGCAACGCGGCGCACAGCAGCTGCGTGCGCAGCAGGCCGCGCATGCCGCGCCAACGCGCACTCCAATCACGTACAGGCGGTGCATGGCGCAGCAGCCCGATGTCTTGCAAGGCCTGGTCGAGTTGCTGGGCGGCTTGGGCGTCATCGGTATGACCGCGTTCCAGCTGGCCGAGCACCGCGTCGAGCAGATCGGCGTCCAAGCCCACCCGAAACGCCCAATAGCGCTGCGCAAGGCCGGCCAACGCGCTCAGCGCATAGGCAACTTGCGCAACCGTTGGTGCATCAGTGATGCCCAGCAACAACACGGCAGCGGCCAGCAGCAGCAACGCGCAGCGGTCGATTGCCGCGCCCTGGCGCAACAGCGCGCGCATGCTGGCCAGCATCATCACCGCGGTCATGCCGGCACCTGCGCGATAAGCGCATCGGCCGCAGCATCATTGGCACACGCAGCGGCAATCGCCGCCTGGTGATGAGGCCCTAGCACGATCGACGGGCGCGCCGCGCGCACGCAGGCCATGGCCTCGCTCACGCTGGCCGCGCGCTGGCTGAGCACCAGCCACGTCACCACGCTGGCTGCACTGCGCGAATAGCCCAGCGCGCAGCACACCAACACCGGCCCATGCGCGCGCGCGGCCTCGATCGCCTGCGCGGCAGCACGCAGGCTGGCGGGCGCCGGCGCCACCAGATCCAGCATCGGAATGATGCGGTCGTTCGCATGCGCATGGCGCAACGACAGTTCCGCACTGACGTCCACCACCGCCGCGAATGCCGCGCGCTGCGCCGGCAACGGAATCCGCCCCAACCACACGTCGTCGCACACCGCACGCGGCAACGGCGCGCGCCGCGTCCACAGCCGCGAGTTGCACCACGCCGCCAGCAGATAGGGGGCATACAACCAGCGCGCGGCCAGGCTCAGTTGCCCATCGCTGCGCTTTTGAAACCCGCCCGGCCCCAGCAGTGCGTAATTGAGCGCCACCAGCAGCAGCGCGCCACTCATCCACAGCAGCCACAGTGCCGCACCGCCCAGCCACAGCGCCAGGCCAGCCGTCACGCCTGCGCCACCCAGATACAGCGCCGCCAGCCGCCAGCGCCGCGGGTCACGCGCAAGGCATGCATCGGTCCACGGTGCTGCGATGCGCTCGGGCCACAGCCACACGCACAGCCACCCGGCTGCCAGCCCGGTGGGCACATCGATGAAATGATGCTGATAGGTGGTGAGCACCGAGACGCCAATCAGCGCGAACCACCCATGCAGCAGCCAACGCCACACGCCCTGCAGCTGCGCGCCGTAGCGCACCCACAGCACCACCAGCAGCACGATGTGCAGCGATGGCGCCTGGTTGTACGGCTTGTCGAAGCCCATCAGCACCGCAAACAACCACCCGAACACGCCATCGGTGTCGGGCCGTACGAAGCTGTAGCGCAACGGCCACAGCAGGAAACAGCTCACGCACAGCAGCTGTGCGGTGAACAGGCGCAATGCATGCGTGTCCAGTTGCCGCCGCGTGCGGCAGGTAAAAAACGATACCGCGTAGAACACGTCGATGGACCAGTACGGCACGATGGTCCACGGCCAGAACGGCATGCCGTGTTCCCAGCCGAACACCACCGCCGGCACGTTGGCCGCGCGCCCGGCCAAGGTATTGGCCAGCCCGTAGCTGAGGAAGAAGAACGGCCCCAGCACCGCCAGCCACAGCGCGGCGCGAGCGAACGGGCGCGCGCCTGCATTCATGCGTTGATCCGCTGCGCCAGCGACACGGTGAAGATGCCGAACGCGTCGATGCGCTGGTCCACCTTGCGAAACCCGGCCGCTTCCACCAGGCCGTCCATCTCCTGCTGGCTGCGCCGGCGCATCACCCAGGCCACGCCATCGCGATGACTGGTGAGTGCGCGCGCAATGAATTCCAGCTGCGGATGCCAGGGCTGCCCGGTGTAGAGCAGATAACCGCCGGGCGGCACCGCTGCAGCCACGCCAGCGAGCGAGCGCGCCACCTGGTCGTTGTCGGCAAACAGTTCGTACAGGCCCGACACCACCGCCAGCGTGGGCGCCGGGTCCACCGCGCCCACCGAGACCGGATCGAACGCATCGCCCTGCTCGAAGCGCGCGATGTCACCTGCACCCAGCGCCTGGATCAACGCCGCGCCCTGAGTGACATTGAGCGGGCTGAAGTCGCGCAGCACGATCGCATCGGCACGTTGCGCGCCGCTGCCCAGCGCTTCCAGCACGTAGCGGCCATGCCCGGCGGCGATGTCCAACACGCGCACCGGTTGCCCGGCCTGGCGCAGGCGGGTGGCGGTTGCGCGCAGCAATTCGCCCAGATGCGCGCCACGGATGCGGATGCCGCGCCAGCCGATGGCGTTGAGGTAATTGCGGTCGATCATGCGGCCGAGCGGCCCGCGCCCACACGCCTGGTTGCGATAGATGTAATCCAGCGTGCTGCCGGAATCGAAGCCGGTCTGCAGGCCCAGCGCGATGCCTTCGGACAATGTGCCACCCAGCCGCAGGCCCGCACGCACACCGCGCCAGCGCAGGTCTTGCAGGCTGTTGCGTTGCGGCGGCCAGGCCAGGCGTTCGGCTTCTTCGAAACTCGGTCCCGCACGATGCGCGTCGCGCAGGTCCGCGCGCACCGGTGGCTGCGCAAAGCGCTCGCTGACGAACTGACGGATCTGCGCAATCGCCACCGCACGGTCGCGCTCACCCAAGGTGTCGTGGAAAAACCCGGGCAGAAAATGCCGTTGCTTGATCGGCGAGCGCAGGTTCTCGTAGAAGCGGTCCTGCGGGCCGCGATGCACCACGAAATCCGCGCCGGAGACCAGCAATTGGGTCGGCACGGTGATCGCCTGCGCATCGGCCACCACGCGGTCGGCCGCCGCGTACAACCCCAGCAGCACACGCACCGAAATCGGCCGGGTGATCAACGGATCGGTGCGGTAGCTTTCCACGCGCGCCGGATCATGCGTCAGCCACTGCGGCTTGACGTAGCTGTTGACGAAGAAGTTGCCGCGCAGCGCCTGCATCAGCGCCAGCCCCGCGCGTGCAAACGGCACGTACAACTTGACCTTGAACGCCGGCGAGGCCAGCACCAGCGCGCGCAGCGGCGGCGCGTAGTCATGCACCCAGGTGGATGCCACCACCGCGCCCACGCTCTGCGCGATCACCACGATGTCCTGCACCGCGATGCCGTGGGTGGCACCGATGTGCGCAATGAAACTGTCCAGGTCGCGCACTAGCGCGTCGAAGCCGGGCGCGTCGCCGCGCGCGCCGGGCGAGCGCCCGTTGCCGCGTGCATCCCAGGCAAAGAACTGCGCGTCCGGCAGCTGCAATTCTTCGGCCAGGTGCATCACCCGCCCGGAATGCTCGTGCCCACGGTGCAGCAACACCACGGCCTTGGGCGGCGTCGCGGCGTCGACAGTGGCCTGCACCGGCCAGTGCCGATAAAACAGGGGCGCACCGTCGAAACTGGCGAACTCGCGCTCTACAACTGTGCGCATCGGATCATCCTGAGGGGAAAGAGGTTGGGGATCGAGAAAACCGGGCGCTGCGCGTCAGCGCGCAGCGGCGTCGGCCAGGCCGGCGCGCACGCGCCGCCACACGGTTGCAGCGCAGGCCAGGCACAGCAGCAGCGCGACCCCGGTGACGCCATGCCCACCGAGCAGGCCAAACGCCAACGCCAGACCGAGCGCACCGATGACGAAGGCGCGGTCGCTCTTGCCCATCGGCCCGTCGTAGCGGCGGCCGGCGCCGACCATCAGCCCGAGCACGCCGGCGTATTCGGTCAGTGCGGCCAGCAGCGCAAAGCTCCACAGCGCGCTGGCATTGACGCCGGGCACGCCGAGCAGGCTCAAGTACAAGGTTGCATCGGCAACCACGTCGCACAGCTCGTTGAGGTAGGCGCCCAGGCGCGATTGTTGGCCGAACTCGCGCGCCAGCATGCCGTCGATGGCGTTGAGCGCCATGCGCAGCAGCATCCACACCGGCAGCAACAGATACAGCAGCGGCCAGCTGGCGCCGGCGCGGTACACCACCGCGGCCACCAGCACCGAGATGGCCGCCGCGATCAGGGTGACCTGATTGGCGGTGATGCCGCCGCGGTAGAGCGCGCCAACCATGGGCCGCAGCAGGTCCTGGAAGCGTCCTTTCAGAGCATAGATCGAGGCCATACCGGTGGTTGAGTCCATTCGAGCGCTGGCGCAGCCTACAATATCGGCTGCCCCGCAACGACTGCCCTTTCACCCATGGCCTCTGATTTCCTGCCCGTGCGCCGGGCCCTGCTCTCCGTTTCCGACAAGACCGGCCTGATCGACCTGGCCCGCGCGCTGGTGGCGCGCAACGTCGAGTTGCTGTCCACCGGCGGCACCGCCAAGGCAATCCGCGATGCGGGCCTGCCGGTGAAGGACGTAGCCGAGTTGACCGGTTTCCCGGAAATGATGGACGGCCGCGTCAAGACCCTGCACCCGCTGGTGCACGGCGGCCTGCTCGGCCGCGCCGGTGTCGACGAAGCAGTAATGGCCGAACACGGCATCGCGCCGATCGACCTGCTGGTGCTCAACCTGTATCCGTTCGAGTCGGTCACTGCCAAGGCCGACTGCACGCTGGCCGATGCGGTGGAAAACATCGATATCGGCGGCCCGGCGATGCTGCGCAGCGCGGCGAAGAATTTCGCGCGCGTGGCGGTGGCCACCGACCCGGCGCAATACGCCGACCTGCTGGCCGAGCTGGAGGCCAACAACGGCCAGCTCTCGGCGGCCCAGCGCTTTGCGCTGTCGGTGGCCGCGTTCAACCGCGTGGCGCAGTACGACGCGGCGATCAGCAACTATCTCTCGGCCGTGGCCGACAGTGCGGAGAGCGTACCCACGCGCAGCCCGTTCCCGGCGCAGATCAATTCCAATTTCATCAAGGTGATGGACCTGCGCTACGGCGAAAACCCGCACCAGTCCGGCGCGTTCTACCGCGACCTGTATCCGGTGCCGGGCACGCTGGCCACCTTCCAGCAGCTGCAGGGCAAGGAACTGAGCTACAACAACCTGGCCGATGCCGATGCGGCGTGGGAATGCGTACGCCAGTTCGAGCGCTGCGCCTGCGTGATCGTCAAGCACGCCAACCCGTGCGGCGTGGCGGTGGGCGTGGCCTGCGGCGATGCCTATGAGCTGGCCTATGCCACCGACCCCACCAGCGCGTTCGGCGGCATCCTGGCGTTCAACCGCACGCTGGATGCAGCCACCGCCAAGGCCATCCTGGATCGTCAGTTCGTCGAAGTGCTGATCGCCCCGGACTACGCGCCCGGCGCGCTCGACTACGCAACCAAGAAGGCCAACGTGCGCGTGCTCAAGATCCCGCACGGCGCGGGCCTCAACAACTACGACACCAAGCGGATTGGCTCTGGCCTGCTGATGCAGTCGGCCGACAACCGCGGCATGTCCCTGGGCGAGCTGAGCGTGGTGACCAAGCGCGCACCCAGCGATGCCGAACTGGCCGATCTGCTGTTTGCCTGGCGCGTGGCCAAGTACGTCAAATCCAACGCGATCGTGTATGCCAAGGACAGCCGCACCATTGGTGTGGGCGCCGGGCAGATGAGCCGCGTGGTCAGCGCCAAGATCGCCGCGCTCAAGGCCGAAGAAGCCAAGCTCGAGGTGGCCGGGTCGGTGATGGCATCGGATGCATTCTTCCCGTTCCGCGACGGTATCGATGCCGCGGCGGCGGCCGGCATCCAGGCGGTGATCCAGCCGGGCGGCTCGATGCGCGATGGCGAAGTGATCGCCGCCGCCGACGAACACGGTCTGGCGATGGTGTTCACCGGCGTGCGCCACTTCCGGCATTGATCCACACGACAAGGACCGTCCCGATGCACCGATCGCACGCACTGGCCGCGCTGCTGGCGGCAGCCGCCCTGCTGGGTGGATGCAAACAGGCTCCCGCTCCCGCGGCGGCGCCTGCCACCCAGGCACCGGCCACGCCGGCCGCCACGTCCCGCCTCAGCCGCACCGCGCGGCTGGAGGCGTTCGTGCGTACGCGCTATGGCGACAAGGCCAGCCTGTCGGCCGACTGGGCCGGTGAAGCCGATGGCTTCAAGGCCAACAGCCAGGTCTGCGCCGAACAACCGGTGGTGGTGGGCGAGCAGGTGCAGCAACTGCTGGCGGTCTGCCACAGCCTGAGTGACGGCGGCCACGGCAATCCGGGCCTGGTCGACTTCTTCGTGCTGCGCGGCGAAGGCGATGGCTTCAAGGTGGTGGCGGAGAAACTGTCCGACACCTTCGGCAGCGATGGCCAGCCCGGCAGCGTGGACATCCTGCGCCTGGGCAGCGACTTCTATGGCTTCATCGTGCACAGCTTCTGGATGGGCCAGGGCCTGCTGCTCGAATCGCAGGACCTGGTGGTGCCCGGTCCCAAGGGCCTGGCCAACGCCGGCTCGCTGCGCAGCCATATCGACAACAGCGGCTCCATCAGCTGCGAAGACGCCGCGCGCGAGCCAGACCAGACCGAGGCGCAATGCCGCGCCGAAGCCTTCAATGTCGACTTCACCCTGGACGTGGACAGCAGCAACATCCAGGCGCGCACCTGGCCGCTGCAGATCCACGAACACGGCACCGATTGCGGCGTTGCGCTGGACACCACGCATACGTTCGCGCTCGACACCAAGACCTGGACCTACCCCTTCCCCAACGCCCTGCAGCGCGAAGATTGCAGGTAGCGCCCCTTTCCCCCGTACTAGCGAGCAGCCCTCTTGAAAATCCTCGTCATCGGCTCCGGCGGCCGTGAACATGCCCTGGCCTGGAAGATCGCGCAGTCCGCGCGCGTGAGCGAGGTGCTGGTCGCACCGGGCAATGCCGGTACCGCCACCGAAGCCAAGTGCCGCAACGAGGCGATCAAGGTCGATGACCTGGACGGTCTGCTGGCGCTGGCACAGCGCGAGGCCGTTGCGCTCACCCTGGTCGGCCCGGAAGTGCCGCTGGTGCTGGGCGTGGTCGACCGCTTCCATGCCGCTGGCCTGCGCATCTTCGGGCCCACCGCCAAGGCCGCGCAGCTGGAAGGCAGCAAGGCGTTCGCCAAGGACTTCCTGGCCCGCCACGGCATTCCCACCGCCTATTACGCGGTCCACACCGAGGTGGACGCCGCGCTGGCCTACGTGCGCGAGAAGGGCGCACCGATCGTGATCAAGGCCGATGGCCTGGCCGCCGGCAAGGGCGTGATCGTGGCGATGACGCTGAGCGAGGCCGAAGACGCGGTGCGCGACATGCTCTCGGGCAATGCGTTCGGCGATGCCGGCGCACGCGTGGTGATCGAGGAATTTCTGGACGGCGAAGAAGCTAGCTTCATCTCGATGGTCGACGGCACACACGCCTTGCCGATGGCCACCAGCCAGGACCACAAGCGCGTCGGCGATGGCGACACCGGCCCCAACACCGGCGGCATGGGCGCGTATTCGCCGGCGCCGGTGGTCACGCCCGAGGTGCATGCGCGGGTGATGCGCGAGGTGGTCGAGCCGACTGTGCAGGGCATGATCGCCGACGGCGTGCCGTTCACCGGCTTCCTCTACGCCGGGCTGATGATCGATGCGCACGGCGCGCCCAAGGTGATCGAATTCAACGTGCGCTTCGGCGACCCGGAAACCCAGCCGGTGATGCTGCGCCTGCAATCGGATCTGGTGGATCTGGTGGAAGCGGCCATCGACGGCACCCTCGACACCGCGCAGGTGCAGTGGGACCCGCGCCCATCGCTGGGCGTGGTCATCGCCGCAAAGCCCTACCCGGAAACCCCGGTCACCGGCGAGGTCATCACCGGCCTGGACGCGGTGCCGGCTAGCGCCAAGGTCTTCCATGCCGGCACGGCGCTCAATGCCGCAGGCGAGGTGGTCAGTGCCGGTGGCCGCGTGCTGTGCGTGGCCGCGCTGGGCGACAGCGTGCTGGATGCGCAACGCACCGCCTACGCCGGCCTGCAGCCGATTCACTGGGCCAGCGCCTTCCAGCGTAGCGACATCGGCTGGCGCGCGATCGCCCGCGAGCGCGACGCGAAGACCTGATGCATGGCGTGCAGCGGCGGCGGCCACGCCGCCTACTGACAAAGGACTAGCCGGCCTGCACACCGGCGGCGCGTGCCTGCGGCAATAATGCCTGGGCACGCTTGCCCTTCAGAGACCGTGGCCACCACTTCGTTCGAATCCCGCCTCAGCCGCCTGTGGGCCCATGAAAAGGCCAGCTATGGCCTGCGTGTGTTCATCGCGCTGGCGGTGGCCATGGGCGTGTGCTGGCACTGGCAGCAGCTCACCGCGGTGCCGGCGCTGTTCCTGGGCGCGATCGCCAGCGCCATCGCCGAGACCGACGACAACTGGCTGGGCCGCAGCAAATCGGTGCTGCTCTCGCTGCTGTGCTTCGCTGCGGCTGCAGCCGCGGTGGTGGTGCTGTTCCCGTATCCGCTGGCGTTCGTGACCGGCATGGCCGTGGCCACCTTCTCGCTCACCCTGCTGGGCGCACTGGGCGAGCGCTACGCTTCGATCGCGCAGGCCACGGTGGCCTTGTCGATCTACGCCATGATCGGCATGGACCAGCACGGCAGCCACGATCCGAGTATCGCCTGGCATGGCGCAGCGCTGCTGCTGGGCGGCGCCACCTGGTACGGCGTGCTGTCGATCCTGTGGACCATCCTGTTCGCCAATCGCCCGGTGCGCGAGCGGCTGTCGCGGCTGTTCTTCGAACTGGGCCGCTATCTCACGCTCAAGGCCGACCTGTTCGAACCGGTGCGGCAAAGCGACCTGCATGCACGCCGGCTGGCGCTGGCCGAACAGAACGCCAAGGTGGTGGGCGCGCTCAACGCGGCCAAGACCGCCATCATGAGCCGCTTCGGCCGCTCCGGCCGGCCGGGCGTGCAGTCCGGGCTGTACTTCCGGCTGTACTACATGGCGCAGGAATTCCACGAACGCGCCAGCTCCTCGCACTACCCGTACGAAGCGCTGACCGACGCGTTCTTCCACAGCGATGTGCTGTACCGCTGCCAGCGCCTGCTCGCGCTGCAGGGCAAGGCCTGCGCCGCGCTGGGTGAGGCAATCCGGCTGCGCCAGCCGTTTGATTACGGCGATCACAGCCGGCTGGCCACCGACGATCTGCGCCAGTCGCTGGACTACCTGCACGCCCGCGCCGACCCCGCGCTCACCCGCCTGCTCGGCGCGCTGGAATTGCTGGTCACCAACCTGCAGACCATCGAGCGGCGGCTGTCCGAAGCGGCGCAATTCGATTCCACCAGCGACAACCTCGACACCCGCCTGCGCGATTCCTCGCCGCACACCGTGCGCGAGATGGCCGCTCGCCTCGGCCAGCAACTCACGCCCGGCTCGGTGCTGTTTCGCCACGGCCTGCGCATGGCGATCGCGCTGGTGGTGGGCTACGCGGTCATGCAATCGATCCATGCCGACAACGGGTACTGGATCCTGCTCACCACCGCGTTCGTGTGCCGGCCCAATTACGGCGCCACGCGGCTACGGCTGGTGCAACGCATTGCCGGCACCTTGATCGGCCTGATCGCCACCTGGGCGTTGATGCAGTTGTTCCCCGGCACCGAAGTGCAGTTGTTGCTCGCACTGGCCGCGGCGCTGATCTTCTTCATCACCCGCACCGACCGCTACATGCTGGCCACCGCCGGCATCACGGTGATGGCGTTGTTCTGCTTCAACCTGCTCGGCGATGGCTTCGTGCTGATCTGGCCGCGCCTGATCGACACCGTGATCGGCTGCGCCATTGCCGCTGCCGCCTCGTTCCTGATCCTGCCGGACTGGCAAGGCCGCCGCCTCAACCAGGTGATGGCCACCGTGCTGGCCAGCTGCGCGCGCTATCTGGCGCAGGTGCTGGAGCAGTACGCCAGCGGCATGCGTGATGATCTGCCGTACCGCATCGCCCGGCGCGACATGCACAACGCCGACGCCGCGTTGTCGGTGGCGCTATCGAACATGTTGCGCGAACCCGGCCGCTACCGCCGCAACCTGGACGCGGGCTTCCGCTTTCTGGCGTTGTCCAACACGCTGTTGGGGTATCTGTCGGCGCTGGGCGCGCACCGGGCCGCGCTCGATGGCGAACACGACGCCGGCATTGCACAGGCCGGCGATTACCTGCAGCGCACACTCGGCGAGATCGCCAACGCACTCAGCCTGCGCCAGGTGCTACCTGTGCACGATGAAACCGAAGAACTGGCCATGGCCGATGCACTCGAGCAGCACGCCGTGCAACTTCCACCCAAACAGCGGTTGGTGCGTGACCAACTGGCGCTGACCCTGCGCCTGCTGCCCAAGCTCCGCGCCGCAGCGGTGGCGGTCACCGCCGCCCCGGTCGAGGCCACCGCGCCCAAGGCGCTGCAGGGCGCTTAAGCTCCAGGCAGTGCGCGATCGGCACACCGCCGTCTCTGCCATGTCGTCAGCAGGTGGCCCCACACGAGAGGCCTGCGTCAAACGATCAAACGTATTTCAGCGGTGCCCCTCGCGCGCACCGCTGCCATTGCAGACCACACGCATCTGCAACACTCACCCATCTGCTGCTGCACTTAGAGCGGCTAACAAATCGTCGCGAGCAGCCGTCAGGTGGGCGCGGAGGAACCGGAATGTATGGGGGTACATGCCGATTCCGAGCACCGGCCGCGCCCGCCTGGCGGCTGCGCAGTCGTTTTGATCGCTGCGCTTACTTCCAGCTACCACGCGCCACACTGAGTGCCACCCAGCCCAGCGCCGCCAACGCCAGTACGGCGCCGCCGATCACCACCCCGTTCCAGCCGGCCTGCGCATACGCCGCAGTGCCCAAGGTGGAGCCCACCGCGCCACCGATGAAATAGCAGGTGATATACGCAGAGGTGATGCGGTTGCGTGCATGCGGATTGCGCTGATAGATCACGCTTTGGTTCGCGATATGCACGCCCTGCACCGCGATATCCAGCAACAGCACGCCGATGATCAGCAACACGATCGAGTGCGGTGCGAAGGCCAGCAGCCCCCACGACAGCAGCAGCATCACCAGCCCGCCCCAGCTGACGCGGTCGCCGTGCCCATGATCGGACCAGTGCCCGGAGCGGTTGGCCGCCAACGCGCCGGCGGCACCGATCAGGCCGAACAAACCGATCACCGCAGTGCCGTAGCCATAACCCGGCCCGGACAGCAGGAACGCCAGCGTGGTCCAGAACATGCTGAAGCCGGCAAACAGCAGCCCACCCAGCACCGAGCGCGAACGCAGCACCGCATCCTCGCGCAGCAGCGTCAGCACCGAGCCCACCAACTGCGGATACGACAGTTGCGCATTGCCTGGATGGCGCGGCAGCCCCCGCCACAACAGGCCGGCGGTGAGCAGCAGCAGAGCCGCGGCAATCCAGTACACGGTGTGCCAGCCACCAACGCCGGCCAGCAGCCCGGCGGCGGTGCGGGCCAGCAAGATGCCCAGCAACAGCCCGCTCATCACCGTGCCGATCACCCGCCCGCGCTCCTGCGGGGCGGCCAGGGTGGCCGCGAACGGCACCAGAATCTGCGCCGCCACCGAGCTGGCACCGGTGACGATCGTGCCGGCCAGCAACATGCCGAAGCTGTGCGAGGCCGCGCTCACCAGCAGGCCCAACGCACTGAGCACAAACAATCCCACGATCAACCCGCGCCGCTCCAGCCGGTCGCCCAGCGGCACCAGCAGCAACAGGCCGGCCGCGTAGGCCAGCTGCGCGGCGGTCACCACCGCCCCGGCGGTGCGCACCTGGATCTGGAACGCCTGCGCCAGTGTCTCCAGCAGCGGTTGCGCGTAGTAATTGCTGGCCACGGCCAGGCCGGTGGCCGCGGCCATCAGCAGTACCAGCCGGCGCGGCGGCGGTGGGTGGGAAATCGGTTCCGACGTCATGGCAGCAACCTAGTGTGAAGTGGATGGGGCGCAGTGTGGTCGGCACAGGGCCATCTTTCCAATGTATTGTTTTCACCGCTCCCATCTTTTTTCGAGATCGCATGTTGACCCTGCGCCAGCTGGAGTTCGCCGTGGCGGTGGCCGACGAAGGCGGCTTCACTGCGGCCGCGCGCCGCTGCAACACCGTGCAATCCGCGCTCAGCCACCAGGTCGCCAAGATCGAGGAGCTGCTGGGGGCGCGTCTGTTCGAGCGCGGCACCCGCCAGGTGCGCCCCACCGCCGCCGGCGAGGTGTTTCTGCACAACGCGCGGCAGACGCTGCGCGCGGCCGAGCGCCTGCATGAAGAAATGGCCCAGGCGCTGGGCACCGTGCGCGGCCGGCTCACGCTGGGGCAGATCTCCTCGCTCACCACGGTGCAGGTGCCGGCGCTGCTGCACCGCTTCCGCAGCGCACATGCGCACGTGGATGTGCACCTGCGCACGGCCATGAGCGACGCCCTGCTGCACGACCTGCGCGAAGGCCGGCTGGACCTGGCCCTGGTCGGCGTTGGTCCGCAGGTGGTGGTGCCGGAGCAGCGCCTGCTGCTGCACGAAGAAGCACTGGCGCTGATCGTCGCCCCCGGCCACCGCTTCGCCAGCCGCAAGCGCGTGGCATTGGCCGAGCTGGACGACGAGCCGATGGCCGGGCTGATTCCCGGCGCCGGCGTGCGCGGCATCATCGACGCGGCCTTCGACCAGGTCGGCCTGCACCAGCGCCTGCAATACGAAGTCACCCATGCCGATCTGGTACGCGAGCTGGTCGCCGCCGGGCTGGGCGTGGGCATCGTGCCGCAGACCATGGCCGGCGCCATGCGTGGCGTGGTGGCGCTGGCGCTGAAGGAACACTTCCGCTTCCTCACCTATGCGGTCTGGCGGCCGGACCCCACCCCGGCCACGCGCGCCTTCATCGCCCTGCTGCGCGCGCAGGTGGAGCAGCAGCGCCCGGCGCGACGCCCGATGCGCTGAGCCGCAGCGGGCGCTCCCAGCCCGGCGCTGAAGCCTGCTAGGCTGCGCGCGTCGCGAAGGAGTCCGCATGTCCGGTCACAGTCAGTTCGCCCTGCTCAGGCAGCGCCGCTTTTTGCCGTTTTTCACCGTGCAGGCGCTGGGCGCCTTCAACGACAACGTCTACCGGCAAGCCATCATCGGGCTGCTGTTCTACCTGGGCATCGACGCGGCGCAACGCACGCTCTACACGAATCTGGCGCCGGCGCTGTTCATCCTGCCCTATTTCCTGTTCTCCGCCCTGGCCGGGCAGATCGCCGAGAAACTGGAAAAGCAGAAACTCATCGTGATCACCACCACCATGGAGATCGCGATCATGTCGCTGGCCGCGGTGGGCTTCATCACCGAGAACATGGTGATCCTGCTGATCGCACTGTTCTGCACCGGCCTGCAATCCACGCTGTTCGGGCCGGTGAAGTATTCGATCCTGCCCTCGGTGCTGAAACCCGAGGAACTCACCGGCGGCAATGGCCTGGTCGAGATGGGCACCTCGATCTCGATCCTGTGCGGCATGATCTTCGGCGGCTTGATCTTCCAGATCGCCGGCAGCCACGGCCCGGTGGCCGCTGCCACCGCAGTCATTGCCATTGCCGTCACCGGCAACCTGGTCGCGCGGCTGGTGCCCAAGGTCGATGCCGGTGCGCCGGAGTTGACCATCAACTGGAACCCCATCCCCGAATCGCGCGCGATCATGCGCCTGACCCGGCGCACGCCGGCGGTGCGCAACGCGGTGCTCGGGGTGTCGTGGTTCTGGTTCATTGGCACCGTGCTGACCGCGCAGCTTCCCACCTATGCGCAGCTCAATCTCGGCGGCCAGCAGGACCTGTACGTGTTCGCGCTGGCGCTGTTTTCGATCGGCACCGGCGTCGGCTCGCTGCTGTGCGAGCGGCTGTCTGGGCGCACCGTGGAAATCGGCCTGGTGCCGCTGGGCGCCTTCGGCATCAGCGCGTTCCTGCTGGATCTGTATTTCGCGCGTCCGGGTGCGGCGCTGGCAAGCGACCTGTCGATCGGCCAGTTCGTGCAGCAGGCCGGCAGCGTGCGGCTGATCGTGGACCTGGTCGGCATCGGCCTGTTCACCGGCCTGTTCGTGGTGCCGCTGTTCGCGCTGATCCAGAGCCGCACGCCCAAGGCCGAGCTGTCGCGCGTGATCGCCGGGCTCAACATCCAGAATTCGTTGTTCATCGTCGCCGCGGCCATCATCGGCATCGCCCTGCAGCTGCCGCAGCTGGTGCTGTTCGGGGTGCGCATTCCGCTGCCGGGGTTGAGCATTCCGCAGGTGTTCCTGGCGCTGGCAATCGCCAATACGCTGGTGGCGCTGTGGATCTTCACCCTGGTGCCCGAATTCCTGATGCGCTTCCTCAGCTGGGTGCTGGTGAGCGTGCTGTACCGGCTGCGTGCGCACGAGATCGATCGCCACGTGCCCGACGAAGGCGCCGCACTGCTGGTGTGCAACCACGTCAGCTACATGGACGCGCTGATCCTCTCGGCGGTGATTCCGCGCCCGGTGCGCTTTGTCATGTACTACAAGATCTTCCGCATCCCGGTGATGCGCTGGATCTTCCGCACCGCCAAGGCCATCCCGATCGCCGGCGCGCGCGAAGACCCGGCACTCATGCAGCAGGCTTTCGACCGCATCGATGCGGCGCTGGCCGACGGCGAGCTGGTCTGCATCTTTCCCGAAGGCGCGTTGACCAAGGACGGCGAGATCGCGCCGTTCAAATCGGGTGTGGAAAAGATTCTCGAGCGGCGCCAGGTGCCGGTGATCCCGATGGCGCTGCGCGGCATGTGGTCGAGCATGTGGAGCCGGCGCGACACCCGCCTGGGCCGCATGCGCGTGCCGCGGCGGATGCGGGCGCAGATCGAAGTGGTGGCCGGCCCGGCGATTGCCGGCGATCAGGCCAGCGCCGCGTTGCTCGAACAGCGGGTACGTGCGCTACGCCAGGAGCACGCCTGACGGCCAGGGCGCATGCGTGCCCGGCACTGGCGGGCGCTGGCTTTGCGTCCGCCGCGCCCGGCGAGTAGCCTGTGCGCCATCGCACGTTTCGCGCCGCTGCCCGCGGCGCGCAGAGAGCAGGTCGCAGCAAGGGGGAAGTGCCGTGTGTCCACATGTCATGCCGCAGGCGCAGGTCCTGGCCGGCGGTCGCTGCCTGTGCCAGTCACGGACGGCGCGCATGGTGCCCACGCTCGCGTTCGCTTGACTGCGGCCAGGGACGTCGCTTCGGTGCCGGCCCATTGATCACCGTGTCTTGTTTCACCGCTGGATTCATCACCACCCAAGGAGCTTCACCATGAGTGCCGTCCCACCGCCGATCCATACCCCGTCCACCGCCGCGCCCGGCCCGGTTCCCAATCACCTGATCTGGGCCATCGTGTCCACCGTGATCGGCTTCTGCCTGTGCTGCCCGGCGCTGATCTCCGGCATCGTGGCGATCGTGTTCGCCAGCAAGGTCAACAACCTGCTCAACCAGGGCGACATCGACGGCGCGCGTCGTGCCTCCAACACCGCCAAGACCTGGTGCATCGTGACCTCCGTGCTGGCCGGTATCGGCCTGCTGATCAACATCGGCATGGTTGCCACCGGTGGCATGCAGGGCTACATGGACTACATGCAGCAGTTGCAGCACATGCAGTAATGGAGCTGCGTCCATGCCACTGGCTTGGACTGGGGGCGGCCACCAGCGTGGCCGCCGTCGGCGTGTCGCTGCTGTATCGCTTCGACCCGAACGCGAGCAACAGCCCGTTCCCGCCCTGCATGTTCCGCGCCGTCACCGGGTGCTACTGCCCCGGTTGCGGCATGACCCGCGCGTTGTATGCGCTGGTGCATTTCGATCTGCCCGGCGCCTTCGCCATGAACCCCGCCGCCGTGCTCGGCCTGTTCACCCTGCCCGGCCTGATCGCCTGGAAAGCCGGCTGGCGCGCCCGCTGGTTCGCCCCGGTAGTGGCAGTGATGTCGGAACCGAAGTTCTGGTTGTGGGCGCTGCCCACGTATTGGGTCGCCCGGAATCTGCCGTGGTACCCGTTTACGCTGCTGGCACCTGGCTAGGACGGAAAGGACGACGCAGTGACGCTTGAAGAAGAAGCAGACCGCGCGACCGTGCATGTCGCAGGAAAGATTGTTCAAACGGTCTGGCGCCACCGATCCAGCGAACTCGTTATCCAGTTTACTGATGGAAGCCGGATCTTCGCTGATGTCAAAGAAGATGCGCTTGAGCTTTCGATTACTGGTTGCAGCAACGACTAACAGATCGCCTCTGATCGGATCGTTGCTCCAACAACTCTGCAAATTGAACGCGATGTTCGAATCGCATGCAGGCCTCGACAGAGAACAGCTGCGTGATCGGTTGATGCTTTATTAAGAGCGGCTAACAAAACGTAGCGAGCAGTTGTCAGGCGGCTGCGCAGTCGTTTTGATAGCTGCTCTAAGTCGTTACGCGCAGATTCTGCAGTGCTCACAAATAGCAATGCACGCACCGCTTAGCGCACCCAACCGGCAATCACCAACAGCGCCAGCATCACCATCCACAGCAGCAACACGCGCCAGACCAGGCTCATTGCATCGCGCACTTCGGGCAGGCGGCGCCAGACCGGCACCAGGCCCGAATCAGTGTAGTCGTGCGCTTCCTCGCGCAGCTCGGCACTGACGCTGGCACGCGCCACAGCACCGAGAAAATGCGGCTCCAGCGACCAGCGATTGCCATGCGCTTCGCGCCAGGCGCGGAACACCGTGTCGAAGTTACCCACCAGCGCCATCGACACCGTCATCAACTGCGCCACCGGCCATTCCAGCGCGGCCAGCAACCAGCGCGCGCCGGCCAGGTTGCGGGGCGGCAACAAGACCGACACGGGGCTTTCCACTGCCAACGCAGTGAGCCGGTACAGCACCGCGCCGAACGGCCCCAGCAGCAGGAACCACCACAACACCGCAAACCAGCGGCGCAGGCCGTTTACCACCACCGCTTCCACCAGCGATGGCGCATCTTCGTGCACGCTGCCGCCGGCCGCCTGCAGGTGCGAAATGGCCTCGCGCCGCAGCGCCGGCTCATCGGCGTCGATCACCGCTTCCACATCGCGGTCCAGATCGCGCGGGCCCCAGGTCCAGGCCAGCACGGCCACGCCGAACAGCAAGGCCAGAAATCCGTGCCACACATCGTCCAGCAGCCACTGCAGCAGGAGCACCACTGCCAGGGCTGGCAGCAAGGCCAGCAGCACGCCGTAGCGGCCCTGCCACGCACCGCGCCCGGCTGCGTAGCTGTCCAGCCGGCGCAGCCACTGCGCAAACCACTCGAAACGGCGCAGCCGCACCACCTGGGCAGGCAGCACATGCCCCAGCGCGAGCGCAACGATGACGGCAACCAGGGTGGTAAACATGGGCGGGCCTCCTCAGCCGAGTCTAGCTGAGCGGGCGCAACCGGCGTGCGTGAGCCGCGCGCCGGTGCTGCGCACGTAATGCCGCGGTGCACCGCAATCGCGGGCGTTCAGCAACTCGCAGGCGTGGTGGGCGCGCTCAGCCATGCGTGCGGTACCAGTGCTCGATCAACGCACGCGCGATCGAGATAGCCGGCGGCAGGCCAATACCGGTGTCGCCCGATTCGCCGGCCAATGCAGCGCCGATCTCCGCGTGCGAAACCCAGCGCGCGTCTTCCAGCTCGCCAGTGACCTGCGGCAGTTCGGTGGGTGCGGCCGTTGCCGCAAAGCCCAGCATCAAGGCACCGGGAAACGGCCACGGTTGCGCGCCCAGATACTGGCAGCCCTGGACCTGCACCCGGGTCTCTTCGAACACTTCGCGCGCCACGGTCTGCTCCAGCGATTCGCCCGGCTCCACGAAGCCGGCAATCACCGAATAGCGCCGCGGCGCCCAGCTGGCTTGCCGCCCGAGCAACAGGCGCTGCCCGTCACTAACCGCAACGATGATCGCCGGGTCCACACGGGGGTAGTGTTCGGTCTGGCATTGCGTGCAATGCGCAATGAAGCCGGCACGGCGGAACGCGATCGCCCCACCGCACACGCCGCAAAAGCGGGTGCGCGATTGCCAGTGCAGCATCGCCCGCCCATAGGAAAACGCAGTGGACAGCTCGGCCGGCCAATCGGCGGCGGCCTGGCGCAGGTCCACGCGGTGCGGCAGCTCCGTGGCTACCTGCTCGGCCGCCAGGGCGAACCAGCCCACCCCATCGCGCAGGCCCAGGAAGATCGCCGCGCCCGGCGCATCGGCCAGGGCGGCGCCGTCGCTGAGCAACGGCTGGCCCTGGGCATCGGCAGCGGCCGTGCCCTTGGCATCGATCAACAACACGCGGCCCGTGGGCCATAGACGCGCAATCGCGTCGGGATCGTCACGCAACACGTCGCCGCGATCGAGCGGCGCATGCGTGAAGGCAAAAGCAGACAACGAAAAAAGAGGCTCTGACATCGGCGCAAGCCTGCCGACAATCGGCAACGCCCGCAACCATCGCACCGACCCAACCCCGGCTAGCGCCGGGATGCGTTCAGACGCTGAAGCTGCTGCCGCAGCCGCAGGTGGTCTTGGCGTTGGGATTGCGGATCACGAACTGCGCACCGGTCAGGCTTTCGGTGTAGTCCACCTCGGCGCCCATCAGGTACTGCAGGCTTAAAGGATCCACCAGCAGGGTGACGCCGTCGGTGGCCACGGCCAGGTCGTCCTCGGCGCGGTTCTCATCGAACTCGAAGCCGTACTGGAAGCCGGAACACCCGCCACCCTGGATATACACACGCAACGCCAGCTCGGCGTTGCCCTCCTCCTGGATCAGCTCGCGCACCTTGGCGGCAGCGGCATTGGAGAAGTTCAGCGGCCGGTCGATGGACTGGTAGTCCGGCGCCGGGGCGGCAGTGGGAAGCGAAACGAGCGTACTCATGGCGTCAGCATGAGGGCCAGGAGCCCCCACTTCAAGCCGGGGCGCCCGGATCCGGCGCCCGGGGCCGCTGGCGCTGCGCTCAGGCGTCGGCCGCTTCGGCCTGCAGGGCCTTGACCGGCTCGGCGGCGCGGCTGGGTTCCGGGGCCGGCAAGGCAGCAGTGGCACCGGCGGCAGCGGCATGGATCAGCCGCCCGGTCAGCTGCGCACCGGCGCTCATTTCCACCACCTGGTAGTGCACATTGCCCTGCACGCGCGCATTGGCGGCCAGTTCTACCCGCTCGGCGGCATGCACGTCGCCGGTCAGCTGGC
Source organism: Xanthomonas sp. LMC-A-07 (assembly GCF_030208825.1). Taxonomy (NCBI): domain Bacteria; kingdom Pseudomonadati; phylum Pseudomonadota; class Gammaproteobacteria; order Lysobacterales; family Lysobacteraceae; genus Xanthomonas; species Xanthomonas sp. LMC-A-07. The sequence goes on from NZ_JARVTF010000008.1 coordinate 548,784, forward strand.
CGTTGATGATCACCACCGGTGCGCGCACTTCGCCTTCGATGCAGCCCTGCTCGGCCACGGTCAGGATGGCACTGGCGCCGTCCTCGGCAATCACCTTGCCCAGGATGCGGCCTTCCACATACAGGCCACCGCTAAAGGTCAGGTCGCCGCGGATGACCACCTGTGGTCCGATCAAGGTATCGACCACGGTCTGCGCGCCACGGTTGGACTTGTTTCCGAACATGAGCTACTCCCCCGCGCCGTTGCCGGCGACTTTCCAATCGAATGTCTGATTGACCGGCGCCCCATCGCCGCTCAGAGAGATTTTGACACGTTGCGGGGTGAAATCCTTCGGCAGGATCACGCTGCCGTCCAACTGCTGGAAATAGCGGAACGAATACGGCTGGCCGGCTGCATCGGGCTTCTGGTGCAGCTCGTTCCAGCTCACCGTAACCAATTTGCCGGCGCGCACGCCTTCCACCGCAAAGCGCAGCTGCCCCTGGCTGATCGCGCCGCGGTTGAGGTTCTGGGTGAGCACCACGCTGTAATTCCAGGTGCCGCCGGCTTCGGCAGTGAACTGCACCGAATGCGCATTGAGCCCCTTGCGCTGCGCGGTGGAGCCCACCAGCCTCTCGTAGAAGGCTACGTCGGCGCGCAGCGCGGCAATCTGCTCGTCGCGCTCGGCCAGCGAGGCCTGCACCTCGGTGTTGGCAGCGCGACTGATTTTGTCGGACATCGCCAGATTCACCTGCCGCTGCTGCAGTTGCTCGATCTGGCGGCGCTGCTCGGCCTGCACGCGCTGGGCCTGCTGCAGGCCGGCTTCGGCCTCGACCAGGCGCGGCGCGGCGGTGCGGCTGGCCATCCACCAGACCCCACCCAGCGAGGCCAGCCACACGATCACCAGCACCGCCCACAGCCAGGGCCGGCCGGAGCTGGGGCTGCCGGCATCGCGTGGAACGATTTGAACGCGCGCGGTAGGTCTCATGGGCGTGGGCTCCGGACGGGCCGGTCTGTGATCGGCGGCGTAGTGTGCCAGAGCATCGCCGGCCCTCACGCTGGCGCCCGGCCGGCCGTTATCCGATAGTTCCGCATCCTTTGCGTGGAGCAACGCCATGAGCGAGGCCCATCTGTTCGTCATCGGCATCCTGCTGGCCTGGCTGGCGGGCATCCGCGTCTATCTCACCGTGTTCGGGGTCGGGTTGGCCGGCCTGCTCGGCTGGATCGAACTGCCACCGGCCCTGGTGCCCGCGCAATCGTGGTGGGTGCTGGGCACTTCCGGCGCCCTGGCGGTGGCGGAGTTCTTCGCCGACAAGATCCCCGGCGTGGATTCGGGCTGGGATCTGCTGCAGACCCTGGCGCGGGTGCCGGCCGGCGCCTTCCTGGCCGCGGCCACGCTGTCGCCAGACGGCGATCTGGCTACCGGCGCATTGGCGGCCGGCGCGGGCGTGGCACTGACCAGCCACACCCTCAAGGCCGGCACGCGGGCCTTGCTCAACACCTCGCCCGAGCCGGCCAGCAACTGGATCGCCTCGCTGGCCGAAGACACCCTCACCGCCGCCGCGCTCGCCCTGGCAGTGGCGCACCCGTGGCTGGCGTTGAGCGTGGCGGTGGGCAGCAGCCTGCTGGCCGCGCTGGTGGTGGTCTGGGTGTGGCGCCTGTTGTGGCGTGGCGTGCACCGATTGGTGGCGCCGCTACGCGCCGCCTCGACATCGGCTGTACGCCGCTCCCCGCTATCGTGAAGTTCATCGCATAATCATCGCGACTGCAGGGAGTATCGATGGCCGCCCGAGATCCGGTTCCTTCCACCCGTGACGACACCGCGACACGTAACCGCGCGCTGCGCGCTGAAACCCCGCCGGCCGACTATTGGCGCCGCTGGGCCGACGACGCCGCATCCGCCGACAACGCCGAGCCGGTGAGCGCCACGATCATTCCCGCCCCCGCGCTTGCCGCAGTGGCCAACGTCACGCCACCGGTCCAGCAAGCCGCTGCCAGCCTGCCGCGCAGCGCAGCCTCCAGCGCACCTGCGCCGGCCGCTGCCGCGCAGCCAGCTGGCGGCAATGGCGCTGACAATGTCAATGTCGCTGCCGACGCGCCCTATCGCGTGCTGATCGTCGAGGACGACCGCTCGCAGGCCTTGTTCGCCCAGAGCGTGCTGCACGGCGCCGGCATGCATGCGCAGGTCGAAATGACCGCCGCCAGCGTGCCGCAGGCGATCCAGGACTATCACCCGGACCTGATCCTGATGGATCTGCACATGCCCGAGCTCGATGGCATCCGGTTGACCACGTTGATCCGCCAGCAACCCGGCCAGCAGCTGTTGCCGATCGTCTTCCTCACCGGCGACCCGGATCCGGAGCGCCAGTTCGAAGTGCTCGACAGCGGCGCGGACGATTTCCTGACCAAGCCGATCCGCCCCCGTCACCTGATCGCCGCGGTGTCCAACCGCATCCGGCGCGCGCGCCAGCAGGCGCTGCAGCAGGCCGGCGAACAGGTCAGCGTGCGCAGCAATCCGGAAACCGGGCTACCCACGCGCGGCCACGTCATGGAACTGCTCGCCGATGCACTGGCACGCAAGCAGAGCGGCGGCCTGTTTTTCATCGAAATCGCCAGCGCGCTCGGTTTGCGCGAGCGTTATGGCTACGCCGCCTACGAACGCCTGATGACCCAGGCCGGCCATCGCCTGGCCAGCGTCGCCCAGCCGTATCCGCTGGCGCGCCTCAACGACAACAGCTTTCTGCTGCTGGGCGTGGAGATGGACGAAGCCGGCCTGGAAGCGTACGCGCTGGAGATCCGCCAACGCCTGTCTGCGCATGCCTTCCCGGTGCGCGAAGAAGAATCCGTGCATGTGCGCTGCGCTATCGGTGCCGCACCGCTCGGCCTGGGCTTCGACGATACCGGCAGCGCGCTGGAAGCGGTCGAGCGCACCGCACTGCAGGCCCGCCTGCGCAGCGACGGCGTGCAGACCTATCTGGCGCCCAGCCAGGCCGAGCAACAGGAACAACTGCGCCTGGTCGAAGGCCAGCTCGAACTGGCCTACCAGCCGATCGTGGCCGTGGCCGGTGGCGATACCGCGCAATACCAGGTGCTGCTGCGGCTGCGCCAGGCCGACGGCACCTTGCTGTCGGCCGGTCAGGTCATCCCGGCCGCCGAAGCGGCCGGGCGTATCGCCGATCTCGACCAGCAGGTCATGGATCACGCGCTCGGCCTGCTGCATCTGTACCAGCACGCCAGCCCGCCGCTGCGGCTGTTCGTCTCGCAATCGCCGCGCACGCTGGCGCGCGACGCCTTCGCCGACTGGTTGCTCAAGGCCATCACCGAGCGTGGCGTGGCCGGGCAGTCGCTGATCGTGGACCTGCGCCTGGACGATGCGCTGATCCACGCCGTCACCGTGCAGCAGTTCTGTGCCCGCCTGATGCCGGCCGGCGTGCAGTTCTGCCTGAGCCAGTTCGAACCCGGCGATGAAGCCAACGCACTGCTCAGCCAGTTGCCGCTGAGCTTCGTGCGCATGGCCAACCGCTTCGCCGATGCACACGGCAACGCGGCCGTGCGCGACGAGTTGCGCGGGGTGATCGACATCGCGCACCAGCGCGGCCTGCTGATCATCGGCCAGCGCATCGAAGATCCGCAGGCCGCCGCCGCCATGTGGATGAGCGGCGTGGACTTCATCCAGGGCAACCTGGTGCAGACGGTCGGCAAGGAACTGGACTTCGACTTCACGAACGCGGTGCTCTGAGTGGCGGCGCGGGCAGGAGGCCTTCGCGGCTGGAGCACGCTGGTCACCCTCGCCGCACTGGTTGCAGCATCCGCTGCAGCGTTGCAGTGGCTTGGCATCGCAGGGCCATGGGGGAGCGTCACCACCGCTGCCAGCGTGCTCGCGCTGGTTTGCGGCATCTGTACCGCTGTTGCTGCTTATCGCGCCAGCCGCGCACTGGGCGCACTCACCCGCCAGCTCGACGACACCAACACTGCGCAAGCGCGCATGCAGCAGGAGTTGCAGCGCCACGGCGAACTGGAACAGGAACTGCTGCGCGCCAAGCAGGCCGCCGAAGCCGCCTCGCTGGCCAAGGGCGAATTCCTGGCCACCATGAGCCATGAGATCCGCACCCCGCTCAACGGCATCATCCCGATGCTGGAGCTGATCTCGCGTGGCCAGCTCAGCCTGGACCAACGCGACATGCTGCAGACCGCCACCGGCAGCTCGCTGCAGCTGCTGCGCATCGTCGACGACATTCTCGATTACTCCAAGCTCGAAGCGAACAAGCTCGAACTGGAAATCACCACCTTCAACCTGCGCGAGCTGCTCGACGGTGTCGCCCAGCTGATGCAGCGCACCGCCGAAGGCAAGCAACTGCGCCTGGGCCTGGACATCGAACCGTCGGTGCGCCTGCTGGTGCGCGGCGACCCGATCCGGCTGCGGCAGGTGCTGGGCAACCTGATCGGCAACGCCATCAAGTTCACCGAACGCGGCAGCGTGGACATCCAGCTGCGGCGCCTGGGCGAAACCCGCGCCCAGCACCTGCTGCGCTTCCAGGTCCGCGACACCGGCATCGGCATCGCAGCGGACCAGCAGGCGCGCCTGTTTCGCTCCTTCGCCCAGGCCGACGCCTCCACCACCCGCCTGTATGGGGGCACCGGGCTGGGCCTGGCCATCTGCAAACGCATCATCGACCTGATGGGCGGCCGCATCGGCGTGGAATCGGAGCCCGGTCGCGGCGCCACGTTCTGGTTCGAGATCCCGCTGCTCAAGGTCATCGGCGACCTGCAACAGACCACCGGCGCCGACGCCGCACGCGTGATGGTGATCAGTTCCGACGCACGCCTGTCGCAGCGGCTCAAGCGCCTGCTCGATAGCTGGGGCATCTCGCACGTGCTGATGGAAACCACCCAGGAAGCGCTGGAGCGCGTGCGCCGCCACACCGACGACGAAGGCTTCCGCTGCGTCATCGCCGACCACGAGACGCTGCGCTACAGCGCGCGCGCCGTGCATCGCGCCCTGGCACGGCCGGAAGACCTTAGCGGCTCACGGCTGATCTGGCTCTACGGCGACGAGCCGGTGCCCGACGAACTGCAGGCCAACGCCACCCTGGTGCCGCGCCAGAGCCCGGACGAAACCCTGCGCGCGCTGGTGCTGCCACCCGAGCCCAAGCCGCCCGTGGCGCCCACGCTGGCGTCCGCGATGATCCCCGAGCCACTGCCGTCGCCAGTGGCGCACGCGCGCGACGTGCGCATCCTGTTGGTCGAAGACAACCCGGTCAACCTGCTGGTCGCGCAAAAACTGCTGGGCGTGCTCGGCTTCGAGGCCGACACCGCCACCGATGGCGAAGCCGCGCTGAGCAGCATGGAATCCACCCGCTACGACATGGTTTTCATGGATTGCCAGATGCCGGTGCTGGACGGCTATGCCGCCACCCGCCGCTGGCGCGCCATGGAAACCGAAAGCGGTGGCCGCCCGATCCCGATCGTGGCGATGACCGCCAACGCCATGGCCGGCGACCGCGAACGCTGCCTGGCCGCGGGCATGGACGACTATCTCTCCAAGCCGGTCGCCCGCGAACAGCTCGATGCCTGCCTGCAGCGCTGGCTGCCGCGCCAGGCCCTGTTGCCAGGCCCAAGCACCGGAGCCCCCAGCGCGGATGCCGAGAGCGCTGCCAGCGCCGCACAAGCGCGCGCGCTGCCGATCCTGGAAAGCGGCGTCATCGACGAGTTGTACGAAGTAGCAGGCGCGGACACCATCCGCATCCTGCAGCTGTTCCTGGAAGACGCCCCCGGCATCATCGAAGGGCTGGAAGCGGCCGCCAGCAATCGCGACAGCATGCAGCTGCGCGATCTGGCCCACACCCTGAAGTCCTCCAGCGCCAACGTCGGCGCCCAGGCGCTGGCCAACGCCGCCCGCCGCATCGAACTGGCCGCACGCACCGGCACCATCGAACGCCCGTCGGTCATGGTCGCCCTGGTCATCGCCGAATACGCCCGCGCCCGCCTGGCGCTGCTAGGCCAAGTCACACGTTTGCAAGCCGCCAGTCGCGCTGCGGGCTGATTGCTGGTTGGTTGGCTGCGTGGCGCAGCTCTCTCTCAAGATCGCAGCGTCGTAGTTGTTCAATCGAGCGTCGTAATTCTCAACGGGCGTCAACCGCGTCTTGGCCTTTGCCAGTCCTGGGCAAGCGCGCTTGAGCGCGCAAGTCAGCAACAGGTTGATAACGATGCGCCCCTGCATTGGTCATCATCGCGCCCACGGTACCGACGTTGAGAAGCCGCAACAGCAGGCGGGCACGGGCAGACGCCACGCGCGCGCAAGCGACTCACCACAGCAGCCGCAGGAGCTGCGGCTGCCCTCAGCGCGTTCAGTCGTCCAGCTTGGTCAGCAGATAATTCGGTTCGCCGATACGCGCCACCAGATCCAGCTGGGTCTCCAGCCAATCGATGTGCTCTTCTTCGGACTCCAGGATGTCCACAAAAAGCTGGCGGCTCACGTAGTCCTTGACGGTCTCCGCATAGGCCACCGCTTCGCGCAGCACCACGACCGCCTCGCGCTCAAGCGCCAGATCGCAGCGGAACATCTCGGTCGGGTTCTCGCCGATGCGCAGCTTGCCCAGCGCCTGGAAATTGGGAAGCCCCTCGAGGAACAAGATGCGGTCCGACAGCTTGTCGGCGTGCTTCATCTCGTCGATGGATTCCTTGTACTCATGCTCGGCCAGTTCTTTCAGGCCCCAGTTCTTCAGCATCTTGGCGTGCAGAAAATACTGGTTGATCGCAGTGAGTTCGTTGTAGAGCACCTTGTTGAGGTACTCGATGACTTTGGTATCGCCCTTCATGCGATGTCTCCGAGACAGTGAGCCGGCCGCACTCTAACGCGTTGCCGCCGCGCATGAAGGAACGCGAATCGTGATCAGTTGCGGAACGCGCCGCTGGCGCGTCACTCGCTGGCCTGCTGTCGCCGCAGCCACCAATGGCATTACCAAGCGCGATGGCCGCAGAGGATTAGGCGCCGCTTGCCTCCAAGCGTGGCGCCTCAGCACCTACGCCAACAACCAGACTCAGGCAGCGCTGGCGAATCCCAACATCGGCAAGGGCAATGTGCGGCTGGCATGTGCCTGGCTCAGCAAATCGCCCGCCATTTCCAAACAGGACCCGCAGTTGGAGCCACAGCCGGTGCGCATGGTCAGCTCGGCAAGGCTGGCGCAGCCGTTCTCGGCCGCTTCGCGGATCTGGTGGTCGGTGACCCCATTACAGATGCAGACGTACACGGTATCGGTCAGGTGCTGGCGGTCCGGAGGAGACCGGGACTGATTGCACCGCAAACGAGAATAGGTGTCAATTCCAAACGTTAATCATTATTAATCCGCACGGGCAAAACCCCGCCGCGCTTACGTGGGCGCTTACGCGGCCGGTCGTGGCCGGCAGCGCTGCTGCCCGGCAGCCAGGCTTCCAGCGCACGCTGCGGCATCACGCCCACCGCTGCTGGCCCGGCCACGGTCTGGGCCAGTGGCGCGAGATGACGCAATGCACGTGCATACACGCCGCGCTTGAACATCACCACGTGCTCCACCGGATACCAGAAATCCACCCAGCGCCAGTGATCGAACTCCGGGCTGTCGGTATGGTCGAGCTTGAGGTGCGATTCCTGGCCGGTGAACTGCAGCAGGAACCAGACCTGCTTCTGGCCGATGCACACCTGGCGTTCGTTGCGACGCACCGCCCGGCTGGGTAGGCGATAGCGTAGCCAACCAGGGGTAGCACCGAGCAATTCCACATGCTCGGGCAACAACCCGGTTTCTTCGCGCAACTCGCGGTACATGGCTTCCACCGGAGTCTCATCGGTATTCATGCCGCCTTGCGGGAACTGCCAGCCATCCCTGCGCACACGTCGTGCCCAGAACACCTGACCATCCTCACGCATCAGCACAATGCCGACGTTTGGCCGGAAACCGTCCGGATCGATCACGATGCGGACTCCTGAAAATCTACTGTCACCGACTCTGCCACGGCGACGCCCGGCTCACAAGCTGAAAACGAAATGCTTGACAACATCTCCGCCCATCGTAAAATTGGCGGTTCCCTAGGCTATGTAGCTCAGCCGGTTAGAGCACAGCACTCATAATGCTGGGGTCGGTGGTTCGAGTCCACCCATAGCCACCAAGGTGTTCAGGCCCTCACAGGCATGCGATACTCTTGGACCAACACGTTTTATATTGCCCCGTCGCCAAGCGGTAAGGCACCTGACTCTGACTCAGGCATTCGGTGGTTCGAATCCATCCGGGGCAGCCAAACACGAGAGGTCCGATCTAACGATCGGGCCTTTTTTGTTGCGCGCCATCTCGCCGCTGCACGTAAACGACAGCGTGCTGGCGTAGAGCGGCACCCGCTCTCACCGAGATCGCCTCTCGCAACAGACCTGCGTTGCAAGTGTTTACACGCGCGAAAGCACGTTCAGAGCAAGCGCCTGTAGGAGCGCGCGCGCGATGAAGCTTTCCCAGTAAAACCCCATCGCGCTCAAGCGCGCTCCTACCGAAGCAAGCGGACACGGCTGCCACAACACCGGCAATCAGAAAACCCGCAGCGCGGCTAGAGCACCCGGTTCGTGCGCGACGATCGCGCTGCAACGGCTCCACCACGTTACAGCTGCTACTCGCGGAAGTGCGGGCCAAGCAAGCATCTATAGGAGCGCGCTAGCGCGCGACGAAGCTTTCCAGGTAACGCCCATCACAAACATCGCGCCCACGTGCGCTCCCACAGCGGCGACCTCGTCAAGATTTCCACAACACCGGCAACCAGCAAGAACCGCTATCCCAGAGCGGCACGCTTCGCCACATCCGATTTGTGACTTGCCTGCATCAGTCTCAAAACGGCGTCGATGCCGCTACTCCCAGTCGAACAGAAGGCGAGCCTTACACAGACCCAAATGCGTATGACGGAGGCAAACGCCCGATCGTTCGACCAAACCAGCACCACGCCGCATGACACAACGGCCGCCAATAATCAGACCAAAAAATGACGTGCCCAAAACGACAAAAGCCCCGGCATTGCCGGGGCTTTTGAAGCATCCCGGCGAACCGGGACGCAGCAAACGCGATGGATCAGCGCTTGGAGAACTGGGTCGCGCGACGCGCCTTGTGCAGACCGACCTTCTTACGCTCGACTTCACGGGCGTCACGGGTCATGAAGCCAGCCTTGCGCAGCTCGGACTTCAGGGTTTCGTCGTACTCGACCAGTGCACGGGCGATGCCCAGACGGATCGCACCGGCCTGGCCGGTGGTGCCGCCGCCGGAGGCGGTGACCAGGATGTCGAAGCTCTCGGTGTTCTTGGTGAGTTCCAGCGGCTGACGCACGATCATGCGCGCAGTCTCACGGCCGAAGAACTCGTCCAGCGGACGGTTGTTGACGGTGATGTTGCCGGTACCCTTGCGCAGGAACACGCGAGCGGTGGAGGACTTGCGGCGGCCAGTGCCGTAGTTTTGCGTGATAGCCATGATTAGATATCCAGAACTTGCGGCTGCTGAGCGGCGTGCGGATGCTCGGCACCCGAATAGACCTTGAGCTTGCGGTACATGGTGCGGCCCAGCGGGCCCTTCGGCAGCATGCCCTTGACGGCGATTTCGATCACGCGCTCCGGGTGGCGCTGCAGCGCCTGCTCCAGGCTCTCGGTCTTCAAGTTACCGATGTAGCCGGTGAAGCGGTGATACTTCTTGTCTTTCAGCTTGTTACCCGTGACCACGATCTTCTCGGCGTTGATTACCACGAGGTAATCGCCGGTATCGACGTGAGGGGTGTAAACAGGCTTGTGCTTGCCGCGCAGGCGGCGAGCCAATTCGGTGGACAGACGGCCGAGCGTCTTGCCGGCGGCGTCAACGAGATACCAGTCGCGCTGGACGGTCTCGGACTTGGCGGTGAACGTAGTCATGAGAAAACTCTTGAGTGTGGTCGGGCGGATTGCAGCGGCAATGACCGCTGGAACTTTGCCACGCGTTGTGAAGGCGAAACAGAAGAGGCGGGATTGTACGGGACGCCCCTCCGCGGCGCAAGTCGAGGCATCACATGGCCGGCAGTGGTTGGCAGCACGTCGACCGGGGGCGAGAATCCCCACATGACCCAGATCCCCCCTTCCCGACTGCACAGCCCGCTCGACCGCCTGCTGGTCGAAGCCCAGCGCGCGCTGGACACGGTGTTCGGCAATCCGCCGGCCGAGCGCCCCAATCCCGCCGGCGACACTCCCGATGCCGCTCTGGCACCTGCGCAACGCCAGCACGCCGCCGGGCTGATGCGGATCAACCACGTCGGAGAGGTCTGCGCGCAAGGCCTGTATTTTGGCCAGGCCGCGGTGGCGCGCGATGACCACACCCGCCAGCATCTGCTCACCGCCGCGCAGGAAGAGACCGACCACCTGGCCTGGTGCGCGGACCGGCTACGCGAGCTGGAGAGCCGCCCCAGCCTGTTCAACCCGCTCTGGTACGCCGGCAGCTACGCGCTCGGCGCTGTCGCCGGGCTGCGTGGCGACGACTGGAGCCTGGGCTTTGTGGTGGAAACCGAACGGCAGGTGGAAGCCCATCTGGACGAACACCTGGAGACCCTGCCGGAGACCGACCAGCGCAGCCGCGCGATCCTGCGCGTGATGAAGATCGACGAAGCACGCCACGCCGATCACGCCGAGCAGGCCGGCGCACGCATTCTGCCGCCACCGATCCCCAGCGCGATGGCCCTGGCCTCCAAGCTGATGAAGACCATCGCCTACCGTTTCTAGGGGATTGGGGATTGGGGATTGGGGATTGGGGATTGGCGGCTGGCGGCTGGCGGCTGGCGATCAGAATCTTGCGTGCATCCCCACGCAGATCGCACAGTGAGACGCGCGCCATGCCGTGTACGCCAACGGCGACTTCGGTATGAGTGTCCGACGACGACTCTGCAGCCTGACCCAATCGCGGCGCATGCCTCGGCGCACGCCACTGAAGCAGAGCCCCCTTTTGTTGGGGAGGCACACCAAAGGCGCGGGGATAGGCTGCGACGGAGTGGGGCCCAAGGTTTGCGCAGCAAACCTCGGGAGGCAGGCCTGCGAAGCGGGACTGACTACAACTACGACACCAGCTTCAAACCGATCACGCCGGCCACGATCAAGCCGATGCAGGCCAGCCGCGACCACGAGGCGCTGTCGCCAAACAGCGCGATCCCGGCGATGGTCACGCCCAGTGCGCCGATGCCGGTCCAGATGGCGTAGCCGGTGCCCACCGGGATGGTCTTCAGCGCCTGGGTCAGGAACCACAGACTCACGCCGGCCAGGCCGATCGTCAGCACGCTCGGCCACAGGCGGCTGAAGCCGTCGCTGTATTTGAGTCCCAGGGCAAAGCCGATTTCGAACAGGCCGGCCAACACCAGATAGATCCAGGGCATCACATCACTCCTCACAGAAAAAACGGACAAAAAAAAAGCGACCCGGTGTCTGCACACCGGGCCGCCGTCGGCTATGGAACGCGAGGTCATCGCGTGGCGGGCCGTCCCGCCGTGTCATGTGATTGCGCAGCTGCAAGCAGCGGCGCAACGGTCGAAGCTGCGCTTATTCGCTCAGATTGCGGCCGTGGAACAGTTCTTCGATCTCGCGCTTGAGCAGTGCTTCGATCTTCATGCGCTCCTTGAACGAGAGGTTCTTCGCACGCTCTTCGAACAGGTACTGATCCAGGTCGAAATCTTTCAGATGCATCTTCGTGTGGAAGATATTTTCCTGGTAGACGTTGACGTCGAACATCTCGTAGCGCGACTTCACGTTCTTGGCGAGGAAGTGCTGGATCGAGTTGATCTTGTGATCGATGTAATGCTTCTTGCCCTTCACATCGCGGGTAAAGCCACGGACACGGTAGTCCATGATCACGATATCGGACTCAAGACTCTCGATCAGGTAGTTCAGCGCCTTCAGCGGCGAAATCACGCCGCACGTGGCGACATCGATATCGGCGCGGAAGGTGGCGATGCCTTCCTGAGGATGTGTCTCGGGGTATGTATGGACAGTGATATGGCTCTTGTCCATATGCGCAACCACGGCGTCGGAGATGAGCTCCTTGCCGGCCTGCTTCTTGTCGATCACCGGCTCTTCCGAGATCAGGATCGTCACCGACGCACCTTGTGGATCGTAATCCTGACGCGCGATATTGAGGATGTTGGCGCCGATGATTTCGGCCACATCCGTCAGGATCTGGGTCAGACGGTCCGCATCGTACTGCTCGTCGATGTACTCGATGTAGCGCTGACGCTCCTCTTCGGTACGTGCATAGCAGACGTCGTAGATGTTGAAGCTCAACGCCTTGGTGAGGTTATTGAACCCCTGCAGCCTCAGACGAGGCAACGGCTTGACCACGGCGGTCGGTCCTTTGGGAAGACGGGAAAGGGGGCAATTATGGGCCAAAGCTCTCATCAACGAAATGCCGGCGTTGAGAATGGTTTACCTTGCATGACTCATGCCGTTAAGCTTCAGGAATTACACGCGGAACTACCATGAGCCTAGGGAACACGACGGTTGTGACTACGACGGTACGTAACGCTACCCCCTCACTGACGCTGGACGCGGGCACCATTGAGCGATTCCTGGCGCACAGCCACCGCAGGCGCTATCCGACCCGGACCGATGTGTTCCGGCCGGGAGACCCCGCTGGCACCCTCTACTACGTGATCAGCGGCTCGGTGAGCATCATTGCCGAGGAAGATGACGATCGTGAGTTGGTGCTGGGCTACTTCGGTAGCGGCGAGTTCGTTGGTGAGATGGGGTTGTTCATCGAATCCGATACGCGCGAAGTGATCCTGCGCACCCGCACGCAATGCGAGTTGGCTGAAATCAGCTACGAGCGCCTGCAGCAGCTGTTTCAGACGAGTCTGTCGCCGGATGCGCCGCGAATCCTTTACGCCATTGGCGTTCAGCTTTCAAAACGCCTGCTCGATACCACAAGGAAAGCCAGCCGCCTGGCGTTCCTGGATGTGACCGATCGCATCGTGCGCACGCTGCACGATCTGTCGAAGGAGCCGGAGGCGATGAGCCATCCGCAGGGTACGCAGTTGCGCGTCTCGCGGCAGGAACTCGCGCGCCTGGTCGGCTGCTCGCGCGAAATGGCCGGACGCGTCCTGAAGAAGTTGCAGGCCGATGGCCTGTTGCACGCACGCGGCAAGACCGTCGTGTTGTACGGCACGCGCTAAGCGTGTGGGGGCGATCGGTGCGCTGGTGCACCGATCGCTTCGCAATACCGGTGGCGCCGGCGCAAAACCGGCCAAACGCTGCGCCGGAGCGCTGCATATCGCCTTAGCGAGCCCATCCGTAGCGCGACCCAGTCCACAGATCACAACATTGCTTTGCAGGACCTGTGGGTGATGTACGGCAGCTACTGCGCATCGATTGCGTCACAGTTGTTGCGTTATCCGCGTACAGCAGTTCGACAGTGATCCACGCCATCGAACGCGGGCGAGATCATCGAATGACCGCAGCGACGCTTTCTATAGTGATCACCAAGCGCGTACGGGCTGCCGGTGATCGGCGCGGCTAGAGCGCCTTGCCACCGCGATCGCGACAGCCCCAGTTGAGAATCGGAGTACCGACGGGCAGCACCTGGCGGAACAGGCTCTCGCGATTGGCCTTGGGGTTGACCACGACCGGTGCGCGCGCGGCCTTGAGCAATGGCAGATCCGCGGTGCTGTCCGAATAGGCAATAGCGATATCGGCATAGCCGCGTTCGCGCAGCATGCGCATCTTTTCTTCGTTGTGGCAGTGCCGGCGTGCGGTCACTGCACCCAGGCGCGGGCCCACCAAGGTGCCGATCACCGGCACGTCCTGATGCGCAACGAAGCCCAGAATTGCGCGCGCCAGCTCCGGCGGCGCACCGGTCGCCACGACCACCCGATCGCCTGCGGCGCGATGTTCGGTGAAGACCTTCAGTGCGTGCGGCAGCAGCCGCTGCCGGATCTGCGCTTCATGCTTGAGCACGTAGGCGTCGATGAAGCGATTGAACTCGCGTGCACGGTGCAGGCCGAAGGTGGCGATCCAGACATACCCGGACACGCCGCGCCGACGCGTGGGCAGCATCGCCACCATGGGCCCCAGGATCGGCGAGGCCAACAGCGCCACCAGCAGGCGCAACGGGTTGCGGCGGATCAGCCAGGCAAACAGATGGCTGCCGGAATCGCCGTCGTACAGGGTGTGATCGAAGTCGAAGACCACCAGCGGTGCGTCCTCGCGCGGGGCGGGATACGACTCAGTCATGCGCGAAGAATAGCTGACGCAGTGCTTCGCCGGGTTCGGGCGCGCGCATGAAGGTCTCGCCGACCAGAAACGCGTTCACGCCGTTGCTGCGCATCAACTGCACGTCGGATGCGGTGACGATGCCGCTTTCGGTGACCAGGACACGATCACGCGGCACAGCTGCGCGCATGTCCAGGGTGGTCTGCAGCGACACCTCGAAGGTGCGCAGATTGCGGTTGTTGATGCCCACCAGCGGCACCGGCACCTGCACCGCACGCTCGAGCTCGTCGATATCGTGCACTTCCACCAGCACATCCAGGCCCAACTGCATCGCCAGACCGGACAGGTCGGCCAGTTGCTGGTCCTCCAGCGCCGAGACGATCAGCAGGATGCAGTCGGCGCCAAGCACGCGCGCCTCGTAGACCTGGTACGGATCGACGGTGAAATCCTTGCGCAGCACCGGCAAGGTGCAGGCCTCGCGTGCCTGCTGCAGATACGCATCGGAGCCCTGGAAGAAATCCACATCGGTCAGCACCGACAGGCAGCTGGCACCACCGAACTCGTAGCTGACCGCGATGTCAGCCGGGTGGAAGTCGGGCCGGATCACGCCCTTGGACGGGCTGGCCTTCTTCACTTCGGCAATCACGGCTGGCTCGCCAGCGGCAATGCTGGCCTTCATGGCGGCGGCAAATCCGCGGGTGAGCGGCAGGTCTACGCTACGCGCGACCAGCTCGGCCAGAGGCACGCGTGCGCTGCGCTCGGCGATTTCGTCGGCCTTGCGGGCAAGGATGGTGTTGAGAATATCGCTCATCGTGTCGGGTCCTGGCGGGCGGGCATTATCGGTCAAGATCATGGCGGCGACCTGACCAGGGCGCGCTGCGCAGCATGCCAGCGCCGCCGTGAGGGTGTCGGCCAGCGTGGCTGGACACGGGAATCAGCCTTGTGCGGTGGCGTGCTGCGTGAAGGCGACATAGGCGTCCAGACAGGCACGTGCCGAGCCATCGGCAAGCACCTGGCGGGCGCGCACGATGCCATCGGCGATGCTGTCGGCCACGCCGGCCACGTACAGCGCCGCGCCAGCGTTGAGCGCCACGATGTCCAGCGCCGGGCCGGGCACGTTGTCGAGCACCTGCAACAGCATGGCGCGCGACTCGGCGGCATCGGCCACCTTGAGATTGCGGCTGGCCGACATGGCAATGCCGAAATCCTCCGGATGCACCTCGTATTCGTGCACCTGCCCGTCGCGCAACTCGCCAACCAGGGTGCCGGCACCCAGCGAGAGTTCGTCCATGCCATCGCGGCCCCACACTACCAGCGCGCGCTCGGCACCCAACTCCTGCAGCACGCGCGCCTGGATGCCCACCAGATCAGGATGGAACACGCCCATCAAGATGTTTGGCGAACCGGCGGGATTGGTCAGCGGGCCGAGAATATTGAAGATGGTGCGCACGCCCATCTCGCGGCGCACCGGTGCCACTACTTTCATCGCCGGGTGATGCACGGGTGCGTACATGAAACCGATGCCGGTCTGCGCCAGCGATGCAGCCACCTGCTCGGGCTGCAATTCGATCACCGCGCCTAACGCCTCTAATGCGTCGGCACTGCCCGACTTGGACGACACGCTGCGGTTACCGTGTTTTGCGACTTTTGCGCCGCCGGCAGCGGCCACGAACATGGCGCAGGTTGAAATGTTGAAGGTGTGCGAACCGTCGCCCCCGGTGCCGACGATATCGACCATGTGGCGGCGATCGGTGACCTCCACGCGGCGCGAGAACTCGCGCATCACCGTGGCCGCACCGGCGATCTCGCCAATGGTTTCCTTCTTGACCCGCAAGCCGGTCAGGATGGCCGAGACCATGGCATCGGACACCTCGCCGCGCATGATCTGCCGCATCAGATCAACCATTTCGTCATGGAAGATCTCGCGGTGCTCGATGGTGCGTTGCAGGGCTTGTTGTGGGGTGATGGGCATGGAACCAACCGTGGAGTAAGAAGAAAGACTTCAGGCGATGCGCGCAGTGTGCGGGGCCAGCGTGACCGAGCAAACCCCGTGCGTACGCCTGCGTGCGCAGGACCGAATCAGTGCCACCCGCTGGTCACTGCCCCGGGCGCCGCATGCGAAAGCGCGCCTGCGCCTGCACTTCAAAATAATCGGCCGGGCCACCGGCGCGCAGGATGGTGTGCACGGCGGCCGGATCGTAAATGCCATCGCTCAGCGCTGCGTGCGCCAGATGCACGCCGACCACCTCGCCCAGCACCAGCCAGGTCTGGATGGGCTGCCCATCGGCAGCCTGCAACGGAATCAACTGGCTGAGCCGGCACTCGAAGCTCACCGGGCTGGCCGCCACACGCGGCACGTCGACCAACCGCGACGGCGCGGCCTGCAGGCCGGCCAACTCGAACTCGTCGACCTCCTGCGGCACCAACGCGGCGCTGGCATTCATCGCCTCGGCCAACGGGCGCGTGGCCAGGTTCCAGGTGAACACCCCGGTGGCCTCGATGTTGCGCACGCTGTCCTTCCAGCCAATGCTTGCGAAGCCGACGATTGGTGGGGTGTAGTTGAAGGCGTTGAAGAAACTGTACGGCGCCAGGTTGACGATGCCCTCGGCGCTGCGCGAGCCGATCCAGCCGATCGGCCGCGGGCCGACGATGGCATTGAACGGATCGTGCGGCAGCCCGTGCCCGTTGGCTGGCTCGTAGAAATGGAAGGTGTCGCTGGGCGGGTTCATCGTGGTCCAGGGCATTGCGGTGCTAGTGCGGGAAGTGGATGCGTTGGCGCCGCGATGGGAAGAGCTGTGCGTTGCGCCAGGCATGGTGTGCTGTGCGGCATGCGCGTTGGCGCAGGCAGCAACGCTCATCGCTCCAGGAAATTCTTCAGCAACGCATGGCCGTGCTGGGTGAGGATCGACTCCGGATGGAACTGCACGCCTTCGACCGGAAACTTGCGATGGCGCAGGCCCATGATCTCTTCCATCGAGCCGTCCGGATTTTCGGTCCACGCGGTGACTTCCAGGTCTGGCGGCAAGGTGGTCTTGTCTACCACCAACGAGTGGTAGCGCGTGGCCTGGTAGCTATCCGGCAGCCCGGCAAACACGCCCTTGCCTTCATGGCGGATCGGCGAGGTCTTGCCATGCATGATGTTGCCGGCGCGAATGACATCGCCGCCGTAGACCTGGCCAATGCTCTGGTGACCCAGGCAGACACCGAGAATCGGCGTGGTCTGGCCCAGTTGCTCGATCAGCTGCAGCGAGATGCCAGCCTCGTTCGGCGTGCACGGCCCCGGCGAAATCACGATGCGCTCGGGCTTGAGCGCGGCGATCTGGTCGACGCTCATCGCATCGTTGCGCACCACCGTGACCTCGGCACCCAGCGCCTGCAGGTACTGCACGAGGTTGTAGGTGAAGCTGTCGTAGTTATCGAGCATCAGCAGCATGGCAAGGGACTCATTGCGCGATCAGGAAGACCGCATAGATGTTTTCGGTGTAGGTGATGGTGCCGGTCAGCAGACTTTCGCCCAGACCCTGCGCACCCGCACCTGGAGCAGGTGGCGGCGGAGGGGGCGGTGCCTGTGGCGAAGGCGGCGATACTGCCGAGCCGGGCCTGGGCACTGCAGGGGCGGACCAAGTGCCTGCTTCGACACCGTAAGCAAAACTCGGCGCTACATCGGAGATGCTGTAAATCCCGCCAAGTCGAACGCCGTAGGCGGCGGCCAGACCCTGGGCAGATTCGCGTGACTGCGTGGCCGCTTCGCGCTTGAGTGCTGCGCGCAAGGCGGCCGCGTCGGCGAATGCTGTCTGCATCGACAGCACCTGGACATTCTCGTTGGCATCCAGCCCGCCGAGGAAGGCGCGCACGTCCTTCAAGGACGTGAAGGTGCCGCGGATCTTGCGCTCCACCTGGGTTCCCTGGAAAGCCAGCTTGCCGTTTTCGTAGCGCGATTGCGGAGAGATCGACAGTGCCGAGGCGTAGAGCGAATCCTTCATGACGTGATTTCGCTGAAGCCCCTGCAAGACCAGTTTGGCGCGCTCCTCGACGAACTGCCGTGCCAGATCTGGCTGCAGGTCGATCTTGCTGATCTTGAGGTCGACGATGAAACGATCCGGATCGACGGTACGAAATGCCTGCCCTTTCACCAGCAAGTGCGGTTGGGAGGGCAGCGTGTTGATCTGTGCCGATGCCATCACGGGCAACATCAGGGCGCCAGCGAGCATCCAACCTACGATTCTTTTCATCGTAATCATCCTTGTGTCCTACAAACGGTCCTGAAATTTTGGGTCTTGCAAAAGCGCGGCAACCTCCGCACACAGACGATCGACCGCGGCAGGCGTGGTGGCCCACGAGGTCACGAAGCGAATTACCAGGCGGCCGTCGCTGCGCGTTTCCCAGCGTTCGAAGTCGTAGCGCTGCGCGATCTGCTCGGCCTGCTGCGCGCTCACGGCAATGAATTGCTGGTTGGTCGGCGAGTTGCTGGTGAATTCGGCGCCGGCGGCCAGCAAGCCGGCACGCAGCCGCTGCGCCATTGCATTGGCATGCGCGGCTAATTCAAAGAACAGCCCATCTTTGAACAGCGCAGCGAACTGCGCACCCAGCACCATGCCCTTGGCCAGCAGCGCGCCGCGTTGCTTGATCAGGTAGCGAAAATCGGACTGCAACGCCGGCGTCACGATGACCAGCGCTTCGCCGAGCAAGGCGCCATTCTTGGTGCCGCCGATGTAAAACGCATCGGTGAGCGCGGCAATCGTCGGTAGATCCAGATCGTTGCCATGGGCAGTCAATGCCGCGCCCAGGCGCGCGCCATCCAGATACAGCAGCAAGTCATGCGCGCGACAGAACTGCGCGAGCGCCTCAAGTTCGGCACGCGTGTAGATGGTGCCGCTCTCGGTGCTGTTGGAGAGATAGACCAGCCGCGGCTGCACCATGTGCTCGTTGCTGTGCACCGCAAGCAGTGGCGCGATCAAGGCAGGCGTCAGCTTGTCGTGCAGCGCGGGCACGGTGAGCACCTTGTGCCCGGTAGCTTCAATGGCACCGGTTTCGTGCGTGGCGATATGTCCTGCCTCGACTGCAATCACCGCCTGATGCGGGCGCAAAAACGCGCTGATCGCAATCAGGTTGGTCTGCGTGCCGCCGACCAGCAGATGCACGGCGGCCTGCGGTTGCGCGATGGCATGGCGAATCAATGCCGCAGCACGTTCGCTATGCCGATCGGTGCCGTAGCCGCCATTTTGCTCGGCACTGGCCTGCGCCAATGCCTGCAAGACGCGCGGATGTGCGCCCTCGCTGTAATCGTTGCGAAAGCTGATGCGTGCATCGCTGCCCTGCCCGTCCATCACAGCCCCTTGGCGGCCTGAGCAACCGCGCGGAACAGGGCGCGGCCCTTGTTCATGGTTTCCTGCCATTCCAGATCGGGGTCGGAGTCGTAGACCACGCCGCCGCCGGCCTGCACATACAGATAGCCGTCCTGGATCACGGCGGTGCGGATCGCAATCGCGGTATCGGCGTCGCCGTGCCAGCCGATGTAGCCCACGGCACCGGAATACACGTTGCGCTTGACCGGCTCCAGCTCGCGGATGATTTCCAGCGCGCGGATCTTCGGTGCGCCACTGACAGTGCCGGCGGGAAATGTCGCGCGCAGCACGTCGCTGTAATTCAGGCCGGCTTTGAGCGTGCCGGTGACTTCGCTGACGATGTGCATGACGTGGCTATAGCGCTCGATCACGAACTGCTCGCCCACCTTGACCGTGCCCGGCTCGGCCACACGGCCGACATCGTTGCGACCGAGATCGATCAGCATCACGTGCTCGGCGCGCTCTTTCGGGTCGGCCAGCAATTCTTCTTCCAGCGCCTTGTCCAGCTCCGGTGTTGCGCCGCGCGGGCGGGTGCCGGCGATGGGACGCACGGTGACCACGCCATCGCGCAGGCGCGCGAGGATTTCCGGCGAGGAGCCGACCACCTGGGTGCCGCCGACATCGAGAAAATACATGTACGGCGAAGGGTTCAACGCACGCAGCGCGCGATACACATCCACCGGACGTGCACGGAACGGAACACGCAATCGTTGCGACGGCACCACCTGGAAAATGTCGCCGGCGCGTACGTATTCCTGCGCCTCGCGCACCACCGCGTGGTACTCCTCGCGGGTGAACGAAGAGTGGAAATCCGATTCGTCGATGGCATCGGAAATTTGCGCCTGCGGATAGCCGGCGCCTCCCTGGCGCAGGCGATGCGCCAGTTCGTCCAGGCGGCGGTTGGCGCGCACATAGGCCTGCGGCTGGCGCGGATCGGCATGCACGATCAGGTACAGGCGGCCCTTGAGATTGTCGAACACCGCCAGCTCTTCGGAGAGCATCAGCAGGATGTCCGGCGTGCCCAGTTCATCGGGCTTCTCCCCGCTACCCAGGCGCGGTTCGATGTACTGGATGCATTCGAAGCCGAACCAACCGACCAACCCGCCGGTGAAGCCGGGCAGGCCATCGAGCTGAGGCACCGAATGCTCGGCGCGCAAGGCGTCGACTTCGGCCAGCGGGTCGGCGACTTCGCGGGTCTCCAGCACTTCGCCGTGTTCGCTGACTTCCAGCGTGTGGCCGCGAAAGCTGTACACGCGTCGCGCCGGCAGGCCGATGATGGAATAACGGCCGAAGCGCTCACCGCCTTCGACCGATTCGAACAGGTAGGTGTAGGCGCCGTCGGCGAGTTTCAGATAGACCGACAGGGGCGTGTCCAGGTCGGACAGCACTTCACGGACAACGGGGATACGGGTGTGGCCTTCAGCGGCCTGGCGCTGGAACTGCTCTGCAGTGATCAAGACGACTTTCCTTCCGGGACTCTGTGGCGGGGCGGACGACGGCAACGGGCCACCATCGCCACCAGCGGCGAGCGGAAGAGAAGGAGCGTGGGGTCGTCAGGCGAGACACGTGGGTACTGTAGCGCAACTGCCGGTTTAGGGCAGCAGGTGCCAAGGCGAAAACTGTGGGAATTGCGAGGGTGGGTTGTGCCAGGTTGGGCGGTGTTGGTTATGGCGTCTCAGGCTGACCGACATCTGCTCCGGATAGCGCGTCCTTGTTGTGGAGCGCGTTTTTCGCACAAGGTGAGACATTGCCGTGCGCCAGTGCAGAGCGAGCTACCTGGTAGCGGCATGTGTGTAGGCAAAGGGACCCTCACCCCAACCCCTCTCCCAAAGGGAGAGGGGCTTACAGCGGTGCGTTGGCGGTTGCTTCGCTTGAGCCGCAGTTGCTTCGCTTGAATCCCGATTCCCCATTCCCCATTCCCAGCTTCAAACGCTCCGCAACGGGCAATCGATCGGCAAATGCATGCGCAGGCGGGCCGCCACGCATTCGACGCGGAAATGCCGCGAGGTCTCCGGTTCGCCATCCAGATTCAAGGTGAGCGGTTGCACGGAGGCGATCTCCAGCCAGGGCAGCCGGGTGCGCACCGCGACCCGTTCGAGCGCGGCCTGCTTGCCGCCGGTGACCAGGGTGCCCAGCGTGGCGGCGACCTCGCCGTTGAGCGCGGGGACGATGGTGACATCGAGCAGGCCGTCGTCGATCAGTGCCTCCGGGCACAGCGCCTGGCCACCGCCGGCCTGGCGCCCGTTGCCCAGGCCCAGTGCGATGAATTCGCCTTCCCAGCTGAAATCCGGGCCGGTGAAGCGGGCACTGATCGGGTCGATCCGCCCCAGCCGCGACATGCCAGTGATCAGGTAGGCCAGCCCGCCGAGCATCTTCTTCAGGCCCTCATCGGTTTCCACGGTGACCTGCGTGCCGAAGCCGCCGCTGGCCACATTGGCGCACCAGTGCGGGCCGTGGTCGGCGTCGATACGCAGCAGGTCGATGGGCTCGGCCGCACGTTCGGCAATCAGGCCCAGGGCGCCGAGCGGTTCGAGCGGGATCATGGCGGCAGTTGCGAAATCGTTGGCGGTGCCCAGCGGCACCAGGCCCAACGATGGCAGCGTGGCGGCGTCGTCCTGGTGGTGGGCCAGTGCGGCGGCCACTTCGCTCAGCGTGCCATCGCCGCCGGCGGCGACCACGGTCTGCACGCCATCGGCGATGGCTTCGGCCACGTAGCGCTCGGCGTCGCCCTCTTCCCAGGTCACGCGCACATCGAGCTGGATGCCGCGCTTGCGCAGCACGCCCACCGCCTCGCGCAGATCCTCGTTGTCGGTGGACTTGCCGTTGAGGATCAGTCGCCAGTGGGACGGGGCCATGCGCGCTGCCGATGGGAGGAGGTGTGGTGCGCGCAGGCTAGCAGCGGCGAAATGCGTGGATCGTGAATACGCAGCGCCCGCACCTGTCATCGGCATGTCATCGATGACCCGGAGGATAGAAGGCCATAGCAGGGACGACGGGCGGAGGCAGGATCAGCCTCCAAATTTTCTTGAAGGCCGCTCCATTGGGGCGGCCTTTTTTTTATGCGTGTTTCGCAGGGGTGGCGAGGTGACGCGCGGTCGCTTGGCCACGGGCCGCATGGTCGAAGCAGGATGCCCTGGGCAGAGCCTGCGCTGCGCGCCTAAGCGGGCGTCAACCGCCAGGCAAGGCTAGAAGCCCGGCCTACGCGCGGCTCGTCCCTTGCCCCGCCGCCTCAGCTACCTGCAGCAAACGCCGCCAGGCGCTCGCCGTCGAGCCGGTACACGGTCCAGCCTTCCATGGGGCGCGCACCCACGGCCTGGTAGAACTCGATCGCCGGCTGGTTCCAGTCCAGCACCGACCACTCGAAGCGTCCGCAGCCCTTATCCACCGCCAGCTGCGCCAGGTGCCGCAGCAGCGCCAGGCCGGCGCCCTGCCCGCGCGCTTGCGGCCGCACGAACAGGTCTTCCAGATACAGGCCGTTGCGGCCCAGCCAGGTGGAGTAATTGAAGAAATACACCGCGAACCCAAGCACCTGCCCCCCCTGCTCGCAGAGCAGCGCGTGCGCGGTGGCACCGTCGCCGAACAGGCTGGCGCGCAGATCCTCCGGCGTGGCCTTCACCGCGTCGGGCTCGCGCTCGTACACCGCCAGCGCGGTGACCAGTTCATGCAGCAGCGCCGCATCGGCGGGCGTGGCGGAGCGGATCTGCAGCGGCGCCTGACTCATCGCGCTGCATCCACCGCCGCGCGCATCTGCGCGATGATCTGCGCGTAATCAGGCGCATTGAAGATGGCCGAGCCGGCCACGAAGGTATCCGCACCGGCGGCAGCGATCGCGCCGATGTTGTCGGCCTTGACGCCGCCATCGATCTCCAGGCGGATCGGCTTGCCCAGCGCATCGATCTTGCTGCGGATGGCGCGCAGCTTGTCCAGCGCCGAGGGAATGAAGGCCTGGCCGCCGAACCCGGGATTGACCGACATCACCAGCACCAGATCCAGCTCGGGCAGCACCCAATCGAGAATATCCACCGGCGTGGCCGGGTTGAGCACCAGCCCGGCCTGGCAGCCATGCGACTTGATCAACTGGATGGTGCGGTGCACGTGGCGGCTGGCTTCGGGATGGAAGCTGATGGTGGTGGCACCAGCGTCGGCGAAGTCCGGCACGATGCGGTCCACCGGTTCGACCATCAGGTGCACGTCGATCGGTGCAGTGATGCCGTGCTTGCGCAGCGCCTGGCAGACCATCGGGCCGATGGTCAGGTTGGGCACGTAGTGGTTGTCCATCACGTCGAAGTGCACCCAGTCGGCACCGGCCTTCAGGACGTTGTCCACTTCCTCGCCCAGGCGGGCGAAATCGGCAGACAGGATGGACGGGGCGATCGCCGTCGGTTGCATGGGCAGCTCGGGAAAATGCAGGAGCCCCATTGTCGCAACCGTGGCGCGGCGAGGAAAGCCGAGCGCGGCGGCAGCTGCTCTGCAAGCGGGCGTGCGGTGGAGCTTCGGGCCGGCTTGGCGTTGCCTGCCGGCGATGGGCGCCTAGCGCAGCCAACACCGGCCGCTTTGCCCTCCATCGGCTAGAACCGCTGCCGGCAGGCCTTCCAAATCCACGACCGCCTCCCAAAACGCGACGATGCCTGCATCCGCAGCGGACGCGAGCGCGTAGGTACTAAACCGGCGCGCCGCGCCAGATGTCAGGAGACCGCATGAAAACCACCCCGCTCGCTTCCGCTGCCCTCGTTCTATTGGCCCTGGCCCCCTCGGCCTGGGCGCAATCCGGCCCCGCTGACTGGTCCGGCTTCTCGTTGGGGGCCAATGTGGGCGGTGCCGACCCGGCCGGCGTGTCCGGCGGCCGTTTCGGCTTCGATACCAACCTGGATGGCCGCGACGGCGACCAGGTCAGCACCGCCACCGGGGCGGATGCGTTTTCGCCGGGCTTCTGCGGTGGCGCCGCGGCCGGGCGCACGCCGGCGAGCGGGTGCAGCAAGGACAAGGGCGGCGCCGAATACGGCGTGCGCGCCGGCTACGACTGGCAGGTGGGCGACTGGGTCTACGGCGTGGTGGCCGAGTACACGCGCAACGACCTGCGCGACAGCGTCAGCGCCTTCAGCACCACACCGGCGCTGTACACCTTTACCCGCCAGCTCAATCGCACCGCCGCGCTGCGCGGGCGCGTGGGCTATGCGTTCGGCGCGCAGGGCGACTACCTGGCGTATGTCACCGCCGGCGTGGCACGCGGCGAGTTCGACCACAGCTTTGCCAGCAGCAACACCGCCAACAGCTTCACTGGCAGCGGTGGCGACAGCGCAAATGGCTACCAGGCCGGGATCGGGCTGCAGCGTCGCTTGAGCGACCATGTCTCGGTGGGCGTGGAATATCTGTTCACCCGCCTGCAGGACGAAGACACCCGCGTGCGCGTCGGCCCAGGCACCGCCCCGGCGACCAACCCGTTCCTGCGCGTGAACCCAGCCGGCACCGACCTGCGCCGCACGGACACGGATTTTTCGTCCAATGCGGTCCGCCTGACCGCCAGCTACCGCTTCTGATCCGGCGAAAGGGCCTGGTCTGAGGGCTGGGCCCTGGGTGACATATTCGCCCCGTGTGCGCCCGGGAATCTCTAGGTTCCTGGGCGTTTATGTAAGACCTCGCCGACTGTTGCAGGGTCGGTTCTGGAACGCGCTTCGCCAAGCGATGCGCGCATCGAGTCTCCGTTTAATTTGGCGCGCTCAAGGCCCAGTCGCGGACTGTTCCAAGGCCTGTTCCTACATTCCTGCAGTTCTGGCCCGAGAGAGCCAGGCCTGTAGGAGAGGCTGTGCCCGCAATGCGCGACGTCAGACGCTGAGGATGGCTCGGCAACGCACACCTGATGTTGGGCAAATGCGATCAGGCAGACCCGCATTGATCTGATGATCCTGCTGCGGCCCATTGCCCCGCTCTCCGTCAGAGCTCAGCGCTTGCGCTGCCGCTGGATGCGGTCGTAGGCGGCGTTGATCTGGCTGGCCTTCTTTTCGGCCTGCCGGCGGTCTTCCGGGCTGGCATTGGCCACCTTGTCGGGGTGGTAGCGCGACATCAGGCGGCGATAGGCCAGGTCGATCTCGGCTTTGGTGGCGTCTGCTTCCAGGCCCAATGCCTCGTACGGGTTCTCTTCGCGGCGCTTGAACCAGCCCGCATCCACCGCATGCCCGATCGCCAGGCCGATCATCACCCCGATCAGCGGCGCCCCGCGGAACAGCAAGGCGCCGGCAAGTGCGCCGAGCAATTTTCCGTACCAGGACATGGGGGCGATCGGCAGCCGAGAGGCGGGCCGGCGATTTTACCCGAAGCCCTGTGTGGCTTGGCTGTCGATCGGCGTGCGAGGCGCTCATGGGCGAAGTACCGGGTAGGTTTGCGACGCGCGCATGCCGGCGGCAGCGTGCCTGACACCCGGGTGCGACCGTCGGCCCTGCCGGTTCGGCCCAGCGGCCATGGCCGCCAGCTGGCAGTGCAACGCCTGCCAGCCACTGCGTGCAGCGGGGCGCCGCGAAGCACCGTACACTACGCGGCCCGCTGCCTACCCGCGGGCCCGCCGGGTCCTGGGGACAGCGTCATTGCGACGTCCTTAGGAGTGCCTGTGTCGACCACGCTGTTGCAATCCGATCTCCCCGGCCTGCCGTTGCGCCACCGTGGCAAGGTCCGCGATGTCTTCGACATTCCCCGCGACCGCCTGCCCGCCGATGCGCCCCCCGGCGACTATCTGTTGATGGTGGCCACCGATCGCCTGTCTGCGTTCGACGTGGTGCTGCCCGACCCGATTCCCGGCAAGGGCGAAATGCTCTGCCAGGTGTCCAACTTCTGGTTCCACAAGACCGAACACCTGATGCCCAACCATCTGGTGGACATCCGCGTCGAGCAGGTGCTGCCCGAGGGCGTGGATCCGGCGCTGTACGCCAAGCGCGCGGTGGTCACGCGCAAGCTCAAGCCGGTGCCGGTGGAAGCGATCGCACGCGGCTATCTGATCGGCAGCGGCTGGAAGGACTATCAGCGCACCGGCAAGATCAGCGGCATCGAATTGCCCGATGGCCTGCGCCAGGCCGAGAAACTGCCCGAGCCGATCTTTACCCCTTCGACCAAGGCCGCGGTCGGCGACCATGACGAGAACATCGACTTCGATGCGATGGTCATGACCGTCGGTGCCGAGCTGGCCGAGCGCGTGCGCGATGCCACCTTGCGCATCTATCGCTTCGCCGCCGATTTTGCGGCCGAACGCGGCATTTTGCTGGCCGACACCAAGTTCGAATTCGGCACCGACGCCGATGGCCGCCTGTACATCATGGACGAGATGCTGACACCGGATTCCTCGCGCTACTGGCCAGCCGACCAGTACGAACTGGGCACCAGCCCGCCGAGCTACGACAAGCAGTTCGTGCGCGATTACCTGGAGACGCTGGACTGGGGCAAGACCGCACCTGGCCCGCGCCTGCCGGCCGAAGTGATCGAACGCACGCGCGCCAAATACGCCGAGGCGTTGCAGAGGCTGGCGGGTATTTCGGTCGATTGATCTTCAAGGCCCCACTCCCGAGGCTTTGAGGCTGTACTAAAGCAGCAATGGCGGGCAGCGCTCTTTCTTGAGCGCTGAAGGACGCGCCTGACGGGGTCTGTTAGCCAAGGAAGTCGCAATGGCACTCTCACATTTTTCATTCCACAGATTGCCGGCGTTACGCAACGCACTGCTGCCCGGGCTGCTTGCAGTAAGCGCGTGCAGCGCCGGCGAATCAGCCCCTGCTGCCACGCCGCCAGTCACATCGACGGCATCGGCATCGGCGCCTGCAGCAACGCGCGCACCGGCTTCTTCTGGCGCTTCCCTCAATGACCGTCTCGCGACGTTACTACAGGCAAGCGGCGTGCAGTGTGCCGATGCGAACATGGCAAACGGCTGCACGGCCGGAAATGTCGATGCCGGCGATTTCTACGACGTGGAGCTCTCGCCTGCGTGTGACGATGCGGGCTTGTTTGCCGGCGTGGCGCAGGCAAGCGGGGTGGATGCACTTGATGCGGTGCCGACCACTGGCAGTAGCGTGATCGCCAGAGCCAGGCTGGCGCAGGGCCAGCTCGTCTGCATTCAAGCGATCGGCCGCGCCGGACAGAATCCTCTGTATTACTACGTCATTGCGATTCCTGCAGACAGTGTTGCCGGATGCATAAACAACTCGGTATGCCGAACATATGGCGACAGGCCGATCCAACGTTCGAAGAGCGCCACTGGCGGGAGTTGCCATGCCGCTGCCCCAGGCCAGTATGTCGGCGACTGCGCACAGGGATGGGTGGGTGCGGATGCACTCGATGTATTTTCTAACGGGATATAGTCAGCCGCGCCATACCGGATAAATTTCCGGCCAAAACCATGATCAAATCATGATGATCTTTGCACAGGCTCGATCGAGATCACCTGGCTTTGCTGACAGCAATCAACGGCCGCGGACTCACCCGAGCCCCGGGGCCACCGTCAGGCTGCTGGTTCTGTGAGGACATTGGCCTGCCGCATGCCGGCCAGTTGGTGCAACCCACGCTCCGCAAGCCTTCACACATCGGCAAGCAGCGCGCGTATAACATCCCGCCCGCGCTCCAGCTTGCCCGCTATGATCAGGAGGATCCATTGGCCCTTTTCCGAACGTCCCTGCACGCTCTCGCACTGAGCCTGGCGCTGGTTGCCTGCAAGCCGCAAGCTGAGCCAGCCGGCGCTGCGACACCTGCTGCGAATGCAGCACCTGCAGCGTCGGCATCCGCCACCGTTCCGGCAACGCCCGCGCAGGCGACAACCTGTCCCAGCGCCGACTTCTCTGCCTTTCTGAAAAGCTTCAGTGCAGACATTGCGGTACAGGAAAAAGCCACGGCCGATCCGCTGACGATGATCCAACTCGACCCGGACGCACAGCCCGAGCCCACCCCGGTCACCCGCACGGTTTCGCTTGCCAAGGTCGAATGGCCTGTCATCCCGAACCTGGAGGCAGCCCGCAACGGCGGCCGCGAGGTCGCGATTTCCGAAGAAGCCGATGGCCGCCAGGTACTGGTCCGCACACCGGACACCGGCGATCAGCAGGTCTACCACTTCGCGCAGCGCCCCTGCTGGATGCTGGTCAAGGTGGACGACCAGTCTTTGTAACGTCGGTGGGCGCTGGAAGCAGGTTCTGCCGGCTTGGCTATCGTCACCTACAACTCAAACCGTCAAAGAGGCGACTTGATGCGACGCTTCATCTCCGTGCTACCTGCTCTCGGCCTGAGCCTGGTGCTTTCCGCATGCGGTGACAAGCCAGGGCCCGTAGCTGCCACCACCAGCGCGCCTAGTACGCCATCTGCCACTACCCCATCTCCGACTTCGACAGAAGCAGATACACAAGGACGGAACGACATGATCAAGGAATGCTCCGGCGTGCGCCTGCACCTGAGCGCGTTGCCATCCGAGAGCAGCGGCTCCACCAAGACCCACCTGGAAATGGAGCACGATGGCCAGCGCCAGGAAGTGGCAGCGCCTCCAGAGATGGCGGACTACACCGCAGTGGGACTGGGTTGCGCGGAAGACGCAAAAGGAGGCACGTACTTTGTCGTCCAGTACGGCGAGCTTCCCTACGGCTGCGAATTTTGCGAATGGTTCTTCCTGTATGACATCAAGGGTCAGTTGCTGAATCATGCGACACCACCACTGCATACGCAGGACGGCCAGCAGAGCCCGAATAACGACGAATACGAACACAAGCTCGAAGAGTTAGGACTGAAGCACCCGGAATTGGAGCCTTTCCAGCCCTGAGCAAAGGAAGTCTATGCGCCGATTGCGGCGCATGGTGAAAGTGGTACGCAGTACATGGAGCAGCACCCGTTACAAGGAAGAATCTGTCTCATAGAAAGGAACGCACGATATGACCGACACCACGATTTATACCGAAATGGTTCAACCACGCGGCGCTGCATACAGCAGTGACCGGATCAAACCCTGGAGCCATTACCGCGAGCCCATCGACAGCGGAGATGGCAGATTGCATGGCGAATCGCGTCGCTGGGGCGATGCTAGCCCACAAACCCAGTCACGGGTAATCGATAGTCTTATCGATTCCTCGCGAGATGCAGGGCTTTCGGCGCGCGAGACTGCATACGTCCTTGCCATCGCCCGAGTTGAGTCAGGCTTCAACCCGGATGCAGCTGCGGGGACAACGTCTGCCTCTGGCCTAGGTCAATTCATTGACCGTACTGGCGCGCATTATGGCGTCAACGCGTCCAACCGCTTCGACGTGGAAACGCAGTCGCAGGCATTGGTGCAACATTTCGTTGATAACCGGGACCTCGCGCGTAGCCGCGGCCAGGGCGAGGATTACATTTACAAGTATCACCATGATGGTCCTAGCAAGGATTATGGTGGCTTGGCTCTGTCACGGCGCGAGATTGCGCCTCATCTGGACAACTACACCCAGTTTGTCGAGCAGCGTCTTGCACAAACGCAGGGCAATGCAGTAGGCCAGCCGACGCCAGTGACGCAGACGGCCGAACCTAGCCATGCCACTCGCAGCAATTTCCAGCAAACGATGGAACGCATGCTGCCCGGTCAAGGCAGCACCGACCCGCACATTACCGGTCATTATGGTGAGCACCGCGGTAGCCACGGGCCGCACGGTGGTACAGATTTCAACTACGAAGGTGGTCAGCAAGGCCGTAACCTGCAGCACCCGACGGTGCATTCGCCGGTCTCCGGAACGGTGACGTTCGCGGGCGGCAACTACGGCACGGTCAAGATTCGCGATGCACAGGGTAACTCGCACGAGATCCTGCACCTGGACGCACTCAAGGTGAAAGAAGGCCAGACGCTGTCCGCAGGCGATGCCATCGGCACGATGGGCGGACGCGGACCGAACGGTAATAGTCAGTACGCACAGCATGTGCATTACCAACTGCGCGATGCCAACGGCAAGTTGACCAGTCCAGAGACATTCTGGAATCAAGGTCACCAGCAGGAGTCGGGCGCCCGTCAATCGCAGCCATCGGCACCGGCTGGCAATGGCACGCTGCGTCATGGCGAGCAGAGCGGCGATGTCGGCAAGTTGCAGCAGGACCTCAACCGTCTCGGCGTTCGCGATGCGCAGGGAAACCGGCTTGCGGAAGATGGTCGTTTTGGGGACAACACACGGGAGGCGGTCATCGCGTTTCAGAAGCAGCATGGGCTGCAGCCCGATGGGGTGGTGGGCCGCAATACGCAGGGCGCGCTGTCCGCACAACCGGCACAGACCCAGTCGCAGGCGGGCGAGACGCAGGTCGCTGCGCCCAAGGGGCCGTCGCTCAACGATGCATCGCATCCGGACCATGCGTTGCATAACGCAATCCGCAGCAAGCTGCCGAGCATGATCTCTAATGAGACTGCTGCCAACGTCACTTTGCAGGCGAAGCAGAATGGCATCGACAGCGCAGATAAGCTGCAGAACGTGACGGTGCAGGACGGCAAGGCGTTCGTGATGGGCTCCACGCCGGGGTTCCGTGCGGCGGTGGATCTGAACCAGCCTGCCCCGTCATTGGAGCAGACCAGCGCGCAGCTTCTGGCTGGGCAGTCGCAACAGCAACAGGCGCACGAAGAGCAGCAAAAGGTCGCCATCGGCAGTCGCTGAGTTCACGATGCACGAAAGAGCCGGCCGGCCTGTCTGGCCGGCTTTTTTGTATCTGCCGTTTACCTGCCGCAGCTTCATGCACTCGGGTAGAAGCGAGACGTCACATATTTGAATATTTGAACCCGCGGGGCCGCGTCATTCACTGTGATTGTCTTCCGCACGACGCGCACGTCGGCGCTTCCACTAAGAGCGGCTAACAAAACGTAGCGAGCAGTCGTCAGGTGGGTGCGGACGGCGCGGAGGAACCGGAGTGTACGTGGGTACGTGAGGATTCCGAGCACCGGCCGCGCCCGCCTGGCGGCTGCGCAGTCGTTTTGATAGCTGCTCTAAACCTGCTGAACGCGACAAGATGTTGCGCGGATGCAGTCGTGCGGGAGCCTTACGCGCAACGGGACAGGCACATCTCTGCGATGCGGTCCGCAGCGCAAAGTGGCCCACCGCACAGAACGCAATACCTCTGTAACTTTTACTACTGTCCAGTTCGGGACTGTGCAAGCGTAGCTACCGGCACCCTAGGTGTCATCGGCGACCGGCTATCGGGGGGGCAGCCGGTCTTTGCATTGCACGTTTTCTGGAGAGAGTCGTCATGCAATTCCATGTACTGGGCGCGGCAATTTGCTGCGCGCTATCGTTTTCTGCTGTCGCTACTGCGACTGATTTGTCGACCACTGCGGCGGTATCGCGCGCGCAGTCCCTGCTGGGAAACAACGCCGCAGCGCTGGTGAATCGTGCGCCGGCCGATGCCTTCATCGCGCGCGACAGCATCGTCGATGCCGATGGCACCGAGCATGTGCGTTTTGACCGCACGTATCAGGGGTTGCCGGTGATCGGTGGCGATGTGGTGGTGCATTCGCGGCGCGGGGTGATGCGCGAGTTGAGCCAGACCATGGCCACCACGCTACGCCCGGCCACGGTGCCCGGCATCGATGCGGCGACGGCTATGCGCGTGGCCGGCACGCGCTTCGATGTGGCGTCCGATGCCGCACCGCGTGCAAGCCTGGCGCTGTACGCGCGGCAAGGCTCGCCGCGCCTGGTGTACGAGGTGATCTACAGCGGCATCAAACCCGATCAGACGCCTACCGAAATGCATTATATCGTCGATGCGGTGGATCAACGCATTCTCGAGTCCTGGGACACGGTGCATACCGCCTGCGCCGGTGGGACCAGCGCGGCCGGCACCGGGCGCGCGCTTTATGCCGGTAGCGTGGCGCTGTCGACCACGCGTTGCAGCAGCGGGTATGAGCTGACCGATCTGAGTCGCGGTGGCGGTGCCACCTACACCATGCGCAACAGCACCTCCGGCAACGGCACGTTGGTCACCGACGCCGATAATGCATGGGGCAGCGGCGCCAACAGCGATACGGTGACAACAGCGGTGGATGCGCATTACGGCGTGGCGTTGACCTGGGACTACTATCGCACCACGCATGCACGCAGCGGCATCGCCAACGACGGCGCCGGTGCACGTAGTCGCGTGCATTACGGCAGCCGCTACAACAACGCCTTCTGGTCGGATAGCTGTTTTTGCATGACCTTCGGCGATGGCGATGGCAGCGCATTTACACCATTGGTGTCGGTGGATGTGGCCGGCCATGAGATGACCCATGGCGTGACCAGCCGGACAGCGCGATTGGTGTATTCCGGCGAATCCGGCGGCTTGAACGAAGCGACCTCCGACATCATGGGCGCGATGGTGGAGTACTCGGCCAACAACAGCGCGCAGCCGGGCAATTACCTGATCGGCGAGAAGATCGTGCCCCGCAACACCACCGGCACGCTGGCGCTGCGCTACATGTTCAAGCCGAGCCTGGATGGCGATTCACCGGACTGCTACAGCAGCAGCCTGGGCTCGCTCGACGTGCATTACAGCTCCGGTGTGGCCAACCATTTCTATTACCTGTTGGCCGAAGGCGCGGTGGTGCCGAGTGGCTTCGGTGCAGGCACCAGCTGGAACGTGACGCCGGCCGGCTTGGTCTGCAACGGCAACACGGCCTTGACCGCGATCGGCAGGGCTGCGGCCAGCCGCATCTGGTATCGCGCGCTCACTGTCTACATGACCTCGTCCACCAACTACGCCGCGGCACGGCGCGCCACGCTCAGCGCGGCAACCGATCTGTATGGCATCACCTCCAGCCAGTACCGGGCGGTGGCTGCGGCCTGGAGTGCGGTCTCGGTCAACTAGAGCGGCTAACAAAACGGAGCAAGCAGTCGTCAGGTGGGTGCGGACGGCACGGAGGAACCGGCGTGTACGTGGATACATGCCGATTTCAAGCACCGGCCGCGCCCGCCTGGCGACTGCGCAGTCGTTTTGATCGCTGCTCCAGGTCTGGCCGCGGGCCGTCGTTTGCAGTGGGCGAGGCCGGTGCGCGAGAACCGGCGTGGATGCAATGGACGACGCCGCTGCCCCCCCTCTCCCGCCTGGCGGGCAATCGCCGCTGCGCGGAGCGTGATGCGCAACACAGGGGACCTGCCACGCGCTGGTGCGTGGCAGATCCTGTTCCCGGCAGCTGCCCCGCAAGCGCCACTGCGGCCATCCGCGCGCGTATGCTTGGGCCATTCCTGGGAGGGAACATGACCGAACGCACCACGACCGCGCGCCCGCTCGAGCGCTATTTCGCCAGTTATTCCGACGACCACCGCAATGCGACCAACCAGCAGATCCACGTGCTGGCGGTGCCCGCGATCCTGTGGTCGGTGGTGGCCTTGCTGTGGTGCATCCCGGTGGGCGGCACCTGGTTCAGCAGCGGTGTGTGGGCGGCGCTGGCAATGTTCGGAGTGTGGTCGTATTACAACCGGCTGTCGCGGCCGCTTGGCCTGGGCATGCTGGCGATCTTTTTCTTTTTCGGCTGCCTGTGCCGGCTGATCGAAGGCCGACTGGGCTTGGGTGGCCTGTTCACGCTGGCGGTGACGGTGTTCGTGCTGGCGTGGATCGCGCAGTTTGTCGGCCACAAGATCGAAGGCCGCAAGCCGAGCTTTCTGACCGACCTGACCTATCTGCTGATCGGGCCGCTGTGGGTGCTGGCGAAGTTATATCGGCACCTGGGCTGGCGGTTCTGATCTTCGGGTTCCCCGAGTCAGCGATACCGCGCTGACGCCAACGCAGGCTACTCGCCGATGCCCAGCTCTTCCGGCAGCGGGCGGAACGCACGCGGTGCATAGCCGAAGTCGCGCCGCGCCGGCTCCAGGTCGAACACCAGGTCATCGCGCATGCGCTGCAACGCGGCGGTATTCATGCTGCGCAGCCGGCCCAGGCGCTGCGCGGTGGTGAGCGCCAGACCGAACAGCGAAGGCGGCACCTGATACAGCCGGGCCGGCCGCGGCAAGGCTTCCAGCACGCGTTCCACCATCTGCGTGTAGGCCAGCACTTCGCCGCCGCCCACCGCATAGCTGCGCTGATGCGTGGCCGGCTGGGTGACCACCGCCAATGCCGCGCTGGCCAGATCGTCCACATGCACCGGCTGGCGCAGCCCGGTGGCATTGGCCGGCAACACGAACGCGCCCGTGCGCCTGGCCAGCCCGGCAATCTGGGTCAGCGTGCGGTCGCGGCCGGCGCCGTAGACCAGGGTGGGGCGCAGCACGGTGGCCGCGGCGCCACGCGCCTTGGCGGCGGAGAACAGCGCTTGTTCGGCATTGGCCAGCCGCTGGGCGACATCGCGCTCGGCGGCATCGATCGAATGTTCCTTGACCTCCACGCTGGTGGAACCGAACGCGACGATGCGCGGCGTGCTCACCGCGTTGGTCTCGTACCAGTGCGCGAAGTGGTCCAGCGGGCCGCAGCTGAAGATCACCTCGAAACTCTCGCCCGCCACCGCCGGTGCCGCCAGGTCACCTTGCCGCCAGATGAGTCCTGCGCGTGCGGCACGCGGCGCGCGCGACCAGGCGGTGACCTGCCAGCCACGCCCCAGCAGGCGGGTGAGCAGGCGTTCGCCGATCTGGCCACTGCCGCCGAAGACCAGGGCACGGGGTGCAGCGGCAGCGACGGAAGGAGCGGGATTGGCAGCAGTCACAAGGTACGCAGGCGGTGGCGATAGCGTCAGCATACCCAGTGCAACGCAGCGGTGCGACGGCAACTCCTGTCGTTTTCCCGACAAGCGCGCGCTCACCTTGACGCCGGCGTCAGTCAACGGTTTGTTAAGCTCTCTGGCCTGCTCGCGAATCTCGTGTTCCCTGCATGCCTGCACCGTTGGAAATTCTGCTCGCGCTGCCGTTCCTGATGGCGGCCGCCGTGGCGCTGTCGTGGCGCACCTCCCGTTCGATCACTGCGTGGTTGGCTGCGGCCGCGCCGTTGGCCGGCCTGGGCATCCTGGCACTGCTGACACCGGCCGTGCTGCGCGGGGAAATCATCCGCAGCGAACATGCCTGGTTACCGCAGATCGGGCTGCTGTTCTCGCTGCGCATGGACGGGCTGGCCTGGATGTTCGCGCTGCTGGTGCTGGCGATCGGCGCGCTGGTGGTGATGTATGCGCATTACTACCTGAGTGCACGCGATAGCGCCTCGCGCTTCTTTGCGTATTTATTGCTGTTCATGGGCGCGATGCTGGGCATGGTGCTGTCGGGCAACTTGCTGCTGCTGATGGTGTTCTGGGAACTCACCAGCCTCAGTTCCTTCCTGCTGATCGGCTTCTGGTCGCATCGCAAGGATGCGCGCGAGGGCGCACGCATGGCGTTGGTGCTCACCGCCGGCGGCGGCCTGGCGTTGCTGGGCGGGGTGCTGCTGATCGGCCGCATCGTTGGCAGTTTTCAGCTGGATGCGGTGCTGGCCTCGGGTGATCTGATCCGTGCAAGCCCGCTGTACCCGTATGCGCTGGTGCTGGTGCTGCTAGGCATTTTTACCAAGAGCGCGCAGTTTCCGTTCCACTTCTGGTTGCCGCATGCGATGGCCGCGCCCACACCGGTGTCGGCGTATCTGCATTCGGCCACCATGGTCAAAGCCGGCGTGTTCCTGCTGGCGCGCCTGCACCCGGCGCTGGCCGGCACCGACCTGTTTCTATACACGGTGACCAGCATCGGCGCGATCACCGTGCTGCTGGGCGCATGGCATGCGATTTTTCAGCACGATCTCAAGGGCGTGCTGGCGTATTCGACCATCTCGCACCTGGGCCTGATCACCATGCTGTTCGGCCTGTCCACGCCGATGGCGGTGG
Organism: Xanthomonas sp. LMC-A-07; assembly: GCF_030208825.1. Lineage (NCBI taxonomy): Bacteria > Pseudomonadati > Pseudomonadota > Gammaproteobacteria > Lysobacterales > Lysobacteraceae > Xanthomonas > Xanthomonas sp. LMC-A-07. Next base: position 585,070 of record NZ_JARVTF010000008.1, read on the forward strand.
TGGCCGGCGTGTTCCACATCCTCAACCACGCGGTGTTCAAGGCCTCGCTGTTCATGGCCGCCGGCATCATCGACCACGAAACCGGCACGCGCGACATGCGCAAGCTGGGCAACCTGCGCCGCTTGATGCCGTTCACCAGCGCACTGGCGATCACCGCATCGCTGGCGATGGCCGGCATTCCGCTGCTCAACGGGTTCCTCTCAAAGGAAATGTTCTTCGCCGTGGCGCTGGAGGCCGAAGGCCCGCAGCTGCTGCGCCTGCTCGCCAGCGGCGCGGCGTTGATGGCCGGCCTGCTCGGCGTGGCCTACAGCCTGCGCTTTGTGCACGACACCTTCTTCGGCCAGGGCCCGCGCGACCTGGACCGCACCCCGCACGAGCCACCGCGCTGGATGAAGATTCCGGTGGAAGTGCTGGTGCTGACCTGCGTGGCGGTGGGCATCGTGCCAGCCTGGACGGTGGCACCGGTGCTGCGTGCCGGCGCCAGCGCGATCCTGGGCGATCGCCTGCCCGATTACAGCCTGGCGCTGTGGCACGGGTTGAACTGGCCGCTGGCAATGAGCATCGCCGGCGTGGTGGGCGGCGTGCTGCTGTACATGGCGCTGCGCAAGCTGCTGGATCTGTACGCGATCGAAAACCGCTCACCGGGCAAGGCCTTGTTCAACTGGAATCTGCGGGCGCTGTTCGCCGCCTCCGCACGCGCCACCGACGCGATCACCAATGGCAACCTGCAACGCATGTTGATGCTGCTGGTGCTCAGCGCGGTGGTGGTGGCGCTGGTGCCGTTCCTGCAGGGCGGCGCGTTGCGACCGTGGCCGACACCGGCGCCCATGCCGCTGCTGGGCTGGGCGTTGTGGCTGCTGATGCTGGCCTGCGCACTAGGCAGCCTGTTCCTGTACCGGCAACGCTTGCTGGCAGTGCTGGTGCTGGGCGGCACCGGCTTGGCGGTGAGCCTGACCTTCGTGTTCCTGTCTGCACCGGACCTGGCACTGACGCAGTTGCTGGTGGAGATGGTGACGCTGGTGCTGATGCTGCTGGCGATGAACTACCTGCCGGAAACCTCGCGCCCGGAACGCGCGCCGCTGCGTAAAGCCCGCGATGCCTGCATTGCCATCGTTGCCGGTGGCGGCCTGGCGGCGCTGGCCTACACGTTGATGACCCAGCCTAGCCCGACCATCGCCGGCGAGATGCTGCAGCGCGCCTTGCCGGAGGCGTATGGGCGCAACGTGGTCAACGTGATCCTGGTGGACTTCCGCGGCTTCGATACGTTTGGCGAGATCACCGTGTTCGCCATCGCCGGGCTGGTGGTGCACGCGCTGCTGCGGCGCTCGCGCATGGCACCGGAACGCACCATGCCCGGCCCGGCGATCAAGCTGCCGGTGCCGGCGGATCTGGCACAGATCATGTTCCCGCTGACGCTCACGGTGTCGCTGTTCCTGTTCCTGCGCGGCCACAACGCGCCCGGCGGCGGCTTCATTGCCGGCCTGGTGCTGGCGGTGCCGTTGCTGATGCAGTACGTGATCCAGGGCGCGGCGTCGGTGGAGTCGCGCTTCGGGTTCGACTACATCCGCCTGATCGGCATCGGGCTGTTGTGCGCACTGCTCAGTGGTGCCGGCTCGCTGCTGTTCGGCCGGCCGTTCCTCACCAGCGGGCACGCCGAGATTCCGCTGGGATGGCTGGGCGAGCTGGAGCTGGCCAGCGCGTTGGGCTTCGACACCGGCGTGTATCTGGTGGTGTTCGGTGCGGCGATGTTGATGCTGTCGATGATGGGCACGATCAAACCCTCGCGCACCCGCGACTCGCATCGCGGCGAGATCGATCCCACCCAGCGTTCGACGCGCACTGCGGAGCAGCATTGATGGAACTGGCACTGGCAAGCGCGATCGGCGTGCTCACCGCCCTGGCGATCTACCTGCTGCTGCGTGCGCGCAGTTTCGACGTGATCCTGGGGCTTACCTTCCTGTCGTACGCGACCAACCTGCTGATCTTCGCCGGTGGGCGCCTGCGCAGCGGGCAGCCGCCCGTGCTGCGCGACGGCATTGCCGCCGACCTGAGCCAGCACACCGACCCGCTGCCGCAGGCGCTGGTGCTCACCGCGATCGTGATTGCCTTCGCGATGACCGCGGTGAGCCTGGTGCTGGCGATCCGCAGCCGCAGCGACAACGGCAGCGACCACGTGGATGCGCACGAAGATGCGGATACCGGCGAAGACACGCGTGAGGCGCGCCGATGAACCATCTGCTGATCCTGCCGATCCTGATTCCGATGCTTGGCGCGTCGGCGTCGTTGTTTGTCGAACACCGCCGCTATGGCCCGCGTGTGCAACGCGCTGTGGCCTGGACCAGCATGGCCCTGCTGGCGATGGCAGTGGTCGCCCTGTTCGCCCGCGCTGCGCACGGCGAGGTACTGGTGTACCTGCTGGGCGACTGGCCGGCGCGGCTGGGCATCGTGCTGATGGGCGACCGGCTGGCCGCGTGGATGCTGATGACCACGCTGGTGCTCGGCGCGGCCTGCCTGCTGCACGCCTGCGCCGGCTGGGACCGCCGTGCGCCGCATTTCCATGCGCTGTTCCAGTTCCAGCTGATGGGCTTGAACGGGGCATTTCTGACCGGCGATATCTTCAACCTGTTCGTGTTCTTCGAGGTGATGCTGATCGCCTCCTACGGCCTGCTGCTCAGCGGCGGGCGCGGGTTGCAGATGCGTATCGGCCTGCACTACGTGGTGTTCAACGTCTGCGCCTCCACGCTGTTCCTGATTGCGCTGGGGCTGTTGTTCGGTTTGTTCGGCACGCTCAACATGGCCGAGCTGTCGCAGCGCATCGCCACCCTGCCCGCACCTGACGTGCCGCTGGCGAAGGCCACCCTGGGATTGTTGTTGCTGGTGTTCTGCAGCAAGGCCGCACTGCTGCCGCTGTACCTGTGGCTGCCGGAAACCTATTCGCGCGCACCGGCCTCGGTGGCGGCCTTGTTCGCCATCATGACCAAGGTGGGCCTGTACGCGGTGCTGCGGGTGTCGTCGCTGTGGTTCGGTGCCGGCGCAGGCGCATTGCACGGCTTCGGCCGGCACGCGCTGTTGTGGCTGGGCATCGGCACGTTGGTGATGGCGGCCTTCGGCGTGATGGCAGCTTCGCGGCTGCGGGTGATGGTGTCGTACCTGGTGGTGTTTTCGGCGGCGACGTTGTTCATCGCCTTCTCGCTGGACGATGCACGTGCGCTGGGCGCCGGCCTGTATTACCTGCCGCATAGCTGCTTTGTGGCGGCGGCGTTGTTCATGGTGTCGGACCTGATCCGCCGGCGCCGTGGTCGCGCCAGTGATCGCAAGGAAGTGGTTGCCCCACTGCCTGGGCGGGCGATTCCCGGCGCGATGTTCATGATTGCGGCCGTTGCCGTGGCTGGCCTGCCGCCGCTGTCCGGGTTCCTGGCCAAGGCCGCGCTACTGCAGCATGTGCCCGGCGATCTGGTGACCCCGGTGTGGGGCGCGGTGCTGGGCAGCAGTTTGCTGGTAGTGATCGGCCTCACGCGTGCAGGCGTACGCCTATTCTGGCGCGTTCCAGAGGCGGTGGAAGAAGCGGTCGAGGACGACGCACCGGAGCGCCTGCCGCAACGGCGCGCGCGCATGCGCCCGGTGGAAACCGCCGCCACGATCATCCTGTTGAGCGGCCTGGTGGCGATGACGATCGGTGCAGGGCCGTTGATGCACTACACCGATGCGGCCGGTGCGCAGCTGCGTGACCCCGGCGCGTATCTGGAACAGGTGCGCGGGACCACGCCGCAACGGAGGCAGCCATGAGCGCACAGGTGTCCTGGCCACGCCGGCTGTTTCCCTCGCGCCCGCTGAGCGTGATGGTGTTTCTGTTCTGGCTGCTGCTCAGCGATAGCTTCGGGCCGCAACAGTGGGTGCTCGGCCTGCTGCTCGGCTGGGTGGTGCCGATCTTCGCCGCGCGGCTGGACCGCGAGTTCGCGCGCATCGGCTCGTTGCGTTCGGTACCGCGCATGCTGCTGGTGGCCGCTGTCGATATCGTGCGCTCCAACATCAAGGTAGCGCTGCAGGTGCTGGGGCCGGAATCGCGTATCCACCCCGGCTTTATCTGGGTGCCGCTGGACATCGAGAATATCCACGGCATTGCCGCGCTCACCAGCATGATCACGTTGACGCCGGGCACGGTGTCGGCGGCGCTGTCGGACGACCGCAAATACCTGCTCGTGCATGTGCTGCATCTGGATGACCCGGATGCGCTGATCGCCGAGATCAAGTCACGCTATGAAATGCCCCTGATGGAGATCTTTCCATGACCGGCCATACCTTCATCGAAACGACCATCGTCGTGTGCATGCATGCGGTGGCTCTGGCCATGGTGATGTCGCTCTGGCGGCTGCTGCGCGGGCCCACCGTGCCGGACCGCATCCTGGCACTGGACACGCTCTCCATCACCGCCATTGCCGAGCTGATGTTGCTGGGCATGTACCTGGATTCGCCGATCTATTTCGAGGCCGCGCTGGTGATCGCCATGCTGGGCTTCGGCAGCACGGTGGTGCTCAGCAAGTATGTGCTGCGCCGGGATATCGTCGAATGATCGCGCTCACCGAATATCTGCTCAGCGCGTTGCTGCTGGTGGGCACCTTCTTCATCCTGATCGGTGCGTTCGGGCTGGTGAAGTTGTCGGACTTCTTCAAGCGCCTGCATGCGCCCACCAAGGCCAGCACGCTGGGCGTGGGTTGCGTGCTGCTGGGCTCGGTCGGCTATCACCTGTTCCTGGGTGTGGACCCGCAACCGCGCGAATTGCTGATCACCGTGTTCCTGTTCATCACCGCGCCAATCAGCGCCCACCTGATGGCCAAGGCCGCGCTGTCGCTGATGATGGAAGACCGCCCGGAAGTCCCCAACCACGGCGACATGCAAAAAGAAGGGCTGCCGCCGGCGCAAGGCGATGTGGGCGAGAACATGGAAACCACGCCGGACCGGTCGACGTCGGAGCACAACTCCGGCGGTTGATGGGTTGACTGGTCAGCGCACTCCGGTTGTCCCGCGATGCTGCGTTCGATGCGGGTTTGGTCATTGAACGCAGGCGACACTGACGTATAGCACCGCGCTGCGCTGCCCGGATCAGCCGCAGCCTTCCACGTAATCCACCTGCGGCGCCACACCCACGCGCCAGCTGGTCACCTTGCCGTCGGCATCGGTGTCGAACACCAGCGCGCTTTGCGATTGCGCGTCGGCATGCCGGAGGCTCAGCGCACCGGGGATGTACTTGTGCGGTTGTTCCGTCAGGCCATCGGGATACAGCGCGCGCAACTCGGCAACCGTCATGCCCACCCGCCCGCCACCGGGCGCCACTTCCTTGGGCTCGTTGGTCTGGTAACGCACCAGCCGGTCGCCCTCGAACATGAAACCGAAGCGGCGCGCGTCGTCGGCCCATTGCGGGCGCAACAGGTAGCAACCGCCATCGGCCGCTGCATCGCCGCGTAAGGCACCGCCCCAGGCCGCACGCGCCTGCGCGGCGTCCATGCCCAGGCGCAGGTCGCCATAGCCATCCAGGCGCGCCAATGCGGCCGGGTCCTGACGCAGGCGTGGCGGCAGGCTGCCCGGCGGCGCGGTGGCCGGCGGAACGTCGCCGCGCGGTTGGTCCGCCTCGGCGGCGGGCGCTGCCGGCGGGCTGGACGCAGCGGCGTCATCCGCGGCCGGGGTTTCAGCGGTGCGGCTGCAGCCGGTGGCCAATGCCGCGAACGCGATCACTGCAATCAGTCTGGATGTCATGCCTGCACTCCCCACCAAGTCGCCATCAGCGTACACAGTGCGCATCGCGGCCATGTGCAGGCGTTGCGTGTTCGGGGCGTGGCAGGTGCGCGGCTTGGGGTATTCACGGCGTCTGCCGTCATGCGGTCGCGCCGATGTCATCGTCGCTTCATTGGCGACAGTCACCCTGGCGGCTTCGCAGGACCACCGCCATGTACCCACGCAAGACCGATCTCGCCCTGACCGCGCTGCAATCCCATCGCAGCCCGCTGACCTTGCTGCAGCGCCGTGCACTGATCCTGGCCGATGGCCAGCGCGATCTGGACACCCTGGCAGCGCTGCTCGGCGGCGAGGCCACCACGCTGGTGCAGACCCTGTGCGCGCTAGGCTATCTGCACCTGGGTGCAAACGTGGCGACCAACGCGGCGCCTCCCTCCTCCGCCGCAGCACCTTCAGCACCCAGCGACGCCGAGCCGGCAGCACCCTTGCTGAGCGAAGAAGAACAACAACGGCAGCGGCGGCGCGCGACCACCAACGCACGCCTGTATCTGCTGGATATCCTGCAGTTGCAGCGCAACCCGGTGGCGGTCCTGCTGCACCGTCGCCTGCAGGCCGCACGCAGCGACATCGAGATTCATGCCGCCATTGCCGAGGCGCAGCAGGCCTTGCCGCAATTCACCTCGGCCAGTTATGCCGAACGCGTGCGTGCGCGCATTGCGGAGTTGCTGCCTGACACGTCGGCGGAAGCGAGTGGCACGGCTGCGCCATCAATCGTGCACCATGCGGATAACGCATCGGTTTAGTTGACGCGGCGATGGGTGGCACGACGCATGTGCTTGCAAGCGAATGCAGTGGCTGCAATCGACTTACGGCATGCCATCAAGATGCTGGCTTAGTTACAAGATGCTGGCTTATTTAAGCGCCAGCTGGTCACGCGATGCAACTGATGAAACGTAAGCGTCTGATGGGATGCGCATCGGAGCCAATGCTGTCGCTATGCAACTGGTGATGAGCTCAATGGCTTGGCGTAAACGCAGCGACTGGGCGCCGTCCACGTTTTGCATATGGTCGCTGACCAACCGCCCATATCCCTCAGCAAAAAAAACGCAGCGCCCGTCGCGGGTGCTTCCGAACACTTGCGCTGTTGCGGGGTTTAGGGCGATTCGTAACAGCATGCGGCGTAACGAGCGGCGAAGCTTCAACACCACACTACTGCGCCGGCGCTACCATACTCAGCTAGCCGGCGGCGCCTGAAATGCATTGCGCAACCCCGCCCAGCACTGCTGGTAATCGCCCTGCCGATGCGGTGCGTGCAGCGCTTGCGCGGTGGGGCGCAGCACGGCGCGGGTTTCGAACATGAAGGCCATGGTCTCGGTGATGACGTCCGGCCGCGACAGGTCCGCGTGTGAGGCTTTGTCGAAGGTGGTCGCGTCCGGGCCGTGGCCGCTCATGCAGTTGTGCAGCGACGCACCGCCCGGCGCGAAGCCATCGGCCTTGGCGTCGTACACGCCGTGCACCAGCCCCATGAACTCGCTGGCCACATTGCGGTGGAACCACGGTGGGCGGAAGGTGTTCTGGGCCACCAGCCAGCGCGGCGGGAAGATCGCAAAATCCATGTTGGCCGTGCCGTGCGTGTCGCTGGGCGAGGTCAGCACCGTAAAAATGCTCGGGTCCGGGTGATCGAAGCTGATCGAACCGATGGTATTGAAGCGGCGCAGGTCGTAGCGGTACGGCGCGTAGTTGCCATGCCAGGCCACCACGTCCAGTGGCGAATGGCCGATGTCCGCACGCCACAGGTGGCCCTGGAATTTGGCCACCAGTTCAAAGCGGCCTTCGCGTTGCTCGAAGGCCGCACACGGGGTTTCGAAGTCGCGCGGATTCGCCAGGCCATTACTGCCGATCGGCCCCAGGTCGGGCAGGCGCAGCAAACCACCGAAGTTCTCGCACACATAGCCGCGTGCGGTGCCGTCGCGTAGCTCGACCCGGAAGCGCACGCCACGCGGAATCACCCCGATCTGCTGCGGCTCCAGCTCCAGCACGCCGAGCTCGGTGTGCACCCGCAGCCGGCCCAGCTGCGGCACCAGCAGCAGCTCGCCATCGGCGTTATAGAAGAAGCGATCGTGCATGGAGGCAGTGGCCGCATACAGATGCACGGCCACGCCGTTCATTGCTTCCGGGCCGCCGTTGCCGGCCATCGTATACAGGCCATCGATGAAATCGGTGGGTGCCTGCGGCAACGGCAACGGACTCCAGCGCAACTGGTCCGGCGGCACCGGTCCGTGGCCGAAATCGTTGTGGAACTGCGCCTGCTCGATCAGCGAGAACGTCCCGTGCACCGCGGCAGGACGCATGCGGTACAGCCAACTGCGCCGGTTTTCGCTACGCGGCGCGGTGAATGCAGTGCCCGACAACTGCTCGGCATACAGCCCATGCCCCACCCGCTGCGGCGAGTTCTGCCCAACCGGCAAGGTATCGGCTACTGCCTCGCTGGCGAATTCATTGCCGAAGCCGGTCATGTAACGCTGGTCGTTGTGCATGGGTGCGTCCGGATGTTGACCCGCCCTACACGACAGCAGAAGGGTGGGATCGAGTTGGATCAAGCCGCTCTTACCGAAAAAGAGCTCAAGCTCGGAGGATCAAGCCCCTCTCCCGTCGGGAGAGGGGTTGGGGTGAGGGTACGGCGGCGCCACGACACGACAGATCGCCTCGAGCACCGCATCCAGCGAAAGCAGTACATCGTTGTTCCAGAACCGCAGCACTGTCCATCCCTTCGATTGAAGCCACCGCGTCCTTGCCTGATCGCTGGATGCCTGATGCTGCGATCCATCGAGCTCAATAATCAACCTTACTTCCACGCAACAGAAATCCGCGATGTACGGTGGAACTGGATGCTGACGCCTGAACTTGAGACCTTGCAGCTGGTTGCTGCGTAGACAGCGCCAAAGCTCACGTTCTGCGTCTGTCATCTTCGCGCGTAACGCACGCGCGTTGGTGAGTGCGACAGTGGGCAATGGCGGTTTGATGTTCATCGCTCCACCGTACCCTCACCCCAACCCCTCTCCCGTCGGGAGAGGGGCTTTAGGCGCCTGCGTTTTTAGCGTTTCATTGCGTCAGACGTCACCCTGTGATCTCGCTCCGCGCGTCAGTGGCCCGCAAGCAGCGCCCTCTGCACCTATGTGCGACGGGCTTTCCGCGCTGATTTTGCATTGCACATCGTGTCAAACGGATCGCCAGATGCTTCTAACGCTAGTCGCAAGATGCTTTCAGACATGGCGCATCGCTCAATCCTCAGCACGTCCAACCATCCGCACCAGTCACGCCTCACTCAGCACAACACACCGCTTCAGAGCCAATTCCAAATAGCCACGCCCAAATCCCGGCTATCAAAGCACCCCACGCTTCATCTGATCGCGCTCGATGCTTTCGAACAAGGCCTGGAAGTTGCCTTCGCCGAAGCCTTCATTGCCCTTGCGCTGGATGATCTCGAAGAAGATCGGGCCGATGCAGTTGGTGGTGAAGATCTGCAGCAACTTGCGCTGCTTGGTGTCCACGTCGGCGTCGATCAGGATCTTGTTGCGACGCAGGCGCTCGACGTCTTCGCCATGATCGGGAATGCGCAGGTCCACCACGTCGAAATAGGTGTCCGGCGTGTCCAGGAACGTGACGCCGGCAGCGCGCATCCGTTCCACCGAGGTGTAGATGTCGTCGGTGAAGCAGGCGATGTGCTGGATGCCTTCGCCCTGGTAAGCGTCCAGGTATTCGTTGATCTGGCTCTTCGGGTCGGACGACTCATTGAGCGGAATGCGCACGATGCCGTCCGGGGCAGTCATCGCCTTGGACACCAGGCCGGTCTTGGCGCCCTTGATGTCGAAGTAGCGGATCTCGCGGAAGTTGAACAGCCGCTCGTAGTAATCCGACCACTGCTGCATGTTGCCGAAGTACAGGTTGTGGGTCAGGTGGTCGATGAAGGTGAGCCCGAAGCCGGCCGGGTGCTGGTCGGCGCCCTCGATTGCCTCGTAGTCGGCGTCGTAGATGCTCCCCGCCTCGCCGTAGCGGTCCACCAGGTACAGCATGCAATCGCCAATGCCCTTGACCACCGGCGCCGGCACCGCGCGCGTGTCGGGCTTGTTCTGCACGGCTTCGCCGCCGTTGCCGAGCACGGTCTGCAGCACGGTATCGGCCGGGGTGCGGAAGCGGATCGCAAAACCGCAGGCGCAGGGGCCGTGCGCGGCGGCGAAATCGGCCGCGAACGAATCCGGGTCTTCGTTGAGCAGGAAATTCACCCCGCCCTGGCGATACACCGTGATCGGGCGGCTGCGGTGGCGCAACACCGCGGTGAAGCCCATCTTGCGGAAGTAGTCGTGCAATTGCGCAGCCTGGCCGGCGGGGGCGGCGAATTCGACGAATTCGAACCCGTCGATGCCCATCGGATTTTCAAAGGTGGTGACCTGCATGCCCGGGTCTGGGCGCGTTGCAGTGGTGTTCGGTTGTGCGCTCATCGTCGTTTCTCCACGCTAGGGCGCCCGCGGGGCTATGCGGGGTGGCAGAAGACCCGCGAGAATGCGCAGGCCACCCTCCGTTTGTAGTTGCAAATGAAACCAAAATCAAGACACAGTGCAACATGAGCGATCTCGACACCCCCACACCGTCGCCGCATCCCGTCCTGCTCAACCTCGAGCAGTTCCTGCCCTATCGCCTCAGCGTGCTGTCCAACCGCATCAGCGGCAACATCGCCAAGGTCTACGGCGACCGCTATGGCATGGCCATTCCCGAGTGGCGGGTGATCACCATCCTGGCACTGTATCCGGGCTCCTCGGCCAGTGAAGTGTCAGACCGCACGGCGATGGACAAAGTTGCCGTGAGCCGCGCGGTGGCGCGCCTGCTGGAGCGGGGCTTCATCCGGCGCGAAACGCACGGCGACGACCGCCGCCGCTCGATGCTGGCGCTGTCGTCGGCCGGGCGCCAGGTGTACGAAACCGTGGCACCGCTGGTCAACGAGATGGAGCAGCGGCTGATGTCGGTGTTCAGCGCCGAAGAACAGCAGACGCTGGAACGGCTGATCGACCGCCTGGCCAAGGACGGGTTGCCGCGGATGGCCAGCAAGGACTGAGTGCGGGTCTGCGGTGCGGCTTCGGGGAGCAGCGCTGGTTCGGGCGTGCGCTGTGCGCCATCCGCGTTCTGGAAGAGCACGCCTGCGGTCTGTTCGATGCGCCGCATGGCGATGGCATGAAATTGTCGCGGCCAGCGTTGCATGTGCCGGGGCGTTGGCCTACGACGTGTGTCGCGACCTGCGGCTACGCAAGCAGAGCCGCGCGGTCTCTGCGCAGTCACAGGTTCGCGGCCCACTGCGTCGCTTCACGCGCGCGCATTCGCAGCCGGCGTCGTCGCGCCATTCCCGGCAGAGCGCGGTGCGTTGCGTTGCGCTAGCCAGCACGCACCTGCACCACCGCATCGGTTATCTGCGCTGCTGGGCGTCCACTGCCACGCACCTGCACGCCCGGATCGGCTTGGGCACATGCGGCACGCAGCGATCCAGCAAGCCACCCTCAACAAAAACCCCCGCACTGGCGGGGGTTTTTGTTTTAACTCCAGCAGGAACCGTGCTCAGGCGTCCGGCGGCGCCCACTGCTTGAGAAAGTCGAACAGCTTCTTGCGGTCGTAGCCATCGCCCTTGCGCAGTTCCGGGCCGGCCTGCAGCGTCAGCGGCTTGCCGTCGTTGTCCAGCACCAGCAGCGAGGGGAAGTCGTTGAGCTGGGCGAACTGCGACAGGAACGCGGCATTCTCGTTGGACGCATCGCGGTTGACCTTGACCACCACGAAATGCGCGTCACGGAAGCTGCGCAGCTCCGCATCGCCGCCCATCACCTCGTCCAGTGCCTGGCACGGCGCGCACGCGGCATTGCCGACATTGAGCACGATGCGCTTGCCACCGCGCTTGGCTTCGACCTTGGCCGTTTCCAGATCCGCTGCCGGATCGCGCGAGGGGTCGTACTGCGCATTGAGCGCGGCCGCCGCAGCGATATCCGCCGCGGTGGGCGTGTTGCCCGAGGACACCGGCTGGCTGGGATCGGCACTGGGTGGTTTTTGCATGGAAGTGTCCAGCGGCCGTGGCGCCTGTTGCTGGTCGGTGGGCTGCCCGCAGGCGCTCAACAGACCTGCCATTAGCAGGCCACAGACAGTCGCTTTGATCGGCATTGCGGTTCTCCTCACTTCACACCATGCATCAGTTTGTTGATCAACGGCGCGATCAGGAACAGCAACGCGCCAGCGCCCAGCAGCGCCCAGAACCCGAAGGTATACCCGCCCAGGGCCGAGGACACGCTCATGCCTTCGCTACCGCTGACATGGCCGGCAAAAATCCCCGACAGGTTGTTGCCGATGCCGGTAGACAAAAACCAGCCGCCCATCCCGAAACCGACCAGACGCACCGGGGCCAGCTTGGTCACCATCGACAGGCCGATGGGCGACAGGCACAGCTCACCCACCGACTGAATCACGTAGACCATGAACAAGGTCCAGAACGGGATCTTGCCGGCGTCGCTCACCAGGCTGGAGAGCGCAAACATCAGCAGCAGGAACGCCAGACCGTTGAAGATCAGGCCCAGGCCGAACTTGCGCGGAATGGACGGATTGAAGCGGCCGGACTTGACCCAGATCCAGGCGATCACTGGCGCCAGGGCGATGATGGCGATGGAGTTCACCGACTGGAACCAGGCGGTGGGGAAGGTCCAATCGCCGAACGTGCGGTTGACGATGTTGTCGGCCAGGAAGGTGAACGAGCTGCCGGCCTGTTCGAAGAACATCCAGAACAGCACGTTGAAGGCGAAGATGATCAGCATCGCGATCACCTTGTCGCGCTGCACCTTGCCCTCGCGGATGCCTTCGATCAACAGCAGCACCGACAGGCCGATGAACAGCACCGTGAGCACCGCCTGCAGCACATCCGCGCCGACTGCCAGCAGGAAATACACCACCGGGATCGACACCAGGCAGCCGCCCAGCACCATCAGCACGCGGCCCATGCCCTGCGCGTTGGGCGCCGGGGCGCCGATGCCGGCCAGCTGACGGCGGCCGATCCAGAACCAGACCAGGCTGATCAGCATGCCCATGCCCGAGGCCATGAACACCATCTTGTAGGACGGCATGGCTTCGGTGCCGAAGACCTTTTCGGCCAGCAGTTGGGTCAGCACCGGCGAGATCATCGCGCCGAGGTTGATGCCCATGTAGAAGATGGTGAACCCGCTGTCGCGGCGCGGGTCGGCCACTGAATACAGCTTGCCGACCATGGTGGAGATGTTGGGTTTGAACAGCCCGTTACCCACCACCACGGTGGCCAGGCCGATCTCGAACACCACATGGTTGGGCACCGCGATCAGGAACAGGCCCGTGGCCATCACCGCCGCGCCCACCAGGATGGAGCGCTGGTAGCCGAGCACGCGGTCGGCCACGTAGCCGCCGAAGATCGCCGCTGCGTACACCAGCGCCAGATAGGCGCCGTAGGTGCGCCCGGCCGGGGCCTGGCCGCTGGCTTCGCCGCCAAAAAACTGCGCCACGATGTACAGCACCAGCGCCCAACGAATGCCGTAGAACGCAAAGCGTTCCCAGAATTCGGTCATGAACAGCATCCACAGCGGCCGGGGGTGGCCGAGCAAGGTGGGGAACTGGGGAGGCGCAGGCGGTTGCGGCGGAGTGGAAGCGGAAGTCGGCGCGGCAGCGTCAACGCTCATGAAGTGTCCCTTGCGTATTCAGTAATGGCTGGGTGCCTGGGGCGAACCCGGGGCGACGCGCGAGGATCACTTAGACGTCATGTACGCGTCAAATTCGCCGGACGCGGCGACCGGATGGGGATGGGTGGAAACGCCCGCATCTCCCACCGCCGCATGCCCGCTTCCCCTTCTCCCGCCGGGAGAAGGTGCCCGCAGGGCGGATGAGGGTGCGATGTCGCTGGTTGGTGCCGATCGCCGAAGTACGAGCATCAGCAAGTAGCTGATCCCGGGGATGAGGCCCGTACCCTCACCCCAACCCCTCTCCCGCCGGGAGAGGGGCTTCGAGCGACTTCTCCACTAAGTGCTTTCCCGAGTAAGTGCTCTCCCGAGCTTCAGCGCCCCCCTGCGTTGCCAAGCTTTTTGCCTCGCTCAGCGCTTCCCAGCGTCCGCACTCCCCTGCGGCGGTCGGTTGTCCACGCCTACGGACGTACGCACGTCGAACAGCTCCGGGAAAAAGGTCAGTGCCAGGGCCTGCTGCAGGAACCCCACGCCGCTGGAGCCGCCGGTGCCGCGTTTGAAGCCGATCACCCGCATCACCGTGCGCATGTGCCGGAAGCGCCACAGCTGGAACTGGGTTTCCACATCCACCAGGTCTTCGCACAGCGAATACTCGCGCCAGTAGCGGTCGGTATTTTCGTAGATGCGCTCGAACACCGGCCGCAGCGTGTCGTCGGCCACGTGCGCGGCGGTCCAGTCGCGGGCCTGGTATTGCTGCGGAATCGCATGCCCGAAGCGCGCCAGGTAACGCAGGAATTCTTCGTACAGGCTCGGGGCTTCCAGCACTTCGCGCAGCCGTGCCTGGCCGGCAGGGTCATAAGCGAACACCTGCAGCATCTGCGGATTCTTGTTGCCCAGCAGGAACTCGATGTAGCGGTATTGCAGCGACTGGAAGCCCGACGAGGGGCCGAGCACATCGCGAAACCCCATGTACTCGCTGGGGGTCAGCGTTTCCAGCACCGACCATTGCTCGGTCAGCTGGCGCAGCACCTGCTTGCTGCGCGCCAGCACCTTGCGGCATTGCCAGACCTCGTCGCGCTGCAGATGCACGATGGCCGCGCGCAGTTCGTGGGCCAGCAGTTTCAGCCACAGCTCGGAGGTCTGGTGCTGGATGATGAACAGCATTTCGTCGTGGTGCGCCGGCTCGGACAAGGGCTGCTGCGCACTCAGCAACTGGTCCAGGCGCAGGTAGCCGCCGTAGGTCAGCCGCCCTTCCAGATCGGTGTGGATGCCGGGTTCCAGGTCACGCAGGTTCTTGTCGACGGGCATGGGAAAGCGCTGACGATGGGCAGGCAAGGGTAGCGCGGTGGGGCCGGCTTGGCAGCGGGGTGGGAATGGGGAATGGGGAATGGGGAATGGGGAATGGGGAATGGGGAATGGGGATTCGGGATTCGGGATTCGGGATTCGGGATTCGGGATTCGGGAAAGAATGCGCGTTGCTGGTGCTTGGTGCTGAAGATCGGCTCGGATTGGAAGCCTGACTGGCGCGGCAGTAGCGCAGGCACGTCATCGATCAGCGGGCTCTGCCGCGCCGCGCGCAGTCGCGCCCGGCGGTCCTTCACTGCTGAAAAAACCGGCTCTCTCCACAGGTCCAGTCGCAGCCGCTGCGCCGGTGTCACCCTATCGTCAACCTGAGCCTGCAAATTCATGCAGAATCGAACAGCGCTGCCGGCCAGGGACGTGGCCGGACCAGGGGAGCGCTCCACGTCTCAAGGATCAGGGGACTCTCATCTCATGCAAGTGTTGCAGCGTCGTGCAGCCTTATTCGTCTGTGCGCTGGCGTTTGCCGGCCACGCCAGCGCCGAAGTCGTCATCAGCCAGGTCTACGGCGGTGGCGGCAACAGTGGCGCCACCCTCCGCAGCGATTTCATCGAGCTGCACAACACCGGCACCACCACGGTCAGCCTGGACGGCTGGTCGGTGCAATACGCCTCGGCCGCCGGCAGCAGCTGGCAGACCACGCCATTGGCGGGCACGGTGCCGGCCGGTGGCTATTACCTGATCAAACAGGCCGATGGCAGCGGCGGCAGCGTTGCGCTGCCCACGCCCGATGCCACCGGCACGCTGGCCATGAGCGGCACTGCCGGCAAGGTGGCGTTGCGCAACAGCACCGCCGCGCTGAGCGGCACCTGCCCCACCGAATACGCTGATCTGGTCGGCTACGGCAGCAATGCCAGCTGCGCCGAAGGCAACGCGCCCGCCCCGGCGCCCAGCAACACGCTGGCGGTGCTGCGTGGCAGCGAAGGCTGCAGCGACACCAATAACAACGCTGCCGATTTCGCCGCTGGCGCCCCGGCCCCGCGCAATGCCGCCAGCGGCGCACGGCTGTGCAGCGGTGGCGGCCAGCCGATCGCCACGCTGGCCGATGCCAGCCAGGCCGAAGGCAACGCCGGCAGCCGCAGCGTCGTGTTCACGCTGAGCCTGAGCCAGCCGGCCGGTGCCGGTGGCGTGCGCTTCACCGCCGCTACCGCCAATGGCACCGCCGTGGCCGGCAGCGACTACGTGGCCCTGCCCGCCACCAGCGTGCAGATCGCCGCAGGCGAGCGCACTGCCACCGTTGCGGTGGAGGTGCTGGGTGACACCACGCCCGAACCCGATGAAACCTTCACCCTGCAGATCAGCGGCCTCACCGGCGCGCTGCCGGCTACGCTGAGCGCCACTGGCACCATCGTCAACGACGATTTCCAGCTGCTGCCGATCCACGCCATCCAGGGCAAGGGCGCACGCTCGCCGCTGGAAGGCCAGGTGGTGGCGACCTCCGGGATCGTCACTGCGCGCCGCAGCGCCGGCTTTTTCCTGCAGGCACCGACGGCCGAAGCCGATGCCGACCCGGCCACCTCCGAAGGCGTGTATGTGTATACCGGCAGCGCCCCGCCGGACACCGCCGCCATCGGCAACCGGGTGCGCGTGCAGGGCACGGTGATCGAATACGTGCCCACCGCCGACCCGACCCAGCCGCCGCTGACCGAGATTGGCGGCACCCTGACCGTGCTGCTGGATTCCACCGGCAATGCGCTGCCTGAGCCCATGCTGCTGAGCCCGGCCCTGCCCAACCCGAATGGCGCCTTTGATCAGCTCGAAGCGCTGGAAGGCATGCGCGTGGCGGCGCCCAGCCTCACCGTCAATGCGCCCACCGGCGGCAACGTCAACGAGACCACCGCCACCGCCACCAGCAACGGCGTCTTCCATGCCGTGGTCAGTGAATTGCCGCGCGCCTTCCGCGAGCCCGGCGTGCAACTGCCCGACCCCCTGCCGGCCGGCTCGCCGGCGGGCGTGCCGCGCTGGAACACCAATCCGGAAGTGATCGCCGTCGGCAGTGCCGGGGTGGGCGCCGAGCGCCTGGATCTGGCCGCCGGCTGCCGCGTGTTTAATGTCGTCGGCCCGCTGGATTACAGCTTCCGCCGCTACACGCTGTACCCGGAACGCACCCCGCAGGTGAGCTGCAACGGTGCCGACCAGCCGCGTCCGGCGCCGCGGCCGCAAGCCGACGACGTGGCCGTGGCCACTTACAACATGGAGCGCTTCTTCGACGACCAGAACGACCCGGCGATCGGCGAACCGGTGCTCACTCCGGCTGCATTCCAGGCCCGCCTCAACAAGGCCTCGCTGGCGATCCGCAACTATCTGCACACGCCCGACATCCTGGGCACGGTGGAAGTGGAAAACATCAGCGTGCTGCAGACCCTGGCCGCCCGCATCAACACCGACGCCGTGGCCGCCGGCCAGCAGGACCCCAAGTACGTGGCGTATCTGCAGGAAGGCAATGACGTTGGCGGCATCGACGTCGGCTTCCTGGTCAAGACCGCCGACGTCAGCGGCGGTGTACCGCGCGTCGAAGTGGTTTCGGTGGCGCAGGAAGGCAAGGCCACCACCTGGACCGAACCGGGCGGCGCGGTGAGCCTGCTCAACGACCGCCCGCCGCTGGTGCTCAGCACCCGCGTGCATCAGGCCGACGGCCGCGTGCTGCCGCTGACCACCATCGTGGTGCATCAGCGCTCGCTCAACGGCGCCGAAACCGATGACGCCGCCGGCACCCGCATCCGTGCCAAGCGCCAGGCGCAGGCCAGCTACCTGGCGCGTTTACTGCAGGCGCGCCAGCAGCTGGATCCGGCCGAACGCGTGCTGGTGATGGGCGACTTCAACGCCTTCGAGTTCAACGATGGCTATGTGGACGCGATGGGCACGGTCACCGGCAAGCCGGCCGCGGATGCGCAGACGGTGGTCAGCGGTGATGGCATCGATCTGGTTGACCCGGACTACACCGACCTGACCTGGTTCAACACACCGGACCAGAGTTACTCCTACGCGTTCGATGGCAACGTGCAGTCGCTGGACCACATCCTGGCCAACGACGCCTTGATGCGCGCATCCAACATCGCCTCGTTGTCGGTGGGCCATGCACGCATCAATGCCGACTTCCCCGGCACCGCGCGCAACGATGCCAACACGCCCACCCGCCTGTCCGATCACGATCCCACCGTGGTGCTGTTACGCATGACGCCGCAGGTGAATGCAGACATGCGCGTGGCAGTTACCGCAGCACGTGATCAGGTGCTCGAAGGCGAGCGCATCGACTACACCGTGGATGTGGAAAACGGCGGTCCGGATCGGGCACCGTTCACAGCGCTCGCGCTGGTGTTCGACCTCCCGGTGCAAGCCCGCATCACCGCGCCCGCCGGTTGGATCTGCCAAAACCTAACCAATGCCACGCAGACCACGTTCACCTGCAACATCCCGCTCCTGGCCGCCGGCAACGCGCAGAGCTTCACCGTGCAGCTGGATGCCGGTGCGGACCTGGCGGGCCGCACGCTCACCCTGGCCGCCTCGGTCGCCTCGCAATCGCCCGACCCGCAGCCGGACAACAACACCGACACCGCCAAGGTGGCCGTGCAGGCCCGGTTGCGCAGCGACCTGGCCGTGCGTCTGGAAGGCCCCGCCAGCCTGCCGACCACCGCCTTCAACGCGAGCTATCGCGTGCTGGTGGACAACCGCGGCAACGCACCGGCAACCGGCGTCAGCGTGCGCGTGGAGGGCAACACGCTGTCTGCGCTGTCGCTGCTGGTGCCCCCACGCGGCTGGCGCTGCGACAAGCAGCTGCAGTCGCTGCGCAGTGCGGTGTTCGTCTGCACCACTACGGCTGCGCTGCAGCCCGGTGCGCAGACCGCCTTCCAGCTGACCGTGGCGACCAAGCCGATCCCGGCCGAACGCGCGGTGCAGGTGCAGGCCACGGCCAGCTCCAGTTCACCGGATGCGAACCCGGCCGACAACGCTGCGCGGATCAGCACTCCAATTGGAGGCGGCGCCGGGCTGCGTTGATCGCACTGCAACACGTCGCAGTTTTCAACTGTGGCAAAGGGCGCGGCCTGGTCCGCGCCCTTTTTTTTGTGCAACCCAGCATCATTGTGTGCTGCGGTGCAGGACAGCTTTTTGCTTCGCCGTCCTTAACATCGCAACTCATATCATTTGAAACTTCTTGATGAAGGTGTCGCCGCAATGAGCGTAGCCGCGCAGTTCGAAATCGAATATCTGCAATACATGGATGCGGACGGCCAACTGGTCCGCGACGATCTGCCGGCCGACGCCGCCAACCCGCAACAGTTGCTCGCCCTGTTCAAGCGCATGCTGTTCGTGCGCACCTTCGACAGCAAGTCGATCGCGCTGCAGCGCACCGGCAAGCTCGGCACCTACGCCGCCAGCCTGGGCCACGAGGCCACCCATGTGGGCATCGGCGCTTCGATGCGCAGCGGCGATGTGTTCGCGCCCAGCTACCGTGAATACGGCACCATGTTCGAACGCGGCGTGCGTCCACGCGATGTGCTGCTGTACTGGGGCGGCGACGAGCGCGGCAGCGACTACCCGCGCGATGCCGATGCGGCGATCGACTTCCCGATCTGCGTGCCGATTTCCACCCAATGCCTGCACGCGGCCGGCTCGGCGCTGTCGTTCAAGCTGCAGGGCAAGGCGCAGGTGGCGGTGGCGTGCTGCGGCGATGGCGGCAGCTCCAAGACCGACTTCTACGCCGCGCTCAACTCGGCCGGCGCCTACAAGCTGCCGCTGATCCTGTGCGTGATCAACAACGGCTGGGCGATCTCGGTGCCGCGCTCGGCGCAGACCGGTGCGCAGACACTGGCGCAGAAGGGCCTGGCCGGCGGCCTGCACTGCCTGCAGGTGGACGGTAACGACCTCATCGCCGTGCTCGAAGCCATGCGCCAGGCACGTGCGCGCGCCCTGGCTGGCGATGGCGGCACCGTGATCGAATTCCTCACCTATCGCCTCACCGACCACACCACCGCCGACGACGCCCGCCGCTACCGTGGCGAGGACGAAGTGAAGCAGGCCTGGGCACGCGAACCGATGCTGCGCCTGCGCCGCTATCTCACTGCGCAAGGTCTGTGGGACGAGGCGCAGGAAGACGCCTGGAAGGCCGAGTGCGGCGCGCGCATCGACGAAGAGGTCAATGCGTATCTCAATACCCCGGTGCAGCCGGCGGAAGCGATGTTCGATTATCTGTACGGCGACCCGCCGGCCGAACTACTGGCCCAGCGCGCCGAGGTCATCGCCCTGGAGGCCCGTCATGGATGAGCTCAACCACGCACAGCTCGCCGGCTCACAGCAGGCCAGTGCCCCTTACAACGCCGCTGCCACGCGCGGAGAGATCGCCATGAGTTCGCCCATCACCCTGATCGAAGCCATCACCCAGGCGCTGGCCTGGGAGCTGGAACACGACCCCGCGGTGCTGGTGCTGGGCGAGGACGTGGGCGTCAACGGCGGCGTGTTCCGCGCCACCGCCGGCCTGCAGCAACGCTTCGGCAGCGCGCGCGTGCTCGACACGCCGCTGGATGAAACCACCATCGCCGGGCTGAGCGTCGGCCTGGCCGCGCAAGGCATGAAGCCGGTGGCCGAAGCGCAGTTCGACGGCTTCGTGTATCCCATGGTCGATCACCTGATCTGCCACGCCGCACGCCTGCGCAACCGCACCCGTGGCCGCCTGCATTGCCCGATGGTGCTGCGCGTGCCGTGGGGCGGCGGCATCCGCGCACCGGAACATCACAGCGAAGCAAACGAAGCCATCTTCACCAACGTGCCTGGTTTGCGCGTGGTGCTGCCGTCCTCGCCGCAGCGTGCCTACGGCCTGTTGCTGGCCGCGATCCGCGACCCGGATCCGGTGATCTACATGGAGCCCAAGCGCATCTACCGCCAGTACAAGGAAGTGGTGGCCAATGACGGCGAAGCGCTGCCGCTGGATGTCTGCTTCGTGCTGCGCGACGGCACCGACGTCACCCTGGTGACCTGGGGCGCGCAGGTCAAGGAAGCGCTGGAAGCAGCTGACAAACTGGCCGGTGAAGGCATCAGCGCCGAAGTCATCGACGTGGCCACGCTGCGCCCGCTGGATTTCGACACCATTGCCGAATCGGTCGCCAAGACCGGCCGCTGCGTGATCGTGCAGGAAGCCCCGCGCACCGCCGGTTTCGGTGCGGAGATTGCTGCGCAGCTGGCCGAAAAATCGATGTACGACCTGCTCGCTCCGGTGGAACGGGTGACCGGCTATGACACGCACATCCCGCTGTTCCGGCTGGAGATGAAGTTCCTGCCCAGCGTGGAGCGCATCGTCACCGCCGCCCGCCGCGCGGTGGCTGCCGGCTGACATGCGCGCCCGCCTGCTTTGCGACTACCGCGCCGCTTACGCCAACCCGATCCGCTTCCATGCCGGCCAGCAGGTCGCCATTGGGGTGCGCGATGAAGAATGGCCGGCGTTTGCCTGGGTGAACACCGGTGAAGGCCATGCCGGCTGGGCGCCTGTGGCCTGGCTGCGCCCGCTGGGCGACGGTCTGGCTGAAGCGCTGCGTGATTACGATGCACGCGAGCTCGATGCCCACCAGGGCGAGCACGTGCTGCTGCATTACGAACACGGGGGGTGGTGGTGGTCCGAGCGTGCCGATGGCACGCAGGGCTGGCTGCCGGCCGCCGACCTCGAACTCCTCGACGACACCACGCCGCAGTTGCAGACGGCGCAAGAGAACCTGCCATGAGCGAAGCCAAGAATTTCCACCTGCCCGACCTGGGCGAAGGCCTGCCCGACGCCACCATCGTCGAATGGTTCGTCAAGGAGGGCGACCCCGTGCGCCTGGACGACCCGCTGGTGTCGATGGAGACCGCCAAGGCGGTGGTCGAGGTGCCCTCGCCGTTCTCCGGCACCGTGGTCAAGCTGGCTGGCGCGGCCGGCGATGTGATCACCACCGGTGCGGTGCTGGCGCAGTTCGCGCTGGATGCCTCGCAGCCGCAGCGTGCCGACGGCCAGGACACCGGCCACGGGCATGGCCATGGCGCGCCTGCCGCAGCGCCGACTCCGAGCACCGGCGAAAGCGCGGCCGGCCCCACCACCCGCGTGGTGGCCTCCGATGAGGGCGGCGAGATTGCCGATGCCGACAGCGACGGTGGCCGCGACGATGCCGGCACCGTGGTCGGCGCGATGCAGAGCTCCAACGCCGTGCAGAGCGAGCAGGCCATCGCCGTGGGCGGCGTGCGAGCCATGCCGGTGGTGCGCGCGCTCGCACGCAAGTTGCGCGTGGACCTGACCCAGGTGCGCGCCACCGGCCCGGATGGCACGGTGACGCTGGTGGACGTGAAGCAGGCGGCGGCGGCAGGCACGGCGCAGGCCGTGCGTGGCGCAGTGATCGCGCCAATCGGCGGCGCAGCGGCGGCAAGCCTTGGCGGCGATCATGGGCAGCGCCCGGCCGCAGCCGGCACGACGTCGCCGCAGGCCAACAACACCACACGCACTGCCGACCAGGCGCGCTCCACGCTGTCGGCCAGCGGCAAGCCGATGCGCACGCAATCGCCGGGCACCCTGGTCAAGGGCCAGCCCGAACAGCTCAAGGGCGTGCGCCGCAACATGGCACGCGTGATGGCCGATGCGCACAGCAAGGTGGTGCCCACCACGCTCAACGACGACGCCGACCTGCACGCCTGGCAACCCGGCAACGACGTCACCGTGCGCCTGGTACGCGGCATCGTGCGCGCTTGCCAGGCCGTGCCCGCGCTCAACGCCTGGTTCGACGGCGAGGCGCTGAGCCGCACGCTGCACCCGCAGGTGGACATCGGCATTGCGGTGGACACCGAAGAAGGCCTGTTCGTGCCGGCACTGCGCAACGCCGACATGCTGGACGCGCACGGCATCCGCGAGAGCATCAATCGCCTGCGCCAGCAGGTGGAAAACCGCAGCATCGCCGCGTCCGAGCTGAGCGGCTACACCATCTCGCTGTCCAACTTCGGCATGTTTGCCGGCCGCTACGCCACACCGGTGGTGGTGCCGCCGTGCGTGGCGATCGTCGCCGCCGGCCGTGCGCGCTACCAGCTCACCCCGGTGATGGGCGGGGTGGAAACGCACAAGGTGATGCCGCTGTCGCTGACCTTCGACCACCGCGCCGCCACCGGTGGCGAAGCGGCGCGTTTTTTGCGCGCACTGATCGACGATCTGGCATTGGCCAACTGAGTGGTTGTCCAGTGGCGCCAGATGGCGTCACTGGGCTGTTGCAGCGCCCTGGACCGTGCTCGTGCTAGGCGCTGCCTTGCGCCCTACTGCCGTCGTGCGCTCTGCGCCAGACCCTGTTGAATCCGTGCAACCGCACTGCGTGCTGCACCGCAGCTCCCCATGACGATTCGTCTGTGCGGAATGTTGGTTTGTGCGCGCAGTGATGCACGCAATTCCGCCAGTGGTTTTCAGGCTGTTTGCCCGTAAGCTGAGGAAGCCAGGCACGCCGCATGCTCAAACCCATGCGGCATTTGCGTGCCTGCACTGACAGATCGAGTGCGCCGCGCCTTTGCACCTGGCTGCGCTACAGCACGACACCGCTGCATGGGTAGCCGCATGCTGCTGCACGGCAGACACCTCGGAACAACAGCCTGCGTAGCGCCACCACGACGCGCTACCTCGCCTGCGTTGATGCCGGCCCCGGAGCGTCCGTTTTCCTTCGCAGACACAGGCATAGAACCCCCATCACGCCCGCAGTCAGCCGCTGCGCTGCAAATGGTCGGATAATCGCCGTATGTCATTTGCCCACCTCTCGCTGTCGCCAACGCTGCAGCCCTGTTTCGATACCGCACTGGCCAAGGCCGGGCACCACACGCCCACGCCGATCCAGCAGCAGGCAATTCCGGCCATGCTGGCCGGGCGCGACCTGATCGCCATGGCGCAGACCGGCTCCGGCAAGACGCTGGCCTATGCGCTGCCGCTGCTGCAACAGCGCATGCAGGCGCCGGACCAGGCACCGCGCGTGCTCGGTGGCCTGATCCTGGTGCCCACCCGCGAACTGGCCGCCCAGGTGGAGCAGAGCCTGCTGCAGCTGGCCGCGCATCTACCGCGACGGCTGAAGATCGTCGCCGCTACCGGCGGCAGCTCCATCAACCCGCAGCTGATGGCGTTGCGGGGCGGCGCCGACATCGTGGTGGCCACGCCAGGGCGCCTGCTGGACCTGGTAGAACACAACGCGCTGCAGCTGGGCACAGTGGCCACGCTGGTGCTGGACGAAGCCGACCGCCTGCTCGACCTGGGCTTTGGCGCCGAGCTCGAACGCATCCTGACGCTGCTGCCGGCGCAGCGGCAGAGCGTGCTGTTCTCGGCCACCTTTCCGCCGGCAATCACGGTCTTGGCCAAGCGCCGCCTGCGCGACCCGCTGCGCATCACCATCGCGGCCACCCCTGAGCAGGCCCCGGCCATCGCCCAGCGCGCCATCGCCGTGGACGCCGGCCTGCGCACCCAGCTGGTGCGGCAGTTGCTGCAGGACCACGGCTGGCCGCAGCTGCTGGTGTTCGTGGCCAGCCGGCACACCGCCGAAAAAGTCGCCGAGAAGCTGGAAAAAACCGGCATCACCGCACTGCCGCTGCATGGTGACCTGAGCCAGGGCCGGCGCGAGCGCACGCTGCACGCCTTCAAACAGGCCGAGGTGCAGGTGCTGGTGGCCACCGATCTGGCTGCGCGCGGCATCGACATCGCCGCGCTGCCCGCAGTGCTCAACTACGACCTGCCCCGCGCCACGGTGGACTACACCCACCGCATCGGCCGCACCGCGCGGGCCGGTGCCAGCGGCACCGCGATCAGCTTCGTCACACCGGACAGTCAACCGCAGTGGCGCCTGATCGAAAAACGTGAGGGTGCGCGCGTGCCGGTCGAGGTGTTGGCAGGCTTCGAGCCAACCGCCGCGCCGCAAACCGATGCAACCGCGCGTGCGCCGGACACCACCGGCGGCATCAAGGGCAAGCGCCCGAACAAGAAGGACAAGCTGCGCGCGGCCCAGGCCGCCGCGGCATCCGGCGACCAGCACTGATACCGGCGCGCCGATGCGCGCTTCAACCCCAGCGTGGTGCGGCTGGTGCGCAGGCGGGTGGTAAGCCCGCGCATGCGGTGACGGCCAGAGCCGGCAGCGCGCAGGCGCGGGACGCTCTTAGTCCTGCTCGAAATCCAGCTCATCGCCGTGGTCGCTTTCGCCGGCCACACGCGGAGTGCGCTTGCCCGGCTTACGCAGGATCTCCACGAAATACTGGTCGCCGCCTTCGCTGGTCAGCGCATTGATCGCGCGGATCAACTCGGCCGGCGGCAGCGGCGCGGCGCTGGCTTCGTCCACGCCAAAGCGCATGTCGAAGTCCCAGTAATCGGCGCCTTCCGGCAAATCCTTGCGGCGCTCGCGGCGGATGTACTTGCGGATATCGTTCTTGCTGGCTTCCAGCAGACGGTCGCGGTTCTTGCCTTCGAGGTTGAGCTGGTAGGTCTTGCGCATGGGGACATCGTTCCGGAACTGGCCGCCTATTGTGAGGCCGCGCGGCCATTCTGGGTGAATCGCCGGCCACAGCGGCCTTGAGGTCACGCGCTGGCCGCACAGCCCGGCAGTGTCAGAAGACGGGCTTTCGACGATCAGGTCAGTGACGCCTGATGCAGAAGCGCTGGTCAAGACAACGATCTGGCGGACGCGCTACCGGTTGAAGCAGTGCCGCCACGCGGACGCGCTAGCCAGGCGATAGACGCCAGACTGGCGGCACGCTTCCCCACCGACCAGCGCTGCACCGGGCGGCACTCCAGCGCCGTCCCGGTGGCACGCACCGGCAGGCTCAGTCGGCGTGTTCAACGCACGATTCATCGCAATGATCTGCGCATGGCTGGGATTGGGGCCGAGCTTGGCGAACCACTGCGGCAGCTGATCGCGCTTGCCCGGCGCCACACCCGGGACCGCTGCAGCCAGCGCCGCACGCATGCGCGCTGCGTCGTCGTCGCAACAATACGCTGGGGTGCCGGGCTGCTGCCGCCAGGAGTCGGCCAGCGCGCCACCATCGACAGGATCGAAACCGACCTGATCCACCAGCTGCATCACGGTCTGCTTGGCGGCGGCATCGTCGCCGGCCACCGCAACCGCCAGACGCCCCGCACTGCCGGCCGGTGTCCCGCGCTCGGCCAGCGACTCGGCCAGGATGTTGTTGAACGCCTTGATCACCGGCCGGCCGATCTGCTCGGACACCCAGGCGCTTTCCGGCGTGCCGGCATTGAGCGCGGCAATGCGTGCATCGCGCATGCCCGGGTAATAGTTGCTGGTGTCGATCACAGGCACTTGCGGCGGCACTGCGTCGAACAGCCCGGCCGCAAGCTCGGCAATGGCGGGCAATGGAATCGCAAGCACGATCAGATCGACATCGCGCACCACCTCGCGCACATCCGCCGGGGTCACGCCGATCTCTTGCGCAAACGCGCGCACGCCCTGCTCACCGCGCGAGTTGGCAACGCGGACGTCGTGTTGCGCGGCATGCAGCTTGCGCGCCAGGGTGCCGCCGATATTGCCGGTTCCAATGATTCCAATCCGCATCGGTGTGCCTCATCACGTGGTCAAGACACCAGTGTTGGGGCCGCGTGCAGCAATGAGAAGAACGCACGAAAAAGTAAGTGACTTACCGAAGGCATAGGACGGCCACGCGCGACGGGGACTGTGGCGGCCCGCAACAACGCCTGGAGTGGGCCGCATCCACCGCCGATGCACTGCGTGTGCTCGAGGGCACGTGGAAGACCATCATCCTGTGCCGGCTGTTATCCGCCGAGGCACCGCTGCATTTTTCCGATCTGGAGCGGCGCATCAATGGCATCAACCCAAAGGATGCTTGCGCGGCAGCTCGAGCAACTGCAGGCCGACGGCATCGTGCAGCGGCCGCTTATGCGCAGATTCCGCCACGGATCGGCTACGCCTTGACCCAACTCGGCACTGCGCTGGGCACTGCGATGCAGGCGCTGATCGAATGGACCAAACTGCGCCGCATGCTGCGCTGACGTCGGTACGCATTGATCGGCCACGCCACACCGCGCCGCGCTATCCGGCGCGCATGCGACTCACACAGCAGCCAGTATCACGCGTGCAGCGCCATGCAGTGCCTCAGCACGTCACATCAGCAGCACGCACAGTGTCCGCATCAAACTCAGCGCAGCCCCAGCTTCTTGCGCAAGCTCGAATCCACTGCAGCAGAGGGCATGAAGCGACGCAAGGTACGCAACAACGAGGCTTCACCCGCAGGCGTACGCCGCATGCGCCATGCGCCCAGCGCGGCGTCCACAACCGTTTCCGCCACGCGGTCCGGTGGCGGCGCAGCAGTGATGGTCTGCATCACCGCACGGCTGACCACCCCGCGCTCGCGATCGTAGTCGCTGACTGCTGACTGCGTGAGGGGCGAATTGCTGCCCAGGCTGGTCTTGGTATACGAAGGCTCCACCAGGCTCACGCGGATGCCGAACTGACGCAGCTCATGGTCCAGCGTTTCAGACAGGCCTTCCACCGCGTGCTTGGAGGCGGCGTACACGCCCATGTAGGGCGCTGGCAGAAATCCCAGCACCGAGCTCACATTGACGATGCGCCCCTGGCGCTTGGCCCGCATGAAAGGCGCCACCGCCTGCACAGTGCGCAAGATGCCGAGCACGTTAGTGTCGAACAACGCAGCTGCCTCGTCGGTGCTGGTTTCTTCGATGGCCCCTACCAGGTTGGACCCTGCGTTATTGACCAGCACATCAATGCGGCCGGTCTGATCGATGACGGCATCGATGGCCACCCTCACTGACGCGGCGTTGCGGACATCCATCTCGATCAACTGCACGCCAGGCAATGGCACGGCATTGGCTCGATCGCGCACCGTGCCGTAAACCAGGCAGCCGCGTGTGGCGAAGCGCGCGGCCGCCGCGCGGCCAATTCCCGAGGACACGCCAGTGATGATCACCACAGTTTGCTGTTGCATAAGGCTACCTTGCATGGGATGAAGCGTGACAGGACACGACACCGCAGCCGCGAGGCCAGGGTGCGTGCGAAAACCGCGATATTTCTGCAGCGCAAACGTGCATTACCGAATCGGCGCCGGCCCGGTGGTCGGCGCCGCGACACCTCAGGCAGGCAGTGGCGCCGGTGCTGCGCTGTGGTTGTCCGGGCGGATCTTGAACCAGATCGAATACATCGCCGGCAGGAACACCAGCGTGAGAATGGTGCCGGCCAGGGTGCCGCCGATCAGCGTGTAGGCCAGCGTGCCCCAGAACACCGAATGGGTGAGCGGGATGAAGGCCAGGATCGCCGCCAGCGCGGTGAGAATCACCGGGCGCGCACGTTGCACAGTGGCTTCCACCAGCGCATGGAACGGGTCCAGACCTTCGGCCTCGTTGTGGTGGATCTGCCCGATCAGGATCAGCGTGTTGCGCATCAGGATGCCCGACAAGGCGATCAAACCCACCAGCGCATTGATGCCGAACGGTTGCTGGAAGGCAATCAACGTTGGCACCACGCCGATCAGGCCGAGCGGGCTGGTGAGAAACACCATCACCATCGCCGAGATCGACCGCACCTGGAAGATGATGATGATCAAGGTGATCGCCAGCATGATCGGGAACAGCGGCAGCATCGCGGCGGTGGCCTTGCCGGATTCCTCGATGGAACCGGCTTCCTTGATGTGATAACCCGGCGGCAGCGAGGCGATGAGCGGCTGCAGTTGCTGGGTGATCGCCGCCGACACATCCGGTGGCTGCAAGGCATCGTCGACATCGCCACCGACGGTGATCGTGGGCACGCGGTCGCGGCGGCGCAGGATCGGCTCTTCCATGCGCACATCCACACTGCCCACCTGCGAGAGCGGGATGCGCTGCCCGTTGGCACCGGCCAGCGTGAAGTCGGCAATGCGCGCCGGATCGAAGCGGATATCGCCCGCCGAACGCGCCACCACCTGCACACTGCGGATGTCTTCGCGCACCAGCGTGATCGGCACGCCGCTGAGCAGGAATTGCAGCTGCTGGGCCACCGCGGACGAGCTCAAGCCCACCGCCTGCAGGCGGTCCTGATCCAGGGTGAAATGCAACGTCGGCGTGCGCGTGCCCCAGTCGGTATTGACGGTGCGCAGCATCGGGCTGTCCTGCATGCGTTGCTTGACCTGCGCGGCGATGTCGCGCACCACGGCCGGGTCGGCGCCGCTCACCCGGTATGCCACCGGAAACTGCGAGTACGGGCCGAAGGTCAGTTGCGTCACCCGCAGGCGCGCTTCCGGAGCCAGGCCTTGTGCAACCGCCTCGCGCAGGCGCAGCTTCAAGGCATCGCGCTCGTGCTGGCTGTCGGTGCGGATCACGATCTTGGCGAACGAGGGATCCGGCAGCTCCGGGCCCATGGCCAGGAAGAAGCGCGGCGCGCCCTGGCCGATATACGCGGTGACAATCTTGGCCTCGGCCTGCTTGGCCAGCCATGCTTCCACCTTGGCGGTGGCCGCGCTGGTCTGGGTGATCGCAGTGCCATAGGGCAGTTGCACTTCGACCAACACTTCAGGGCGATCGGAGATCGGGAAGAACTGTTTCTTGACCACGCCCATGCCCAGGATGGACAGCACGAACAGCCCCACCACCGAGCCTGCCACCAGCCATTTGCGGGCAATCACACGTTCCAGTGCATGGCGGAAACGGTTGTAGCGCGGGGTGTTGTACATCGCCTCGTGGCCGCCTTCGATCTTCTTCAGATCCGGCAGCAACTTGACGCCCAGATACGGCGTAAACACCACCGCCACCACCCACGAGGCGATCAACGCGATGCCGACGATCCAGAACATGTTGCTGGTGTATTCGCCAGCGGTGGAGGCAGCAAAGCCATTGGGCATGAAGCCCACCGCGGTCACCAGCGTGCCGGACAACATCGGTGCGGCGGTGTGGCTCCACGCATACGCCGAGGCGGCAACGCGGCCGTAGCCTTCTTCCATCTTCACCACCATCATTTCGATGGCAATGATGGCGTCGTCCACCAACAGGCCCAGCGCCAGGATCAACGAGCCCAGCGTGATGCGGTCGAAGTTCTTGCCGGTGGCCAGCATCACCACGAACACCGCCGCCAGCGTCAACGGCACCGCCGCTGCCACCACGATGCCCACGCGCCAGCCCATGCTGACGAAGCACACCAGCATCACCACCAGCAGTGCGACGAAGAACTTGGTCATGAACTCGCCCACCGACGCATCGATGTTGACCGCCTGGTCGGTGACCTTGCTCAGCTGCATGCCCAGCGGCAATTCGGCGTTGATGGCGCCCACTTCGGCGTCGAGCGACTTGCCCAGATCCAGGCCATTCCAGCCATCGCGCATGATGATGCCCAGCAACAAGGCCGGCTCGCCGCCGCTGCGGATCATGAACGTGGACGGGTCTTCATAGCCACGTTTGACGGTGGCGATATCGGACAACTTCAGGCTGCGGCCCTGCACCACCAGCGGGGTGTCACGGATCTTCTGCAGGTTGTCGAGCGCGCCGTCCAGGCGAATGAACACATCCGGCCCACGCGTTTCCACCGAGCCGGCCGCCGTCAATGCATTTTGCGCATTGAGCGCGGCAAACACGTCCTGCGGGCTGACGCCCAGCGTGGCCAGGCGATCATGCGAGAACTCGACAAAGATGCGCTCGGGTTGTTCGCCGATGATGTTGACCTTCTTGACGCCAGGCACATGCAACAGGCGTTGGCGCATGGTTTCCGCATCGCGGGCAAGCAACCGTTGCGGCTCGCCCTTGGCCTTGAGCGCAAACAGCGCGAAGGTGACATCGGCGTATTCGTCGTTGACCATCGGCCCGACCACACCGGCCGGCAGGTTGCCGGCTTCGTCGCCGACTTTCTTGCGCGCCTGGTAAAACTGCTCCTGCACTTCACCTGGCGGTGTGCTGTCCAGCAGCGTCAAGGTGGTGAATGCCAGGCCCGGGCGCGTATAGGTTTCCGTGCGGTCGTACCAGCGCAATTCCTGCATGCGCTTTTCGAGTTTTTCGGCCACCTGCTCCTGCATTTCCTGCGGCGTGGCGCCGGGCCAGGCAGTGATGATGGTCATGACCTTGACGGTGAACGCCGGGTCTTCCGCGCGCCCCAGCTTGAGGAAGGCCACCAGGCCCGCCAGCGAGATCAGCACGATCAGGAACAAGGTGATGGAGCGCTCGCGGACCGCCAGCGCGGAGAGATTGAAGCGACCTTCGCTCACGGCTGCGCTCCTGCCGCAGGCGCGGGCTTGGCGGTGGCGCCGGCAACGCGCACGTGCTGCCCGTCGCGCAACAGATGCGCACCCAGCGCAACGATGCGCTCACCGCGCGCGAGCGTGCCGGCGACATTGGCGTGATCGTCATCCAGGCGCAGCACCCGCACCGGCCGCCACGCCACCTTGGCCGGCGTGCCGGCGATCACCCACACGCCCGTGCCCTTGCCGGCATCGAACAGCGCGCCCAGCGGCACCTGCACCCCCGTCTGCGCGGTGGCGGCTTCGGGAATGCGGACGCTCACCGTGGTGCCCAGGGGCGCGTCGGCCAAGGCGCCGCCAAGCACGTAGCGCGCCTCGAAGGTGCGCGTGAGCCGGTCAGCGCTGTCGGACAACTGGCGCAGCGTGGCGGGCTCGGTGACCCCGGCATTGCCGAACAAGGTGGCTTGCGCGGTGGAGCCCACCACCGGCCGCAGCGTCTCCGGCAGCTGGATGATGGCTTCGCGGCGCCCGGCATGCGCCAGCCGCACCACCGGCTGCCCGGCCGCAACCACCTGGCCGGGTTCGACCAGGGTTTCCATAACCACGCCATCGGCGTCGGCCAGCAGGTCGGTGTAGCGGTTGGCGTTGCGCGCCACATCGGCCTGCGCCTGCGCTGCGCTCAACTGCGCCTTGGCGGCATCGGCGGCGGCCTTGATCTGGTCGTAGGCCGAGGCCGAAATGGCGCCGGTACCGCGCAGGTCGCGGTAGCGCGCTTCGTCCTCGCCTGCCTGCTGCGCCCGCGCCCGCGCGGCAGTCACCGCTTCCTGTTGCGCCTGCGCGGCAAGCTTGAGATCGACCGGATCGATCCGCAGCAGCGGCTGGCCGCGGGTCACCCGCTGCCCGGCATCGACCAGGCGCTCAAACACCTTGCCGGAGACGCGGAAACCCAGGTCGCTCTGGACCCGCGCCGCCACCGTGCCGGAAAAGCTGCGCGCCGCCGAACTGGCGTCGCCCACCGTCGCCACCCGCACCAACGGCGTGGCGGTGCGCGGATCAGGCGGGGTCTTGTCGCCACAGCCGGCCAACGCCAGCGGCAGCACACACAGCAGGGATGCAACAACAAGACGGCGCCGACGCATGCGAGTTCCAGTGGAGTTCTAGGATGGCTCGCATCTTGGTACTTGTGACCAAATCAGTCAATAGTCACAAACGAATTAGGGCGACAGGCTGCGCAACACCAGGCCCGACAACAGCCCGGGAACCTCGTCGATGACGTCCAGGCTGTGCTGCATCAGCAACGGATTGGTGTATGGGCGGATCAGTACGTAAAGCGCCCGGGAGGCTTCGTCCAGCGGGGTTTTGCGCTCGAAATCGCCGCTCTGGCGGCCCTGTTGCAGGATCTCCTGCAGCAGCGTCTGCACCCGCTCTTCGTAGGCCACCACCGACTGCCAGCGCTCGGTCGCCGCCGAGGCGGCAATCTCATACAGCTTGCGATCCTGGAAGAACAGCCGGAGGCTCGCCTCCACGATCACCTTGAACATCCGGCGTAATTTCTCCGGTGGCGAATCGGTTTCGTCCACGGCGGCGCGCACCTCGTCCTCGATCTGGCGCAGGCAGTTGCTGCAGATCATCTCGCCAATCGCCTGCTTGGATTCGAAGAACTTGTAGATGTACGCCTTGGAGAAACCGATGGATTTGGCCAGGTCGGAGACGGCGGTCTTCTCGTACCCGTAGCGGCTGAAATGCTCGGTGGCGGCGTTGACGATCTGGTCGCGCACGTCATGGTCGGCCGGGCCGCGGCCGGACACGGGGTAACTGGATGCTTTGTTCATGCGCACAGCTTAACGCTCCCACGCGGGACATACAAAAGTGACCAATCCGTATTATAGTCACTGCACTTCCACTGCCAGACCGGCCCTGCCATGCCCTCTTTGCGCACCCTCACCGTGCTGCTTGCCGCCAGCCTTGCCGGCTGCGCGGTCGGCCCCGAGTACGCTCGCCCCGACGCCCCACTGCCGGACCGTTACCTGGCCCAGGACGCCGCCGAGCAGCGCAGTGCCGCTGCCCCGGTCGATCTGTCGCGCTGGTGGGCCGGCTTTGGCGACCCGGCCCTGGACCGGTATGTCACGGTGGCGCTGGCGCAGAACCTGGATCTGGCCCAGGCCGCCGCGCGCGTGACCCAGGCGCGCGCAGGGCTGGGCGCGGCCAACGCCGCCCTGCTGCCCTCCGGCAGCATCAATGGTCAGGCCACCCGCACCTACCAATCGCTGGAAGCCCCGCTGGGGCAGGTGCTGCGCAACACCCCGGACTTCGACCGCTATGCGAGCGTCTACGAAGCCACCGCCAATGCCAGCTGGGAGATCGATGTGTTCGGGGGGCTGCGCCGTGGCCGCCAGGCGGCACTGGCCGACTACCAGGCCAGCGCCGCCGGTGCGGCCGCCACGCGGCTGGCGGTGGCGGCGCAGACCGCCGACACCTACATCAGCATCCGCGGCCTGCAGGCACGGCTGGCGGTGGCCCAGCGCCAGGTCGCCACCCAACAGCAGCTGCTCGCCATGGTGACGCTACTGCAGGGCAAGGGCCTGGCGGCCGACCTGCAGGTGCATCAGGCGCAGGGCGCGCTGACCCAGGCCCAGGCCGGCGTGCCCGCGCTGGAAACCGCGCTGACCGCCGCGATGAACGCCCTGGACGTGATGCTGGGCGCCACGCCCGGCACCCACCGGGCCGAGCTGGCGGCCAGCACGCCGATCCCGACCGCCCCGCAGGTGACCGGCGCCGCCTCGCCGGGGGACCTGTTGCGGCGGCGGCCGGACCTGATCGTGGCCGAGCGCCGGCTGGCCGCAGCCAACGCGCGCATCGGCGTGGCCATGGCCGAGTACTACCCCAAATTCTCGCTGAGTGGATTGATCGGCAGTGCCACCGCCATCTCCGGCGCCAACCTGTTCACCGGCGACGCCGCGCAGTCGGCGGGCGTGCTCGGGCTGCGCTGGCGGCTGTTCGATTTCGGCCGCATCAACGCGCAGATCGCACAGGCCAAGGGCCAGGAAGCCGAACAGCTGGCCGCCTACCGGCTCGCCGTGCTGCGCGCTACCGAAGATGTGGAAAACGCGCTCACCGCGCTGGTCAAACGCGAGCAGCAGGCCACCGTGCTGGCACAAGGTGTGGACGCGCTGGGCAAGGCACGCGGCGCCTCCGCAGCAGCCTACGAGAAGGGTGTGGTCAGCCTGATCGAAGTCCTCAATGCCGACGACGCCTTGCTGCGCACCTCCGATGCGCAACTGCAGGCGCAGACCGAGGCGGCCCGCAGCGCGGTAGCCG
The DNA here is from genome assembly GCF_030208825.1 of Xanthomonas sp. LMC-A-07. Lineage (NCBI taxonomy): Bacteria > Pseudomonadati > Pseudomonadota > Gammaproteobacteria > Lysobacterales > Lysobacteraceae > Xanthomonas > Xanthomonas sp. LMC-A-07. Next base: position 619,344 of record NZ_JARVTF010000008.1, read on the forward strand.
CGTTCAAGGCGCTGGGCGGCGGCTGGGAGAGCACGCCCGCCACCGCAGTGGCGGTGCAGGGACCCGCGCAGCACTGAGGCTGCGCGTACGGTCACGGGCCGTGCAGGGCGATAGCGCTGCCGGTGCCTGCGGCTGTAGTTGCGTGCAGGCTGCAGCTGCAGCGTGACAGCGGAGCACGCGTTAGCGGCCGTGCTCCGTGCGCGGCGCAAAGGCGCCTGCTTGCAGCAGTTCAACAAACCAGCGCGCCTTTTTTAGCAGCACGTGCGAGCGCTTCAATCCGCGTGGAAACGCGCACCCTCATTGAACGCGCACTGATACGCCAGTACCGGGCCGCGCTGCTGCAGACCGGGCAGGTCGTACATGTAAGTGGTGAAACGCACGCTGCCATCCGGACGCAGCTGATAACGCATGAACTGCTGAATCGGCTTGCCGTCGTTGGCCACGGTGAAATGCGCGCCGGAGAAGGCCACGTTGCCGTCCTCGGTGATGCGATACGCATCGATATGGCGGCCGCCACGCGTGCGGCTCACCGGCGTGCCCTCTTCCGGTGTGCAGCGGCTCAAGTCCGTGCTCACGCTGACGTCGTAGCCGGCTTCCAGTGCGGCAAGCACGTCGGTGCGGCTGTTGAGGGTTTCACTGGCGAAGGCGGGCAGCGCGCAGGCGCACAGCGCGGCGGTCACGGCGATAGATGCGGAACGAAACATGGCAAGCTCCAGGCAGACAGGGGAATGAAGCGGCCTGGACTCTAGGCAATCCAGGGCCCACAACATGACCCAGTGCTGTCTGCAGCAGTGCAGTGCGCTACGCATCACGCGGCATGTTTGCGCTGTTTGACGACGGCTGCGCAAAAGTGCGCACCCGATCCACATCGCCGGCTATGCCCATGCGCGCAGAGGCTATGGCGTTGCCAGCCAACTGACGAATGCCATGCCAACCCTTGCCGCATCGCACCGCTGTCATGACTGCCAACATTGATCCGCCTGACATCTCACTGCACGCGCGTGGCGGCAGCCGATCCACACCTTACGGCCTTGCGTTGACCTCGCGCGGTGTGGCGTCGGGTTGCGGCTGTAACGCAGGCGTTGCGCCCTGCAGCAAGCGCTCGGCCAACGCGCGCGTGGCCACACGCAATTCCGGCACCGCAGTGATTTCCCAATAGCGCCCACGCAGCAGCGGCCCCACGCAATACAGCCCCGGCACCACCTGGCCGGCGCCATCGCGCACGCGCAGTTGCGCGTCGGTATCCACGCCCAGGCCAAGCGGATCTGCCCGCAGCAAGCCGGCTTCGCGCATGCCGGCGATCAAGGGGTCGCTGGTGCGGTCGATGTCGGTATCCAGCCCGGTGGCGCGCACCACCGCATCGAAACGGCGGGTCTGCGCATCGGCGCCCCCGCGTGGACGGATCACTGCTTCCACACCGTCCGGCACCCAGCGCGCACGCAACAACCGCGCCGCCACCACCTGCAGCTGCCCGCTGTCTTGCAGCTGCGCCAGTTGGTCGGCCGCACCTGGTGCCACGCGGTGCCGCGCCACTTCCCAATACGGGCGCAAATGGCGCAAAAAGCGCGCGCGTTGGCCCAGCTCCAAACGTTGCCAGAGTGGCTGCAGATGCGGGCGCAGCGCATCCACCACGCGCCGCCAATCGTCCACCACCACGCTCAGTTGGCGCACGCCACGCAACAGGGCGCGCAGATCGGCATCCTTGATGGCCCGTTGCAGATGCGGCGGTAGCTCCAATGCCGCCCCCGGCTGGCGCAGATGCGCCTGCGGTGCCAGGCCGCGCCGCGAGATCGCCAGCAGGCGGCCGCGGTGGCCACGTGCGTGCAAGCTCAGCGCCACGTCCACCATGGTCAGGCCGGTGCCGACGATCAGCACGTCATCGTCGGGCGACAGCCGCGACAACGCATCGCCCTGCCATGGCCAGCCGATGTAGCGCGGGTGCACGCTCAAACGCGGCCCGATGCCGGCCAGTGCCTGCGGCTGCAACGCGCCCACCGCGAGCACCACCTGGTCGGTCTGGAACGCATCGCCATTGGCCAGGAACACACGAAAACCCCGCCGCGCGCGCTCCACTGCCACCGCTTCCTGCGACAACCGCACGACCGACGCCTGCGCCGCGCTGACTGCCGTATCCAGCTCGCTACGCAGATAGTCGCCATAGGCCAGCCGCGGCAGAAATTCCAGCCGTCCCGATTCGCCCAGGTGCAGCGTATCGGCGAAAGCTGCCGGTGCCTGGGCATCGATGCCCAGGTCCTTGGCACGCACGTTGAGCAGATGCTCCGGCCGTGCAGCGCCGTAGGCGATGCCGCTGCCGAAGGTCTCGGCCACACCCACCAGCGTGACGCGTACCTGCGCGTCGGCCCCTTGTGCCAATGCGCGCACCAGCGCACTGCCGCAGAAGCCGGCGCCGATGACCGTGATGTGGGTTTCCATGTGCAGTTCCCGCTCGAAGACCTGCACGTTGTGCCCGCAGCGCTGCGGCGGTGTGTAAACAAATGGTTAGCGGCGCGCATGCGATTGCGCATGAGCACATGCCGCTTGGTGATGAGGATTGCGCTGCGCGGGTCACGCACGACGGGTTGCATTCAGATGACAGCGGGCACTGCCTGGGAAAGGTGCTGCGTCATGGCACGCCGACCGCAGTGCAGCGCCGTGCTGCGCAGAATGACACCGCGCGGTTGCTGCCGGCCGCAGCGCCGTAAGTGCACAGTGGCTGGCATGGCGGTGATCGATAATGCGGCTTTACCAATGCGAGTGCCGCCATGTCCACACCTCCCCCACAACCGCAACGCGTGCTGATCGCCGGCGGCAGCCGCGGGATCGGGCTGGCGATTGCGCAGGCCTTTGTCCAAAGCGGCGCGCAGGTCTCGCTGTGCGCACGCAATCCCAACGGCCTGGCTGACGCCGCTGCCCGGCTCGCAGCGCACGGAGCGCCGGTGCATACGTTTGCCTGCGACCTGGCCGACGCCGCGCAGATCGAGCGCTATGTGCATGCCGCTGCACAGGCGTTGGGCGGCCTGGACGTGGTGGTCAACAACGCCTCCGGCTACGGGCACGGCAATGACGACGAAAGCTGGCAAGCCGGCCTGGATGTCGACCTGATGGCCGCGGTGCGCTGCAACCGCGCCGCAGTGCCGCATCTGCGCCAGAGTGGCGATGCGGTGATCCTCAACATCAGCTCGATCAACGGCCAGCGCCCCACCCCGCGCGCGATCGCCTATTCCACCGCCAAGGCCGCGCTCAACTACTACACCACCACGCTGGCCGCCGAGCTGGCGCGCGACCGCATCCGCGTCAACGCGATCGCACCCGGCTCGATCGAATTCCCCGGCGGGCTGTGGGAACAACGCAGCCGCGACGAACCGGCGTTGTATGCACGCATCCGCGACAGCATTCCGTTCGGCGGCTTCGGGCAGGTGCAGCATGTTGCCGACGCCGCGCTCTTCCTGGCATCGCCACAGGCACGCTGGATCACCGGGCAGGTGCTGGCGGTGGATGGTGGCCAGTCCTTGGGGGTGTGAGGCGTGGTGTGTGGCTGTGTGTTTCGAACCACGTTTGTTTGAGGGCCTGGTAGGAGCGCGCTTGCGCGCGATGAGGCGTTATCGGTGATGCCTCATCGCGCGCAAGCACGCTCCTACAGACAGCGGACTGCGTATGGCTGCAGATCGTGGGCGCTTTGATCTGGCGTGCGATACAGCCTAGGCAGCGCATGCGTGCACGAGATTTCTTCTGCGCGCGGAGTCGTAGGAGCGCGCTTGCGCGCGATGAAGCGTTACCGGTAAAGCCCATCGCGCACGAGCGCGCTCCTACGACGAGCGGGGTTCGCATGCGGCGGATGATGTGCAGCGTGCAGCGTGCTGTGTGGCGTGCCATTACAGCGTCGGCAAGGGCCTGCGCGTACTTGCGCTGGAACTGCTCTGCACGAGAATTTGTAGGAGCGCGCTTGCGCGCGATGAGGTTTCACCGTAGCGCTTCATCGCGCGCGAGCGCGCTCCTACGGGTGCTGTCGCTGGCGCCGCCGCACGCTCAACCAGCCAACTCCGCTGCGCCAACGCTGTGCTCGCCGCGCGCTGGTGCCAGCGCGGCGCTCACCATGGCGGCGGCGATGCGGTCGGCCGGGTTGATGCGCAAACGCCGTGGCAGGATCGGGCCGAGTGCGCCCAGCACCAGGCTGCCGATATGTTCGCCGGTACGACGTTCTTCGCGCTCGCCGCCGATCAGCCCGGGCCGTACGAAGGTCAGCGAAGGGAATCCCACGGCGCGCAGGTCGCGTTCCAGCTCGCCCTTGACGCGGTTGTAGAAGATCCGCGAATCGGTATTGGCGCCTGCTGCCGAATTCAGCACGAACACTGAGGTGCCTTGCGCGCAGGCGGCGCGCGCGATCGCCATCGGGTAGTCATGGTCGATGCGATAAAACGCCTTGCGCGAGCCGGCCTGTTTCATGGTGCTGCCCAGCGCGCAGATGGCCGCTTCCATATGCGGTGCGGTCCAGCTGTCCAGGCGTTCGAAGTCGATCACCTGGTTGCGCAGCTTGGGGTGGATCTGCGTCAACGGCCGGCGCGTGATCGCCACCACGCCGGTGCAGCGCGCATCCGCCAACAATTGCTGCAGGACATGTTTTCCGACCAGACCGGTCGCCCCGGCCAACAACACGTCCATCAGTGCGCCCCCGCCATCAGCGGGCGCCTTCCGACACGATCCGGGCGCTGCTGGCGATACGGTCACGCTCCACCGCCAGCAAGGTGAGCGAATGCGCCGGTGCCTTCCATTCGCTGCCACCGGCGACCACGCGGCCACCATGACGTGCGGTGTCCACCAGCACGCGCCAGTGTTCGTCGTGCATCGCCGGCAGCGTAAACGCGACGCTGGTGGGCGCGGCATTGATCAGCATCAGCAACGTCACATTGGCGGCGATTTCGCGCAGGCCGGTGGTCGGCGAGCGGCCGTCCAGGCGCAGCATCAGCGCGCGCGCTTCGGGGTCGTGCCAGGCGGCTTCGTCCATCTCGTTGCCGTTGGGCGCCAGCCAGGTCAGGTCCTTCAGACCCAACGCTTCGTCGAACTTGCCGTCGAAGAAGCGTGCGCGATGCAGCAACGGGTAACGCTGGCGGATGCGGATCAGGCGACGCACAAACGCGGCCTGGTCTGCGGCAGCGGCTTTGGTGGCCGCGGTCCAGTCGATCCAGGTCAGCTCGTTGTCCTGGCAGTACGCGTTGTTGTTGCCGTTCTGGCTATGCCCGAATTCATCGCCGGCCAGCAGCATCGGCGTGCCCTGCGAGAGCAGTAAGGTGGCCAGCAGGTTGCGCATCTGTTGCCGCCGCAGCTGCTTGATGGCGGGGTTGTCGGTCTCGCCTTCAGCGCCATAGTTGGCGGAGATATTGTGATCGCTGCCATCGCGGCCGTCTTCGCCATTGGCGAGGTTGTGCTTGCCTTCGTAGCTGACCAGATCGCGCAGGGTGAAGCCGTCATGCGCGGTGACGAAATTCACCGACGCGGTGGGGCGGCGGCCGCTGTGGTTGAACAGGTCTGCCGACCCGGTGAGGCGCGTGGCCAGTTCTGCCAGCTGGCCGCCATCGCCACGCCAGAACGCACGCACGTTGTCGCGGAATTTGTCGTTCCACTCCACCCAGCCTGGCGGGAAGTTGCCCACTTGATAACCGCCGGGGCCGATGTCCCACGGCTCGGCGATCAGCTTGGTCTGGCTGAGCACCGGATCCTGGCGCACGGCATCCAGGAAGCTGCCCGAAGGATCGAACCCGTAGCGCTCGCGGCCGAGGATGCTGGCCAGGTCGAAGCGGAAGCCATCGACATGCATTTCCTGCACCCAGTAACGCAGCGAATCCATCACCATGCGCAGCGCGCCGACATTGGTGAGGTCGAAGGTGTTCCCGGTGCCGGTGTCGTTGATGTAGAAGCGGCGATCGTCGGCCAGGCGGTAGTAGCTGGCGTTATCGATGCCCTTGAACGACAGCGTCGGCCCGAGCTCGTTGCCTTCGGCGGTGTGGTTGTAGACCACGTCCAGCAGCACTTCGAGCCCGGCGTGATGCAGCCGCGCCACCATCTGCTTGAACTCGGCCACCGTGCGCGTGGACATGTAACGGCCCTGCGGCGCGAAAAAGCCCAGCGTGTTGTAGCCCCAGTAATTGCGCAGGCCTTTTTCCAGCAGGTACTGGTCATCGACAAAGGCGTGCACGGGCAGCAATTCGACCGCAGTGACGCCGAGTGAACTGATGTGATCGATCAGCTCGTCGGTCTTCAGTGCCGAGAACGTGCCGCGGTTTTCCGGCGGCACGGCCGGGTGCAGCATGCTCAGGCCGCGCACGTGCGCCTCGTAGATCACGGTGCGGTTCCACGGGGTCTGCGGCGGGCGGTCCTGGCCCCAGGTAAAGGCTGGGTCGATCACTGCGGACTTGGGCATGAACGCGGCGCTGTCGCGGCGGTCAAAGCTCAGGTCCTTGTCGCGGTGACCGATGGTGTAGCCGAACAGATGCGGCGCCCATTTGAGCTCGCCCACAATCTGCTTGGCATACGGGTCCAGCAGCAATTTATTGTGGTTGAAGCGGTGCCCGGCATCGGGTGCGTAAGGGCCATGCACGCGGTAGCCGTAAAGCTGGCCCGGGCGCGCGTCGGGCAGGTAACCATGCCAGACCTCGTCGGTGTATTCGGGTAGCGGAATGCGTTCCTGCTCACGGCCACGCTCGTCGAACAGGCACAGCTCCACGCGGGTGGCATTGCGCGAATACAGCGCGAAATTGACGCCCAGGCCATCCCAGGTGGCACCGAGTGGATTGGGACGGCCTTCGCGAATGCGCGAGCGCTGGGTGAACTTGCGAGTGGCCATCGGTGACTCCTTAGAACGCGGTGAACGAATACGGGAACGCGATTACGACGATGCAACGATACGCGGGCCGGCGGGCGCAGCGGCGCCCTGCTCGGCGGCGCGAATTTCTGCCTCGACCAGGCGCTCGGCCATGGCCCAGTGGCGGTCGGCATGCCCGTCCGGGCGGCCTTCGGCCTCCCATATTTCCTGTGCCAGCTGACGGAGGCGTGCCTGGCGCTGCGTGTCGTTCATCGTGTTTCCTCTGAGGGGGTCAGCAACACTGCCACCGGGGAGCGTGCAAATAGCGTGGACAGCGCAAGACGCCCGCGCTGGGGCTGCAGTGTGCTGCCATCGAGCACATTGCGATACGCCCCATCCGGCAGGGCCAGCGCCGCGTTGCCCCATTCCGCCGGCGGCACCAGCAGCGGCAGCTCGCCAGATGCCTGCTCACCGGCACCCAGCCGGGTGACGGCCACGATCAACGCTTGGCCACGATGCTGGCGGCGGAAGGCGATCACTTGCGCCTGCGTGCCGGTGGCTACGTTCAAGGGCTGGTAGTCGCCTTGCGCGAACAGCGCCGGATGCGCGGCGCGCAGTTGCAGCAGCACCGCGGTGAGGCGCGCCTTGACCGCGCCATCGCGCCAGCTGCGCAGCAGCGCATGCCAGTCGCGGCGCAGCGTCAGCCATTGCTGGCGCTGGGCGTAGTCCACCGGGCGGCGGTTGTCCGGGTCCACCAGCGACAGATCCCAGCCTTCGGTGCCCTGGTACAGATCGGGCACGCCGGGCACGGTGAGGCGCAGCGTGGTCTGCGCCAACGCATTGCGCGCACCGGCGGCGGCGATGTGGTTGCTGGCGCGCAACAGCGCGCGGCGCAGCGGCAGGCCGGCGCGGCTGCACAGCACCTGCTCCACGGTGGCCTGCACGGCCTGCTCGTAATCGGGCGAGCCATCGGTCCAGCTGGTGTGCAGCTTGGCTTCGCGCACGGCCTTGAGCAGCCACTGCGCCACGCGCTCGGCAAACGCGGCCAGCGGCTCGGCCTGGTCGGCGCCCAGCCCGATCGGCCAGGCGGCCACCAGGGTCTGCCACAGCATCTGCTGGTCGCCGCCGGCCAGGGCCGGTGCCTCCAGCGATTCGGTCAGCGCATCGAACTGCGTGCTCTGCTCCACCCACCAGCGCGGTTGTTCGGACAACACCGCCATGCGCATGCGCAGGTCTTCGCCGCGCTTGTGGTCATGCGTGGCGGTGGCCAGCAGCGCACGCGGGTAGTGCTTGGCGCGTTCCTGGTTCTGCGCATGGAACTGCGCGATGTCGTTGGCGAAATGGGTCGGATGGCTGCCAACCTCGTTGCGCGACAACAACACGCCGTGGCGGTAGAACGCGGTGTCTTCCACAGCCTTGGCATTGAGCGGGGCCGACAACTGCTCCACCCGGCGGCGCAGGATGCGGCGTAGCGCGATCTGCGCGCGGTCGGCGCCGTTGTCGTCCAGCAGCCAGCGCTCGATGGCATCCACCGCCGCCACGATCGCCTCGGGCATGCCCTGGCGCGCCCGCGCGGCGGTGCTGCGCAGGCGCTCCGCATCGGCACCGCTCAGGCCCTTGGCGCTGGCATAGGTGCGGTACACCGGGAACCAGCGCAGCAACACGCACAGCCCGCGTGCCAGCATCTGCGGGCTGAACTCACGGGTGGGCGGATCCAGCCGCGCCAGGGCCGACAGCGCACCCACCGCGCGATTGAACTCGGTCTGCAGCGAGCCGCGCAGCATCTCATCGCGTGCGCTGCGTTCTTCCTGCGCAAAGTCGCCACTGCGCCCGCTCACCTTCTGCCAGGCGCGCGCCAGCGGCTTGAAGCCGGCCGCGTCGTGCAGCACGCCGCCCACCTGGTCCATGAAGTCATAGCCGGTGGTGCCGTCGCAGGGCCAGTCGGCCGGCAGGTGCTCGCCGGGGGCGAGGATCTTTTCCAGGTACAGACCCAGGCTGCCGGGCTTGAGCCCGCGCTGGCGGCCGGCCGCATCCAGCCGGCTGCGCAGCTTGCGCACATAGCCGGTAGGATCGGTGAGGCCATCGACATGGTCGATGCGCAGGCCGTCCAGATGGCCTTCGGCCACCAGCCGCAGCGGCAGCGCATGCACCGCGTCGAACACTGCCGGCAGCTCCACCCGCAGCGCCACCAGCGAGGTGATGTCGAAGAAGCGGCGGTAGTTGAGCATGTCGTTGCCCACGCGCCACCAGTTCAGGCGGTAGGGCTGGCGTTCGATCAACTTGTGCAGGCGGCCGTCGCCGCGCTTGGCACCGTCGTTGTAGTCACGCAGCCACTGCGCGCGCGCCGAGGCTTCCGGCACGTCGAGGGTCTGCGGACGGATCGGGTAGCGCTGGTCGTAATGCGCCAGCGCGGGCGTGCCGTCGTCATCCAGCACCAGCGTGATCAGGCCGTCGGCCAATGCGTTGGCATAGGGCCGGTCGAGCACCGCCAGCCACAGCTTGCCGTCGCGGCCCGGGGCGCGCCAATCGATGTCGAACCAGTCGGCGTGCTTGGCGCTGCGGCCGTTGCGCAGCACATCCCACCACCACGCGTTCTGCGCGTGCGTGGCCATGTGGTTGGGCACGATGTCGGCGATCAGGCCCATGTCGTGCGCGCGTGCGGCCTGTGACAGCGCCACCAGAGCGTCTTCGCCACCGAGCTCTGGGTTGACCACCGTGGGGTCGATGTTGTCGTAGCCGTGCGTGGAGCCCGGCACCGCGGTGCCGATCGGCGACAGATACAGATGGCTGATGCCCAGCCCGGCGTAGTACGGCACCTGCGCAAGCGCATCGTGCAAAGTGAAACCGGCATGCAGCTGCAGGCGGGCGGTGGCGCGAAGGGGAATCATGGATGCGGTTCCGAAACGGCCGAGACGCGGCGCGCCTCGGCAAAACCCTGCAGCGCGGCGGTCAGCTGCGCCTGGGGCAAGGGGTCGGGCAGGCGTCGGCGCCAATTGGGATGGACCTCGACGGTGCCCGGCAGATTGGGTTGTTCGTCCAGCGCCAGCGCGTCTTCCACCGGCAGCAGGGCCAGCGGCGACACGCTGCTGGCGGTGAAGCGCAACGCATCCAGCAACGGCGCATCGCTACCCAGGCCGGCGTCGGCCACGGCCGCGTCCAGGCGCGAAGCGTCACGCATGCGAGTCTGGTGGTCGGCCTGCGCCTGCGCGGGCTGGATCAGCTCGAGCTTGCGACGCCAGTCGATGTCGCGGCCGGCGCGCCAGCCGGTCAGGGTGGGCAGATCGTGGGTGGTGGTGGTGGCCACCGCGTCCGCACGCCACAGCGCCGGCGGCACGAACGCACCCTCCTGGTCGCGGGTGAACATCAGCACGTCGATGCCCATCACGCCGCGACGCGAGAGCTCTTCGCGGATGCCCGGCGGTACCACGCCCAGGTCCTCGCCAATCACGATGGCGCGATGCCGCCAGGATTCCAGCGCGAGCAGATTGAGCAGGTCCTGCAGCGGATACGCCAGGTAGGCGCCATCGCCGGAGCTGGCGCCATCGGGCACCACCCACAGCCGCAGCAGGCCCAGGATGTGATCGATGCGGATGCCGCCACGGTCGCGCAGCACTGCACGCAGCAGCGCGATATACGGCGCAAACCCGCTACGGCGCAGCGCGGTGGGCGAGTACGCACCGATGCCCCAGTGCTGGCCATCGGCATTGAAGGCGTCCGGCGGCGCGCCCAGCACCAGCCCGCGCAGCACGGTGTCGGCCGCGGCCGCGGCTTCGGCACCGTTCGGATCGAAGCCCACGGCCAGGTCGGCGATCAGGCCGATCCGCATGCCGCGCTCGTGCGCTTCACGTTGCACGTCGGCCCAGCTGCGTGCGGCCAGCCACTGGGTGAACACATGCAGGTGCGCATCGCCATCGCCGAAGTCGCGCGCGGCGAAGTGCGCAAACGCCTCCAGCGCCGCGCCACCCTGGGCGCGAAACGCGGCCAGCTCCGGGTGGTCCGGCGTCACCTGCGTGGACAGCTGGCGCAGCAGTTTCCACTTGGCAGCGGCCGAGGCCGGCCAGTCGATCAATGCGGTGCCATGCAGCCCGTCCAGGCGCTCGCGCAGGCCGGGCACGGCCGCAATCGCCGTGTGCACGGCATCGCCCAGCACGCGCACCGGTGCAGCGTGCAAGGGGTCCAGGAACCGCCGGTCGCTGGGCGAATACGGGCTGTAGCCGCCGGTGATCGGGCGCGAGGCATGCACCGGGCTCAGCGCCAACGCATCGGCATTGGCGCCGGCGGCCTGCCGCACCCACTCCATGGCACCGGCCGCATCGCCAATGCCGCCATCGTCGGCGCTGCGGGCCGAATACACCTGCAGCGCCATGCCCCACGCACGCGGCGCCGGCTGGCCACAGGCGTCGGCCACGCTGAAGCAGCGCTGCGGCGCCACGGCCACCTGCTGGGTCGTGGTGCCCAGTTCCAGCGTCCAGTAGCCAAAGCGCGCCGGCGCCAGCAGCCGGCCTTGCGCATCGGCCCGCGCGGCCTCGCTGCTGCCGTCTTCGGCCTGCCAGCGGCCCTGTGCGTTGGGCGCAACCTGCAACGGCAAGGGCTCGCCCACCTTCACCGTCACCAGCGGCGCCGGCTCGGCGGCAGTGGCGCGGATGCGCTGCAGGCTGTCGGCGCGCTGCGCGGCGCTGGCGGCGGGCAATTCCAGCGCGGTGAGCACGGCATGGATCGACTCCGGCGCCACTTGGCGCGGCTGGTCGCTGGCGTCCACCCAATCCACCATCACCCCGGCCGCGGCGGCCAGGGCATGCAGTTCCTGCCTACTCATGCGTGTTCCTCGTACCAGGCGATGAAGCTGTCGGTGGGCAGCGTCTGCGCATCGGCCGCAACGTTCTCGGCATGCGCCACGCGGCCACGCAGCGGCGGCAACGGCACCGCCTCGGCACCAACGTTGAAGGCGATATGCCACAGCCCGCCCGGCAACTCCCAGGTGGCGGTGACTGCACCGTCGGCCAGCACGCTGGCACGCAGCGCGCGCGCCTGCGCCAGGCCGGGCACCAGCCACTGCCGGCGCACGCCCAGCAGCGCCTGGAACCAGGCCGCCCACTGCGCGCCGTCGCCGTGCGCGGCGTCTTCGATCGGCACACGCGAGGCGGCAAAGGTGGCGTGGCTGTTGGGGTCGGGAATGGTTTCGCGCTTGGCCGGGTCGGCGAATGCGGCAAAGTGCGCAAACTCGCGGCGGCGGCCTTCGCGCACCGCATCGTCGAGCGGCGGGCCGAAGTCGGTGAAGAACAGGAACGGCTGCGTTGCGCCCCACGGCTCGCCCATGAAAAACAGCGGGATCATCGGCGTCAGCGCAGTCAGTGCCAGCGCCGCGCGCAGCCGTTGCGGCGACACCAGCACGCTCAGCCGCTCACCGCAGGCGCGGTTGCCGATCTGGTCGTGGTTCTGCGCAAAGATCACGAACTTATGCGGCGGCAGCGCCCCGCTCGGCTCGCCACGCACATGCCCGCGCGGATCGGGTTGGCCCTGATAGGCGAAGCCTTCGCCAAGCACGCGCGCCAGATGCTGGGTGGGCTGGTCGGCAAACGCGGCGTAATAGCCCTCTTCCTCGCCGGTCAGCAGCACGTGCAGCGCGTTGTGGAAATCGTCGTCCCATTGCGCGGTGTAGCCACGGTCCAGTTGCGAGGCCTGGTTGGCTTCGTTTTCCAGCACCAGATGCACGTGCCGCCCGGCCGGCAGGCTGGCCTCGATGGTCTCGCGCAAGGTATCCAGGAACGCATTGGGCGTGATCGCATGCACCGCATCAAGGCGCAGCCCGTCGAAGCCGTATTCGTGCAGCCACATCAGCGCGTTGTCGAGGAAATAGCGCTGCACCGGCGGCTTGCGGAAATCGATCGCTGCGCCCCACGGTGTGGGCTTGTCTTCGTTGAAGAACGCCGAGGCGTAACTGCCCAGGTAATTACCGTCCGGGCCGAAGTGGTTGTAGACCACATCCAGCAACACCATCAGGCCATGGCCGTGTGCGGCGTCGATCAGTGCCTTCAGCTCGTCCGGCGTGCCATAGGCCTCGGCCGGCGCATACGGCAGCACACCGTCGTAGCCCCAGTTGTGCGCACCGGGAAACGCGCTCAGCGGCATCAGCTCGATCGCAGTGATGCCCATTGCCGCCAGCTGCGGCAGCTGCGCCTGCACACCGGCGTAGCCGCCGCAGGCACCGACGTGCAGTTCGTAGATCACCGCCTCGTCCCACGGCCGGCCCTGCCACTGCGTGTGCGTCCAGTGGTAGCCGTCAACGCGCTGCACCGCACTGGAGCCGTGCACGCCATCGGGCTGCCAGCGCGAGGCCGGGTCCGGCACCGGCGTCTGGCCATCCACGCGGTAGCGGTAGCGCGCATCCAGTGCGCAAGCCACCACGCCACTGAAAAAGCCATCGTCCTGCCGCTGCAGCGCGGCACGCTCGCCGCTGTCGAAGATCACTTCCACGGTATGGGCATCGGGCGCCCAGAGCGCAAAGCGCACCTGCCCGTCGCCCGCCGGCCATGCACCCCAGGCGGGCGTGGTCACATTGCGCTCGATCATGTCATTTCTCCGCTTGCAGGTAGATCGTGGCCAGCGGCGGTAGCGTCAGGCGCAGGCTTTGCGCGTGGCCATGCATCCCGGTGGGCTCGGTCAGCAGACGACCACCATTGCCGAGATTGCTGCCGCCGTAATGGGCACTGTCGGTATTGAGGATTTCGCGCCAGCCGCCGGCACGCGGTACGCCGACGCGGTAGTCGTGGTGCGGCTGCGGGGTGAGGTTGCTCACCGCCAGCAGCGGCGCGCCGCCGTCGGGGTCGTGGCGAATGAAGGCCAGCACACTGTTGCGCGCATCGTCGGCCACGCTCCACTCGAAGCCATCGGCACGGTGGTTGCCGCGGTACAACGCCGGCACGCGGCGCAAGGCGCGATTGAGATCGCGCACCAACTGCTGCATGCCGCGATGCGGCGCGTGATCGAGCAGGTGCCAGTCCAGCGAGCGGTCGTGATTCCAGTCCGCCCACTGGCCGAATTCGGCGCCCATGAACAGCAGCTTGTCGCCCGGGTGCGCCCACATCAGCGCCAGGTAGGCGCGCAGGTTGGCAAAGCGGCGCCAGTCGTCGCCGGGCATCTGGCCAAGCAGGCCGCCGGTGCCGTGCACCACTTCGTCATGCGACAGCGGCAGCACGAACCTTTCGGAAAATGCGTACACCAGTCCGAAGGTCAGCTGGCTGTGGTGCTGGGCACGCGCGGCCGGGTCGCGCTGCATGTAGTGCAGCGTGTCGTGCATCCAGCCCATGTTCCACTTATGCGTAAAGCCCAGCCCGCCTTCGCTGATCGGCGCGGTCACGCCCGGCCAGGCGGTGGATTCCTCGGCAATGGTCAGCACGCCGGGGAACTGGCTGGCGATCTCGCCGGTGAGCTGGCGCAGGAACGCCACCGCCTCCAGGTTCTCGCGCCCGCCGTGGGCGTTGGGCACCCACTCGCCTTCGGCACGGCCGTAGTCGCGGTAGAGCATCGACGCCACCGCATCCACGCGCAGGCCATCGAGGTGGTAATGCGCAATCCACTCCATCGCACTGCCGAGCAGGTACGCGGTGACCTCGGGCCGGCCGTAGTTGTAGATCAACGTATTCCAGTCGCGATGCATGCCCTCGCGCGGGTCGGCGTGCTCGTAGGTGGCACTGCCGTCGAATTGGCTCAGCCCATGCGCATCATCGGGGAAGTGCGCGCTGACCCAGTCCAGGATCACGCCGATGCCGGCGCGGTGGCAGGCATCGACAAACTGGGCAAACCCGTCCGGGCTGCCGTGCCGTGCAGTGGGCGCGTACAAGCCCAGCGGCTGATAGCCCCACGAGCCGCCGAACGGGTGCTCGGTGATCGGCAGTAGTTCGATATGGGTGAAGCCCAGCTCCTGCACGTACGGGATCAACTGCGCCGCCAGCGACACCCAGTCCAGCGGCTGGTCGTGGCCGTCGCGGCGCCAGGAGGCAGCGTGCACTTCATAGATCGACAGCGGCGCCGGCTCGGCAGCGGCGCTGCGGCGTGCCATCCACTCGGCATCGGTCCAGGCAAACGCCTCGGCGCTAGCCACCACCGAGGCGGTGGCCGGTGGCAACTCGCTCTGGCGGGCCACCGGGTCGGCCTTGAGCAAGACCCGGCCATCGGCGGTGGTGATGGCGTACTTGTAGCGCGCGCCGGTCTCCACGCGTGGCAGCACCAGCTCCCAGATGCCGCCGCTGCGCTGGCGCATCGGGTGGCGGCGCGGCTCCCAGCCGTTGAAGTCGCCGACCACTGCCACGCGCTGGGCATGCGGCGCCCACACTGCGAAGCGCACCGCGGGTACCTCGCCAACCTGCACATGCCGCGCGCCCAGGTTGGCGCGCAGCGCCTGGCCGTCGCCGGCAGCAATCTGCAGCAACGCCGATTCATCGATCTGCGGCGCAAACGCGTACGGGTCTTCGATCTCCTGCACCACGTCCGGCCAAACGATACGCAGGCGGTACGGAGTCTCTGCCGGCAGTTCGCCCTCGAACACACCGTCAATCGGGCTGGCCTGCATGCGGGCCAGCAACTTGCCGCGGCCATCGATCAGCCCCAAGGCCTCGGCGCCGGGCGCCAGGACCCGCACACGCAAGCGGCCATCAGCCTGCACGTGCGGCCCCAACACCGCAAAGGCGTCGCCGGGGAGCCCGGCCGCGACCGCTTGCAGGTCCTGCAGTGCTACGGCGCTTCCTCCGCCGCCTTCCGCCATGTCCTGCTCCGCATCCCTGCCGTGCACGCCCAACCGTTCGCTCATGACACCGTCGCAACAGCGGGTGCGGTTGCAGCGGTGCGCTCGTATAGCGAGATGTATTTCTTGCCCGCCACATCCCACCCGCTGGGCCGCAGCATCGCGGCGCGGCGCATCGCCGACAGCAGGCTGGGCAGGCGGAAGGTGCGGAAGGCACGCTCCAGGCAGCGCCGCAGCGCTTCGGCGCTGGCCTGCTGGAACAGGAACCCGGTGACACCATCGTCCACGGTGTCGATCAGCCCGCCGGTGGCGTGCGCGATCGGCAGGCAGCCAAAGCGCTGCGCGTACATCTGGCTCAGGCCGCACGGCTCGAAGCGCGAGGGCATCAGCAGGAAGTCGGCGCCGGCGAACATGCGCCGCGCCAGGCCTTCCTCGAAACCGATGAACGCACCGACCTGGCCGGGATAACGCCGGGTCAGCTCGGCCACCTGTTGCTCGATCTCCGGCTCGCCGCCGCCGATCACCGCGATCTGGCCGCCCGCGGCCACGATCTGCGGGGCGACCTCGCAGATCAGGTCCAGGCCCTTCTGGTGCACCAGGCGCGACACCACCGCAAACAGCGGGCCGCTGCTCTCGCGCAGACCGAAGGCCTTGCGCACCTGCGCGGCATTGGCCTGGCGGCCCTGCCAGTGATTCACGCTGAAATGGCTGTCCAGGTATTCGTCGGTGCGCGGGTCCCAGCTGGCGTCGATGCCGTTGACGATGCCGCTCAGCGCGCCCTTGGCGGCGCGGCCGGCCAGCAGGCGATCCAGCCCGCAGCCCTGCGCCGGGCCGGTGATCTGCTGCGCGTAGCTGACGCTCACCGTGTTGACGTGGTCGGCATGCACGATGCCGCCGCGCAGGAATGACATCTGCCCGTAGAACTCCAGCTCCGAGACGCGCTCGGCCGGGATGCCCAGTGCGGCGGCCATCGAATATGGCACCAGGCCCTGGTAGGCCAGGTTATGGATGGTCAGCAGGCACGGCGTGGTGCCGCCGGACCAGCGCACATAGGCGGCAGCCAGCGCACACGGCCAGTCGTTGAGGTGCAGCAGGCGCGGCCGCCAGCCCAGCCCGGCACGGCCGGCGGCGATCTGCGCGGCAGCGTGCGACAAGGTGGCAAAGCGGATTGCGTTGTCTTCGAACTCCGAACCGCTGGTGCTCACATACGGCGAGCCATCGCGTTCGAACAGTTCCTTGGACAGCAGGATGTAGATCGGCAGGCCGTCCGATTGCACGATGCGGCCGATGTCGCAGGCCGGCAGCGCGGCATGCGCCAGCACACGGCCCACGATCTCCACCTTGCCCGCGCGCGCCAGCACCGCGCGGTAGCCGGGGATCAACACGCGCACGTCGTAGCGATGGCGCAATGCGCGCGGCAGTGCCGCCGCCACATCACCCAGGCCGCCGGCCTTGATGAAGTCCGCCATCTCCGACACCACGAACAAGGCACCGCGCGTATCGGCCAGTGCAACCGGCAGACGCTCGTGGTGACGGATGAAACGGCCGCGCGCATCACGCGGCCGCACGCTCTTCTTGAGCGAAGTCGGGATCATCGTGCTGCGCTCTAGGCGTGCGGTAGTGGCGTGAAGCGGCATCATGGCAACCATCTAAACGTCCGTCGTAAAGTGGGTGGAGACGGAAAAACAGAGAAGCAAAAACCATCGCCTGCCTGCGTGGCCAGACGACTTGCAACGAAGAGAGGAGCGGGGCCAACGCGCTTACTCCACGTCGTCCTTGCCAGTGAATCTACACCCCGTCTAAATAAAAGATGCGTGAACACGTGCTGACTTTTCCAAGACAGCACACATTCCCTTGCAATGGTTCTGCTGCGTCGTTCGGCATAAGCGTGAGATTGCAGTGCGATGACATCCCCACATAGGTGCGCGGTGGTTGCGTTGCACCGAAATCGGGAGCTGCGGCCGTGGCTGTCGTCATCTGCGTAACTGGTTCAGATGCGCACGATCCGCCGCTGCGTGTGACGGCTGTCGGCGTTGCTGCGGTCGCGTCTGCAAACCGCGCACGCGCGTGCTCAAGGGGCCTGCACCAACGCCGATAACGTGGCGTTGGTACTTCACCCTCGAGACCTGGCGCATGGCAGAACAGCCCGAACACCCCAACCGCCCACGTGGCGGGCTGCGCCGTCTGCTGCCATGGGGCGGTGCCGGCACCGCGCGCCCGGCCACCTTGCCCAGCGTGCTGGGCGAACGCGACGGCGCTGGATTGGCTGCGCATCAGCTGGTGCCGGCCAAGGCCAAGTCGGGCGCGCATGACCCGGCCGCTGCCACTGCGCTGCTGATTCGCCTGTTTTCGCATGCCGCGCACCCGGAGGCCTTGCTGCTGGCCTTTGCCGAAGGCATTGCCAGCCTGCATGGCGAGCTCGGCGACATGGGCGTACGCCTGAGTACGGCGTATGCCGCCGGCGACTGGCCCGGATATGGCCGCGCCCTGCGCCAGCTGATCGACAAATACATCCGCACCATCGACACCGGCGATTCGCTGGCCGAAGGCCGTACCGAAGCCGAACAGCTGCGCGACCTGCTGCGGCACGCGTTGGGCAATGCATTGGCCACGCTGCTGCAACGCAGCCCGGAGTTGGCCGAAGAAGCGCAAACGCTGGCCTCGGCACTGCGCCACTGGCGACCCGGCCACGAACTGATCACGCTGGAACAGCGGCTACGCGAGCTCAGCCACCAGATCGGCTTGCGCGCCGAAGATGCCAGCGAGCAACAGAACCTGTTGCTGGGGTTATTCGACCTATTGTTGGAGAACGTCGGCGAACTCCTGGACGATCGTAGCTGGCTGCAGGGCCAGATCTCGGTAGTGCGGCAGTTGATCGCCGGGCCGATGGACGTGAGTTCGATCGAACAGGCGCGCGGCACCCTGCGCGAGGTGATCTACAAGCAAGGCCTGCTCAAGCAGGGCATTGCCGACTCAAAGACCGCCATGCGCGAGATGATGGTGTCCTTCGTCGACCGGCTCGACGGCATGGCCACCAGCACCGGCGAATACCACGACCGCGTTGCCGGTTATTCGCAGGCGATCGGCGACGCTCGCAGCATTCCCGACCTCAACCGCTTGCTGCAGGACCTGTTGCAGGACACCGCTGGCGTGCAGGCGCAGGCGCTGGCCGCCCGCGATGAACTACTGTCCGCGCGCCGCCAGGTTGAAGAAGCCGAGCACCGCATCGCCTCGCTGGAGCAGGAGCTCAAAGACGTGGCCGGGCTGGTGCGCGAAGACCAGCTCACCGGCGCCCTCAACCGGCGCGGCTTCGAAGAACTGTTCGAGCGCGAGGCCACCCGCACCCAGCGCAGCGGGCAACCGCTGTGCGTGGCGATGCTGGACCTGGACGACTTCCGCCGCCTCAACGAGACCCACGGGCATGCCGGCGGCGACGCCGCGTTGCGCCATACCGTGGACGTGGCCAAGTCGGTGCTGCGCACCACCGATGCGATTGCGCGCTTCGGTGGCGAGGAATTCGTGTTGCTGTTGCCGGACTCGACCATCTTCGAGGCCAGCGCCGCGGTGATCCGCCTGCAGCGCGCGCTTGCGCAGCGCTCGCTGCTGCATGAAGACGTGCGCGTATTCGTCAGCTTCAGCGGCGGCGTGGCCATGCGCCGCACCGACGAAGCCCAGGACGAGGTGATCCGCCGCGCCGACCGCGCCATGTACGACGCCAAGGCGGCCGGCAAGAACAGGGTGATCAGCGCCGACTGAAAGCTGCCGTAGCTAGTGTCCACTGCAGCCCGGTCCAGAGCCGCGGGGTTCTCAGCCTCAGCGTGCCGGCAACAGCCAGCACGCCGTTCAGTCGCTTAGTGCGCGGCCTTGTTGCCGCGCAGCTTCTGGAACCCGGTCACCGCCGCCAGCACCACCGCGCCAGCCACCACGCCCACCAACATGTTGCCCAGCGCTTCCACCAGCCAGCCCAGGCTGCCGGAGGCCTTGGCCAAATCAACCACCAGGTGGTGCAGCACCGGGATGTTGTGCACCAGGATGCCGCCGCCGACCAGGAACATCGCCAGCGTGCCGGCCACCGACAGGAACTTCATCAGCCACGGGGCCGCCACCAGGATGCCGCGGCCCAGGGCCGCCAGCGCCGCGCCCTTCTTGCTCAGGTACAGCCCCAGGTCGTCGAGCTTCACGATGCCGGCCACCAGGCCGTAGACGCCGATGGTCATCGCCAGCGCAATCGCCACCAGCACAGCCACCTGCTGGCCGAACGACACGCCCGCCACCACGCCCAGCGACAGCACGATGATTTCGGCCGACAGGATGAAGTCGGTGCGGATCGCACCCTTGACCTTGTCCTTTTCCAGCGCCACCACGTCCACCGCCTCGTCGGCCAGCACCCGGGTGCGCTCGGCGTGCCGCTGCGCGTCTTCTTCTTCGCTATGCAGGAACTTGTGCGCCAGCTTCTCCACGCCTTCGAAACACAGGTACGCACCGCCGATCATCATCAGCGGCATCACCAGCGGCACGTTGTAGCCGCGCCCGCGCAGCCAGGCCTCCAGCGCGCTGATCGCCAGCGCCGCCGGCACCAGGATCACCTTGTTCACCAGCGAGCCCTTGGCCACCGCCCACACCACCGGCAGCTCGCGGTCGGCGGTGACGCCGGTGACCTGCTGCGCGTTAAGCGCCAGATCGTCGCCCAGCACGCCGGCCGTCTTCTTGGCCGCCACCTTGGTGAGGATGGACACGTCGTCCAGCAGCGTGGCGATGTCGTCGAGCAGGGTAAACAGGCTGGCACCGGCCATGCGGAGGTCCTTCTTGGGTGGGCGTGAATTCTCGCCGATCCTGCGCGCCGATGGGGTGACGGCTGCACCAGGGTGCTGGCGAGACACCGCGGGGCACTGGCAGCACGCGCCAGCAGGCCTGACTGCGCCGCGCGCGCCGCCGGCAGCAGCGGTACGCCCGGACCGTTCGCAGGCCCGGGTGCGGATTCACCACGCGACGACCCGGCGCTGGCCACACTCGGGCGCTCAACACCACCCGGAGATGGCCTTGAGCCCCAACGACCCGCACCGCACACCGGCTCAGGCCACGCACCCGGCCGACAACGCCGTGGTCGGCGGCATGAGCCGACGGACGCAGATCCTGCGCCTGTTGCTGCGGTACCGCGGGTCGGGCGTGTTTGCCGGCATGAGCCTGGACCCGGCGGCGGTCAATGAATACGAAGTGCCCGCAGAAGGCACGCCGGACCAGTTCGTCGCCGACCTGGAGGCGCTGGGCCCCACCTTCGTCAAACTCGGCCAGATGCTCTCCACCCGCCCGGACATCGTGCCGCCGGAGTTCGCCACCGCGCTGGAGCGCATGCAGGAGAACACCAGCTCGGTGCCGGTGGAGCGCATCCGCCAGATCATCGAAGAAGAGCTCGGCGTGGCGGTCAACAAGGCGTTCTCGCATTTCGACCCGGTGCCGCTGGGCTGCGCCTCGCTGGCGCAGGTGCATCGCGCCGCCCTGCGTGACGGCACGCCGGTGGCGATCAAGGTGCAAAAGCCCGAGGTCGCCGCGCAGGTGCGCTCGGACCTGGACGTGCTCAAGAGCTTCGCCAACGCCGCCGACCGCCTGACCGGCATCGGCCGCCGGGTGCGCTTTGCCGACTGGCTGGGCGAATTCGGCAAGACCCTGCGCGCCGAACTCAACTATGAGGCCGAGGCCGAGACCCTGGTGCGCTTCGGCGAACACCTCAAGCCGTTCCCCTTGCTGTGGGTGCCGCAGCCGGTGTGGGACCTCAGCAGCCGCAAGGTGCTGACCATGCAGCTGGCCGAAGGCGTGCGCGTGGACAAGATCTCCGGCCTGCGCCGCACCGAGCAGCCGATGGACGAGCTGGCCGCGGCCCTGGTCAAGGGCTACCTGGACCAGATGTTCGTGCATGGCGAAATCCATGCCGACCCGCACCCGGGCAACCTGCGCGTGATGCCCGACGGCCGCCTGGCCATCTTCGACCTGGGCATGGTCGCGCACGTGCCACCGCGCCTGCGCGAGCGCCTGCTCAAATTGCTGTTTGCCGCCGTGGACGGCCGTGGCGAAGAAGTCGCCGAGGAAACCATCGCGCTCAGCACGCGCCTGGAGGACTACGACGAGGAGCGCTACCTGCGCGAAACCGGGCAGATGATTGCCCGCTACGCCGCTCACGACGCCACCTCCGAGGGCCGCGTGGTGCTGGACCTAGTGCGCATTGCCACCGCCACCGGCCTACGCACCCCGCCGGAGCTGAGCCTGCTCGGCAAGACCCTGCTGAACCTGGAAGGCGTGTGCCGCGCGCTGTCGCCGGCATTGGACACCCGCCGCATCGTCGAACGCCACCTGCAGCACGTGATGCGCGCACGCCTGAAGAAGTCGATGTCGGCGGCCAACTTGGCCAGCGAAGCCATGGAATTGCAGCACCTGCTGCGCGAAGGCCCGCGCCGCATGTCCGACATCCTCTCGCTGGTGGCCGAAAACCGCATGCAGATGCGGGTGACCGGGCTGGAAGAGTCGCACCTGATGGAAAGCCTGCAGAAGATCGCCAACCGTGTCGCCGCCGGCATCGTCACCGCGGCGCTGATCATGGCGTCTTCGCAGATGATGCGGATCGAGACCGGACTCAAGCTGTGGGGCTATCCGGCGATCGCGATGGTGCTGTTCCTGCTCGGCGTGTTCCTGGGCCTGGGTATCGTGCTCAGTGCGCTGGTCTTCGACCGCCGCGTGCGCGCACGTGAGGAACGTGGGCACCGGTAAGGCGGGATCGTTGGTGCCTGCTGCTTGTGCGCCTGTTCTTCGTTAGGCGTGCGACGCCGCATGCGGGCGGGGCGGTGGTGGCGTTGAAGTCAAAAGTGTCTGCACGCCGGCGTCGTGGTTGCCTGCATGGATGTCGCTCGCGACATCATCGAAGAGCACGAAGGGGCCATGGCGCATCTGGTTGGCGACAAGTGCCGGTGCCAGCCTGATTGCAGGCAGCACGGTTGATCGGTTGATCGGCACCGCCGATGATTTCTCGCTATCGCGCCACAGCGCAATGAACGCGTGCTTTCAGCCGTACGCGCCTAGCTTGCGTTCGCCAACGCACCGAACACATGCCGCAGCTGCGCGAGAATTCAAAGATGTTCTCCGGGCAGCAGCGCCACGAACGCCAGGCGCACTCCCTGCCTAGTGCTCGATATCCCATAGCAATCCTCGCCGCGCCGCAACCAGTCTTTCTCCAGACAACGACTAGCTCCCCACGCATCTTGCACCACAGTGCGTGTGTCTTTGACGGCCGGCACTGCGCAGTTCAATCGTGCAGGTCAGAGCGGGCAGAACCGCGCCAATACGCCGGCATCGCGCAGCGTGCGCAGAGCGCCCCCCGCGTCCACACGCGCTTCGGCGAGAAAGCAGCCCAGCTGGCAAAGCAGCGCGCACAGTGGCCGCAGCACTACATCAGGGCCCTCAACAAACATTTCAGTCAGCTTTGTCGCGGCATAGTCCGTCATCCCGGTGTCACATTTCGCGTGAAACCCAAGGACACGGCGAGCAAAGCGTGCGGTGCGTGCTCGCCTCTTTCCCCCACGGACGCTGCACATGCATTGGATTTTGGCGCTGTCGTTGTTGCTGTTGCTCTGGTTGCTGGTGGCGTCGCCGCGTCTGGCGTGGCTGAAAGCCGGGCTGCTGTCGTTGTTGCTGCTGTTGCTCAGCGCGTGGGGCTTGGTCGATCGGCTCAGTGGCGACGGCATCAATGCCGCAACGCTCTACCACCTGCGCGCGGACATGGACGGCGCCGGTGTCAGCGATTTCTCCGGCTATATCGCCGTGTTTATCGGCATGGTGCTGCTCTCGCTCAGCCCACTGGTGCTGTTGCGGGTGCGCCGTTTCCGGCGCCCGCGTGGCGGCGGTGCGGTGTTCGGTGCCTTCGTGGTGATGCTGTTGGTGAGCGTGGCGGTCAGCCCGCTGTATCGCGATGGCAAGCGGCTGTACTACCAGTTGCGCCCGGTCGATTACGCCACCGTGGTGCCGGAATACCAGGTGCCGCAGCAGCCGCTGCAAAAGCGCAAGAACATTGTCTGGATCTATGGCGAAAGCCTGGAGCGCACCTACTTCGACGAAGCGACGTTTCCCGGCTTGATGCCCAATCTGCGCCAGCTCGCCACCGAGGCAGTGGACGTGCGCAACCTCACCTCCACCGAAGGCAGCGGCTGGACCATTGCCGGCATGGTCGCCTCAATGTGCGGCGTGCCGCTGACCACTGCCCCAGGCGATGAGAACAGCATGGGGCGCATGGGCCTGTTCCTGCCCGAGGCGCGTTGCCTCGGCGACTATCTCAAGGACCAGGGCTACCGCAATCACTACGTGGGCGGTGCCGATGCCAGCTTCGCCGGCAAGGGCAGCTTTCTGGCCAGCCACGGCTTCGACGTGGTGCACGACGTGAATTACTTCCACAACAAGGGGGTGGCGCCGAAGCATTTCTCCGCATGGGGCGTGCACGACGATGTCTTGCTCGACGATGCCTGGGAGAGCTTCCAGGCGCTCTCGCGCGCCGGCCAGCCGTTCATGCTCACCACCTTGACCATGGACACCCATCACCCTGCCGGCCATCTGCCACTGGCGTGCAAGAACCAGCGCTATGAGAGCCCGCTGGGTGACATCGGTTTGCTGCATGCCATCAAGTGCAGCGACCGGCTGATTGGCGAGCTGGTCACGCGCATCCGCAACAGCCGCTATGGCCGCAACACCATCATCGTAATCGCCTCCGATCACCTGGCCATGCCCAACGATCTCAGCGACGTGCTGGCCAAGCAAAAACGCGAAAACCTGTTGCTGTTCCTCGGCAAGGACATTCCGCCGCAGCAGGTGGTCACGCGCGCCGGCAGCACCCTGGATTCGGGCGCCACGCTGCTGCAATTGCTGGAACCAGGCATGCGCACGCTGGGCTTCGGCCGCTCGCTGCTGGCCAATGACGCCCCGCCAAGTGCCAGCGTTGCCGCCAGCCGTGACAGCGGCAAGGACTACCCGCGTTATCTGGCTTATGCACGCACGTTGTGGACCGGGCGCAGCACGCGCATGTTGCGTGTCAACGGCAATGGCGATGTGGTGGTGGGCGTGCAGCAGGTGCGCCCGCCGGTGCTGCTGGAATACGACGACGACACCAACCTCAAGACGGTGTATCTGGAAAACACCTCGCGCCAGTTCGACCGCACCCACAGCGACGGCACGCTGGCGTATGTGGACCGCTGCACCGCCTTCGAAGACGGTTCGGCTGATGGCGACTGGTGTGCGCTGGTGGTGGATCGCAATCAGCACATGAAGCTGTACCGCGATCCCGACCTCACCCGCGGCATCGCCGTGGATGCGCCGCTGGATGTCACCCCGCAAGCGCCGCGCCCGCGCGTGCGTCAGCCGATCATGCTCACCCAGGCCGCGCGCAAGACCGAGGCCGGGCGCTACATGCTCGAGCTGTACGCCAAGCGCCGCCCAACCCGCGCGTTCTGGGTCGAAGCCGTGTCGTCCGAACGCAAGGTGGTGCTGGCCCAGCAATGGGTGGTGCCCGACGCCTCCGGCCGCATCCGCATGCCGGTGGGCCTGGAGCACGCAGTGGAGGATCTGGAGATCCGCGCCTGGCTGGACTACACCGAAGAGGTGAGCGTGGACAACCTGGCGTTGGTCAAGGACACCGCGGTTGCGGATCGCTCCTGATCGGGTCTCTGCACGGCCAGCAGGCGGGCGTTGCTGTTGCTTGCTGCGGCATGTAGCACGCAGGCCTGCAGGTTCCGAGGCGGTGTCCTCACGGCGTGCGGGGCATTGAGGCGACACCAGCGCCGGCACCTGGGTTTCCATGGATGCATTCGCGGCAAGCTCTTGAAGTGGCAAGCCCGTTGCGCGCTCGACCAAGCTGGCGTGGCGTGTGCGGCATTGGGGTTGGCGATGCTGTCGGCTTCACTGCGCATTGAACGCCAGCAGCTAAAGCCAGTCGTTCTGGTTTGAAAAAGGCGGTGTGGATGAGGCAACGCCGGAGCCGGAGCGGACACCAAAGCCAAGCATGTGTTCTGCGGCCTGGCTGCAGGGCCCTCGCCCGCCCACCGGCGCGGGACACGCCGTGAATCCGTCCATGGAGGCTCTTATGCGGCATCCATGCCGCATAAGGTCCCGCGCCGGTGGACGGGCAAGGACCCGTAGGGATGATCGGTGTGCATGGCACAAGCAGTGTTTGATGCACTCTGTTCGATAGTGGTTGGCCGGTTCAACTTCGGATGCATGTTGCGACCGCCGCTTTTCAGGTGACCACCGACCAACTCTCCGGCGCGGTGTCCTCACCGTTTGAGCGACCCTTGGCATGGATGCCGCTAAGGAGCGTCCATGGACGGATTCACGGCGTGTCCCGGAAGCGGTGAGGGCACCGCGCACTCAGCAGATCAGACGGTTGATCCAGGCAGTCGACCGCGCCTGGACGCGCGACGATTCAAATCCCGGTCGTCCGATGTGAAGCCAGCGGCGATTCGTTATTCCGGCTCCTCGACGGAACGAAGAGACGGTGAGCGACACGCGGCGTGACCGGATAGGTGACGACGCGCGCGGCGCTCGTCGTCACGTCAGATGCCTCGTAAGCGCCGAGGCAACCGCGCCTGCCGCCCACCCGGCCTAAAACCATGCACACGACGTGCCGCAGCCGGTGCATTCCCCGCGCCATCCACCGCGCTGACGCATTACCAGCGCACCACACACGCACGCCAGCTCAACCTTCCGAAGCAGGCGTGGCATCGCCCGCATCGCGCGCCACCGCCGCACCCGCACGGCTGAAGCGGATTTCCTGCGGCGATTGCAGCGCAATGCCGGCAGTGTCCATGCGCTGCAGCAACGCAAAGAACAGTTCGCTGCGCACGCCATACGAATCGCGCGGGCTGCGCACATAGGCAAACGAATTGAAGTTGACGTGGCCGCCGGCCAGCGAGTCGATGAACACCACCGGCGCCGGCTCGGCCAGCACCTTGGTGTGCTCGGCAAACAACTCCAGCAGCATGTCGCGCACCTTGGCCACATCGGTTTCCAGCGGCACCGAGAACTGCAATTGCACCCGGCCCAACGGATTGGACAAGGTCATGTTGCGCACGCTCTTGGTGATCAATTCCGAGTTGGGCACGATCAGCGTGGAGCGGTCACCGACCTGGATCTCGGTGGCGCGCACGCTGATCTTGCGCACGTCGCCTTCCTGGTCGCCAATGCGCACCCAATCGCCAATCTTCACCGGCCGCTCGGCCAGCAGGATCAGGCCCGACACAAAGTTCTGCGTGATCGCCTGCAAGCCAAACCCGATACCCACCGACAACGCGCTCAGCACCAGCGCCAACCGTTTCAGGTCCAGGCCCAGCGCAGTCAGGCCCCACACCACCACGATCAACCAGCCCAGATAGCGCGCCACCGTGCTGATGGAGTTACGTGCGCCGGCATCGAGTTCGGTCTTGGGCAGATAGGTGTTGAGCAACCACTGCTGCACCACATGCACCACCCCCATGCCCAGCAGGAACACGCACAGCGCCCGGAACACATCGCCGGGGGTGATCACCAGCTCTTTGCCGATGTTGATGCCGTGGGTGATGTTCTCCGCCCAGTCGGCCACCACGCTGAGATTTGCGCCATACGGCGTCAGCAGCAACGCGATGCCCAACAGCACCAGCACCACGCGGGCCGCCGCCGAGATCAGCAATCCCAGCTGCACCAGGCGTCCACTTCCGATGCTGAGCGCGTGCGCGAGCGCGCGGCTGAAACGGCCATCGGGCTTGAACAGCCAGGTCATCAGATCGTCGGCGAACACCACCAGCAAGCCGAGCAGGCTGCAGACCAGGGTGATCCAGATGATCTGCCGCTCCACGAACAAGGCCAGATTGAGATAGCCGAACAAGGCGGCGATCAGCGCAAAAATCACCGCCAGATGCCCCAGCAGGCGGATCAGCACGATGAAGCCGCCGCCGCGCGAGACTACCGGCGGCGGCGCGTCGCTGTCGGGATCGACCACACCCGCATTGGCCGCGTGCGCGCGCAACGACAGACTCAGGCCCGCCAGCGCCGACAAAATCAACCCCGCATACAGCAATGCCGCCACCGCATCGGTGGCCGTATTCAAGGCCGGGCTGCTGCCCGCCGCCTCGTTGATCTTGGACGCCATGCCGCTGCACCAGATCACCGCTGCGGTGGCCAAGCAATGCACGCGCAGCCGATCGACGGTGGCGTCATCCAGCGGGAACAACCGCCAGCTGGGTTGGTGCTTCATCAGCAGGCTGGCACTGAGCGAGCCCACGAAGGCGGCCACCAGACTGACCGCGACAAACCCGGTCAGCAACTGGTTCAGATCCTCCGCCACCTGGCCGAGCGAGCGGATACTTTCGACCAGCACCAACGCCGCGACTCCAAGCGTCAGCGTGCCGATCAGCAGAAACCACAACGCCAGCCCCGAGCGCCGCAAGCGTCCGCCTGGCGCGCGCGAGGCCGCATAGCGCCGGCCCAGATGGCGCAGGAAGATGCGCAGCGGCAGCGCCAGCAACAACGCGATCACCACACCGGTGATCAGCCCGCCGACGCCATTGGCGGCGGTTCCGGCCTGCACCATCTGCACCGTCCTGGCCGACAACGCCTGCAGGCGCGCGCGATCGTCAGGCCACTGCTGCGCAATCTGGTTCCAGAATGTCGGCGACAACGGCGAGGCGACGCGCGTTGAGAGCTGCACGCTGAAGCGTTGCACGCGTTCGCGTTCGAGCCGATCGGCCAGGTCCTTGGCATCGGAGACCAACAGCATGGCGCGCTTGGATTCGGCATCCAGCCCATCGCGTTCTTTGGCCAGCGAGTCACGTTGCTTGGTCAGGTCTTTCGGTTCGCCTGCTTGCTTGACGCCAAGTGCCTCCAACCGCACGTTGAGTTCCTTCAGCGGCGGATCCAACGTGCGCACCAGATCCTGCGCCTGCCGCTGCGCGCCGGTGACCTCATCGGTCAGCTTGCCGAGCTGATCCTTATCGGCCTTGTCCAGCCCCGCTTCGGCCTGCTTGAGAACCTTCTGCATGCTGTCGAGTTGGGCCTGCGCATTTTCCTGCAGCGTGTCCTCGTCCTGCGCCACCGCAGCACCCACGCAAACCATCCACAGGGCCACCAGCAACAGCAGACGCCGCAGGACGCCGCGATGGGCAGTTGGAACCACTCGAAATTCAGACACGGGCAGGTATCGGGCAGGCGCGGACGGTGCGCAGAGCCCGCAATCTTAAGCCACCGCCCGGAGCGGTTCCGGCCATTCGGCTCACGCCGGCCGCGCCGATTCAGCGATGAGTGCGCCCGCCAGCGGAGACCATTGGAAGCCACGGTGCACGTAGTGGGCCCATTGACCAGCGGACCGACCGGGTCGGGATAGCCCAGCGAGCGGTGTGCATGTCGAGACCGTGTCCAGGGCGATGAGCCACGTGAGCCGAAGACAGTCCGCGTTCGAGTTGAGCATGTGATCGAAGCCAGACAGGCTCACGTAGGCGAATGTGGGGTGCGCGCAATGGCAAGCAGCTAGGGACGACAGGCGAGTCGCCGACACACGCGTCCTCGCCAGTCAGCACGCCCTGGCGCACCTGGGCATCCAGTCCCCCACCACATGGCTCTGCGACGCCAGCCAACCAGCGCATGAACGTCGGCGCCGGGCTGTCACCTCGTGCCAACAGTTGGCTGTCGCAGAATCGAATCACCGCTGCGGCAGACGCAGCGGATGACCGCGAAGGAGACTCCTATGCAGATCCAGATCCAGACCGACAACCACGTGCCGCATGACCCCTCCGTTGTGCAGCACGTCGAGAAGACCTGTGCCGCGCAGTTGGCGCACTTTGCCCACGACATCACCCGCGTGGAAGTGCATTTGCGCGACGAGAACGGTCAGCGTGGCGGTGCGGCGGATCGGACCTGCAGTATCGAGGCGCATGTCGCCGGCCTGCCGCCCATTGCCGCCAGCAACAGCGCCGAAACCACCGCGTCTGCGGTCACCGGTGCGGCCCGCAAGCTGCGCAGCGCCATCGAAAGCGCCCGCGGCAAGCAGCAGGCCAAGGCCACCGCTCCGGCGCCAGACCCCTTGTAAGGCCCGCATTGCAGGGCGGCGCGCCCGCCCTGTGGCAGCCATGGCCCCGCACATCGCGTGGCCGCGCATCCCCTGAAAACGCGATCGGCCCGTTTGCAATGGCAGTGCCATCACAAACGGGCCGACTTATGTCTGGTGCGCCCGGAGGGATTCGAACCCCCGACCAATGGCTTCGGAAGCCACTACTCTATCCGGCTGAGCTACGAGCGCCTGGCCGCGCATTATGCCAGAACCGGCGCCATCCGCGTGATCGCCGAGCCCTAGCCCGCTTCTCGGCGTGCATCCCTCCGCGCACACCAGCCGAAGGCGCCTCCTCATTTATCCTTGCGGTCGCACAGATGGGGCGATCCCGCCAGCGCTGCAGCGCCCCGCACCTGAAAACCCACTTCAAAAGCGCGCCCAACCGCAGCCAACAGCGACGTCCACACCGTCAAGCGCATGACCGCGGCCAAGTCGCGCTGCTACCCTTTGCAGCATGAGCAAGCAAGGTTTCGAGAACGTGCCCACGGCCCCTGCGCTGACGTGGCCAGAGCGCCTGGGACAGTATTGGAAGTTGGTCCGTGGTGACCGCCCGATCGGCAGCCTGCTGCTGCTCTGGCCTACCTGGTGGGCGCTGTGGCTGGCGGCCGGAGGCCTGCCACCGTTGTGGACCTTGTTCGTGTTCACCGCTGGCGTCTGGCTGACCCGTTCGGCCGGCTGCGTGATCAACGACTACGCCGACCGCTGGCTGGATCCGCACGTGGAGCGCACCAAGTCGCGTCCGCTCGCCACTGGCGCGGTCTCCGGCCGCGAGGCGCTGTGGGTATTCGTGGTGTTGATGCTGGTCGCCTTCGCGCTGGTGCTCAGCCTCAACTGGCTGACCGTGGCGCTGAGCGTGCCCGGCCTGTTTCTGGCGGCCAGCTACCCCTATCTGAAGCGCCACACCCATCTGCCGCAGGTATACCTGGGCATGGCGTTCGGCTGGGGCATCCCGATGGGCTTCGCCGCCGTGCAGGGCAGCGTGCCGCTGCTGGCCTGGCTGCTGTACGCCGCCAACATCCTCTGGGCCACGGCCTACGACACCTGGTATGCCATGGTCGACCGCGAGGACGACATCCGCATGGGCAGCAAATCCACCGCCATCCTGTTCGGCCGTTACGACCTGATCGCGCAAGGCGTGCTCTACGCGCTGATGTTCGCGGCCCTGGTGCTGGTGGGCTTGCGCGCCGGTCTCAGCATCGCTTACTGGGCTGGGCTGGGCATCGCAGCGCTGCTGGTGGCCTACGAATTCCACATCGCCCGCCACCGCGAACGCGGTCCCTGCTTCCGCGCCTTCCTGCATAACAACTGGGTAGGCCTAGCGATCTTCGTCGGCATCGCCGCGGCGCTGGCGTTGCGCTAGCGGGCAGGTACGGCAATCGCGTCGCACGTTAAGCCCGGGGCACGAAGACACTGGTGGCGCGCCACTGGTGGCGCCTTGGAGCGCCCGCGCCGCAAACACAGGCCGGGGCGCGGAACGTGGTCTGGGGTACGGCATGGCTCCACCTGTCAGGCGCCGGCTAAGGTGGGATGCGCCAGCGCGCCCGGAGATCGGCTATTCGGCTCGTTCAGACATCCTCTGCCTGACTCGCCGCCGCGACACATCCATGTGCCGCTCTGCGCCAATCCCCGGGCGCGCTGTCGCCTCGGCATGTTGTCCTCGTGACACCGATAGCAGCGCAACTGGATGACCCGTCGCCGACAACCTTGCGGGCCAAGCCTCACGGCGCAACGCTACAACGCGCAAGCCACCATCCCTCACGGCACCCGCGCGCAGACCCAGGCGTCCACGCGCTGCACACCGGCGCGCCGCAACGCCTGTGCGGCTGCATGCAAGGTCGCGCCCGTGGTCATGACGTCGTCCACCAGCGCCACATGGATGGGCAGCGGCCCACGCGCCAGAAACGCATCGCGCAGATTGCGTCGGCGCTCGTCGGCATCCAGTTCGGACTGCGGCGCCGTGGCCCGCATGCGGCGCAGCAGCGGCAGGCAGGGCAGCTGCAGTGCGCGGCCCAGCGGCCGGGCCAACTCCAGCGCCTGGTCGTAACCGCGCTGGCGTAGCCGCTGCCGGTGCAGGCTCACCGGCACCAGTGCCTGTGGCCGCGGCAAGGCGGCACAGCGCGCGGCCATCAACTCGCTCAGCACCCGTCCGGCCGCCAGATCCTGATGGAACTTGAAGCGTCGCAGCAGCCCGTCCACCGGCCAGCGATAGGTGAAGCAGGCATATGCGCGCTGCAGCGGCGGCGGGTGCTGCAGGCACTGGCCGCACAGTGGCAGCCCGGCAGCGGCAAACAACGGCGTGGCGCAGCATACGCAGGCAGTGCCGTGGTCAGGCAGCGCCGCCCGGCAGGACGGGCACAGGTCGCAATCGTCAGTGCCCGACTCCGCGCACACCAGGCACAGCGACGGCAGTAGCAACCGCAGCAGCCGTTGTGGCCACCTGTAAACCGAATGCGGATGCGTGAAGTTGACAGCCTCGTCCATGCTCACCAGACTGCCTGGCTTCCAAGCCGCTGACTGTCAGGAAACCCCGATGTCCGTTGTCGTCCGCCATGACTGGGATCGCAAAGAACTGCATGCGCTGTTCGCGCTGCCGTTTCCCGAGCTGCTGCATCGCGCCGCCAGCGTGCACCGTGCCCACTTCGACCCGGCCGAGGTGCAGGTCTCCACGCTGCTGTCGGTCAAGACCGGCGGCTGCCCGGAAGATTGCGCTTACTGCCCGCAGGCGCAGCGCTACGACACCGGGGTGAGTGCGCAGAAACTGATGGATACCGAAGACGTGGTGGCCAAGGCCCGCCAGGCCAAGGCCGCGGGCGCCTCGCGCTTCTGCATGGGCGCGGCGTGGCGCTCGCCCAAGGACCGCGACATCCCCAAGGTGGCCGCGATGATCCGCGAGGTGAAGGCGATGGGCCTGGAAACCTGCGCCACCTTGGGCATGCTCGACGCCGGCCAGGCGCGCGCGCTCAAGGACGCCGGGCTGGACTACTACAACCACAATCTGGACACCGCGCCGGATTACTACGATTCGATCATCCACACCCGCCAGTACCAGGACCGCCTGAACACCCTGGAGCACGTGCGCGATGTGGGCTTGAAGACCTGCTGCGGCGGCATCGTCGGCATGGGCGAAACCCGCGAGCACCGCGTCGGCCTGTTGCATGCGCTGGCCACGTTGCCCGCGCACCCGGACTCGGTGCCGATCAACCAGCTGGTGCAGGTCCCCGGCACTCCGTTGCACGGCACCGAGCCGCTGGATGCATTCGAGTTCGTGCGCATGATCGCGGTGGCGCGCATCGCCATGCCCAAGTCGATGGTGCGCCTGTCCGCCGGCCGCGAGGCGATGAGCGACGAACTGCAGGCGCTGTGCTTCCTGGCCGGTGCCAACTCAATCTTCTACGGCGAAAAGCTGCTCACCACCGGCAACCCCGATACCGAGCGCGACCAGGCGTTGTTCCAGCGGCTGGGCCTGCGCCCGATGCAGATCACCGTCGACGCCGCCGAGCACGACCACCCCGGCACCGTGCATGCGGACATCACCTGCGGCGCCGCCTGCGAGCACGCGGCCTGACCGCATCAGCGCCCAGCCGGCACCGGCCGTCGGTGCCGGCTGGGCGCGCTGGGCCCGGCACGCTACGCTAGCGGCCCTCTTCCGCTGTCGACGAACACCATGGCTCGCCCCGATCTGCACGAACGGATTTCGTCGCTGCGCAAATTGCGCGTGGCCCAGGAGCGGGTGCGGGTGCGGCGGCAGGTGGGCCGCCGCGACGGCGTGCGCCTGGAAATCGATGGGCGCTGGCTGACCGGTTTCTGTTCCAACGATTACCTGGGCCTGTCGCAACAGTTCGAAGTGGTGGCCGCACTGCAGGATGCCGCCGCGCGCGATGGTGCCGGGGCGACTGCCTCGCATCTGATCTGCGGCCATCACACCGCGCACGAAGCGCTGGAGCGCGACATCGCCGAATGGCTGGGCTATCCGTCGGCGCTGCTGTTCGGCAGCGGCTTCATCGCCAACCTGGCCGTGCAACAGGCGCTGCTCAGCGAAGAAGACGATGTCTGCGTGCAGGACCGGCTCAATCACGCCAGCCTGCTGGATGCCACGCGCTTGGCCGGCTGCCGGTTGCGCCGCTACCCGCACCTGGATGTGGAAGGCGCGATGCGCCAGCTCAAGGGCGCGCCGGAGGGCGCGGCAATGCTCGCCAGCGACGGTGTTTTCAGCATGGATGGCGACGTTGCGCCACTGCGTGCGCTGAGCCTGGTCGCGCGCATGCAGGAGGCCTTGTTCTATGTCGACGATGCGCACGGCGTGGGCGTGCTGGGGCCGCAGGGCCGCGGTTGCGTGGCCGATGCCGGGCTCGGCGTGGCCGAAGTGCCGCTGCAATTGGTGACCCTGGGCAAGGCCCTGGGCGGCTATGGCGCGGTGGTGGTGGGCGAAGAAGCGCTGATCCGCCATCTGGCCGAAACCGCGCGCCCGTACATCTACACCACCGCGCTGCCGCCCGCGCAGGTGGCCGCCACCCTGGCTGCGGTGCGCCTGGCGCGTCGCGACGATTGGCGCCGCACGCGGCTGACCGAACTGATCGGCACATTCCGCGATGGCGCGCGCCGGCACGGGTTCGAACTGATGGCCTCGGACACCCCCATCCAGCCATTGCTGTGTGGCGAAGAGGCCACCGTGATGGCGATGTCGGCGGCGCTGGAGCAAGCCGGCTTCATGGTCGGTGCGATCCGCCCACCCACCGTGCCCGAAGGCAAGGCGCGGCTGCGGGTGACGTTGTCGGCATTGCACACGCCGCAACAGGTGCAGGCCCTGGTCGATGCCATCGTGCAGGCGCGCGATGTGGTCAGCCGCCAGCCGCAGCGCGCGCTGGCCTGAGCATGCACACCCCGACGCCGGCGCAACGCCGCGTGTGGGAGGCAATGGCCGAGCTGTATCTGGATACCGCAGTCGATGACATGCACGCGCGCATCGTGCGCTGCCTGGCGGAGTCGCCGTTTTCGCTGGAACAGCTGCGCACGATGTTGTTGCACGACGTGCACCCGGTGCTGCGCAGCAATGTGTACAGCGTGGCCGGCGTGTGGGACGGCTTCGATCCGGCGTGGTTGAGCGCGGCCATCGCCGCACACCGTGCGCGCGCGTGGGGCTGGCCCGATCGCTGGTGCTGGCGCGGCTACGCACGTGCGCAGTGGCGTTGGCTTGGCCCACGCGTGGCCGCGTTGCGCGCCGAGGCCGCAGCTACCTGACCAAGCACGCATGATCGGCGACACTACGCGCATGCATATCGACGTCATCGGCCACGGGCCGGCACTGGTTCTTCTGCACGGCTGGGCACTGCATGGCGGTGTGTTCGCACCCTTGGTGGAGCGCCTGGCACCGCACTACCAACTGCATCTGGTGGACCTGCCCGGGCATGGCTTCAGCCACGACGACACTACGCCGCTGGCCTTGCCGCACGTGGTGGCCGCAATTGCCGCGGCCACGCCGCCGGCGGTCTGGGTGGGCTGGTCGCTGGGCGGCCTGTTCGCACTGCATGCGGCGGCCACCCAACCGCAGGTCCGCGCGCTGGCGATGATCGCCGCCACGCCACGCTTCGTGCGTGGCAATGACTGGCCCGATGCAGTGGAACGCGAGGTCTTCGTGCAATTCGGCCAGGATCTTGCGCGCGATTACCGCGGCACGCTCGACCGGTTTCTCGCCCTGGACACGCTGGGCTCGGCGCATGCGCGCAGCGAATTGCGCAGCTTGCGCGAGACTCTCACTGCGCGCGGCGAACCGGCAGCCAGCGCGCTGCAGGATGGCCTGGGCCTGCTCGAACGCACCGACCTGCGCCGCGCGCTGGCAACGCTTGCGCGGCCCAGCCTGTGGATCGCCGGGCAACGCGACCGCCTGGTGCCGGCCGCCGGCATGCATGCCGCGGCTGCGCGCGCGCCACATGCACAGGCACTGACCATCGACGGCGGCGGACATGCACCGTTCCTGGGCCACGCCGACCAGGTGGCCGAGGCGCTGCACCGCTTTGTTGCAGCATTGCCCTGAGAGATGCACACCGTGTGTGATGCGACGCGGCAGCAAGGTGCATCTGCCCTCGCGCAGATGCATGGCGAAGGCTTCACGTCGGCCTGCGGCGTGTAGTGAGAATTCACTGGCCGCAAGCAATCGTGAGCTGCGTTGGATGGGGTGCACTTCCGCTGACGCAGGCCTGAGCCTGCCCAGTACATCGATAACGCAATGCGCGAGCACTGCAGATGCAACTATCTCGTCAGCCGTTTTTCGGTGGCATGCCACCCAGGATCGCGCATGGCGCACTCCTGCTCTCTTCGCACCACAGTGCGAATCGCACTGCTCGCAGCACACTGTTTTTTTGTTTCCCGTCGCTATCGCCGGTCAGTGCAACAGCCTCTCGCGCCGGATCAACTTCAGCTACGTCTGCCGGGCCTGAAGGACACGTGCGTGCGCGCCGACAAGCTGCCGTACACCGGGCTGTGCGTACGCGACCCACGCAGGCGTTTAGATCCGCATCGACGACCTGCTGATCGCGGACGAGAAGACGGGTGCGCGCATCCGGCGCAGGGTGTGCACCCGACTAACTACAACGCACACCTGAGATGATGAGCTCATGCCGTCCTGGTACCACCGCGCCCCTGAGCCGCGGCAATTACCAGCACGCACCGCTGCCGCCTCTCGCAGCTATTGCAGTGATTGCGAATCGCCACGCAATGCGAGATCACTCCTGGGACCACCGCCAATCAACACACTGTCCGATCCACCACCACACGCCGTGCAGCCGCGATCACCGATCATGCGCATTCGTTGATTTGAAGGAGCACCGCATGGATCTGGGAATCGCCGGGCGCTGGGCCTTGGTATGCGCCGCCAGCAAGGGCCTGGGACTGGGCTGCGCACAGGCGCTGGCACGCGAAGGCGCCAATGTCGTGATTGTCGCGCGTGGCCGCGAGGCATTGGAGCAGTCCGCCAGCAACTTGCGCGCCCTGCCCAATGCGGGTGAGGTGCGCAGCGTCGTCGCCGACATCACCACCAGCGAAGGCCGTGCCGCGGCGCTGGCCGCCTGCCCGCAGGTCGATATCCTGATCAACAACGCCGGCGGGCCGCCGCCGGGCGATTTCCGTCAATG
This sequence comes from Xanthomonas sp. LMC-A-07, assembly GCF_030208825.1. Classification (NCBI taxonomy): domain Bacteria; kingdom Pseudomonadati; phylum Pseudomonadota; class Gammaproteobacteria; order Lysobacterales; family Lysobacteraceae; genus Xanthomonas; species Xanthomonas sp. LMC-A-07. The sequence goes on from NZ_JARVTF010000008.1 coordinate 656,111, forward strand.
GGAACGCGCGGACTGGCTGCGTGCGCTCGACGCCAACATGCTGGCCCCGATCGAACTGATCCGCGCCACGGTCGATGCGATGCGCGCGCGTCGCTTCGGCCGCATCGTCAACATCACCTCCAGCGCGGTGAAGGCGCCGATCGACATCCTGGGCCTGTCCAACGGCGCGCGCGCCGGTCTCACCGGCTTCGTGGCCGGGCTGGCGCGCAGCACCGTGGCCGACAATGTCACCCTCAACAATCTGTTGCCGGGCCAGTTCGCTACCGACCGGCTGCGCGGCAACTTCGCCGTGATCGCCGAGCAACAAGGCACCAGCGCCGAGGCGGTGGCCGCGCACAAACGCGCCGGCATCCCGGCCGGGCGCTTTGGCGAGCCGGACGAATTCGGCGCGGCCTGCGCATTCCTGTGCAGTGCCCAGGCCGGCTACATCACCGGGCAGAACCTGCTGATCGACGGCGGCGCCTACCCGGGCACGTTTTGACGCCACTGGCGCTACGCATCAACACGCCGGCGCGCATCACACCGTGTCGCTGCGGCAATTCCCTCGGCGGCGCGCAGCGGCGACAATAGCGCGGCAATGAACAGCACTTTCGACCCCCGCCACGTCCGGCGCGCCTTCGCGCGTGCCGCCAGCAGCTATGCCGCCGCCGCCGCCCTGCAACGCGAGGTGGAAACGCGCCTGCTGGAGTCGCTCGACTATCTCGGCGACACCGCGCCCAAGGTGGTGCTGGATGTGGGTGCCGGCCCGGGCCATGCGAGCGCAACGATCAAGAAACGCTGGCCCAAGGCCCAGGTGATCGCGCTCGACCAGGCACTGCCGATGCTGCGCCAGGCGCGCAAGACTGCGGGTTGGTGGAAGCCGTTTGCGCAGGTCTGCGCCGATGCCCGCGCGCTGCCGGTGGCCGATGGCAGCGTGGATGTGATCTTCAGCAATCTGTGCTTGCAGTGGGTGGAAGACCTGCCGGCGGTGTTCACCGGCTTTCGGCGCGCGTTGCGGCCCGGCGGCCTGCTGCTGTGCTCCACCTTCGGCCCGGAGACGCTGATCGAACTGCGCGAGGCCTTCGCGCAGGCCGACCCGGCCCCGCATGTGAGCCGCTTCCCGCCGATTGCGCAGTTCGGCGATGCGCTGATGATGTCCGGCTTCCGCGACCCGGTGCTGGACCGCGACCTGTTCACCCTCACCTACAACGACCTGCCGGCCTTGATGCGCGAGTTGCGCGCGATGGGCGCCACCAATGCGCTCAGCAACCGCCGCGCCACGCTGACCGGCCGCGGCCGCTTCGCCGCCGCCAGTGCGGCCTACGAACCCCTGCGGCGGCCCGATGGCACCCTGCCCAGTTCGTGGGAAGTCATCTACGCGCACGCCTGGGCGCCGGCGCCGGGCGCTCCGATCCGCGAGCGCGGGCAGGACATCGCCAGCGTGCCGGTGGGCGCGATCCCGATCCGCCGCCGCCAGGACTAAGCGTGGCGATCACTGCGCGGGCGCAGCCGCCAGGCAGGCGCGGCGGCGGCATGCACCAATCGCCTGCCTCGGTCCCGTTGCCTCCGGCAGCACCCCGGCGCCCGCGCCACGGTGCGTCAACCGCACGCAAGCGGCGCACACCCTGCCAGCGCATGTCGCCGGTCATCGGTAGGACACAGTATTACCGCCGAGCCCATCGCGATCAGGCAGGCTCGGCGCTTGCAACCGGTAGAATTCACCAGTTAACGGCCCCCGCCCCCAACCGGCCTCCCCAATGTTGAAGTGGCTCATCATCGCGCTGTTTATTGCCTCAGCGCTGTACATCCATTACCGCGGTCGCGTGCGCCACCGGCTCAGCCGGCAGCTGCTGGACCATTCCACCTTCATGGCCCCGATCAACACGCTGATGTATCTGTGTTCGCGGGTGCCGACCACGCCGTTCATCGATCCGGGCAAGGAATTTCCGGAGCTGGCCCCGTTGCGCGCGAACTGGACGCTGATTCGCGACGAGGCAGTGGCGCTGCAGCAGATGCAGAAGATCCGCGCGGCCGACGGCTACACCGACATCGGCTTCAACTCGTTCTTCCGCCGCGGCTGGAAGCGCTTCTACCTGAAGTGGTACGGCACCGCGCACCCGTCGGCGGCCGAGCTGTGCCCGCAGACCACCGCGCTGCTGCGCTCCATTCCCACGGTCAAGGCGGCGATGTTCGCCGAGCTGCCGCCGGGCAGCGAACTGCGTCCGCACCGCGACCCGTTCGCCGGCTCCATGCGCCTGCACCTGGGCCTGGCCACGCCCAACGACGACCGCTGCTTCATCGACGTCGACGGCCAGCGCCACAGCTGGCGCGACGGCGAGTGGACCATGTTCGACGAGACCTACATCCACCACGCACGCAACGACACAGACCAGGACCGCATCATCCTGTTCTGCGATATCGAGCGCCCGATGCGCTGGCGCTGGGCGGCGGCGGTGAATCGCTTCGTCGGCCGCAGCCTGCTCTCGGCCGGCGCCTCGCCGAACCAGGAAGGCGACAAGACCGGCGGCATCAACCGGGTGTTCCGGTATTTCTACGCCGCACGGCTCAAGGCCAAGGCGCTGAAGGAGCGCAACAACCCGCTCTACCAGACGCTCAAGTGGGGCATCTTCGTGCTGGTGGTCGTGGGCATCGTGCTGCTGTAACGCAGGCGCTACGCCCGTCAGCTACTGCAATGCCCGACCAACCACGTAGGAGCGCGCTCGCGCGCGATGTGGCGTTACCGATAACGCTTCATTGCGCGCGAGCGCGATCCAACGCAGTCCAGCGGCTGATTTAGCCAACCTGCACCGCAGCAGCCCTGGCGTCAGCGCGACACCTGCGCAATCCATTCCTGCAGGTTGTAGTAATTGGTCACCCGCGTGATCTGCCCATCGCGCACATCGAAGAACGCGCCGCCGGGCAGGACATAGGTCTGCCCGTTCGCATCCGGCAGGCCTTCGTCGGTGGTGTGGTAGACGCCATGCACCACGTACTCGGCGCCGACGCGCGTGCCTTCGTCATTGGCAGTCACCACGATGTCGCGCAGCTGCTCGCGGTAGCTGTCGTTCATGCGCTGCAGGAAGCTGGCGAAGGCCGCCCGGCCAATCTCGCGTGGCCCCTGGTTGAGGTCGTGGGCGACGTCCTCGGCCAGGAACGCCAGCATGGCGTCCCAATCGCCGCGATTGAATGCCTCGTAGTAGGCCTGGACCAGGCCGGTGGCGCGTTGCCGATTGCTCTCGCTCATGCTCGAACCTGCCGCTGGGAAAGCCGCCATCATAGGCCCGGCATCAGGCGCCCTGCACCACCAGATCGCGGTGGAAGTAATAGACCTCCTGCAACAGGAAGCGCCAGCTGGTGTGGAAGCTGCGGAAGCGCGTGCTCGGGGTGGACGACGCCAGCGCATCCACGCCCAGCTCCTGGCACAGCCGTAGCGCGCGCGCCATGTGCAGCGGGTCGCTGACGATGATCGCCCGGTGCATGCCATGCCGCTCCATCAGCGCGCGCGCCTGCAGCAGGTTCTGCCGGGTGGTGCGCGAGCTGGTCTCGATCACGATGGCTTCCGACGGCACGCCGTGCCGCAGCGCGTAGCGCCGCGCCACCTGGGATTCGGCAAAACGCGCCCCGTTGCCGAAGCCGCCGGTAAACAGCAGATGCGGCGCATAGCCGCGTGCATACAGGTCCAGCGCATGCCGGATGCGCTCTTCGAACACGGGGGAGGGGCGCGCGTCGTAGGCCGCCGCGCCCAGCACGATGATCACGTCAGCCGGTGCGGCCTGGTCGCGGTCGCCCACCCAGACGATCCAGCCGGCCACGCCCACCAGCCAGATCAGCGCCAGCATGCACAGCCGCCACCCCCAACCCCACAGGCCAAGCCCACGCGAGGGCCTGCTCACGCGGCGGCCCACGGCAAAGCGTCCAGGTCGACATTGCCGCCAGACAAGATGACGCCCACCCGCTTCCCGGCAAAGCGCGCCGGGTCGGCCAGCACGGCCGCCAGCGCGATGGCCGACGACGGTTCCACCACCTGCTTCAAGACCTGCCAGAGCAGGCGCATGGCCTGCACCACGGCGGCATCGTCAACGGTGATGACCTGCGCCCCGGCGGCCTGCAGCAGCGCGAAGTTGGGCGCCCCCAGGGTGCCGCGCAGCCCGTCGCACACGGTGTCGGGAACGAAGTCCACCAGCCGCTGCCCCGCCGCCAGCGACCGCGCAGTGTCGGCTGCGCCCGCCGGCTCGGCCAGCACCAGCGCGCAGCCGGGCGAAGCCTGCAGCGCCAGGGCGGCCCCGGCCGCCAGCCCGCCGCCGCCCACGGGCGCCACCAGCACATCCAGGCCGCCGCTGTCGTGCAGCAGCTCCAGCGTTGCGGTGCCCTGGCCGGCAATCACCGCCGGATCGGTATACGGGTGCACCAGGGTCGCACCGCTGCTGGCCTGGACCTCGGCGCATAGCTGCTCGCGCGCGGCGATGGTCGGCGCGCAGCGCCACAAGGTGGCGCCATGCCGGGAAATATTGGCCAGCTTGGCAGCCACCGCGCCTTCGGGCACCACCACATGACAGCCGATGCCGCGGGTGCGCGCAGCCAGGGCCAGCGCCGCGCCATGGTTGCCGGAAGAGTGCGTCACCACGCCCTGTGCGGCGGTCTCGGCCGGCAACGCCCAGACCGCATTGCAGGCGCCGCGGAATTTGAACGCACCGCTGCGCTGCAGGTGCTCGGCCTTGAACATCAGCTGCGCACCGCTGAGCGTGTCCAGCGTGTGCGAGCGCAGCAACGGGGTCGGTGCGGTGTGCGGGGCAATGCGTGCAGCCGCCTGCAGGACGTCGGAATAGGCAGGAAGAAGCGTTTCGATCATGCTCCCAAGATTAACGTATCGCCTCACTCTTCACGGTCGAGGGTCGGCGTCCCGCGCATGCTCGTTCAATGAACATACGCGCCATCACCGCACAGTTAAGGACCGATTCAATGCCGTGGTTCGACAGTGACACCATGGTTGCAGGAGGGCACCATCCATGAAATTCCGTCTGATCCTTGCCGCCGGCCTGCTGGCCTTGAGCGGCTGCGCGACGTACGACTACACCGGCGCCGGGTCGGGTGGGTATTACCGTGGCGCGCCCGCGGTGCAGTACCGCTACCCGCCGGGCTATGCGCCGTATTCCTACGGCAGCCCTTACGGAGCCGGCGGGATCGGTCTGTACGACTATCCGGTGTACCCGGTCTATCGCGGCGGCGGCGGCTATTATTACCGCGAGTACGATCGACGTCCGCAGTACCGTCCTTACAACAACTATGGTCCCCGGCCGAATGGCCCACGCCCGAGTGGCCGGCCCAACGGTCCGCGCCCGCAGCGCCCCAACCCGCCGCCAGCCACCGGCGCGCCACCGCGTCCGGCGCAGCCGCCACGTATCGGTGCTCCGCCGCGGGTGATCCGCGAGATCCAGCGGCAGACCGCACCACGCAATACGCGCCAGCAGATTCCCTGATCGGCTGACTGCGACGCAGCCCACACTTGGTAATGTTGGGGGCTTGCGTTCAGTCTGCACTTGGCTGCAAGCTAGGTGCACTGTGTGACCCGCCACGTCGTTTTCTGACCTGGCCACTCCACTGACCGACTTATGTCGATGTCCGACAGGGAAATCTGGATCCCCCCTGTTCCGGCCCTGTCGGATATCGGCGCCTCCAATGCACAAAGCCCCGGCATGCCGGGGCTTTGTGCATTGGAGCGTTGCGAAGCAGGCCAGAGCGTGTGCGCCGGCGACGTGCAGATAAAACTAAGGGCCGGCAGTCCCCCGACTACCGGCCCTTACGCTACCCCATCGCACGCGCGGCTGGCCCCTGTTCCAATTCCAGCCTTGCGCCCATGTCGCAATGCCACGACGGGTGCAGTAGGGATATCCGCACGAAACATGCCAACTTGAGTGCCAGTGTTCGATAATGTGATTAACGTCACACATTTCACGTGTTAATGCCGCAAACCGCCCTTCAGCCGCTACGTTCGCGGCCGCTGGTCTTCCTCCTGCTTCTGGTCCACGCCCATGTCCGACTCCTTCTATCGCTACGACGTCATCGTGATTGGTGGCGGCCACGCCGGCACCGAGGCGGCGCTGGCGGCTGCCCGCGCCGGTGCACGCACGCTGTTGCTGACCCACAACATCGAGACCGTGGGCGCGATGAGCTGCAACCCGGCCATCGGCGGGATCGGCAAGGGGCACCTGGTCAAGGAGATCGACGCACTGGGCGGGGCGATGGCCAAGGCGGCGGACCTGGCCGGCATCCAGTGGCGCACCCTCAATGCCTCCAAGGGGCCGGCGGTGCGGGCCACCCGCTGCCAGGCCGATCGCAACCTGTACCGCAGCGCGATCCGCCACATCGTCGAAGCGCAGCCCAACCTGACCGTGTTCCAGGCGGCAGTGGACGATCTGATCATCCACAACGGTGCCGCCGAAGGCGACAGCGTACGTGGGGTGATTACCCAGACCGGGCTGCGCTTCGAAGCCACGGCCGTGGTCCTGACCGCAGGCACCTTCCTGGCCGGCAAGATCCATGTCGGCGAGACCCAATACGCGGCCGGGCGCATGGGCGACCCGCCGGCCACCACGCTGGCAGCGCGGCTGCGTGAGCGCCCGTTCGCCATCGATCGCCTCAAGACCGGAACTCCGCCGCGTATTGATGGGCGCACCCTCGACTACACGTTGATGGATGAGCAGCCAGGTGATGACCCGCTGCCGGTGATGTCGTTCATGGGCCAGCTCAGCGACCACCCGACCCAGGTCAGCTGCTGGATCACCCATACCACCGAGCAGACCCACGACATCATCCGTGGCGCGTTGCACCGCTCGCCGCTGTATTCGGGGCAGATCGAGGGCATTGGCCCGCGCTACTGCCCGTCGATCGAAGACAAGGTGGTGCGTTTCGCCGACAAGACCAGCCATCAGATCTTTGTCGAGCCGGAAGGCCTGGACGTCACCGAGATCTATCCCAACGGCATTTCCACCTCGCTGCCGTTCGACGTGCAGCTGGCGCTGGTGCGCTCGATTCGCGGTTTTGCGCAGGCGCATATCACCCGCCCCGGCTACGCGATCGAGTACGACTTCTTCGACCCGCGCGGGCTCAAAGCCTCGCTGGAAACCAAGGCGGTGGGCGGGCTGTTCTTCGCCGGGCAGATCAACGGCACCACCGGTTACGAAGAAGCCGCCGCGCAGGGCCTGTTGGCCGGGCTCAACGCTGCGCGCCACGTGCAGGCGCTGCCGGCCTGGTCGCCGCGCCGCGACGAAGCCTACCTGGGCGTGCTGGTGGACGACCTGATCACCCACGGCACCACCGAGCCGTACCGCATGTTCACCAGCCGCGCCGAATACCGGCTGCAGCTGCGCGAAGACAACGCTGACCTACGGCTGACCGGCGTGGGCCGCGCGATGGGCCTGGTCGACGATGCGCGCTGGGCACGTTTTTCCAGCAAGCAGGAGGCGGTGCAGCGCGAAACCGCGCGCCTGTCGGCACTCTGGGCCACGCCGGGCAATGCCCTGGGCCGCGAGGTGGTCGACACCCTGGGCGTGCCGATGAGCCGCGAGACCAATGTGCTGGACCTGATCAAGCGCCCGGAACTCAGCTACGCCGCGCTGATGCGGGTGCCGACGCTGGGCCCGGGCGTGGACGATGCGCAGGTCGCCGAACAGGTGGAAATCGGCGTCAAGTACGCCGGTTACCTGGATCGTCAGCGCGACGAAATCGCCCGCCAGCAGCGCCACGAAACGACGCCGATCCCCGAAGGTTTCGACTACGCCGGCGTGCGTGGCCTGTCGATGGAAGTGCAGCAGAAACTCGAACGCGTGCGTCCGCAAAGTATCGGCCAGGCACAGCGCATTCCGGGCATGACCCCGGCCGCGATCTCGCTGCTGTTGGTGCACCTGGAACGCGCGCGGCGCAGCCAGGTGGCGTGACGCTAGTGGTCGGTGCGCAGGACAGCGGCAGCGACGTGACGTTACACGCGCTGCCTTGGCCTTGAGGTGTGCATTGGCGTGAGTGACAGATGTTCCTGGCTGCCGTGCAGCCGGGTACCCGCAGGACCCTCACGTGTCTAGCCGCATCGGCCGATTGTTCGGGAGAAATTGGGGGCACCGAAATGTAGGTACTGATTGCCAACAGATGTCACGCAGCGAGTTCATGTCGCCCGGTGCGAAGCGATTGAGCCGTATCGCATGGCGGATGCCTGGAAGTTTGATGGCGGTCGCGACCGAGTTGATATGCTCCGGCACCACTGACGACTTCCTGATCATGAACAGACTGCGTGCGCTGCTGACGGCAACCTACCGAATCGCCTGTCCCGCCCTGTTGCTGATGCTGGGCAGCACCTCGCAGGCGGCGGCACAGACCGAAGAAGACGGGCGTTACTGGCTGAGCGTGTATGCGCAAGGCAAGCTGCCGGTCGAGAATCTTTACTGGAGCATGGACGTGCACCCGCGCTGGCGCGAGGAAGGCGAGCAGTTCGATCAATTGATCCTGCGCCCTGCCGTGTTCTATCGGTTCAATCCGAAAGCCAGTGTCTGGATGGGCTACGACACCATCATCAGTCACCCGGCCGGGCAGCCGTCCAATCGCGAAAATCGCTGGTGGGGACAGTTCCAGTATCAGTTCGATCCGATCGCCAACATCACCATCACCAGCCGCACGCGTCTGGAGCAACGCCACCGCGAAGGCTTCAGCGATGAAGGCTACCGGGTGCGGCAGATGATCAGGGCCGTGCGTCCGAGCAGCCTGAGCCCGCAGTTGTCGTGGGTGGCATTCAACGAGTTGTTCGTCAATCTCGATCAGACCCAGTGGGGCGCACGTAGCGGCATCGATCAGAACCGGGTGTTCGTGGGCATCAACTGGAAGTTCAATGCGATCTCCAATGTCGATGTCGGGTATTTGAATCAGTTCGTCAATAACCGCACGATCGACCGCGAAAATCACGTCTTGATGACCACCTTCCGCTTCAATTTCTGAGCGCACGCACCGGCCGCGCGACTTGGTCAGCGGCCTTTCGGTAATGCGTTGAATGCGCCGCCGGCGCGCCGACGCAAGTGCTAGCTACGCAGCAAAGCGCGGCTGCACTGGCAGCAGCCGTTGCCGCAACATCAGCGCCGCCAGGTCGATGGTTTCCTCGGCCGCACGGATCACACCACCCATGGTGATGAAGCCATGGATCATGCCGACACAGGTGCGCTGGGTGACCTCCACGCCGGCGGTGCGCAGGCGCTCGGCGTACTGCAGTCCCTCGTCGTGCAGGATGTCGCGGTCGGCCAGCACCACCAGAGCCGGCGCCACGCCGGCCACGTCCGGCGCCAGCAGCACGGAGATGTGCCAGTGGTCGGCCAGGCGCATGTCCGGCAGCAACAGGCGATTGAAGAACTGCACCGCGCTGCGGGTCAGCGGCGGGATCTCGGCATTGCGGCCGCGTGAGGGATGCACGCCGGTATCCGGGCGCGCATCCGTCAGCGGGTACAGCAACAGCTGACAGCGCAACGCGATACCTCGCTGCTGTGCAGTGATCGCGGCCACCGCCGCCATGCCACCTCCGATACTGTCACCGCAGATCGCAAGACGCTGCGGATCGGCGCCCACCGCGTCGGCATGCTCGGCCAGCCAGTGCAGCGTGGCGATGACATCCTCCACGCCGGCCGGCGCCGGATGTTCGGGCGCGAGGCGATAGTCCACCGCCAGCACCTGACACGGCGTGCGTGCCGCCAGCTGCCGGCAGACGTCGTCATGCGAGTCCAGATCGCCCACCACACCGCCACCGCCGTGCACGAACAGGCAGGTGGGCGCGGGCGTGTCGTACAGGCCCGGCGGCCGGTACAGACGTAGCGGCACTGTGCCGGCGGCAGTGTCGGCCTGCAGGTCGGTTACCTGCGCCATCGGCAGCCGTGGAAATCCCAGCTGCGCTCCCATGCCGCGCATCATGGCGCGTGCTTCCTGCAACGGCAGCGCCTCCATCGGGGGCTGCCCCGCTTGCTGCAGCTGCACGAACAGGCGCACGACATCGGGATCGAATTCCATGACGGACTCCAGCAGCGATGAGAGAGGCCGAGCTTGCCAGATCGTTATGGCCTTTAACCATTACGCGTCATCAATTGTTTCGATCATGCGCCTGATGTCGATGCAGGCAGGTCACTGCAATGCGGGGTATTGGCCGGGCGCATCACCGCGGCATCGTCCATGCTGGCGCAACGTGTGCGTGCTGTTAGCCACAGGCAGCCAAGCGCTGTTGCGGATGACCGCAGCAACTTTAGACAGCAGCGTTAGCCGCTGGTAACGCCGCAGCCACACACCTGCTGCAGCCATCGCGATCAATCGTCTTCGGCGGCCGCCTCGCGGCCCTGCTGACGGATCAGGTTTTCCTGGCGCGCGTCCTCGATCGAGGCGCGGATGGCACGCACGTCGGCGCGCTTGGTGTCGAAGGTGAAACGGCCGGTCAATGCACTGTCCGGGCGCAGCTCGCCCTTTTCGAACAACGCCCACATTTCTTCGCCGTAATAGGTGTCCAGCAGCTCGGGGGCGAATCGGCCCAGGCAGTCGCGCAGGTTGTGCACGTCGCGCAGCAACATGTCGCGTGCGGCGTTGTTGCCGGCCGCGCTGACCACCTGCGGGAAGTCGATCACCACCGGGCCGTCGGGCGAGACCAGCACGTTGTATTCGGAGAGGTCGCCATGCACCAGGCCCAGGCACAGCATCTTGACCACGTCGCCGACCAGGCTGGTGTGGAAGAGGCGCGCCTGTTCCGGCTCCAGCTCTACTTCGCCCAGCCGTGGCGCGCTATGGCCGGCGTCATCGGTCACCAGGTCCATCAGCAGCACGCCGTGGAAGTAGCCACGCGGCTTGGGCACGTGCACGCCGGCATCCACCAGTTGGTAGAGCGCGTCGGCCTCGGTGTTCTTCCAGGCGGTCTCGGCTTCCTTGCGGCCAAACTTGGTGGCCTTGCCCATCGCACGGGCCTGGCGGCTGCCGCGCACCTTGCGTCCTTCCTGGTATTGCACGCGCGCCTGGAAGCTGCGCTGCGCCATGTCCTTGTAGACCTTCGCGCACAGGATGTCTTCGCCCGCGCTAACCACGTAGACGGAGGCTTCCTTGCCGCTTTTCAGTGGTCGCAACACTTCGTCGATGACGCCATCGTCGATCAGCGGTTGCAGGCCCTTGGGGGTTTTCATGGAGGAAGAGGACCAACGCAGGAAAAAGACCAGTGACGATTATGCGTCAAGCAGGGTGAAGCGCTCACCCGGTAAGGGGCCGAGCTGAGACCGGGGCCATGCATTGGGACGATGCGCTTACCATGCAGACACCTGCCCCTAGCGCGATGCGATGCCCGAGCCCACCTCTTCCCGCCGCAAACGTCCCGCCGCGCCGGCCATCGCCAGCAGCGAGCGCGGCCTGCCGCATGCCTTGATGCAGCAGATTGCCGCTGCCAAAGGTGACCCGGATTTCATGACCTCGCTCGGGCGCGGGCTGGTGGTGCTGAGCGTGTTCGCCCAGCACGCGCGCGAGGTGACGATGTCGCAGATCAGCCTGGAGACCGGCATCTCGCGCGCCGCGGTCAGGCGCGTGCTGCACACCCTGGCGGCCCTGGGTTATGTGGGCGAGCAGGGCCGCGGCTATGTGTTGCTGCCGCGGGTGCTGGGGCTGGGCGGTGCGTACACCGCGTCCTCGTCGATGACCGCCGCGGCGCAGCCGGTGCTGGATGGCCTGCGCGATCAGGTGCACGAGTCGTGCTCGCTGGGGGTGCTGGATGGCGATGACCTGCTGTACGTGGCACGCGCGGAAACCGTGCGCATCATGTCGATCGGGCTGCGGCCCGGCACCCGCCTGCCGGCCTATTGCACGTCGATGGGCCGGGTGCTGCTGGCGGCCCTGCCTGCCGACACGCTGCAGGCCTATCTGGAACGCACCACCTTGCGTCCGCGCACCGACCGCACCGTGACCCAGCCCGCCGCCCTGCTCGAGGTGCTGGCACGGGCGCGCCGCGAAGGCGTCTGCCTGACCGACCAGGAGCTGGAGATCGGCCTGCGCTCGATCGCGGTGCCGGTGCGCAACCTGCGTGGCGAAGTGATTGCCGCGCTCAATATCGGTGCGCAGGCCGGGCGGGTGAGCCTGCAGACCATGCAGACCCAGTGGGTGGAGCCGCTCAAGCAGGCAGCGCAGCGCTTGGGCGCCCTGCTCAGCTGAGCGCGTCCGGCTGGTTCAGCGCGGGCGGCGCAGGAAGGCGACCACCGCGTCCACCCAGGCGGCATGGCTGTCTTCGACATGCGCCACATGGTCGGCGTGCGGCAAGGTGACCCAGCTGCGGTCGGCGCTGCCCAGGCGTGCGAACAGGTGCGCGTTCTCCGCCTGCGTGGCGAGCGGGTCATCCACACCACGCAGCAGCAGCACCGGCACGCGCGTCACCTGCTCGGGCTGGTAGGCGAATTGCTCCATCGCGCGCCAGTCGGTGCGTACCGGGTCGGCCGCGAGTGCAGCGGCCACATACGCGTTCTGTACAGCGGCGGGCGCGGCATTGGCGGTGATGAAGTCCGAGCCAGCGGCTTCGACGGTGGTGCGCTCACGCGGCGGCTGTGCTGGCACGGCAGTGGCTTCGGGCGCGGCATCGACATCGTCCGGAAAGCCATACAGCACCAGCGCCGACAGCAGCTCCGGCTGCGCCTGGGCGAGCAGCAAGGCCACCCGTGCGCCATTGGAATACCCCAGCAGTGCAGGCGGCGGCAGACCGGGATGGCGCTTGGCGATCCATGTCAGCGTGGCGCGCACATCGGCCACGGCGCGTGCCGGCGTGTTCCACCCGCTGCCATCGCGCGCGGTGCCGCCATAGCCGCGTAGATCCAGCGCGTACACCGCGTAGCCCGCCTGTGCCAACGCTGCCAGCACCGAGCGCGTGTCGGCAGGCTCGCCGGCCACTTGCAGATCGAAGTTGGGCAATGCACTCCAGGTGCGCCCATGCAGCAGCAGCAGCGTGCCACGCGGCCGTGCCGGCAGCCGCGACCACACCACCAGTAGCTGGCCATCGTCGGCCTGCACCTGCGCACGCTGCGTGCCCGGGCCGGGCTGTGGTTGCGCCTGCGCGCCGCAGGTGAGGAGCAGCAGCACTGCCAGGCAGGCGAGACGTAGCATCATGTGGAGCCTCGTGGATGGCGGCGTGCTGCAAGGACGCGGCAGGCCGGCGTATTGGGAGGCTGCATCATCACCGCAGTGCGGGCGGTGTGTCATGGCCGCTGGCGATCAGGCGATGCGTGGCGGCATCAGTGCGGGGATGCGCTGCTGTTGCGCAGATGTTTCTTGCGGCGCGCGTGCGGGTGGTTCTCCATCGTTGGTCACGGCGCGTCCCTCAACGAAACCCTCTCCAACGCAGGGCGATTACGGTGCGATTGCATGTTTGATGCGTGCCGCCGGTGCGACGCATGCGAGGCGCGTCCGTGCGCTTGAACACCTTCGATCACAGCGGTCTTGCGCCGTGCACGGGCCCCGCCCCTTTCCTGGCGGAGGAGTGGCATCGGGTGCGGATGTCTTGGTGTTGATGTGCGCTGCGGGCGCCGGCGCGTCTCATCCGTTACGCGTGCATGGTGTGCCATGCCACCCGCGCTCGCGATCGTGCCGATCAGCTAACCGTCGGTTGCCGGCTCTCTTGGCTCACCTTCGGCCGCCTGCGCGTCCAGAATCGGTTGGGCCAGTGCGAAAGCGTGGTTGGCCGCTGGCACGCCGCAGTAGATCGCTGCCTGCAGCAATACTTCCTTGATCTGCGCGGCAGTGACGCCGTTGTTGCGCGCGGCGCGCACGTGCAGCTTGAATTCCTCATCACATCCCAGCGCCACCATCATTGCCAGGGTCAGCAGCGAGCGGGTATGGGCGGGCAGGCCGTCGCGGGTCCAGATGGCGCCCCAGGCGTGGCGGGTGATCATGTCCTGGAACTCGCCGGTGAACTCGGTGCGCGCGGCCAGCGCGCGGTCTACATGCGCATCTCCCAGCACGCGCCGGCGCTCGCGCAGGCCGGCCTGGTACCGTTCGTCTTCGTGCATCGGGTGTCCTTGTAGTTGGGGGAAAGCTCACTCGGCCTGGAGAAAACCCAGCAGCACGTCGTTGAACGCTGCCGGCGATTCCAGGTTGCAGATGTGGCGGCCGGGCACCTGCGCGTACTGGCCGTCGGGCACCGCATAGGCGATGTCGCGCAGGTCGGTGGGCGGGCAGACCGGATCGTCGTCGCCGGCGATGGCCAGCAATGGCACCTCCAGCGCGTCCAGTGCGCCACGGAAATCGGCATCGGCCACCGCCTGGCAACAGGCGATGTAGCCGTCGGGGGAGGTGGACACGAACGCGGCGGCGATCATGTCCAGACGCTGCGCATGCGACAGGGCGAAGTGCGGGGTGAACCAGCGCTGCAACGTGGCGTCGATCAACACCGGCAAGCCGTCGTGGCGCACCTGCTCGATCCGTGTGGCCCAGGTATCGGCGCTGCCGATCTTCTGCGCCGTGGCGCAGACCACCAGCCGCCGCAATCGCTGCGGCACGTTGAGGCCGAGCCATTGCCCGGTGAGCCCACCGATCGAGAGCCCGCAGAAATCACTGCGCGCAATCTGCAGCGCATCCCAGAGCGCAATCACATCCTGGCCCAGGTCGGCCACGCTGTACGGGCCGGGCGGCGATTCGGAGTAGCCGTGACCACGGCGGTCGTAGCGCAGGATGCGGTAGTGCGGCGCAAGCGCCTCCAGCTGCACGTCCCACATGTGCAGGTCGGTGCCAAGCGAGTTGCAGAAGGTTAGCCAGGGGCGCCCTTCGGTGCCATCCAGGCGGTAATGCAGGCGATGTGTCGGCAACTGGAGAAATGCCATGGGCCACCGTCAGGGGGAAGGTGAAGCGGCCAGGACGCGGTCGATCCAGACCGACGCCATGCCACGCCAGCTGTCGGGCGCGAAGATCGCCTCCAGTTGTGCCGGCGAGAGCATTGCCTGCACGTGAGGATCATCGGCCAGCTCCTCGCGCAGATGACGCCCTGCCGACTGCGCACGCGCCACCGCATGTTCGACCAACGTATGCGCCTGCGACTTGCCCAGCTGCGGCGCCAGTGCGAACACCGCGGCCTCCGCGTAGAGCACGCCACCGTGGCTGTGCAGATGCGCCTGCATGCGTGTGCGGTCCAGTTCCAGCCCGACCAGGCAGGCCTGCATCTGCGCCAGGCTGCCGGCGGTCAGGCGCACGATCTCCGGTAGCGTTTCCCATTCGGCATGCCACTGCCCGGCCGCGCGCTCGTGTGGCTGCGCCATCGTGGCGAACAAGGTGGCCACCAGCCCGGGCACGCGCGCGGCCGCGGCGACCGCCACCACGCCGGCCACCGGGTTGCGCTTGTGCGGCATCGCCGAGGAGCCGCCCTTGCCCGCCGCCGCCGGCTCGAACGCCTCGCCCACTTCCGATTGCATCAGCAGCACCACATCGCCGCCGATCTTGCCCAGGCTGCCGGCCAGCAACGCGAATGCGCAACCCACCTCCACCAGGCGGTCGCGCGCGGTGTGCCAGGGCAACGCCGGCAGCGGTAACTGCAGCGCCTGCGCCAAGGCCTGCGCCACCTCCAGCCCACGCGTTTCCAGCGCCGCCAGGGTGCCGGCGGCGCCGCCGAATTGCAGCACCAACGCCTCGGTCCGCGCGGTGTGCAGGCGGCGGCGTGCGCGCTGCAAGGCGTCCAGCCAGCCGGCGGCCTTGAGCCCGAAGGTCACGGGTACCGCCTGCTGCAACAGGGTGCGGCCCGGCAGCCCGGTGGCGCGCTCGCGTGCGGCCAGCGTCGCCAGGCAGGCGCACAGTGCGTCCAGGCGCGGCAGCAGCAGGTCGAAGGCCGCGCGCAGTTGCAGCACACTGCCGGTATCGATCACGTCCTGGCTGGTGGCGCCCCAATGCACCCAGCGCGCGGCATCGGCATCGTGCGCGGCCACCTGCCGGGTCAGCTCCTTGATCAACGGAATGGCAGGGTTGCCGGCCAGTGCGGTGGCCTGCGCCAATGCGGCCAGGTCGTACTGCGCTGCGTGACACTGCGCGGCAATGACCTGCGCAGCCGCCAGCGGAATTACCCCGCATTGCGCTTGCGCCCGGGCCAGCGCGGACTCGAAGTCCAGCATCGCCTGCACGCGTGCGGCATCGTCGAACACTTCATCGCACGCGGGGTCGCCAAACAGGCCGCCCAGCAGGGAAAACGGTGCACTCATGCATTGCATCTCTTGGCGTGGCCGGAGCATGGCACCGATGCGCACAGGTGCCAACCATGCGCGTGCCGGACGCGCGGCTCGCGTGAGCGGCGGCGGTGCACCGGCACCTCGCTTGCGCGGGCGCGATGCCACGCCGATGACGCGACGTGCAGGCCCTGCTTGCATGCACCAACACCCTGGCGACCTGTGCAAACAACTGCCTCTTCAGGCACGCGTTTCAGTGCACGCGCCCATCAGTAACTGAAGAACACCGTCTCGGCATCGCCCTGCATGTGGATGTCCCACACGTAGTCGCCAGCGCTGCGCGCGCGCGCCAGCAATGTGCCGCGCCGTTCGGGCGGCACCAGCGCGAGGATGGGGTCACCGCTCAGCTGTGGGTCGTCGGCGAAGTACAGCCGCGTTGCCACGCCGCGCAACAGCCCGCGCATGAACACGAGCACGACCAGATGCGCCGCCTGCGGCTGCCCGTTCGGACCGGCCACCGGGCCTGGCAGGATGGTGCTGAGCCGGTAGCGGCCCTGTGCATCGGTGGGCACGCGGCCCCAGCCATCGAAACTGGGGTCGTGCGCGGCGCAGCGCGGATCGTGCGCATGGGCATAGATGCCGGCGGCATCGGCCTGCCACAGCTCCAGCACCGCATCGCTAACCGGCATGCCGGCCCCATCGAACACGCATCCGCTGATCTGCACCTGCGTGCCGGCCGCGTGCTCCGGTGCGATCTGTGCGCGATACAAGGGCTCCAGCCCCAGCCGGTAGTACGGGCCGACCGTTTGCGACGGCGTTGCATGCAGGCTCATTGGCTCACTCCCAGACGGTTTGCTTGCGGCCGCGCAGCACGATGTCGAACCGATAAGCCAGCGCGTATTCGCTCACCGCGTGCTCCCAATCGAAACTGGACACCATGCGTTCGCGTGCCAGCGGGTCGTCCACGCAGTTGTAGATCGGGTCGTGCGCGAGCAACGGATCACCGGGGAAATACATCTGCGTGATCAGGCGTTGGCCGATGCCATCGCCGTGCAGCGAGAAATGGATATGCGCCGGCCGCCAGGCGTTGTAGTGGTTGCGCCAGGGATAGGCGCCGGGCTTGATGGTCTTGAAGGCATAGCGCCCGTGCGCGTCGGTCAGCACCTGGCCGGTGCCGCGAAAGTTGGGGTCCAGCGGCGCATCGTGGCGGTCGCCTTCGTGCTGGTAGCGCCCGGCCGCATTGCATTGCCAGACTTCCACCACGCTATTGCGGACCGGCGCGCCGTTTTCGTCGAGCACACGGCCTGAAACGATAATGCGCTCGCCCAGTGGCTCACCGGCAAAGCCGGCGGTGAGGTCGGCCGCATGCGCGCCCAGGGTGATTTGCGAAGGCCGTGGCCCGGTGACTTCCGACAGCGTGACCGGCATGGCGATCGGTGCACGTGTGGGCGCACGCAACGCGGTGGACGCATACGGCGCATGCAGATAGGCAGGCTGTGTGCCGGCGCGGGGGCGCCGATAGCCGAGCAGGGCATCGCCGGGCGGCGTATCAGGGGGAAGGTCGTGCATCGGCATCTCCGTCAGACGCAGGTGTGAGCGTGATCGATGAAGTGGGCATGCAACGGCGCAGGGCGCGAGATCATGGCGCTCAAACACGCTCGATCGCCAGCGCTACGCCCTGACCAACGCCAATACACATGCTGGCTAGCCCGCGGCGGCCATTGCAGGCGTCGAGTTGACGTAGCAGCGTCAGTGCGAGCCGTGCGCCACTCATGCCCAACGGGTGGCCCAGCGCAATCGCGCCGCCGTTGGCATTGACGTGCGCGGCATCGTCGGCCAAGCCGAACGCGCGCGTGCAGGCCAGCGCCTGCGCGGCGAAGGCTTCGTTGAATTCGATCGCATCGAATTGCACGATCTGCAGCCCCAGCCGCGCCAGCAGGCGTTGCGTGGCCGGGATCGGGCCGATGCCCATGTAGGTTGGCTCCACGCCCGCCGAGGCAAACCCCAGCACCCGCGCGCGTGGCGTGAGCCCGTGCAGGTGCAGCGCGCGCGCCGAGGCCAGCAACAGGCTGGCGGCACCGTCATTGAGGCCGGCCGCATTGCCGGCCGTGACCGTGCCCGGCTGGCGGAACACCGGCTTGAGCCGCGCCAGGGCCTCGGCACTGGCATCGGCCCGCGGGTGTTCGTCGCGCATGACCTGCACGCCCTCGCCGCCCTTGCGCCCGGCCACCGCCACTGCGGTGATCTCGTCGTCGAAGAAGCCGGCGGCCTGCGCGGCGGCGGTGCGCTGCTGGCTGCGCAGGGCAAACGCATCCTGGTCGTCGCGGCTGATGGCGTAGCGCTGCGCGACGTTCTCGGCGGTCTCGCCCATCAGCTCCACGCCGTAGGTCGCTTCCAGGCGCGGATTGATGAAGCGCCAGCCCATGGTGGTGTCGTGCAGGTGCTGGGTCCGGGCGAACGCCGATTCCGCCTTGCCCATCACCCACGGCGCGCGCGACATCGACTCCACGCCGCCAGCCACTGCCAGCTCCAGTTCGCCGGCACGGATGCCGCGTGCCGCAATGCCCACCGCTTCCAGCCCCGAGCCGCACAGGCGATTCACCGTGCTGCCCGGCACCGAACTGGGCAAGCCAGCCAGCAACACACTCATCCGCGCGACATTGCGGTTGTCCTCGCCGGCCTGGTTGACGCAGCCCAGGTAGACATCGTCGATGGCCGCCGGGTCCAGCTGCGGATGCCGCGCCAGCAACGCGGCGATCGGCACCGCGCCCAGGTCGTCGGCGCGCACGCTGGACAGTGCGCCGCCGTAACGGCCGATCGGCGTGCGAATGCCATCCACCAGATAGACCTCGCTCATGCCTCGGCTCCCGCCGCTTGCGTTCCGTGGGCTGCGGCGGTGCGTGCCTGCAACGCGCGCAAGGCGTGCAACTCGGTGGCGGTGGGTGCGGCAGTTTCGGTCAGCGTTGCCGCAAAGCGCACCGCCCAGCCGGTGGCTGCGGTGACCTGCGCCTGGGTCACGCCAGGATGCAGCGCGGTCACGGTGAGCTCGCGGCTGACCGGGTCGGGTTCCATCACGCATAGATCGGTGACCACCACGGTGGGGCCGGCACCGGGCAGGCCGGCGCGGGTGCGCGCATCACCGCCGTCCAGATGACCGACGGTGGTGATGAAGTCCAGGGTCTGCACGAAGCTGCGCGTGGACTGCCGCATGATGATGAAGACCTGCTTGGCGCTGGTGGCGATTTCCGGCGCGCCGCCGGCACCGGGCAGGCGCGTCTTCGGTGCGGCGTAGGGGCCGATCACGGTGGTGTTGAGGTTGGCATGGCGGTCGATCTGCGCCGCGCCCAGGAACCCCACATCCACCCGCCCGCCTTGCAGCCAATAGCGAAAGATCTCCGGGGTGGAGACCACGGTGTCGGCGGTCTCGGCCAGTTCGCCGTCGCCGATCGACAGCGGCAACACCTGCGGGCGCGCACCGATCGGGCCGGATTCGTAGATCAACGTGACCTCCGGTGCATGCGTCAGACGCGCCAGATTCGCCGCGGTGGAGGGCAGGCCGATGCCGACGAAACACACCGCGCCATCGGGCAGGCGACGTGCCGCCGCCACGGTCATCATTTCGTTGGTGCTGTACTCGCTCATGCCGCCTCCGAGTGCTGGCTGCCGGCATATACGCGCTGGAACCCGGCAAAGTCGTCGGTGTCCAGGATGTGGGCCTGGATCCACGCCTGGAACCGCGCGCGATCGCGGGCGATGGCATCCCAGGCCAGATAGAAGCGGTTGTCGCGCGCGGAGTAGCCATGCGCATACGACGGCGCAGCACCCCCGGGCACCACGCAGACCGCACTCACCACCCAGCGTGGCAGGATGCAGGCATTGGGCGGCGCATCGAGTGTGTCGACAATCTCCTCCACCGTCACGATCACCTTGCGCGCGGCCAGCGCGGCCTCTTTCTGCACGCCCAGAATGCCCCACAGCAACACATTGCCGCGGCGGTCGGCCTGCTGCGCGTGGATCACGGTGACATCCGGATTCACTGCCGGCGAGGTCGCCAGGGTCTGCCCGGTGTAGGGGCATTGCAGGAAACGGATGCTGTCGTTGACCTTGGGCAGGTCTGAGCCCACATAGCCGCGCAGCACGGCGAACGGCAGGCCCGACGCGCCGGCCACATACGCGTTGGCCATGTCCGCGTGGCTGTGTTCGCGCAGTTGCAGCGGCGCGGGCCAGCCATGTTCCACCGCGTCGCGCAGCCGGTGCAGCGAGCCCACGCCAGGATTGCCGCCCCAGGAAAAGCGCAACGCCGACGCGCAGCCGGCGCCGATCAGCTGGTCGTAGATCAGGTCCGGGGTCATCCGCACCAGCCGCAGGTTGCGTTTGCGTTGGCGGATCACCTCGTGGCCGGCGGCGTGCGGGATCAGGTGGGTAAAGCCTTCCATCGCCACGCAATCGCCATCGGCGATCAGCTGTGCCACGGCCTCGGACAGGGAAACGATGTCGGCCATTCCAGACTCCTGCACACCACGGTGTCGCCACGGTAGGCCCCGGTTTACGCGCCGGTCAATCCGATTATCGAAATTGTCATTCGATAATCGCACATAAATACCGGCCGCTTGTGCCGCCAACATTGTCTCCGGTGTATACATAACTTCGCCCGCAAGCGGACGCCAGCGCCGCAGTGCGCGTCAACTTCGGGTTGGGCGCAGTGCCTGCGCCAGTCCTTACCCAGGTTGCCTAGAAGCCCAGGAGTCACGGTCATGTCCCAGTCCAAGCCGCTGTTCCCCCTCAACGCGTGGTACGCCGTCGCCTGGGACCACGAGGTCAAGCACGCGCTCACCCCGCGCAAGCTCTGCAACCTGGACGTGGTGCTCTACCGCACCACCGCTGGGGCCGTGGTGGCGCTAGAAGACGCCTGCTGGCACCGGCTGGTGCCGTTGTCGATGGGCAAGCTGCGCGGCGACGACGTGGTCTGCGGCTACCACGGGCTGGTCTACAACGCGCAGGGCCGCTGCGTGCACATGCCCTCGCAGGAAACCATCAACCCCTCGGCCTGCGTGCGCGGCTTTCCTGTCGCCGAAAAGCACCGCTACGTGTGGGTGTGGCCGGGCGACCCGGCACAAGCCGATGTGGGGCTGATCCCGGACCTGCACTGGTCGCACGATCCGGCCTGGGCCGGCGACGGCCGCACCATCCACGCCAAATGCGATTACCGGCTGGTGCTGGACAACCTGATGGACCTCACCCACGAAACCTTTGTGCATGGCTCGAGCATCGGCCAGGACGAAGTGGCCGAAGCGCCGTTCGAGGTGGTACATGGCGACCGCACGGTGACCGTGTCGCGCTGGATGCACAACATCGACCCACCGCCGTTCTGGGCCGGCCAGATCGCGCGGCACCTGAACTACCACGGCAAGGTGGACCGCTGGCAGATCATCCATTTCGAAGCACCAGGCACCATCGCCATCGATGTGGGCGTGGCCATCACCGGCACCGGCGCGCCGCAGGGCGACCGCAGCCAGGGCGTCAACGGGTTCGTGCTCAACACCATCACCCCGGAAACCGACACCACCTGTCATTACTTCTGGGCGTTCATGCGCAACTACGCGCTGCATGACCAGTCATTGACCACGCTCACGCGCGAAGGCGTCACCGGCGTATTCGGCGAAGACGAAGCCGTGCTGGAAGCCCAGCAACGCGCGATCGACGCGCATCCTGACCACGCGTTCTACAACCTCAACGTGGACGCCGGCGGCATGTGGGCGCGGCGCGTCATCGACCGCCTGATCGCGCGCGAACAGCGCGCCGGCGACCTGTCCTTGCGCATGGTGGGGTGATGGCCATGCGCGATGCATCAACACCGCTGCACGTTGCGCGCGTGGCCCGTGCGCTGTCGCCAGTGCCTGCAGCGCATCAACGCCACGCACGTGCTGCACAAGCGCCAGGCGCAGGCCGCATACCGGGATCGAAGCAAGGAGATCAGCATGCGTAAAGACACCCATTGGCACCACGCCCGCGTGGTGAGTGTTGCCGATGCCTGCCAGGGCGTGCGCGAGATCGTGCTCGACCCGGGCGCGGACACGCGCAGTTTCGAGGTGGGCAGCCATCTGGATTTCCGCCTGCAGCTGCAGGGGCGCGAGGATGTGCGGTCCTATTCGCTGGTAGGCGAGCCCCGCGCCGATGGCTATTACCAGGTGGCGGTGCGGCAGATGCCCGAAAGCCGCGGCGGCTCGCGGCATATGTGGACCTTGGCACCGGGCGACGTGGTAGAAATTTCGCCACCGAGCAATAACTTCGCGCTGGATGAAGCAGGCGAGGAAATCCTGCTGATTGCCGGCGGTATCGGCGTGACGCCCATCGTGGGCATGGCACAGCGGCTGGCGCGCCGGCATCAGGCGTTCCGCATGCTGTACGTGGGCCGCGCACGCGACACCATGGCCTATGTGGACACGCTGGAGGCGCTGCTCGGCGCACGCCTGCAACTACATTGCGACGACCAGGCCGGCCCGCCGGATCTGGCTGCGGAACTGGCCACCTTGTCGCCCAATGCCGAGGTCTATGTCTGCGGGCCGCTGGGCATGCTCGAAGCAGTGCGCCAGCAGTGGCACGCCGCCGGCCGGCCGCGTGCGCGCCTGCATTTCGAGACTTTCGGCAACAGCGGGCGGGTGCCGGCGCAGGCCTTCGTGGTCAAGCTGCCTGGACTGGGCATGGAAGTGCAGGTGGCCGAGAACGTATCGATGCTCGACGCCCTGGCCGACGCCGGTGTGGAGCTGATCGCCGAATGCCGACGCGGCGAATGCGGGTTGTGCGCGGTGGACGTACTCGACACGGCGGCCGACATCGACCACCGCGACGTGTTCTTCAGCGATGCCCAGCGCAGCGAGAACCGCAAGCTGTGCGCGTGCGTGTCGCGTGCGGTGGGCGGCAGCATCAGTATCGATACCGGCTACCGCGCGGGCTCCGGCTGAGCGCGCGGGCATCGTGCCTGGGGTGTGTCATGCGACACCATTCGCGGTGGTGTGAGCGACAGACCCCGTCGCCTTTCGGGGCAGTCATAGTCGAGCCGTTCGCCACCACCCACCATCCACCGACTGGCCGGTGGTGCGTATGACACGCAGTGATCGCAGTGGCCAGGCGGCCACTGCCGTGGTCGGTCTGGCCCAGCGCGGCGCGGCCATGCTCATGCTTGCATCCTCACGCGCATGGGCGATGATCTGCGCATGGAGTCGACTCATTACAGGACCGTGCCGGCGCCGGCACTCAATCCGCGCCAGGAGCAGTTGGTGGCCTTGGTGCGGCAACAGGGCTTTGCCGACGTGGAAGGGCTGGCAACGCGCTTTGAGGTCACGCCGCAGACCATTCGCCGCGACCTGACCTTGCTCTGCGATGCCGGCGTGCTGCGCCGGTATCACGGCGGCGTCAGCATGCCCTCCAGCGTGGAGAACCTGGCGTATGCGGCGCGCAAGGCGCTGCAGGCGCGCGAGAAGCAACAGATCGCCACGCAGGTGGCGCGCTTCATTCCCGACGACGCCTCGCTGTTCATCAATCTCGGCACCACCAACGAGGAAGTGGCGCGTGCTTTGCTGCAGCACCGCGGCCTGCGCGTGATCACCAACAACCTCAACGTGGCGGTAATGCTCAGCGCCAATCCCAGCTTCGAGGTGATCGTGGCCGGCGGTGTGGTGCGTGGCCGCGACCAGGGCGTCACCGGCGAGGCGACGGTGGAGCTGATCCGCCAGTTCAAGGTGGACTTCGGGGTGATCGGCATTTCCGGGATCGACCTGGACGGCACGCTGCTGGATTTCGATTACCAGGAAGTGCGCGTGGCCCAGGCGATCATCGAGCATTCGCGGCAGGTGCTGCTGGCCGCCGACCACAGCAAGTTCGGCCGCAACGCGATGGTGCGGCTGGGGGCGATTGCGCAGGTGCACGACTGGTTCACCGACCGGCCGCCGCCGGAGGAGCTGCGCACGGTGCTGGCCGAGGCTGGCACACGCGTGCATCTGGCCGGCGTCGCGGGCTGACTCCCGCGCGTGAGGGCTGGGCGGCCGGAGCCGCAGGGCTTGCGCTGGCGGTCTAGCAGGCGGCTGATGTACGTGGTGCTGTTCGGCATGCAGCGGGGCTCGGGCCGGGGTTACCGACCAAGCCTGGATAATGTTCGTTTGTGTGCGATTGCGGCGATCTGCGGCACACGCGCCATCCATCCATCGCTAAGATCTATCGAAATACGCGGTTCAATAGTCCAATTTTTACTAGAAGCCGCTGATCAGCCACCTACGCCTCTTCACGCCTCCGCAAGGTGCTATGTTCGAATATGTTCGAACATGACAACTTAGGTTCGCTGTTGCTGGCGAGCTGGGACGGAGGCACCGATGGGCGAGACATACGATCTTCTGGTAATCGGCGGCGGCATCAACGGGGTCGGCATTGCCCGTGACGCGGCCGGGCGCGGCCTGTCGGTGTGCCTGTGCGAGCAGGACGACCTGGCCGCGCACACCAGCAGCGCCAGCACCAAGCTCATCCACGGTGGCCTGCGCTATCTGGAACAGTACGAGTTCGCATTGGTCGGCAAGGCGCTGGCCGAACGCGAGGTGCTGTTGCGACTGGCGCCGCACATCATCTGGCCGCTGCGTTTCCTGCTGCCGCATCAACCGCATCTGCGTCCGGCATGGATGATTCGTGCCGGCCTGTTTCTGTACGACCATCTCGGCGGCAGCAAGCGCAGCCTGCCGCGCTCGCGCCGGCTGTCGCTGCGCACGCACCCGGTGGGCCAGCCATTGCAGGAGTCGCTGCGCACCGGCTTCGTGTATTCCGACGCCTGGGTGCAGGACGCGCGGTTGGTGGTGCTCAACGCGATGGACGCGGCCAAGCGTGGCGCGCAGATCCATACGCGTACGCGTTGCGTCGGTGCCTGGCGCGATGCCGGGTTCTGGTACGCGGAGCTGGAAGGCCGTGACGGCCGCCGCCGCACCGTGCAGGCGCGTGCGCTGGCCAATGCGGCCGGTCCGTGGGCGGTGTCGTTCCTGGACAAGGTGGCCGCCGTGCCGCACCAGCATGCGCTGCGCCTGGTCAAGGGCAGCCACATCGTGGTGCCCAAGCTGTTCGACCACGACCACGCGTACATCTTCCAGCAACCCGACCGGCGCATCGTGTTTGCCATTCCCTACGAGCACGACTTCACCTTGATCGGCACCACCGATGTGGACTACGAGGCCGACCCGTCCGCACCCAAGATCGACGCGGCCGAGGTGCAGTACCTGTGCGATGCGGTGAACTTGTATTTCCAGCAGCAGATCACCCCGCAGGATGTGGTGTGGAACTACAGCGGCGTGCGTCCGCTGCTCGATGACGCCGAAGACAACGCCGCCGAAGTGACCCGCGACTATCAGCTGGAAGTGCTCACCGACGGCGCACCATTGCTCAACGTGTTCGGCGGCAAGCTCACCACCTACCGCAAGCTCGCCGAAGAAGCCGTCGACCGGCTGACCCAGGCCCTGGGCGCGCGCAAGCCGGCGTGGACCGCGCGTGGCGAGGCCCTGCCCGGCGGCGAACAACGCGACATCGCCAGCCTGCTGGAGCGTGTGCGCACTGCGCGTCCCTGGCTGCCGGCGGCCACCGCACAGCGGCTGGTGCGCAACTACGGCACCTGTGCCGAGCAGTTGCTTGGCGATGCGCAGGACATGGCTGCACTCGGCCAGCATTTTGGTGCGGACCTGTACCAGGCCGAGGTGGATTACCTGTGCGCTCGCGAATGGGCGCAGACCGCCGACGACATCCTGTGGCGCCGCAGCAAACTGGGCCTACGTGTAGATGCCGAGGCCCGCGCGCGCCTGGAGGCGTATCTGCAGACGCGGCCAACTGCGCACGCCAACGCGCAGACGCACGCGGTCCCGGCCTGACAGCGTGACTGACGTTGCCAACGAGGAAGGGTCGTTGGCAACGTATCCTGGCGCGCGCGCCGCGCATCATCATGGGTATTTCGTGGAGGGCAATTGAGATGAGCACAACCAGACACACTTGCGCGTCGCCAGACGCGTCGCAACACCGCCATGGCCATGCACCGCGCAGCGCGCAAGGCCGCCCATGAGCCGTCAACTTGTTGGTGAGTTGATCTCCGAAGCGGTGGCGATGTTCATCATCATCGCGCTGGGCGATTCGGTCGCGGCGATGTACATCCTTTACGATCCCAGCCCGTACCAGAACGCCTATTGGGGCGTGTGCATCGCCTGGGGTCTGGCGGTGACGCTGGCGATTTATGTCACCGGTTCGGTGTCCGGCACACATGCCAACCCTGCCGTCACGCTGGCGCTGGCGTTGTTCCGTGATTTTTCCTGGAAAAAGGTGCTGCCGTACTGGGGCGCGCAAGTGGTTGGCGCGTTTCTTGGCGCGGCGATTGTCTACCAGCTCTACGGGCCGGTGATCGACCACTACAACCAGGTGCAGCAGCTCACCCGCGAAGCCGGCGGCGCTGCGGGGGTGTTCTTCACCGCGCCGGGCCTGGCGGTCACGCCGATGCATGCGTTGGTGGACCAGATCATCATCACCGCGTTTCTGATCTTCGGCATCTTCGCCATCACCGAGCGCTTCAACGAGGCCGCGCCAACCGCCAACTCGGGCGCGTTGATGATCGGCTTGCTGGTGGCCACGCTGGGCGCTTCGATGGGGTATCTGGAAGCCTGGGCAATGAACCCCGCGCGTGACTTCGGCCCGCGTCTGTTCGCGTATTTCGCTGGCTGGGGCGAAGCCGCACTGCCGGCCAAGGACAACTACTGGTGGATCCCGATCGTCGGGCCGTTGATCGGTGGCCCGCTGGGCGCCCTCGCCTACCAGTGGCTGATCCTGCCGTTCCTGCCGGCGCGGGTGTTGCACCTGCAAAAAGCCGCCACCCCGCCACTCGATCCGCCGTGATCGCACCGCTGCACTGACAGTCACGCCGTGCGCGCGGTGCGCCGGCCTTTGTTTCGAGGAATGCACGATGGAAAAGAAATACGTCCTTGCGATCGACCAGGGCACCACCAGCTCGCGCGCGATGTTGTTTGATCGCCAGGGCAAGGTGGCCGGCGTGGCGCAGCGCGAATTCGGCCAGATCTTTCCGCAGCCGGGCTGGGTGGAACACAACCCGCGCGAGATCATGACCAGCGTCTACACCACCATTACCGAACTGCTCAACAACGCGCAGATCGACGCGCGCGAGATCTCAGGCATCGGCATCACCAACCAGCGCGAGACCGCGGTGGTGTGGGACAAGGCCACCGGCCAGCCGATCTACAACGCCATCGTCTGGCAATCGCGGCAGACCAAGGACATCTGCACCCAGCTCAAAGAGGCCGGCCACGAGCAGATGGTGCGCGACAAGACCGGGCTGCTGATCGATGCGTATTTTTCCGGCACCAAGGTCAAGTGGATTCTCGACCACGTGGACGGCGCACGTGAGCGCGCACGCAAGGGCGAGCTTGCCTTCGGCACCATCGATAGCTGGCTGATCTGGAACCTCACCGGCGGCAAGGTGCACGTGACCGACTACACCAATGCCTCGCGCACCATGATGTACAACATCCACACCCTGGAGTGGGATGCCGAGCTGCTGGAGATGCTGGACGTGCCCGCGCAGATGCTGCCGGAGGTGCGCTCCTCCAGCGAGGTCTATGGCATGACCCAGACCCAGTACTTCTACGGTGAACAGGTACCCATCGCCGGCATTGCCGGCGACCAGCAGGCCGCGCTGTTCGGACAAGCGTGCTTTGAACCGGGCATGGCGAAGAACACCTATGGCACCGGCTGTTTCATGCTGATGAATACCGGCGACAAGGCCGTGGCCTCCAAGGCCGGATTGCTGACCACCATCGCCTGGGGCATCGACGGCAAGGTGGAATACGCATTGGAAGGTGCCATCTTCGTGGCCGGTTCGGTGGTGCAGTGGCTGCGCGATGGGCTGCGTATGTTCGGCAAGGCCAGCGATTCGCAAGCCTACGCGGAGCGTGCCGGTGACAACGACGGCGTGTATTTCGTCCCGGCCTTCGTGGGCCTGGGCGCACCGTACTGGCGCAGCGATATCCGCGGTGCGGTGTTCGGACTGACCCGCGGCACCAGTAAGGAACACTTCGTGCGCGCGGCGGTGGAATCGATGGCCTACCAGACCCGCGATGTGCTCACCGCGATGCAGAGCGATTCGGGGATCGAACTGAAGGAGCTGCGCGCCGACGGTGGCGCGATCGCCAACGACTTCATGGCGCAGTTCCAGAGCGACATTCTCAACGTGCCGGTGCTGCGTCCGGAGGTGGCCGAAACCACCGCGCTGGGCGCGGCCTACCTCGCGGGCCTGGCCACCGGATTCTGGAGCAGCCGCGAAGAAATCGCCAAACAATGGGCGGTGGATCGCCGCTTCGAGCCGAACATGCCCGAAGAGCGGCGCGAACAGCTGTATGCCGGCTGGCAGCAGGCAGTGGAAGCCACCATGGGCTTCCGCATCAGCTGATCACCCTACATCGCCGGCCCGCACCTGCAGGCCGGCAATGCATTACCGATTACTGACCGCCGGTATTGGCACGGCCGGCGATGGTGTCCGGGTCCCAATGTTCCTTGATCAGGCCTTTTTCGATGCGGAACATGTCGAACCAGGTGGTGGTGTAGGTCTTGGACGGATCACGCGGGTCCGGCAAGGTCCGCACCGATACCAGCGTGACCAGATCGCCATCGGCGGTGATCGCCACCAGCGGCAACTGCACGCGCGGCTGCACCGGGGTGGGCGGCACGAACGCGGTGAGGAAGGCAATGAACGCATCGCGGCCGTTGGCCACGTTCGGGTTGTGCTGGATGTAGTTCTTGTCCATGTACATCGGTGCGTACTGCACCTGGCCGGCTTCGAACACGATGCGCCAGAAATCGTAGACCAGGCGCTTGTTGGCAGATTCGGACCAATTGGAGCCGATCAGCAGTTTCTGGTGGTTGGGATTGGCGGTGACGGCGGTCTGCGCGAAGGCCGCCATCGGCGCCAACAGCATGACCAGCAACAGCGCGCGGGAGAACAGTTGTTTCATGGGGTACTCCTGGGTAGGGAGGCCAGCCTGCCGCTCGCATGCCATCAAGGCGGTCAGTGCCGACGATTGGGGGAATGACGCGTCCTTGCCAACGTTGCGCTCCGCACGCGTCACCGCCACCCTACCGGCCGCGCTCGTTCGCCCGCTAGACGCTTTGACGTGTACCAGGGCACTTTTTGCTTCCCTTTGATCGGCCATCGCGTTGGTGTGCGGGGCTCAATCAGGCAAGGTGACCAGCGGCAAGCCGGCATAATTTTCCGCCACGGTGGTGCGGCCAGCATCGCTTTGCAGCAGATACGCCAGCTCGGCATCACGAATGCGTGCAGTAAATGCATCTTCGCCCTCGAAGGTGTGCAGCAAACTGGTCATCCACCACGAGAAGCGCTCGGCTTTCCACACCCGCTGCAATGCCAGCATCGAATACTGCTGCAACACCGCCGCATCGCCGCGCTGATGCCAGCGCGCGAACAGCTGAGCCAGCAGGCCCACATCGGCCAGCGCCAGGTTCAAGCCCTTGGCGCCGGTCGGCGGCACGATATGCGCCGCATCGCCGGCCAGGAACAGCCGGCCGTATTGCATGGGCTCGGCAACGAAACTGCGCAGTGGCGCGATGCTCTTTTCGATCGATGCGCCGGTCACCAGCTGCTCGCCCAGCGATGCTGGCAGACGCGCGCGCAACTCTGACCAGAACGCGTGATCGTCCCACTGCGCAAGCTGCGTGCCGGTGGGCACTTGCAGGTAGTAACGGCTGCGGGTGGGCGAGCGCATCGAGCACAGCGCAAAGCCGTGCGCGTGGCGTGCGTAGATCAGCTCCTCATGCACCGGCGGCACGTCGGCCAGCACCCCCAGCCACCCGAACGGATACACCCGCTCGAAGAGTTGCAGCCGCTCGGGCGGAATCGCCGCGCGGCTGATGCCATGGAAGCCGTCGCAGCCAACGATGTAATCGCAGCTCACGCGATGACGCTGCCCGTGCTGGGTGAATTCCACCGCCGGCTGCGCGCTGCTGATGTCGCACAGCGCCACGTCCTGCGCTTGATAGTAGCTGCGCAGCCCAACGCGCTCGCGTGCCTGCATCAGGTCGAAGGTGACCTCGGTCTGCCCATAGACAGTCACGCTGCGCCCACCTGCGCGCTGCAGGTCGATACGTTCGCGGCGGCCGTCCACGACCAGTTCGAACCCGCTGTGGCGCAGCCCCTCGCGCTGCAGGCGTGCGTCGACGCCGGCGTGCTGCAACAGCGCCACGCTGCCCTGCTCCAGCACGCCGGCGCGAATGCGTGAGAGCACGTGTTCAGGCGTCTGGCGCTCGATCAACACCGCATCGATGCCGACGTTCGCCAACAGCTGGCCCAGTAGCAGACCGGCAGGGCCGGCGCCGATGATGGCGACCTGGGTGCGCATACGGAGTTCCTGCAGCGACGATGCGTTGCAGTGTCGGTAGCCATGCCGCCCGATTGAAGGGATGATTGCCGGCAGTGCTTGGACTTTTCGACGATGCCCACTCGCGTGCGTGATGTATCTGCAGCTGCAGCGGTTCCGGCGTTCGGCCTGTATGGCGAACACGGCGTGGCAGTGCCGGATCTGCTGCACTGGGAATCGATCGGTGCGCGCAGCCGGCTGCATGATTGGCGGATTGCGCCACACCGGCACGACGAGCTGGCGCAGTTGCTCTATGTGCAACGTGGCCCGGCCACCGTGCATCTGGACGGCCGCACGCAGCGCATCGGCGGTGCCACGGTGATCTGGTTGCCACCGATGTGCGTGCATGGCTTCAATTTCGATCCGCGGGTGCGCGGGCATATCGCCACGTTGTGCATGCCGCTGGTGCACGCCACCGTGCAGGGCGCGCCTGCGTTGCGTCAGGCGTTGGCATCTCCCCAGCTACTTGCGGCCGGGCGTAGCCGCCCATTGCTCGATCTTGTCTTTGCCAGCATTGCCGACGACCACGCGCGGCAACGCATCGGCCGCGAGGTGGCGATGCAGGCAGCGGCCGCGCAACTGCTGGTCTGGTGCGCCCGCACGGCGCTGGAAAAGGCCCACGACCACGCAAGCACTGCTGCGCATGCCGACCCAGGCCTGCGGCATCTGCGCAGCTTCCAGGCCTTGATCGATGTGCACTACCGCGCGCATTGGTCCATTGCCCGTTATGCCGCGCAGGTGGGGCTCACCCCCGGGCACCTCAACGCAGTGTGCCAGCGCCTGGCCAATGCCTCGGCGCTGCAGTTGCTGCAACGCCGGCTCATGCTGGAAGCCCGGCGCAGCCTGCGCTACACCAGCATGAGCGTGCAGCAGGTGGCTGCCGACCTTGGATTTTTCGACGCTGCGTACTTCAGCCGGTTCTTCGCCCGGCACGCCGGCTGCTCCCCATCGCACTTCCGTGCGGCAGGGTAAGCCACCGGCCGGGCATCAGCCGCACACTCAGAACGGGTACTGCGGCACCGCGTGCTTGATCGTCAGCCACTGCCAGTGCATGTACTGCTCCCAATCGGCCGGCCCACCCACGCTGGTGCCATTGCCTGAAGCGCCCGTGCCACCGAATGGATTGATGACTTCATCGGCCACGGTCTGGTCATTGATGTGCAGCAGGCCGGTGTGCAATTGCTCGCCCAGCACCATGGCGCGCGACACCGACGCCGACATGATGCCTGCCACCAGGCCGTATTCGCCGTGGTTGGCCAGTACCGCGGCTTCTTCGTCGGTGTCGAACACCGTAATGTTGATCACCGGGCCGAACACTTCTTCATCGAACACCCGCATGCCCGGACGCACGTTCGACAACACGGTCGCTGCATAGAACAGGCCGTCGTGGGTAGCGCCGGCTTCGACCACCGCACCGGCGTCGATACTGTCATCGACGATGTCCAGCACGCGCTGCAACTGGCGCTGGTCGATGATCGGGCCCAGCGCCACCGTGCCGCTGACCGGGTCACCCACCGGCAGGTGGCGTGCCTTGTCGGCCAGCAGTTTGGTCAGCGCGTCGGCCACGCCGCGTTGCACCAGCACACGGCCGGTGGCCATGCAGATCTGGCCTTGATGCAGGTACGCACCGAAGGCGATCGCCGATGCGGCGCGCTCCAGGTCGGCGTCGTCGAGCACGATCACTGCGTTATTGCCACCGAGTTCCAACGCTACCTTTTTCAGGTGACGGCCGGCGAGCTCGCCGATCCGGCGCCCGGCGGCGGTGGAGCCGGTGAAGGCAATCATCGGCACGTCCGGCGCTTCGACCAGGGCCTGGCCGATGTCGGCGCCGCCGTGCAGCACGTGCAGCAGCCCCTTGGGTAGTCCGGCTTCTTCGAGCACTTGGGCGATGATCACACCGCCGGTATACGGCGTGCGCGGGTCCGGCTTGAGGATCACCGCATTGCCCATCGCCAGCGCCGGTGCCACCGACCGCAGCGACAGGATCAGCGGGAAGTTGAAGGGCGAAATCACCGCGATGATGCCCAGCGGCAGATGCCTGGCCAGACTGAGCTGGCCTGCGGCGGTTGGCAGCACCTGGCCCATCGCCTGCAGCGGCAACCCGGCCGCTTGCTGGTAGTAGGCAATCGCCTCGCCTACCTCGCGCTCGGCCTTGGGCATGATGCCGCCGGTCTCGCGCGCGATCAGCAAGGTGGCCTCGGCGCGGTGCGCTTCCATCAGTTGCGCAGCGCGGTGGAACACCGCTGCACGCTCGCGCGGCGAGGTGGTTGCCCAGGCACGTTGAGCATGCTTGGCCTGCGCAATGGCGGCCTCCACATCGGATAGATCGGCCTTGCCGACCTCGTGCAACAGGCCGCCGGTGGCCGGCTCATGGATCTGCAGCGTGCCGCCGCTACCGGGAACCCAGTCGCCATTGAAGATACAGCCGTGCCACGCCGGTGTGGCGGTCGTGGGTGTCGCAATGCTGGGGAGCGCATGCATGGTCGAGCCTCCTGCTGGTTGGGGGTCCAAGGGGACTTACAAAGTGGTGGATGCCAGGCCGCCATCGACCGGCAAGGTGATGCCATTGATCCAGCGCGCGGCGTCCGATGCCAGGAACACGATCGCCTCGGCCACCTCGTCGGCATACGCGGGGCGTTGCATGCGTTTGGCGTCTTCCTGCACACGCTCGGCGCCAAGCATCGCGGCAAAGTCGCCCAGGATCGGAGTGAATACTGGCCCGGGCGAGACGTTGTTGACGCGCACGCCGTGATCGGCGAACCACGGCCATGACTGCAGCAAGGTCCACACGATCAGGGCTTCCTTGAAATACTGGTAGCAGGTGTCGTGCGCAACCGGGTGCGCGGCCAGCCACGCGCTGCCGTCGGCAAAACTGGCAGCGGCGGCCAGCTGCTTGTGCAGGTCCAGCCGTTGCGGCCATTCGGCGCCGAGAATCGAGGCGACGTTGATGATGGCGCCGCCACGGCTGATGCGCGGCAGCAGCGCGTGGCTGAGGTGACGCAGGCCCAGGTAGTTGACCCGCGCCACCGCCTCCAGCGGCGCGGTGCCGGGCACCCCGGCCACATTGGCCAGCGCGTCGATCCGTTCCGGCAGTGCCTGCACCAGCGCATCGATCGCAGCGGGATCGCCCAGATCGGCCTGATGGAAGCTGTGCAGGCTCATATGCACCGGCGTGCGATCGATGCCGATCACGGTCGCGCCTTCAAAGCGCGCCAGGCGCGCCACTTCCGCACCGATGCCCGATGCCACGCCGGTCACCACGATGGTCTTGTTCAACAAGCGCATTGCCTTCTCCGAAGTTGCCGGGATCACCGGCGCTGGAACACGTGGACGAACTGCACATTGAGGTTGCTACCGGAGGCCGCGTTTTTGACCTCCACCGGCAGATAGAGATTGGCGAACAACAGAGTGTTGGCATCCACGCGCCAGGCACCGCCCGGGCCGGCATAGCACGCGGTCTGGCGGCTGTCGGCCACGCGTTGGCCGTTCGTGCGGTTGTCGCGCAATTGGGTGAGAAAGTCGGCGTTGATGCAGGCGCATACATCATTCACCACCTCCCATGAGGTGGCGAAGTTGATCAACCCCACATCGCCGGCCTGGCCATTGCGGAACGCAACGCCCTCGGGAAGATTGGGCCGGCAGTCGCTGCGCAAGGTGTCGATGTAGTTCAGGCGCGCACTGATTTCCCAATGCGGCGTGGGCAATGCGGTGATGGCGTAGTTGGGCACCAGCGACCAGTACCCGGCGCCCGGATTGAGAGCGCGACTACCACTGAACGTGGATCGCAGCCCGGACTGGCGGATACATGGTGCGCTGCACGTGCCATCGCGCGATGCGCGCGCGTGGTCGGTTACAGCGTGTCGAGGCGATCCAGGCGATCGAGTGCACGCAGCAACGGCGCTTCGCTGGGGCCGAGCACGACGCTGAGCTGCTGTTCCATGCGCAGCACCTCCGCTTCGGCCTGCGCCAGCAGGCTGGACCCGGTGGCGGTCAAGGACAGATGCTGCATGCGACGGTCCTGGCGCCCACGCACCTGCCGCAGCAGGCGCCGCTTCACCAGACGTGCCACCACGATGGCCAGATTCGGCGCCGAGACATGCAGCACGTCGCCGATCTGGCGTTGATTGATGCCCGGGTTGCCATCCACCAGCATCAGCAGCGAAAAATCGACCGGCTTGAGCTCGAAGGCCGCCACGCAATCCTGGAACATGCGCCGCACCAGCAGCTCGGTGCGGGTGATGCGGTAGCCCAGCAACCGCAGCAGGCGCGCCTGGTCCACCGTGGCAACAGGATCGGGGAGCAGCACGGCGCTGGACGTTGCAGGCATGTGGATTCTCGCGACAAGGGCCATCACCGAACCAGGGAGCGGCGCGCCAGGCGCCTGCAACGCCGGCCCGCGACGTGAGCCGCATTGTAGACGTGGCGGGGCGTGCCGGTATCGCTTGCGTTGCCCGGTCAGCCTGCTGTGCCGACCACAGCGGCAGCGCGCCGGCCGCTGCAGTGCCCATGCTGGAGACCACGCACCGGCGCCGCACTGGCGGCAAAAAAGCGGAATGGTCCAGGTGCGGGTACGGCATAGGGATCCGGGCGCCAATGATTGCGTTCCGGAATAGTTATGCACCATAACTACATTGCCAAGCTGCAGCGCAGCATGGTCGCGCTCGCTAGGCGCCGTGCTGGCGGCCGCTGGTTGTGGTGAGCGCCTGTCCAGACGAGGCAAAGCCCACGTCATGGCAAGCGCCTGAGGCCGTGATCGCGCTGGCCGGGGAGGGCCAGGCGCACCGCGGGCTGCGACGGCTGCGACGGCTGCGACGGCAGCGCGGCCGGGCCGCAGGCAGTGCCGGGCTGGTGGCGCATGGTGAACTCTTGGGGGCATGCAGCAGCGTCGCGCCGCTGCAGCATCCGACCGACGACGGCCGCAGCGCGAGCTACAGGGGCGCGTGACGCACAAAGCCCTGGAGGAGCGCGCCTGGGCGCGATAAAGCGCCACGCGGCCCGCGGCTGCGCGCAACGCTGATCCGGCACACGGCCCGGCGATCACTACCACGCGAACGCTAGCAGCACCCTGCACAGCGTCAAACGTGCGAGAGGCCTTACGGCAGCCAGAGCTTCTCAAGATCGCGGAAGCCCCAATCAGTGGGGCTTTCCATCTGCACGATGCGGTCCTGGCACTCCGCACGCGACAGATCGATGTCCTGCACCAGCACGTGGCTACGCAGCTTGGCCGAATAGAACACCCGTACCTTCGGCTTGAGCAGGGACTCGGCAGCCTGCTCGATCACCACCGCCAGCTTCTGCGACTCCAGCCGCACCAGCGAGCCCACCGGGTAGATGCCCAGCCGCCGCACGAAGGCCTGGAACACCACCGGGTCGAAGTGCCCCGTCCACGAGGCCATGCGCTTGAGCGATTCGGCCGGGTCCCAGCCGCGCTTGTAGGGCCGGTCAGAGCTGATCGCATCGTAGACATCGCACACCGCGCCCATGCGCGACATCAGCGAGATCTCTTCGCCTACCTGGCCCTTTGGGTAGCCACTGCCATCCATCTTTTCGTGGTGATGCATGGCGATTTCCAGCACCACCGCGTTCTGCACGCCGCCGGCCAACAACAGGCGATGGCCATCCAGCGGATGCCGGCGGATGACGTCCATTTCTTCGTCGGTGAGCTTGCCGGGCTTGTTGAGGATATCCAGCGGCGTCACCGCCTTGCCCATGTCGTGCAGCAGGCCGCCCATCGCCGCCTCCACCACCTGCGCATCGGGCAGGCCGAGCTGGCGCGCCAGCCCGCTCATCAGGCCGGCCACCGCCATCGAATGCAGGTAGGTGTAGTCGTCGGCGGTCTTGAGCCGCGCCACGCTGATCAAGGCCTGCGGATGGCGCAGCACCGAATCGTTGATGGCCTCCACCAGCGGCATCGCCGCCTCGGTGTCGACAGTGCGGCCCAGCCGCACGTCGCGAAACATTTCTTCCACCACGCTGCGGCCGTCTTCAAAGATGCGGCGCGCGCGCACGACTTCGGCCTCGATGCCCACCTTGGGCGCAACGTTAGCGGCGCGTGCGGCGCGTTCGACAGGCGCAGCGGCCGGGTGTTCGGAGACTACAGGCGCAGGCGCCGGCGGAGCGGGCTCTTCCACTGCGGCGGGCGCAGCCGCTTCCACGTCCAGCCCACGTGCGGTATCGATCACCAGCTGCTCGATGCGGCTGTCGTGGATCTTGCCTACATCGTCGGCATCGACCAGGAAGGAGGTCTTCCAGAACGGATGGTGCACCCACGCGCCCAGCAGCTTGTAGACATACATGCCGGGGCGGAGTTGGTCGGAGTCGATGGTTCTGAGCATGCCGGCGCTGGTCTGCAAGTGGTCCGCGTAGCGCCCACCACAGGCGTGGCGGGTCTGCTGAGTTATCGGCAGCCGCGCAGAATTCTTTGGGGCGGGCGCAACCGCAGCCGCTTCACCAGCCGGCAATGGGCAACGCCTGCTGAGCAGTTCAGCGCTCCGGCAGGCGCATCGCCACCACCGCGGCAGCGGCGAACAGCAACGGCACGCCGCAGGCCAGATACAACATGGCCGGCGACCACCCGGCATCCAGCAGCACCCCGGCGCACAGTGGCGACGCAATCGCGCCCAGCCGCCCGATCCCGATCGACCAGCCCATGCCGGTGGAGCGCACCGCCGCGGTGAACACCACCGGCGCCACCGCATACAGCCCACCCATCGCTGCCGTCAGCGCGGCACCGGTCAGCAACGCGGTGGCAAATGCCCAACTCAGCACCGTGCTGCTCAACCCGAATGCGACCATCCCCACCGCCACCAGCACCAGCGCGCCGGCGGTGAGCCACGACAAGCGGCCATGTAGGGCCAGCCAACTGAACAGCGTGCCGCCCACAATGCCGCCCAGATTCAACAGCACCCCACCGGTGACGCCCTGGGCGGCCGACAGGCCCGCGGTGACCAGCAGTTTTGGGGTCCAGCTGAGCACGAAGTAGAACGCGAACATCAACAAGAAAAATGCCAGCGCGATCAACAGCGATTGCCGCCGCAGCGCACCTACGAACAGAGCCGCATACCCCTGCACCTGCCCGGCTGCCTGCGCAGGTGGCAGTGGCAACTGCGGATGCGGCGGCATCCCCATGCGTGCCAGCACCGCATTGAAGCGCGCCTGCGCGTTGGGCGGCCGGCGGGCGATCAGGAACTCCAGCGATTCGGGCAAATAGGCCAGCACCAGCGGGACGCAGAGCAACGCGCCGAACGCGCCAAGCCAGAACACCGATGGCCAGGACCAATGCTGCAACAGCAGCGCGGCGATCGCGCCCCCAATCGTCGCCCCGACCGGGTAACCGGTGGCCTGCAGCACCGTTGCCGTGCTGCGCCAGCGTGCAGTGGAATATTCGGCGGCAGTCACCGCCACGCAGGCCAGCATGCCGCCGATGCCGACACCGGTGAACGCCCGCAGTGCGCCCAGCTGCCAGGCATTGCCTGCCAGTGCGGATGCGCCCATGCCGACAGTCAGGATGGCCAGACACACCAGGATCAGCGCACGGCGGCCAATGCGGTCTGCCCACGGCGCCAGCACACCAGCGAGCCGACCGCCATGCCGACCAGCCCGGCACTGAACAGCGCTCCCAGCAGCTTGCCGGACAACTGCCAGTCCGCCGACACGTGCGGGGCGGTGAACGCCATCGCCATCACGTCGAAGCCGTCGAGCATTGTCAGCAGCACACACACCGCCACGGCTCTCCACTGGAACGGCGTCATGCGCTCCAGAACAAAGTGCGCGGAAGTTGGCGTGCTTTGAAGCATTGGCGTGTCCTGTGAGGGGGGCTGATGTGGCGCAGCGGTGGCACAGGTGCATCCACGCTGAGCGATGGGAAAACGCGCGGACGCACCCTCGAAAACAGTGTGTGTTGCGACAGACGCAACCGATACGTCGCAATGGCCTGCACGCTAGGCCGATTGCGGGTGTCGTTCAAGGCCGATCCCCGCAGTGGTGTGCGCTGATCGGATGTAGACCCAATGAGCTTCGCTTGCGCGGCGCCAGGTTCGGATGTGTTGTCTGCTTGTGTGGTGCGCCTCAAGCATGGAGCACGACGGGCAACCGGATCCTGCGCGGTAGCATCGTTCGTCGCCGCATCGCTACCGCGTTAGCTGTTCGAGATCGCTCTGACGCACGTGTGCGGTGATTGCCCGCACTGTCGCGCGACCTTGCGCAACGCACGTGTCGGCGAATAGCAACGCGACAGCGATCCATGCGACTTAGAGCGGCTGACAAAACGGGGCGAACAATCGTCAGGTGGTTATGGACTAAGTGCTCAGAATCAGAGCGTACGAGCGGCACATGCCGATTCCGCTAACCGGACGCGCCCGCCTGGCGGTCGCGCACTAGTTTTGTCAGCTGTTCCTGACCAGGCACGCATTGTGGTTAGCGGACGCGCTGCGTCCCCCGTCAGATCGCCAGATACACCGCATGCCCAAGCAACAGCATCGCATATGACTTCAAACGCGCGACTCACTTGCAGCGATACACACAGCTTCACCCAACACGCATCGAGATGCACCGCTTCCAAGCATTCGCAACCCGCATCCATGCACCGGCATCCATCGCGCAGCACCGCCGCAGCAATACGCACCGCACAGGTATCATCCACCTGTGCCCGCAGTCGGCGGCACGCTAACTTGCAGGAGAGTGCCGTGACCCCGATTCGCCCGTTTCTGGAACACACCCCGCAGCTGGGCGCGCGCGTCTATGTCGACCCGGCCTGCACCATCATTGGCAAGGTGCAGCTGGGCGACGACGTGTCGGTATGGCCCGGCACGGTGATTCGTGGCGACGTCAACCATGTGCAGATCGGCGCGCGCACCAACGTGCAGGATGGCACCATCATCCACGTCAGCCACCACAGCCCGTTCAACAAGGGCGGCTACCCGACCGTGATCGGCGAAGACGTCACCGTGGGCCACGGCACCATCCTGCATGCCTGCACCATCGAAGAC
The DNA here is from genome assembly GCF_030208825.1 of Xanthomonas sp. LMC-A-07. NCBI lineage: Bacteria > Pseudomonadati > Pseudomonadota > Gammaproteobacteria > Lysobacterales > Lysobacteraceae > Xanthomonas > Xanthomonas sp. LMC-A-07. Next base: position 695,696 of record NZ_JARVTF010000008.1, read on the forward strand.
CTGTGTCTGATCGGCATGGGCGCCTGCGTGCTCGATAACGCCACTATCAAACGCTACGGCTTTGTCGGTGCCGGCGCGGTGGTGGGCCCGGGCAAGGTGGTTGGCGAAGCGGAATTGTGGCTGGGCAATCCGGCCCGGCTGGCGCGCCGCCTCAGCGAACAGGAGATCGAAAGCCTGCATTATTCGGCGCAGCATTATGTGCGGCTCAAGGACCAGTATCTGGGCGCGGCCAGCGCGGGCTGACCCCGTTGTCTGCCATGTGAACGCGTGGCAGAATCGGCGGCCTGCGGCGTGGGGACGCTGCCATCGAATGGATTCGACCTTCATGCACACCACCGTTGTCCTGCGCGGCCTGCTGGCCGCTTGCCTGCTTATCGCAAGCCCGCTGCTGTTCGCCATCCCGGCCGACGCCGTCGACGAAGCGCAAGTGCTGGCTGCGCTGCAGTACCGCGATGGCCACATCGCCGTGCCGCAGGCCAAGGCGCATTTCGATCTGGACCCGGCCTTCCGTTACCTGGACAAGGCCGACACGCGCCGGGTGCTCGAACAGCTGTGGGGCAACCCGCCCGACGACAGCGTGCTGGGCATGATCGTGCCGCGCACGCCTGCGCTGGATGCACCAGACAGCTGGGCGGTGGTGGTGACCTATAGCGATGAGGGCTATGTGTCCGACGAGGATGCCGCCAAGATCGACTACAGCGAACTGCTGGCCGACATGCAGAAAGGCACCGCAGAAGAAAACGCCGCGCGGCGCGAACAGGGCTACGGCACGGTCGACCTGCTCGGCTGGGCGGTACCGCCGCGCTACGACGCCGGCAGCAAGAAGCTCTACTGGGCCAAGGAGCTGCGCTTCGACGGCGCCCAGCAGCACACGCTCAACTACGACATCCGCGTGCTGGGCCGTAGCGGCTATCTCAGCCTCAACGCCGTCGCCGGCATCGGCCAGCTCGACCAGGTGCGACAGGGCATGCAGCAGCTGCTGCCGATGACCGAGTTCGACCAGGGCGCGCGCTATGCCGACCACAACCCCTCCACCGACAAGATTGCCAGCTATGGCCTGGCCGGCCTGATCGGCGGCGGCCTGGCGGCCAAGGCCGGGCTGTTCGCCAAGCTGGGCCTGCTGCTGGCCAAGGGCTGGAAGCTGGTGTTGTTCGGCGTGCTGGCGCTGGGCGCCGGCATCAGGCGGGTGTTCGCCGGTCGCAAGGCGAACGGCAACGGTTGAACGCGGGGCTGGCGCTGCTTCGCCATTCTCCATCGGCTTCGTGGCTTGGCAGGTGTTTCCCGCCTGCCGCGTTTTGAAACGCGATAGTTGCTGGTGGCACTGCGCTGTGCGGCAATGGTCAGGCTGACCGGCTGGCATCTGTGCAAGTGCAGGCCCAGAAGGCAGCCTGGTCACCGCGCCCGGCTACGGCGGATGCACCGCATGCGGCAACGCTGCGCGGCATGCAGTGTCTAGGTTGGCGTGTCCATCAGAGCGATGCGCCGGTCGATCACATCGCTGCCAGCTTTGCCCGGATTGACCTGGAACGCGCAAAGCGGCGCAGCTAAGCCGCAGCGATCCCTGCAGTTCCAGCGCGGCGCTCCAGTCAGCCGTGCGCAACGGCACGACGCGCCTGACATTCAAGGCTGTGTCGCGCGCTCCAGGGCGGCGAGCATCGCCAGCGCCTGCGTCCGCGAGCTGCCGCACATCTCCACTGAAGGACGCAGGCTGGCGCAGACCGCCGGGCGGCTCGGCTGCCCGAACAGGCGGCAGCCCCACTGCGCATCCAGCTGCACGCACGGCACACCGGCCGGCTTGCCCTGCGGCATGCCCGGAATCGGCGAACTGATGGACGGGGCAATGCAGCACGCGGCACAGCCGGCGCGGCACGAAAGGGTGGAGGTCATGCGCACAGTCTAAGAGCAGCTATCAAAAAACTACTGCGCAGCCGCCAGGCGGGCGCGGCCGGTGCTCGGAATCCTCATGTACCCACGTACATTCCGGTTCCTCCGCGCCGTCCGCACCCACCTGACAACTGCTCGCTACGTTTTGTTAGCCACTCTAAACCGCGGCCGCTCGCGCGCAGTTGCGAGCGCCTGCGCTATTGCTGCGCACGGATGAACCGTTTGGCGCAGCGGGGTGGCGTGCTCGACGTTTGATGTCATCGCCCCAATGGCAGTCACGTTTGGCCGCCCGTTCACCCGGCAGCTGCGTGCTACCGTGCGAGATCACCGGAACGCGCCGCGACGGTTGCAGCAGCAACAGTCCTGGCGCGGTCTAATTGCCAGCCACCGCTCGCTCACGTTGTCGATCCCGCCATGCCCGAATACCGCTCCAAGACCTCCACCCACGGCCGCAACATGGCGGGCGCCCGCGCACTCTGGCGCGCCACCGGCATGAAGGATGGCGATTTCCACAAGCCGATCATTGCCATCGCCAATTCGTTCACGCAGTTCGTGCCCGGGCATGTGCACCTGAAGGATCTTGGGCAACTCGTGGCGCGTGAGATCGAACGTGTCGGCGGCGTAGCCAAGGAGTTCGACACCATCGCCGTGGACGACGGTATCGCGATGGGCCACGACGGCATGCTGTACTCGCTGCCCAGCCGCGAGATCATCGCCGACTCGGTCGAGTACATGGTCAACGCGCATTGCGCCGACGCGCTGGTGTGCATTTCCAACTGCGACAAGATCACCCCCGGCATGTTGATGGCCGCCTTGCGCCTCAACATCCCGACGGTGTTCGTCTCCGGCGGGCCGATGGAAGCCGGCAAGACCAAGCTGGCCGACCATAATCTGGATCTGATCGACGCGATGGTGATCGCCGCCGACGACAGCGCTTCCGATGAAGAAGTCGCCGAGTTCGAACGCAGCGCCTGCCCCACGTGCGGCTCGTGCTCGGGCATGTTCACCGCCAATTCGATGAACTGCCTCACCGAAGCGCTGGGTCTTTCATTGCCCGGCAATGGCACCGTAGTGGCCACGCATGCCGACCGCGAGCAGCTGTTCCTGCGCGCCGGGCGCGTGGCGGTGGAGCTGTGCCACCGCTGGTATGGCGGCGAAGACCCCACCGCACTGCCGCGCGGCATCGCCACCTTCGAAGCGTTCGAAAACGCGATGACGCTGGACATCGCCATGGGCGGCTCCACCAACACCATCCTGCATTTGCTGGCTGCCGCTCAGGAAGGCGAGGTGCCGTTCGGCATGCGCGATATCGACCGCCTGTCCAAGCGCGTGCCGCAGCTGTGCAAGGTGGCACCGAACACGCCCAAGTACCACATCGAAGACGTGCACCGTGCTGGCGGCATCATGTCCATCCTCGGCGAACTGGCACGTGGCGGCTTGCTGCACACCAATGCAGCCACCGTGCACACACGCACCCTGGCCGACGCCATCGCGCAATGGGATGTCACCCAGGTCGACGACGACAAGGTGCATACGTTCTACAAGGCCGGCCCGGCCGGCATTCCCACGCAGATTGCGTTTAGCCAGGCCACGCGCTGGGACACCCTGGACACCGACCGCAGCGAAGGCTGCATCCGCGATGTTGCGCATGCGTTCTCGCAGGAAGGCGGCCTGGCGGTGCTGTACGGCAATATCGCCCGCGATGGCTGCGTGGTGAAGACCGCCGGCGTGGACGAATCCATCCATGTCTTCGAAGGCAATGCCCGCGTCTACGAGAGCCAGGATTCGGCAGTGAAAGGCATCCTCGCCGACGAAGTCAAAGCCGGCGACGTGGTGGTGATCCGCTACGAAGGCCCCAAGGGCGGCCCCGGCATGCAGGAGATGCTCTACCCCACCAGCTACCTGAAATCCAAGGGCCTGGGCAAACACTGCGCACTACTCACCGACGGCCGTTTCTCCGGCGGCACCTCGGGCCTGTCGATCGGCCACGCCTCGCCGGAAGCCGCCGCAGGCGGTGCGATCGGCCTGGTGCGCAACGGCGACAAGATTCTCATCGACATCCCCAAGCGCTCGATCGACCTGCTCGTCTCCGACGAAGAACTGGCCGCACGCCGCACCGAGCAGGACGCCAAGGGCTGGAAGCCGGTGGAAGTGCGCCCACGCAAAGTCACCACCGCGCTGAAGGCTTACGCGTTGCTGGCGACCAGCGCGGACAAGGGCGCGGTACGCGACAAGGCGATGCTGGACGGCTGAGGCATTGCGATGAAGACCGCGGATATTTAGCGGTCTTCGTCGTATCCCGGCATCGGACGGTGGAAGGGACTTCCTTCCCGATGCCTGACTGCAAACCCAGCGTGGGGTAGCTTTTTAGAGCCGCTAACAAAACGTAGCGAGCAGCCATCAGGTGGGAGGACAGCGCTCGGAACCGGCGCGTACGGGGGAATGCCGACGCCGGGCACCGGCCGCGCACGCCTGGCGGCCGCGCAGTCGTTTTGATCGCTGCTCTTATTGGCGGCAACCTCACCCACCGCTGAGATGCAGCCCATCCAGCGGGCTGCGCACCGCCGACGCTCCGCGCCCCAGCACATGCGTGTAGATTTGCGTGGTTGCCACGTCCTTGTGGCCCAACAGCTCCTGCACAGTGCGGATATCGTGGCCGGCCTCCAGCAGATGCGTGGCGAACGAATGCCGCAGGGTGTGGCAGGTCGCCGGCTTGTCAATCCCCGCACGGCGCCGTGCCGCCTGTACCGCACGCTGGAGGATCTCCTCCGATACGTGATGCCGACCAACTCGGCCACTGCGCGGATCCACCGATCGACGCGCGGCGGGGAACAGATACTGCCAGCCGGGCTCGACATCGGCCGTGGGATACTTGCGCGCCAACGCATGCGGCAGGAACACCTGTCCTGCTCCCTCGGCGAGATCAGCGGCATGCAGTAGCAGCGCCCGCTCGCGCTGCTGCATTAATTCCCCTCGCAGGCTGCGCGGTAGCGGCACCCGCCGATCCTTGCCGCCTTTTCCGTCGCGCACCACGATCTCGCAACGCACCATGTCCACATCCTTGATTCGCAACCGCAGGCATTCCAGCAACCGCATCCCGCTGCCGTAGAGCAGCCCCGCCATCAGCCGACACGCCCCCTCCAGCATCGTCAGCAGGCGCGTCACCTCCTCGACCGAGAGCACCACCGGAATGCGCCGCGGTCGCTTGGCGCGCACCAGGTTCTCCATCCAGGGCAACTCCACGCCCAGGATCTCGCGATACAGGAACAGCAGTGCCGCCAGCGCCTGATTCTGCGTGCCGGCCGACACCTGGCCCCGCGTCGCCAGGTCGGTGAGAAACGCCTCGACCTCTGCCTGCCCCATCTGCGCTGGATGCCGTTTACCCTTGGCCAGGATGAAGCGTCGGATCCAGCCCACATACGCCTGCTCGGTGCGCAGGCTGTAGTGGCGAAGCCGCAGCCGACCACGGACCTGATCCAACAGCTTGGGGGTCAGACGCGTCATTACGCCTGCATCGTCACGGGTGTAACTCATACGCCGGCTCAAACGTCGGATAACGCAAGCAGCATTGACGTCAAGATTGTCGGTTGCTATCCGACAAGTCACTGTTACGGAATAGGAATTCCCCCTTCCCAGACCTCCGGCCTTCGTCGATACTTGCCGCAACACCGCTTTTAGGCGGTCCAATAGTAGTTAGGCGCCAAAAGGAGATTTTCGTGACTGGAGCCGTACTCAGCATTACCGCCA
>NZ_JARVTF010000010.1:0-2593 GCF_030208825.1 Xanthomonas sp. LMC-A-07
ATCCATTTGGCCTTCTTGGCCCTATTACTCAGAAGATCGTGAACAGGTTCTTAGACCGTCAGTGCACTCACAACAGCAAAGCAGGTTGTGTTCGAGCTGCAGCGCTTATTGATCAATCACTCGCATGCAGATCAGGAACACGAGATTCGCATTCGATAGCGCAGGCGACGCGTCGAACTCAGACAACCACCGCCGCGGCTTGATGAACTCCACATCCAATCATGTCCTTCAGATCATTTAGGACAGCTCCACCGCACGCATGCATATGGCCACCAACCTAGACCTACAGGGTGCCCCCGAGCCACCGATGCGGCGCCGTTCGAAACAGAAGTCATGTTGCAAAAGCCATTGTCTGGATCACACCGCCCTGCTTTTTTGTTTGCACCCCGGCACACCGACATCCTCGACCGGTCCTTGCCCGCTCACCGTCGCGGGACCTTTGGCGGCATGGATGCCGCCAAAGAGCCTATAAGGACGTACTTGCGGCGTGTCCCGCGATGGTGAGCGGGCAAGGACCCTGCAACGTCACCCCAGTTAGCGCCGTGCAACCAACGCAGACGAAGGGATGAGACACACTGAAAAGCAAAACACCGCATGTGCGAAGACAGCATCAGTTACGAGCACATGCATGCACCCCGACACAATCATCCGCAATCCAAGGCACCGATCAATCGACAGCCGTCGGCCGGCTTATCGTCTTATGCACGCGAAGCTGCACTTCGCACTGAAGTCCTGCCCACACGCCCAAGCACGCTCCCATCCGACGGCTCTCGGCAGCCTTCTGCCACCGAGCCTCTTCAGTATCAAAAATACAAGCTCATCGCAGCGGCACATTCAACACCGATGGCGTCGCTGCCGGCGATGTAAAGGTCAGCGTGCCGCCACCGTCGCTGGCATCGGTGTAGCGCGCATCGCGCGTGTCGACCACCAACACCAGGCGCTGCCCGGCCGGGATCTCTGCTGCGGCCGCCTGCAGCGCCCAGTCCAGCGTCACCGGCGTGCCGGGCGTTGCGCCGCGCAGCGAATACGGCGCGTGGGTCAGCAGCTGCGCAACGCCCAGCGCATCCATGCGGTACAGATAGGCGAACAGGCTCACCTGCGTCTGGCTGGGCACCACGGTGACCCGCAACGATGGACTGCCGGCCAGGCGGCGCACTCCGCTCGACGGTGCACCCACCCACACCGCCGCACCGGCCCGGTTCACCAGCGGGATGGAAGTGGTCACTGGCAAGCCGATTCCCTGCAACAGCCCACTGGCCAGCACCACGCCAGACTCGGCGAGCGTCGGCACGTCGGTACCAATGCGCGACTGCCAGCCGCTGGCTGTGCCGTTGATCAAGCCGCCCGTGGGGCTGAGCAGACCGCCCGGCGCGGAGAGCCCGAACCGCGTGGCGCCCTGTTGCACCGCCGCCCAGTCTGGGTAGTCCAGCCATTGCCCGGCGCGCAGCGACAGCCGCACCGGCGCTTCATCGTCCACACCATTGCGCAGCTGCTTGAGGTGGCGGTCGAACCAGCGCGTGGTCGCCGTGTACACCGCGTTGGGCAGCCCGAGCGCGCCCGGCAATTCGGCGGTGGCATGGTCGCCTTGGCTCAACAGCAATTGTTTGGGGCCGCGCAGCTGGTTATAGAACGCGATGGTTTGGTTGGGCGGAAACAGGCCGTCGTTGAAGGCATTGCCCAGCAGCACCGCGGTGCCGCGCGCATTGAGCGCCGCCACATCGCCCGCCGGGCTGCGCGATGCGGCCTGCGGCAGGAAGCCCTGCACCGCGCCGTCGTAATCGCCAGCCGCCACCCTGGCGCCGATCTTGGCCAAGTCCGGCCCCGGCCGGCCGGTGAGCGCGCCTGCCCCTACCAGCAGGCCCACGCCCTGCTGGCTCACCGTGCGATTTGAGTAAAGCGAAGCTTCCAGATCCGCCCACCCGCTGAGCGCGGCCACCGCCTTGATGCGCGGGTCGCGCTCGGCCGCCAGCAGGCTGATGCCCGCACCATAGGAAATGCCTGAGGCGCCAATCGCATCGGGATTGGCCGGCGTATGCGCCAGCGCCCAGTCGATCACCGCGCTGACGTCTTCCACGGTATCCGGCCCGGCGATGTCGATCTGCCCGGCCGAATCCCAGAACCCGCGCGAGGTGTAGCTGACCACCACATAGCCATCGCTGGCCAACTGGGTGGCGCGCCCGAGATATTCTAGATTCGGCAGCGACCAGCTGGCCGGCATCACGATCAGCGGAAATGGCCCTCTACCCTGCCCTTGCGGCACCAGCACCAGGGCGCCCATCTGCGCGCCGTCCCAACCCGGAATCCGTTCGTAGGTCTTGCTGAAGGCACCGGCCAGAGCCGACGCCGACGACAGCAACAACGCCATGGCGGCAAGACCGCCCATCCAACGCTTGTCCATCGTGTTCTCCCACGCAAAGCCGGGCCGGGATAGCCCAGCGGCAACTGCCATGCATCCGTGGTTCGGGGGAGAACGTGGCGAACGTACCAGACGGTACGGTATGGCTCAAGGGCTGGGAATCGGGAATCGGGAATCGGGAGTCGGGAGTCGGGAGTCGGGAGTCGGGAGTCGGGAGTCGGGAGTCGGGAGTCGGGA
>NZ_JARVTF010000018.1:0-2493 GCF_030208825.1 Xanthomonas sp. LMC-A-07
TCACTGCCTAACAACTCATTCAAGCCGACGTTGCTTCGCAACTCGGCTTAATTCAGGCGTTAGACCTTTCAAGGAGTTCGGCGTGGTTTCAAAAGAGCGAATGAAGCAACTGGAAGATTCCGTAACCTGGTGGAAAAGTGCTCTTTCTCGCGCAGAGCAGCAGCGGGAAAGTCTTCTCAAAGCAGATGAGCTTGGCATTTCCATCACTGATGACGATGGAAAGGACATCCTTCATGATCGCATCATGCAAGAAGACGTCGCAGTCAGGGCTTATCACAGGGGCCTGACTTTGGCGGAATCCCTGTTGGGCCGCGCTCAGCATGGCCAGGACGTTTGAGTCCGGCAGAAAGGTCTAACAATTCATTCAAGCCGAAGCCGCTTCGCGGCTCGGCTTAATTCAGGTGTTAGGCGCCATGGACACAGATCGGGCATCCGCAGCAAAGAGCTATCAAGAGATCGCCAACCTGACGCTTGGCGGCTATCAGCTCATTGAGGCACTGCTAAAGACCTACTTGCGGAACTACTTCAGCATTGCCAAGCATCGCTTAGGTATCGACCTGCACTTCGGTTTCACAGGCAGCGACTACGATAACGCAGCGCTTGGTACGCTCCTGAAAGTCTTCGCTAAGACATGCTCAGACTCACAGCTTGTCAAAGACCTTCAGGCCGAGATTCCTCACCGAGACCACGTGGCCCATCAGGCGTCACTCGTGATGTTCAGGCGGCAGCCGTGCAGTTCTGAAGAACTTCAAGCACTTTCGGAAGAGCTTTCGATCCGCAGTGGTTCTATCTCTAGTCTTCTGACTCGCGTAAACAATGTGCACGATCTGCTCTTGGCGCCCTACCGCGGAAAACTTGGGCTTGGCGCCTAACAATTCATTCAAGCCGAACCCGCTTCGCGGGTCGGCTTAATTCAGGCGTTAGGCCGTGGTGGAGCAAATGCGTTGGTGGTTGCTGCTTCGGTGAGTTCGCAGGCGTACATGCGGTTGGCTCCGGACAGCAGTCATCACCGTTGCGGGTTGCGGTAAGTTCGGTGCTTCGCCTTGGCACGTCGTTCCCGCGCTGCGCTCGTTGCAATTGGCTTCGGCGGCATCACGCGCCGCTGCATCGCTGAGGCAAGCTCCATCCCGCAAGCTGTGGCACACTCGGTCAAGGCGGCAGTGCTGGGGAGCAGGGTTGCACCATCCAACCTTCGCGGCCACTCACTGCCTAACAACTCATTCAAGCCGAAGTTGCTTCGCAACTCGGCTTAATTCAAGCGTTAGGCACTGCATGAAAGTTCGATGGCTATTTGTTGCATGGGGAGTTTTGGCAGCTTGGGTTCTTATGCTGCGTTTCGGTGTGGTCGGTCCACGAGAGTGGCTGATCACGTTCTATGCCGCGGGTAGTCTTGCACTTGCCGGCGTGGCTGGCGCCCTACTCAACATCCGCTTTCGTCGAGATCTTCTGAGCGCTGATCGAGCCACCTGGGAACACCTCACGCAATTTCCTGGTCTTGGTCCTGGCTACCACAACAATTTTCGTGAGCTGGGCTGGATCGCACAGCCGTCGTCTACTATCCCGCCCCACCTCAAACCGCTGTGGCTCCGGGCACGTAAGCTCGTCTGGCTGCCAGTTGTTTGGTTCCTAACCACACCTGCAATCTGCGTCATCGTAGGCGTCGGCGGTGCCTAACAATTCATTCAAGCCGAACTGGCTTCGCCAGTCGGCTTAATTCAAACGTTAGGTGCCTATGACAGCTTCCGAGAAGAGCAGACGCATGGCACTCCGGCGGGATGCAGGTAACCGTGCACCTGCTACGCCCAAGGTTGCTACACCAGGTGCCTCCTACCTGGTGGCGCATGCTTGCTTCGACTGCCGCAAGAGCTTCAAGGTGGCGCCCCGTGACACCCCAGTCGTCTGTGCTAATTGCGGCGGTCAGCTCCATGAGATGGGCCGGTCCTTCAAGGCACCTGCGGCCAAAGACACTGAGCAATGGGCTAAGGTCCAGGCGCTGTACAACGCGGGCTTCCGCTTCTTCAGTTACCGCAGCCATCCTTGCGTGCCACTTCCTGCGAAGCTCTCGGAGGTTGCAGCATTCGTGGCCGAGCATCCGGATCATCCAATGCGGGCAGCGGCACCTAACAATTCATTCAAGCCGACGCCACTTCGTGGCGCGGCTTAATTCAAGTGTTAGGTCCCGCAATGCGAATCTCTGAGTTCGACATAGTTCGCGTTATCGCAAACATCCCCGACGCTCGGATAGACCACGACTCCAGCCAAAGGCCTCCCCAGATCGGCGACCTTGGAGCAGTCGTTCTGGTGCACGCGGTTCAGCCAGGCCATGAGGCCGCTTTCGCCGTCGAGTGCGTCGGCTCGGAGGGCCGCACCATCTGGCTAGCGGATATATCTGCATCAGAGTTAGAGCGGGCTCCGGCTACTTCGGCCGGCGCCTAAGGATGGTCTGATCAACGGCGTCGGAGGATGAGCCTAACCACATCGGCCAGGCCGACG
>NZ_JARVTF010000011.1:0-431018 GCF_030208825.1 Xanthomonas sp. LMC-A-07
ACAACATGGCAGCCGCCGTCAGCGCCGGACCACCGGTGCCGATACCTGTCATCCATGTCGCTGGCTTGCATGGTTCGACAGACAATGCTCCTCATGAAATCCATGTCGAACAACATGTATAAGCGCTAAGAGCCATGGAGCGACTGGATCCACTTTTCAGCATTTGTTATGACTTATACCAAAATCAAAAAAAAGACAAATTACGGCGATAAATTTAGTAGCTCCTAAAGGAAGACATGCTACAAGCGGAATATATTATTTCGCACGTTTTCCCGGACGAGGTTCCGACACAGGCCTTCATTGCAAGGACTTTTGCACCTTCAACGGTAGGCGCACCCGAGTATCCGTAACCTCCAGAGCCCGACCCAATTGCAATTGCTGCGCATTGATTTTTATAAAAGAAAATAGGTTTGCATTTAATCCCACCTACTTTCATACATTCTAACTCCGCCTCTTTACGAGCTTTTTTCTTAGACTCTTGGCCTGAAGATGCTCCCATGAAACCTTTGGCTTCATCGAACGCAAAAGCTCCCCATCTGGTCTCCCATTCCCCGGTAGCAGTGGGCGTCGCATTAGTAGGGGAGCTCACTGGAGCGCAGCCCACAGCGCCTTGTCCGCCAATAGGATAAAATCCTGAAGGACAGTTGCCTTCTGCGAAAACGCTTGAGGAGTAGAAATCTAGCATTAAGAGCAATGCAAATGATATCCAGAGCTTCACTTCAGGCTCCTAAACATTCAAATCACGATGTGCACCACGTGCGCTTTGGCTCGACTCTGTACCAGACGAAGTATTAGCTCCCATTCCTCTAACCGTAGAAGCACCAGTAGCCGAGGTGGAATTCTCAGTGACTCGCTGTGCGGGTGTATAAGACCCAGGCGCCTGCCCCTGCGGTCCAGGCGATCCGCCGGCCGAGGCCGCGCCACCGATCTGCGAGTACGCCCTGAAGCTGCCCAGCGTGCCTTGGAAGAAGAATGCAGCCATCGGGGGCGTCGTCAGGATCAGGAGCGTCAACAAATTACCTCGGCTTGATTTAGCGAACTTAAGAACGTTAAATCATAGAAGGGCAAGTCTTCCGGATGTGTTTATGCGTATTAACTTTTAGAAATCTGAAATGGAACTTGCTCGCTTTGCTGCTGAACCTGGGCAGCCCCAACACCTGCGACATGGGTGTCGGCGCTGCTTACGACATCAGCCTCCCCTCAGGCTTCTCGGGAGATGAACTAGTGAAACACCAATTTATCTGTAGGATCTAAAAACCGGATCGCTACATCCCTTGAACAGCACTTTACAATACTGAGAAGCCTTATTACAACCGCCGACAGCCTGCTCTCCAGCCCCATCCTCAGTGGGTCCAGTACCAATTACTACCGGACCACCCATAGGGGGTTGAGCGAGTGCTACACATTGGTTTTTGTAGTAACCCTCGATTTTGCAACCTTTGGTTGTCAGACGCTCACAACTCTTAAGAGCGTCGTCTTTAGCCTGCGTTTTGGAGACAAAGCCGCTTGAAACGCCAATTGCGCCATCACCCACCTTAGACATAGCGACGGCACCCCAAGTTTTGCGCCACTCACCTGTTGGTGTCGGGCCTGAGTTGCTACTGCCTGAAGGGATAGGTGCACATCCGGAGACTCCTTGCCCACCAACCGGATAGCTGCCGGGCGGACAACTTCCTTCCGCATGCAAACCGCCACTCAGTATGGTTGAGATAGCAAGCAACCAGAAAGCAAAAGATCCATAATCTTTCAAGTGCATACACCTCAGTATCGAATATTAGAATTTGACTGATCTGCTTTAGCCATCAAGCCAGTCGGCTGACTCGCTCCTGTGTTACCAGATGTCATAACTCTTCCGGAATCTTGAGATGACGTAGAAGATTGCGCTGAACCTTCCCCTTGTCGAGCTGGTGCAGGGGGGGTATAAGACCCAGGCGCCTGCCCCTGCGGTCCAGGCGATCCGCCGGCCGAGGTCGCACCGCCAATCTGCGAGTACGCCATGAAGCTCCCCAAGGTGCCTTGGAAGAAGAATGCAGCCATCGGGGGCGTCGTCAGGATCAGGAGCGTCAACAATACGCCCATACCACCCGTCTGCATTGCCTGGCTGGTGATGCCGTTCGTGAAATCCGTATCCAACAACACGCCAAGCCCCTTGACCGCCCAGAGTGATCCGGCAACCTTCACAACCATCTTCATGCAGATCGACACCATGGCCGCCAGCACGCCCATCGAAAACATCGTGCCGATCCCGTAAAGCAGCCACTTCTGGAACAGTTGCTTGGTCTGGTCGAAGAGCAGGCACAGGATGAACAGCGGACCAAAACCGACGAACAGCGCAATGGCCACTTGATACAGCAACAACATGGCAGCCGCCGTCAGCGCCGGACCACCGGTGCCGATACCTGTCATCCACATCGCGGTGGCTTTTTCCTCTTGCAGTCCCTTGTCATCCACCACTTGCAGGGCGTCGATCGTGGTCAGCGCAACCTGCATCCAGGCCAGGCTTTGGTCGATCTGCTGCTCCGCCGTTTCATCTTCCTTGCCGGTGATCAACCCCGTGATTTCCTGGGGAACGTCCACCGCGAGAAACTGGTGCAGGTCTTTGCCAAACATTCCCATCGAGGATGCAACCATCACTATCAGCGCGCCACGCGCCATGCCAGTGACCAATGCCATCATCGAATCACGGCTTCTACCCGTTATGATCAAGTAGCCCTGAAACAATATCCACAGCGTCATCAAGGTCATCGCGATACCACCGACCCAGCCCATCAGGCTGCGCATCGTCTCAAGACCGAAATTGTAAATTTCGATACGGAGATATTTGATGATGGCCTGAAAGAAGAAGAAATCTCCTATCGAGCCACCGTCGGCCACACGTAGGCTTGGCAGCCAACTTGATACTGTACTAGCGATGTCCATAACCATGAGACACGTTCCTTAATTCCAACGATGCCGAAGCGAAAACTTCAGCCGAATTTCCGATAGACCTTTACTTGGTTTGCTCGTTCTTCAACGCAGCACGTAAAGCAAGATTCTTCACAACGGTACCCAGCAGTATCTCTTTTCCCTTAAGCGCCTGCGTCGCCAGCGACTTCTGCTTGTCCTCCATCAAAACGATATAGCTCTGGTACGCTTGATTGCGAGCGGTCCACGTCGACATCTGGATATCCATCGCATTGGAAAGAGCCTTCAACTCGAACATCAATGCCGAAATTTCGCCTGGCTTTTTATTGCCACTCGCGCCGATCACAATACCATCCAGCCGGCGTTGAAAGGCCGGCATTGTTTTTTCAAGAAAATCAATTGACTCATTATATTGCTTGTTCTTCAACATCTGGATATAAGCACAAGTCTTTTTCTGTTGCTCATCGATACCCTCGCTATTCATAGCCTCCTGAACTTTAGATTTGATGATCTCTTTTAGTCCGGAAACACTAAATACACTGGGGGCATCGCCACCACACCGTTCTTTCACCATGTACTCTTCATCAACCTTTTCCAGCTTTACGCCGTCGGGCAGCAACGAACGAAAGGCTTGCAAATTAATAAAGGCCATTGCCGCATCGTATTGCCGCTTCCACCGCTGCGCCTGGTCGATGAAGTACTGCGCTTCTTTCGCATATTGCGAATTATCTTTGGCAAACTGCCATGCGGACTGGACCCGCTGCGTGAAATTTTCAACTAGGTTCGCAGGATCGATGAATGTAACAGCCTGGCCGTTCAGGCATACTGTGCAGCCAGCCACCAGTACCAACGTTCGTAGCTTGGACCGGAAAGCATAGGTTTTTCTAGCGCGTTCAGTCTGTACGTTCATCTTTATTCTCCAGCTTCCCTATTCAATCGATCAAAATGCGCAACTTCCTTGAACTCAGGCAGCAATGACCTGCTGTTTTTTACTGCGCGAGCCTTTACGCTTTTCATAAAACGTGTCGAGCCATTCTTCAGGCGAGAGTTCACTGATATGGACGCCACGCTTGAGCGCTGCGTCCTGAATCACCCGATGCATGATCTCGATATTATCGGTCGATGCGGAAATCACCGATAGTGCATCATCCATGCCGCGCAGATTGAGCTGACATACGCTCGACGCATGCCCCTGTTTTACAAGGAAGCAGCGTGACCGTTCGTCCAAGGCCGTAACGACCTGGAATTCTGCATCAGTCAGCTTCAGGCCTTCGATATAGTCTTCCCTGCTCGCGTTCGGATTGGGCAGCAGGATCAGCGTGGCAGTCTGCTCGATCAGGGCCGCGGCGATGTCGCTCTTCAAAGCGTCTTCAGGGCTTTGCGTGGCGAAGATACCCATACCGTTTTGCTTACGAATGGTCTTCTGCTTGTTCTTGGCAAATTCCTTCAGGCCACCCTCGCCGTCCAGAATCTTCCAGAACTCATCCATTACGTAAATGAGGGGGCGCCCATCGATCAGCGATTCAAGCTTATGCAGCAGATAATTGATGACCGGCACGCGAACTTCAGGGTTATCGATGACGTCGGTGTAATCGAAGCCGATGATGTTCGCGCGACTCAGGTCGATCGTGTCAACCGGATTGTCGAACACCCAACCGAGTGAATTGCCCGACGTCCAGCGCCGCATACGCGCGTACAAGCCGTCGTCCCCCATGTTGGGGAGGCTCTTCTGAAAATTGCTCATGCTGCGCAAGTGCATTGGCGTATCGAGCATGTTCTCGACCGCCCGGTAGATATCCTCTTCCTCGCGCGAGGTGTACTCACGCTTGCCAGCCAGCACCTTGATCAGGTCCGCAAGGAACTGGACATTCTCTTCCGAGCGCTCGCACTGGAACGGATTGAAGCCGGTAGGCTGACCGTTTTCGAGCGCAAGATAGTTTCCACCACAGGCACGCACGAAGATTTCCGCACCTCGGTCCTTGTCGAAGAAGAAGATCGTCGGCGACGGCTCGTACTTCTGCACCTGGCTCAACAGGAAGTTGATCAGCGCAGTCTTACCGGTACCGGACTTGCCGATCACCATCGTATTGGCAATCGCTTTTTCCCCAAGAGAATTCTCTGAAGGATGGGTCGCGTGGAAATTGAAATAATACGGCTGGCCGTTGGTGGTCTGCAGCGTCGTGACGCAGTCTCCCCATGGATTATTGTGCTGCTTGCCGGTTGCGAAATTATGCAGCGGCGACAAGCCGAGGAAATTCAGCGAGCTGATGTTGGCCAGACGCGTCCTGTAGCGCCAGTTTCCAGGCAGCTGAGAATAAAAGGACGAAGCGATCGCGATATCTTCCTTGGCAGAAACGAAACTCGCATTGGAAAGTTCGGCACGTGTTGCCGCAATGTTCTGCGACAGCCGCTCCTGGCTATCGGCATAGATGGCGATCAAGAAGTGATATTCGCCAAGTACAAAATTCCCCGAAGACAGCTGGTCCATCGCTTGGTCCAGCTCGATGATCTGGCTGACGGCCTTGTCGCCGGACGAAATCATCATGCCCTTGGTACGGTCGAGCACCTTCAATGCATCCTGCCGCCCCATCGGGCTGAAGGAATGGGTGATCACGTACTCGAAATCAAGGTATTTGAGGCCATTGAGGATGCCCGGGAAGGTCGCCTCAGCGTATTCCTTGATATTGAGGATGGCCCCGAAGTGATTGCCTCCGTTCGGCGTCGTCACCAGGAAGTCGCCCGTTTTGGGCGAAAATGTGTGCCGACTAACTGGCAGATAATCCTTGATCGGCGCCGATAGCACTGGAACCGGCTCATCGATCCGGTTGATCAGATAACCAAAGAACTCGAGCGCCTCGGAAAAGACGACCCCATTCTTTGCCTCGTACATGCCAAGACGATACGGAGAATAGTCGCGAATCACGGCTTCAACATTACCCGCCATTTCCATCAGCTTGGCAATCGCCTGATTCTGCTCAGCCTGCAACTTCTCGACGTTGGTCGATTTTTCCACGAAACGCTTGCCCGCCACCACGGGGCGGTAAATCATGGTCAGGTACAGCTCGTTCTGCATGATCCGCTGGGCCGAGAGCATTTCGAAATACTCGTCAGACAGATCCTGGTTGAAGCGCTGCCGAAAGGAACTCTTGCTCTTGAGGCGACGCTTGCGGCGCACATCGTGAACCCAGAACGCCACGTTCACGAAATCAGGAGCGCGAAGAGTCTGCAGCAGACGGTTGAAGGTGTTGTGCTTGTGTTCCAGATCCCAGTCTTCACGGCCGACAAATGGCAGCCCTTCCAAATGCCATGTAATCAGGAAATCGCCGCCCGTGGTCTTGATGACCGCAGGTGCAACATGGGATGACAACGTGATGAAGTCACCAATTGGCGCATCTGGACTGAACATGCTTTATTCCATTGAAAACACGTAACCAAGGACCTTCCATGCAGCGAACCGGCAGACCAGCTGCCGGTTCGGTGCCTGCTTCAATCTTTCGGCGCGGGTGTTCGACGATAGGTGTTAGGCGAAAACACCCAGTTCCCCGAGTGATTACCCACATTCCTGACCTTCAACTGAAACTGGACCTTCAGCCCAAGCATCCGGAAAATCATCTCATCACGGCGCGCCATCTGCCGCAGGACAAAGATCTCAAGAGGAATCGCCGCCATGACCCACATCCTGGTGTACAGAGACAGCAGGAATGTCCCGCCCACGATTATGAAGAACGGCAAGTATGGGACACCCATGAACATTGCCGGGCGAGTGCAACCTCTGAAGACGACGTTCTTATGCATTCATGTACTGGCTGAGCTGCGTCACCATTGCGGTGCACTTCTCGCCTTCCTCGCCGATCAGCATCGTCGCAATCTGCCCCGCAGCACCGATGAAAACGCCGCCGATCAGGATGGGAGCAACATCGCCAATACGCTTGTGGGCAAATGCGATCTGGTAACCCGAAAAGATCACGGCGATGGTCACAACTGCAATCGACGCCATGCTGAGCAGGCCATTGATGTCTTCGAAAAAGCCACAGACTCTCTTATCCGTACCGCCGTACGAGGTGCCACCTGTCGCCAGTGCAGCACCCGAAGCAAACAGGGCAACCGACGCGACGGCATAAGCAATGGTCTTGAGCGTACGACGTGCATTTGCGATGTCTTGGTTATTCAACTTCACTGTCAATCTCCTTGATGATGGTCTAGCGACAACTACTGGCTGGCATTGCCAGCCGTTGGGGTTGCAATCGTCAAAAAACGAATGCGGTATCTACACTTGGTGCGGCAGGCAACGCTGGAGGATTTGGCTGGCCGACGGGGCGCGCGGCGCTTGCCTTTTCTCCCCAGGGGCGCAGCATCACCGGGCCCGATGGACCGGCCGCACTACCTGCTGACTCGCGCTGCATTTCGGCCATCAGTTCAGCGGCAGCATCGCCCTGGCTCGGACCGCCACGCTTGGTCAGCGCGCCGGCGACAACATTCGCAAGCGCCGCATCGGCTGTCCTGACCAACGCTCCCCGGGCGTACTCGGAGACGCTCGCAGGCGCGATCACAAGTGCCGAATCGCCGCTACGCTGGGGTACGAATTGTGCCCTTTGTGCCATTCCCTGCACCCTCTCGCCTGTGTCCTGGTCTACGATTCTACGCTCTATTTGCACGTTCTGAAGGGCCGGTGCTTGACGGGGTGCCGGTGACCGCCCCGTGCTCACAACGGGGATGGGTGCGGCGGCTTCAGCCCCCCGTTGGCCTTGAATGGACGCGTAGATTTTTTGCACATAGCCATGTCGATAACCGGTGACGAAGTTCCCCGAGTAGTAACAGCTGAACGATTTACCCCAGTCATTGCCGGACCGTGAATAGCATTCCGCCAGAATTTTCGAGCCTGCCTGGAGGTTCGAGCACTGGTGAAATGCTTTCTCGTAGGACCCGAGACCGTACTTGGCCAAGTTATAGCGATTGACCTGGGCCAGGCCCACGGAAAAGTTGTAGCCCTTGTCCTCCAGCATCTTGACCGTTGCCAGTGCCTCCCCCATTGTCTTCGGCTGACGCACGAGCCTCCCACCCACAACGCCAATCGCGTAGGGGTTGCTGGAAGACTCAACGTTCACCACGTGCTGCATGACCGACATCGGGACTGCCATGTCCGCACACGCAGCCATTTCAATTCCAGGAAGCATGATTCACCTCATCAGCTCAAAGTTACAGCCATCACCTGACATCAACTGAAGGCGCGCTCAGGATTGAAGTCGATGCCCGTGATGTAACGCCGGCCAGCATGTGCCTTGATGTGCACCACCACGTCAATCGTCATCATCAGCAAGCGCTTGATGATCGCAAACTCCAGACCTGAGCCTTCGTTGGAAGCCTTGACCATCAGCGCCAACTGGTCCCACGTCTGTTCCGGGCTGCCGGCATGGCAACTCGTGATCGAACCAGGGTGACCAGATGCGCAATTTCGGATGAAGTAAAACGCCTCATCGCCGCGCAACTCGGCCAGAATGATCCGGTCCGGCTTCATGCGCAGACACGCCTCCATACAGCTCTTGGCCGACACGTTGCTTGCACTTTGCCCACCCTTCGAATAGAGGAGATGGACGGTGTTTTGCTGCGTCAGGAACAGTTCCCTGGCGTCTTCGATCGTGACGAGGCGCTCGTTCTCGGGAATATGATGCACCAGCGACTTCATGAACGTGGTCTTGCCGCTACCGGTTGCACCCGAGACGACAATATTCTTCTTGTAAAGGACGGCGCGCCTGAAGAATTCAGCGTAATTGCGGGTATGTCGCAGCTCCAGCAGCTCGCGATCCTGCTCAGTCAGGCTATGACCGGTCTCAAGGATCTGATCAAAGAACCCATCCTCCTGATACTGGGCGAGCGTCTTCATGTGCTTGGACGGAAGGCGGATGGTGATCGACACCTTGCCCGCATCGCATGCCGGCGGAATCACAAATTGAGCGCGCTGACCTGTGGGAAACGTCAATGAAACAACGGGGTCAGCATCGGTGATTCGCTGCCCCGTGTTGCTTTCATTGACCACGGCAGTACAGAACTGCCGAGCGCGTTCGAAGGTCAGGCTCGGCACCTCAACTCGCTGCCAGCCAGACGCCGTTTCAAGATAGAGCTCTCCCGGACGGTTAATACAGATTTCCGTCACTTCCTTGGAGGTCATGTACTCATGAATTCCCAGCACCTCGTACTGATAGCGCAGGAACTCACTCGATACGTCAGCAATCTTGGACTCGGCGTCCATCACATCTATCCGTCAGCGGCGCCGCGCAAGCACGGCAGTAAAATCAACATCCTTTGCAACGTACACGTTCACCACGACACCCTGATTGATCGTGACCGTGGGCGGCCGACGCATGTTTTCATTGAGCGCTTCACCTGCCAGACGCTCCATGGTTCGTGCAGTGGAACTTTCGTAGGGCTGCTGAATCGCCAAACCATTGCCCGTAATCGTCGTTGTCTCGGGGCCGTTCTCGGCCGCCGCATACTTGAAGATATCAGCAAGCATACTGATCATCAGCGCGGACGTGATGCGACTGCCCCAGTGCGCACTGTACTGCCCGGGATGTCCTGCACCGCCCAACTGGTCGACACCAGGGCTGGACATCGCAACATCGATTCCATTCGGCGTGGTGATGCGATCCCAGATGACAGACACGCGCTTACCAGTCGGACCGCCACCATAGCTGCCGTAAATCTTGGAACCCTTCGGCAGCAGAAGACTGCGTCCGTTGATGGAATAGACGGGCTCGGTCAATAGGCAGGACGTAAATCCAGGTACATCCGTGATGATCCGCGTCTCAAGCACGCAGCGCAGGTACGTACCCCTGACCAGCAGAGCGTCTGGGTGATTGATGAAACTAGCGCTGGAAACATCATCCACGTCCGGACCCCGCCTGGACTGGCTGCTTTCAGGCTGCGGTTCGCCGCCCGACGCACGTGACATCAACTGGCGGTACATTTCATCGGAAGGTTGCGGTGGCTGATCAGCCACGCCGTCACCGCCAGTATTCTGACCACCCGAACCCATACCAGTTGACGCCATCCGGCGTTCAAGCAGCGTAGGCCCACGGTCGCGCTCTGGCGCCTCCGGCATCGGCTGATAATTGACCTGCTGGGGCGCAGAACTGGGGAGCGCAGGCAGCAAATCGATCGCATCCGGCTCGCGGGTCTGCTGCACCGGCTCCGGGTCACTCTGCAGACTAGGAATCGTCGGAGTGGCGGTACGCGCCACCTGCGTTTCCTTCTTGGGAGGCTGCTCGTCGTCGCGAGACTTCCGAAGCACCAAAAATCCCATCAAGATAAGCAAAGCCACGATGCCCGCCAAGAACACCAACGCCTTCCTGTTCAGGCGCTGGTCTTCAGCGCTTCGTAACGTCGGCGCGGCGGCATCCAGATTGGGCGCATCGCCCTGCGCACGATTGTAGTAGGGATTAGAACCCAGTGCTTCCTCGTGAGTACCGGAGGCCGGATCGACCTGCTCACGACCTTGGTCATTGTTAGAAGTATTTGGACTCATTTCTTCGCATTCCTTCGCAGCCCGACCACGTTATCACCGTGACGGATGACCAGATAAGGGTAGGTCCCATGCACGACCAACGTATTCCCTTCGACGGTAGTGTTCACCACGAAGTCTTCACCGTGCTCCTGCTCACGGCCGAACACCGCCGGAAAGCTACCAGTCTGGAACTCAGGAGACGGATTCAACTTCAAGTAGGTGAAGCGACCATCATCGTATGCACTAACTGGTATCAACCAGGCTTTTTTCTTGTTTCGCGTTGAGTAGGAGTAGTCGAAGTAATACTGACGATCCTTTGCGAGCTCGCTACTCAACAGCGGCTTGACATCCTCTTCCACCGCCTTCTGCGCGACTGCGAACTGCGTATCACCAGGATAGGTGAATGCAATTTTATACTGCACGCCTTCTCGACGCGCCTGCTCAAGCTGGCGCCAGTCGGTCGCAACAACTTTCAACTCGAAGATATAGGAATTCATCTCCGTGCGAATCATCAGATTCGTATCCACGTCGACATTCTTCGGCTTCAAATAGAAGACATTACCCCGGCGGGTCAATTCCCAGCCACTGCTGAATCCAGTGCTGTAGTCAAGAATCTTTTCGTTCGGACTTAATTCAATCTGCGTCGTAATACCCAAACCGGTCCGGACCTGATAGATCTGATCTGGTTTGTAGTCGTAATAATCGACCGCCTGCGCCTGCACGGCGACCGGCGACGCGGCAAATGCAACAAGGAGGGCCACTGCAAGCCCATATTTACGTCCACTACTCATCGGTTGCTTGCTCCCTCAGCAGTTCCAATGGAAATCGGCTCGGCCATCTCTGGCTGCACTGTTTGAGTTGCACCAGATCCGATCACAGGCATTTGCTCTGCCGCGTCGGCCGGAAGCTCAGCAGGGTCCATTGGCGCTGCCTGGTCTGCCGGCGCTCCAAGTGCTTGGGCGTCATCTGTCGGCACAGGCACACCCTTCGAATAATCGGTATCAGCCCGATAATCAGACACCTGGAAGCCCAACGGATTCAACACCCTGTCCTGCTCGGAGAACGCCACATCATTGCGATAGGTGAAACGCATGGTGATGATCCGGCTGTCCAGGTACTTGCTGATACCGGTCCGCTTGTCGAACAAATTTCGTTGAATACGAACCGACGCACCATTGAAGCCACCATCTGAGCGTGCTTCAAGTGGCGTCAAGCTGAGAATCTTGACCCGAATGGCTTTCTCCCGGCCGTACATGACGAACGGATTGGCAGGATTGCTCCTGGCATAAAGCTGTCGGTAGGAGGCAGCGACGGGATCTGAAGACATCAAAAAGACAAGGTCCCAGTCTCTCAACCCCATCAACTGCGAATCGTAAGACTCACGCGCCAGCACATATTGAGCAACATTGCTGCGGTTGACTGCCTCATTCGTGGTGATTGTTTCACCCTGAAAGGTCCCAGTCAGACGAGCGACGGTTGCAGTACCGGTATATGCGTCGGCCATCACCAAGAAAGGAATTTTTTCCTTCAAGGGAAGAATATAAAAATACCCGCCCGCCAGCACAATTGATAGCGCCACCGAGCAACCCGCGACCATCCACGCACGTCGCTCACTCTTGCGAGCCATGTCGGCCACAGTGATCTCATAACTGACGGCCTTGGCGACGGATTGCTCCACCTTGGCCCCCGCAGTTTCCTTCTTACGAAACATGGGTTATCCGTTGATTACCAAATGCTATCGTCAGGCCAGCCCCTAACAGAGGCGACGGAATAAATTTATTGATTCAATGCAGGTCCGGACGCAGAGGAGGCAGCCGGCTGTACGACAATCTTGTTGCCCGCAACCGACACGGAAACTCCTTGCGCTGCATACACCGTGCTCAGACTAGACGCAGCCTCGCTCACGTTTGTACTGGCGATCTCGGATACAGCGCCGTATAGGGTGTAGTCCGAAAGGATCTTGTAATCCAGCTCCATGCTTGAGTCCTTGGCCCACCGTTCAAGCATTGCCTTCAATGTTCCATCCATCGGCGTTGCTTGATAGACGTAGGACTTGTAGAGCGGGATCTCCATAGTTGTCTTGGCAAACCGATTGACCGGCTTCCAACGACCACCGAAATCGGGAGCAGCCTTGGTCGCGCAGGCGCTGAGCAAGATGACTGCACCCGACATCACACACATTTTTAGGAATTGCGCTTGCCTCACGCTACATCTCCATGGCGGGAGTGAAGGCTTTCGCCAAAAGGATTCACATCTGCCATTGGCTCGACATGAACCCAGAACTGCCTTCCGCAGCCCCAACAGTGATGGTTCGACACACGCAGTCGAAGCCTCCGAAAGACCGTGGCGACGGAAGATACTGGTTTCATTGAAAAAATCATCGGAAACGTTCCATGTTGCAACCCCTACCGCGCCGATCCCGGCATCGTCCAGACCGTACGCTACGCGGACCCTGCAAATCTGCACTGACAACGAAGCCACGTCAAGCATTAGTTAAAATTTCAGCAAAATGTGCTCAACACAGCATGAACTAGCATGATCGTCACATCAAAACTGAATCGGCTTCACTAAAACTTTCTCTAGCAAACGCGACGTGAAATATTTGTCTTCGTAATATTTGATCTTGTCGCATTTGACAGGGTGTGGAATTCCCTCATAGAGGAACACTTCCTGAGCCATCCCCATTGCCTTCAATTCCTGCGGCAACATCAGCGCCCGGCGCTCCTCGGAAACGCTATGGGTCGTCTCACGCCCTCTGGTGACGTTCTTCTTCTTGATGGTGGTGTACCCCAGCATCTCGGAGTAGTCATTCGCGTCCTGCTGCTCGCGCGGGGCATAGAGGATCTGCAGGGCGTGGTTGGTGATGATGGTGCGCGAGAGGTCCTTGCCGTAGGTGGCGTCCAGCTGCGCCATGCTCTGGATGATGGGCAACAGACGGATGTTGTAGCCGGCCATGTAGGCCACGGCGGTGGAGATGATGTCCACCTTGCCGATCGAGGTGAACTCGTCCATCAGCAACAGGCACTGGTACTTGAGCTCAGGGTTGGACTTGGGCAGTTCGCGGGTGTTGAGGTTGATGATCTGGCTGAAAAGCAGATTGATGATCAGGCGGCTCTCGGCCAGCTTGTTGGGCTGGATGCCGATGTAGATGGTCATCTTCTTCTTGCGCAGATCCGTCAGCAGGAAATCGTCGGCGCTGGTAGCAGCGTCCAGGACGGGATTGATCCAGGCGTTGAGCGGCTCTTTCAGGGTGCCCATGATGGAGGCGAAGGTCTCATCCGCCTGTGACAGCATGTTGGCAAACGCCGACTTGGCGTTGCTGCTGAGGAACCTGCGTTCGGACAGCGACTTCAGATATTTCTTGAGGTCGGTACCGTCGCCCGACGAAAGACGGTAGATTCCGCCCAACGTAGGCGCCCCTGCCCCGCCCGGGAAGCCCAGTGACAGCTCCTCGTCCCAGTTTTCGAACAGATAAAGAGAGAACGCCATGAACGCGTTGCGCGCCTGGCTGACCCAGAATTTCTGATCGTCGGAACCGTCCGGGTACAGCATCGCGGCGATGCTCATCAGATCCGAGACGCGGAAGGCCGGATCAGCCGACACGTAGGTGAGCGGGTTCCAGCGGTGCGTGCGGCGATCTTCGGCAAACGGATTGAAGAGAAAAACCTCGTGCCCCTGGCTGGCACGCCAGCCGCTGGTCAGATCGAAGTTTTCCTGCTTGATGTCCAGAACCACCACCGATTCCTGGTACTCGAGCAGATTGGGAATGACCACGCCCACGCCCTTACCGGAGCGCGTCGGCGCGGCGAGGATGACGAACTGCTGGCCACTGAGCCGGACCAACTTGCCATTGAACTTGCCGACTACGATGCCATTCGGGCTTGGCTTGAACAGCCCATGCTTGGAGAGGTCGGCAGCGCCCGCAAAGCGCGCGTCGCCATGCAGCGCTTTCTGCTTGGGCTTGACCAATAGCACCATGCCGATTGCCCAGACGATCCCCGGCAGGCCAAAACCGAACGCCCCAGCCAACTTGATCTTGGTCACGTAAGGCGCGACTTCCGGAAGACCCATGGCGCTGACGTAGCGATAGTAGGTGTCCCACGCGTACAGCTTGGTATCCAGCCGCAATAGCAGCAACGTCAGGTATCCCGACAGGCAATACCCGATGAGCATCGTCACCACGGTGGCGATTGCGGCAATTTTGAGCTTGGACACGCGCCCTTCTCCCTGGCTTGCTTCTGTCAGCGTTTAGCGACGAATAGTTGACTTGTGATCCAGAGCGTCGGACCTGCGCCCACCGCCTTCGCTTTCGACCAGTGAGTCGATCCAGACTTTGGCCTGATCCAGCGAGAGGTCGGGCGTCAAGCGCGTGCCCGCGTCCGTGACCACCGCATAAGCCACGACGCTGTCAGCGGCATAAACCTCTTCACGCGTGATGGCCACAACGCGATAGCCCCCTCTGGTCAGCACGGTGTGCTGGTACTCGTCCATCGCCAGTCTTCCTTTCCGTCAGCGCGGTAGGCGATGCTAAAGCAAGACGTGCGTCTGAGAAAGCGATTTCAGCGCTGCCCATGTCCGGCCCGGCTCGCCATGACACAGCGGGTGCGAGGCGTTCACGGCCGCAATACCAGCAAGTAAGCTTTTTCCCGCATTTTTAGCCGCCTGAGGCAGGCCCTAGCCCATTCTTGACCGCTTAGCGCGAAGCGTTGCGAGTTGGATGAGACACATCCTTTCGCAGTGGGTTGGGCCCGAAGCCAGAGAGGACGGCTTGTCACCGGAATATAAGCACCCGCAGAGATGCAGAACTTTACTCGTTCCAGGGGCCACTCTGGGGTCAGTGGCAGCCATCGCTGCCGGTGTTGAACCACTCAAGTCGCTGTGCCGTCTGGACTTTGAGTGGTGGGCGGTACAGGGTTCGAACCTGTGACCCCTACCATGTCAAGGTAGTGCTCTACCGCTGAGCTAACCGCCCGTTTCCTGCGTCAGCATTGCGCTGTGCAGGGCGCGCATTCTAGCGCAGGGATTTGGCTGCCACAAGCCCTCCCTGCGCGATCGCGACGCAGGCATCTCACGCGAGGCTGGCCGCCTTGAGCTTCTGGATCTGGTCGCGGATCTGCGCCGCCGCTTCGAATTCCAGATCCTTGGCGTGCTGGTACATCTTCTGCTCGAGTGCCTTGAGCTTGCCGGCAATTTCGGCAGGCCCCATCGCGCGATAGTCGGCGGGCTCCTCGGCCACCTGGCGCGACTTCGAGCGCCCCTTGCCCGCCTTCTTCTCGGCCGCGTCTTCGCGCGCGCCTTCCATGATGTCGGAGATCGGCCGCGCGACCGACTTCGGGGTGATGCCGTGCTCAAGGTTGTACTCAACCTGCTTCTCGCGCCGGCGGTCGGTCTCGTCGATGGCCGCCTGCATCGAACGCGTCATCTTGTCAGCATAGAGGATCGCCTTGCCGCGCAGGTTGCGCGCCGCGCGCCCGATGGTCTGGATCAACGAGCCCGTCGAGCGCAGAAAGCCCTCCTTGTCTGCGTCCAGGATCGCAACCAGCGACACCTCCGGCATGTCCAGGCCTTCGCGCAATAGATTGATGCCGACCAGCACGTCGAATTTGCCCAGGCGCAGGTCGCGGATGATCTCTACGCGCTCCACGGTGTCGATGTCCGAGTGCAGATAGCGCACGCGTATGCCGTGCTCACCGAGGTATTCGGTGAGGTTTTCGGCCATGCGCTTGGTCAAGGTGGTGACCAAGACGCGATCGCCCAGCTTGATGCGCTCGTGCACCTCGGACATCAGATCGTCGACCTGTGTGCCTACCGGGCGGATCTCGACCACCGGGTCGATCAAGCCGGTGGGCCGCACCACCAGCTCGGTGATCTCGCCGGCAGATTCACGCAGCTCGTACGGGCCCGGCGTTGCCGACACATAGATGCTGCGTGGCGAACGCGCCTCCCATTCTTCAAAGCGCAATGGGCGATTGTCCAGCGCCGACGGTAGACGGAAGCCGAATTCCACCAGCGTTTCCTTGCGCGAGCGGTCGCCCTTGTACATCGCGCCGATCTGCGGAATGGTCACGTGCGACTCGTCGATCACCAGCAGCGCATCCGGCGGCAAGTAGTCGAACAAGGTCGGCGGCGGCTCGCCAGGCGCCTTGCCGGTCAAGTGCCGCGAGTAGTTCTCGATGCCGTTGCAGAAGCCCACCTCGGCCATCATCTCCAGATCGAACTGGGTGCGTTGCGCCAGGCGCTGCGCCTCCACCAGCTTGTTCTGCGAATACAACTGCTCCAACCGCTCCTTCAACTCTTCCTTGATGGTGTCGACCGCGCTCAAGGTGCGCTCGCGCGTGGTGGCGTAATGGGTCTTGGGGTACACGGTGTAGCGCTGCAGCTTGCGCAGCGTCTCACCAGTCAGCGGATCGAACAGCGTCAGTTGCTCGATATCGCCATCGAACAGTTCGATGCGCAACGCCTCGGTGTCCGACTCGGCGGGAAACACGTCGAGCACCTCGCCGCGCACACGGAACGCGCCGCGCGTGAGTTCGAATTCATTGCGCGTGTACTGCAGATCGGTGAGATGGCGGATCAGCTGGCGCTGATCGATGTGCTCGCCGATCGAGAGAATCAGGCGCAGCGACAGATAGTCTTCTGGCGCGCCGAGGCCGTAGATCGCCGAAACCGTGGCCACCACCAGCGAGTCGCGCCGCGACAGCAGCGTCTTGGTCGCCGACAGACGCATCTGCTCGATGTGCTCGTTGATCGAGCTGTCCTTCTCGATGAAGGTGTCCGACGACGGCACATACGCTTCAGGCTGGTAGTAATCGTAATAGCTGACGAAGTACTCCACCGCGTTGTTCGGGAAAAACGACTTGAACTCGCCGTACAACTGCGCCGCCAACGTCTTGTTCGGCGCCATCACCAGCGTCGGCTTCTGCACTTGTTGCACGACGTTGGCGATGGTGTAGGTCTTGCCCGAACCCGTCACTCCCAGCAGCGTCTGCTTGGCCAGCCCCGCCTCGAAGTTGGCCACCAACTTGTCGATGGCCGCAGGCTGGTCGCCAGCTGGGGAATACGGGGATACGAGCTCAAAGCGGTCGGTCATGGAACAACTCTCGGGGGAGGACAGTACGAAACAACGGAGGTCCTTGAAGGTAGAAACCTGACAGCACGCCAGGCCAAAGCCCCCTGCTGCACCACGCAGTCACCGCAGAGACTGCTACTCCAGCCAACGGAGAGGCGCGATGCAGACAGGACCTCAGTCACCCGCAAAAGGGTACACGGCAACCGAGCTACTCATCGTGATGGCAGTGCTCGGCCTGCTTGCCGCAATTGCACTGCCGAGCTTCAGCGGCCTGATCGAGCGGCAGCGGTTGCAGACCCGCGTCCACCTACTCACGGCACATCTGGCATTGGCCAGAAGTATGGCGATCATGCGCCGGACTGCGGTCAGCGTTTGCCCCTCCGCAGATGGAACCATGTGCCGAACAGACAGCAACTGGTCCGCAGGGTGGATCCTTTTTGCGGATCCCGCCAACGCAGGCCAACCAAGCAGCGCACTGTCCGTCTTGAGAGTTGAACAACACGCGACGACGCAGAGGTTGAGTGTCAGGAGCACTGCTGGGAGACCGCTGATCCGCTTCATGCCTGATGGTCGCAGCGGCGGCAGCAACGCCACGATCAGCCTCTGCATCCAGTCAGAGCGAGTGGCCGACATCGTGATCAACAACTCTGGCAGAGCCCGATCCGTTCGCTACGTAGCAGCACGTAGCTGCCCAACGCCGACGGAAACATAAACAAGAAGGCCGCGACTAATCGCGGCCTTCTTGAACATCTTGGCGCCCGAAGTTGGACTCGAACCAACGACCCCCTGATTAACAGTCAAGTGCTCTAACCGGCTGAGCTATTCGGGCGGGGTCGGCATTGTAACAAGATCCAAACCCAATGCAACACCCCTAGAACGATTTCCCGGCCCTACCAGCAGTCTGACTTGCTGCCCGTCGAATTAGCCTTACGAGCAGCCTGATCAATGCTCAACGTGCCGCACCTATCGGAAGACTGGGTTCTACTAGGAGTTGCTGTGATGACGTAGCCAGACTGAGTCTGCTGAGATAGAGCAAGCGTGTACGCCGCTGTGCCCCCTTCCCGAGGGGAAACCGCGGATGGCAGGCTGAAGCCCACGTATGTGTTCTGCACTGTGTGGAACCGCTCTGCCAACTGGCCGTACTCAACCAGATCAATCTTTGCCTGCGCGCGTCTAGATTTCCTTACATGCTCTGTGTAACTGGGGTAAGCGATGGCCGAAAGAATCGCGACCACGGCAACAACGATCATTAGCTCGATGAGGGTAAAGCCACGCGCTGGCATTGCGGCAAAAGCCACTCTTTGCGCGTTAGAACGCTTGATCAAGGTCACTGGATTTGCCTCCACGACTGCCTACCACATGGATAAGGAACATACATCGGCTGTGCGCCCGCAACGTTGATGACCATCCAGCATGAGCTGCCTCCGGGAGGCAGAGTTCCTCCCGTGTCGGCCGGGGTCAAGCGCGGAATCGCTGAGATACCAACGTCCTTCACAGGGGCCGTGCCTTGGGTAGTCAAAGAAGTCGCCGCAGTCCCTGATGCAAACGCGGCACCAGCGGGGGAACCATTTCTGGCGACGTCCAGAGCGGCACCACCCGTTCGGGTATCCAGTCCAAAAAGCCAATTGCTACCCTGGGCAGCACAGCCAACACTGTTGGGATTAGGGACGTAAGTAGGTATAAAAACGATACCGGACGCAACGCCAGGATTACCGACCATGCGCTCCCCGGCCGGCAATTCCACATACCACCCTAGCCCGCCGGTCACACTAGCGCCCATCACCAGGCTACGGGAGGTCCCGGAGGTTGCAACCGAGTTGGCCTGCAAGTTGGAGCGCGTGATCGTAACGGTGGCAAGCCCAGCACTCAGATCATTGATGCCGTACAGCGACTGGACAGCTGTGTCAAACGGGTCGTTCTGAAAAGAGAAACTGCCCGTGCCGAAGAACAGCGTTACACCGCCATTTTCGCCTGTGGTTGCCACCAAGCCACCGGTGATTGGCTGTCGATAGGTCGCACCATTCTCTACGGAAGTGCGGCTAGTAAATAGCGGAACAGTGAGCGCTGTTGCGGTGCTGCGCAGATCGAACTTCCAGATCGCACCTTTCTGATCTGCCGCATACACAGTGTCTGCATAACCATCACGCACCCTGTCCAACTGGCCAGCACCGCCCCATCTATCGACGACCGCAATATTCCCCAAGCCATTGCTGCCGGAAACATTACCGCCAATTTCCGCAGCCTCAATCATAGTAATCGCCGGTGCGCCCGCCTTGATATCGACCAGGAATAGGACCGCTTTCCCGCTAGCGCTGTTATAACCGTTACCGAAGACTGCTTTCCAAGTTACAACCCCGGCCGAACTCAAAATCGGAACAATAACAGGCTTACCAAGAACGAATCCGATGTTATTGCGCACTGCGGCAGCCAATGAATTATCGAGATCACTGATCTCCCAAAGACGACTGGCCGCAGTAACGCTCGTAGGCGTCGTTATATCAACCGCAAACACACTTCGCCCACCTGCGCCTGAAGTCCCCACAAGGCTGGTCTTCCATGCGCCGCCATAATAAGCATCCGAAACAGCTAATGGCCCATCAACATAATAACGATGGCTGAATTTCTGGTCATTTTGATTAGCCGGATCGTACGGGAATAGCAGGTTACCCATATGCCCAAGTGCTGTCGAGGGAATATAAGCAAAACGCTCAACTCCACCATTGGAGCTCATAACCCCCTCGCCATTCATGCCGCCATCAATGCCGTGGAGCATGCCATCATTGGCTCCGACGTACACCATATAGTTCCGGCCTGCCTTCTTTGCATTTAGATAGGCCTGGTAAGTTGTCCCTGGAGCACCGGGCAGACTACGATAGCCATAATCGTCCAGAGGGGAACTAATAACCGGAGCAGAATTGACAATATCCCCTAGAACCGTAGTTCGATCACGCAAGCGCCCCCGGTTACGCACCTCGCCTGAAGCATCACCGCGTAAATAAGCAGTCGCTGTCGCAGCTGTAGCGCCAAGGCTGGTAAGATCTGCACTTGTGCAAAGAGACATGCCAGGATAAAGCGCTGGCGACTTGGTACAGAGCTCGGCCAGCGACACGTTAGTATCATTGAATGGAGAGACCACGCCAGCCTTACTTACCAACACGTTACGAGCCGACGCCGAAGGAATGCGTGCACTGGCCTCCCAAACAGCAGTACTGACTGCCTCACGCGTTTCCGGATTGACCGCGACCGTGTATCCAGTCAGTCGACCGAACCAATCCGTCCCCTCATTAGCAATCTCGTAGTTAGGAGCGACCGAGAAAGATCCAGCGCCGATGCGGGCCCCGCTTTGAGCCAACGTTCCGGAAGGCGACGATCCAGCTGTCACGGTGGAAAGCACGCGCCTCATGGCCTGCGTAATTTCGGCGGGAGTCTTGGCATTGATGTACTGACCACGGGTGTTGGTCGCCGCATGCCAGATGTCATCCACCGTGCTTCGCTCGTCATTCTCACGAGCTGGCCAGTTCTGATAAACCGCAGGGGTCGTATAGGCATCCTGGACTACATTCGGGTTGAATAGATTCCCGCGCGCGCCAAGCGTGATGCCGTAGAAATTCACATGCAAATTCTTTTGGCAATCTAGTCTGACATTTGTATTCGCCGCGTTGCAGGAACTCGGCACTGGCACAAGTCCTGCTGGAAGGTCCGCCCGAATAGGTGATCCACCATTGATGTTGTTGTAATACTTAGCTGCAATATCGCCCATAGTATTGTCGTATCCGTCAACAAACGGAACTCCCATACCACCATCGCCACTAGCATTGCTTACTGATGGGCCATCTTGATTGCTGTAGCCATCTGTAAACAGCATCACTGCATTTTTTTGACAAGCCAACTGAACAGGAGCGGCGCTGTCGGTTCTCTGAAATTGAGTGCCTGCTGAATTAACTGCTTGACGGTTGGGCGTACCACCACTGGCAGGTAATGCAAGAATTGAATTATACAGCGCTGTTTTTTCGCTTGGCGTGCCCATATTTCGCATCGGCAATCTTTCAGTGACTGCATCGTAACTGGCATGCTGATTGATCCGAAAGAAGCCCACCCGCATGTTGTTGACGTTTGCTAATGAACGCGTCATGCCGGCAATGATTGCGCGATTCCGATTCCCATAGAATGAAAACCAATTTGCAAAATTCTGTAGAGCATCGGTATTGCTTGCACGAATAGTGTACTTCCAAAGATCGCATCCGGTGCCACATGCATTACGCACGCGGTCACGCCGCACAGCATCATAGGCGCCTGGGTAACCCGGCAACACTGGTCGCGCATCGTCAGCTCCGCTATAAGGCACGAAGAAGGTCGCTGGCCAAAACCTGATTAGCAGCGTCTGTGAACCACCATTCCACGTAACATCAGACGTCGTCACCTGCTCCGCACCAAAAAAAATGTTTCCATCCCTGTCTTGAAAACGCTGTTTATAGCCGGTGCCATTGGGAAGCACCATTCCATTTTGAATTCTAAAGCTACTATTGAAATCGTCACCCATATAATCAGAAGCAAGCGACACTGTTGCCGCCGACTGAAGTGGATTGATACGGGTTCTAACCGGATCAGCCTCGGGGAAAGGAGTTCCGTCATTATTTATCCATGGATCATACTTAACTGTTGGATCATAATACGTTGGGTTATAAGCAGCAGAGCGCGCGAACCCGAGACCATCTAAAGGAGGTATGCCGCGACGATTTTCATCGATGCGAGGCCCAGGAAGCACATGATTATAGCCACACCCCACACTGGGCGAATCTTCTGTATTCAACACCCCTACCGCGGAAAAAAAAGTCTGGTTAGCGGTACTCCAACATCCTTGACCGTCCTGCCCAGGAAACTGGGTCTGAAATGTCATAGAGCCAGAATCATCCACCGCCATGATAAAAGCCGGAGGTGTTTGGACCTGGTTGTTCATGGGAGCCTGGGCCAGCACTCCTTGGCCTTGCGCCGCAACTAAGGCGTAGATAAAGGAGCCCAATCCCACGGCAACCGCTACCGTCGAAGCAAGAATGACTTTCGTTTTGTTAGAGGTCATGTGAGTTTCTTCAAAGTTTGAAGACGGTGTCTATTGCCGCTTCCGAGCTAGGATTGCCCGGGTCGTCGGCGGCAACACCGGTAATCTGAAATACCGGGGATGCAGGATCCACGGGTTGCCCCATGCCGATGTTGGCCTCGCCTTGAATGCACTGATCTATCTGGCGAACATTGACGGCTCGGTTAGACGCCTGCGCCTGTGCCCATTGCATCGGATCAAAACCATCGTCGCACACGCGCTTGATATCACCAGATCCGACTAAACTCGTCGTGTCATTTGATGACGCGGTCCGGTTTGAGATCTTTTCCACGGAATTTTCGGCATTTCGCACGGTACCCTCGGCCTCCTCAAAAGCGCGATTCACCGCGCGATAATTAGATGCCATCTTTTCCTGCATGCCAGACACCTGGATGCCCGCAATGCCGATCAGGGCCAAAAGCACCAGGATAATGAGCGCCACGTAGAGCACGGCGCCACCCTGACGCCGCACCCTATCAAAAGGCCGGCTGCGATCTTTACGAAGAGCTGTCTTTGGCATAATCAGTTTCCGAATAACCGGTTACGGAGCGCGATAGAAAGCTCGTAACTGGCGCGATATCGTCCATCATTGGTAACCGGTGGGACCACCGTGACTCCCAGCACGCCTAAGCGACTCGTTTCTAAAGGCTGAGCCGCAGCTGACGAGGTAGGACTGCGGGCCAGAATTCCAACCTGAACCTGGCCGACTCGGCGCCATTGATTGGCTGCCGCAGCGTCGGTCGTCGACGTTACGCTGCTTGCAACACGCTGAGCTGTGATATTCCCAACCGGCGGGGTCAGTGTGGAGATGGTTTCAGTACTATCCAATCCGTAAAGTAATTGCAGACTTTCAACCCCTTCCACCAATTCCTCACTGGTGTATTGGCCATTGCCTCCCGCCCTAGCACGCCGTAATGCCGGCTCGCCCGTGTCCGGATTGTTAGCGACGTAATACACTAGGGACTCGGCGCGGTACACCATTGTCTGCCCCGTGGGCTGCACGACATAACGACCAGACAGATTGACACCCGACGCAACGACGGTTCCAGGAGTGGTTGTACCGGCAAAGACATCTGCGTGCGCACAATCAGCGATCCCGAACAGCGACGGCGCCGCAACGCCGTCATCCGTCAGTCGCGCCCAGCGATTCGCATCCATCGTCAGCGTCGTGTTGGAGCCATTGGCCGCAATGCCAGTCGCCGGCACCCCCTCTGCGGAGAGAAAGCGCAAAACGATGATGTCGCTGCCAGCCCGCGGAGCGGGGCTAAGATTCTGAATAGTCGCCGGTAATCCGCTGATAGCGCCCGCATTGGTACCAATCGTCAGAGCGTCACCAGGTGCGGTTCCTGGAGCCTCATACCCCTGGATTGATACAGAAAAATCCAGAGGATTGCCGCTTCCACTCGCCGCAGAAAGATTGACCCTCGGATCTCCCTGCCCCTTTACAAACTGGGCCTGATCATTGACGCAACCGAAATGTCCGGCCATGCGAATATCCCGCGCCAGGTAGTCCAGTGCAAACCGTCCATTTTCCTGTACTCGCGATGCGCCTTCGGAAAGCTGGGCTGCAGTACGCGAAGCAGAAAAGATCTGGATGATGCCTAGCAACAGCACCAGCCCTATGACCATGGCGATCATTAATTCAATCAGAGAGAGACCGGCTTCGCGTCGATACAGACTCATCTGATCAGATCTCCGTCCGCAGTGCAAAGCTGGTTAAGGTATCGGGGTTGTCCTTATCCCAACGCTGGTCACCCCAACTGATCGATACGGTCGCAACTCCGTTTGCATACGTAACTGTGGCAGCGGCCTTGTCACCCAGCGCCTTTGTAACCTGGCACTTCCAACGAGCAATGTTTTGCGCGACAGCAACCGTCTGTCCGGTCGGATAGCCACAGGCCCCGCTGGTGGTCACAGAGCCTGCAGCAAATGTAGCGGCGGTGTACTGAGTCACCAGATATCGGTTCGATCGCATCTGGTCTATGAGGTCATACGCCAGGTTTGTCGCTTGCGTACGATAATTTGCACTTTGCACGAAGCGAACATTCATGGTCTGTAACAGCGCAAATCCGAGCAGACCAAACGCAAGCACCAAAATGGCAATCAACACTTCGATAAGGGTGAACCCCCTTTGCGAGCGCGCGCCCGAATATCCACTGCATCTCATGTACAGGCCTCCTTTTTAGTGCGAATCTGACCAGATGCATTGACGCTCAACGCTCTTCGGAGCGCCTGACCTCCACATTGATCAGGCTGAAGCCCGAGTTGCTGATCAGTTGCCGCCCGACGACGACCACGCGCATCGAAGGCAATCACGTTCCCACTGGCTGGACCTTGGACAACGAGCCGGGGGTTGCCAGTGGAATAGCGCAGCACAGCCTCTCCTGAATCGAGGGCACCATTGGCATTAGTATCGCCCCAGGCCAGGACACCGCCGCTCCAAACGCCGTCACACACAATTCCGCCTGAGCTACCACATACCCCCCCGCCCTGGCCATTGCGAATGGCTTCGCTCCGAGCCAGATTAAGCAGGGCCATCAATTCATTATTTGCTGCAGCGACGCGATTGGACCGTAGCACCCCCTGAAAACTCGGGTACGCAATAGCAGCCATGATCGCGAGCACAGCCACGGTCACCATGAGTTCAATCAAAGTGAACCCACGCGAACGAACAACGGACATTTACACGCTCCCCTGCGTTGACCTCGACATCATCGTCAAGCGGGCTACCGGACGCAATGAGCCGCAGATGAGCGGCGGAACTGGCCCGACGAACGTCTCAGCCAGCTCCTGAATCGTTAGCCGGCTTAGGTCACTACCCGATAACAAGGCCGGTAATCCCCCGAGATCTTCATCCGGCGCTGTTCGACGAAGCCGCGTAGCAGTTCGTCCAGGGCCTGCATGATTTGCGGGTCGCCATGGATCTCGAACGGGCCGAACTCCTCGATACGGCGCATGCCGTCCTCCTTGACGTTGCCGGCGACGATGCCGGAGAAGGCGCGGCGCAGGTCGGCCGCAAGCTCTGGCGCCGGGCGGCCGTGGTGCAGGTCCAGCGCAGCCATGGCTTCATGGCTGGGCACGAACGGCTGCTGGTACTCAAGCGGGATGTGCACCGACCAATTGAAGTAGTACGAGTCTTTCTGGTCCTTGCGGTGCGCGCGCACCTCGTGAATGCCTTCGGCCATGCGGCGCGCCACCGCGACCGGGTCGCCGACGATGATCTCGTAGCGCGATGCGACAGATTCACCGAGGGTCAGGCGGATAAACCGGTCGATCTGGGCGAAGTACGGCGCGGCGATGGTTGGCCCGGTCAGGATTAGCGGGAACGGCAGGTCGGCGTTCTCCTCCCGCAGCAGGATGCCGAGCAGGTACAGGATCTCCTCGGCGGTACCGACGCCACCCGGGAAGACCAGGATGCCGTGACCAATGCGGACGAACGCCTCCAAGCGCTTTTCGATGTCCGGCATGATCACCAAGTGATTCACGATCGGGTTCGGTGACTCGGCGGCGATGATGCCCGGCTCGGTGACGCCGATATAGCGCGTGTGGTGCTTGCGCTGTTTGGCGTGCGCAATGGTGGCGCCCTTCATCGGGCCCTTCATCGCCCCCGGGCCGCAGCCGGTGCAGATGTCCAGGCCACGCAGGCCGAGCTCGTAGCCCACCTGTTTGGTGTAGAGGTATTCGTCGCGCGAGATGGAATGGCCACCCCAGCACACGACCAGATTCGGGTCGGACGGCTGCAGGATGCGGGCGTTGCGCAGCTGGCCGAACACGGCATTGGTGATGCCTTCGCTGGTATCCAGGTCCGCACGCTGCGCTTCGAGCTCGATGGCCATGTAGGCCAAATCGCGCACCACGGCGAACAACAGCTCGGCCACGCCGCGGATGATCTCGCCATCCACGAAGGCCATGGCCGGCGCGTTGATCAAATCGATACGTATACCGCGATCCTGCTGATTCACCTGGATGTCGAAATCCGGGTACAGGTCACGCGCGGCACGCGGGTCGTCGGATGCACTACCACTGGTCAACACCGCCAGCGCACACCGGCGCAACAGCTCATGCATGCCACCACTGGATGCATCACGCAACCGCGCCACTTCTGCCTTGGACAGCACATCCAGGCCACCACGCGGATAGATCCGCGCATCCACTACCGGCAGCGCCCGTGCTGCCGTACTGCTGAGTTCCATAGCTTGCTCCTGTCGTCTGCGCAGGACTTTAGCGTACTCACCCGCCCAAAAGAAAACGGCCGGGAGAACCCGGCCGTTTTTGCAACATGCAACACGCTGGCCAGATTAGAACTGGTAGCGGAAGCCCAGCTGCAGGGCCCAGCGGGAGATGCCGCGATCGTCATACACCGTGGCCTGATCCGGCGTGTTGAATCGATACACGTACTTGCCACTGGCTGCATCAATGCCGCCGTATTCCACGACACCACGCATACCCGGGAAGCCATACTCCTCGACCTGGCCCCATTTCTTGTTGAGCAGGTTGCCGACATTCATGACGTCGAGCCACACAGAAGCCTTGTTGCCCTTGAAGAAGCCGGGAATCTCCTGCTCGATATGCAGATCGAACTGGTTGATCCAGGAATTACGTGCGCCATTACGTTCGGCAACCTGGCCACGACGGGCAGCCAGATACTCATTGCCTTCAATGTAGTTCCAGAATGCCTGCTCTTCTCCAGCAGAACCAAACAACACATCGCCGCGACCTGCCGGGATGTACAGCAAGTCGTTCAGGCGACCATCGCCATTGGCGTCGTTATCGAAGGCGTAGCTGTACGGACGACCATTGCGGCCCTGGTAAATCAGGCCAAGCTTGGTCTCGTAGTCGCCAAAGAACGCATGCTTCCAGTTCAAGGTACCCAGGATGCTGTTCTTGATTTCATACGCTGCGGTCGAAGCAACGTTTTCGTTAGCCTGGAAAACCGCGTTGTTGCCCAACTGCGAGCCCGAGGTCGAGCTGGTCAGACCACTGACTTCATCGGCATCGGTATAGGTGTAATACAGACCCCAGGACCAGTCACCGCCATTGAAGGGCTTGTTCAGACCGACGGTGAAGCTCTCGCTACCACCCTTGTCAGTTGGACGCGCGATGATGGCGTCGTTGTAGTTCGGATTGCGCGAGCCGCGCGCATCGACCAAGGAGCCGGTGCCACGCACACACGCAGCTGGAGCGCCCGTACCTGTCGGGTTACGACCATCGGCCATCCAGCAAGCGGGATTCAGACCCTGGGTATTCCAGTAAAGATTACGACCATCCTGGCCCACTCGGGTGGTGTTACCCAGATTTAGCTGCTGGTAGTAGATCGCCTCGTTGACCTGAGTCACCACTGCTTCCGCAGACGCCACGATGCCGTACCAGGGCAGCTCGGTGTCAAACGCCAGGTTGGCCTTCCATACCGACGGCTGACCCAGCTTGCTGTCGACGAAATCGACAGACTGCGTTGCACCATTCACCGACCCGTTTCCGATTGGCTGGTTATTGATGTCAGGGGTGAAGCGAATACCGTT
The DNA here is from genome assembly GCF_030208825.1 of Xanthomonas sp. LMC-A-07. Lineage (NCBI taxonomy): Bacteria > Pseudomonadati > Pseudomonadota > Gammaproteobacteria > Lysobacterales > Lysobacteraceae > Xanthomonas > Xanthomonas sp. LMC-A-07. The sequence continues at coordinate 28,089 of NZ_JARVTF010000011.1, forward strand.
GGAATTCACCAACGCTTGGCTGGAGAAGTTGTAATCCGTGTATGCCAAGCCAGTGTTCGAGTACGGGTTCGAGAGCCATACCGTTGCGGCAGCACCCTGGAAGAGGCCGACGCCACCACGCAGCTGGGTGGGACGATCGCTGTCGAACGTGTAGTTGAAGCCGAAGCGCGGCTCGAACAGACCATTACCGTCGATGGTCTGGTCATTACGGAAGCCGAAGATTGTTGAAGCCGCCGCATTGTAGGCAGGGCTGTTCTTGACCATCGGCTCGTCGTAACGCACACCAAACGTCAGGGTCAGATTGTTATTGACGGCCCATGTGTCCTGCAGGAACACACCGACGTTCCGCATGCCCCAGTCCGCAGCGACATCGTCGATGTTTCCGGTATTGGACCGCGAGTAGCGATAGTTCAGCGGGCGATTCGCCGCGTAGTCGGCAATGGAGTTGAAGGTGTACGAACCGAAGACGCGCTGTCCGAACAGGTTGAAAAGATCGTTATCTTCGTAGTCGAAGCCAAACTTGACGGTGTGGTCATTCAAGAACAACGTGCCCGCGAAGAAGGCATTCCACGTTTCGGTACGCAGCTCGTTGGCCTGGGTGCTCTGCTCGGTGCCCAGGTTGACCGTGTTGTTACCGATACGCACAGCGACGGCCGGCAACTGCGAAGCGGCCGTACGCACCGCCGAGTAATCACGGTACGAGACCTTGGCTTCCGTCGAGAAGGTGTCGGTCCAATCACTGAACAACTGCGCGGTATAGGTTTTGAGGCTGAAATCGCGCACGTAGTGAAACGAATTCAACGACAGCGCCTGGTTGCCAAACCCGTTGAGGTTGGCAGTGCTCTGCTCGCTCTCGCCATAACGGAAAGAGGCACGGTGCTTGTCGGAGATATTCCAGTCGAGCTTGAAGCCCTTTTCTTCCGACTCGGAATCCAGCGCAGGCAGCGCGAGCGTGCCGGGGTCAAAGCCGTAGACATTGCGCGAAATGTCGATGATACGGTCGATATCCGACTGCGGGATTTGAACGATATTGCTCTCGCCAGAACCGATCGGACCGTAGCCAGAGGCTCCGGTAAATACGCCCTTGCCCTTGTACTTTTCGTAGTTGGCGAAGAAGAACAATTTGTCCTTGATGACCGGTCCGCCCAGGGTAAGGCCATAGGTGGTCTCGTCATCGAACAGCTGAGGGCGGATATCGTTCTGGTTCTTGCCCGACCAATCGTTGTCGCGATAGGTGCCATACACCGAACCGTGAAATTCATTGGTACCGGACTTGGTGACCGCATTGATCACACCGCCGGTTGCGCCGGTAATGGTCACGTCGTAATTGGCGACATCGACCGAAATTTCGTCGATGACGTCCATCGAGAACGGCTGACGTGGTGTGGGCAAACCATTGGATTCGAGGCCGAACGCATCGTTGGTGCTGATGCCGTCGACGCGGATCAGGTTGAAGCGTGGGTTCTGGCCGCCCACCGAAATCTCGTTGCGCGCCTTGTCGGTCTGCGCCACGCGGGGATCCAGGCGCACGTAGTCCTGCAAGTTGCGGTTAATCGACGGCAGCGATTCGATCTGCTCGCGGGTCACGTTGGTGCCGGTACCCATTTTATTGGCGCTGAACAGCGCCGAGCCGTAGTCGCCGCCAATGGCCTGCACTGCACCGAGCGTGGTCACGTCGCCACCCAGAGCCGCATCCACGCTGTTGACCTGATTCAAGTTCAGGAAAACGCCTTCTTCGGTCTTGGTGCCCTCACCCGACTTGGTGATGGTGATGGTGTACGGGCCGCCCACACGCAGGCCGCGCGCGTTGTAGCGTCCGCTGGCATCGGTGGTGGCGCGGCTGACGGTGCCCGATTCGACGTGGGTGATCGTGACTTCGGCATTCGGCACCGGCTGACCGCCGCTGCTGGTGACCAGGCCAGCGACGCCGGCGGAGGTGCTCTGTGCGAACACGGGGGCGGCGGCGAGTGCAGCAACGAGACCAAGCGTGAGCTTGGACATGCGGAGACAACGGGGGTGGGTCATTTCGGTAGCCTCGATACAGGTTGGGCAGTGACAAAAAGGCGCAGTCAGCCCAACCGTTCCCGGGGGTGGGCTGCCGATGATCTGGGGTCCCTTGCCGCGCGGCTGGTTGCTGCCGCAACGGTTAACAACAGATTAACACGCTAAGGCCTGATTGTGACGGCGGCGTGACAAACTTCGCGCACTGCAACATGAACTTCGCATGTGAAGGCGGAAACGCCAAGGTGCGCAAAGTCCCACGGCATGTGGGATGGACGTCTCGGACTCGGCAATGGCATCGAACGTCATGCCACCAAGTCATCGCTTGGGGCCACCCCTCCCCTTGCGCAGCTGCGCCAGGGTCAAGCCAGCTAGGCCACCGGAAGCCAGATCAACACCAGCAGCGGCGGCGAAACATCAGATCGATACCGGCAGCTTGAAATACGTGCCCAGGCCATCCAGGAACATCTGTACCGAAATGGCCACCAGCAACATGCCCATCAGGCGCTCGATTGCGGTCAATGCGCGATGACCGAGCAGTTTGTACAGCAGCGGGGCCGAGGCCAGGATCGTGGAGGCGCCGATCCAGGCGATCATTAACGCCAGGCTCCAATCCCATAACCGGGTGGGTTCGTTGCTGCCCATCAGCATCACTGCGGCCATGCCGGACGGGCCGGCCACCAGCGGGATCGCCAGCGGCACGATGAAGGGCTCGCCGTCGGGAATCTCGCCCATCAGGCCTTCGGGGCGCGGGAAGATCATGCGGATGCCGATCAGGAACAGCACGATGCCGCCGGCGATCGCCACCGATTCCTGCCGCAGATGCATCAACTCCAGCGCGTACTTGCCGCCCCATAGAAACGCCATCAGCACGAACAGGGCGATCAGCAACTCGCGCGCGAGCACGAAGCGCTGGCGCTTCGGCGGCAGCGGCTTGAGCACGCTGAGAAACACCGGGATGTTGCCGAGCGGGTCGAGGATCAGGAACAGCAGCAGCGCTGCCGACAGAATGGTCATGCGGGGGGGCTCCAGATCGCACCGCGGTGCGAGGCGCCCGCCATGGACAACAAGGTGACGCAGGCAGCCGCGTAGCGCGCGGGATCCAGCGCGTCGCTGTCTTCCTGATGCGTGAATGCACGTGCGCGCAAGGCGGTGCGCATCGGCCCTGGCTGCAACCCGCTGACGCGGACCGGACCGGCGGCCGTTTCATGGTGCAGGCTGGCAATCAAGCCACGTTGCGCATGCTGTGCAGCGCCGTATGCGCCCCAGTAGGCCTGGCCGACACGCGCGGGATCATCCACGACGAACACCAGCGCCGCATCCTCTTGCTGGCGCAGCAGCGGCAGGCAGGCCTGGGTGAGCCAGGCACGTGCGGTCAGGTTGACATGGATGCTGCGTGCAAACTCCGCGGGCGATGCCAGCTCAGCCGGCGTGAGCCCGGCAAAATCGGCGGCGCAATGCAGCACGCCACTCAGCCCACCCAACTCGGACTGCAGCCGCTGTGCGAGCGCGGCATAGTCGTCCGGCGTCGCGCCGGCCAGATCCAGCGGGTACAGCAATGGCGCTGCGCCCTGCCCGGTCAGCGCGTCATAGACCCGCTCGAGCGGGCGCAGCTTGCGGCCCAGCAACACCACCGTGGCACCCGCCTGTACGCAGGCCTGCGCGGCCGCGGCGCCCAACCCGCCGGCGGCGCCGGTGATCAGTACGACCCGCCCGGCCAGCGCCGCTGCAGCGGCTGCCTGCGTGGTGCTCACGGCTGGTAGGCCTCACTGACGATGCGCTTGAGCTCGCCTGCTTCGAACAGCTCCATGGTGATGTCGCAGCCACCGATCAGCTCACCGTGGATGAAGAGCTGCGGGAAGGTCGGCCAGTTCGAATACCGTGGCAGATTGGCGCGAATTTCAGGTTCTTCGAGCACGTTGACGGTGCGCAACTGGTCGGCGCCCGCAGCCACCAGGGCCTGCACGGCGCGGCTGGAAAAACCGCACATCGGGAATTGCGGGGTGCCTTTCATGAACAGCACGATCGGGTGCTGCTCGACTTCGGCCTGGATCCGTTCCATCACCGGCATTGAACTCTCCTGACTGGGAGCGGCAGGCCCGACCGCCGGGTCGGATAGACTTCCGCAAAGGCGCGCATTGTAAGCCTTCAACGCGCCCTCTCGCCGGACTCCCTTCGCTGCCCCGAACACCATGCCGATCGAACACCTTGCTCTGCCCTACTCCCGCGCCGCCCTGGAGCCACATCTGTCGGCTGCGACAGTGGACGCCCACCATGGCGTATGTCACCGCAGCGAGGTCGAACGGCTCAATGCGCGCATCGAAGGCAGCGAGTTCGCCGAGCTGATGCTGGAAGAGATCATCGCGCAGGCGCAGGGCACGTTGTTCCAGCTTGCCGCGCAAGTGTGGAACCATAATTTCTACTGGCAGTGCCTGCGCCCGCGCGGCGGCGGCGAACCCCTGGGCCGGCTGGCCGACAGCATCGCGGCATCGTTCGGCGACTTCGTGCACTTCAAGCAGGAATTCAACCGCATCGCGCTCGGCACGGTGGGGTCGGGCTGGGTGTGGCTAGTGCAGCGCCCGGATGGCAGATTGGCCGTGGTGGCTACTCCGAATGCCTCCACGCCGCTGACCGGCCCGGACACCGCACTGCTCGCCTGCGATCTGTGGGAACACGCCTACTATCTGGATCACCAGCAGGACCGCGCGCAGTACCTGGATGCCTTCTGGAAACTGATCAATTGGGACTTTGTGGCCAGCCGTCTGCGCTGATGCGCTTTGGCGCATGCTGAGAAGTGCAGCGTCGGAGTGGCGTGTCTTGCGCCGCGTGCTGCTCGCTCAACCAGCCCTGGGGCACCAACGCGCCAGGCGATGCCACCGCGTTAGCGCTGACGCAACATGCAGCGCGCCCTTGAAGTTGCATTCACTCTTCAAGGACGCAGCATGCAGTTGAAACCCCAATCAAGACTTAGCGGCGCTGCACCGCTTGCAGCGCCACGCGCACGCTAAGGCGCCAACCGCGCCACAACCGGCGCCGTCTGCGCATCGCGCTGCAAAGCCTGACCAACGTCGCCCAGCAGTTGGGCCAATAGCGCCGGCGTATCGGCGCGCACCGTGGCGTGCCCCACCTTGCGCCCGTCACGCGCCTGCTTGCCGTAATCGTGCCAATGCCCACCAGGCACTGCCAGGAAGGCCACCGCATCGGGCATGGCGCCCAGCCAGTTCAGCATGCAGGCATGGCCACGCATGGCAGTGCTTCCGAGCGGCAAGCCCAGCACGGCACGCACGTGGTTTTCGAACTGCGAAGTCTCTGCGCCTTCGATGGTCCAGTGCCCGGAGTTGTGCACGCGCGGCGCCATTTCGTTGGCCAGCAGGGTGCCGTCGCGCACGAACAACTCCAATGCAAACACGCCGACATAATCCAGGCGTTCGGCAAGCGCACGCGCATGCGCTTCAGCCGCCTCTTGCAACCCGGCGTCTACGCTGGCAGGCGCCAGGCTGGCCGAGAGCACACCATCCACATGCCAGTTTTCGGTCAATGGCCAGGCACGAAACTCGCCATCGCGGCCACGCACAGCGACCACGCTGACTTCGCGCTCGAACGGCACGAAGGCTTCCACGATCAGGCCAACCGTGGCCGCCTGCGCACCCAACGCATCCCACGCAGCATCGGCGTCGGCAAGCGTCTTGATCCGGAACTGCCCCTTGCCGTCGTAGCCGAAGCGTCGCGTCTTGAGCACGCACGGCGCCCCGATGCGCGCCAATGCGGCATCCAGGCCGGCACGGTCATCGATGGCGGCAAATTCGGGTACTGGAATACCCAATTCGCGGAATAAGGTTTTTTCGCTGAGCCGGTCTTGCGCGATGGCCAGTGCGGCCGGGTTGGGGAACACCGGCACTTGCGTCGCCAACTGCTGCGCGCTGGCGGCCGGTACGTTCTCGAAATCGAAGGTGAGCACGTCCACCTGCGCGGCGAAGGCAGCCAGTGCGGCTGCGTCGTCGAATGCGCCCACCTGCAACGGCCCTACCTGCCCTGCGCAGGCGTCGGCTGCCGGATCGAACGCGGCAAACCGCAGCCCCAGCGGCGCACCGGCCAACACCAGCATGCGCGCCAATTGGCCGCCGCCCAGGATGCCGACCGTGGTCATTGGCGCGGGTCGTCGCTGGCCATCACATCGTCGGTCTGCTTGGCGCGGAACTGCGCCAATGCCTGACCGATCTGCGGCTGCTCCGGCGCCAGCATCGCGGCTGCAAACAACGCCGCATTGGCGGCGCCGGCATTGCCGATCGCAAACGTGGCCACCGGGATACCGGCCGGCATCTGCACCATCGACAGCAATGAATCCATGCCATTGAGCGCCTTGGACTGCACCGGCACGCCCAGCACCGGCACTGCGGTCTTGGCCGCCAGCATGCCGGGCAGATGCGCCGCACCGCCAGCGCCGGCGATGATCGCGCGCAGGCCGCGCTCGCCTGCCTGTTCGGCGTAGGTGAACAGTACATCCGGCGTGCGGTGTGCCGAGACCACCTTGACCTCGTACGGCACGCCCAGTGCATCGAGCTTCTGAGCTGCGTGTTGCATGGTGTCCCAGTCCGAACGGGAACCCATCACGATGCCGACCAGCGGCGCGGAGTGGTTGGAGGTCATGGCCCTGCCCTGCGGTAAAGACGTATTCTAGCCATCTTCCGCGCAAGACAAGACTTCGATGGATCGCAAACTACTCGACCTGCTGTGCTCCCCAGACACCCGCCAGCCGCTCTCGCTGCTCGATGGCAAGGGCCTGGAAGCACTCAACCGCGCCATCGCCGCCGGCACCTTGCAACGCGTCGACGGCGCCGTGCAGGACCAACCGCTGCGCGAGGCCCTGATCACCCGCGACCGCAAACAGATCTTCCGCGTCGACGATGGCATCCCGGTGCTGCTGGCCGAAGAAGCCATCAACCCGGGCCAGATCGCCGACTTCCCCGAGAAGTGAGTTCGGCCATGACCACCACCGCACCTGTCGCGCCAGCCGATGCGCTGGTGCAGGCAGACGTGGCGCGCGCGCTGGCCGAAGACATCGGCAGCGGCGATGTCACCGCCGCACTGCTGCCCGACGCGCCGGATACCGCCTATCTGCTGTGCAAGCAGGACGCGGTGATCGCCGGGCGGCCTTGGTTCGACGCCACGCACCGCGCGCTGGATCCGCAGGTGCAGATCGCATGGCGTATCCAGGAAGGCGACCGCGTCGGCGCTGGCACCGTGCTGGCCACCCTGCACGGCCGCAGCCGCAGCCTGGTCAGCGCCGAACGCACATCGCTCAACTTCCTGCAGACACTTTCTGCCACGGCCACCACCACCGCGGCCTACGTCGCAGCGGTGGCCGGCACCGGTGCACGCATCCTGGACACCCGCAAGACCCTGCCCGGCCTGCGCGCCGCACAGAAATACGCGGTGCGCTGCGGCGGCGGCGACAACCACCGCATCGGCCTGTTCGACACCGTGATGCTGAAGGAAAACCACATCCGTGCGGCGGGCTCGCTGAGCGCCGCCGTGCACGCCGCACGTGCGCAGCAACCACAGTTGCCGCTGGTGGTGGAGGTGGAAACGCTGGAGCAGCTGCACGAGGCACTGCAGGTGGGGTGCACACGCATTCTCATCGATGATTTCGACCCGGCAATGCGGCGCGCCGCCGTGCAGATCGTGGCCGCCTTGCCGCCAGCACAACGTATCCCGCTGGAAGTCTCCGGCAGTGTGGATCTGGCCGGCATTCGCGCCATTGCGCAGGACGGCGTGGATTGCATTTCCATTGGCGGCCTGACCAAGCATGTGCAGGCGGTGGATCTGTCGCTCAAACTGGGGCCGGCGCCTTACTGATTTCACGCCTGTCCGCAGGCAGCTCTGTCAGCCTGCGCGCAGTGTTCTATGCGGAATCGGTAATGACTGCAAAACCTTGGCCATGGATCTGCCTGCTGCTGGCAGGCTGGGGCGGCACTGCCGCCGCAGCGGAAGTGTGTGATATCCCTCCGCGCTTCGGCACCAGCCCGGCCGCCATCGCCATCGTGCGCAGCGCCTGCAACGAGCACCGACTGTGGCAGCGCCCTTTTATCGACAGCAAAGGCAAGCTCGCCAGCCTGGGCGTGACCGAGGCAGAGTCCGCCTCGCTCGCCGACGACGGCATGATCGCCTGGCAACGTGTGGCCGGCTACTGGCGCGATAGCGGCACGCTCGCCTCGATGGGGGGCAGCGCGGGCGCGTCCAGCTGTGCCGCCCTCGACGGAAGCCGCTACACCGCCAGTGATTGCCGCGCGTTCCTAGTCGACAACCCTTGGTCGGCCGCCTTCATTTCGTGGGTGATGACGCAAGCCGGCGTCAGTGGCTTTCGCCGCTCCGCGCGTCACCTGGACTACATCCGCAGCGCCTATCACGACGGGGCCACCGGCCCATATCAATTCACTGACCCGGCCGTGGAAAAACCCGCACCTGGCGACATGCTGTGCCTGCTGCGCGGGCGCGATGTTTCGCTCGGCTATGCCGGCTTGCGGGCCGCACTGGGCGGCAGCGCGCCGATGCCGTGGAAGTCGCATTGCGACGTGGTGGTGGCGGCCAATGTCGGGGGCGATCGCACGCTCTACCTGATCGGCGGCAACGTCTTCAACACCGTGATGATGCGCAAGATGCCGCTGGATCGCGCCGGCCGCGTGGTACTGCCCACGCCGCAGACCGACGCCAGCCAGGGCGAGAGCGAAAACGAGGACAGCCTGGGCGCGGCGCGCGAGTGCACACCGGCACACGAGGAGTTGTGCGACTTCAACCGCCGCGACTGGGCCGCGCTGTTGAAGCTGCGCCCCGACGCAGCAGTGACCGCACCGCCGCCGACCGAACCATTACCCGCGCCTACCGTGCCACCGGCAACCCAGCCAATGCCGCCAGGCTTCCCGCGCGTGGTGCCGCCGCGTCCGGAAGGGCAGCCTGCTCCTGCACAGCCGCAGACGCAGACGCAGACGCAGACGCAGAGTGAGGTAAGGCCGAGGAGTCTGCGTTGTGCCGTGCTTTCTAACATAGACAGGCGGCACTTCGGCTTGTCGCGTTAGCGATACAGATCCGACTCTGGATTCGATTCGGCACCGAACTAAAAAGTTGAGCCACCTCTCCCCCTCAAGCGCGTGGGTACGAGCAAAGCCCCGTACAGGAAGCACTGCCTGCCAAGTGTCAGCTGTGCTGCACTGACCTTTACGCAGCTGCTGGCTATCGCTTCCTTTGGGGCGGCGCCCTGCCTACGTGATTCCCGTGCGCCCTCACGTACGTGCGGAGCACCGGCTCCCAACTAGATTCAGACGCAGCTTTTTCGCGGATGGAACCACCGGTTCGCTGATCGAACTGATGCGAGGCGCAATCCTCTGCCACCAGTGAGTGATCGAGGTTGAAGCGAGAAGCGCAGCGATCCTGCTGCCTTCCACGCACCGCAATCCGTCCCATTGGGCACGTCTTCCAACGGGAGAAGCCGCGGCATGAGTCAGCCGGGTTTTGGAGAAACGATTCCGCCCATTCGAACAGATTCAACCAAAGCGATGCGCTGGGCTTTGCCGCGTGCGCACATGTACGCACTCCCTTATGCGTGCACAACAACACCCCAAACAAACGCTGTACTGCGCCGTGCTTCACCCAACAAAAAAGCGGGCCGAAGCCCGCTTTTTCTAACGCACATGCAGCGGCGATTACTCAGCCGATGCAGGCACGCCCTCGCCTTCTTCCACTGCCTTGATCGACAGACGGATGCGGCCCTGCTTGTCCACTTCCAGCACCTTGACGCGGACCAGATCGCCTTCCTTCAACTTGTCGCCGACCTTCTCCACGCGCTCGCTGGAAATCTGCGACACGTGCACCAGGCCGTCCTTGCCCGGCAGGATGGTCACGAACGCACCGAAGTCCATGATCTTGGCGACCTTGCCTTCGTAGATGCGGCCCGGCTCCACGTCCGAGGTGATCTGCTCGATGCGCGACTTCGCAGCTTGCGCGGCAATCGCGTTGACCGAAGCAATGATGATCGTGCCGTCGTCCTGGATATCGATCTGCGTACCGGTTTCCTTGGTGATCGCCTGGATGGTCGAGCCACCCTTGCCGATCACTTCGCGGATCTTGTCCGGGTGGATCTTGATGGTCAGCAGACGCGGCGCGTAGTCGCTCAGCTCCTGACGCGGGGTGGTCAGCGCCTTGGACATCTCGCCCAGGATGTGCAGACGGCCGGCCTTGGCCTGCTGCAGTGCCTGCTTCATGATCTCTTCGGTAATGCCTTCGATCTTGATGTCCATCTGCAGCGCGGACACGCCTTCAGCAGTACCGGCCACCTTGAAGTCCATGTCGCCCAGGTGATCTTCGTCACCCAGGATGTCGGACAGCACCACGAAGCGGTCGTCTTCCTTCACCAGGCCCATGGCGATACCCGCCACTGGCGCCTTGACCGGCACGCCGGCGTCCATCAGTGCGAGCGAGGAGCCGCACACCGAAGCCATCGACGAGGAACCGTTGGACTCGGTGATTTCCGAGACAACGCGGATGGTGTACGGGAATTCTTCCAGGCTCGGCATCACGGCCAACACGCCGCGCTTGGCCAGACGGCCGTGGCCGATCTCGCGACGCTTCGGCGCGCCAAAGCGGCCGCACTCGCCCACCGAATACGGAGGGAAGTTGTAATGGAACAGGAAGTTTTCCTTGTACTCGCCAGCGACCGCGTCGATGACCTGGCCATCGCGGGCGGTGCCCAGCGTGGTGACCACGATCGCCTGCGTCTCGCCGCGGGTGAACAGCGCCGAGCCATGGGTCCGCGGCAGCACGCCGGCCTGCACCGAGATCGGGCGCACGGTGTCCAGTGCACGGCCGTCGATACGCACCTTGGTCTCCAGCACCGAGTCACGCATAGTGTGATATTCCAGCTCGCCGAATTCCTTCGACAGCTCGGCCGAGCTCCAGCCTTCGGAAGCCACGCGGCCTGCCAGCGACTCGAGCACGTCCTTCTTGATCGCCGAAATGGCGTCGCGACGCTGCAGCTTGTCGCGCACCTGGAAGGCGCCCGCCAGCTGGGTACCAACCGCTTCCTTCAACGCGCTGATCAGCGCGGTGTTCTTGGCCGGGGCCACCCAGGTGCTGGGCTTGGTGCCGGCTTCGACGGTCAGTTCGTTGATGATGTTGATGACCTTCTGCATCTCGCGATGACCAAAGGTGACCGCGCCCAGCATCACTTCTTCCGACAGCAGCGCCGCTTCCGACTCCACCATCAGCACGGCGTTCGCCGTACCGGCCACAACCAGCTCAAGCTGCGAATCCTTCAGCTCGGTGATGGTCGGGTTGAGAATATATTCGCCGTTCTTGTAGCCCACCTTGGCGGCGCCGATCGGGCCGTTGAAGGGGGTACCGGCCAACGACAGCGCAGCCGACGCACCGATCAGCGCGGCGATATCGCCGTCGATGTCCGGGTTCATCGACATCACCGTGGCGATGATCTGCACTTCGTTCTTGTAGTCCTCCGGGAACAGCGGACGGATCGGACGATCGATCAGGCGCGAGATCAACGTTTCCTTCTCGGTCGCACGTCCTTCGCGCTTGAAGAAGCCGCCCGGGATGCGGCCGCCGGCATAGAACTTCTCCTGATAGTCAACCGTCAGGGGGAAGAAGTCCTGCCCTTCGCGCGCGGTCTTGGCGGCGACGGCGGTGACCAGCAGTACGGTGTCGTCCATCTTGACGATGACGGCACCGCTCGCCTGGCGAGCGACTTCGCCCGTCTCCAGGGTGACGGTGTGCTTGCCGTACTGGAAGGTTTTGGTGATTTTTGCCACGGAGGTTTTTTCCTTAGGTGTAACTGTCTTCGTTGGACCGTCGTCGACCCATGCCGAGAACGGGCGGCCGGGAGGCTCCGGCCCATGACGCGTGTGACGCTTTACGGATTACAAATTGCGAACGACCAAAACGAAACCGCGGCGCATCGCTGCGCCGCGGCGGTAGGACTCGATTAGCGGCGCAGGCCGAGCTTCTCGATCAGCGACTTGTAGCGCTCGCCGTCCTTCTTCTTCAGGTAGTCGAGCAGGCTGCGGCGACGGTTGACCATCTGCAGCAGACCGCGACGGCTGTGGTGATCCTTCTTGTGGGTCTTGAAGTGACCGGTCAGCAGCTCAATGCGCGCGGTCAGCAGAGCGACCTGCACTTCCGGCGAACCGGTGTCCTGGGCGCTGCGCTTGTTGTCTTCAATAACTTTCTGGGTGTCGACGGACATGATGTGTTCTCGATAGATGCGTGGTCGACAGGAACGTGCATGACGCACCGTCGGACTCGCCGTTTGCTAGGAATGTGCGCGCTTGGCGCTGAGGGTGCCCCGATCGGGGCCGCAAAATTGTAACGTCGCGCGGCCCCGGGAACAAGTTGACTAAACCTTAACAAGCTGCAGCGGCGTTCAGACCGTTGAATAGGCGCTGCGGCGACAGTCGGCCGTCGGCGTCGACAAGGCCCAGCCCGGCTGGGCTACCGTCCGCATCGAACACCGCAACCTGCCCTTCCGGGAAGGCAGGATCGCGCAACCGCTGCCCCATGCGAAAGCGCGCCACCAAGGTGGCGTCGAGCGTGATCTGCGCAAAATCGCTTAGCCCAGCGGCCACCGGCAGCAGCAACTGCGCCGCATCGGCGCCGGACTCGACCAGCGCGGTGAGCGCTTCCAGGGTGATCATCTCTGGCGTGCGGAACGGCTCCACCCACACGCGGCGCAGCGCAGCGATGTGCGCGCCACAGCCCAGCACCTCGCCAAGGTCGCGCGCCAGGCTACGGATATAGGTGCCGGAGCCGCAGCTCACGCGCAGCCGCAACCGCGGCGACGCATAGCTGGTCAACGTGATGGCATGCACCTCGACCTCGCGCACCGGCGCCTCGATGATCTCGCCACGGCGCGCCTTGGCGTACAGCGGCTCGCCGCCCTGCTTGAGCGCCGAATAGATCGGCGCCTGCTGCTGGATGCGGCCGGTGAACGGCGCCAGCGCCACCTGCAACGCAGCCTCGCTGAGCGCAGGTACCGGGCGCTCACGCAGTGGCTGCCCATCGGCATCGTCGGTATCGGTAGTAACGCCCAGCACGATGTCGGCGTCGTAGGCCTTGGCCGAACCCAGCAACAGGCCGGCAATCTTGGTGGCCTCGCCAAAGCACAACGGCAGCAGGCCGGTGGCCAGCGGATCCAGGCTGCCGGTGTGGCCGCCCTTCTCGGCACGCAGCAACCGGCGGGCGGCCTGCAGGGCGTTGTTCGAACTGAGTCCGGCCGGCTTGTCGAGCAGCAAAATGCCGTGCAGCGGACGGAAGGTGATGCGGGGTCTCACGGGATCAACGCTCGCTCGGGCGCGATGCGGCCCGCATGGTCAAGGCCGCGCGGAGCGGCGGCCGTGTGCTGCCGGCGCTCAGCGCGGCTCGGCATCCTGCGCATCGGACGCGGCCTCGGGGCCGATATCGTCCAGATCGCGCAACAGGTTATCGATGCGCTCGCCGCGGTCCACCGAATCGTCGTAGTGGAAGTGCAACTCGGGCACGTGGCGCAACTTCATCGCGCGTGCCAGCTGCGTGCGCAACTGCCCGGCGATTTCCTTGAGCCCCTTCACCGCCTCGGCGGAACGCTCCTGCTGCAGCGCGGTGACGAACACCTTGGCGTGCGCCAGATCGCGGCTGATTTCGACATCGGACACGCTGACCGACGGCAAGCCGTGATCGCGCACCGCGGCGTGCACGATGGTGCCGAGGTCGCGGCGTACCTGCGCCGAAACGCGGTCGGTACGGTGGAATGATTTGGTTGGCATGGTCATGGACCTGGTTGATGCATCGGGCCGAACGGCACCGGAGCCAAAAAAAGACGTGGGCGGCCAGGCCGCCCGCGTCATGCAGCGTCGGGGCCGCGCGGCCCCGGCGATGGTGTTACAGCGTACGCGCCACTTCGATGCGCTCGAAGCACTCGATCTGGTCGCCCGCCTTGACGTCGTTGTAGGCCTTCACACCGATACCGCACTCGGTACCGTTGCGCACTTCGTCGACGTTTTCCTTGAAGCGACGCAGCGATTCCAGCTCGCCTTCGAACACCACGACGCTGTCGCGGAGCACGCGGATCGGCTTGCTGCGCTTCACCACACCTTCGATGATCATGCAGCCTGCAACCGCACCAAACTTCGAGCTGCGGAACACATCGCGGACCTGCGCGATACCGATGATCTCTTCGCGGATTTCCACGCCGAGCAGACCGGACGCCACCTGCTTCACCTGGTCGATCACGTCATAGATGATCGAGAAGTACCGCAGATCGATACCGTTGGACTCGACGATCTTGCGTGCCGATGCATCCGCACGCACGTTGAAGCCGATGATCGTGGCCTTGGAGGCCGCTGCCGAATTCGCATCGGACTCGGTGATGCCGCCCACGCCGGAGTGGATTACGTTGATGCGGATGTCGTCATTGGACAACGCCACCAGCGACTGCTTGAGCGCTTCCACCGAACCTTGCACGTCGGCCTTGATCACCAGGTTCAACACCTGCTGGCCTTCGCCCTTGCCCATCTGGGCCAGGATGTCTTCCATGCGGTTGGTGGCCGAGGCGACCAGACGTGATTCGCGGCGCTTGGTTTCGCGCTGCTGCGCCACGTCCTTGGCCAGACGCTCGTCGTCGACGACCACGAAGTCGTCGCCGGCTTCCGGCACGCCGGACAAGCCGAGCACCTGCACCGGAATCGACGGGCCCGCCGAGGCCGGCTGGTGGCCGGTTTCGTCGAACAACGCACGCACGCGGCCGTATTGAATGCCGCACACCAGGTAGTCGCCACGCTTCAGCGCACCCTGCTGCACCAGCACCGTCGCGACCGGGCCGCGGCCCTTGTCCAACGACGATTCGATCACGGTACCGCTGGCGCGGCCATCGGCCACTGCCTTGAGTTCCAGCACTTCGGCCTGCAGCGAAATTGCATCCAGCAGCGTGTCCACACCGGTACCGACCTTGGCCGACACTTCGATGAATTGGGTATCGCCACCGAAGTCTTCGGCCACCACGTTTTCAGCCAGCAACTCGTTCTTGACCCGCAGCGGATCCGCGCCGGCCTTGTCGATCTTGTTGACTGCCACGATCAACGGAACGCCTGCCGCCTTGGCATGCGCCACCGCTTCCTTGGTCTGCGGCATCACGCCATCATCGGCTGCAACGACCAGCACCACGATGTCGGTGATCTTGGCGCCGCGCGCACGCATCGAGGTAAACGCGGCATGGCCGGGCGTATCCAGGAAGCTGATGACGCCACGGCCGGTTTCGACGTGGTACGCACCGATGTGCTGGGTGATGCCGCCGGCTTCGCCAGAGGCGATCTTGGTCCGACGGATGTAATCCAGCAGCGAGGTCTTGCCGTGATCGACGTGACCCATGATGGTGACCACCGGCGGACGCGAGGTGGTTTCGCCCTGCGCGTCTTCGGCATGCGCCAGCAGCGCATCTTCGAAGTCGGCATTGTCCGCACGTACCGCCTTGTGGCCGAGTTCTTCGGTCACCAGCGCCGCGGTGTCGTGATCGATGCTCTGGGTGATCGTCGCCATAACGCCCATCTTGAACAGCGCCTTGACCACGTCGCCGCCCTTGAGCGCGAGCTTCTGCGCCAGATCGGCCACGGTGATGGTCTCGCCGATCGCCACTTCACGCACCACCGGTGCGGTCGGACGCTCGAACCCGTGCGGGCCACTGTTGCTCTGATTGCTACCGCGACCACCATCGTTGCGACGCGACGACGACGAACCCGGACGGCCGGTCGGCTTGCCACGCACGTTGGAACGGCGCGCACGATCGGCCGCAGACAGATGCAGCTGACCGGCAAAGCGCTTGGTCGCATCGTCGTCTTCGACGCCAGCGACCATGACGTGCGAACCGCGCGTCTTGTGCTTGGCGGCGTTGTTGCGATCGTCCGGACGGGCCGGCGTCGCCGGACGCGAGGCAGGCGAGGCGCCAGCCGGACGGGCCGGACGCGGTGCCGACGACGGCGAAGACGGCGCACGCGCGGCAGGCGCCGACGACGGCGCAGGTGCAGCAGCAACCGGGGCCGGCGCACTGGCAGCCGCAGCGGCTTCCTCGGCAGCCTTGCGCTCGGCTTCTACACGGTCTTTTGCTGCCTGCTCTTCGTCGCGCTTGCGCTGAATGGCTTCATCGCGGGCACGATCGCTCTCGGCCAGACGCTGCTGCTCGTCCAGGTTGCGCTGACGCGAGGCGGCGAGCTTGGCCAGGATATCGGCGCGCTCTTCGTCCGGCGTCATCGGCGCGGCGCGGCCGCTGCCTTCGTTCTCGGACTTCACGTACGTCCGCTTCTGCCGCACTTCCACGTTGACCGTGGTCTTGGTGCGGCCGGCGTTGACCGTGACTTCCTGCAGCTTGCGCCGATTGAGCGTGATCTTCTTGGCTGCTTCGCTCGCCGCTTCGGCGGGCGTGTCGGCCTTGCCATGCGTGCGACGCAGGAAGCCAAGCAGTTTCATCTTCTCGGTGCTGGTCACGACCTGGTCGGGACCGCTGAACTTCATTCCGGCCTCGGCCAGTTGAACCAGCAGTTTATCGACCGGCGTATTGACCAGTTCGGCAAGCTTGCGGATGGTGGTTTGCTGCGACATTCGGATCCTATGATCTGGTTGGCGCCCCCTCGCCCAGAGCAAGGGAAACGCTGATTCTAAGCCCTGATGGGGTCAGGGCGCGGTTCATTGCCGGCTCATTCGCCGCGCTCCAAACGGGCGATCTCCTCGGCGCGGGCCGCCAGGATCAGCGCCGCGGCGCGCTCCTGGGTCATGCCCTCGATGCCGAAGTCGACGATCTCGTCCGCTGCCAGGTCGGACAAGTCCTCGCTGGTACGCACGCCGTGCTCGGCCAGAGCAAAGGCCGTTTCCTCGTCCATCCCCTCCAACGCCAGCAGGTCCTCGGTGGGCTGAGTCCCTTCCAGTCCTTCTTCCTCGGCCAGCGCGGCATTGAGCAGCGCGTCGCGGGCACGGGCGCGCAGTTCTTCGACGATGTCTTCGTCGAAACCCTCCACCGCCAGCAGCTCGCCAACCGGCACGTAGGCAATTTCTTCGACCGTGTTGAAGCCTTCGGACACCAGGATCGCGGAGATTTCCTCGTCCACTTCCAGGCGATCCATGAACAGCTGGCGCGCCGATGCCTGTTCAGCCTCGGACTTGGCGGCCACCTGGTCGGCAGTCATCACGTTGAGCTGCCAACCGGTCAGGCGGCTGGCCAGACGCACGTTCTGGCCGCCCTTGCCGATCGCCTGTGCCAGGCGGTCTTCTGCCACAGCCAGGTCCATCGAATGCTTGTCTTCATCGACGATGATCGACTGCACTTCGGCAGGCGCCATCGCGTTGATCACGAAGTTGGCCGGGTTCTCGTTCCACAACACGATATCCACGCGCTCGCCATTGAGCTCGTTGGACACCGCCTGCACACGCGAACCGCGCATGCCGATGCAGGCACCGATCGGATCGGTGCGGGTGTCGTGCGCAATCACCGCGATCTTGGCGCGGTCACCCGGGTCACGTGCGCAGGCCTTGATCTCGACCAGGCCCTGGCCCACTTCCGGCACCTCCAGCTTGAACAGCTCGATCATGAATTCCGGTGCGGCGCGGCTGATGAACAGCTGCGGGCCACGCGGCTCGGAGCGCACTTCGGCCAGATAACCGCGCACACGGTCGCCCGGGCGCAGCACATCACGCGGAATGCCCTTGTCCTTCGGAATGAAGGCTTCGGCATTACCGCCCAGGTCCACAAAGATATTGCCGCGCTCGGCACGCTTGACTACGCCGGTGATCAACTCACCCACGCGATCCTTCCACGCATCGACGACCTGCTGCCGCTCGGCTTCGCGCACACGCTGCACGATGACCTGCTTGGCGGCCTGCGCGGCGATACGGCCGAAGTCCGGGTTTTCGATCTGCTCTTCGACGTAGTCACCCACATCGACGCCGTCGGCTTCCTCGATGGCATCCATCAGGCGCACCTGGCGGTCGGGCGACTCCATCACCACATCGTCGGCCACCACTTCCCAACGGCGGAAGGTTTCGTAATTGCCATCCTTGTGGTCGATGGTCACGCGCGTCAGCACGTCCTGGTCGGGATAGCGCTTCTTCGCCGCGGAAGCCAAAGCGGCCTCGATCGCGTCGAAGATCACCTCACGCGGCACGCCTTTTTCGTTGGCGACCGCATCCACTACCAGCAAAAGTTCCTTGCTCATTTAGTCACTCCGCGCGCGGCTTGCCAGCCGCCGGCTCGTTGGATGGTTTCTTCTTGTCGTGCCCGGGTTTTTTCGGGCCGGGCTTATTCGGTTTCTGCGGCGCCAGGCCCAGTGCGACCCAGTCCGGCAGGATGCGCGCCTTGTCGATATTGTCGAAGCCGATCTGCACGTCCTTGCCATCGACCGAGAACACGACTGCAGCAGCCTCAGTGTCGATGCGCACGATCTGGCCCTGAAAGCGGCGCCGACCATCCTGCGCCAGCTTCAACACGATCTTGGCGGACTCGCCGACATGGCGGGCGAACTGATCCAGCGTGAACAAGGGACGATCCACACCTGGCGATGAGACTTCCAGCGTGTAGTTGCCGCTGATCGGATCTTCGACGTCCAACTGGGCAGACACTTCGCGGCTCACGCGCTCGCAATCATCGACGTTGATGATGCGGTCGGGCTGCTCGGCGAGCGGCACATCGATATACAGGCGCAACGTTGCGCCACCCGGGGCCGGAAGATATTCGACACCCAGCAGTTCCAGACCCAAGGACTCAACCGTTGGACCCAGCAGATTGGCGATTTCGGTCGCTTTTTCGCTCACAGACTGCCCTGATCAGATGATTGCCAGTAGAACCCCCGGCAACCGGCAGCAAACTTTCCGGTTCCGGAAAAAACAAGGGGCCCGATGGGCCCCTTGCGTGAAAAAAGCCCGACCTCTCAGGGCCGGCGCAAGGACGGGAACATGCGTCCTTACGATCCAAGAAGCTGATGAGTTGCCCGAAGGCAACACATCAAAACTTGGTAGCGGGGGCAGGATTTGAACCTGCGACCTTCGGGTTATGAGCCCGACGAGCTGCCAGACTGCTCCACCCCGCAGCAGAAGCGGAATTATGAAGAACTTGGGAGAAAATTGCAAGCCCTAGTTTTTCATCTGTTGAAGACCTTGGAGGCTCTCAACGTCGCGGCTCATGATAACCGCGATGACACAAAAACGAAACAGCGATCACGACTTTATTTCAGTGCCCTGCCAGTTTAGTCAGGACACGTGCCTGCACACAGCGGGCACTAGCTACGCGATCAGGCCAGGCCCGCAAACGCGCGCTGGCACCACACCATGATCGGGTTCCAGGCCAGGCCCAGTGCGAGCAACGCGAGCGCGTTGACACCCAGCACCGTCCCCAGCACGCGATCCTTGTTGGCCGGCAGCGGCTCGCCAACCGGTTCGTCGAAGTACATGACCTTGATGACGCGCAGGTAGTAATACGCACCAATCACCGCGCACAGCACGCCGACCATCGCCAGCCACAACATGTCGCCCTTCACCGCCGCGCCGAGCACTGCCAGCTTGGTCCAGAAACCGAGGAACGGCGGAATACCGGCCAGCGACGCCATGATGCAGAGCACCAGGCCAGCCATCCACGGGTTGCGTGCGTTCAGGCCCTTGAAGTCGTCGATGTGCTCAGCTTCGAAGCCGCTGCGCGACAGCGCAATGATCGCGCCGAACGACGCCGTGGACATGATGGTGTAGCTCACCGCGTAGAACATCGCTGCGGCATAGCCCTCTTCGCCGCCACCGGCCACGCCCATCAGCAGGAAGCCGATATGCGAGACAGTTGAGTACGCCAGCATGCGCTTGAGGTTGCTCTGCGCGATGGCCATCAGGTTACCGATCACCAGCGAGAGCGCAGACAGGCCACCTATCAGCAGATGCCACTGCGGCGACAGCGGGCCCATGCCCATTTCGAGCAGGCGATACGCCATGCCGAAGGCGGCCAGCTTGGGCGCGGAGCTGATGAACAGCGCGATCGGCGCGGGCGCACCCTGATATACGTCGGGCAGCCACATGTGGAACGGCGCGGCACCCAGTTTGAAGGCCACGCCGGCGATCATGAAGATCGTGCCGGTCAGCAACAGCGTGCGCTCGCCCGAGCCTTCGATTGCATCGTGGATGCCAGCCAGGCTCAGCGTCCCCGTGGCGCCATACACCAGCGACATGCCGTACAGCAGCAGACCGGAGGCCAGCGAACCCAGCACGAAGTACTTCATCGCCGCTTCGGTCGCCAGGCCGTTGTCCCGGTTGGACGCCACCAGCGCATACGAGCACAGCGCCAGCAACTCCAGGCCGAGGTAGACCATCAGCAGGCTGCCGGCCGAGGTGAGCAGCATCATGCCGGCAGTCGCAAACAGCACCAGCACCGGAATCTCGCCCTGGTACAGATTGCGCTCGCGCAGGTAGCTCCAGCCGTAAACCAGGCTCAGGCCACTGACCAGCACGATCACCGTCTTCAGGACATCGGCGGCGGTGTCGCGCACGAACATGCCGTGGAAGGCTTCGCCCTGCCCGCCCATGCCGGTTGCCAGCATCACCAGCACCACGGCCAGGACTGCGACAGAGAACAGGTGGGTCCAGACCTTGTGCCGCTGGCTCACGAACAGATCGATCATCAACAGTGCGAAGGCACCGCCGATCAGCACCAGCTCCGGTGCGAGCGGAGCCAGGTCAGCGGTGGTCAACGGCGCGAGCGTTGGCGTGGTCATCATCAAATCCTGAAAATCAATACGGACGGCAAGCGGTTAGAGCTTGGTCGTTGCAATCTGGGTCGCCAGCTTGGCGATCGACGGTTCCATCAGGTCGGTCAGCGGCTTCGGATACAGGCCAAGCGCCAGTACACCGGCAGCAAACACGCCCAACACGAAGGCCTCGCGACCGTTGATGTCCTTCAGCTCCGCCACATGCGCATTGGCCACTTCGCCGAAGAACACGCGCTTGTAGAGCCACAGCGTGTAGGCCGCAGTGATCACCAGCGTGGTTGCCGCAGCAAAAGCCACCAACGGATGCTTCTGGAAGCTGGCCAGGATGACCATGAATTCACCAACGAAACCGCTCGTGCCCGGCAGGCCAGCGTTTGCCATGAAGAACAACATGGCAAAGGTGGCAAACCACGGCATGACGTTCACCACACCGCCGTAATCGGCAATGCGGCGGGTATGCATGCGGTCATACAACACGCCGATGCAGGAGAACATCGCGCCGGACACGAAGCCGTGCGAAATCATCTGCACCATCGCGCCCTGCAGGCCAAGACGGGCCGCATCGGTGCTGCCGTACTCGCGCACCAGGGTGAACGCGATGAAGGTACCGAGAGTAACGAAGCCCATGTGTGCGATGGACGAATACGCCACCAGCTTCTTCATGTCGTCCTGCACCAGCGCCACCAGACCGACGTAGATCACCGCGATCAGCGACAGCGCGATCACCAGCCAGGCCCACTGGTTGCTGGCGTCAGGCAGGATCGGCAGGTTGAAGCGCAGGAAGCCGTAGCCGCCGATCTTCAGCGCGATCGCCGCCAGGATCACCGAGCCGGCGGTCGGCGCCTCAACGTGCGCATCCGGCAGCCAGGTGTGCACCGGGAACATCGGCACCTTGACCGCGAAAGCGATCATGAATGCGAAGAAGATCCAGGTCTGTTCCTTGGCGGTCAGCTGCAGCGCGTACAGGTCGGCCAGCTGGAAGCTGCCGCCTTTCAGGTACAGGTAGATCAGGCCCACCAGCATCAGCACCGAGCCGAGGAAGGTGTACAGGAAGAACTTCATGGCCGCGTAGATGCGACGCGGGCCGCCCCAGACACCGATGATCAGGAACATCGGGATCAGCATGGCTTCGAAGAACACGTAGAACAGCATCGCGTCGGTGGCCGCGAAGATGCCGACCGTGACGCCTTCCAGGATCAGGAAGGCCGCAACGTACTGGTTGACGCGTTTATCGATCGAGCGCCAGGCGCCGATCAACGCAAGCACGGTCACCAGCGTGGTCAACACGATCAACGCGACCGCAATGCCGTCCACGCCCAGGTTGTAGCCGATGTTGTAGGCCGGGATCCAGGCATGTTGCTCGATGAACTGCATGGCATCGTTCGCCGTGTCATACCCGAGCAGCGGCAGACTCAGCACGAAGGTCGCCACAGCCACCGCAAGAGACGCCCAGCGGGCGGTCTCGGCGTTGCGCAATGCGAGGATCAGGGCGCCACCGATAATCGGCAGCCAGATCAGGAGAGACAGTAAAGGCCAGTTCGACACGTTTTCTTATTCCGTACAGGTCAACGCCAGAAATGCATCAGTACCGCCAACAAGGCGATCAAACCGATGATCATTGCGAAGGCGTAGTGATAGAGGAAACCGGATTGCGTGCGACGCAGCAGATGTGCAGCCAGGTCGATCAGTCGGGCAGAACCATTGACCGCCACGCCATCCACCACGTGGGTGTCGATTGCGCGGGAAGCCTTTCCAAGGACAACGCCACCACCGGCGAAGCCATTGATCCACAGCTTGTCAAAGCCGTACTTGTTTTCCAGCAGCCACACGATCGGCGCAAACGCCTTGCGTGACTTGGTGGCCAGCTCTGGCTTCCAGAGATAGAACAGCGCGGCCAGCAGCAGGCCGGCGACCGTCAGGAAGAACGGTGCCGCCATCATGCCGTGCAGCGCGAACGCCACCGGACCATGGAACTCTTCGGCCAATGCGCCGACGGTGTCGCGCGCAGGGTCGTAAAAGTCGACGATGCCGGTGAAGAACGACACGGCCTGCCCCTTCATCGCATGCGCCGCGTGGTGGCCTTGCCAGTCGGTACCGAACAGCATCGGGCCAATGGTGAAGAAGCCGATCGCCACCGACGGAATCGCCAGCAAGATGAGCGGCAGCGTGACCACCCACTTGGACTCATGCGGCTCGTGGGCACCATGGTGGCCATGACCATGATCGTCGTGCCCATGCGCATCGTGTGCATCATGACCGTGGCTGTCGTGCGCATGCACCTGCGCCTCGGCATCGGTATGGGCGCTGTCGTGATGGGCGTGCACGTCATGTGCATGCGCATCGCGGAAGCGTTCCTTGCCGTGGAAGGTCAGGAACAGCAGGCGGAAGCTGTAGAAGCTGGTGACGAGCACACCGCCGAGCACTGCCCAGTAGCCGTAGGTGGCGATCCAGCTGTGCGACTCATGCGCGTGGTGCGCGGCCGCTTCGATGATGGTGTCCTTCGAGTAGAAACCCGAGAAGAACGGCGTACCGACCAGCGCCAGCGTACCGATCACGCTGGTCCAGTAGGTCACCTTCATGTACTTGCGCAGCCCGCCCATCTTGCGCATGTCCTGCTCGTGGTGCATGCCGATGATGACCGAGCCGGCCGCAAGGAACAGCAGCGCCTTGAAGAAGGCATGCGTCATCAGGTGGAACACGGCGGCCGAATAGGCAGAGACGCCCAGCGCGACGGTCATGTAGCCCAGCTGCGACAGCGTGGAATACGCCACCACGCGCTTGATGTCGTTCTGCACGATACCGATCAGGCCGGTGAAGAAGGCCGTGGTCGCACCGATGAACAGGATGAAGTTCAGCGCGGTTTCGGACAGCTCGAACAGCGGCGACATGCGCGCCACCATGAAGATGCCCGCGGTCACCATCGTCGCGGCATGGATCAGTGCCGAAATCGGGGTCGGGCCTTCCATCGAGTCCGGCAGCCACACATGCAGCGGCACCTGCGCCGACTTGCCCATCGCACCAATGAACAGACAGATGCAGATCAGCGTCATCACGCTCCACTCGTGGCCGGCGAACAGCTGCACCTTGGCACCAGCCATGGTGGTCGCGTTGGCAAACACGGTGGAGTAGTCGAGCGAGCCGAACCACAGCAGCACCCCGGCAATGCCCAGGATGAAACCGAAGTCGCCCACGCGGTTGACCAGGAACGCCTTCATGTTGGCGAACACTGCGGTCGGGCGCTTGAACCAGAAGCCGATCAACAGGTAGGACACCAGGCCCACCGCTTCCCAGCCGAAGAACAGCTGCAGGAAGTTGTTGCTCATCACCAGCGTCAGCATGGAGAAGGTGAACAACGAGATGTAGCTGAAGAAGCGCTGGTAACCCGGGTCTTCTTCCATGTAGCCGATGGTGTAGATGTGCACCAGCAGTGACACGAAGGTCACCACCACCATCATCATCGCGGTCAGGCGGTCGACCATGAAGCCGACATGCGCCGAGTAGTTACCGACGTCGAAGAAGGTGTACAGATTCTGGTTGAACGGGCTGGCGCCCTGCTCCACCAATTGGTACAGCGTCAGGCAGGACAACACGCAGCTGACCGCCACACCGAGGATGGTGACGTACTGCGCGCCCTTGCGCCCTACCTGGCGACCGAACAGGCCGGCGATGATGCTGCCGACCAGCGGTGCAAGCACCACTGCGATCAGCAGACTCTTGGAGAGAGTGATTTCCATCTACAGGTCAGCCCTTCAACGTATCGACTTCGGCCACATTGATCGTGCGGCGCGTACGGAACAGTGTCACCAGGATCGCAAGGCCGATGGCGGCCTCCGCGGCGGCAACGGTCAGGATGAAGAACACGAACAACTGACCTGCGGTATCGCCGAGCTCGCGCGAGAAAGCGATGAAGTTGACGTTGACCGACAACAGCATCAGCTCGATCGACATCAACAGCACGATGACGTTCTTGCGATTGAGGAAGATGCCGGCCAACGAGATGCAGAACAGCACCGCGCCCAAGCCCAGCAGGTGGCCCAAGGTAATCAAGACTTCGCCTCCTGTCCGTCGGTCGCATCCAGGGTCGGCGCAACCTGTACCGGCTTTTCAACCGCCATTTTGACCATGCGCAGACGGTCGGTGGACCGCACCCGCGACTGCTCGCTTGCGTTCTGCATCTTGATGCCGGTGCGCTTGCGCAAGGTCAGCATCACCGCCGCCACCACGGCAACGGTCAGGATCACCGCGGCGAACTCGAACGGCAGCAGGAACTCGGTGTACAGGCTCTTTGCCAGCCAGGTCAGGTTGGACGTATCGGCGGCCTGCGCGGCAGCGTTGTCGACCGGGAACGGAGTGGCCAGGCGTCCCTTGACCCCGATCAGCGTGACCATCTGGGCCAGCATGGCGACCGCCACGATGACGCCGACCGGCATGTACTTGACCCAGCCTTCGCGCAATCGGCTGGTGTCGATGTCCAGCATCATCACCACGAACAGGAACAGCACCATCACCGCGCCGACGTAGACCAGCACCAGGGTTACGCCCAGGAACTCGGCGCCCACCAGCAGCCAGATGCAGGCCATCGAGAAGAAGGTGAGGATCAGGCACAACACGGCGTACACCGGGTTGCGCACGCTGATCACCGCACCGGCGGAGACGACCGCGACGGCGGAGAAGGCGTAGAAAGCAATAGTGACCCAGTCCATCATGACCTCAACGGAAGGCGGCATCGGCAGCGCGACGCTCGGCGATCTCGGCTTCAAGCCGGTCTCCGATCGCCAGCAGCTGCGGCTTGTTGACAATATTCTCGCCACGCTTCTCGAAGTGGTACTCGAGGATGTGCGTTTCGACGATCGAATCCACCGGGCAGCTTTCTTCGCAGAAACCGCAGAAGATGCACTTGAACAGGTCGATGTCGTAGCGAGTGGTGCGACGGGTGCCGTCCTCGCGCTTGGCCGAGTCGATGGTGATCGCCAGTGCCGGGCAGACCGCTTCGCACAGCTTGCAGGCAATGCAGCGCTCTTCGCCATTGGGGTAGCGACGCAGCGCGTGCAAACCACGGAAGCGCGGCGACTGCGGGAACTTCTCCATCGGATACAGCACGGTGTACTTGGGCTTGAACGTGTATTTCAACGTCAGCCACAGCCCTCCGAGCAGTTCGAGCAGCAGCAGGCTCTTGAAGTAATGGGTGATCTTGTTCATCAATTACACGCCCTTCTGGATCACGCCGTAGAACACCATCAATGCCGTCACCGCGATCCACACGATCGTGAGCGGAATGAACACCTTCCAGCCCAGACGCATGATCTGGTCGTAGCGGTAACGCGGGAAGCTTGCGCGGAACCAGATGTAGGCACTCGCAAAGAAGAACACCTTCATCAGCAGCCACGGCCAGCCACCGGTCCACAGCCAATTCACCCACGGCGAGATATCCGCCGTGACCCAGCCCTGGATCGGGCTCAGCCAGCCACCGAGGAAGAAGATCGAGATCAGGAAGCTGACCAGGATCATGTTGGCGTATTCGGCCAGGAAGAACAGCGCGAACGCGCCGCCCGAGTACTCCACCATGTGGCCGGCGACGATTTCAGATTCGCCTTCCACCACGTCGAACGGCGCGCGGTTGGTTTCGGCGACGCCGGAGACCCAGTACACGATGAACAACGGGAACAGCGGAATCAGGAACCAGTCGAAGAAGCCGGAGCTACCCGCCTGCGCAAACACGATCTGGCTGAGGTTGACGCTGCCCGAGGCGATCATCACGCCGACCAGTGCAAAGCCCATCGCAATTTCGTAGCTGACCACCTGCGCGGCTGAGCGCATCGCACCCAGGAACGCGTACTTGGAGTTGGACGCCCAGCCGGCCAGGATGATGCCGTAGACGCCCAGCGAGGTCATCGCCAGCAGGTACAGCAGACCCACGTTGGCATTGGACAACACCAACTTCGCATCGAACGGCACCACCGACCAGGCCGCAAACGCCGGCGCCAGGGTGAGCAATGGCGCGATGATGAACATCGCCTTGTGCGAGCTGCTGGGCTGCAGGATTTCCTTGAACAGCAATTTGAAGACGTCGGCGAAGGCCTGGAAGATGCCCATGCCCACGTACATTGGCCCGTGGCGCACATGCATCCAGCCGATCAGCTTGCGCTCCCAGACCACGTAGAAGGCCACCGTCACGATCACCGGCACGGCGATCAGCAGGATCTTCAGCACGGTCCACAGCAACACGCCGCCATCGCCCAGTCCGAGGAACCACTGGTGCAGGGGGTCGACCACGTTCAACAGCAACTCGTTCATGCAGCCACCACCGTTACCCGACCGGCACCCAACGGCGCGGTTGCGCCATGGCCGGATTCGATCCACACCGTGCCCGGTGCGACGCGCTTGTCCAGCACCACCGGCAAGGTTGCCCTGCCCGCGTCGGTGCCGACCTTGACCACTTGCCCGGCAGCGACCTGCAGCTGCGCGGCCTGCTCCGGATGCATCGCCACACACGGGGCGATGTTGAGCGGGTGCGACTGCAGTGCGGCGGCGCGGCGTACCACCGCATCGGTGCGGTAGATCGCAGCGGTTGCGGCAACTTCCAGACCTTCGCTCGCAGCAGCCGGCTGCGCGGACGTCGCTGCAGTCACGCTGCGCTGCTGCATGCCGGCGCGCAGACCGACCAGGTCGATGAACTCGAACCCAGCCAGACCCAGCTCACCACCCAGTGCGCGCAGCACGCGCCAGCCCTCACGCGCCTCGACCGGCAACCGACCCGCAGCACGTGCGGTCTGCACGCGGCCATCGAGATTGGTCAGCGACGCATCGATTTCCGGCAGTGCGCCGATCGGCAAAATCACATCGGCCACGTCGCGTGTGGATGCACAGGCGAACTGGCTGAAAGCCACGACTTTTGCGCCGGCCAGCGCGCTGCGCGCAGCGGCCGCATCGGCAAAATCCAGACCGGGTTCGATGCCGTACACCACATACGCCTGACGCGGCTCGGCAAACATGCCGGCGACTGTCCGTGCAGTTGGCAACACGCCCTGCGAGACCAGGCCGAGCGCGTTGGCGCCCTGCGGGATCCGGCACAGCGACGCACCGGTTGCCGAAGCAAAGGCACGTGCCGCTGCACGCAGCGTGGCCGCCTGCGGATGATTTTCTGCCAGTGCGCCGACCACGATCACGGCGCGGCTTGCGCCCTTGACCGCATCACGCAATGTGGCATCGTCCAGCGCGCCAGCCAGCTGCGATGGCGAGACCACGGTACGGCTGGCCTGGGTGAAGGCGAAATCGAAATCGACCGGGTTGACCGAATGGATCTGGGTGCGGTTTTGGATGCTCGCCTTGCGCAGGCGGGCATGCAGTAGCGGCAGCTCATGGCGCACGTTGGTGCCGAACAGCACCACGACATCAGCCTGTTCGATCTCGGCCAGCGGCGTGGCAAAGGCTTCGGCAACAGCGGCGTCGGAGAAATCGCGGTTGAGCAGGCGGTGATCCAGGTTGCCGCTGCCCAGGCCCTCGGCCAGACGCGCCAGCAAGGCGCCTTCTTCGTTCGAGGTGGCCGGGTGCACCAGCACGCCGAGCTGATCACCGGCGTTGTCGCGCAGGATCTGCGTCGCAGCGGCCAGGCCTTCGGCCCAGCTCACTTCGGTCCATTCACCATTGACCTTCTTCAGCGGCTTCACCGCACGGTCTTCGGCGTACAGGCCCTGATGCGAATAACGATCGCGATCGGACAGCCAGCACTCGTTGACGGCTTCGTTCTCGCGCGGCACGGTGCGCAGCACTTCGCCGCGACGCACGTGCAGGAACAGGTTGGAGCCCATCGCATCGTGGTACCCGAGCGATTCACGTGCCATCAGTTCCCACGGACGCGCACGGAACTGGAACACCTTGTTGGTCAGCGCGCCCACCGGGCAAACGTCGATGACGTTGCCGGAGATTTCAGTGGTCAGCGGCTTGCCGTCGTAGGTGCCGATCTGCAGGTTCTCACCGCGATACATGCCACCCAGCTCGTAGGTTCCGGCGATATCGGCGGTGAAGCGCACGCAGCGCGTGCACTGGATGCAGCGGGTCATCTCGGTCGCCACCAGCGGGCCGATGTCTTCGTCCGGCACCACCCGCTTGCGCTCGTTGAAGCGGCTCACCGAACGGCCGTAGCCAAGCGAGACGTCCTGCAATTCGCACTCGCCGCCCTGATCGCAGATCGGGCAGTCCAGCGGGTGATTGATCAGCAGGAATTCCATCACGCTGCGCTGGTACTTCAGCGCTTTTTCGCTGCGAGTGGTGACCTTCATGCCGTCCATCACTGGCGTGGCACAGGCAGGCGACGGCTTGGGCGACTTTTCAACGTCGACCAGGCACATGCGGCAGTTGGCCGCGATCGGCAGCTTCTCGTGGTAACAGAAGCGCGGGATCGGGATGCCAGCCTTGTCGGCGGCCTGGATGATCATCGAGCCCTTCGGCACCACCAGCGACTGCCCGTCGATCTCGACGGTGACATGGTCCGGTGGCACGTTCGGGTTCACTGGTTGGGCGCTCATGCGGCCACTCCGACATGCGTGTCAACGATCGAACGACCGTTGACGATGTAGTACTCGAACTCGTCCCAGAACTGGCGCAGGAAGCCTTGAATCGGCCATGCCGCCGCTTCACCGAACGCGCAGATGGTGTGCCCTTCGATCTGGCCGGCCACGGTGCGCAGCTGGTGCAGGTCTTCCATCGTGGCCTTGCCGGCGACGATGCGCTCCAGCACACGATGCATCCAGCCGGTGCCTTCGCGGCACGGGGTGCACTGGCCGCAGGATTCCTTGTGGAAGAACTGCGAGATGCGGCAGGCAAACCGCACGCAGCACACGCTGTCATCCAGCACCACGATCGCGCCCGATCCCAGACCGGTGCCGAGCGCGCGCAGGGTGTCGTAATCCATCTGCAGGCCAGCGACCTGGTCGGCCTTCAGCACCGGCATCGATACGCCGCCAGGCACCACGCCCTTGAGCTTGCGGCCCGGACGCAGGCCACCGGCCATTTCCAGCAGTTCGTCGAAGGTGGTGCCGAGCGGCACTTCGAAATTGCCGCCCTTCTGCACGCAGCCAGACACCGAGAAGATCTTTGGGCCGCCGTTCTTGGTCTTGCTCAACCCGAGGAACCACTCCGGGCCGTTGCGAATGATCGCCGGCACCGACGCGTAGGTCTCGGTGTTGTTGATGGTGGTGGGCTTGCCGTACAGGCCGAAGTTCGCCGGGAACGGCGGCTTGTAGCGCGGCTGGCCCTTCTTGCCTTCCAGCGATTCCATCAGCGCGGTTTCTTCGCCGCAGATGTACGCGCCAGCGCCCAGCGCACCGTAGATATCGATATCCACGCCGCTGCCGAGAATGTCCTTGCCCAGCCAGCCGTTGGCATAGGCATCGGCCAGTGCCAGCTCGAAATTTTCGAACGGCTCGTGGTGGAACTCACCACGCAGATAGTTGTAGCCCACGGTCGAGCCGGTGGCGTAGCAGGCGATTGCCATGCCCTCCACCACCGAATGCGGGTTGTAACGCAGGATGTCGCGGTCCTTGCAGGTTCCCGGCTCGGATTCGTCCGAGTTGCACAGGATGTACTTCTGCATGGTGCCCTTGGGCATGAAGGACCACTTCAGGCCGGTCGGGAAGCCCGCGCCACCGCGACCGCGGAGGTTGGATGCCTTCACCATTTCGATGACGTCGGCGGGCGGGATCTTCTCTTCGAGGATCTTGCGCAGCGCGGCGTAGCCACCGGTCTTCAGATAGCTTTCGTACGACCACGGGGTGTCGTAGTGCAGGGTCGTGTAGACGACCTGATGCGGCAGCGGCGCCGGACCGACCGGGCCTGAGGGTGCGTGATGATGTGCCATGCCTTACTCCAGCCCGTCCAGCAGCGCGTCGACCTTTTCTTTCGTCAGGTGCTCGTGGTAATGGCCGTTGATGACCATCATCGGCGCTGCAGAGCAGGCCGCCAGGCATTCTTCTTCGCGCTTGAGGTAGACGCGCCCATCGGCGGTCGACTGACCCAACTTGCAGCCCAGCTTCTTTTCCGCATGCGCCAGCAGATCTTCAGCGCCGTTGAGCCAGCAGCTGATATTGGTGCAGAACGCCACGTTATGGCGGCCGACCTTCTCAGTCTCGAACATCGAGTAGAAGCTGGCCACTTCGTAGGCCCACACCGGCGGCAGCTCCAGATACTTGGCCACGCCCACGATTAGCTCGTCGGTCAACCAGCCCTGGTTCTGTTCCTGCGCAGCATGCAGACCCTGCAACACGGCCGAACGCTTGCGATCGGGCGGGAACTTGCTCAGCCAATGATCGATGTGCGCGCGCGTCTTGTCGCTCAGCACTACCTGTGGATCGACGTCGCGCGCCGCTTCGAAATTACCCGTCGCCTTCATCGGTCAACCTCACCGAAAACCAAATCGTAAGTACCGATCATCGCCACGACGTCGGCCAGCAAATATCCGCGCACCACCGCGTCCATCGAGGACAGATGCGCAAAGCCCGGCGCGCGCAGGTGCACGCGGAACGGCTTGTTGGCGCCATCGGACATCAGGTAGCAGCCGAACTCGCCCTTGGGCGCTTCAACGGCGCAATAGGTCTCGCCAGCGGGCACGCAGTAGCCTTCGCTGAACAGCTTGAAGTGATGGATCAGCGCTTCCATGTCGTCCTTCATGCCTTCGCGGCTTGGCGGAGCGACCTTGAAATTGGTGACCATGACCGGGCCTGGATTGGCCTTCAGCCACTTCACGCACTGCTTGATGATGCGGTTGGACTCTCGCATCTCGGCCACGCGCACCAGGTAACGGTCGTAGCAGTCGCCGTTGGTGCCGACCGGCACGTCGAAGTCCACCGCGTCGTACTTGGCGTACGGCTGCTTCTTGCGCAGATCCCATTCGATGCCCGAACCACGCAGCATCGGACCGGTCATGCCCCAGGCGCGCGCCAGATCCGGGCTGATGATGCCAACGTCCACGGTGCGCTGCTTCCAGATGCGATTCTCGGTCAGCAATGTTTCGTATTCGTCCACGCGGGACGGGAACGTGTCGGTGAAGTTCTCAAGGAAGTCCAACATCGAGCCTTCGCGCGCGGCGTTGAGCTTGGTCAGCGCCCCGCCCTTGTGCCAACGCGACTCCTTGTACTTGGGCATGCGATCAGGCAGATCGCGGTAGACGCCGCCCGGACGGTAATAGGCGGCGTGCATGCGCGCGCCACTGACTGCCTCGTAGACGTCCATCAATTCTTCGCGCTCGCGGAAGGCGTACAGCATCACCGCCATCGCGCCGAGGTCGAGCGCATTGGAACCCACCCACATCAGGTGGTTCTTGATGCGGGTGATCTCGTCGAACATCGTGCGGATGTACTGCGCGCGCTCCGGCGCTTCGATCCCCATCAGGGATTCGATCGCGCGCACGTAGGCGTGCTCGTTGCACATCATCGACACGTAATCCAGTCGGTCCATGTACGGAACCGACTGGTTGAACGGCTTGGACTCGGCCAGCTTCTCGGTGCCACGGTGCAGCAGGCCGATATGCGGGTCGGCACGCACCACGGTTTCGCCATCCATTTCCAGGATCAGGCGCAACACGCCGTGCGCCGCAGGATGCTGCGGGCCGAAGTTCATCGTGTAATTGCGGATTTCCTGCTTGCTTTCCACAGGATTGCTCGCGAAGGCATCGGTTGCCTGGCGGTACTCACTCACTTGGCAGTCTCCGACTTGCCCACTTCACCAGCGGCAGTCTCATAACGCGCGTCGTCGCGGATCACACGTGGCACGCCAACGCGCGGCTCCACCGAGGTCACCGGCTCGTACACCACGCGCTTGCGCTCGTCGTCGTAACGCACTTCGACGTTGCCGATCAGCGGGAAGTCCTTGCGGAACGGATGGCCGACAAATCCGTAGTCGGTCAGGATGCGGCGCAGGTCCGGATGGCCATCGAACACGATGCCGAACAGGTCGAACGCCTCGCGCTCGAACCAGTTCACACCCGGCCAGATGTCGGTCAACGACGCCACCACCGGTACCTGCTCGTCGGGTGCATAGCACCGCACGCGCAGACGCTGGTTGTGCTGGTAGGAAATCAGCTGGGCCACCACCGCGAAGCGCTGCGTCGGCAGCTGCTGCGGCTGGGCACCGTTGGAGCTTTCCTGGCTGGGGAATTCACCCCAGGCAAAGCGACCCAGCGCCTTGCCCTCGACACCACGGCTGAAACCCTGGGACGACACGTCGGCGGTGTCCCACTCGTCGCTGCCGTAGCCCAGGTAATCGACGCCGCACAGGTCGCTGAGCTGCTCGAAACCGAGCTCGTCGCGCAAGGCAAGACAGGTGGCGTGCCACTGTGCCGCAGCGACTTCCAGCGTCACTTCGCCGCGCGGCTGGACCACGGAGATCTGCGCACCGGCGAAACGCGCCGCTAGTCGGTCAGTGAAGGAAGATGCTTGCTCTGCCATGGGGGCTTGGCTGCTCTCGGTAGGAGAAGACGGGTGTCAGCGTGCGATGGTCTGGGTGCGCCAGATTTTCTTCTGCAGCTGCAAGATGCCGTAGACCAGCGCCTCGGCGGTCGGCGGGCAGCCCGGGACATAGATGTCCACCGGCACGATGCGATCGCAACCGCGGACCACCGAATACGAATAGTGATAGTAGCCGCCGCCGTTGGCGCAGCTGCCCATCGAGATGACCCACTTCGGGTCGGGCATCTGGTCGTAGACCTTGCGCAATGCCGGCGCCATCTTGTTGACCAGGGTGCCGGCGACGATCATCACGTCGGACTGGCGCGGCGACGGGCGGAACACCACGCCGTAGCGGTCCAGGTCCAGGCGCGCCGCACCGGCGTGCATCATCTCGACTGCACAGCAGGCCAGACCAAAGGTCATCGGCCACATCGAACCGGTACGCGCCCAGTTCAACAGTGCATCGACGCTGGTGGTCACGTAGCCCTTTTCGAGCAACGGGTTTTCGCCTTCCGGGCGCAGGATGTCTTCGACCCGGCCTTCCGGCATCGGGTTGGTCATCAGACGATCCAGGGTCTGAATCACTCCCATTCCAGCGCTCCCTTCTTCCACACGTAGATAAAACCGAGGAACAACATGCCGACGAACAGGCCCATGGTGACCAGCGAGCGTGCGCCGATCTCCATGAACACCTGTGTCCACGGCACGATGAAGATGATTTCCAGATCGAACACGATGAACTGGATCGCGATGAGGTAGTAGCGCACATCGAACTTCATGCGCGCGTCTTCGAATGCCTCGAAGCCACACTCGTATGGCGAAAGCTTGCGCGCGTCCGGGCTGCGCGGAGCGAGGAACCGACCAATCAACATCAGCACGATGCCGATGCCAGTGGCGACAACCAGAAACAGCAGACTCGGCAAATATTCGGCCAGCACAGCGATTCTCTCTTGCCTCTGCCCGCACGCGCCGCGTGCCGGCATGGGGTATAGGCAGACCCCGCGCCGGCATTGCCGCGATGCGCAGGAACTGCAGCCAAACAATGGTGCCCAAGAGGGGACTCGAACCCCTACGACCTAAGTCGCTACCACCTCAAGGTAGTGCGTCTACCAATTCCGCCACCTGGGCATACGTTGCGCCGCTGGGCATCCCAGTGCGCAGCGTATTGTAACCGCCTTCAGTCTTTTTGTGCTGGTTCCGGCGTCTTTTCTTCGCGTGCGGCAGGCGCCAGCTGCGTCGGTGCGGACTGCACAGGTGTTGCGGCAGGTGCAGTGGCTGGCTCGGCCGCAGCAGGCAACGGCTGCGAGGGAGCGGTGGGCACTGCGCCAGCGGCAGGCGCCTGCGGCAACTCACCCGCAGCGGCCGGAGCCGGCGTGGCCGACTGCGACATTACGCCCAGGTTCTGGTCGGTGGGACGGGCGCCATGGGTGGCGTACCAGGCCATGAACAGGCTGATGCTGAAGAACACCACCGCCAGCCACTTGGTCGACTTGGACAGGAAGTTCGACGCACCCTGCGAGCCGAACACCGTGCCCGACGCGCCCGCGCCAAAGCCCGAGCCCGCCGCTGCACCGGCGCCACGCTGCATCAGGATCAGCGCAATCATCGCCAGCGCGACCAGCACGTAGACCACATTGAGGATCAACATCAGCATTTCGAAATCCGTCCCCGGACAAAACTTAATGGGTTAACAAGCGGCCGCCGCACGCGCGATGGCCAGGAAGTCTTCGGCAACCAGTGATGCGCCGCCGACCAGCCCACCGTCGACGTCGGGCTGGGAAAACAGCTCGCTGGCGTTGTCGGGCTTGACACTCCCCCCGTACAGGATGGGCAGTGAATCGGCAATTCTAGCATCCGCCTTCGCGACTTCGCCACGAATGAAGGCGTGCACGGCCTGGGCCTGGTCCGGCGTGGCGGTGCGCCCGGTCCCGATGGCCCAGATCGGCTCGTAGGCCACCACGGCGCGGGCGAATCCGGCACTGCCGACCAGGCTCAGGACCGGCTCCAACTGGGCACGTAGGATTGCCTCAGTCTGACCTGCCTCGCGCTGTTCCAGCGATTCGCCAACGCACAGCACCGGGATCAACCCGGCATGCATGGCGGCGGCAAACTTGCGCGCGACCAGCTCGCTGCTTTCCTGGTGATACTGACGGCGTTCCGAATGCCCGACCAGGCCGTATTCGGCACCGACATCCACCAGCATCGAGGCGGACACTTCACCGGTGTAGGCGCCCTTCTCGTTGCTACTGACGTCCTGTGCACCGAATGCCAGGTGGTGGGCCTCGAAGTCCTCGATCAGATCACCGAGATACGGCAAGGGCGGCAGGATGACGACATCGACACCCGCCAGGGGCATGTGCGCGGCCACCTGCGCCACCAGTTCGGTGGCGAAGGCACGCGTGCCATGCAGCTTCCAATTTCCAGCAACGATCTTTCGACGCATCAGGTGCAGGTTCCTGAGTTGAAGACAGGCGTGAGAATAGCCCATGCCCTGTCGGTACCCGGCAGACTTGTGTCCGATGCGTGTCCCATTTCGCCCCAACCAGGAACCTGCCATGTCCGTTTCGCCTGTCTTCGCCCTGATCACCGGCGCCTCCAGCGGGATCGGTCGCGAGATTGCCCGCGCCTACGCAGCGCGCGGGATGCCACTGATCCTGACGGCGCGGCGAGTGGACCGGCTGGAGGCGCTGGCGGCGGAATTGGGCGCGCAGGTGCGGGTGGAAATCCTGCCGGAGGATCTGGGCGACCCGGCCGCCCCTGCCCGGCTGGTCGCCGAAATCCAGCGCCAGGGCTGGATCGTGGGCACCCTGGTCAACAACGCCGGCTACGGCGTGCCAGGGCGGTATCTGCAGAACGACTGGCAGACGCATGCGCGGTTCCTGCAGGTGATGGTGACGGCGGTGTGCGAACTGACCTGGCGGCTGTTGCCGATGATCCGCGCCAGTGGCCAGGGCCGGATCCTCAATGTGGCCTCGTTCGCCGCACTGACGCCCAGCGCCGATGGCCAGACGCTGTATGCGGCCGCCAAGAGTTTCATGCTGCGCTTCAGCGAGTCGCTGGCGCTGGAGAACGCCGATTGCGCGGTGAAGGTGTGCGCGCTCTGCCCGGGCTTTGCCTGGTCGGAATTCCACGATGTCACCGGCACCCGCGCGGCGATGTCCACCCTGCCCGGCTGGGCGTGGCTGCAGGCTGATGCCGTGGCGGCGTACGGCATCGCCGCGCTGGAACGCGGGCAGGTGCTGGCGATACCGAGGTGGCGCTATCGCCTGGTGAACGTTGCGCTGCACGTGCTGCCGCATGCGCTGCTGCTGCGGCTGATGGCACGTGGCTCGCACCGGGTGCGTCCTTTGGAGTGAGGCGTCCGTGCGCATGGCGCCTGCTGCAAGTGGATGCCGACAGACCTATCACGCCCCTGGTTGAACACATGCTCTGCGCGATGCGATATGCGCAGCGTTCGCCTCAGTGATTGACGATCTCGCCATGCATCGCGGCCAGCCGTGCGAGCAGGCGATTCTGGGTTCGGCGCGGAATGTTGCGCTGATCCATTGCCCAGTTGAGATCTTCGACCAGGGCATTGAAGTCGCCCTCGCGGATAGCCATATGCTGGTGCGCCTGCGCCATGGACTTGGCAGTGTCCGGGCACGGGCCATCGGCGACATGGCAGAACTTCTGCACCAGCCGCTCGTTGAGCATGACGATATTGACGCGTGCAAAGTGCTCGACGATGCGCGGGTCGTCGGCGATGCGCGAAAGCATGGTTTCCACCAGGGCCTCGATGCCGGGCTGACCGCCCAATTCTTCGTACAGCGTCTGCCGCGGTTGCGTGGTGGCACAGCCGCTCAACATCAGCACGCACAGCAGCGAATAGCGCAGCCATCGGGTCATCACAACGCCACCTGCAGGGAAAGATACGGTCCGCGCTGACGCTTCAAGGTGGCAACTTCGCCGAGATCGGCCCAGGCGGCGGTCAGCGACACATGCTTGGTCGGGAACCAGGCGACGAAGCCGTCAGCCCAGGCTTGCTCGCGGGCGAAACCGAGATTGTTCGGCTTGTCGCGATACTCCAGGCCCACCACCCACGACGGGCTCAGCACCACGCCGGCGCTGACTTCACCGACCAGCCGATAACTGTTGCGACGGTCGCCGCCGAAGCCCAGCAACCCGGTTTGATTGGCACGGGTAGCGCGCACGGTGCCGTTGAGCAGCAACTGGTAGCCGCCAGCGCCTTGCAGCAATAGCCGCGTGGCGCTGAGATAGACATCGGTGCCGTGGTCGTCGCGTGCACCGATCGCCAACGGCAAGGTGCCGTCGCGCAGGCGCTTGTACTGCACGCCAAGACTCAGCTGTGGCGCGCGCCCGTAGACCAGGTCACCATGCAGTCGCACTTTCGCGCCGAATACATCCTGGCCAAGCGCATTCCACGGCAACCCCAGCCGGTCCTGCAAGGTGCCCAGGTCCAGACGCTGGCGCGCCACCGAAAGCTCGAGCCGATTGCCAACGGTCAATGCGGCGCCCTGCACATCCAGACGGTAATCGCCGCTATCGACGTGGGTGGCGAACGCCACGGTGCCGAGTTCATCGCGCGTGCCGTACCCCGACAACGTGGCCCAGGGCACGATGCCACCGCCACTGCTGCCTTCGAGCATCGAGACGCCGCCGGTGGCCAGCAACCGGCCCTCGCCCGCCATGCACAGCAGTGGGCTCAGGGCCATTGCGGCGAGTAGCGTTGCAGCGACCACCGTGCGCGGAAAACGCTTCATCGTTGACCTCCCGCCTGCGCCGCGGGCGAGCGACCGAGCTGGCGCATGCACCATGCCAGCAGCGGCTTTTCTTCCAGTGGCGGCGAATACAGATAGCCCTGCACCATGTCGCAGCCGTAGCCGCGCAGCAGCGCCAGCGCAGTGTCGTTTTCCACGCCCTCGGCAATCACGCTCAGGCCGAGGTTGTGCCCCAGATCGATCGTGCTGCGCACGATGAAGGCATCGTCAGTGCCTTCGGCCAGCTGCATGACAAAGCTCTTGTCGATCTTCAATTCGTTCACCGGCATGCGCTTGAGCTGGGCCAGCGAGGAATAGCCAGTGCCGAAGTCGTCGACCGACAGCCGTACGCCCACATTGCGGAGTTGATGCAACATATGCAGCGCAAATTCGACATCGCGCATCAATGCGCTTTCGGTCAGTTCCAGCGTGACCGAGGTGGCCGGCACCGCATGCCGCTGCAGGCAGCCGCGCACGAAGTCCGGCAGGCCGGGGTCGGACAGATCCAGGGCCGACAGGTTGATGGCCATGCCCAGCTCCAACCCTTGCGCTCGCCATTGCGACTGGCAGTGCAAGGCCTCGTCCAGCACGAAGCGGGTGAGCGGATGGATGACGCCGGAATGCTCGGCCAACGGAATGAATTCGTCTGGGCCGATCGGCCCCAGCACCGGGTGATGCCAGCGCACGAGCACCTCGACCTGCTCCACCTGATCGGTACGCAGGCTGATCTTGGGCTGGAAGCGCAAGGTCAGCTCGTTGCCACCGATGGCCTGGCGCAGATCGCCGGTGAGACGCAGCCGGCGCAGATGCTGCTCGTCCTGGCCAAGCCGGTACACGCTGGCGCCACTGGCGGTGTCGCCGACCTGGCCACGCGCGATATCGGCGCGACGCAGCAGCGTGTCCGGGTCGGCGCCATGCTCGGGAATCAACGCAATGCCGATGCTGGCTTCGAGCTGGATGCGTGCCTGCGGCAACGCCAGCGGGCTGCGCAATTGCAGCAGCAGGCGTTGGGCTTCCTCCTGCACGGTGGCCGGGTCAGCATGCGCCACCACCACCATGAATTCGTCGCTGCCAAGGCGCCCGACGATGTTGGGCGCCTGCACCACCTCGGCAAGCCTGCGCCCGGCTTCGACCAACACCTGATCGGCGAAGTCGTGGCCCAGGCTGTCGTTGAGTTCCTTGAAGCGCTCCAGGTCCAGGATCAACACCGCTGCGGTGCCGCCCGAGGCCACGGTCTGATCCACCACCTGCTGCAGCTGCTCCAGCAGCCAGATGCGGTTGGGCAAGCCAGTGAGTGCGTCGTGGCGTGCCTGGTGCAGGATGTGCTGCTCGCGCGTGGCGATCTGCTGCTGCATGCGCCCGAAGCTGTCGGCCAGCTCCGCCAATTCGCGCCCGGGCGGCAATTGCACGGTGGTGTGGTAATCACCGCGCTGGATGCGGCGTGCTGCCTGCACCAGCAGCGCCACCGGCTTACTGACGCTGCGCGCGAGAAAAATCGATACGCCCAGTGCGGCGGCGGTGGCCAGGCCAGCCAGCAGCAAAATCCGTAATTTGAGTGTGCGGTACGGCGCCACCGCGCGGTCCAACGAGGCCTGCAAGGCAACCCGCACGCGGGTATCGCCCTGGATGGACTGCAACTTCACCAGGTAACGCGAGTCCCCCAAGGTCAGCGGGATTGCAGCGCCCTGCGCGTGTTCGGTGGTGCGCAATTGCTGGGCGAATTCCGTGCGTTCGGCTGGTTCCAGCGTGGACGCCAGCACGCGCGGCGGCGCACTGTCGATGAAAAAGGTGGCATCCAGACCCGTGGTGCTGCGGAAATCCTGCGCAAGGCTGTCGCCGGATTCGTTGCCGATCGCAATCCAGCCCACCCGGCTCGGCGCCAGTACCTGCACCACCGCCAGACGCACGATGTGTTGATCCAAGGCCACCACACCGACCGCACGCCCGTCGTGCTGGGCCTGTTGCAGCAAGGCCTGCACGGCACGCAGCTGTTCGGCCTGCGGCAGATCCGCTAGCCCGGTCAGAAAATCGCCTTCAGGCGACAGCAGCACCGCCGTCTGCGCATCCATGCGCGCGGCGTGGTTGCGCAACGCCGACTGCATCGTGGGCACATCGCCGCTGGCAACGGCTGCGCGGAAGCCGAAATCGTCCGCCAGCACCGAGGCCGATTGCAGCAGTTGTTCATCGCGGCGCTGGTTGATGCGTTGCCATACCCGCTCGCCAATCAGCAGCTCTTCACCGAGTTGCGCCTTGACGCTGCGCTCGGTGGCTACCTGCACGGCAATGAAGGTCAACGCCTGGGTGCCGAGCACCACCAGCACCAGCAGCGCGGCGATGCGCGTATGCAGTCGCATCGCTTTCATGGAGACGGCTTTTTCGGGTCGGCGGCGCGACGGAACTTGTCCTGCAGCGCGCGCACGCGATCATCCGGCGGCGGCGCCGCTGGCGCAGTGCCGGTGGTCTGCACGGTGACACGGCGCTGCAGCGCATCGCGGCTCAGCACCAGTGGCTCGGACAGCGCAGCGCCCTTGATGCGTGGATGCCAGACACGCAGGGTGTAGCTGCCCGCGGGCGCATCGATCTGGACACGGCCATCGCTGCCGCTCTTGCCGAAATACGGGGTGTCCAGCACCACGATATACCCCAGCATCCAGTCATGGATGTTGCAGCCCACCGTCACCAGCCCGGCCTGATCGAAGCGTACCGGCGCAGCCGTGGTGCCCTGAAACAGCGGCAACTCGAACTTCTTGGCAGGCGAAAACGAATACACCTGATGCCGGATTTGATCATTGTTCGGGAAGCGCACTAGGCTCCCCGTGCGTACCGCGAGCACCGCGGGAACGAACTGCGAGTTCACCTGATCCATCGACACCGGTTTCGAGGTGCCGATCGCCGGCACCGGACGTGCGGTTTCCAGGCTCACCACTGCATCAACCAGCACGCCAGCGGCGTCCTGGACAGTCACCGTCACCGGTGTTGCCAAGGCCACACCCGCAAGGCACCCGGTCAGCACCAGTGCCGATGTTCCAACAACGTTGATTAGTTTTCGCGTCCACATGCGCCCGCACCTCATCGCAGTCCTGCAGCGGGCGCCAGGCAAATCCGACGTCGCGCTAGCGGCCAGACTGGGATATCGGCAGAGGTGAACGCAAGCTTTAACCGGACGCGAGCGAACGTTCATCAAGCAAACTGTGGCGAGCGTCATCCGCCATGTTGCGAGCGCGGCCATAGGCCGCGCTTGGGTCCGTTCGGCTTACTTGAGCTTGATCTCGCGCAGGCGCTCTTCCAGGAACCCGTGTGCGGTGATCGGTTCGGGATAGCGGCTGGGATTGTCGGCGCTGATGCAGGACGGCAACACGTCGATCAGGAAATCCGGGTTCGGGTGCAGGAAGAACGGCACCGAATAGCGCGGCTTGCGCGCCTCCTCGCCCGGCGGATTGACCACGCGGTGGATGGTGGACGGGTACACATGATTGGTCAGGCGCTGCAGCATGTCGCCGATATTGACCACGATGGTGTCGGCGTCCGCAGTGAACGGCACCCACTCGCCTTCGTTGGAACGCACTTCCAGGCCAGCGGCACTGGCGCCCACCAGCAAGGTGATGAAATTGATGTCGCCGTGCGCGCCGGCACGCACATTCGGGATGTCGTCGCTGGTGATCGGCGGGTAATGGATCGGGCGCAGGATCGAATTGCCGTGGTCGGTCTTGTCGGCGAAGTAGTCCTGCGGCAGGCCGATGTGCAGCGCCAGCGCCGACAACACGCGCGAGCCCAACTGATCCAGCTGCTGATACAGGTGGTAGCCACGTTCGCGGAAGCCCGGCACTTCGGTCGGCCACAGATTGGGCGCCATCACCGCGCGGTACGGCGAATCGTCCGGGATCTCGCGGCCGATGTGCCAGAACTCCTTCAGATCGAAATGCTTGGAGTCCTTGGCGGTTTCCACACCGAACGCCGTATAGCCGCGCGCGCCGCCACTGCCGGGCACATGGTAGCTGCGCTTGACCTCGTCGGGCAGCGCGAAAAATGCCTTGAACACCTCGTAGGCGGCGTCGATGTCGGACTGCGCAATGCCGTGATTGCGGATACCGGCAAAGCCCCATTGCCGATAAGCGGCACCGAGCTCGGCGACAAAGGCCTCGCGGTCGCTGTCGAAACGGGTGATGTCCAGGGTGGGGATGCGCGCGCTCATACGGATGTCTTGCTCAAGGATGAAAGAAGGCCGGCCGCTCAGGACAGCAGGCGATACAGCACATAAAACGTCGCGGCCTTGGCGAAGACCACGCAGATGCCAATGATGAGCGACTCACGCCGCGTCACGCACCGCTCCGGCGAGGCGATCGAGCGTGTCCTGCATCAACCCCGCTTCGTCGGCCTCCACAGTCACGCGTACCACCGGCTCGGTGCCGGACGGGCGCAGGAACGCGCGGCCACGCCCCTGCACCGCCGCCTGCGCTTGCTGCAGCGCCTGCTGCACGCTGGCGGCTTCCACAATGGCCTTGGCTGCACCGCCGCCCAGACGCACGTTGACGGTCTGCTGCGGCACCTTGCTCAGGCTGCTCAGCGCCTCACGCAGGCTGTGCCCGTCGCGCCCCAGCGCTTCGAGCACCTGCAAGGCGCTGACGATGCCATCACCGGTGGTGGCCCGGTCCAGACACAACAGATGGCCGGAGGTCTCGCCGCCCAGCGTGCCACTGCCCTCGACCAGGGCCTGGTGCACGTAGCGGTCGCCGACCTTGGCGCGCTGGAACGGGATCTGCAACGCGGCCAGGGCTTTCTCCAGCCCGTAATTGGTCATCAAGGTGCCGACCACCGTGCCGGTGAGCCGGCCGCTGGCCTGCCACGAGCGCGCGAGCACGTACAGCAGATCGTCGCCATCGACCGGGTTGCCCTGGTCGTCGGCCATCAGCACGCGGTCGCCGTCGCCATCGAAGGCGATGCCCAACTGCGCGCCGGTCTCGCGCACCTTGGCGGCGAGATTGTCGATATGCGTGGAGCCGACGCCGTCGTTGATATTGAGCCCGTCCGGCGCCGCACCGATCACCACCACCTCGGCGCCGAGCTCGCGAAACAGCATCGGCGCGATGTGGTACGTGGCGCCGTGCGCGCAGTCGAGCACCATCTTCAACCCGTGCAGGGTGAAGCCCCGCGGGACGCTGGCCTTGCAGAATTCGATGTAGCGGCCGATCGCATCGCGGGTACGGATCGCCTTGCCCAGACGCTCGGATTCCACGGTGTGGAACGGCGCATCCAGGGCCGCTTCGATGGCCGCTTCGGTGGCGTCATCGAGCTTCTCGCCTTCGGCGGAAAAGAACTTGATGCCGTTGTCGTAATGCGGGTTGTGCGATGCGCTGATCACCACGCCGGCGTTTGCGTGCAAGGTGCTCGTCAAGAAGGCAATCGCTGGCGTCGGCATGGGGCCAATCATCTGCACATCTGCACCGGCGGCAACGAGGCCAGCTTCCAAAGCGGCTTCGAACATGTACCCGGATATGCGAGTGTCCTTGCCTATCAATACCAGTGGACGCTTATCTCGCCCTTCGGAGAGAACACGGCCAAGCGCGTTACCGAGCCGCAGCACAAAGTCAGCGGATATTACGCCTTGGCCAACTCGGCCACGGATGCCGTCAGTGCCAAAATACTTGCGGCTACTCATAAGTTCCAAAGATCCTGCTAAAAGGGAATGTCAGCGCTACGGCCGTCGATCAAGACTGCGCAACGCACGCGCTATACGTCTGCGTCCTGCGGATGCGGCTGACGCATCATCATGGTGGTCAGCTCGGCGATGCGGTCGCGCATGTCGCGGCGGTCGCAGATCTGGTCGATGGCGCCGTGATCGAGCAGAAACTCCGAGCGCTGGAAACC
Source organism: Xanthomonas sp. LMC-A-07 (assembly GCF_030208825.1). NCBI lineage: Bacteria > Pseudomonadati > Pseudomonadota > Gammaproteobacteria > Lysobacterales > Lysobacteraceae > Xanthomonas > Xanthomonas sp. LMC-A-07. Next base: position 71,910 of record NZ_JARVTF010000011.1, read on the forward strand.
TTCGGGCAGCGTCTCGCGCACGGTCTGCTCGATCACGCGCGGGCCGGCAAAACCGATCAGCGCATGCGGTTCGGCGATGTTGATATCGCCCAACATTGCGAACGAGGCCGACACGCCACCGGTGGTGGGATGGGTCAGCACCGAGATATACGGCAGGCCGGCTTCGCGCAAGCGGCCGAGCGCCGCGGAGGTCTTGGCCATCTGCATCAGCGAGAACAGGCCTTCCTGCATGCGCGCGCCGCCACTTGCAGAGAAACACACAAACGGGCAGCCCACTTCCAGCGCCACTTCGGCCGCACGCGCAAAGCGCTCGCCGACCACCGAGCCCATCGAGCCGCCCATGAAGGCGAAATCGAACGCGGCGGCCACCAGCGGGTTGCCCTTGAGCATGCCGCGCATGGCGATCAGGGCGTCGTATTCGCCACTGCTTTTCTGGCTGGCCTTGATGCGCTCGCCGTACTTCTTCTGATCCTTGAACTTGAGCACGTCCACCGGGCCCAGCTGGGCCGCGATTTCGGTGGTCGGGCTGTCCGCGTCGAACAGTGCGGCCAGACGGGCGCGGGCGCGGATTGCCATGTGGTGGTCACACTTCGGACACACCTCCAGGTTCTCCTCAAGCTCCGGGCCGTACAGCGCGCTGCCGCAGTTGCTGCACTTCTCCCACAGGCCCTCGGGGACGCTGCGCTTCTTGGCGGGGGTGTTCTCGGTGCGGATGCCGGAGGGCATCAATTTGCTGAGCCAACTCATGCGTGTATGACAATCCATGCAAGGCGGCCGTGCGGGCCGCAGAGGGGCGACAGTCTATCCCAGCGCCCCATGGCGGTGCAGTGGGCGGTAGCGCGGGGCGGCGCCGAGAGGCCTGGACCAAGCCGCCAGACGATCATGCGGGAACGTGTTGCTGGCATGATCGCCGCCGTTGGGCACCTGCATGCCACCTGCGAGGCATGCCACCGGCAGGCGCCCGGCAGCGGAGCCTCAGCCGGCGTCCAGCGCCTGCCGCAGCGGCTGCAGGAAGTCTTCGGCCCGCTCACGCGCGCTGCGCACATCCGACGCGTCGGCCAGGGCCGCCACCAGCGCGCTGCCGACGACCACGCCGTCCGCGTCCACCGCCATCGCGGCAGCACTGGCGGCGTCCTTGATGCCGAAGCCGGCCACCACCGGTGCGCCGGCACGGGCACGCAGCTGGCGCAGGCGGTCGCTGGCGGCATGCGTGTCCAGCCGGTCGGCCGCGCCAGTCACACCAGAGAAGCTCACGTAATACAGATAGCCCTGCGCGGTGCTGCACAGCATGTCCAGCCGGGCCTCGCCGGTGGTGGGCGACGCCAAGGCGATCAGCGCCAGGCCGACCTCGGTGAAGATGGCGCGGGTGTCGTCGGCCTCCTCGGGCGGCAGGTCGACCAGCAGCACGCCATCGATGCCGGCGGCCACCGCGGTTTCGGCAAAGCGCCGCGTGCCGTGGATTTCGATCGGGTTGAGGTAGCCCATCAGTACCACGGGGGTGGTGGCGTCCTCGCGCCGGAATTCCTGCACGGCTTCGATCACGTAGGCCAGCCCGGCACCGCGGCCCAGCGCGCGCTCGGAGCTGCGCTGGATGGTGGGGCCGTCGGCCATCGGGTCGGAGAACGGCACGCCGAGCTCGATGATGTTCGCACCGGCGCGCACCAGCGCATGCATCACCGGCACGGTGGCTTCCAGCGACGGGTCGCCGGCGGTGATGAAGGGAATCAGCGCCTTGCGGCCAGAGTGGCGCAGCGCGTCGAAGCACGCAGCGATACGGTCGGGCGCGCGGCTCATGCGCATCCCTCCACCAGTTGCACGGCGTCCCAGCTTCCCCAGTACATCGATGTCACGCTGCCTTCTCCAGTTTCGTAGCGAACGGCGAGCCCACGCGCGGGGTCATGCCATGTCAGATAAAGATCCTTGCCATCGTCACTGCCATAGTGATGCGGCTCGACGCTGTAGCCCGCGGGCAGGCGTGCACGCACACTGGCCTCGCTGTCGCCGATGCGAATGCCGAAGGGGCCTGCGACCCCGGCATCGGTGACGTCGAAGCGGACAACGCGCCCATCCTCGACCATCATTGCCACGCCCGTGGGCAGCAGCCCTGCTTCCACGTAGTCGCACTGCCCGATCGGGCCGGCATTCATCGGCTTCCAGGCGGCGCGCGGCGCCAGCTCGGCGAAGCGCTGGCCAACGCGCACCGCGCCGCTGCGATCCAGCGCGGGCGCCGATGCCGCGGCCGCCGCCAGTGCAGACAGGCACAGCAGTGCCATGCCACTGCCGAGGTTGCGCGCGTGCGCTGCGATCACAGCACCATGCCTTCGCGCGCGGCGATGGTGTGCACGTCCTTGTCGCCACGGCCGGACAGGTTGCACAGCACCAGCGCGTCCTTGGGCATTTCGCGCGCAAGCTTGATCGACTGCGCGACCGCATGACTGGATTCCAGCGCGGCCAGGATGCCTTCGGTATGCGCCAGCAAGTGGAACGCGGCCAGCGCTTCGTCGTCGGTGATGCCCTGGTACACGGCACGGCCGCTGTCGGAGAGGAAGGCATGCTCCGGTCCCACGCCGGGGTAGTCCAGGCCCGCCGAGACCGAATGGGTCTCGATGATCTGGCCATCGTCATCGCAGATCACATACGTGCGATTGCCGTGCAGCACGCCGGGGCGACCGGCGGCGATCGATGCCGCGTGGCGGCCGCTGGCAATGCCATCACCCGCCGCTTCGGCGCCGTAGATCTTGACGCCGGGGTCGTTCAAGAACGCGTGGAACAGGCCGATGGCGTTGCTGCCGCCGCCCACGCAGGCGCTGATCGCATCCGGCAGGCGGCCGTAGTCTTCCAGCATCTGCGCACGCGCTTCGCGGCCGACGATGGCGTTGAAATCGCGCACCATGCGCGGATACGGATCCGGGCCGGCGACGGTGCCAATGATGTAGAAGGTGTCCTGCACGTTGCTGACCCAGTCGCGCATCGCTTCATTCAGCGCGTCCTTGAGCGTGGCCGAGCCCGAGGTGACCGGGATGACCTTCGCACCGAGCAACTGCATGCGGTAGACGTTGATCTTCTGCCGCTCGATATCGGTGGCGCCCATGTAGACCACGCATTCCAGGCCTAGCCGCGCCGCGACGGTGGCACTGGCCACGCCATGCTGGCCGGCGCCGGTCTCGGCGATGATGCGGGTCTTGCCCATGCGGCTGGCCAGCAGCGCCTGGCCGATGGTGTTGTTGATCTTGTGCGCGCCGGTGTGGTTCAGGTCTTCGCGCTTGAGCAGGATCTGCGCCCCGCCCACTTCGCGGCTCAGCCGCTCGGCGTGGTAGATCGGGCTGGGGCGGCCGACGTAATGCTTGAGATCCTTGTCGTACTCGGCAATGAAGGCCGGATCCTGGCGCGCCAGATCGTAGGCGGCAGACAGTTCCTGCAGGGGCGCGATCAAGGTTTCCGCGACGAAACGGCCGCCAAACTTGCCGAAATGGCCGGCGGCATCCGGATACGCATGAAAGTCACTGATGGGCTGGGCCGACATGGGAGCTATTCCTCCGCAACACTGCGGAAATACGGGAAAGGCGCACTCTAACGCAGGCGGCGCGACGGATAAATCGATAAGATCGCCGTAACCTGTGACCTGTACTCACATATGCCTGCTTCCCTGCCCCCGCTTGCCGCCTTGCGTGCCTTTGAGGCCGCGGCGCGCCTGCAAAGTGTCAGCCGCGCTGCCGACGCCCTGCACGTGACCCACGGTGCCATCAGCCGGCATGTGCGTTCTCTGGAACAGCTGTTGGGCACCGCCCTGTTCACCCGACAGGGCCGCGGGCTGGTGCTGACCGCCGCCGGCACGCGCCTGCGCGATGCCACCAGCGAGGGCTTTGCGTTGATCGCCGACACCTGGGCGGACCTGGCCAGCCCGCGCAACGAGGCGCCGTTGGTGCTGGGTTGCTCCGGCAGCCTGCTGGCGCGCTGGGTGATTCCTCGGCTGGGCCGGCTGCAGCGCGATCTGCCCGATCTGCGCGTGCATCTGTCGGCGAACGAGCAACCGCCCGGGCCGGACCTGGACGGCCTGGACGCTGCGCTACTGCTCGACACCCCGCCCTGGCCGGGCGACTGGCAGGTGCACGAGCTGGGCGTGGAGTGGATCGGGCCGGTGCTCAGCCCGCAAAGCCCGCTGGCGACCCAGCTGGCCGGGCAGCCGCCGCACGCACTGCTGGCGCACCCGCTGCTGCATACGCGTTCACGCCCGCAAGCCTGGCCGGACTGGGCGCAGGCGCATGGCATCCCGGCCGACAGCTTGCGCTTCGGCACCGAGTTCGAGCATCTGATGTATCTGCTGGAAGCCGCTGCGGCCGGACTGGGCGTGGCGATCGCGCCGCAATCGCTGGTCGCCGCCGACCTGGCGGCCGGGCGGCTGGTAGCGCCGTGGGGCTTTACCCCGACCCGGGGCCGCTGGGGCCTGTGCGCGGCGCGGCGCAATCCCGATCCGCGGATCGCACAGCTTGCCGGCTGGTTGCGCGGCGAGCTTGCGGCGGATCGGCCCTGATCAGGGGCGAGGCGCTGCATCGAGCAGCGGCGTCTTCGCGCTACCACGCACGAAAAAGGCCCCGGGAACCGGAGCCTTGGAGAGTTCTCAGCTACTCGAAGCGTCTGACGACGCCCTGGGTTTATTGCGCGACGCGCCTGTGCAGGCCACTTAGCCAACGCCTGCATCTGCTGGCGAACGTCGGCATCAGCGCGGCACCACCATCGGGGCTCATACCGCAGCACACTGCAGCGCGCTTAAGACACCACCGTTACGACATCTCGTGACAGTCGGCGCGGCGCACTTCTTCGACGAACTTGCGCATCTTGTGGCCGTCCTTGATGCCCGGCGCAAGCTCCACGCCGCTGGACACGTCCACGCCCCACGGCAGGGTCGCCACGATCGCGTCGAAGACGTTGTCGGCGGTGATGCCGCCAGCCAGCAGGAACGGGCGATGCAGGCCGGTGGGCAGGCGCGACCAGTCGAAGGTCTTGCCGGTCCCACCGCCCTCGCCCGGCGCATGGCTGTCGAACAGGAAGCCGGCCGTATTGGGATAGGCCAACTGCAGCGTCCGCGCGTTGGCGTCTTCGCCATTCACGCCGGAAGCGCCCATCGGCACCGCCTTGAGATACGGCAGATTGAAGCTGCGGCAGAAGGCGTCGTCTTCTTCGCCATGGAACTGCAGCAAGGTGGGGCGCACGGTGCGCACCACTTCGCGGACTTCTTCCTTGGAGTTGTTGCGGAACAACGCCACCACATCGACCATCGGCGCGGTGGCCTGGCGCATGGCGCGCGCTTCGGCCGGGGCCACGCGGCGCGGGCTGCCATGGGCGAAGATGAAACCCACCGCGTCCACACCCAGCTCGCCGGCGAGCCGGATGTCGCCGGCGCGGGTCATGCCACAGAACTTGATGCGGGTGCGGTACAGCGATCGATTCATTGGGTCACCTCGGCGGGCAGATGCCACTCTGCGGGATACAGCGGCCCGATGAACACCAGGCCTTGCGGCGGTGCCGTCGGGCCGGCCACAGTGCGGTCGCGTCCGGCGAGCAATGTCGCGATCCAGTCGATCGGCTGTTCACCGGTCCCGACCAAAATCAGCGAGCCAACAATATTCCGCACCATGTGATGAAGGAATGCATTGGCCTGCACCTGCACCTCCACCACCTCGCCCAGCCGCTGCACGGTGATGGCCTGCAGATTGCGCCGCGCATGCAGGGCCTGGCACTGCACGCTGCGAAATGCGCCGAAGTCGTTCTCGCCCAGCAATGCCTGCGCGGCCGTGTGCATGGCCTGCGCATCCAGCGGCCGGCGCTCCCAGCTCAGGGTCTGCCGGTACAGCGCCGGGCGGATCTGCCGGTTGAGCAGGCGATAGCGATAACGCCGCGCCCGCGCGGAAAACCGCGCATGGAAGTCTTCGGCTGCCGGCACGCACCAGCGCACCGCCACCGAGGGCGGCAGCCGCGCGGTGGTGCCCAGCATCCAGCCGCGCGGTTCGCGGCGGGCATCGCTGTCGAAATGCACCACCTGGCATTCGCCATGCACGCCGGCATCGGTGCGGCCGGCACAGACCACCTGGATCGGCGCATCGGCCACCGACGACAATGCCGCCTGCAGGGTTGCCTGCACACTTGGCCCGCCGTGCTCGCCCAGTTGCTGCCAGCCCTGGAACTCGCTGCCGTCATATTCCACGCCCAGCGCGTAACGCATCAGTGTCTGCCTCTTGGGGTACCGGTCATGCGCAGCCGACTAGACGCTGCGCTCGGACCACACGGCCAGCGTGGTGCCGCCGGGCTCGCGAAAATGAAAGCGGCTGCCACCGGGGAAGCCGAAGACCGGCTTGACGATCTGCCCACCGGCGGCGGCAACCTGCTCCAGCACCGGGGCCAGGTCATCGGCATACAGCACTACCAATGGGCCGGTGTCGGCGGGCGCCGCCGCGGCTGCGCGATAGAAGCCGCCATCCAGCCGACCATCGTTGAAGGCCAGATAGTCCGGGCCATAGGCCTGGAACTGCCAGCCGAACACCTGCGCAAAGAACGCGCGGCTGGCCTCCAGGTCGATGGAGGCGAACTCGATGTAATCGATGCGGCGTTCGCGTGCGCCAAGCGTGTCCATGGCCGGGCTCATGCCAGACGGTCGAGCAGGTCGGCCGCTTCGGCACGGGTGGCCGCATCGCCGGTGGCGGCGACTTCCAGCAACAGCCCGCGTGCGGTGTCCTTGTCGCCCAGGTCCATGTAAGCCACCGCCAGCTCAAGACGATCACGGCCGGCGGAGGCGAATTCGCGCGGCGCAGCAGCACTGAACGTCTCGGCATACGGCGCATCGGCGACCGGCACCGGCGGGGCTGGGTCGAAGTCCAGGCTGTCCTGCTGCGTGGCTGGTGAAGGCGGTGCGTGTGCGGCAGTCATTGGCGCTGGTGCGGGTTCGGGTGCCGGCTCCGCTGCCGGGGCAGGCCTGGCGTCGGCCAGATCATTTGACGGCGCGGCAGGCGTCGCGCGCAAGGCGCGCCAATCGTCACTGGACACCACCGGGGCAGCTGCGTGCGGCACCGGCTCGGCCAGCTGCGGTTCGCGCCGCAGCACCTCCGACAGCGGCGGCTGCGTGCCACCGGCGCGTTCGTCTTCGTGCAGATCAATTTGCTCGAACTCGGTCTCCTGCACCACGTCGCGCTCGCTGGGCACGGTGGCGGCGGCGTCCGCATCCGGCTGGGCGGCAGTAGCTGCAGCGCCAGGCGGAATGAAATCGAAATTGCGGCGCGGCAACGGCGGCAACGGCGATGGCTTGCGGCGGCGTGCGGCCAGCCAGGCCACCACTGCGGCCACGATCAACACCAGCCCGCCGATCAACCACAGCGGGAATCCGCCACCCTGCGCGGGTGCCGCCGGGGTTTCGGCCAGGCGCCGCTGGGCGGCGGCCAAGTCGGTGTCCTTCATGGCGATCAACGCCTGTTGCTGCTGCTTAAGCTTTTCCAGGTCGGCCACGCGGGTGCGCAGCTCCTGCAGCTCGGCATCGCGGGTGGCGATGTCTTCCTTGGCCTGTTGCAACTGTTCGTTGGCCGCCATCTCGCCCTCGCCTTCGCCACTGGTGCCGGACGTGGTGCCGGCTTTGTTGGTATCCGTCGCCACTGCGGGGGCGATCTCTAGCCGCGCGCCACCAGCGGCGCCTGCAGCGGCGGCCGCCGCCGGCGCGGGGCTGGCGGCCGGAGTGGTGCCCGCCTCGGCCGGTTGCGGCATGGGCGCACGCGCCTGCCGCCACTGCGTGGCCTGTTCGCGCACCAGCGCCGCGGCCTCGGCGGCACCCACTTCGGCCAGCGCGTCCTGCTGCGGCGTGCGCAACACCGCGCCCTGCTTGAGCCGGTTGATGTTGCCGTTGATGAAGGCATCGGGATTGGTGCGCAACAACGCCAGCATGGTCTGGTCCAGCGAATGCCCGCTGGAACGCGCCACCCCGGCAGCGATCTCCGACAAGGTCTGGCCCGGGCGCACGGCCGGCAGCTGGTCGCCCGCTGTGCTGGCCGATGGCGCCGGCGCAGCGGCAGCAGGCCGTGTGGCCGGCCTTTCCACTGCATTGTCCTGGCGACTTGGTCGCGCGCCGGAAGCGGCGGCCGGTTCGCGCGCAATGGTGTTGCTGGCACCGGCTTGTGGCGCCTCGATGCCCGGCTCGGCAATCGCCGCTGCGGTATTGGGCGCATCGACCAGCGCCGAATACTCGCGCACCAGGCGGCCCTGGCCCCACTCCACTTCGATCAGGAAGTTGATGGCCGGCTGATCGACCGCCTGCGTGCTGGTCACGCGAATCACCGCGCGGCCGCGGGCGTCCTGCGCAAACTGGAACTGCAGGTTGCTGACCAGGCCTTGCGGCCGCTCCAGGCCGACCCGCGCAAAGATGGTTGGCGATGCCAGCGCCACACGCGCGTTGTCCAGTTCGCCAGGCTCGTTGGAGATGACCGGGATCTCGGCCACCAACGGCTGCCCGGGCTTGGACAGCACCCGGATATCGCCCAACCCCAACGCCATGGCCGCACCACTGCATAACGCCAGCAGCAGCGCGCCCACCCCTTGTATCGGGCGCATCGCGCCCCGGCCCCTATGTTTCATGCGCATCAATATAGCCGCTGAATGAGCGAAAGAGTCGGCTTCATCATGCAGAGTGCGTGCGCTGGCGTAATGCCGCAACGCGCCATGCGTGCAGGCGCGCCTGTGTGGCCATGAACACGCTGGCAGGAGCAGATGCAAATTTGCACGCGGGTGGCAACGGCGGTGCGTTGCAAGCCGCTGCGCTGGCGCGTTGTCCAAGGATCGTTACGACCAAGGCGTTGGTCGACGTAACGCGGCACGAAACAAGCGTAGGAGCGCACTTGTGCGCGATGGGGCATTACCGGGCAAGCCGCATCGCGCGCGAGCGCGCTCCTACGACGCTGAGCACTCAGGCCTTGCTGCGCACGACGCCGGCGTAGGCGTCACGGCGGGCTCGCGTCCGGCATCCACACGAATGAACGTAGGAGCGCACTCGTGCGCGATGGGGCATTACCGGGCAAGCCGCATCGCGCGCGAGCGCGCTCCTACGACGCTGAGCACTCAGGCCTTGCCGCGCACTGCGCCGGCGCAGGCGTCACGGCGAGGCCCGAACCCGGCATCCACACGAATGAACGTAGGAGCGCACTTGTGCGCGATGGGCGTTACCGGGAAAGCCTCATCGCGCGCGAGCGCGCTCCTACCACGCTGAGCGCTCAGGCCTTGCTGCGCACGGCGCCGGCGTAGGCGTCACGGCGAGGCCCGAACCCGGCATCCACACGAATGAACGTAGGAGCGCACTTGTGCGCGATGGGCGTTACCGGGAAAGCCTCATCGCGCGCGAGCGCGCTCCTACGGCGCTGCAGGCTCAGCCTTCCTGTGCGACCAATTCGGCCAGCTGCACGGCATTGAGTGCGGCGCCCTTGCGGATATTGTCGGAGACGATCCACAGATTCAGGCCGCGCGGGTGCGAGAGATCCTCGCGGATGCGGCCAACGAATACCGCGTCCTGGCCGGAGGCATGCGTCACCGGGGTCGGGTAGCCGCCGGCCTTGTGCTCGTCCACCACTTCCACGCCCGGCGAGGCTGCCAGCAATGCGCGGGCTTCGGCCACGGTGATCTTTTCGCGGGTCTCGATGGCCACCGCTTCCGAATGCCCGTAGAACACCGGCACGCGCACCGCGGTGGGATTCACCTGGATGTTTTCGTCACCGAGGATCTTGCGGGTCTCCCAGACCAGCTTCATCTCTTCCTTGGTGTAGCCGTTGTCCTGGAAATCGTCGATGTGCGGAATCAGGTTGAAAGCGATCTGCACCGGGAAGCGCTGCGGGTCGATCTGCTGGAAGCTCAGCAATTCGCTAGTCTGCTTGCCCAGTTCCTCCATCGCCGAACGGCCGCCGCCGGACACCGACTGATAGGTCGCCACGTTGATGCGCTCGATGCCGTACTTGCGGTGGATCGGGCCCAGCGCCACCAGCATCTGCATGGTCGAGCAATTGGGGTTGGCAATGATCCCGCGCGGGCGCTGCTTCAGCGCTTCGGGATTGACCTCGGACACCACCAGCGGCACATCGTCGTCGTAGCGGAACGCCGAGGAATTATCGATCACCACCGCACCGGCCGCAGCGAACTTGGGGCCGTATTCCTTGGAGACACTGCCGCCTGCGGAAAACAGCGCGATGTCCACGCCGGTGGGGTCGAAGTCGGCCAGGTCCAGCACGTCGACCTTGCCGCCGTTGAACTCGACCTGCCCGCCCGCCGAGCGCGCCGACGCCAGTGCGTACAAGGTGGCGACCGGGAACTGACGTTCGGCCAGGATGCTCAACATGGTTTCGCCGACAGCGCCGGTGGCGCCCACGACGGCGACGTTGAAACGACGGGTTTCGTTGCTCATGAGAATGTCTTTATCGAAAGGGGAAAGAAAGGGAGCACTGCGGGCTGGGTTCGGGGAACCTCCAAAGCTGGCCGCGGAGGTTCCCTATCGTTTGGTCGTAGCGGTTTTGGTTGCGCCCACGATCGCGCCACCGCGTTTGGCAGCCGCCACCGCATTGGCGTTGAGTGCGCTCGGCGGATGCCCGGCGTTGGCGCCCACGTCCAGCGCGGCGATCAGGTTGTCCACCGCCAGCTGCACCATCGCGCGGCGCGTAGCCAGGCTTGCACTGCCGATATGCGGGGTGAGCACCACGTTGTGCAGCGCCAGCAGCTCCGGGCGCACCCGCGGCTCGCCCTCGTAGACATCGAGACCGGCACCGGCGAGGCGGCCATTGGCCAACGCATCGGCCAGCGCGATCTCATCGACGATCCCACCGCGCGCGATGTTCACCAGCGTGGCGGTGGGCCGCATCTTCGCCAGCGCGGCGGCATCGATGATGTGGTGCGAGGCCTGGGTGTAGGGCAGCACCAGTACTAGGTGATCGGACTGCGCCAGCAAGGTGTCGAGGTCGACATACTGCGCACCCACCGCCTGTTCGGTCTCGGCCGGCAGCTGGCTGCGGTTGTGGTACAGCACGCGCATGCCGAAGCCATGCGCGCCGCGCCGGGCGATGCCCTGCCCGATCCGGCCCATGCCCAGGATGCCCAGCGTGCTGCCATGGATATCGGCGCCGAGCATGGTCTTGAACGACCACTGCCCCCACTGCCCGTCGCGCAGCCAGCGTTCGGCTTCGGTGACGCGGCGGGCGGTGGCCATCAGCAGGGAAAACCCCAGGTCGGCGGTGGTTTCGCTCAACACATCCGGCGTGTTGCTGGCCAGGATGCCCGCCGCGCTCAGCGCATCGATATCGAGGTTGTTGTAACCCACCCCGACATTGGCGATGGCGCGCAGCTGCGGTGCTGCGGCGATTTCCGCTGCACCGATACGCTCGTTGAGCGTGACCAGCGCGCCATCCAGCGGCGCGAGCCGCGCGGCCAGGTCGGCGGACGAATACGCCGTGACCTGCGTGGTGGTGACCAGTTCGAAATGCGCGCCCAGCTGTTCGACCACATCGTCGAACAACGGCTGGCTGACCCAGACCTTGGGGCGCGCGGTGTCAGACATCGGCCTGACCGGGAATCAGCGGCGCCACCTCGCCCACGTCGCCGCATTGGGCGCGGTGGCGCAAGGCCTGGTCCATCAACACCAGCGCCATCATGGCCTCGGCGATCGGCGTGGCACGGATGCCCACGCACGGGTCGTGGCGCCCGGTGGTGATGACATCCACCACGGCGCCGTCGGCATCCACGGTGGCGCCGGGCAGCCGCAGGCTGGAGGTCGGCTTGAGCACCATCGAGGCGGTGACCGCCTGCCCGGTGGAAATACCGCCGAGAACGCCGCCCGCGTGATTGCTGAGGAAGCCTTCCGGGGTGATCAGATCGCGGTGTTCGGTGCCCTTCTGCGCGGCACTGGCGAAGCCATCGCCAATCTCCACGCCCTTGACCGCATTGATGCTCATCAACGCGGCGGCCAGTTCGGAATCCAGCTTGCCGTAGATCGGCTCGCCCCAGCCCGGCGGCACGCCACCGGCCACCACGTCCACGCGCGCACCGACCGAGTCACCGGACTTGCGCAGCGCATCCATATAGATTTCCAGCTCCGGCACCTGCGCCGCATGCGGCCAGAAGAACGGGTTGTCTTCCACCGCATCCCAATCGAAACCGGTCGGGCGGATCTCGCCCAGCTGCGACAGGAAACCACGCACCAGCACGCCGTAGCGCTGCATGAGCCACTTCTTGGCGATCACGCCGGCGGCCACGCGCATGGTGGTTTCGCGTGCAGACGAGCGCCCGCCACCGCGCGGGTCGCGGATGCCGTACTTCTGCCAATAGGTGTAGTCGGCATGCCCGGGGCGGAACTGCTGGGCGATGTTGGTGTAGTCCTTGCTGCGCTGATCGGTGTTGCGGATCAGCAGCCCGATCGGCGTGCCGGTGGTGCGGCCCTCGTAGACGCCGGACAGGATTTCGATCTCGTCGGCCTCGCGGCGTGCGGAGGTATGCCGGCTCTTGCCGGTGGCACGCCGCTGCAGGTCGTGGGTGAACTCTTCCGGCGCGATCTCCAGGCCGGGAGGGCAACCGTCGATGATGCAGCCGATCGCCGGCCCATGTGATTCGCCGAAAGTGGTGACCGTGAACAAGCGGCCAAAACTGTTACTGCCCATGACGGCATCCTTTCAACATCTCTGCAGGCTGCAGCGCGTGTAGCATGCGCGGCAGGTGACGTGCGGCGACCAGCAGTGGCGCCACTGCCAGCACAACACTTGCCACAAGCAGGAACACGCCAAGCCGGGCATGGCCGCTGAGCAACCAGTTGGCCAGCAAATGCACCGCCACGCCGATTCCGACCAGCAGGCCAAACGCCACGATCCAGCTGCGGCGCCGATGCACACGTAATGTGGCATCCGAGCTGGTGGTCACGACCCAGGCACAGACGAGCCCGAAAAACGCCATGGACCCGAAGGTGATTTCTGCAGCGGCACTGGCCCAGCGCTGAAGTGCCGGGCCGCCGTACATCGGGTCGAACAACCGAAACACCACATCGAGCAATCCGAACGGAATGCACATGCCGAGCACGGACACCGGCACCAGCAACACGATGTCGCTCAGATGTGGCCGGTGCGTGCGTGCCTCAGCGCGCACTGGCCAGCTCGGTGATGCGTGCGCTGTGTGCGATCAACTCGCGGCATTCGACGGCGAAGATGCCCATCTGGCCGACCTTGAACTCGACCCAGGCGAAATCCACTTCCGGCAGCAGCTTGATCAGGTGCTGCTCGGACTCGCCCACTTCACAGATCAGCAGGCCGTCTTCGCTGAGGTGCTGCGGCGCATCGCGCAGGATCTTCAGCACCAGGTCCAGGCCATCGTCGCCCGCACGCAGGCCGAGTTCCGGCTCATAGGAATATTCCTGCGGCAGCGCGTCGGTTTCGTCGTTGGTGACATACGGCGGGTTGGTCACGATCAGGTCGTACTGCCGCCCGGCCAGGCCGGTGAACAGATCGGATTTGAGCAGGCTGACGTTGTCGGCATGCAGGCGCGCCTTGTTCTCGGCGGCCAGCGCCAGCGCGTCATCGCTGATGTCCACGCCGTCCACGTCCCAATGCGGGTTGTAGTGGCCCATCGCGATGGCGATGCAGCCGGAGCCGGTGCACAGGTCCAGCGCGCGGGTCACTTCGCGGCCGCCCAGCCAGGGCTCGAAACCGGCTTCGATCAACTCGGCGATCGGGGAACGCGGCACCAGTGCGCGCGCATCGCTCTTGAAACTCAGCCCGGCAAACCAGGCCTCGCCGGTGAGATATGCCGCCGGCACGCGCTCGTCGACGCGGCGCTGGAACAGTGCCAGCACGCGCTCTTTTTCTGCGCGCAGCAGGCGTGCCTGGCCGTAGGCCGGGCCCAGATCGTGCGGCAGATGCAGGCTGTGCAGGACCAACTGCGTGGCTTCGTCCAGCGCGTTGTCGTAGCTGTGGCCGAAGGTGAGACCGGCCTCGTTGAAACGGCTGGTGCCGTAGCGGATCAGGTCGATGATGGTGTGCAGTTCGTCGGCCGCGGCGGCAGTCATGGCAACAACTAAGAAGTGTTCGGCCCCCGATTATAGAGGTCGGATCGGTATCATGAGCGTCCGTTGCACTGGAAACCGCCATGTTCAATCGCAATACCGGCATCGTGCTGCTGGTGGCGCTGGCCGCCGGGCTAGGCCTGTTGCTGGGCCAGAAGTTCCTTGGCGGCACCCCGCGCTCGCCCTGGCCGCCCACCCAGACCATCACCTTCTACCCACAGCCGCGCCCGCTGCCGCAGTTCAGCCTGCGCCAGTCCGATGGCACCCAGCTGGTGCCCGGCGAATTGAACGGCCATTGGACGCTGGTGTTCCTGGGCTTCACCTTCTGCCCGGATGTCTGCCCCACCACGCTGACCGATCTGGCGGTGGCCCAGCGGCAGTGGGAGAGCGTTCCCGAGAGCCTGCGCCCACGCGTGCTGTTCGTGTCGGTGGACCCGCAGCGCGACCCGCCCGCACGCCTGGGCGAATACGCGCACGCCTTCCACAAGGACACGCTGGCGGCCACGGCCGATGAACCGTCGCTGGAGCGCTTCGCCACCGCGCTGGGGTTCGTGTTCCAGAAAGTGCCGGGCAAGAATTTCGCGCAGAACCCCAACGACTACAGCATGGATCACTCGGCCGGCATCGCCGTGCTCGATCCGCAGGGCCGGCTGGCTGGCCTGATCCGTCCGCCGCTCGACCCGAAGGCGATTGCCGCCGACCTCCAACAGCTGACCAAGGTAACCGCTCCGTGAGTCTTGTCACTTCCCTGACCTACTTGCTGCCGCATCGGCTGCTGTCCTCGCTGGCGCGCGCCCTGGCGTATTCCAAGACGCCGGCGACCAAGCAGTGGCTGATCGACACGGTCACGCGCAAGTTTGGCGTGGATCTGAGCGAAGCCAAGGAGCCGGATCCGCGCGCCTACCCCACCTTCAATGCATTTTTCACCCGCGCGCTGAAGCCCGGCGCGCGCGTGCCCGACGCCGACCCGCAGGCACTGTTGATGCCGGCGGACGGGCGTATCAGCCAGCTCGGGCCGATCGAGAACGGGCGCATCTTTCAGGCCAAGGGCCAGTCGTTCACGGCGGCGGAACTGCTCGGCGATGAGTCCGCCGCAGTGCCCTTCCACAATGGCCTGTTCGCCACGGTGTATCTGTCGCCCAAGGACTATCACCGCGTGCACATGCCGTGGAGCGGCACCTTGCGCGAGACCGTGCATGTGCCTGGCCGGCTCTTCAGTGTTGGCCCCGATGCAGTGCGCAACGTGCCGCGGCTGTTCGCCCGCAACGAACGCCTGGTGTGCCACTTCGATACCGACTTCGGCCCGATGGCCTCGGTGATGGTGGGTGCGCTGCTGGTGTCCGGCGTGGAAACCGTCTGGAGCGGTGTGGAGATCCCGCGCTACGGCGACCGTATCACGCGCAAGGATTACCGCGGCAAGGGGATCACGCTGGAGCGCTTTGCGGAGATGGCGCGCTTCAATTATGGATCGACGGTCATCGTCTTGCTGCCGCCGGGCGTTGCCGCGCTTGAAGGCGGGCTGGCTGCGGAAAGCGCGGTGCGGCTGGGACAGGCGCTGGCACGACGCCAGGTGGACTGACGCGCAGCCGCGCGACAGGCGTTTAAACACTTCACTCGCGCGGCGCGGCGCTATGGTCATCGTACTGCTGTGGTCAGACGTCGCCGCGCTCTGACACGCGCACGTGCCGCAGACTGCT
This sequence comes from Xanthomonas sp. LMC-A-07, assembly GCF_030208825.1. Lineage (NCBI taxonomy): Bacteria > Pseudomonadati > Pseudomonadota > Gammaproteobacteria > Lysobacterales > Lysobacteraceae > Xanthomonas > Xanthomonas sp. LMC-A-07. The sequence goes on from NZ_JARVTF010000011.1 coordinate 87,657, forward strand.
GCGCGGTTGGCCTGAGGCTTGCAGCGCGCCAGGCGTTTCAGCGCTTCGTTTGGCTGCGCTGTTGCTCCAATGCGATGTCTTAGCGCAGCTATCAAAATGACTGCGCAGCTACGCTTTGTTAGCCGCTCTTAGAACCTGGCCAAACGCGCGCACGCCGCTCCACTGACAGACAAGTGCGGCACCGGCTACGCCAACGCAGTACGCTGCCATGGCGCACCGGACACTTCCCACCTAGGACACTGCATGACCACACGGATGTTGCGATGGCCTTTGGCCCTCGCCCTCGCCACGGTGCTGGCCGGTTGTGGCCAGCAGAGTGAGCAACAGCAGCTGGATGCGCTGCGTTCCGGCCTGCAATACCGGGGCTACCGGCAGTTCAGTGAGCATGGGTTGCCGGTCGCCTTTGCCGCCTACCAGCGCGGCGGCAGCCTGCTGGACACGCCGCCGGAACCACTCACTGCCGACGACATCTGCATGCTCCACGCAATGCTGTCCTACACCGCACTGGCCGCCAACAAACTGCTGCCCGCGATCGCCGAAGCCGACCTGCTGGAGCGCGATTGCGGGTCGCAGGGCGCGCTGATCGCCACGGCACTGCGCTCGGTGGCGTTCGAACGCAAGCACTGGCCGCAGCTTGCGCAGCGCTCCAGCGACAGCCTGTGGAAACACGACGCCAATCCCGACGACACCCTCACCACCTTGCTCATGCTGCACGTGGTGATGGCTTACGCGGCCATCCAGGACAAGCGCTGGGATGCCGCGGTGCTGCATGCGGATGCGATCGGCCTGGCGGTGCGTGCACCCTGGCTGGGCGAGCTGGCGCGCGTGGGACAGGACTTTGCCGAGCACCGGTTGCTGGAAGGCCTGCGTCGGCTCAAACGCCTGAGCGAAAACCCGAATGTGCCGCCGGACGTGCGCGCCGAACTGCAGGCGTTGATCACCCGCATCGAAGCGGAGAGTGGCGACCTGGACTCGAGCTGGGTGATCGCCCGCATCCTCACCCGCTTCATGTGGCAGGCGATCGAACAGAACGCAGCGCCGGCCACCAGGGACCTGATGCATTTTGCCGAACAGCAGACCAGCAAGCTGGGGCCCGACGCGCTACGTCAGGGCTGGCGCGCACGCTGGACACGCTGGTGGGCGAAGGCACAGACCTTCTGGCAGGACGCCGCGCCCGCGTCTGACAAGGATGCGGATGCGGCTCCAGCAGCGCCCGCACCCGCCACGCAGTGACTGCGTCCCCGCCGGTATCCGCGGCAGCGCGCGGCCGACCGCGTGCTGGCCGATGCCTACGCCATCAGCCGCGTCAGAGAACCGCGGCTCTCAGCGATCGCAACCAGCCAGCTTGATCGATTGCCCCGGCTTGAGCGCGTACGACGGCGCCTTCAGGCCGTTGGCCTTGGCCAGCTCCTTGATCTCGCACTGGTATTTCTGCGCGACCCGGCCCAGGGTGTCGCCCTTGGCAACGGTGTAGCTGCGCACCTGCTTGGCCTTGGGCTTGGCGACCGCCGGCTGGCCGGTGGCCACCGTGGTCGGCACGCCGGCCATCGGGCTGACATCGCCCACCGCCACGCTGGGCACGTACTCCGGCGCGCTGGTGCGCACGATCGCGCTATTGAGATCGGCGGTGATCAACGCGCGGGCCAGGTCGGCACGCGGGCCGCTCACGCAGTAACGCGTGTACAGGCTGGCGATGCGGTTGGTGGCGTTGATGGTGGTCCCGGCCGGGATCCAGCCATCGGGCTCGTAGCGCGGGTTGAGGTTGCGCAGTGCGCGCATGTAGCCGTCGCGCGTGCCCATGCTGCCCAGGCAGATGGTGAGTTCGTAAATGGTGGTCGACTTGGCCAACTTGATGGTGGCCGACTGTGCGTTGAGCTTGGGAAAGTCCACACCGTACTGGCGCGGGTGCAGGAAGATCCAGGCAGCGGCGATCACCATCGGCACGTAGTCCTTGGTTTCAGCCGGGAACTGGTTGTAGACGTCCTGCTCCCAGAAGCCGCGGCCACCGGACTGGGCAAAGACACGCGCCGCGCGCCCTTCGCCACCGTTGTAGGCCGCAAGCGCCAGTTCGATGCTGCGGTTGAGCCCCACCATGCGCTCGTTGAGATACGCGGCGCTGGCCTCGGCGGCACTGCGCGCATCGAAGCGCGTATCGAAACCGGTACCGTCCGGGCCCAGCCCGAAGCGGCGCCCGGTGGCCGGCATGAACTGCATCAGCCCTGCGGCGCCCGCACGCGAACTGGCGTGCACCTTGCCGTTGGATTCCTTGGCCATAATGCCGAACAGCAGCGCCTCCGGCAGCGCGCGTTTCTGCCATTCCGGCCACATCACCGCACGCAGGTTGGCGTAATTCTCATAGCTGGTCAGCAGCGATGGACGCATGTCGGTCAGCCAGCGGCGGATGCCGGCCTGCACCGCCGGGTTGTACTGCACCATCTTGTCGAAGTCGTGCTGCTGGTCGTTGAGCAGACTGGCCGTGCGGGCCGCAGCGGGGACGTCGGTCGCCAGCGGGCCGATGTGGTCCGGGTCGGCCTGCAGCAGGGTGTCGTCGTCTTCCGGCTCGTCGGACGCCGGCGCTTCCGCATCCGCGCGCGCCTTGAGCAGGCGCTTGTAGGTCGACAGCTGATTGGCCACCAGGCAGCCACGCTGCTTGATGCAGGCGTCGATGACGTCTTCCATGTCCTCCAGTGCGGCGTCGCCTTCGGCGGTGCCCTTGGGGTCGGAGTTGTTCACCAGCACCAGGGCGTCGCGGTAGCGCTTCTCGGCGGCGGCCATGCGTGCATCCAGCGCGGCGACCTTTTCGGTATCGCGCTTGGACAAGGCATGGGCAGTAGGAGCGAGGGACAACAACGCCAGCACGGCCAACACAGGCCATGGGCGCAAACCAAAATGAGCGAGCGGCATCGTCGGCAGTACAGCGGAAAGGCAGGCAGGGTAGCCGCCGGGGTGACACCGGGGCAAGGCGGCCGGCCCGGCAGGGTCAGTGCACCGTTAGGTTGGCTACCGCATCCAGCGCAAAGCGGCAGCCCGGCGCCCGCACCGGGCCTGCCGCTGGCAGATGCCATTGGCGAATGGGCAAATACCCCATGCCGGCCAGGTTTGACGGCTAGAATCCGGCCTTTCCTACCGGATCTGCGCAATGGCCTCGTTCCTGCTCGGCAAAGGCATTACCGACGGTATTCCGGTGGTTCTGGAGGGCCGCTTCGGCAACCGGCACGGCCTGGTGGCCGGGGCTACCGGCACCGGCAAGACCGTCACCCTGATGACCCTGGCAGAAGGCTTCTCGCGCCTGGGCGTGCCGGTGTTCCTGGCCGACGTCAAAGGCGACGTGGGCGGCTTGGCGGTGGCCGGCGATGGCGCGCCCGGCGTGCTGCAGCGCGCAACGGAGATCGGCATCGGCGATTACGCGCCGGCCGCCAACTCGGTGGTGTTCTGGGACCTGTACGGGCAGTTGGGCCACCCGGTGCGCACGACCGTGAGCGAAATGGGCCCCACCTTGCTTGCGCGCATCCTGGAGCTCAATGACACCCAGTCCGGCGTGCTGGACATCGTGTTCAAGCTGGCCGACGACCGCGGCCTGCTGTTGCTGGATCTGGACGACCTGCGCGCCCTGCTGGCGTTGGTGGTGGAAGAACGCAAGGAGCTCTCCACCAGTTATGGCCTGGTGTCGGCGCAGTCGGTGGCGGCGATCCAGCGCGCCTTGCTGCGGCTGTCGCAGGATGGCGGCGAACAGTTCTTCGGCGAGCCGGCGCTGGAATTTGCCGACCTGATGCGGGTGGCACCGGACGGCCGCGGGGTGATCGGCATCCTGGCCGCCAACCAGCTGGTGCTCAAGCCGCGGCTATATTCCACCTTCCTGCTCTGGCTGCTGTCGGAACTGTTCGAGCGCCTGCCGGAAGTGGGCGACCTGGAGCAGCCCAAGCTGGTGTTCGTGTTCGACGAGGCGCACCTGTTGTTCGACGATGCGCCGCCTGCGCTGGTGCAGCGCATCGAACAGGTGGTGCGCCTGATCCGCTCCAAGGGCGTGGGCGTGTATTTCTGCTCGCAGTTCCCCGACGATATCCCAGACAACATCCTCGGCCAGCTAGGCAACCGCGTGCAGCATGCGTTGCGTGCATACACGCCGCGCGACCAGAAGGCGGTCAAGACCGCCGCACAGACGTTTGTCGCCAACCCGAAGCTCGACGTGGCAACCGCCATTTCCAGCCTGGGCACCGGCGAGGCACTGGTGTCTCCACTGCAAGGCAAGGGCGTGCCGGCACCGGTGCAGCAAACCCTGATTGCGCCGCCGCGCTGCCGCATGGGCGCTTTAGCCGACAACGAGCGTGCGCAGGTGCGTGCCGCCAGCCCGGTGGGCACGCGCTACGACACCGCGATCAATCGCGAATCGGCGGCCGAGCTGTTGGCGCGGCGAGTCGAACAGGTGGCCGAGCAGACCAACGCACCGCCGGCGCGCACCCGCGAAGAGGACGACGCGCAGGACAGCGGCTTCGGCCAGGCGATCAAGGACGCGGTGTTCGGCACCAAGCGCCGCCAGGGCATGCTTGAGGCCATGGCCAAGCAGACCTCGCGCACGGTGGGCAACAAGATCGGGCAACAAATCGTGCGCGGTATTTTCGGCAGTATTTTTGGTGGGAAGCGTTGAGTGCAGCGCCGCAAGGGATGCGCCCGGTAGGAGCGCGCTCGCGCGCGATGAGGCCTTAACCGCAGCGCACCGCGCGCAAGCGCACGCGCCACACCGCATTCGCACGACAAGGAGCCACAAGATGCATGGATCTGCAGCGCTTATCACGACGTTTCTCTGGCTTTCCAGCGCGGGCGCGGCGTTCTCTGCGCCACAAACACAGCAAGCAGATCCACACACTGCGTGGCCACCGAGCAGGCAACACCTGCTTGCGGGGCACTATGTTGGCAAGCTGCATCCAGACACTGCGCCGTGCCAGGCCGTTCGCGCGGAACTCTGGCTTGAAGCGGCACAGGGAGACAAGAACAGTCGGCGCTACACGCTCAAGACGACGTGCATCGCCCCCGAAAGCCAACGCAGCAATAGCGTTGTCACCGAACGCGGTCCCTGGTGGCTCGACATCGTCGGCAGCGAGTGCCTGATGCTCTCCCGCGACGATGCGTCCGATCTTTCGCTCAATCCAAATCTGTACGGCTTTCGGATCAACACAGAACCTACCGCGAGCGACCAGAAACCCAGCTACTCCTTGGCCCAGGATGGGCACAACTGCCACAGCGGCGACTGGCCGGAACATCGCGACAAGGTTTTGAAACGCGTCCGCTAACACGGACCCGGCTTTAAAAGCTCAGCACGCGATGCCGGCTTAGATCGGAAAAACGTAGCAAGCAACCGCCCGGTGAGTGCGGGCGGCACGGAGAGCCCTAAGGGCACCGGCGGGCATAAACATTGCGGGAACGGCACTGCCTGGCGGCCACACAGTCGTTTTGCTAGCGGCACTTAATAACGCGCCTGAGGCAGGCCGCACCTTAATCAAGCACACCATGCAACTTGGCGTACTGCAGCAACATGATGGTCTTGGCGTCGGCGATTTCGCCGGTAGCAATCAGCGCCAGCGCAGCGTCGAGCGACAGTTCCAGCACCTCGATCTCTTCGCCGTCTTCTTCGACCCCGCCGCCGGCGCTCACCTTGTCGCCGTCGACATATTCACCGACGAAGAAATACAGACGTTCGGTCACCGACCCCGGGCTCATGAAGGCCTCGAAGAGCTTACGCACGTTCTCGATGCGGTAGCCGGTTTCCTCTTCGGTCTCCTTGCGGATACAGGCCTCGGGATCGTCCTGATCCAGCAGGCCGGCGCAGGCTTCGATCAGCATGCCGTCGGGGTTGCCGTTGAGCAGGGTCGGCAGCCGGAACTGGCGGGTGAGCATCACCGTTTGCCTGGCACGGCTGTACAGCAGAATGGTGGCGCCATTTCCGCGATCGTAGGCCTCGCGCGACAAGGTCTGCCAGCGGCCATCCTTGCGCTGGAAATCGAAGGTGACCTTGCGCAGGACATACCAGTTGTCCGAGAGCACATCGATGGACCGAACACGAACCTGCGGGTTGCCGGTGGCGATTGGAAGCAAGACGACACTCCTTGTGACATGACCGATCAACAGCGCAACACCGTGCCACGCCATACGCCGGGCATTGCGAGGTGGCTGCGCAGTTTACCTGGCGCAAGGCACGGGATGCGCCTTGCTGCATGAGGGCTGCCCTGTTTCGCGACGTGATGCCGATGAGCGTGTTGACGCATGACGTAGATGCGCCTGACGCAGTCGCACGCCAACGACCCGGTACTCACGCTGATCGCCGCGCTGCATCCCGCAACAATCGGTGCACGCCTCCACTGGACGAAACATCGCACTCCCATGGGTCACCGTAATGCGCATTCGACACCCATCGTCATGCTGATATCGCGCGCGCCCAACAGTGACAACAACCCAACACGGAGCGCACGCACGACTAGCCAATCAACATGGGACCGCCCTCCCCGCTCTCTCCCGTCGCCCCCAACTCAGCAACCGAGCTCTTCCACTTCGGTGCAACCACCACATCCAATTGCGCGCCGGCACGCGCCGCCGCACAATCGCGCCACACCACACGCTTGGGGAGCGTCATGGAAGACCGTTTTCGCGCACGCAAGGTGGCGGCGCAGGCTGTGCCCGCACCGTTCTGGACCCGTATTCCGGCCATCGCCACCTATCCGCTGCGTGGCTCTGCGCTATACGCGCTGATCGCGCTGACCTTGTGCAGCGCGTTGCTGGTCTTGCCGGGCATCCTGAAGCTTGTTGTCCTGGGCGTGCTCGGCATGGCCACCTATACTTACGCCTTCGACATCCTGCGGCACAGCGCCAACGGCGAGCACGATGCGCCGCGGCTGGGCTACAACAGCTTCGACAGCGCCGTACTGCGGCTGATCCTGCTGGCCTTCGCACTGGGTATCGTGATCGTCGCCGCTGGCGTGATCGCCGGCAAACCTGGCTTGACCGTTGCGTACCTGGCCGTTCAGCTGTTGCTGCCCGGCATGATGATCGCCCTGGCCATCGACGGCAGCCTGCGCCGCGCACTCAATCCGGCGGTCTCTATCGACATGGCGCTACGCATCGGCTGGCCGTACCTGGCCGCCTATGGCTTGCTCTACGTCATCCAGGGTAGCGGCACGGCGGCGATCTTCGTGGCATTGAAGTACCTGCCGCCGGTGGTGCGCGAGCTGACCATCGTGGTGGCCTCGATCTGGAGCCTGTTCGCCAGCTTCCATCTGATGGGCTATCTGGTCTACCAGTACCACGAGGAACTCGGCTACGAGCCCAGCGGCGGCATTGCCCTGCAGCGCGAAGACCCCGACCAACGCCTGCTCGACGAAGCAGAGCAGTTCGTGCGCGATGGGCATTCGGACGAAGCATTTCAGGCCTTGCGCGGCGCGGTGCGCTCGCGTGCGGTGAGCCTGGCGGTGCATGAGCTGTACCAGCGCCTGCTGCGCCAGCACCACCTTAACGACGAACTACGCGACCACACCCGCCAGTACATCAATCGCCTGCTGCAGGAAAAACAGGAGCGACGCGCACTGGCCCTGCAACGCGAAGCGCTGGACACCGACCCCACCTTTGCACCGCTATTGCCCGAGCAGGCGACGCTGCTGGCCGAGCGCGCGAAGATGGCCGGGCAATACCAATTGGCGACCGATGGCCTGCTGGCCGCCATCGGCGCGTGGCCGCGCGAGCGCATGCTGCCGGCCTGGTCGCTGGACGCCGGCTTGCTGTTGGCCGAGCGCTTCGCGCGCGACGATGACGCGCGCATGGTGCTGCAGAACGCGCTGGACCACTGCGACGATGAAGCCCAGCGCGCCAAGCTGGCAGCGGCACTGAAAGCGGTGGCGATTCAACCCGCGTAAGTGGCGGCTGCGTGGTCTTTTCCGCAGCCGCTCTCACCCATTGTCCAGCAGGAACCGCGCCTTGTTGGCCTGGCCCTGCTCGGGGAATTGCTCCAGTAACTGACGCAGCACGCGCGTGCGCTGCTCGCCCGCCTGCAACTCGCCATGCCGCAACGCCAGCACGAACCACTGCTGGGCAAGCTCCGCGCGCGGCGTGCTCAGCGCACTGTCTTTCAACAGCCGTTCCGCGTCGGCCAGCAGGCCGGTGCGCAGGCAATTGCCGATCAACGCCATCCGTGCCGATGGATCGCAGTCGAGGTGGTCCTTGGCCAATTCGGCCGCCACCGTCAGCTGCAGGCGCGTCTGTTCGGCGCTGTGCGCGTGCAGCCGCAGCAGCGTGTCCGCGTGCTGCTGAAGTTCCTTGAGACGGCCCGCGTTACGGGCCACGCGATAGCGCGCCAGGGCAATCTCCGCGCTGCGTGGCTGCTCGCTTGCCAGCTCTGCCAGCAGGCGCTCGGCCTCGGCATTTTCCATGCGCCCCAGATGCCGCTGTGCACGCTCCCAGCGGTCGTCCGCCTGCGCCACCGCGTCGTCCTCCATGAAAGCCGGGCGGGTCTGCCGCACCAGCACCAGCAGCGCACCGAGCAGCGCGCCACTCACCAGCCCACCGGCATGCGCATCGAATCCAATGCCTTGATTGTCACGCCAGAGCAGGTTGTAGAGCTCCCAGCCCAACCACAGCGGCAGCAACAGAATCGCCGGACCCCGCACATAGTTAAACACCACGAAAAACCAGTAGAAAAAGCGCACCCGCCGGCGGCCCCAGACCACGCAGAACGCGCCCATCAGCGCCGCGATTGCGCCAGAGGCGCCCAGCCCGCCACCGGGTTGGCCCCACCGCCACCACAGGCTCACTGCGCTCGCACCAAACCCGCCGAGCAGGTATAGCAGCAGGAACCAGCCGCTGCCGATCGCCCCTTCCAGCAACGTGCCCAGCGCCAGCAGGAACACCATGTTGCCCAGCAGATGGTCCAGGTCGCCGTGCAGGAAGGTGGCCGACAGCATGCGCTGCGGCGACCATTCCGAACTGCGCTGGATGTGGCGCAAGGTGAACACCTTGGACAGCCGCGCATCGTAGGGCGCACGCAACGCGTACCAGTCGCGTCGTTGCGCATCGTCGTCGAACAGGCGTCCGCTGCGCAGGGCATCGGTAAACGCCACATCGTTCATGGTCAGCTGCGCCAGGTAGGCCACCCGTTGCCGCGCTGGCACCTTGTCCCATTGCGCCTGGCGCGCCGCACGCACCTTCGCATCGCTCTGTGCCAGGTAGCGCGCGTGCGCCTTGCCCTCCAGCGCGCCCAAGCCGGACTCCACGTAATAGCGCACCGCATTGGCGATGAGGCCGTCGTCCTTGCGCTGGTACCCCACATGGATCACGACATTGAGCAGCACCAGCAGCAGCGTGACCCAGGGAATGTTCTGGCGCGACCAGGGTTTATGCAGCGGCATGATCAGCATGGCAGGCGTCCGTGTCCCAAGGCGCAAAGCTTCGCCGGGCGGATGCGGATGCGCAAGCGCGCCATGCGCGCTAGCATCGCGCCCCCATCCTGCCCTGTTGGTCGCCCATGAGCCGCTGGCGCCCCCCTGCCGAGAAAAGCACTGCGTTGATCACGCCGGAAGGCCATGCGCGGCTCAAGGCCGAGCTGGACGAGCTGTGGCGCCTGCGTCGGCCCGAGGTGGTGCGCGCGCTCGCGGCGGCCGCAGCCGAGGGCGACCGCTCGGAAAACGCCGAGTACACCTATCGCAAGAAACAGCTGGGCGAGATCGATCGCCGCGTGCGTTACCTCAGCAAGCGGCTGGAAGCGCTGCGCGTAGTGGATACCGCACCGACGGATCCGCAGGCGGTGTTCTTTGGCGCACAGGTTGAGCTGGAAGATGCCGACAGCGGCGAGCTGCTGCATTACCGCATCGTGGGGCCAGACGAGACCGACGCCGGGCGCGGCTGGATCAGCATCGATTCGCCATTGGCGCGCGCGTTGCTGAAAAAGCGCGTGGACGATGAGTTCGAGGCACAACTCCCGTCGGGCAAGCACACCTTTGTGGTGGTGGCGGTGGAGTACGCGGCAACTTAGTTGGTGTGGGCGTGCGTGAGGCAATCCGGGTGGTTTGGATCCTTGCCTGCTGGTGCCGATGCGCGCGGTTGGAGGCGTGTGGTTGTGGGGTAACGCCTCATCGCGCGCTGGCGCGCTCCTACGCGGCTGGCCGTGTGCGGTGGCAATGCAGCGCACCTTGAACAGTCCAGCTGCGCTGCGGAAGCCTCGTCGCGCGCGAACCCGCTCCTATGAGGCGGGTGCGTCGATTGCGTGCTGGCGTGCTGGCGTGCTGGATATTTCGGCGCACACCAGTTTCATTGCACACCAAACGGCCAGCGACGCTTGCCACTCGCTGGCCCGCCGCTGCGGCTAGACCATCTGCAGGTTCAATGCGCGGGGCGGCTGCACCGCAAGATCAGACGGCAGCGCATCACCGAACAGGTCGTGCTCATCGCTGTCGGTGATTTCCACATCGACCAGGTCGCCCACCTTCAGCTTGAGCTCGCCGCCGTTCTGGATATGCACCAGGCCGTCGATCTCCGGCGCGTCCGCGCGCGAGCGGGCCACGGCGATGTCGTCTTCGATCAGGTCGACCAGGCACTGCTGCACCGTGCCGATTTTCGCTTCCAGCCGCGCCGCGGAGATCTCCGCCTGCTTGGCCATGAAGCGCGCCAGGCGCTCCTGCTTCAGCTCTTCCGGCACCGGGTCCGGCAACGCATTGGCGCTGGCGCCCTCCACCGGCGAATAGGCAAATGCCCCCACGCGGTCCAGCTGGGCCTGGTCCAGGAACTCCAGCAGCGCTTCGAACTCGGCATCGGTCTCGCCGGGGAAGCCGACGATGAAGGTCGAGCGCACCGTGATCTCCGGGCACATCGCCTTCCAGCGCTGCACGCGCTCCAGGGTCTTTTCCACTGCGCCCGGCCGCTTCATCAGCTTGAGGATGCGCGGGCTGGCGTGCTGGAACGGGATGTCCAGGTACGGCAGCAGCTTGCCTTCGGCCATCAGCGGAATCACATCGTCCACGTGCGGGTATGGGTACACGTAATGCAGGCGCGTCCACACACCCAGTTCCGACAGCCCTTCGCACAGCGCCTTCATGCGGGTCTGGTACATGCGATCGCGCCACGGGCGCTCGGCATACTTCAGGTCCACGCCGTAGGCCGAGGTGTCCTGCGAGACCACCAGCAGCTCCTTGACGCCGCCGCGCACCAGCCGCTCGGCCTCACGCAGCACCTCGTCGACCGGGCGCGAGGCCAGGTCGCCGCGCATCGAGGGAATGATGCAGAAGCTGCAGCGGTGATTGCAGCCTTCGGAAATCTTCAGGTACGCGTAGTGGCGCGGCGTCAGCTTGATGCCGTAGTCCGGCACCAGATCCACGAACGGGTCGTGACGCGGCGGCAGCGCGGCGTGCACCGCTTCCATCACGCTCTGGTAGTCCTGCGGGCCGGACACCGCCAGCACCTGCGGGTAGGCCTCGCGGATCTGCTCCGGGCGCTTGCCCAGGCAGCCGGTGACGATCACCTTGCCGTTGGCGTTCATCGCCTCGCCGATCGCATCCAGCGACTCGGTCACCGCCGAATCGATGAAGCCACAGGTATTGACCACCACCACGTCGGCCGCGTCGTAGCTGGGCACGATGTCGTAGCCCTCCACGCGTAGCTGGGTGAGGATGCGTTCGGAATCGACGAGCGCCTTCGGGCAGCCAAGGCTGACGAAGCCGACTTTGGGGTTCAGCTGGGACATGGAAGCAGGAGCCTGGGAAACGGAGCGGCCTGGGGCCTGGGCAAGGCCAATTATAGCGGCGTGCGGGCAGCGCTCTGAACCGCCGTACCTCGCCAGCCCGGCCGGCTTTGCGAAACCCTCACTTTTCACGATGCCGGTCCGGTCGATAATGCGCGCCTCCCTCGCTGCACATCAGGAATTCCCATGGGTCACTGGACCACGCTCGACACCTCCGACGGCCAGGTTGCCGCTTGGCACGCCACCCCCGCCTCCAGCCCGCGCGGCGGCCTGGTGGTGATCCAGGAGATCTTCGGCGTCAACGAACATATCCGCGCGGTGGCCGATGACTACGCCGCACGCGGCTACGAGGTGCTGGCGCCGGCCTTTTTCGACCTGGAAGAAAAGGACGTGCAGTTGCCTTATGACCAGGAAAGCCTGCAGCGCGGCCTGGCCCTGGCCAACGCGGTGGGCCTGGAACGTGCGGTGGAGGTGGTCAAATCTGCCGCCACCCTGCTGACCCGTGCCGGCAAGGTGGGCACGGTGGGCTACTGCTGGGGCGGCTCGGTGGCGCTGCTGTCGGCGATCCGGCTGGGCCTGCCCTCGGTGAGCTACTACGGCGGCCGCAATACGCAGCTGCTGGACGAAACGCCCAAGGCGCCGGTGATGTTCCATTTCGGAGAGCAGGACAGCAGCATTCCGCCCGAAGCGATCCAGGCGCACCGCGAAAAGCTGCCGCAGATGGAGACCTTCGTCTACCCGACCGGGCACGCCTTCAACCGCAGCATCGACCCGACCCACTACGACGCCGACAGCGCCGAGCGGGCGCTGGAGCGCACCCTGGGCTTCTTCGACGCCCACCTGGGATGAGCGGACCCGTCTCGAATGCGCCCGCCACGGGCGCCTTTGAACTGGATGCGCGGCTGGCCGCCGACAGCGTCTTCGTCGCCGACGGCCCGCTGTCGCAGGTGCGGCTGATGGACGACACCCGCTTCCCGTGGCTGGTGCTGGTGCCGCGGGTGGCCGAGGTCAGCGAGTGGATCGACCTGGATGGCGGCCAGCAGCGCCTGTTGCTGGCGGAGATCAACCAGCTCTCGCAGCTGCTGCGGGTCGAGCCGCAGGTGAGCAAGCTCAATATCGGCGCGCTGGGCAACATCGTGCGCCAGCTGCACGTGCACCTGGTCGGCCGCCATCCCGGCGATGCGGCCTGGCCCGGGCCGGTGTGGGGCAGCGGCAGCGCGCACCGGTTTGCGCCCGATGCACTGCAGGAGCGTGTCGCGGCATGGGCGCAACGGCTACGATAGGCGCCCGTTCGCCAACCTGCCCTCTCGCATGAAATCCAATGTCGTCGCCGCACTGATCCTGATCCTTGTGGGCCTGCTGTTTCTGGCCAACAACCTGGGCTGGACCAATCTCAGCCTGGGCAAGCTGATCGCCACCTGGTGGCCGGCTGCGCTGGTCGCTTGCGGCGTGGGGATGTTGTTCGGGCGGGGCAAGTAGGTTGGGCCGGGATTGGGGAGTTGGGATTGGGGATTCGTAACAGCGGTGCCTCCGCGCCGATGACTCGCGTCGCAGTTCAGCCGGGTGGAAACAGCCCCCTCTTCTCGGGAGAAGGGAGCCCGAAGGGGGGCGGATAAGGGGGCCGCGCGCATTCGATGACGCGTTCTGATCCACCACTATGCTTCTGAGGTACGGCGTCTACTACATCGCCGCTGCACTAATCCCGCGCGTTTTGATGATCAGTTGCGATCACTGCGCATTCGGCAGCAGCCCGACATGACGACTGTCACCCGCAACTGTTGACTTCCGGCACCTGATTGGCGGGGCAGTCGCGCGCAGCATGGCCTCACACCTACCGAGGACATCGCCATGCGCTACCTCCTGATTCCTGCACTGTTTCTGATCACGCTGGGCAGCTTATTCCTGCTGGATAACCTCGGGCTGGCCCGTTTCGATCTTGGCAACCTGGTTTCAACCTGGTGGCCAGCGTTGCTGATCGCCGCTGGCGTGCGCCAACTGCTGCGCTACCGGCAGCGCACGGCCGTGACCTGCTGAGGCAGGGTCACGGCCGCACCACTGCATCACGTGCGCGGCAGGGTCACGCCGGTCTGGCCCTGGTACTTGCCGCCACGGTCCTTGTACGAGGTTTCGCACACCTCATCGGACTGGAAAAACAGCATTTGCGCCACGCCTTCGTTGGCGTAGATGCGTGCCGGCAGCGGCGTGGTGTTGCTGAATTCCAACGTGACGTGGCCTTCCCATTCCGGCTCCAGCGGCGTCACGTTGACGATGATGCCGCAGCGCGCATAGGTGCTTTTGCCCAGGCACACCACCAGCGTGTCGCGCGGAATGCGGAAGTATTCGACCGTGCGTGCCAGCGCAAAACTGTTCGGCGGAATGATGCAGACGTCCGACTCGATATCGACGAAGCTGCCCGGGTCGAAATGCTTCGGGTCGACGATCGTCGAGTTGATGTTGGTGAAGATCTTGAACTCGCGCGAGCAGCGCACGTCGTAGCCGTAGCTGGAGGTGCCGAAGCTGACGATGCGCTGGCCGGCGGCGTCGTGCTTGATCTGGCCGGGTTCGAACGGCTCGATCATGGCGTGCTGTTCGGCCATGCGCTTGATCCAGCGGTCGCTCTTGATGCTCATGCGGTGTTCCTTAAGACGGAAGGCGGCGGGCCGAGCGGCCCGCGCGAAGGGCGGCAAAGTCTAGCGTGCGACGTCACCGCCCGCTTGGCGATTACAACAGCGAGGCAGAAATCGGGATGCTGGCGCGCGGGCGCTTGCCCAGCTCTTCCGACAGCCGCGCAGCGGCCGCCAGATAGGCCTGCGCGGCTGCCGATTCCGGCGCGGCGATCACGATCGGCTGGCCCGCATCGCCCTGCTCGCGGATGCCGATATCCAGCGGCAGCGACCCCAGCAGCGGCACGCCGTACTGCGCGGCCATGCGCTCGCCGCCGCCTTCGCCGAACAGATGTTCGCGATGCCCGCAGTTGGAGCAGGTGTGCACCGCCATGTTCTCGACGATGCCCAGCACCGGCACTTCGACCTTTTCGAACATCCTCAAGGCCTTGCGCGCATCCAGCGTGGCGATGTCCTGCGGCGTGGTAACGATCACCGCACCGGCCACCGGGATCTTCTGCGACAAGGTGAGCTGGATGTCGCCGGTGCCTGGCGGTAGATCGATCAGCAGGTAATCCAGGTCGTCCCACAGCGTGTCGTTGAACAGCTGGGTCAACGCCGAGGTGGCCATCGGGCCGCGCCAGATCATCGGTGTGTCCTGATCGACCAGCAGCCCGATCGACATCGCCTCGATGCCGAACGCGCGCAATGGCTCGATCGACTTGTTGTCCGGGCTGTCGGGCTTGCCGCTCAACCCCAGCATCGCCGGCACGCTCGGCCCGTAGATGTCCGCGTCGAGCACACCAACCCGCGCGCCCTGCTGGTGGAGCGCCAGCGCCAGATTGACCGCAGTAGTGGACTTGCCCACCCCGCCCTTACCCGAACCCACCGCAATCACGTTGCGGATGCGCGCGTGCGGCGCGAGGGCGCCCTGCACCGCGTGCGCGGCGATCCTGCGCTCGGTACTCATGCGCGGCGCCTCGGCTGCGCAGTTGGCGCTGCGCGTGTGATTTTTCTGCTCATTGCCTTACCCAACTGAAGTCGACGACGCCCAGCGGCAACAACGGCCGGCGCGATCCGCCATGGACCGCCAAGTGTACGGCGCAGCCGCTGTTGCTTGAGCGATTTGTGGTGCCTTGCCCTGCTGAGCCGGCTGCCTCATCCATGTCAACGCTCGACATATTTCACAAAGGTGGACACACGATTAAGGAATTGTTACGTTCGAAAATCAGTTCAGCCGGCGCTCAGCGAGCGCGGCCGTCGCATCAACCCAGCGAGGATCCGCAAGGCATGTCGAGTCGTTCTCTGCACCGTACCCGTCGTCACCGTTTGAGCGCGGCGCTGCTCGCCGTGCTGGTCGTTCCCGCAGGCCAGGCGCTTGCGCAGTCCGAAAATGGCGTTGCCCCGGACACCACCGATCTGGACAAGGTGACCGTCACCGGCTCGCGCATCGCGCGTACCGGCTTTGTCACCCCCTCGCCGGTCACCGCGATCACCGCCGAAGAAATCCGCGCCACCGGTGCCACCACCATCAGCGACCTGATGGCACGCATGCCGGCGTTGGCGCCGAGCTACACGCTGGGCAACTCCACCCGCTTCATCGGCACCGCGGGCCTGGGCCTGCTCGACCTGCGCGGCATGGGTGTGGATCGCACGCTGGTGCTGGTCAACGGCCGTCGCCATGTGGGTTCCAGCCCGGGCTCCACCGCGGTCGACGTCAACACCATTCCGGTGGAATGGGTCGAGCGCGTGGAAGTCATTACCGGCGGCGCCTCGGCGGTGTACGGCGCTGACGCGGTGGCGGGCGTGGTGAATTTCATCCTCAAGAAATCGTTCACCGGCTTTGAAACCCGCGCGCAAACCGGCCTGGCCGACGAAGGCAACTACAACCGCTCCTTCGCCAGTTTCTCGGCAGGCACCGACTTTGCCGGTGGGCGCGGCAACATCGCCGTTTCCGGCGAATACAGCAAGCAGGACCGCTTTGGCCGCGGCAACCGCGCCATCGGCCGCGAGTACCTGGTGACGGTGCCCAACCCTGCCTACGACCCCACCCGTCCGCCAAGCGAACGCAATCCGCAGAACGTGCTCAGCGGCCCCGGTGGTAACCATTCCACCAGCTATGGCGGCACCTTCAACCTGGGCACCTTCGATTTCCGCAACCCGGCCAGCTACGGCAACCGCTACCTGTTCAATGAAGACGGCACGTTCCGCCGTAATCGTTATGACGGCACCGTGGTGAGCAACACCTCGTGCGTGGATTGCGACTTTGCCGACCTCAACGCCGTGGCCGATTTGCAGCCCGGTTTCGATCGCAAGAGCGTCAACACGATGGTCAACTTCGAGCTCAGCGAGAATCATCGCCTGTTCTTCGAAGGCAAGTACAGCGAGACCGATTCGGAATTCTTCGGCCAGCCCGCCTTCGACAGCTCGCTACGCGTGCGTCGGCAAAACCCGTATGTCAGTCCCGAACTGGGTGCGCTGATGGATTCACGCGGTGCCACGCAGATCCTGATGAATCGCTTCAACGTCGATGCCGGTCGGCGCGGCGAAAACATCGAACGCAAGACCTACCGTGCAGTGCTCGGCGCCGAAGGCAACTTCACCGACAACTGGACCTACGACGTGTCGGCCAACTACGGCAAGACCACGGTTGACCGCCAGAACCTCAACAACCGCATCAACGAGCGCTGGCAGGCCGGTATCGATGCGGCACGTGATGCCAGCGGCAATATCGTGTGCCGTACCACGCTCGATCCCACCGCCATTAACCCCAACACCAATCGCGTGTATTCGGCGCTGGCCCGCGAAGGCTGCGTGCCCTTCAGCGTGTTCGGCAACGGCGCGGTGAGCCCGGAAGCAGCAGCATGGTTCAACACCACCGCCCGCTCGCAAGCCAAGATCCAGCAGACGGTCTTCAGCGCCTCGGTGGCCAACAGCAACCTGCTGTCGCTGCCGGCCGGTGACATCGGCATCGCCGGTGGCGTGGAATACCGCAAGGAACAGAGCGAAGAAATCACCGATCCGCTGGCCGCATCGGGCGTGACCTTCCTCAACGCCATCCCGAACAGCGGCGGCGAGTACACCGTGCGGGAAGTGTTCGTGGAGAGCACCATTCCGCTGCTGGCGGGTTTGCCCGGCGTGGATCGGCTCGCACTGGATCTGGCCGGCCGCTATTCGGACTACAGCAGCATCGGCTCGACCAAGACCTGGAACATCGGCCTGGACTGGACCATCATCCCGTCGCTGCGTCTGCGCGGCACGCTGGCCCAGGCGGTGCGCGCGCCCAGCATCGGTGAGCTGTACGACTCGCAGAGCGAAAACTTCGCCACCATCAACGACCCCTGCAATTACCTCTCCAGCAACAGCAATCGTCCCGGCACCGCCGGCGATGTGGCGCTACGCCAGGCTAATTGCAGCGCCTTGGGCGTTCCGGTGGGCTGGATCGATACCTACACCGCCAACCGCCCCGGCGTGAGCGGCGGCAATCCGGAGTTGAAGCCGGAGCGCGCGCGCAGCCTGTCGTACGGGCTGGTGTGGCAGCCGGAGTTCTTCGAAGGATTCGGCATGTCGGTTGACTACTGGCGCATCGACCTGCAGGACGCGATTGGCTCGGTGACGGCCGAAACCAATGCCACGCGTTGCGTGGACAACCCGGGCGGCATCAACAACAGCTTCTGCGGCTTCGTGCAGCGCGCACCGCTGGGTGGCTTCACCGACCCGCAAGGCCGGATCTATCCCGAACACAGCGTCATCGGGTGGCAGGCGCTCAACGAAAATCTGGCGCGTTCGCGTCGTGTCGGCGTGGATCTGGAAATGGACTACCGCTTCCAGCTGGGCGAAGGCAACACCGTGTTGCGCCTGGTCGGCACGCGCCTGATCCAGTCGCGCGAGTGGGTGTTCCAGGATTTCCCGGAAGAGTACGACGAGTACGTGACCTACGTGACCGACCCGCGCTGGCGCGCGCAGTTCCAGACCAAGTACAACTGGAACGAATGGCGCGCCTCGTGGGACATGAACTACGTGGACGGCAACCTGCGCGTGACCCCGGAGAGCTACAACAGCAACCCGGGCTCGGCCAGCCCGATCCGCAACGGCTCGTACACGTACCACAACTTCCAGTTCGGCTATCAGTTCCCCGGCTCGAAGATCGATGTGTATCTCGGCATCGACAACGCCTTCGACAAGGACCCGCCGCGTAACTACTTCGGTTCGGACTTTACTTCCGCGCTGTACGACAACGTGGGCCGGTTCTTCTACCTGGGGACGACTGTGAAGTTCTAAGTGCTGGCATCAGCCGAAGCACTGGAGGGCCCCGCTTGTCGCGGCCTTTTTAGTTTCTTTCGAAACCTATTGAAGCGCTTATTCGTTTTTATTGAAACCAATAGATGATGGATTTCACATTAATCGGCTGTTATCTGAAGACATTACGAATATGAATTCCCAGACGCCAATCGTCATGCATTGTGCGAACTGGCACCAAATTGTGCTGACTTCCGCACTTTCAATGCGGATATCGGTCATTTCATTAATGAACCGTTGATAGCTATTGCAACGGCGGGCGCAGATTCATTACGTTCGGGTTAAGGCCATCTGACTCTTCGGTGACCGCCACTTCTCCCGATTCCCCAGTTCAAAGGTCAGGAATGAGCAATCAATTTCGTCGCCAGGTCCTCAAGCGCACCGCTCTCGCTGTCGTGCTCGGTGCGTGCCTAGCCAACGGCGCGGTGTATGCGCAGAGCACCACCGGCAGCATCTACGGCAGCGCCCCCAGCGAAGCCGGCAGCACCATCGTTGTGCAAAGCGATACCGGCCTCAGCCGCACCATCACCGTCGATGCGAATGGCCGTTACAACCTCGGCTCGCTGCCTGTCGGTGCCTATACCGTTACCCTGAAGCGCGGCGATCAGGTCGTCGATACCCGCAAGAACGTGCAGTTGCGCGTCGGTTCCGGCACAGAAGTGTCGTTTGCGGATGCCGGCAGCTCAAGTAATGCCGACGCCACGACGCTCGGCGCGATCACGGTGACCGCCGCCAATGCGCCGAAGATCGATGTCAGCTCTACCACATCGCGTTCGGTGATTACTTCCGAACAGCTGGCGACCCTGCCGTTGGGACGGAGTGCGGAAGCGATCGCATTGCTCGCTCCCGGCGCAGTGTCGGGCGCTGGTGCATTCAATAACGGTTCCCGCTCGGTGGTGTCGTTCGGCGGCTCGGGCGTCACCGAAAATGCCTATTACATCAATGGCTTCAATGTCAGCAATCCATTCAGCAATCTCGGCGGCGTTAGCTTGCCATACGGTGCGATCGACCAGCAGGAAACCTACACCGGTGGTTACAGCGCAAAATACGGTCGCTCGACTGGCGGCGTGATCAATCAGCTCGGTAAGCGCGGCACCAACGAGTGGCATTTCGGTGTCCAGTCTGTCTGGGAACCCGACTCGCTGGCGAGTTCGCGGGGCGATGTGTGGTTTCCGAATGCCACGCTGCCTGCTGGATACGACTACGACACACCTGATCAGCCGGGCACGCTGTATCGGGCTGGAAAGGACAACACGCAGACGCGTACCGTCTACAGCGCTTACGCGGGCGGCCCTCTGATCGAAGATCGCCTGTTTATCTTTGTGGCAGGCGAGTCCGAAAAGGTTGACGGCGTCAGCACCAATGCGAGCAGTGACTCCATCCAGGCCCGCAACAACTACGAGTACAGCACGCCGAAGTTCTACGGAAAATTGGACTGGAATATCAACGACAACAACATCGTTGAGTACACCCGAATTCAGAACACTGACCGGCGCAGTGGTGCCTACACCAGCTTCGACTACGACGGCCTAGTCCGTGGTGGCCCGACCGGGACGTTCCCCGACACATTTAAAATCAAAGACACCTACGACATCTTCAAGTACACCGGCTACATTACCGATGACTTGACCTTGAACGCGACCTGGGGCCGCAGCACGCAGCACAATCAGCAGTTCAATCCCTTCGTTTCTGACTTGCCGTTCCTCGGAAGTGTGACGAGCCAGAATCCGGCAATTACCGGTGGCACGCCAATTCGCAACAATCAGGCGACCAATCGGGCGAAGGCTGACGATCCAATCAACAAGACCCGCAGCCTGAGGCTGGAGCTGAACTATCGGCTGGGCGACCACGACCTGACCGCAGGCGTGGATAACATGTACTTCAACGCCTATGACGAAGGCGTCCGCACCACGGGCCCTGGCTACCAGTGGATATACGGACGAGCGGCCGATGAGCAGACCGCCGTGCGGCCCGGTCTCGGGGTCGGTGCCACGGGGCCTGGGTCGGACGGTTACTACGCACAGCAGCGCATTTTCACGACCACAACCAGCATGGCCGTTGAGCAAAAGGCGTATTACCTTGAGGATCGTTGGCAGGTCAACGACAAGTGGCTGTTAACACTCGGTATCCGTAACGACCAGTTCACCAACTACAACAGTGATCATGTCGAATATGTCGACAGTGGCGACCAGTGGGCGCCCCGTTTTGGCGCAAGCTGGGATGTCTTTGGCGATTCCTCTCTGAAGGTGTTTGCCAATCTGGGTCGTTATTATCTTGCCCTTCCCAACAGCGTTGCAGTTCGTGGTGCCTCGGCTTCGACCTATACAGATGAGTACTTCACCTATACGGGCATCGACGCCAATGGCGAACCAACCGGCCTAGCGCCCATCGGTCCCGGCCCGGTCTCCTCCAATGGCGAATACGGGCAGGCACCTGATCCGAATGCCTTCGCGCCCACCGACCTGAAGTCGCAATACCAGGACGAATTCATCCTTGGCTTCGAGAAGACCTTGGGCGAAAGCTGGAACTCGGGCGCCAAGTTCACATATCGCAAGCTGCAGAGCGCGATCGACGACGTCTGCGACACCGCGAGGATTGCCGACAAGCTCGTCGCCACGGGTGGAAATCCAGATGCAGTCGATATTCCTGGCTGCGTCATGTTCAATCCCGGGAAAACCAACACCTATAGCTTGGCTAATGCCGACGGCTCCGGCTACACGCAGGTGCAAATGTCGCAGCAGGACTGGGGTTTCACCGATAAGGCCAAGCGTAGTTATGTCTCGGTCGACCTGTTCCTGGAACACCCGTTCGACGAAAAATGGTATGGCCGCGTCGATTACACCTGGTCGCACAGCTACGGCAACACCGAAGGTCAGGTGAAGTCGGATCTTGGTCAGGCGGACGTGTCCAAGACACAGGACTGGGATGCTGCAGCACTGATGTATTACGCCGGTGGAAGCCTCGCCAATGATCGTCGCCACCAACTCAAGGCCTTTGGTGCTTATCAGATCAGCCCGGAGTGGATGGCATCGGCAACGCTGCGCGTGATGTCCGGTACGCCAAGAACATGCCTTGGGTACTTTGAGAATGGGCAGGATCCGATCAGCTATGGCTCCGCCTATCATTACTGCGGCGGTCAGCCTTCCAATCCTGGCGACGCAGGCCGCACGCCCTGGATCAAGAATGTGGATCTTGGCGTGACCTATCGTCCGTCGTTTGCAGACCACAAGCTGGCCGTTGGTCTACAGATCTTCAATGTGTTGAACGATCGCAGCGCGAACCGTGTTGATGGCGTCTATGAGACCGACCCGGGCCTTGTATCCAATACGTATGGCATCGGTTTGCAGGACTACAGCTACAACACGCCGCGCTACCTGCGTCTCTCCGCGTCTTACGACTTCTGATAGCGCAACAAACCCGGAGCGTCATCGACGCTCCGGGCAGTTGAGACCTCTCCAAGGCTCCGGTTTCCGGAGCCTTCTTTTTTTGGGGTGCTGCAACTCGCAACTATCAATGCCCCAAAATCACCCGCGCCGCATTATGCCCAGGCGCTCCCGTCACCCCACCGCCGGGATGCGTGCCCGATCCACACAGGTAGAGCCCGGGGACGGCGCCGCGGTAGCCGCCCTGCCCCAACATCGGGCGTGCGGAAAACAGCTGATTGAGATTGAGTGCGCCGTGGAAGATATCGCCGCCAACCAGGCCGAAGATGCGTTCCAGGTCGAGCGGAGACAGCACCTGGCGGCCGAGCACCGATGCGGCGAATCCCGGTGCGTACTGCTCCACCGTGGCGATCATCAGATCGGCCACTTCCTCACGGTGGTCATCCCAGTGCCGCCCGTCCGGCAACACCGGGGCCACGTGCTGACAGAACAGGCTGGCCACATGCTGGCCGGCAGGCGCCAGACTGGCATCCAGGGTGCTGGGAATCAGTAATTCCACCACCGGCGCGCGCGACCAGCCGAACGCGCGCGCGTCCTGCCAGGCACGGTCCATGTAGTCCAGGCTGGGCGCGAGAATGATGCCGGCGGTGAGGTGGTCGCCTGCCCCCGGCAATGCGCTGAAATCGGGGAGGCGCGCGAGCGCCACATTCATCCGGAACGTGCCTGATCCGCA
The DNA here is from genome assembly GCF_030208825.1 of Xanthomonas sp. LMC-A-07. Lineage (NCBI taxonomy): Bacteria > Pseudomonadati > Pseudomonadota > Gammaproteobacteria > Lysobacterales > Lysobacteraceae > Xanthomonas > Xanthomonas sp. LMC-A-07. The sequence goes on from NZ_JARVTF010000011.1 coordinate 110,385, forward strand.
GCGGTAATGCGCCATGCGTTCGCGGGTGGGCGTTGGCACATCCTGCGGCTGCATCAGGCGCTCATACAGCAGCTTTGGGTTGACGTTGGCCACCACTACACGCGCGCGCAGTGTTTCGCCGCCGGTGGTGACGACGCCCACCGCACGCCCTTGCTCCACCAGCACCTGGGCGACCGCACAGCCCGTGCGGATCTGTGCACCCGCTGCGCGCGCGCTGGCCGCCATGGCTTGGGTGATCGCGCCCATGCCGCCGATGGCGTGGCCCCAGGCGCCTTTGACGCCGTTGCTCTGCCCGAACACGTGATGCAACAACACGTACGCCGTGCCTGGCGCGTAAGGGCTGGCGTAGTTGCCGACAATGCCATCGAAGCCGAAGAGCGCCTTGATCGGCGCGCTTTCGAACCAGCGATCCAGATAATCGGCTGCGGAAATGGTGAACAGGTCGAGCAGGTCCTGCCGCAACGCGAGCGGTAATTCCTTTAGCTGCAGCCCCACCTTGCCGGCGCGCCACAGCTGCGGCAGCGCGCGCAGCCACCCCCCCTCGGTGACATCGGGCGGTGGCTCTAAAGCCAACGCACGCAAGACATCGGCCAGCTGTTCCAGGCGCGCCTCGTAAGCTGGCAGTGCAGCGGCGTCGCGTGCGGAAAATTTGGCTACTTCCACCGCGGTTCGGCCCGCGCCGGCCAACAGATACTCGCCATTGGGCAGCGGCAGGAAGTTGTTGATACGGCGCGCAACCACCTGCAAACCGTGCTGCTCCAGGGCGAGATCGGCAATGACCTTGGGCTGCAGCAACGAGACCGTGTAGGACGCCACCGAGTTGCGAAATCCGGGATGAAATTCTTCGGTGACGGCTGCCCCGCCAACGACATCGCGCGCCTCCAGTACCAACACGCGTTTGCCCGCCTTGGCCAGGTAGGCGGCGCACACCAGGCCGTTGTGGCCGGCGCCGATGATCAGTGCATCCAGCGGTGCGGAAGCGGTAGGCATGCGCGTGTATATAGCACCGTGCGCGCAGCTGGACCATTCAGGCGCTCATCGCGATCAAGGGTGCCACCAGGTCACCGCACGCGACGGTCAGGCCAATGAGCACCAATACGCGCCCACGCCACAACGCAGAACCAAACCACCGGACGCCGGCCGTGCATCGCCTTGCGCACGAGGGCTGCCCCCGGTCACGAAGGGCCAGCCCCTCTGGCCATGCCCCACCCATGACCTTCGACACCATGCGTGCTGTCATACAGAAAGGTAGAGTGCCGCCACGGCTCCGCTGTGACGGGGCTTCCCAATTGACTGTTGCTCCTGGAGCCTTTGTGATTCGTACCCCTCATCTATTGACGCTGTCCCTGGCCGTCGCCGCCGCGCTGAGCGGCTGCAAGAAGCCCGAAGACGCCGCACCGGCCACCGCGCCTGATGCCGCTGCCAGCGCGGCCGCCGCACCCAAGACGCTGACCCTGGACCAGAGCAAGCTGCCGGCGGTGAATCAGTTCACTGCTGCCGATCTGGACCCCAACGGCAACGCCTGCACCGATCTGAATGCCTACGCCAATGCCAAGTTCCTGGCCGCCAACCCGGTGCCGGGCGACCGCACCAGCTGGGGCGCGTTCGAAATGCTCGACGAGCGCTCCAACGCGATCCAGCAGCAGCTGGCCGAACAGGCCGCTGCAGACACCGGTGCCACCGGCGTCGAAAAGATCGTCGGCGACCTGTGGTCCACCGGTATGGACGAAGCCAAGATCAACGCCCAGGGCATCGAGCCGCTGAAGCCGGACCTGGCCGCCATCGACGCCATCAGCGACCAGGCCAAGCTGGTTGACTATCTGCGCAGCAGCGCGGCCAAGGGCAACAACGAGCTCTTCAGCTTCGGCGCGGAAGCGGACTTCAAGAAGTCCAGCCAGAACATCGCCTATGCGATGCAGGGTGGCCTGGGTCTGCCGGACCCGGAGTACTACACCAGCGCCGGCAACAAGGCCAAGCTGGACGCCTACCAGGCGCACGTCGCCAAGGTGTTGGAACTGTCTGGCGTTGCCGCCGCCGATGCCACCGCGCAGGCCAAGCAGGTCGTCGCGTTCGAAACCCGCCTGGCCAAGGTCTCCAAGACCAGCACGCAGATGTCGCGCGATGCCTCGCTCGCCTATAACCCGATCTCGCCGGCCGATGCCGACAAGCTGACCCCGAACTGGTCGTGGACCGAGTTCTTCAAGTCGCAGGGCGTGGCCACGCCGGAGATGTTCTCGCTGGCAATCCCAGCCTTCCATCAGGAAGTGAGCAAGATGATCGCCGACACCGACCCGGCCATCTGGCGCGCCTACCTGCGCTTCCACACCGTCGACGGTGCCTCGCCGTACCTGAGCCAGCCGTTCGTGGATGAGAGCTTCGCGTTCTACAACAAGACCATGCGCGGCCAGAAGGAAATCAAGCCGCGCTGGAAGCGCGTGCTGGCCACCATCAACAGCCAGGCCGGCGAAACGCTGGGCCAGATGTACGTCAAGGTCGCCTTCCCGGGCGATTCCAAGGCCAAGATGGAAACCCTGGTGACCAACCTGCGTACCGCACTGAAGGCGCGCATCGAAAAGCTCGACTGGATGAGCCCGGAGACCAAGACCAAGGCGATCGCCAAGTGGGAAAGCTTCACGCCCAAGATCGGCTACCCGGAAAAGTGGCGTGAATGGAACGGCCTGAGCACCAGCCGTGACAGCTACCTGGGCAACGTGATGGCGGCATCCGAGTTCAACTACAAGTGGAACCTGTCCAAGATCGGCAAGCCGGTGGACAAGACCGAATGGGGCATGAGCCCGCAGACCGTCAACGCCTACTACAACCCGCTGCAGAACGAGATCGTGTTCCCGGCCGCCATCCTGCAGCCGCCGTTCTTCGACCCGAATGCACCGGAGGAAATGAACTACGGTGGCATCGGTGCGGTGATCGGGCATGAGATGACCCACGGCTACGACGACCAGGGCAGCCGCTTCGGTGCCGATGGCAACTTCATCGCCGATCCGGGTTGGTGGACGCAGAAGGATCTGGACGCGTTCAAGGCACGCACCGGCAAGCTGGTGGCGCAGTTCGACAGCTACCGCACGCCGGCAGGCGACAAGGTCAAGGGCGACCTGACCCTGGGCGAGAACATCGCCGACCTGGGCGGCCTCAACACCGCCTATGACGCGATGAAGACCGCCACTGCCGGCAAGGACGACCCCAAGAGCGACGGCATCACCCGCGACCAGCGCTTCTTCCTCAACTGGGCCACGGTGTGGCGCCGTAACTTCACCCCGGAAGAATTGGTAGTGCGCCTGAAGACCGACCCGCACGCGCCGGCCAACTTCCGCGCCATCGGCGCGCCGTCGAACATGCCGGCATTTGCCGCCGCGTTCTCGTGCAAGGCGGGCGATGCGATGGTGCGTCAGGGCGATCAGCAGGTTGTGATCTGGTAATCGTGCGACAGTGTTAAGAGAAAGCGGCGATCTTCGGGTCGCCGCTTTTTTTGTGCGTGCTGTGGCGCCGTTGGCGGGCGTGCAACCTCGTTATTCCGCGCTGGCAGTGCAAATGCCTCAATTGAAAGTCGGCACGTCACTTCGGCAACCAATCTCGCTGCAACGCTCTCGGGAGTGCTTTACCAGGCACGCTCAAGACAAGCGCTTGTACAGCACTGACATTGATTGCCATTGCAGCATCCAGTCACTGGATGCGCTTCGTGAACCGCTATCGCCCGACCAAGCTCAACAAACCTCAATCCCGGCGCTCGCAAGGCCGAGTCCGCTTATGCTCGGCATCCATCTCCTCGCTGATGTCAGACATGCCCTTGCTCAAGACCTCCACCCTTGCCCTGGCCCTGCTGGTGGCCCTGCCCGGCTGCAAGCGCACCTCCGATGCAGAGACCGCCCCTGCATCAGCAGCAACTGCGGCGCATGCCGCGCCGCCGGCCACGGCAGCGAACACACCCGCATTCGATATCAGCGAGCTGGGCCCTGCAGCCAGCGCGTGCCAAAACCTGGACGAGTTCGTCAATGGCGCCTGGGCCAAGGCCAATCCGATTCCTGACGACCACACCAGTTGGGGCATCGACGAACTCCTGACGGAGAAAAGCCTGCTGATCCAACGCGAGCTGCTTGAAGCCGCGGCGAAACAGGCCGGTACACAGGCCCCATCGCTGGAACAAAAGATCGGCGCGCTGTATGCGTCCGGCATGGACGAGGCCGCAATCGAAGCCGCCGGTGCCAAGCCGATCCAGCCGCAGCTGGACAAGATCGCCGCATTGCACTCCGGCAAGGATGTCGCTGCCTACATCATCAACCGGCATGGCGAAGGCGACGCACAGGTCTTTGCGTTCGGTGCCGGTGCGGATTTCCACAATGCCGACCAGCAGATTGCATTTACACAGGAAGGTGGCCTGGGCCTGCCAACCAAGGACTACTACACCGGTGCGGAGCACGCGCCGATCCGCGCAGCCTACCTTGCCTACATCGCCAAATCGCTCGAACTCACCGGCACCCCTGCCGCGCTGGCCAAGACACAGGCAAACGACGTGCTTGCGCTCGAAACGCGCCTGGCTGCCGCATCGCTGGCCCCCGTGGACGCGCGTGAACCAAAGAACCAATACCGCCTGGTCACCCTCGCCGAGGCCGACAAGCTCACTCCGCACTTTCCGTGGGAGGATTTTTTCGCCAACCAAGGCGTACCGGTCGGCAGCGGCTTCTCGCTCGCGCAGCCACGGTTTTTTGCCGCGTTCGATCAGGCATTGGCCAGCGCGCCCATTGCGCAGTGGCAGGCCTACCTACGCTTCCATGCCATCGATGACGCATCCACGCGCTTGAGCAAGGCATTTGCCGACAATCGCTTTGCGTTCTATGGCAAGACGCTGTCCGGGCAGCCAGAGCAGCTGCCGCGCTGGAAGCGCGTGCTGCGTTCGGTCAACGGCGCGATGGGCGAAGGCGTTGGGCAGCTCTATGTGGCCAAGGTGTTCACGCCAGATGCCAAGCAACGCGCCAGCGAACTGGTCGACAACGTTCGCGCGGCGCTCAAGACACGTATCGAACAGGTCGACTGGATGAGTGCCGAGACCAAGGCCAAAGCCTTGGCCAAGTGGCAGACCTTCCTGCCCAAGATCGGCTATCCGGACACCTGGCGTGACTGGTCGGGGTTGCAGATCACACCCGGCGACTATTACGGCAACCTGCAGGCGGCGGACAAGTTCAATTATCGCTACGACATTGCGCAGATCGGCAAACCCACCGATCGCGGCCGTTGGTCGATGACGCCGCAGACGGTCAATGCGTATTACGACCCCATGACCAATTCGATCAACTTTCCTGCGGCGATCCTGCAGCCCCCGTATTTCGATGCCACTGCCGACGATGCACTGAACTACGGCGGTATCGGCGCGGTGATCGGTCACGAGGCCACCCACGGGTTCGACGATCAGGGCAGCCAGTTCGATGGTGCAGGCAACAACGTCAACTGGTGGACGGCAGACGATCGGCGCAAGTTCGACCAACGCAGCAACCAGTTGGTCAAACAGTTCGATGCGTATGCGCCCCTGCCCAGCCATCCGACCCTGCACGTCAACGGCAAACTCACCCTTGGCGAGAACATCGCCGACCTGGGCGGCACCAACGTTGCCTATGACGCGTTGCAGACCGCCTTGCAGCAGCATCCGGAACGGGCCAAGGCCATCGACGGCTACAGCCCCGACCAGCGCTTTTTCCTTGCCTTCGCCCGCAGCTGGCGTCAACGCGTCCGTGATCAACAACAGATGGTCTATCTGGCGTCGGACCCGCACGCGCCAGCCAAGCTACGCGCCATCGCATCACCGTCGAACATGCCGCAGTTCGCCACCGCATTCGCCTGCAAGCCGGGCGATGCAATGGTGCGTCCGGAGAAAGACCGCGTGGTGATCTGGTAATTCGATGCAGGCACCGTCTGCAATCGCTTCCAGTACCAACGCATCACGCACAGGCCCGCACCCGCGGGCCTGTCGCGTTCATGCCAGCGAGCGCTCGCACGGACGAACGGCCGCTGCCGCCTGCCTGCGCGAGGCGCAGCCTTGCTAAACTCCGCCGACTTCAATCTGGCCACCCTTCGTCTCGATGCCCACCATTCGTCCGCTTGCCCTCGCTCTTGGCTTCAGCCTGATCACGCTGTTGTCCGCCCCCGACGCCGACGCCGCTCGCAAGAAGAAGGCAGCCCCCAAGGCCCCGGCTGTGCCGGCCGCCTGCACCGATTTCTACGATTACGCCAATGCCGGTTGGCTCAAGAGCAACCCGGTGCCGCAGGCTGGCGCGGTCACCGCGCTGGGCCAGCTGTCCGACCGCGCCCTGCAGCAGCAGCGCGAGCTGATGGATGCGGCGATGAACAGCCCGCAGGGCAATGTGCAGAAGCTGCTCGGCGATTTCTGGGCCAGCGGCCTGGATGAGGCCGCCGTGGAAAAGGACGGTTCCAATCCGATCGCCCCGTTGCTGTCGCGCATCGATGCGATCAAAAAAGCCAAGGATGTGCCCGCTTCGATCGCTGCGCTGCACCAGGTCGGTATCCCGGTCGGCTTCAACTTCGGCCCGGACGTGGACCTGAAGGCGCTCGACCGCCACATCGGTTACTTCATGCAGGGCGGCATGGGCATGCCGGATCCGGCGTTCTACACCCGCACCGACGCCGATACCCAGGCGCTGATGGGCCGCTATCGCGCTTACGTCAAGCAGATCCTGGCGCTGACCGGCACCCCGGCCGACAAGCTCGACGCCGATGCGGCCTCTGTGTTGCAGATCGAAACCGCACTGGCGCGCAGCGCGCAGTCCGTGCAGGGCATCAACAACCCGTTCAACAACTACGCCCCGATCGCCACCAAGGAGCTGACCAAGCAGTACAAGAACCTGCGCCTGGGCGACTTCCTCGAGGCCCAGGGCGTCAAGGACGACCTGGTGTCGATGGCCGACCCGGCGATGTTCAAGCAGCTCGACAGCATGATCGTCAGCATCAAGCCCGAGCAGTGGAAGGCCTACCTGCGCTGGCGCGTTGGCGATGCCATGGCGCCGTACCTGTCCAAGAGCTTCCATGACGCCGAATACCAGTTCCGCGGCCGCTTGCTGCGTGGCGACGCCTTGCCGCCGCAGCGCTGGCAGCAGGTGCTCGATGCCATCAACGTGGCCGCCGGCCCGATGCTCGGCCGCGAGTACGTGAGCCGTTACCTCAGCAGCGATACCCGCCGCCAGGCCGAAGCCATCGCCGACCAGATCCGCGATGCGCAGCTGGCCGCGCTGGAGCGCACCGGCTGGGGCAATGGCGAGGTCATCGCCGAAGCCAAGGCCAAGCTGAGCGCCATGAAGATCGAAGTGGGCGCACCGCGCCGCGACCTCGACTACACCGTGCAGCCGATGGGCCGTGGCAGCTTCGGCGGCAACATGCTGATCGCCTCCACGTGGCGCCACCGCGAGGAAATGAAGCGCATCGGCAAGGGCAACGCCGATCGCCGTTGGGACGTTCTGCCGCAGCAGCCGGCCCTGGCCTACGACATCGCACAGAACCGCCTGATCATCACCGCTGCGGTGCTGCAGCCGCCGGTCTTGAGCACCGGCGCCACGCCGGCTGCGCAATACGGTGCCTACGGCGCGCTGGTGGCGCATGAAATGACGCGTGCCATCGATGCCAAGGGTGCACTGGTCGATGCCAAGGGCGAACTGCGCAGCTGGTGGACGCCCGCCGAAAAGAGCAGCTGGACGCTGCTGACCGGCAAGGTGGCCAACCAGTACGGCGCCTACGCCTACCCGGGCGTGCCCAATGCCAAGGTCAATGGCGCACAGACCGCCGAAGAAAACCTGGCCGATCTGGCCGGCGTGGAGCTGGCATGGCAGGCCTTCAGCAAGGCGCAGCCGGCGGCAACGCAGGCCGACAAGCAGGCCTTCTTCACTGCCTGGGCTGGCCTGTGGGCGCAGCAGCTGTCACCGAACGAAGCGGTGCAGCGTGCCAGTGCGGACATCCGTGCACCTGGCCAGTGGCGCACCAACGGCCCGCTGTCCAATCTGCCGGAGTTCGGTGCCACCTTCAGCTGCAAGCCGGGCCAGCCGATGCAGCGTGTGGATGCAGACCAGTTGAAGATCTGGCGCTGAGTTAGCGCCCTGCGTCATCGGCAGTAATAAAAAAGAGCGCGGAATCCGCGCTCTTTTTTTGTCTGGATTTGAACCGTCGCGTTGCTCACCACCGCCAAGCACGCTTTGTAGGAGCGGCCTTGGCCGCGACAGGGCGTTACCGACAAACCCTATCGCGGCCAAGGCCGCTCCTACAGGTTCACAGCGCACCTGCCATAGCGTCGCTTGATTCAGCGCACCACACGCAGCGGCGGCTTGCGTCCCTTGCCGCGCTTGCCACCGAACGGCGGCTGGCCGCGCCAGTGGCGGATCAACAGCCACCCGAACAGCATGCCGCCCAGGTGTGCAAAGTGGGCAACGCCCGGCTGCCAACCGGTGGCACCAAGCAGCAGCTCGATCGCGCCGAACACGATCACGAAGGTCCGTGCCTTCATCGGGATGGGTGGAAACAGCAGCATCACCCGCTGGTTCGGGAACAGCATGCCGTAGGCGAGCAACAAGCCGAACACCCCGCCAGACGCGCCCAGCACCGGGGCCCCGCTCTGGGTGAACCAGGCCATCAGCAGCTGGCACACGCCAGCGCCGGCTACGCACACCAGGTAATACGTCAGGAATCGCTTTTGGCCCCAGGTCTGTTCCAGCGGCGCGCCGAACATGAAGAGCGCCAGCATGTTGAAGAACAGATGGTTGAACCCGCCATGCAGAAACGCATAGGTCAGCAGCTGCCACGGCATGAAGCTGGCGCCCGGCGAGAACGCATCGAAGCCATTGGAGAGCGGCCACAACATCAGCGGCGACAGGGCTGCATCGGACGGCAGCAGCCCGGCACCCAGGTCACCCAGCGCCCATTGCAGGATGAACATGCCGAGATTGGCGATCAGCAGGGCTTTGGTGACGGGCGGCAGTTGGGGCAGCATGGCGGCATCCTTCGGGACTGCCGCTCATCATAACGGCAGGCTTATGAAGGACCCCACACGGCCGCGTCCAGCCGTTGCGCTGCAGTGGCACGCCGTACCCTGCCCCGCTCCACTGGCACGCCTTCGGCACGCAGTCGCTGGCATTGCGCTTGGTATCCGGCAGAGCCCTCCGGCAGCGCAATGCGCCCGTCGCTGCGCAGCACCCGATGCCAGGGCAACGCTGCATCCTGGTTGCTGCTCAACAACTTCGCCACCAAGCGCGCACGCCCTGGCAGGCCCGCACGCATCGCCACTTCTCCGTAGCCTGCAACCTCTCCGGCGGGAATGGCGCGGATCACGTCCAGAATCCGCAGCCGAACCTGCTCGGCAGCGCGCGCGGCGGAGGTGTCACCGGCGTGCGAGCCGGCTACACGAGTGCTGGAAGGGCGACGGGATGGCATGCGCGAATGATGCCATTCGGCTGCAGTACGCGTCAGGCCAGCTGCGCGCTCGTGTGGTCAGGCACCACACACCATCGGACAACAACGCCTTGCTGGCTGCTGAGAGACGTGCAGCTTTGCCCAGAGCAACAACGTGCCGGGCCCGACCTCTGCGCTGATTGCCACACTGCGACCCGCAACTGATGCCGCAACATGCAGCGCTCAATGCATCAACACAATTTCTTCGGATGAGGTGGGATGGATCGCCACGGTCTCGTCGAAGTCGCGCTTGGTGGCGCCCATTTTGACCGCCACCGCAAAGCCCTGCAGCATCTCGTCGGCGCTTTCGCCGAGCAGGTGCACGCCGACCACGCGCTCTTCCTCGCCCACGCACACCAGCTTGAACACGCTGCGCTGCGGCGCATCGGCCAATGCGTGCAACATCGGGCGGAAATTACTGCGGTACACGCGCACCGCACCGTCGTAGCGCTCACGCGCCTGCTCTTCGGTGAGGCCCACCGCACTCAGCGGCGGGTGCGAAAACACCACGCTGGGCACGTTGTCGTAATCCATGCGCGCATCCGGCTGGCCACCGAACAGGCGATCCATCAACTTGCGCCCGGCCGCGATCGCCACCGGCGTCAGCCCGACCTTGCCGCCCACATCGCCAACCGCATGGATGTTGGGCACGTTGGTGGTCTGGCCGTCGTCCACGACGATTTCGCCCTTCTTGCCGAGTTCCACGCCAAGCGCTTCCAGGCCAAGCCCGGCGGTGTTGGCACGGCGGCCAATTGCAAAGAAAACCTGGTCAAAGACATCGTTGCCCAGCTCGCCCGGATGTGCGCTGTGGCCACGCATGCGCAGCTTGCCCGCCTCATCGCGCTGCACACCGGTGGTGCGGAAACCGAAGTGCAGGCGCACGCCGAGATGGCGCAGGTTATCGGCCAGCTGCAACGTGAGTTCGGCGTCGAAGCGTTCCAGCAACCGCTCGCCCTGCACAAACAGATGCACGCGGCTGCCAAGCGCCTGCAACAGCCCCGCAATCTCCACCGCGATATAGCCGCCGCCCACGATGGCCACGTGGTCCGGCGCATGGCAGAGGTTGAAGAAGTCGTCGGACACATGACCATGCTCGGCGCCCTCCACGTGCGGGCGCAATGGATGCGCGCCCGTGGCAATGACGATGTGCTCGGCAGTGACGGGCACGCCGTCGGCGCCCATCAAGGTATGCCGGTCCTGCAGCACGCCACGCTGCGGGATCAGCACCACACCATCATCGTCGAGGCGCCGCCGGTAACTGGCGTGGATGTTGCCGATGTAGCCCTGCCGGTGAGTGACCAGTTCCTGCCAGGTCAAGGTCGGGCGCACCACATCAAACCCGAGTGCACCGGCCAGCTCGATCTTGCTCGCCAGATCGGCCGCCAACCACATCGCCTTCTTCGGCACGCAGCCAAGATTGACGCAGGTTCCGCCGAGCTCGCCCGGCTCCATGATTGCAACGCGCGCGCCATGCTTGGCTGCGCGGAACGCTGCGGCAAGACCACCGGAGCCACCGCCCAGCACCACCACGTCGTAGTCGTAACGTGCGCTCATGCGAAACGCTCTGCGCGATAGGGATGCGGGTCCAGCGCGGGTGCGCGCCCGGTGATCAGGTCGGCCATCAGTTGTCCACTTGCAGTACTCATGCTGATGCCGAGCATGCCATGGCCGGCCGCGAGCCAGACGTGAGGACTGCGCGGCACCGCGCCCAACACCGGCACATCGTCCCAGGTCATCGGGCGCCATCCATACCAACGTTCGATTTCGACAGGGCCTTTCGGCGCGTGCAGGAATTGCGCCGCCGCGCGCTCCAGCGCAGCCAGGCGTGTCGCGTTGAGCTGGCTGTTGTGGCCGGAGAATTCCATGGTGCTGCCGATCCGCAGGCGGTCGCGCCATGGCACCACGAACACCCAACGGTCCTTCAGCACCACCGGGCGTTTTGGCATCTGCGCCGGCGCGCTATAGGTGATCGAATAGCCCTTGCCAGCCTGCACCGGCAGCCGTAGCCCCAGTTGTGCAGCAAGTTGCGGCGACCACGGCCCGGTGGCGATCACCACCTCGCGCGCATGCAGTTGTCCGTGCGCGGTGTGCAGGCACACGCCCTGCGCATCCGGACGCACGGCGTGCACACGGCAGTGTTCCCGGATCACGCCGCCACGCGCACGCAGCACACGCGCCAGCTCGGCGGTGTAGCGTTCGGGGCGCAGATGCGCATCGCCGGGGAAGTGGATCGCGCCGGCAATACCCTGGCGAAAGGCGGGGTCGTCCCGCACATAGTCTTCGCCATCGATGGCCTGTGCCTGGATACCCCACTGCGCCAACGCCGCGCATTCGGCACGGTAATGCGCGAACCTGCGCGCATCGCCGAATACATAGTCCAAGCCATCGCTGCGGAATTCGCAGTCCAGCCCGTCGCGTTCGATCCAGTGTGCAAGCCGCAGGCGTGCATCGTGTAGCAGCGCAGCACGCGCCTGCACGCTGGCTCGCCAATCACGCTGGTTGCAGCGCCGTGCAAAGCGCCATAACCAATGCCACAGCGTGGGATCCAGCCGCGGCGGGATATACAGCGGCGCATCCGGCGTCAACATCCATTTCAGCGCCTGGCCAAGCATGCCCGGCGCTGCCAGTGGCGGCGCATGGCTGGGCGTGATGGTGCCGCAGTTGCCATACGAGGTTGCCCCGCCGATCGCGCCGGCATCAAGCACCTGCACCTGGCGGCCGGCATCGACCAACGCACGCGCGGTGGCCAGCCCGATCGCACCGGCGCCGATGACCACCACATCCACGCATGCGTTGCTCATGCGTCAGCCAGTAGCGCCAGCACGACGCCGCAGTGGCGGCACCTGCAGATAGGTCACGCAGCGCCACAGCCACTCCACCGGCCCGAAGCGGAACCAGCGCAACCACAGGTGGCTCAGTGCCACCTGCACTGCGAAGACCAGCAGCGCAAATGGCGGTTGCCAGGCACGCGGCAACTGTTCGAAATAACCCAGGCCATAGCCGTAGAAGATGCTCGTACACAGCAGCGACTGCAGCAGATAGTTGCTCAAGGCCATGCGCCCGGCCGGTACCAGCCAGCGCAGCTGCGCTGCAAAACGCATCACCCAGGCCGCATAGCCCAGGCACATCATCGCCCCGCCCAGCAGTGCCAGCGCGAACGCCAACGACAGCCGCAGATCCAGCCGGGCCGGATCCATCCACGGCTCCAGCCGGTAGCTCACCAGCATCAACGCCAGACCCAGTGGCAACACGCCGTAACGCAGCCAACCGAACAGACGCACAAAGCGCTCGGGCGCGGCAATCGCCCCGCTGCGCACAAACCAGCCACCCAGCAGGAACATCCCGAGCATGGCCGGGCCGTTGATGGTCAGCGCGCTCAAGGCCTCGCGCAGATCGTGCCAACGCTGCACGGTGGCCTGCACATAGGTGCCGCTGCCCAGCGCACTGCGCTGCGCCTGCACGTTGGCCACCGCCTGCTGCGCCACCTCGCGCATCGCCACGTTCCACTCGGCCGCGGCGGCGGGATCCGCCTGGGCCAGCGCGCCCACCGCGCCATAGAGCTGGATCAATCCCGGCGCACACAGGTACACGAACACCGCAAACCACGGCAGCGTGGTCGTGGGGACGGAGCGGGTGGCCAGCAACAGCAGCGCCAGCAGCGCATAGGTCACCAGCACATCGCCCGACCACAGCAGCACCGCATGGGCAAGACCGATCACCAGCAGGCCGGCACTGCGGCGCAGATACATGCCCAGGAACGGGCGCTGCGCCTGCTGGGCGCGTTGCGCCATCACCGCAAAGCCCATGCCGAACAACAGCGAGAACAAGGTGTAGAACTTGCCCTGCACAAACACATAGGTCAGCGCATCGACCACGCGGTCCAGGCCATGCCAGTGCGGATCGACGCCGGTCACCGCCAGGTCCAGCGGGCCGACGAAGCCTTCGATGTTCATCAGCAAGATGCCCAGCAGCGCGAAACCGCGCAGCACATCCAGCACCGCAATCCGCTCGGTCGCGGCAATTGGCAACAATACAGAACGCTCGGTCATCGAAACCCGGGTAACGGCACGCGACACAGCAGGTCGCACAATGCAAACGGCCCGCCGAAGAGGCGGGCCGTCAGGATGCACAGCGGTGACTCAGTGGTGGTGACCACCGTCGCCGTGCACATGGCCGTGGTCACGCTCTTCCTGGGTAGCTTCGCGCACTTCGATGATTTCCACGTCGAAGTGCAGGTCCTTGCCGGCCATCGGGTGGTTGAGATCCACATCGACCACGCTCATGCCGACCTTCTGCACCGTCACCGCACGCGGGCCGAAGTTGGTCTGCAGCACCACCTGCGTGCCCGGCACCAGCTTGGTGGCGCCGAAGTGCTTCTTGGGCACGCGCTGGCTCAGGCCTTCGCGGTATTCGCCGTAAGCCTCGGTGGCCTTGACGTCGACGCCGAAGCTCTCGCCGGCTTCCTTGTCCATCATGGCCGCTTCCAGGCCCGGGATGATGTTGCCGTGGCCGATCAGGATCGCCAACGGGTCGCGCTCCTTGGAACTTTCGATCGGCTCCTGGCCGAGCTCGGAAACGGTGTAATGGAAGCGGACAACGCTGTCTTTTTCGATCTTCATGCCTAGCTCTGAATGGGGCTGCCCGGTGGCAGACGGTTGAGGACGGCTTGTGGGCCGTCGAGTGCGCCGCCATCATGGCGACCTTCGTAACCGCCCATTATCCCGGCTCGATGCCTATCACGCCAGTTGCTGCCGTTCGTCCCCGCACCGCCGCGGCCTGCCTGATGCTGGGTCTGTCGCTGCTGGCCGCCTGCTCGCAGGCACCGGTGCGCCGCCCGGCGCCAGCACCGGCCACCGCACGCGTCTGGCCCCAGGTACCGCCGGCCAACCCCGCTGCCGCCAACAACATCCTCATGCGCGCCCTGGGCCTGGTCGGCACGCCGTACCGGTATGGCGGCAACACGCCGGAGAGCGGCTTCGACTGCAGCGGGCTTGTCACCTATGTCTACAAGGACGTGCTGGCACTTTCATTGCCCAGGACCTCGCGTGACCTGGCCGCCGTGCAGGGGCCAAAGATTCCAGCGGAAAAACTGTCAACTGGCGATCTGGTCTTTTTTGGCTCCAGCGGAAGCGTGACCCACGTCGGCATTTACGTCGGTGAAGGCCGCTTCGTGCACGCCCCAAGCAGTGGCGGTACCGTCCGCTTGGATTTCCTCGACGGGGCTTACTGGCGTGATCACTATTCAGGTTCAAAGCGGGTTTTACATTGAAATGTGACGTTCGTCACAAGTCACAAAACGGAAAGTTAACGTTTTTTGAACGTAACGAACCCTTCACCAAGGCATCATCCCGCATCGACAGCAGAATTGTGATTCCCGCGTGACGAACGACGAACAGCTCAACCCTGGCGCCGCACCGCATCCGCCCCGGAAACCGCTCCGCCTGTTGTGCGCCACCGCGCTCTGGCTCACAGCACTTCCCGCCCTGGCACAGACCGCCCCCAGCCCCTCTTCCGTTCCGCCGACGACCGCATCTGAAAGCGCCGTCGCCGCTGAGAAAGCCGCCACCCGCAGCCGCGCCGATGCCGCTGCCACTGCAACGCTGGCCGCCCTGCTTCCGCACCTGGCTGCCAACGACGCCATTCCTCTGATGGACCGCTCGGCGATGTTCGCTGGCGACCTCAGCCGCCTGCTCGCCAACTACGACGTCTCGCAGAGCGCTGCCAACGCGGCACAGAACGCCGTGGCCGACAGCAAGGTGCAGGTGATCCTGCAGCGCGCGATGGCCCTGCTGGGCACGCCGTACGTCTGGGGTGGCGAGTCCACCGAAGGCTTCGACTGCAGCGGCCTGGTTGGTTACGTGTTCAAGACTGCGCTGGGCATCGAACTGCCGCGCGTCTCCCGCGATATCGCTCGCGATGAAACCGCCGAGCTGATCAAGGACCCGCACGCGCTCAAGGCCGGCGACCTGGTGTTCTTCGGCCGCCGCGGCCGCATCGATCATGTCGGCCTGGTGGTCGGCGACGGCAAGTTCCTGCACGCGCCGAGCCGCGGCAAGGACGTGCGCGTGGACTCGCTGGCCAGCGGTTACTGGAGCGAAAAGTTCATCCAGGCGCGCCGCGTACTCTGATCGCAACGTTCGTTCTGCACATCAAAGCCGCGGCGGTTGCTGCGGCTTTTTTGTTTTCGGCCGGCCGCGCACGGCCTGAGCCATCGGTGCAACGCGCTGCCCTGACCGCCGATGGCCGGAGCCGCTGCAATCCAGGTGTCAGCGCGAATGGCTGCAAGCCTCTAGACCAGCCCCGTCTCCGACCGCGCCACCGCCACCGCCAAGGCCATTTGCACAGCGATAGGCGGCGGCGCCTGCCATACGGGTTTGATCTGGCCCACTTCGCCAACAATCAACGTTTGCTTGCCAACACAGAGCAACGAGTGCAATACGTGCTTGATGAGCTGTGAGGCTTGCGCGTCGCATTGCTTGTAGAGCGACGCGAGGGCTCAGCTGCTTACGCGGCCGACACCGACCACAAATGCACGGGAAGCACCTGCGGCAACCGCGGTGCAAGCACCGCGAAGCGGCGGCCCGCTCCCACATCATCAAATACCGCTTAGCGGCCAGTATCGGCCTGGTAATGCGCCATCGTGTCTTCGATGCCCTTGCTCAGTTCCATCACCTTGAGCGCGTATTCGGCCAGGCGTTGGTCTTCCGGCGTGGACGGCCGCCATGACGGCACTTCCACCGGGGTGACGCCGTCTGGATCCATCGCCACGAATACGATGATGCAGTGAGTGCACAGCCGCGAGTCGCCACCCATTGGGCTGCGCGCGCGTACGTCGATGGCGAAGTGCATGCTGCTGCGGCCGGTGTAGACCAGCTTGGCCGACACTGCGACCAGATCGCCAATGCGCACCGGCGCCACGAAGCGGATGCCGCCCACCGCCACGGTGACGCAGTAATGCCCGCTCCAGCCACTGGCAGCCGCAAAACCCACCTGGTCGATCCACTTCATGACCACCCCGCCGTGCACCTTGCCGCCAAAGTTGACGTCGCTGGGCTCGGCCAGGAAACGAAATGTCAGATCACGTTGTTGGCCAATCACCGGTGTCTCTCGCCAAAGGATGAGCTTGAAGTGTGCCATGTGCGTGCGCGCAGGCGGGCATCGTGGGGAGTTCAATGCGCCGCGCCCCCCGCCTGGATTCCGGAGTCGTATCGACCGCAAGCTGCTTCTCTACGTACCAGCAGGCCAGCGTACTGCGAAGTAAATCCGTCATGCCTCCAGCAGGCGACTGGACACCGACGCCTCGCGACCACCAACGCGCGCCGCAAATGCCCTTCCCGTTCTCGCCACCACGCAGGATCGATAGGCGCCTGCACATGCACGCACACGCGAAACTCCTTACGCTCGGCATTCCGGCACAGGCGTGCCTGCTGCAGGACGCACCGCGATGCCAGAACGGCACATCCCCGACCTCCTGCAGACACGCCAACGCCTGGAACGCGACGGCTGGCCACGGCTGCAGATGAGCGCCATCGTGATGATCACCGCCAGCGGCGGGCTGCTGAGCTCGCACCTGCTGCGCAATGGCGGCATCGACGCGATGGTGGTGCGCTATCCGCTGGCCACACTCGCCGCCTATGGCCTGTTCTTGCTACTGATGTGGGCCTGGGTGCGTTGGCGCAACGACATGGATGACGCGTACGAGGAGCTGCTGGATCACAGCATCGACCTTGACGGCGGTAGCATGCCAACAACGCCCGACTGGACCAGCGGTGGCGGCTTCAGTGGTGTGGGCCGTTCCGGCACAGGGGGCGCACCGGCCGGCTCCGGGCTTTTGGAGGGCGATGCACTTCCCGACTTCATCGATGGCGATGCCGGATTGCCTGTCCTGGCAATCGTGGCGCTACTGGCTGCGTCCGTAGCCGCCCTGGTGGCTGCTGTCTGGGTGGTGTGGTCGGCACCGGTGCTGATGGCCGAACTCCTGGTGGACGCGGCGCTGGCCGGCGGGCTGTACCGGCGGATGCGCGGCATCCAGGCCCCGGGCTGGTGGTGGCTGTGCGTCCGCCACACGATCTGGCCGCTGCTGGGCGTGCTCGTCTTCTTCATCGTGGTCGGCGCGGTTGCCCAGCACCAGGCGCCGGAGGCCACCACGCTGATGGAGGCCGTGCGAGCCCACTGATCCCGATCGATTGCCGGACCGTCAGTTGTCCTGCTTGCGCAGACACAACCACGGAAAATGCGGCTGCCGCCGTTTGAACAGGCGCCCCAGCCGCGCGCTCGCGCGCCGGGGGTCGAACAACCACTGCACGGTGAAGCGGTCGAAGCTGGCGTAGGTGTGCTGGTGATAGTGCGCGGCCAGCGCCGGGCATCCCAGGTCGGTGAAGTAACGCAAGCTGCGTGCGGCGCTTTCCCGGCCGCGTTGCGGCGTCGCGTAGAGAGGGCTATCGAGGATGTGCAGCTCGCCACCTTCGCGCAGGCAACCGAGCAGGCGGCTGACGAGCGCGGCGGGATCGCTGAAATACTGCACGCAGGCGGGCAACACGATCACATCGAATACATCGCGCGGCAGCACCAGCGTGTGGATGTCGGCAGCGACGAATGTCAGCCGCGCGTCATGGCCGAAGACGCGCGCGGCCTGGGTCAATTCGGTGCGGTTGACGTCGACACCGCAGACCTCGCGCTGCAGGGCCTGCGCAAGCAGATGCGACAACCAGCCATTGCCGCAGCCCAGTTCGAGAATGGCGCCCCCCCCGGCGTGCGCTTGTAGATGCTGCACCAGCAAGCTGCTGGACAGCGCACGCACCTGCCATTCAAGCGTATTGCCGAGCGCGCCACCGGGACGCGGCAGGCTGCGCACCTGCGCGTCGGTGTACAGCCGGCCTTCCTTGCGCCGGATTTGCAGGTACTGCTGCTCGAACGGATCGTCGGGCAGGCCGTCCTGCACCAGCACACCGTCGATGACGTGCAACGGCGCAAGCGCCTGCAATTGCCCGCGCACGGTGGGAAACCCGTCTTCCATCACCGGCTCAGCGCAGCGGCGCGCCGCGATCGGTGGGCGGATCTTCGAGCCCCACGTTGGTGGACGCGGACTCGTAGATCGTCTTGTCCAGCAGACCGGTCTCCTTGGCCACCAACACCGGCACCAGCATCTGACCGGTGACGTTGGTCATGGTGCGCATCATGTCGAGGATGCGGTCGATCGCGTACAGATAGCCGATCACTTCCAGCGGCAGGTTGGCCGCGCTGAGCACCACCGTGGCCATCACCACCGCAGTGCCCGGCACGCCTGCGGTGCCGAAGCTGCCCAGCACCGAGGCGATCAGCACCACGAAATACTGGTTGGCGGTCAACGGCACGCCGGTGTATTGCGCGATGAACACGGCGCACAACGCCGGGAAGATCGCGCCACAGCCGTCCATCTTGATGCTCGCGCCCAGCGGCACGGCGAAGGCGGCGTAGTCCTTGTTCACGCCGAGGTTGTGGGTGATCGAGCGCATCGCCACCGGCATCGCGGCGAAGCTTGACGAGCTCACGAACGCCACCTGCATCCCAGGCGCCGCACCGCGGAAGAACTTCCATGGGTTCAGCCCGTGCAGCAGCAACAGGCTGCTGTAGACCACCACGATGTGAAGCGCGCAGGCCACATACAGCGCCAGCACGAAATTGCCGAAGGGCAGCAGCTTCGCAAAGCCGTAGCTGCCCACCAGGCCGGCAATCAGGCCGAAGGTGCCCAGCGGGGTCATCTCCAGCACGAAGCGGGTGACCTGAATCATGATGTCGCTCATCTGCCCGGTGAGCTTGCGTGCCTCGGCCACTCGGTCACCCAGCTTGACCATCGCAAAGCCCAGCAGCGCGGCAAAGAAGATCACCGGCAGGATCGAGCCACGCCCGGCGGCCAGCACGGTTTCGCCGGCGGCATTTGTCTTGGTGCCGATGCCGGTCAGTGCGTAGAACGGGTTGGAGGGCACCACATCCAGCAGCACCTTGATCGGGCTGGGCACATCGCGCGGCTTCCACGCCGAGTCCACGCTCAGGCTGAAATGGCCGGCGCCGGGCTGCATGATTGTGCCCACCGCCAGGCCCACGCCCACTGCCAGTGCGGCGGTGATGACGAACCACAGGAAGGTGCGCCCGCCCAAGGCCGCAACGGATTTTTGACCGTGCAGCGACGAGATCGCGTTGATCACCGCAAAGAACACCAACGGCACCGCGATCATCTTGATCAGGGTGACATACAGATCGCCCAGCGGCCCAAACCACACCTCGGCGGCCGGGCCCATGGCTGCGCCCGCGATCGCGCCCAGCACGAAGCCGGCCACCACGCGTTGCCAGAACGGAATGCGCAACCAGGCCGAGACCAATGTCATGCGTGAAATCATCCGGGGGGAGTGCATGCACCTTATCGCAGGGCCGCCCTGCCCGCGAGGCCACGACTGGAACAGCGGCGTGTCATCAGTGCGACGGATGCATCCCGGCATAATGGGCGTTGATTCAGTCACGAGTTCGATGCCGATGCGTTACCGCCTGCCTGCCCTCGCCGCCCTGACCACGCTGTGCGTGGCCGCCTGCGCTTCCACTGCCGGATCCACCACCGCGGCGCCCGCCTCGGTCAAGGTGGACGTACCACCGGTGACGCATCCGGCCGGCGAAACTCCGCAATGGTGGTACCGCTCCGGCGCGGCACGTGCGGCCGGCAACGGCGCGATGACCGGCAAGGCACGCAACGTGATCCTGTTCCTGGGCGATGGCATGAGCCTGACCACGGTGGCCGCCGCACGCATCCTGGACGGCCAGCGCAAGGGCGGCCCGGGCGAAGAGAATCTGCTGTCGTGGGAGCAATTCCCCGCCACCGCCTTCAGCAAGACCTACAACACCGATTCGCAGACCCCGGATTCGGCCGGCACCATGACCGCGATCACCACCGGGGTGAAGTCGCACATGGGCGCGATCGGGGTCAGCAGCGGCAACCGCAGCGACTGTGCCGACAGCCTGGGCAAGGGCCTGCTGAGCTGGCTGCAACTGGCCGATAGCGCCGGCATGGCAACTGGCGTCGTTACCACCACCCGTCTGACCCACGCCACGCCGGCGGCGACGTATGCGCATTCGCCGGAGCGCAACTGGGAGAACGATACCGATCTGCCCGAGGCCGCCCGCACCGCCGGCTGCCAGGACATCGCCCAGCAATTGCTCTCCACCGCACGCTTCGGGCGTGGCCCGCAGGTGGTGCTCGGCGGCGGCCGCAGCCAGTTCCAGACCGTGCAGGAGCGCGACCCCGAGTACGACGACAAGGTCGGCCTGCGCCTGGACGGGCGCGACCTGGTCGCCGAGTGGAAGCAGTCCCACCCGCAAGGCGCCTACGTGTGGAACGAGCAGCAATTGCAGGCCGCCGCTGGCGCACCGGCGCTGCTGGGCCTGTTCGAGCCCGATCACATGCAGTTCGACCACGACCGCAACCGCACCCCGCAGGGCGAGCCCAGCCTGACCGAGATGACCCGCACCGCGATCCAGTCGCTGTCGCGCGACCCGAACGGCTTCGTGCTGATGGTCGAAGGCGGCCGTATCGATCACGCCAACCACGCCGGCAATGCCTATCGCGCGCTGGACGAAACAGTCTCGCTATCGGACGCGGTGCGCACCGCGGTGGAAACTGCGCCGCCGGACACGCTGATCATCGTCACCGCCGACCATTCGCACACGCTCAACTTTGTGGGCTACCCGGTGCGTGGCAACCCGATCCTGGGCAAGGTGCGCGGCACCGGCGGCGAAGAAGGCGACCGCACCCAGCTGGCCACCGATCTGGCCGGCCAGCCCTACACCACCCTCAGCTACGCCAATGGCCCCGGCCATACCGGCGCGACCAACGCACAGCCGGCCGGGCCGAAAAAGTATCCGCACGAGCCCAGCAGCAGCGAGCCGGCCCGCGGCCGCCCCGACCTCACCCACGTGGATACCGAGGCGCCCAGCTACATGCAGGAATCGCTGGTACCGACCAAGTCCGAAAGCCACGGCGGCGAAGACGTCGGCATCTGGGCCACCGGCCCGGGCAGCGCGGCGTTCCGCGGCACGCTGGAAGAGAACGTGATCTACCACGTCATCGTCCAGGCCACCCCGCGGCTGCGCGAGCGCCTGTGCATGGCCGGCACCTGCGACAGCGCGGGTGTGCCGGTGAACCTGCCCGCACCCACCACCTTCGAGCGCGCGACCCAGCGCTGATGGCCGAGCCCACCGCGCACAACCGGTGCGGTGCGCGGCCGGCAGCGGTCGGCGTCATGACGGGCGTGGCCTGACGTGGACGTGATGCAGGCAGCCGGGTTGATCCCCGCCACCCCACCGGCACCGGTGCTGGTCGCCTACAGCGGTGGCATGGATTCGGCCGTGTTGCTGCACGCGCTGGCCTCCACCCCTGGTTACTGCGAGGCCGGCCTGCGCGCCGTGCATGTCCACCATGGCCTGCATGCGGATGCAGATGCCTGGGCGCTGCACTGCCAACAGCAGTGCGCGGCCTTGGGGATTGCTCTGCAGATCGTGCGCGTGCAGGTGGCACGCGACAGCGGCAGCGGTCTGGAAGCGGCCGCGCGCGCTGCGCGGCATGCGGCCTTTGCAGCGACCCTAACAGCGGGTGAGTGGCTGGCATTGGCGCATCACCGTGACGACCAGGCCGAAACCTTCCTGCTGCGCGCGCTGCGCGCTTCCGGCCCTGACGGACTGGCGGCGATGCGCCCGCAGCGCCCGTTCGGCCCGGGCACGCTGTGGCGCCCGTTGCTCGGCCACGCACGCGCGGACCTCGCGGCCTACGCGCAGGGGCATGCAGTGCGCTGGATCGACGACCCCAGCAATACCGATCCGCAGCACGACCGCAATTTCCTGCGCACGCAGGTCCTGCCGGCGCTGCAGCAGCGCTGGCCGCTGGCGGCCGATGCACTGGCCCGCAGCGCGCAGCTGTGTGGCGATGCCAGCACCCTGCTGCACGACGACGACGTCAACCTGCTGCCCACCGCCTGCAACAGCGCCGGCGCCCTGGAGCTGCAGCCATTGCGCAGCCATTCCCCCGCGCGCCGCGCACGCCTGTTGCGCGCCTGGGTGGCCGCCGCGCACGCGCCACCGCTGCCGGCGCAGGGCGTGCACGCACTTGAACGCGAGATCGCCACCACGCAGCCGGATCGGCAGACCTGCTTTGCCTGGCAACAGACAGAAATTCGCCGCTGGCGCCAGCAGCTGTACCTGCTCAGTGCGCGCGCGACGTGGCCAGCGCAGTGGCAGGCCGAGTGGAACGGCGACAGCACACTGTTATTGCCCGACGGTGCGCAACTGCAACTGCGCGGCACGCCAGGATTGCGCTTCGAGCAGCCACTGCAGGTGCGCGCGCGCCAGGGCGGCGAGCGCATCGTGCTGCCGGGCCGGACCCATTCGCATCAACTCAAGCATCTGCTGCAGCAATCAGACCTGCCGCCGTGGGAACGCGTGCGCCTGCCCTTGTTGTGGGCCGGTGAGACGTTGCTGGCCGCCGGTGATCAGATCGTGTCTGCCACGCTGGACCAGTGGTTGCGTGCGCACGCCGCGCGCCTGCAGTGGCGCAGCGCTGCAACCGCGAATTGACCCGCCTGCGCGCGCGCCGCACACTTTGTCGATGGCCAAGAAGTCTTTGAACGAATCCTCCCCCGTCGCCCGCTTCGAACAGTCGCTGGAAGAACTCGAGCAACTGGTGCAGAAGATGGAAGTAGGCGAGATGAGCCTGGAGCAGTCGCTCACCGCCTACGAGCGCGGCATCGGGCTGTACCGCGATTGCCAGCAGGCGCTGGAACAAGCGGAATTGCGCGTGCGTCTGGTGACCGACCCCGCACGCCCCGAACAGGCAGAAGCATTCGAGCCGCCGTCGCTGGATGGCGGCTGAGTGAGCGCGGCGTTGTTTGAGCGCTGGCTTGCACGCACCGAACGGCAGCTGGATGCTTGCCTTCCCAGCCCCGCCCTCGCCCCGCAGCGTTTGCACGCGGCCATGCGCCACGCCGTGCTCGGTGGCGGCAAGCGCATGCGTCCGCTGCTGGTCTATGCAAGCGGCGCCTTGTTCGGCGCCGAAGAAGGCAGCCTGGATGCGCCAGCGGTGGCGGTGGAACTGATCCACGCGTATTCGCTGGTGCACGATGACCTGCCGGCCATGGACGATGACGCGCTGCGTCGCGGCCGCCCCACGGTGCACATCGCCTTCGACGAAGCCACCGCGATCCTGGCCGGCGATGCCTTGCAGGCACGCGCATTCGAACTGCTGGCCGAGGCACCGGCAGATGCGGCACTGCGGGTGGGCTGGTTGCAGAGCCTGGCATCTGCGGCTGGTGCGGCTGGCATGTGTGGCGGGCAGGCGCTGGATATCGACGCCACCGGGCAGGTGCAGGCGCTGGACGCACTGCAGCGCATGCATGCGCTCAAGACCGGTGCGCTGATCCGTGCCGCGGTGCGCATGGGCGTGCTGACTGGCGGCGCGGGCGTTGCCGACCAGCAGCGCCTGGATGCGTTTGCCGACGCGCTGGGGCTCGCGTTCCAGGTGCGTGACGACATCCTGGATGTGGAATCAAGCTCCGCCCAGCTCGGCAAGACTGCCGGCAAGGATGCGGCGCAGTCCAAGTCCACCTACCCCGCCTTGCTGGGCATGGACGGCGCCAAGAGCAAGCTGGCGGAACTGGCCAGCCACATGCACGCACTGTTGCTGCCCTACGGCGAACCCGGCGCTACCTTGGCCAGCCTCGGCCGCTTCGCGGTCGACCGCGCCCACTAGGCGCGGCTAACCAGGCCTCACGCGCGGCTGCCGAGCGCGTGTGATTGCGCGTGGATGCCGAGCATCTGCGGACTCCAACGCATCGCTCCGCACCACATCACCGCCCCGCCAGACGCCAACGCAATCACAGCGACTGCCGCATGCATCACCTCCCCGGTGTTCGCGTTACGCGACACGTTTGCGCATTCCGTGCGCCACCGCACGGTCGATCACGCGGGTCCATTCAGGCAACAGGCGCGCCTGGTCACAAAACGGCACATTGGTCGCCACAGTTTGTGTCAGCCGGCGACACACAGGCACCACGATTCCATGATCGCCGGCACGCTTTATTTCTGAATTATCTACACCAGTGATGTATCCGGATGCATAACCCATGCGCTACATCCAGAAATATCGCTAATTGAACGACTTGTCGCGTCCGCTCGCTCTGCCTAGGTTTGGCCTGCCCGCGCTTGCGGGCATCCCCCGACCAAGGAGAGTCACTGGTGAAGAATGTTTTTCTTGCATCGTTTGCAGCAGGCACGCTGGCCGTCGTCGGCGTGCTCGGTTCGGCGCAGGCACATTCCGTGCGCGGACCGGTTCCGTTGACCATCGAACTGGCGCCAGTGGCCGACCAGGCCGGGCGACATCAAGGCAAGATCGCGGTCACCGTCACCAACAACGGCAGCCAGGTCGCCCGCGTTCCGACCTATCAGCTGCCGCTGAAGTCGCTGGACAACGGCATCCTGGAGGTGAGCCGCGACGGCAAGCCGGTGGACTACACCGGGCGCCTGGTCAAGCGCGGCCTGCCCAAGGCAGCCGACTTCACCATCCTGCAGCCGGGCCAGAGCGTCCAGGGCGAGGTGGATCTGGCCGGCGCCTATGACTTGTCCACCAGCGGCAACTACACCATCCAGGTGCGCTCGTCGCTGCAGTACGCCTCGCTGTCCGATGGCAGCCTGATGAAGGCCGCAAACGGCCTGCCGGCAGTGGCCACCAGCACCCCGCTCACCGTCTGGCTGGATGGCGCGCGTCGTGGCGTACAGCGCCAGCTCGCAATCGGCCCGACCGCCGTGGTCAACGGCATCAACTATCTCAACTGCAGCACCACCCGCACCAACCAGGCCGCCAGTGGCGTCGCTGCCGCGCGTAATTACTCGCAGAACGCGCGTACCTACCTCAACGGCGGCAGCACCGGCGCGCGCTATACCACCTGGTTCGGCGCCTACAATGCCGCGCGCTACAGCCGGGTCAGCTCCAACTTCGTCAACATCGACAACGCGCTGGACCAGAACAATGGCCAGCTGAAGATCAACTGCAGCTGCGAAGCGGATCTGGCGGACGCCTTCGCCTACGTCTATCCGAACCAGCCGTACGAGATCCATGTCTGCAACGCGTTCTGGAGCGCGTCGACAACCGGCACCGACTCCAAGGCCGGCACGCTGGTACACGAGACCAGCCACTTCACCGTGGTGGCCGGCACCCAGGACCGCGTGTATGGCCAATCCGGCGCACGCAGCCTGGCGATCAGCAACCCGGCCCAGGCGATCACCAATGCCGACAGCCACGAGTACTTTGCCGAGAACACCCCGGCGCAGAACTGATCGCGTGACTTTCTAAAAACGCCAAAGGCCCGGCATGACTGCCGGGCCTTTGTTTTACGCGCAATACAGAATTACTTGATCAGGCGCAGCGTGAACGGATAGCGGTAGCTCTCGCCGCTGTTGGCCTTGACCGCCGCCAGGATGCAGAGCACCAGGTTGGCGACCCACACCAGCGTCGGCACGAAGAACAAGATGCCGAACGACACGATGGTCAGGATCACCGCAGCCACGTAGGCGATGATCACGGTGATCTGGAAGTTCAGCGCTTCCTTGGCCTGGTCGGTGGCAAACGGCTTGGACGGGCTGGCGTCCTTGCTGATCAGCCAGATCACCAGCGCGCCGATGAAGGACGTCAGGATGCCCAGCAGGTGCGCGGCCAGTGCCAATGTGCGCTCTTCCGAGGGCGTGCCGGTGCTGATCGGCGGCGGTGGTGGCGCGGCGTGTGTGTCGAACTCGCTCATCATGTCTCCCCATGCATGGTTGTGGTGTGCGGCGGACTATAGCAACCAATCCGCGCGCCACCAGTGCGGGAAGCCATGGGTCCGCCAGCGCCGGGACGCTGGCAGGCATAGGCACCGGGCGGGTGACTCAGCTGTCGCCGGCCACGGTCATGCGGTTGATCAGCACCGAGCCGATCTTGACGTGCGAGCGCGGGTCGACATCGCTGCCCACCGCTTCGATCCCGGCAAACATGTCGCGCAGGTTGCCGGCAATGGTCAGCCCGTCGACCGGATAGGCGATCTCGCCGTTCTCGACCCAGAACCCGCCGGCACCGCGCGAATAGTCGCCGGTCACCGCGTTGACGCCGTTGCCCATCAGCTCGGTGACCAGCAGCCCGCGCGACATGCCGGCGACCATCGATGCCAGGTCGCCGGCATTGGAGGTCACCTGCAGGTTGTGCACCCCACCGGCATTGGCGGTGGTCTGCAGGCCAAGCTTGCGCGCCGAATAGCTGCCCAGCACATAGCGCTGCAGCACGCCGCCGTCGACCAGGGCCGAGCGGCGCGTGGCCACGCCTTCCCCGTCGAACGCGGCGGAGCGCAGGCCGCGCCGCAGGTGCGGCAATTCCTCGATACCGAACCAATCGGGAAACAGCTGCGTGCCGACGCTATCAAGCAGGAAGCTGGCGCGGCGGTACAACGCACCGCCGGACACTGCACCGAGCAGATGCCCGACGAGCGAGCGCGCCACTTCAGGCGCGAACAACACTGGCAACTGGCCGGTTGGCAGCGAGCGCGGCTGCAACCGTGCCACGGTGCGCGCGGCGGCATGCCGGCCGATCGCGTCCGGCGCTTCCAGGTCTTCGCGCGCCAGCGCACTGCTATACCAACCATCGCGCTGCATGCCATCGCCCTGCCCGGCAATCAGCGCGCAGCTGATCGAATGGTGGGTGCCACGCTCGCGCCCGATGAATCCGTGCGAGTTGGCATACACCGACAGGCTGAGCCCGGTGCTGGCCGAGGCGCCATCGGAGTTACTGATCCGCGCATCGGCCTGCCGGCCGGCGTTTTCGCAGGCCAGCGCCAGGTCCACGGCGGTGTCGGCATCCAGCGCCCACGGGTGCCAGCTGTCCAGCTCGGGGAAGTCGCGCGCCATCAGCTCCGCATCGGCCAGGCCGGCAGCGGGGTCGTCTTCGGTATAGCGGGCAATGGCGCAGGCCTGCGCAACGGTGGCCTCCAGGCTGGATTTCTGCAGGTCGGCGGTGCTGGCACTGCCCTTGCGCTTGCCGAAGTACACCGTCACCGCAATGCCGCGGTCGCGCGTGGACTCGACCGTTTCCACCTCGCCGAGCCGCACGTTCACGTCCAGACCGCGTTCTTCGCTGCAGCTCACTTCGGCTTGGGTCGCGCCGGCGGCGCGGGCACGCTCGAGCAGCCGCTGGGAGATCTCGGTGAGTGCCTCCAGGCGCTGCAGGCTGTCGTCGGTCACACGGGTTTCGGAGGAGAGTGCGTTCAATGCTTTATCCTTTGGATGCGGATCCGTCCGCGAAAGCCCGGCCATCGTGGCCGGACTGTCTGAATTTGGATGCGGATCCTTCCGCAGAACGCTCGGCCATCCATGGCCGCAGTGTCTGAATTTGGTGCGGAATCTTCCGCCGGAGTCCGGCCGTTCATGGCCGGAAATTTAACTAAACACGTTTTGGGATGTAGTGGCATGCGCGGACGCGATGAAGATACCGGTGAATTTCGTGGCGCCAGCCGCAGCCAGCAACGGCGCGAGGCGTTGGAAATTTTCGACCTGGGCGAAAAGCTGGTGGCGCTCACCCCGGCGCAGCTGGCCAAGTTGCCGGTGCCCGAGTCGTTGATCCCGCATATCGAAGAGAGCAAGCGCATCACCTCGCATATCGCGCACAAGCGCCAGCTGGCGTTTCTGGCCAAGCACATGCGCCGCGAGGACGACGAAACCCTGGATGCGATCCGCGATGCGCTGGATGCCAACAGCGATACCGCGCGCCGCGAAGTCGCGGCGATTCACCGCGTCGAACGCTGGCGCGAGCGCCTGCTCGCCGAAGGCGACGTCGCGCTGGCCGAATTGCTGGAAGCCTACCCGGCCGCCGATCGCCAGCAACTGCGTCAGCTGGTGCGCAACGCCATGCACGAACGGGCCAAGAACAAGCCGCCGCGCGCCTACCGTGAGCTGTTCCAGGTATTGCGTGATCTGTCTCAGAAGCCGGGATTGGAGAGTGGGGATGCGGGATTGGAAGACGAAGAGTCGGCGTCGGAAAACGACGAATAAGGCTCCGCCCGATCCATCCAGCCCCGCAACGGCCATCCCTGCCGTTGCGATTCTCTGCTGCTGACTCTTGATTTCCCTCTGCTGAACCGGCAAACCGCAACCGCCCGACGCACTGCTCCGCGCCCCTGCCGTTGCGATTCCCCACTCCCGACTCTCGATGCCCCTCCGCTGAACCGGCAAACCGCAACCGCCCAACGCACTGCTCTGCGCCCCTGCCGTTGCGATTCCCCATTCCCGATTCCCGATTCCCCTCTGCTGAACCGGCAAACCGCAGCCGCCCGACGCACTGCTCCGCGCCCCTGCCGTTGCGATTCCCCACTCCCGATTCCCGATTCCCGGCATTTCAGGCCTGCGTTCCGCCCACGGTGATGCCGTCGATCAGCAGCGACGGCTGACCCACGCCAACCGGCACGCTCTGCCCGTCCTTGCCGCAGACGCCCACGCCTTCGTCCAGGGCCAGATCGTTGCCGATCATGCGCACCTTCTGCATGGTTTCCGGGCCGTTGCCGATCAGGGTGGCGCCCTTCACCGGCGCGGTGATCTTGCCGTCTTCGATCAGGTACGCCTCGGTTGCGGAGAACACGTACTTGCCGCTGGTGATGTCGACCTGGCCGCCACCGAAGTTGACCGCATAGATGCCCTTCTTGACCGAGCGGATCATCTCTTGCGGGTCATGCTCGCCGGCACGCATGTAGGTATTGGTCATGCGCGGCATGGTCAGGTGCGCGAAGGATTCGCGGCGGCCATTGCCGGTGGGCGCCACGCCCATCAGGCGCGCGTTGTGGGTGTCCTGCATGTAGCCGACCAGCACGCCGTCCTCGATCAGCGTGGTGCACTGGCTGGGCGTGCCTTCGTCATCGATATTGAGCGAGCCGCGGCGTCCATCCAAAGTGCCGTCATCGACGATGGTCACGCCCTTGGAGGCCACACGCTCGCCGATGCGGCCGGCGTAGACGCTGGTGCCCTTGCGATTGAAGTCGCCCTCCAGCCCATGGCCCACCGCTTCGTGCAGCAGCACGCCCGGCCAGCCCGGCCCCAGCACCACCGGCATCACGCCGGCCGGCGCGGGAATCGCATCCAGGTTGACCAGCGCCTGGCGCAATGCTTCGCGCGCAAAACCTTCCGGGCGTCCATCGGCGAACAGCTCGGCGTAGCCGTAACGGCCACCGCCACCGGAATAGCCGGACTCGCGGCGGCCGCCGTGTTCGACGATCACCTGCACGTTCAAGCGCACCAGCGGACGCACGTCGGCGGCCAGCACACCGTCGCTGCGCGCGATCAGTACCGTGTCCACGCCGCCGGACAAACTCACCATCACCTGCTTGACGCGCGAGTCCGCAGCGCGCAGGTACTGGTCGATGCGGCGCAGCAGGTCCACCTTGGTGGCGCTGTCCATGTCGTCGATCGGGTCGGTGGCCGGATACAGCGCACGGCCGTTGCCGCGCACCAGCGTGCGGGTGGATTGCGCGCCGCCGTCGCGCGAGATCGCGCGCGCCGACTGGGCCGCTTCCAGCAAGGCTTCGCGCTGGATGTCGTCGGAATAGGCAAAGCCGGTTTTTTCGCCAGAGATGGCGCGCACGCCCACGCCTTGTTCGATGGAATGCGCACCGTCCTTGACGATGCCGTCTTCCACACTCCAGCTCTCGCGTCGCGAATGCTGGAAGTACAGGTCGCCGAAGTCGATGCCGGGGCCCAGCAGGGCGCCGAAGGTGCGGTCGAGGTGGCCGGTATCCAGGCCGGAGGGAAGCAGCAGCCGGGATTCGGCCAGAGTCAGGGCGGTGTCGGTCATGCGGTCAGGATGGGGGTCGCGCGCCGGCGAGACAAGTCGCGCGGCTGAACGTGGCGCGCGGCTATCATCGCCAGCCCGCCGCCAGCCACCGCGCACGCATGAAGCTCACTGCCCACGTTCTGGACGGACACACGCTGGATATCCGCCCCGCGCCGCACGAGCGCGCCTGGATGGATGCCATCGACCAACGCTACGCCTACCGGTGCCTGCCGCTGGCCATCGCCAATGCGCATGGCTGGGAGCTGCTGTGCCAGGCCGGTTTCGAGGCGGTCTGGGATGGCGGCGATGGGCTGGGCGCGGTGGTGATCACCGCCGATGCCGGCAGCGCCGCGCCGGCGATCAGCCATTTCGGCTACGGCATGCTGACTTTCCACGTGCCCTGCCTGTTTCGTACCGACGCCGGTGTGGACCTGTTCGTCAGCGGGCCGTTGAACTGCCCGAAGGACGGCATCGGTGCGCTGAGCGGCATCGTGGAAACCGACTGGAGCCCGTACACCTTCACCATGAACTGGCGTTTCACCCGGCCGGGGCGCGTGCGCTTCGAGGCGGGTGAGCCGTTTTGCCATCTGTTCCCGCTGCAGCGGCAGTTGATCGAACAGGTGCAGCCGCAGTGGCAGCCGCTGTCCGAAACGCCGGCGCTGGCGCAGCAGCATGCCGACTGGACCGACAGCCGCACCCGTTTCCTGGAAGCCTTGCCGGACGCGCAATCGGCGGCGGCGCGCGAGAAATGGCAGCGCGGCTACTTTCGTGGCGTGACTGCGCCTGCGCAGACGCCGGTGGCCGGGCACCGCACCCGGCTGCGCCTGCCGCTATTCACGCGTGCCGGCGCGCCGCCTGACCCAGCCGGCGAGTGATCGACTGACTGCCTAGCGCGGCGCCTTGTCCGGCGCCGGCTTGGCGGGCGCACGCTCGCGCGCATCGCGGTCCACCACGTCCACCTGCGGCTCTTTCCACGGCCCGGTGACGTGATAGGTCTTGGCGCCAATCGCGCCCAGCGGTTTGCCCAGCACCGCATTGGCGGCCGCGCCGACCGCCGCGCCCACCGGGCCACCGGCCACCGCGCCCACCACCGTGAGTAGATTGCCGGCCTTGGGATTCACGTCCACGGTCTGGTCGAAGGTCTGCGCACGCAGGTCGGTCTGCCCGCGGATGGCGATGTCGGCGGCCGGGCCTTCGATCCGAATCGCATCGGTGCGCGCAAAGCCATCGCCAAAGCGCACTTCGCCAGCGAGCTTGTTGAACGCCAGGCCCTTGGAGAAGAAGTCGCGGAAGTCGAACATCAACCGGCGCGGCAACTGCGCCACGCTGAGCAGGCCAAGCACGCGGCCGGCGCCGGGGTCCACTTCCAGCAACTGGCCGTTGCGGGCGTCCACGGTGAGATTGCCCTCGAGCGAGCCGAGCGCAAACCCGGTCGGCGAGCCCTGCCAGCCGGCGTTGAGTTCCAGCTGGCCTTCGCCGCCGCGCAGCTGCCCGCCCAGGGTGAGGTTCTGCAGCAGATTGCCCAGGTTGCGGCTGTCCACGCGCGCAGACAGCCGCGTGCTGGCGGCCTCGCCCTTGCCGCGCCAGGCGCCGGTCAGGCCGATGTTCTGGTCGTCCGAGCGCAGTTGCAGCTGGTCTACCTGCATGCCGTCGGTCAGCCGGCTGCTGCGCAAGGTGGCCGCGCCCAGGGTCATCTTGCCCACGCGCAGGTCGTCGATATCCAGCGATAGCGGCGGGATCGACACCGGGTCGAACTCGGCCACCGCGCGCCGCGCCGGCTCCGGCAATGCGCCGGCCAGCGGGTCGCCAGGCTCGGGCGCGGCCGGTTCCGGCGCAGCGGCCACCGGCTGCCAGCGCACCGTGCTGAGCTTGCCCTGCACTGCGGCGCCATCGGCATTGGGCACGGTGAGCTGGCCGGCCAGCGACGGCCCATCCAACGTCACCGCCACCGCATCGCGGGTGGGGCGCAGGCGCAGGCGGGTCTGCGGAAAGACGCCGCCAATCATCAACAATTTGTCGGCCTGCACATCCACCTGCAGCAGCGGCAGCTTTTCGCTTGGCTGCGCCGGTTGGCCAGGTAGCGGCGGCATGTCGGGCTCGGCACTGCCGCGCGCCAGGCTGATCCAGTCGATGGCATCCAGCGAGGCGGTGCGGCCATTGACCACCAGGCCATTGGCCGGCGGCCGCTCGGTCACGGTGTCGGTGCCCATCACCACGCGCACGCCGGTCTGGGTGCCCTGGCTGCTGGCCTTGACCGCCACCAGCTGGCCGAACGCCACATCGATATCGCCGTCGCCGACCGGCAACGCCACCTTGACCCGCGTGTCCAGCGGCTGCGTGGCCGGCTTGTCCAGCGGTGCGGGCAGATCCAGCGTGGTGCCGACCAACTGCGAGCGCAGCGTGAGTTGTGCAGGCGCATCGGGCTGCCCCGGACGCGCCAGCGGCACATCCACGCCCACCTGCCATGGCGCGCTGCCGTGTACGTAGGGCCGCAACCATTCCATCTGCGGCGCGCGGTCGAACAACTCCTTCGCATCAAGCGTGGCCCCGAAGCGCGCCTCGAACGCCTGCGCCGGGTCCTGCACGAAGCCGCCGGCACGCAACGCCAGCTCGCCGGTGCGGCCCTGGTGCTGCACGCTCAGATGCCCGGCGCCGAAGCCGCTGTCGCGGTACTCGGCCTGCCCGCTGACCTGATCGAAGGCCAGGTTCCAGCGCGCGTCGGCCAGCTTGGCGCCCTGCAGCGCAACGGTGCCCTGCAGGTGCCCGCCCACGCCCTTGGTGCGTAACGGGCGCAGCAGATCGAAGGTGACCGCGGCCGGGCCGGAGGTGGTGAGGTTGCGCAAGGTGTCGCCATAGCGGCGCTCCAGCGGGCTGCTGCGCAACATGCCCAGCAACTGCGCGGTGTCGGCCTGGGTGGAGGCGCGCACATAGAGCTCGGAGGTGGCGAAATTCGGGATACCGGCCTCGAACTGCGCCACCGGCGTGCCGGCCAGCGCGCCGCTGCCTTGCAGCGAGAAACCATTGCCGATGAAGCGCAGATCGGCCTGCACCTGGGTCATCGCCGGCCAGTCCGGCTGGAAGCGGATCTCGCCATCGCGGATCTGCCCGAAGGCTTCGAAGCGGCCATCGTTGTTGTCGAACGGCCAGTCGTCCAGGTCACCGCTGACCAGGCCGGTGCCGCCGGTGACCACGCCGCCGGCCACCGCCATGTCGAGCCAGTCGATGGCGGCCTTGCTCATCTTCGAACGGATCCAGAACTTGCGCGCCACCGGCAGGGCGGCGTCATCCAGCTGCGCCGCCAGGGAGATGCGTGGCCGGGTGCCATCGTTCTCAAACCACATCCCGCCGCGCAAGTTGGCGCCGTAGTCCTTGGCCTGCACCCGCAGCGCCGGCGTGGCGACCTGCCAGCCCTCGCCGTCGCGCCAGCCGACGATGCTGCCGGCCAGTTGCACCTCGTGCACCACGCCAAAGCCGGTAGGCCAGTCGAAGCGCAGCGTGGCGTCGGGCGCGGTTTGCAGCGCGATCGCCTGCGCATCGCCGTCGAAGTGCCCGCGCAGGCCGCTGATACCCGGCGATTTGCCGACCGGCTGGAATGCCAGTTCCTCCACCTGCCCCTGCGCGCGCACCGCGCCGCCCTGCTCGCCCGCCAGCTGCAGCTTGCTCACGCGCAACTGCGGCCTGGACAACGCCAACCAGCGGCGCAGGCCCGGCGACAGCTGGTCGCTCAGCGCAGCGGCGGCGATCAGCCCGGACACATCCAGCGCGTCGCCCACCACCGCATAACGGCGCCCGGCGGCGATGCTCAGGCCGTCGAGATGCTGCAGCGTGCTCGTGCTGCCCAGCCGCAGCTGTGGCGCATCCAGCCGCCAGCCGCCAGCCACGGTCTGCCAGCGCGCACGCGCCTGCAGGCGTTCCCACTTGAGCGTGCGGCGCGCCGATTCGCCAGCCAACGGCGCTCCCGACAATTGCACCTGGGTGAGATCGGCCACCACGGTGATCGCAGACACGCGGCGGGCACGCAACTGCGCCCAGGCCTGCAGCCGTCCGCTGCCGCCATCCACCCGCACGCCGCCGGCCTGCAGCAACGAAGCCCACGCGGCCAGGTCCGCCGGCGCGGCCTGCGCGTACGCGCTGCCATCGCCACTGTCGCGGTCGAACTCCACTACCGAGGTCAGCGGCGCGCGTGCCGGGTCGATCCAGCTGCGGCTGCCGACGCGCAAGGTCGCGCCCTGCACACGCAGCCGCAGATCGATCCGTGGCAGCGTAGTGTCCAGCCCGATCGACGGCGCATCGATATGCAGCCGCGCCTCCGACACCTGGATTTCGCCCAACCGGCGCAAGGCGTCCAGGGGATCGGCGTGCCGGCCACTGGGCAGCCCCTGCACCGACCACACCCCGTCATCGCCACGCTGCAGGGTCAAAGCGAGCCCGCGCAGGCGCACCTCGGTCAGCGCATGGCCCGGCAACAGGCCGGCGTACATCGCCAGCACCACTTCGGCCTGGCCCACACGCACGTCGCCGTTGGGGCCGATGCGCAGCCCATCCAGACGCAACAACGGGCCGCGGCGGGTCCATTCGGTCTGCAGGCGGTCGAAGCGGATCGGCTGGCCGGCACGCTCGCTCAGCCACGCGGCAATCTGTTGCGGGTGCTGCTCGGCCAACGGCAGCACCTGGCTGGCCGCGCCCACCAGCACGGCGAGCGCCACCAGCGCGAGCGCACCGGCGGTGATCGCATAACGGCGAAACAGGCGGAGACGGCGGCGCAGCGGGGTCGGCATCAGGGGCGGGGATTGGGCATTGGGGATTGGGGATTGGTCAAAGCAAAGCCGCGCACGGTGCCGTCAAGCGCCATTATCGGACCAAGCCACGCTACCAGAGCCTGCGTTGACCAATCCCGAATCCCGACTCCCCAATCCCGGACTCACAGCAGCACCACGTCGAACTGCTCCTGCAGGTATTGGTCGTCGGACTGGAAGCGGATGCTCTTGCCGAGGAATTCCTCCAGCTCGGCCACCGCCGCGGATTCTTCGTCGGTGATGCGCGCCACCACCTTGGACGAGGCGATCACCAGCAGCCGCGCGGCATCGAACTGGCGC
Organism: Xanthomonas sp. LMC-A-07; assembly: GCF_030208825.1. Classification (NCBI taxonomy): domain Bacteria; kingdom Pseudomonadati; phylum Pseudomonadota; class Gammaproteobacteria; order Lysobacterales; family Lysobacteraceae; genus Xanthomonas; species Xanthomonas sp. LMC-A-07. The sequence goes on from NZ_JARVTF010000011.1 coordinate 145,785, forward strand.
ACCGCACGGGTGATCTCGCGGAAGATTTCGTAGGTGACCGTTTCGGCGGTCTTGATGGTGCCGCGCCCGCCGCACTGGCCGCAGGTTTCCGACAACTGCCGCTCCAGGCTTTCCACGGTGCGCTTGCGGGTCATCTCCACCAGGCCCAGCGGCGAGAACTCGTACACGGTGGTCTTGGCGTGGTCGCGGGCCAACGCCTTCTCCAGCGTGCGCAACACCTGGCGCCGATGCTCGGGATCATCCATGTCGATGAAATCGATGATGATGATGCCGCCCAGGTTGCGCAGCCGCAGCTGCCGGGCCACCGCCTGCGCCGCCTCCAGATTGGTGCGGAAGACGGTTTCTTCCAGATTGCGCTGGCCGACGAACGAACCGGTGTTGACGTCGATGGTGGTCATCGCTTCAGTCTGGTCGATGACCAGGTAGCCGCCGGACTTGAGCGGCACCTGCTTGTCCAGCGCGCGGCCGATTTCGTCTTCCACGCCATACAGATCGAAGATCGGGCGGTCGCCGGTGTACAGCTCCAGCCGCTCGGCCAGCACCGGCATGTACTTGGCCACGAAGGCCTGCAGCTGCACGAACGTCTCGTTGGAGTCGACCTTGACCTTCTCCACGTCCTTGCGGATCAGGTCGCGTACCGCACGCAGCGGCAGGCTCAGGTCTTCGTAAATGATGCTGCACGCCGACGCCTCGCGGCCGCGCCGCTCGACCACGTTCCACACCCGCGACAGATAGGCGATGTCTTCGGCCAGGGCTTCGGCCGGCTGGCCTTCGGCATTGGTGCGGATGATGTAGCCGAAGCCGCCATGCTGGGCCGAGACTTCGCTGACGATGGTCTTCAGGCGCAGGCGCTCGGCCTCGTCTTCGATCCGCGCCGAGACACCCACCACCTTGGACTGCGGCAGCAGCACCAGATACCGCGAGGGAATGCTGATTTGCGTGGTCAGCCGCGCGCCCTTGGTGCCGATCGGGTCCTTGACCACCTGCACCACGATGTCCTGGCCGTCACGCAACAGCTCCACGATCGGCACCGAGGCGGCCGGCGGTGGCGGGATCGGGGTTTCTTCGGTATCCACCACGCTCGCTGGCGCCGGGGCCGGGCGCACCACGTCGTTGGCATGCAGGAACGCGGCGCGCTCCAGGCCCACTTCCACGAACGCGGCCTGCATGCCGGGCATCACCCGCTGCACCTTGCCCTTGTAGATATTGCCCACCACCCCGCGGCGCCAACCACGTTCGATATGCAGCTCTTGCAACATGCCGTTCTCGATCACGGCCACGCGGGTTTCGCGGGGGGTGACGTTGACCAGGATCTCTTCCGACATCTAATGCGCTCCGAAGGCTGTGAGCAATTGCGAGGTCTGGAACAGCGGCAATCCCATCACGCCGGAATAGCTGCCAGACAAATGGGTAATGAAGCGCTCCGCACGCCCCTGGATCGCGTACGCGCCGGCCTTGCCCATGGGCTCGCCAGACGCCGCATAAGCGGCGATCCGGGTCGCGTCGAGCGCATCGAAGGTGACCTCCGACACCACCAGCGCCTGCAGCGGTGGCCGCTGTGCTCCGACCACCACCACCGCGGTGAGCACCTGGTGGGTGCGCCCCGCCAGCACTGTGAGCATGGCGATCGCATCATCGACATCGACCGGCTTGCCGAACACGCGCTCGCCCAGCACCACTTCAGTATCGGAGCCGAGCACGATGGCCTGTGCATCGTCGGCCTGCACCAGTGCCAGCCCCGCGCGCGCCTTGTCCAAGGCCACGCGGTGCACATAGTGCTCGGGCGATTCACCCGGCGCGCGCACTTCGGGCACGTCCAGTTCCAGGGTCTGGAACGGCACGTCGAGGCGTTGCAGGAGTTCGTGTCGGCGCGGCGATCGGGAGGCAAGATAGAGCATCCACCCAGCATACCTGTTGGCCGTCCCTGCACGCTTGCCTGTCGCGCCATCGCCGCGCACGATCGACTCACAGCATATTCATCGGTCCCACAACACGCTGCGCGCACAGACAAGGAGACTCCATGCGTACCACCCTCAAGCCGTTGTTGCTGGCCCTGTCCATCGCTGCCGGAACCGCCATGACCGCCCACGCCCAGACCGCTCCGAGCTACACCATTCCCAACGATGGCACCTTGCTCAATGTGTCGGCCGAAGCAGAAGCCAAGCGCGTGCCGGACATCGCCACGGTGTCGGCCGGCGTGGTGACCCAGGCGGTGGATGGCAATGCCGCGATGCGCCAGAACGCAGAGCAGATGAGTAAGGTCATGACCGCGGTCAAGTCCGCCGGCATCGCCGACAAGGACGTGCAGACCAGCGGCATCAATCTCAATCCGCAGTACAGCTACAAAGAAAACGAAGCGCCGAAGATCATCGGCTACCAGGCCAGCAACACCGTCAGCCTGAAGGTGCGCGACATCGCCAAGCTGGGCAAGGTGCTCGATGCCCTGGTTGCGCAAGGCGCCAACGACATCAACGGCCCCAGCTTCTCGATCGACCAGCCCGAACCGGTCTACGACGAAGCCCGCGTGGCCGCGCTCAAGAAGGCGCAGGCCCGCGCCGAAACCTACGCCAAGTCGCTGGGGCTCAAGGTGCGCCGCATCGTCAGCATCTCCGAAGGCCGCAGCGGCGGCGGCGTGGTGCGCCCGATGATGATGGCCGCCTCTATGCGCTCGGCCAAGGCCGAGATGGACACCCAGGTGGCTCCCGGCGAAAGCACCCTGTCGATCACCCTGGATGTGACGTTCGAACTGGGGCGCTGATGCGCTAGCGTCGCAATAGCGCACTCGAAAAAACTGCCCGTCATGGGCAGTTTTTTTGCCTGTTGGTCCGCCAGCGTCGTAGCTTGGCGGCGTTCGCCGGTGAACGCATGCCCATCGCGCGGCTGCAACGTGCAGCCGTTTGCAAGATGAATAGGACAATTCTGGCGGTTGTGCTTAAAGACGCATGAAATTCAGAGAAATCTTTCTTTAAGCGAACGCGACCGCTCTCTAGCATCGGATGTCAGCGCACCGTCACATTCGTTGGCGGCGCTCATCTGGAGAGAGAGATGACCCGCCATCCCGCTGTGCACCGTTCGTTGCAGCCCTCGCGCGCAGGTTACCGCCGGATCAGTGTGCTCGCGCTGGCACTCAGCGGTGCCGTAGGCATCCTGGCGAGCGGTACTGCCGCGGCGCAAAGCACCACCGCCGGTATTTACGGCGCGGTGGCAGCCGGCGCCGGCGCCAGTGTGACGGTGCAGAGCAATACCGGCTTCACCCGCACCGCAACGGTGGATGCGAACGGGCGCTACACCATCGGCAACCTGCCAGTCGGCACCTACACCGTCACCTTGCAACGTGACGGAGCGACGGTGGAAACACGCAAGGACATCGCGCTGCGGGTCGGCGCCGGCACCGATGTGTCCTTCGGCGGCAATCCGGCGTCCAGCGATGCCGCCACGCTGGGCACCATCACGGTGACCGGCAAGAACATCTCGCCGGTGGATGTGTCCGCCACCGCGTCGCGGACGGTGATCACCGCCGAGCAACTGCAACGCCTGCCCCTGGCGCGCTCCGGCGAAGCGATCGCACTGCTGTCGCCCGGCGCCGTCCAGGGCAGCGGCTATTTCGGCAACGCAATTTCCTTCGGTGGCGCAGGCGTCACCGAAAATGCCTACTACCTCAACGGGTATCTGACCTCCAATCCGTTGACCAACATCGGCGGCGTCACCCTGCCGTTCGGTGCCATCGATCAACAGGAAACCTATACCGGTGGCTACAGCGCGCGTTACGGGCGTTCGGCCGGCGGCGTGCTCAGCCAGGTCGGCAAGCGCGGCACCAACGAATGGCATTTCGGTGCACAAGTGCTGTGGCGCCCGAAGTCGCTGTCCAGCGACAACAAGAACGTGTTCTATCCCTCGACCACGCCGCCAGACGGGTATGAATACAGCGACCCAACGCTGCCGGGCAGCTTGTACCGCAGCCGCAAGGACGACCAGTTCTGGAACACGGTGTACAGCGTGTATGCCGGCGGCCCGCTGATCGAAGACCGCTTGTTCGTTTTCGTGGCCGCCGAGCAGGAGCGCAGCGAAGGTGTGACGACGGCGCGCCGCGACGACCCGGTGATTGGCCGCAACAACTACCGCATCGATGAGCCGAAGGTCTACGCCAAGGTCGACTGGAACATCAACGACAGCAACATCCTCGAACTCACCGGCATCAAAAACAACTACCGCGAAGGCGGCGCCTACAGCGACTTTCTGGGCTACGAAGGCCTGGGTGGCGATGCCGCCGGCGCCTTCGCCGATACGGTCAAGGTCAACGACCGCTACTACATCGGCAAGTACACCAGCTACATCACCGATGACCTGACCTTGAGCGCGACATACGGCAAGAGCAGGCAGACCGACTTCCGCAACAATCCCAGTACTGCAGCACGTCTTTCCGGGACGAACCTGCAGGATCCGGCGATCACTGGCGGCCAGGAAATCCGCAACAACCAGGCCTCCAGCCAGGCCCGGGATGGCGAAAACACCACGCGTGGCTTGCGGATCGATCTGGAGTATGTGCTGGGTGCCCACACCCTGACCGCCGGTGTGGACAACATGCACTTCGATGCAAGCAACGAAGGCGTGATCACCACCGGCCCGGGCTACACCTGGACCTATGGCCGCTCCTCGCGACCGACCTCGCCGATCAGGGCCGGGCTCGGCGTTGGCCCGGCAGGCGGCAATGGCTATTTCGTCAATCAGACCGTGTTCAATACCGCGACCAGCATGTCGGTGGAACAAAAAGCCTATTTTCTCGAAGACAAATGGCAGGTCACCGATACGCTGCTGCTGACCTTGGGCGTTCGCAACGACAAGTTCACCAACTTCAATGATGCCGGTGTGGCCTACGTGTCCAGTGGCGACCAATGGGCGCCGCGTTTGGGCGTGAGCTGGGACGTGTTCGGCGACTCATCGCTCAAGGTGTATGGCAATGCAGGCCGCTACTACTTGGCACTGCCCAACAGCGTTGCGATCCGTGGCGCCTCGCCGTCCACGTTTACCAACGAGTATTTCACCTACAGCGGCATCGATGCCCAAGGCAATCCCACCGGGCTGACGCCGGTGGCGGTCGACCCGTCCGCAGGATTCACCTGCTCCGGCAATATCGTGTCTGCCGGCCTGGAATGCGGCCAGGCACCAGATGCCGCCGGCATCGCCGCCACCGACCTCAAATCGATGTACCAGGACGAGTTCATGCTCGGCTTCGACAAGACGCTGGGCGAGAACTGGGTCACCGGCGCCAAGGCCACCTACCGCACGCTGGGCGCCACCATCGACGACGTCTGCGATGCCGACCGGATGCGCACCAAGCTCACGGCCTCGGGGATCGATCCGGACAGCGTCAACGTACCCGGCTGCATCATCTTCAACCCCGGCGAAACCAATTCCTTCAGCCTGGCCAACCTGGATGGTTCCGGTCGCACGTCGGTGTCGATGTCGCCATCGGATTGGGGCTTCGACAAGAAGGCCAAGCGCACCTATCTGGCCATGGACCTGTTCCTGCAGCATCCGTTCGACGGCAAATGGGAAGGCCGCATCGACTACACCTGGTCGCGCAATTTCGGCAACACCGAAGGCCAGATCAAATCCGATATCGGCCAGACCGATGTCTCCAAGACGCAGGACTGGGATGCCGCTGCATTGATGTGGTATTCCGGCGGCTATCTGGCCAACGACCGTCGCCATCAGATCAAACTATACGGCTCGTATCAGATCGCACCGGAGTGGTTGATTGCCGGCAACATCCGCATCCTGTCGGGCACGCCGAAGTCATGCCTTGGCTATGTCAGCATCAACGGCATCAGCGAAGATTCCGACGCTGGCGATCCAATCGGTTACGGCTCGGCCCACCACATCTGCAATGGTCAGCCCTCGCGTCCGGGCGATGCCGGCCGCTTGCCGTGGACCAAGATCGTCGACCTGGGCCTGACCTATCGCCCCGCGTTCGCCGACAACAAGCTCGCCATGACGCTGCAGGCCTTCAATATCTTCAACGAGCGCAAGCCGCTGCAAGTCGATTCCACCTGGGAGGACGGCGCCTTCACCCTCTCCAACACCTATGGCATGGGCGCGTTCTTCACCCAGCCCCGCTACGCCATGTTCTCGGTGTCGTACGACTACTGACGTCTCTCCCGTCACTGTCGTTTCCCCAGCCCCGGAAGGGGCTGGGCTTTTCTTGATCGCCACTGTTCGCGTCGGTGTTTGCATGCGGGCAATGGGTCGTTTTCAGCACGCGTCGTTGCAGCCAATCGACGGCGGCGGCACGCTGACTACGCACCGCGGCTACTGATCAATGAGGCCCGTGGCGCAGGCACGCCCACAGCCGCTCGCACCTTCCTGACGCATCGAGCAACACGGCGACACCTCCCACGCTTCACGCAAGCGGGCATGGCGCCGATTGCCCACGCACCATTCCACCCACGATCGACCAAGCTGCTTGCAGTCGCCACCACGCGTCGCTTGTGCAGCCGTGCGCGCTGCGGTAAACCTACGCTACCGGATGGTGTAGTGCGTCCGGGCCGCGCTGGTCCTTTCCGCAGTTCCGTTTTGGAGGTGGATGATGGTTCGCACGCAATCGCAGGTTTCTTCCCGTCCCCTTGGCATCGACACATCGCGCGTCCTGGCGATGAGCACGGCCGTGGCGCTGCATCTGCTGGCCGGTGGCTTGTTGTTGATCCCGTTGTCGCACCACCAGGTCATGCAACCGCCCACGCCGAAGGAGCGCTGGCTGATGCCGATCACCGTGCCAGCGACGCCGCCCCCGCCGCCGCTCGTGTTTCCGGTCGAGGTGACGTTCAAGGCGCCCAGCACGCGCACGCCCGTCATTGCCGATCCGGTGGTGAAGCAGCCATCGGTGACGCAGACAGCGGTGGTCGACACCGCGCACGTGGCGTTGGAGGCAGTGTCGGATACGGCGCCGACTATCAGCGCCCCGGCCGACACCCCTTCAAACGGGCCGGTGGACGCCGGGCAGCTGCACTATCTCAGCGCGCCCGCACCGAGTTACCCGGTGGCCGCGCTGCGCGCCGGGCAACAGGGCACGGTGATGCTGCGCGTGCTGGTGGGTACCGACGGCCGCCCGGCCGAAGTGAGCGTGCAAACCAGCAGCGGTCACCGCGCGCTCGATCTGGCCGCGCTTAGCCAGGTACTGCGCAGCTGGCGCTTCCAGCCGGCAATGCAGAACGGCCAGGCGGTGCAGGCCTACGGGTTGGTTCCGGTGAGCTTTTCGTTGAATTGAAGCGTTGACTGACGCGGCGGCCTGCACCTGCAGCCGCCGCAGTGCTGCCAATCTCCACATACCGCCCCCCTGCCGAGCACGCATGCGCGCTCGGCAGCAAGCGTAACCACCGACGCTGCCGTGTCGGTGGCCTTGTGCGTCATCCAGGGAACGCAGGCGATGACCTGCCACATCAACAGGTTTGAAGCGACCAACACGGGACCGGCTAGTGACCAGGCGTCATCCCCACCGGCATGATCAGCACGGCGACGACGCTTGGTACACGCTGGACGCGACTGCCGAACATCTCCATCTGGACGCTGCACAATCGGCGACCAAGCACTTGATGAAGTTAGCTGCACAGTGCTCGCCATGACGCCATGACGCGCGATGGTGAGGACGCCCTGCTTGAAATAGCGACGACGCGTGTACAAGCAGGCCGCAACTGCCGAGTGCATCAAGCTGGACGCTGCACAATCAGCGCTCAGTTGCGCTGATCAGGCCAGCTGCACAGCACGTGCCATGACGCCACTACGCCCGGTGGTAAGGATGATTGGCCAGCATTGCGGCCGCGCGATAGAGCTGCTCGGCGACGATCAGGCGCACCAGCATGTGCGGCAACGTTAGCGGGCCGATCGACCAGCTCTCGTTGGCGCTCTTCACCACGTCGGCGGCATGGCCCTCGGGCCCGCCGATCAAGAAGGCCAGATCGCGGCCCTGCCCGCGCCAATGTTCCATGCGCTGGGCCAGCTGTTCGGAACTGAGCGGGCGCCCGGGCACATCGAGCGCGACCACATGTGCATTCTTGGGCAGCGCCGCCAGCACGCGACGCCCTTCGTCGTCGATGGCGCGTTGCGCGTCGCGGCCCTTGCCGCGCAGGCCGGGTTCGATCTCGACCAGCTCCAGCGGCATCCAGTGCGAGAGACGTTTCTGATATTCGGCAAAGCCCTGCGCCACCCAGGCCGGTGCGCGCTCGCCGGTGGCGATGAGTCGGCATTTCATCCGTACATGATATCCGCGTCACAGCCTGGGCAGTCCGTGGCGATTTGCCGTTGTGTGTCATGGCGTGGTTACAGGGGGCAATTAGTGTCGCCCGACCACCCAGCCCGCAGGAGTCGTTCGATGCATGTTTTCGATCCCGCCCGTCGCCAGGTCCTGAAAGGCAGCGCCGCCGTGATGGCCGCCGGTGCCCTTGGCAGCCTGAGCGCATTGCAATCGCGCCAGGCCCAGGCCGCCACCACGCCCTCCATGCGCCTGGCGCCGGTGCCCAGCCGTTACGGCCCGCTCGCGCCGGTCGCCGACCAGAGCACCGGCCTGCCCTTGCTGCAGCTGCCGCGCGGCTTCAGCTACCGGTCGTTCGGTTGGAGCGGCGACCGCATGGACGATGGCCAACCCTGCCCCGACCGGCATGACGGCATGGCCGTGGTCAGCCTGCGTCGGCCCGGCTGGCGCCCCGGCACCGATGGCCTGCGCGGCCTGGAATACGTGCTGATCCGCAATCACGAGCGTGGCGCCGCCAGCCAGTTCCGCGCGCCGGCGATGTACGACACCGGCATCGTCAGCGGCACCGCGCAGGCCGGCGGCGGCACCACCACGCTGAGCTATGGGCGACGCGGCTGGGGCAGCCTGGAACCGAGCCTGGGCGGCACCCTGGTCAATTGCGCCGGCGGTCCGACCCCGTGGGGCACCTGGCTGAGCTGCGAAGAGATCAAGACCAATGCGGTCTCCAGCACCGGGCGCAAGCACGGCTACGTGTTCGAAGTGGATCCGGACAGCCACCGCACCACCGGCCGGCCGCTGGTCGGGCTGGGCCGCTTCAGCCATGAGGCGGTGGCGATCGACCCGCGCACCGGCATCGTCTATCTCACCGAAGACGACCGCAACAAGGCCGGGTTGTACCGTTTCATTCCCAACGACCGCCGCGGTCGCAACGGCTCGCTGGAGAACGGCGGCCGGCTGCAGGCCGCGCGCGTGCGTGGCAAGCGCAACGCCGACCTCACCGTGGCCAGCATCGGCCAGCAGTTCCAGCTGGAATGGGTCGACATCGAAGAGCCGGATCTGGACAGCATCGCTGCACCGGCGGGCTTTGCCGACATCGGCGCTAACGACACCCTGAGCGGCCCGTTCGCGCAGGCCTGGGCCGATGGCGCGCTGCGCATGAGCCGCGGCGAAGGCATCTGGTACAGCTACGGCAAGCTGTTCATTGTCGACACCAGCACCGGCGTGGATGCACAGGGCCGGCGCGGCTACGGAAATGGCGCGGTGTGGGTGCTGGACCTGTTTACCCAGCGGCTCAGCGCGCTGTTCGTCAGCGGCAACCAGCTGGCGGCGCATAACCCGGACAACGTCACCGTCAGCGCGCGCGGTGGCGTGGTGCTGTGCGAAGACGGCGGCGAGAGCCCGGACGAATACGGCCCGGGTGCGCGTCTGCTGGGCCTGACCCGCAATGGTGAGTCGTTCTATCTAGCCAAGAACAATGTGCAGCTGACCTCGCAGCAGATCGCCGATGCCGGCAAGACCATTGCCGAGGGCGACTACCGCGACACCGAGTTCTGCGGCGCCTGCTGGGATCCGCTGGCGCAGACGCTGTTCGTCAACATCCAGACCCCGGGGATCACCCTGGCCATCACCGGCCCGTGGGAGCGCGGGCCGCTATAAGCCGCCCGACCACGCGCAAACACGAACGGCGCCCGAGGGCGCCGTTCGTTGCTGTGACGCAGCTGCGCAGACTTAAGCCTGGTCGTCGTCCGCCTCTTCCAGATCGGACGGACGCTGGTCGCCAACAGTCCACAAGCGCTCCAGCGCATAGAACTCGCGCACGCGCGGCAGCATCACATGCACCACCACATCGCCCAGGTCCACCAACACCCACTCGGCCTCGCGCTCGCCTTCCACGCCCAGCGGCATCACGTCCAGACGCTTGGCGAACTTCACCACTTCTTCGGCGATCGATTTCACGTGGCGGGTCGAGGTGCCCGATGCCACCACCATGTAATCGCAGACGCTGGACTTGCCGCGCACGTCGATCTCGACCACGTCCTTGGCTTTCAGCTCCTCGACGGCCTCACGCACGGTGGCCAACAGGGCCGGCACGGACGGCGGCGGGTTCGGAATGGAGGTCTTGATGACTTGGGCTTGGCTGGTCAAAGCAGGCAACTCGATAGATTTGGGTGAATTATAGGCAAGTCCGGCCGCTCGCGTGTTCAGCTAGCCGGCCGAACGCAGCCATACAGGCCTTCTTCGGCGATCAATGCGGCAACCGCCGGCGGCACCAGCTCCTGCCATTGGCCACCGGCGGCGATGCGGCTGCGCACCGCGCTGGCCGATTCGCCGCGCAACGGATGCGGCAGCCGCCATAGCCGACCGGCCGGTGCGGTGAGCAGGTCGCGCGCGTCCGTGGCCCATCGGCCCTGCACCGCCTGTGCCAGCACCGGCGCATCGGCCAGGTCCAACGCCGTGCCGGGGCGCGCAGCGATCACCAGATGCGCCAGCCCGAAGAGTTCGGTCCACTCATGCCAGCCGGGCAGGCCAACGAAGGCATCGGCACCCAGCAGCCAGGCGACGGGCGTGCCGGGCCCAAACTGGGCGCGCACCTCGTGCAGGGTGTCCACCGTGTAGGACGGCGCCCCGCCCTGCGCGGCGCGGCGCACCTCGCGGGTATCCAGCAGCAACCCGGGGAGATCGGCCAGGGCCAGTTCTAGCATGCGGGTGCGCTGCGCGGCGGTGGCACCGGGCGCGGGGCGATGTGGCGGGTCTGCGGCCGGCACCAGATGCACCTGCGCGCCGAGCGCATCGCGTGCGGCGCAGGCAATGGCCAGGTGGCCGAGATGGATCGGGTCGAAGGTGCCGCCGTAGTAGAGGTGGAGCTTGGGGCGGGAATCGGGAATCGGCAATCGGGAATCGGTGTTGGACCGGGATTCGGGATCGGGGATTTGGGATTCGGGAAGAAGCGCCTCTGACGCGGCGGCCTGCGCGTTGGTGGCTGGTGACGTTGGAGCGACGCCGGTGGGAGGTACCGGCCGTGCGCCTTGCGCTGCGGTTGGAGGCTCTCGCTCTGCGGCGCCGGCGCCCCGCTCAGCAGTTCCGGCCTGCCCCGCTGTCACGCCAGCAATCTCACCGCGCGAGCTTCGGCCACCGCGACCAGCAGGCGTTCCAGCGCCACCCAGGGGTCACCCTCGGCGCGGCCTTTGGCCATGCGGTCGACCAGCCCGGCCTCGGCGACGAAGCGCTCCCACCGGCGCGGCTCAGGATGCCGTTGCAGGGCGCGCTTGAACGGTGCCTGGCGGGATTCCCAAATGCCCTGGGCCTTCATTTCGGCGCCCAGGTTGCCGCCGCCCGCCTGCACCTTGGCGAGGGAAGCGGTGCGCAGCAATTCCTTGATCAGGATGGGCATCAGCGCCGCGACTGCCTCGCCTTCGGCGCGCAGGCCGGCGAGCATGCGCACCACCGCGGCCGGCTGCCCGGAGAAAGTGGTTTCGGCCAGGCGGAAGACGTCGTAACGGGCGGCATCGGCCACCAGCGATTCCATCGCCTCCAGATCCAGCACCTTGCCATCGGCCAGCAACGCGAGCTTGTCGATCTCCTGCGCGGCGGCCAGCAGGTTGCCTTCCACCCGCTCGCTCAGCCGCTGCACTGCGGCCGCATCGGCACGCAGGCCCTGGCTGCGCAGGCGGCGCTCGATCCAGTCCGACAATTCATGCGGCTTGATCGCCCAGGCCACGGCGATGGTGCCGATCCGCCCGACCGCATCGGCCCATTTGCCCTGGTGCGACTTGCTCCAGTCGTTAGCGGTGATCAGCAACACCACGTCCGGCGGCGGGTTGGCGCAGAACCGGGTGATGACCTCGGCGCCGTCCTTGCCCGGCTTGCCGCTGGGCATGCGTACTTCGACCAGGCGGCGCGGGCTGAACAGGCTGGGCGCATTGAAGCTGGCGTCCAGCTGGTTCCAGTCGAACTCACGCCCGTCGGCGTCGAACACTTCCCGCTCGCTGATGCCTTCGGCGCGCGCGCGGGCGCGCACCGCGTCGGCGGCCTCCAGCACGCGCAAGGTTTCCGGGCCGGCAATCAGATAGACCGGCTGCAACGGCTGGCTGGACTGGCCGGCCATCTGCTCTGGGCGTAGTTCCATGGACGAAAAGCGCGCGAGCGCTTAGTTGTTGTTCGACGGCTGCGGTGCGGGCGGCAGCGTGGCCGGCACGCTCGACTCCGGCGTGCCGGACGGCTGCACCGGCGGCGTGGTGCTGGGCTGCAGCGGCGCGGTGGGCGTGCTTTCCAGCGATTCGCCGCGCTCCACGCGGGCGCGCACCACGCTGTCGATGCGGCGCAGGATCGAGGCGGACATGTCCTTGCGCAGCTCGTCGGCCAGGATCTCGCGCTCGGTCGCTGTACCGGTGGCATCCACCGGCGGCGACACGTAATCACGCGACAGCTCGATCACCTGCTGCGGTACCAGGACTGCGCCATTGGCGGTAGTCACAGTGAAGATCGCCGCGTAGCGCAGGCTGTATTCCTGCGCACGGCCCTGGCTGTCGATGGCGATCGGCAGATCACCCCAGCGCTCGGACAACACCTGCAGCTGCGCAAAGCCGCTCTTGGCGTCGTCGTCGGCCAGGGTGGCGCCGGCGGCCTTCAGGCCACGGCGCAGCAGTTTGGCCAGTTCGCTGTACTGCACCGCCGACTGCACCTTGACCGCGGGGGTATCCGGCGGCAGCGCCAACGAATTGCGCAGGTGGAAGCCGCAGGCGGTGAGGCTCGAGACAAGCACGAGGGAGGCGGCGAAGGCAGTAGGAAATCGGATCATGGGCACAGTCTGGAGGAGCGCCCCGGCGGCGGCAACAGGCGGCTAGCCTGCCCGAGACGGCGTGAACGGGGCTTGAGAGGGCGCCGCACTACATTGCGGCGCCCGGAAATGAAAAACGCGTCGCCACGCGCCAATGAACTGAATCACCGGGAACACGGCAACAGATCTGACAAACGTCGCCACGCGCGATTGCGATGATTGCCGTGAACCGCCCGAGCAATCCCCCCGCGCGCGTCACCACGCACCAGTGGAGTTCCTCACGCGAAACGCGGCACCACCCGCAACGGCGCATTGCGACTTACCAATTACCAATGCAATGCATCGCCAGCAACACAGGTAAAACCTAAGCTACCGTCGCCAGGCGCCGATCCGGCAAATCGCCCGGACCGGGCCTGGCAACCCGGCACTGCGCAGCACTCAGCCCGCCACGATATTCACGATCTTGCCGGGCACGATGATGATCTTGCGCACGCTCAGGCCTTCCAGGAACTTGGCCGCGTTCGGCTCGGCCAGCGCCAGTGCTTCGATCTGCTCGCGCGCTGCGTCGGCGGCCACCTCGATGGCGCCCCGCAACTTGCCGTTGACCTGGATCGCCAGCGTCAGCGCGTCACGCACCAGCGCCGCCGCGTCGACCTGCGGGAACGGCACGTTTTCCAACAGCGTTTCGCCACGGCCCAGCACCTGCCACAGCGCATGACTGGCATGCGGGGTGATCGGGTTGAGCAGCAGCACCATCGCTTCCAGCGCTTCCTGGCGCACCGCGCGCCCCTGCGCACTGGCGTCGTCGAACTTGGCCAGCGCGTTGGACAACTCCATCACTGCGGCGATGGCGGTGTTGAAGCTGTGGCGGCGGCCGTAGTCGTCGTCCACCTTGCCGATGGTTTCGTGAGTCTTGCGGCGGATCGCCTTCTGCTCGGCACTCAGGCTGGCGACATCCACTGCAGCGGCAGCGCCCTCGCCCACATGCTTGTGCACCTGCACCCACAGCCGGCGCATGAAGCGCGCCATGCCGTCGACACCGGCCTCGTTCCATTCCAGCGACTGCTCCGGCGGTGCGGCGAACATCGAGAACAGGCGCACGGTGTCGGCGCCGTACTTGGCCACCATGGCCTGCGGGTCCACGCCATTGTTCTTGGACTTGGACATCTTCTCGGTGCCACCGATATGAACCGGCTGGCCGTCGGCGATCAGGCTGGCGCCGACCACGCGCCCACGCTCATCGCGCTGGATTTCCACATCGGCCGGGTTGATCCAGTCCTTGCCGCCGTTGTCGGCGTCGCGATAGAACGTCTCGGCGATGACCATGCCCTGGGTGAGCAGGTTGGTCACCGGCTCGTCGCTATCCACCAGCCGCGCGTCACGCATGAGCTTGTGATAGAAGCGGAAATACATCAGGTGCAGGATCGCGTGCTCGATGCCGCCCACGTACAGGTCGGCCGGCATCCAGTAGTTGGCGCGGCGGTCGACCATGTCGCGTGCGTTCGGGCTGGTGTAGCGCGCCACGTACCAGCTCGACTCCATGAAGGTGTCGAAGGTGTCGGTTTCGCGCTCGGCCGGGCCGCCGCACTCCGGGCAGGTGGTCTGGCGCCAGGTGGGGTCGGTCTTGATCGGCGAACCGGTGCCGGCAAATTCCACATTTTCCGGCAACACCACCGGCAGCTGGTCTTCCGGCACCGGCACCGCGCCGCACTTGGCGCAATAGATCACCGGAATCGGGCAGCCCCAATAGCGCTGGCGGCTCACGCCCCAGTCGCGCAGGCGGTAATTGATACGGCGCTGGCCCTGGCCCTTGCGCTCGAAGCGCTCGGCCAATGCTTCGAAGGCGCCGTAGTAATCCAGGCCATCGAACTCGGCAGAGTTGATCAACTCCAGCTCGCGGCTCTTGTCGGTGTACCAGTCGCGCCACTGCGCGGCATCCCAGGCCTGTTCGTCGTCGTTGCGCGGCTCGCGCAGCTTGACCACCTGCACGATCGGCAGGCCGTACTTGTTGGCGAACTCGAAATCGCGCTGGTCGTGACCCGGCACTGCCATCACCGCGCCGGTGCCGTAGCCCATCAGCACGAAGTTGGCCACCCACACCGGCACTTCGTCGCCGCTGATCGGATGCACCGCGGTCAGGCCGGTGGCCATGCCGCGCTTTTCCTGGGTTTCCAGTTCGGCTTCGGACACGCCGCCGTGCTTGAGCGTCTCCAGCATGCTGGCCAGTTCCGGATTGGACTTGGCCGCGTGCTGCGCCAGCGGGTGTTCGGCGGCGATGGACACAAAGGTCACGCCCATCAAGGTGTCCGGGCGGGTGGTGAACACGCGCAGCGGATCCAGCGCGGCACCGGTGGTGTCGCGCACGTCGAACTGGATCTCCAGCCCTTCCGAGCGGCCGATCCAGTTGCGCTGCATGGTCTTGACCGAATCCGGCCAGCCGTCCAACTGATCCAGGCCGTCGAGCAATTCCTGCGCGTAATCGGTGATGCGCAGGAACCACTGCGGAATCTCGCGTTTTTCGACCAATGCGCCAGAACGCCAGCCGCGGCCATCGATCACCTGCTCGTTGGCCAGCACGGTCTGGTCGATCGGGTCCCAGTTCACCACCGCGTTGCGGCGATAGGCCAGGCCCTTGCGCATCAGCCGGGTGAACATGCGCTGCTCGTGCACGTAATAGTCCGGCGTGCAGGTGGCGAACTCGCGCGACCAGTCGATCGCATAGCCCAGCGATTTCAGCTGCGCGCGCATGTGTTCGATGTTGGCGTAGGTCCACTTGGCCGGCGCGGTCTTGTTCTTGATCGCGGCGTTTTCGGCCGGCAGGCCGAACGCATCCCATCCCATCGGCTGCAGCACGTTGTGCCCGGTCATGCGCTTGTAGCGGCTGACCACGTCGGAGATGGTGTAGTTGCGCACATGCCCCATGTGCAGCGCACCGGAGGGGTACGGCAGCATCGACAGGCAATAGAACTTCGGTTTGTCCGAGTTCTCGTCGACCTGGAAGGCGCGGGTGGCATCCCAGAACTGCTGGGCGGAGGTTTCGACCTGCTGGGGGTCGTAGGCGTTCGGTTCGACGGTGGACATTGGGAGCAGATGCTCGGGCGGTGCAAAGCGGTACAGGGTACCGCAGTGCAGCAGGTGCTCCAAACCGCTGTCTCAGACCGGGCGGCTACCCGGCTGCACCAACGCCGGCCAGGACCAGCCCGCCACCGCCAACCAGCCCACCCAGGCCAGGAACGCAACGCGCTGGGCCACGGCCTGGCGCAGCAACCCGGGCGGGCCGAACGAGAGCACCGCCACCAGCAGGCCGGCCGCCAGGCTCAGCCACGCCAGCGCGCGCATGCCGGGCTGGTTGAGCAACTGCGCGGCGATCAACAGCATGCCGGGCACGAAGGCCACCGCCCACAGCAGCCAGGCGGTGGCATGCGACTGGCTGGCGCGCCCGTCCAGGTCGGTGGGATCCAGCGGCAACAGGCCCATGCCAATGAAGGCCAGGCCCGCCAGCACGATCAACTGCCCACCCACGCGCAGGCTCCAGCCGGCCTTGGACGGCATGCGGGCGAGCAGGCTGATGCCGGTGGCCATGCCCAGCCCGCCCACCAGCACGAACGCCAGCAGATTGAAGCCCAGCGCATGCGGCACCCCGGCTGCGCCCAGCAATGCCACCGGGTGGCTGCCCTGCAGATAGCCGGGAAGCGCGGCCCCGAAGCCGGCCACTGCCAGCACAAAGGCAGTGGCGGCGATCAAGCCCAGATACCGCTGCACACCCTCGATGATCGCCATCGCCCTGCTCCACGTCGCGGCGCGCAACGCGCCAGAGCACGGCATTGTCGTGCGCGGCGGGCGCGGCGTGAACCCCTGGTGGCGGCAACGCTGGCCTTGTCTGGGCCGGGTTTGCCACCATTACGGTCCACTGTTGCCGTCATTCTCCTGGAAACCCATGTCCGACAAAGCGCATGTATTCGATGTCACCACCGACACCTTCGAGACCGAGGTCCTGCAGAAATCGTTGACGACACCGGTGCTGGTGGACTTCTGGGCCACCTGGTGCGGGCCATGCAAATCGCTGACCCCGATCCTGGAAAAGCTGGCAGCCGACTACAACGGCGCTTTTGAGCTGGCCAAGGTCGACGTGGACAAGGAACAGCAGATCGCTGCGGCCTTCCAGATCCGTTCGGTTCCCACCGTGTTCCTGGTCAAGGGTGGCGAACTGGTGGACGGCTTCCCGGGCGCCATGCCGGAAGGCCAGATCCGCGAGTTCCTGACCCAGCACGGCGTGCTGCCGGCCGAGCCACAGGTGGCCGAAGAGGTTCCGCTGGCGCCGCTGGACCCGCAGGCGCAGGTCGCCGCGCTGCGTGAAGCGATCACCGCCGAGCCGGACAAGGACGAACTCAAGCTGGACCTGGCGCTGGCGCTGCTCAAGACCGGCGACACGCTCGAGGCCGAGCAGTTGATCGACGCCCTGCCCGCCAACCTGGCCACCGACGACCGTGCCGTGCGCGCCAAGGCGCGGCTGGGCTTTGCGAACGTGCTCAAGGATGCGCCCGACGCCGCCGCCCTGCAGGCGACGGTGGCCGCCGATGGCAGCGACCTGCACGCGCGCCATCTGCTCGGGGTCCGTCACCTGCTCGAAGGCGACGACGAAGCGGCGCT
Organism: Xanthomonas sp. LMC-A-07; assembly: GCF_030208825.1. Classification (NCBI taxonomy): domain Bacteria; kingdom Pseudomonadati; phylum Pseudomonadota; class Gammaproteobacteria; order Lysobacterales; family Lysobacteraceae; genus Xanthomonas; species Xanthomonas sp. LMC-A-07. The sequence goes on from NZ_JARVTF010000011.1 coordinate 163,457, forward strand.
GGAGCAGTTTCTGGAAATGCTGCGCCAGAACCGCGGTTTCGAGGACAACCTGCCGCGCCGTAGCCTGATCGACGCGTTCCGCGTGATCGAGGACGAAGACCTGGTGGGCCGCTACCGCCGCAAGATGTCGGCGCTGTTGTTCTGATCCCTGCGCGCTGCAGATGCCGGCCGGCGCGGCCGCATCTGCAGCGCGACGTGCCTTCGGCATTACTCCATACGCATACGAATGTTATTCTCGGCGCTGGCCTGGAGAGCTGACGTCGAGCATGCGCGCACCCTTGTTCAAATTCGGCCTCAACCTGTGGCCGCCGTTCCTGTTCGCGGGCATCCACGTCACCGTGTTGTCGGCCGATTACCGCTACACGCGGGTCGAGCTGCGCCAGCGGCCATGGAACCGCAACTACGTGGGCACGCATTTCGGCGGCAGCCTGTTCGCCATGACCGACCCGTTCTGGATGCTGCTGGTGATGCAGAACCTGGGACGCGATTACTACGTCTGGGACAAGGCCGGCAGCATCGACTTCATCAAGCCCGGCCGTAGCACGGTGACCGCGGACTTCGTGCTCGACAACGCCATCCTCGACACCTTGCGCAGCGCCACCGACAGCGGCGAAAAATACCTGCACTGGTTCGACACCGACGTGCACGACCGCAGCGGTGATGTGGTTGCGCGCGTGCGTAAGCAGCTCTACATCAAGCGCAAGCCGCAACGCTGACGAGCGCGAGAAATGCGTGTCACGGCACGCCGCAGACGAGGTCGATTGCCGTCCTCATCACGTGAGTGATGCGTCTTTGCAATGCAAAAAGATGCGTTGAAACACTCACGATGCATTTGCGCTGCGATGGTGAGTCTAGGCACTCCAAACCCACACACGGACTGCCTCCCATGAAAGCGATCAATGTCATCACCCTGGTGCTTCTTATCGTCGGCGGATTGAACTGGGGCCTGGTCGGCCTGTTCCAATTCGATCTGGTTGCCGCCCTGTTTGGCGGACAAGACGCGGCCCTGTCGCGCGTGGTGTACACACTGGTCGGCCTGTCTGCGCTGTGGCAGCTGATCCCGCTGTTCCGCAACAACCATGCGCCGGCACAGCACCACACCAGCCCGCACGTGCGTAACCACTAAGCGCAGCTAGCAACAACGACGCCGTTTTGTTAGCCGCTCCAACCTTGCATCGGCGGCGCGCTGAGCCGGTTGTGTCCAGACAGCTGATTTAGCGTGCCGCTGCTGCATTTGCATCACCACAACGCCGGCCTTCGGGCCGGCGCTGTGGTGCTGGGGTATGGCATGGGGAGCGCACCGCCCTTTGCGTTGGCGCGCCGCGTCGGCAAGAATCAGTCACCTCCCCGCTGGCTGCCTTCATGCTTCTGCGCACCCTCGCTTCTGCCTGCCTGCTCGCCCTGTTGGTGCCAACCGCTGCCAGCGCTGCCTACCGAAGCCCGCAGCAATTGCTCGACGCCTCGCCCGCCTCCGCATGGCGCGTCATCGACCCGGAGCGCACGTTGTATCTGGAACTGGACAGCGGCCGGGTGATCATCGAACTAGCTCCGCAGTTCGCGCCGGCGCATGTGGGCAACATCCGCACCCTGGCCCACGAACGCTTCTGGGACGGGCTGAGCATCTATCGCTCGCAGGACAATTTCGTGGTGCAGTTCGGCGACCCCGACGGCGAGACGCCGGCCAAGGCCAAATCGCTGGGATCGGCGAAAACGCATCTGCCGGCCGAATTCGAACGCGCCTCGCAGGGCCTGGATTTCCAGCGCCTGCCCGACAGCGACGGCTGGGCACCGCAGGTCGGCTTCGTCGACGGTTTCCCGGTGGGCCGCGATCCGGCCAGCGGCAAGACCTGGCTGGCGCATTGCTATGGCACCTTGGGCGCGGGCCGCAACAACGATGAAGACAGCAGCATCGGCGCCGAGCTTTACGTGGTCACCGGGCAATCGCCCCGTCAGCTGGACCGCAACATCACCGTGGTCGGCCGCGTGGTCAAGGGCATGGAATTGCTGAGCGTGATTCCGCGTGGACCTGATCCAATGGGCTTTTACGAAGACGCCGCACAGCGCACCACGCTGCGCGCGATCCGGCTCGCCAGCGAGGTGCCGTTGCCCGAGCGCACACCGCTGCAATTACTGCGCACCGACAGCCAGACCTTCCGCGACGTAGCCGAAGCACGCCGCAACCGCAAGGACGATTTCTACAAGCGACCGGCCGGGCACATCGATCTGTGCAATGTGCCGTTGCCGGTGCGGACGCCGCCTGCGGCGTGAATGGGGAATCGGGAATGGGGAATCGCAAAAGCGGGTTCGCCTCATGACTCCCAGAAAAACTGCGCGTAGTTAACGTGCGCGTTGGCTGAAGGCCACGCTACCCAGGATCAATACCGCGGCCAGCAGCATGGTCCAGGTCAGTGCCTCGCCCAATAGTGCCCAGGCCAGCAGCGCGCCGAACACCGGCACCAGATAGGTGACGGTGGAGGCGCGCGCGGGGCCGATGCGCTGGATCAGGCGGTAATACATCAGGAAGGCCAGCCCGGTGCACACCACGCCCAGTGCACCGGCGCAGGCCCATGCGCTGGCCGGCACCGTCGCGCTCGGCCACTGCCACCACGCCACCGGCGCCAACAGCAGCGCACTGCACCCCAATGTGGAGGCTGCCGATGCTGCCGGCGGCAGATCGCCCATGTAGCGTTTCACCAGGTTGTAGCCGATGCCATACAGCAGCGACGCGGTGGCGCCGGCCAACGCGGCCGGCCCCACGCTGAGCCCGGCGGACTTGCCGGTGGCCAGTACCAGCACGCCGATGAAGCCGATCAACAGTGCCACCGCGCGGCGGGTGCCGATGCGTTCGCCAAAGAACACAAACGCGATCAGGGCAGTGAACAACACCGTCATTGCGTTGCAGATCGCGCCCACCGCCGCGGGCGCATGCTGCGCGCCCCAGGCGAACAGCAGGAACGGCAATGCCGAGTTGAGCACGCCGATGGCGGCCAGCATCGGCCAACGGTGCAGCGGGAAGCGGCGGCGCGCCACCCACAAAAACGGCAACAACACCGCGGCACCCAGCGCGAGACGAATTTCCACCAGTGCCGCGGCGCCGAAATGCGGCGCGGCCACGCGCATGAACAGAAACGAGCAGCCCCATACGATTCCCAGGAACACCAGTTCCAGCGGGGTGCGCCAATCGCGCACGCCCAGCGCCGGTTGCAGTGACGGCTGGGCACTCATGCGCGCGCCCTTCTGTCCTGCGGTGCGGCGGTGCGCACGCGTGAAAGAACATCGGGCAGGCGAGCGGTCATGGCGCGGGATCGAGGTGGGGAGCGACAAAGCATCCGCGTACATCGCAGGCGCGACAAGCGCGTAGTATCGGGGCGAGCCACAAATCTCACTCATGCCTCATGTACCTGCGCCCTACCTTGCTACCTGCGCTCGGCGTCTTCGCCGCAGCCGCGCGCCACCAGAACTTCGCCCATGCGGCGGAAGAACTGCACCTCACCGCCAGCGCGGTGAGCCACCACGTGCGCAAGCTCGAGGCACTGCTCGGTGCAACCTTGTTTCAGCGGCTGCCGCGCGGCGTGATGCTCACCGCCGAAGGACGCCAGCTGGCCGATGCCGCGAGCGCGGCGCTGGCCGAGATCGCCGCGGTGGCAGGCAATCTGCATCCGCGCGAAGACGCCATCCCGTTGCGCGTGACCACGCTGCGTTCACTGTCGTATTGCTGGTTGTTGCCGCGCCTGCCGCGGTTCTGTCGCCTGCACCCGCATATCCGCCTGGACCTGCAGTCGGACCCGGCGTTCTCGCGCTTCGAGGAAGGCGGGCCGGAAGTGGGCATCCGCTATGGCCAAGGCGCCTGGCCGGGGCTGACCTCGCACTACCTGATGGACGACGAACTGTTCCCGGTGGCCTCGCCCTCGTTGCCAGAAGTGGCCGCGTTGCAGACGCCGGCGCAAATTGCGCAACTGCCGCTGTTGTCGGACATGTCGCCGCAGGGCTGGCGCGACTGGTTCCGCGCGGCGCAGGTGCGCGGCACCACGCTACCGCCAATGCACACCTTCAACGACAGCACCGATGCCATGCGCGCGGCCGTGTACGGGTTGGGCGCGGTGCTGGCACGCAAGCACATTGCCCAACCGTATCTGCAGCGCTATGAGCTGGTACGCCTGCCCGGCCCGACCTTGAAGGCGCGCTATGCGTACTACATCGTGCACCCCAGCCATCGCGCGCCCAGCCCGGCAGCCACCGTGTTCATCGACTGGCTCAAACGCGAAGCACTGGACGAGCGCACGCCGATGCCGGCACTGCCCGCCGAACTGCTGGCATTGCCCACCAGCGAGACCGCGCACACGCCGGGCAAACGGCGGCGATCGCGCCGTGCGCCGGCAACCGAGTGAGCCTTCGCCGCAGGTAGGGCATCGCCACCTGCACCTGCGCCGCGATGTCTCCCGTCGTGCAAGCGATGCAATCAGCTGCCGCCAAGTGGCGCGTCAGGCGGCTGCGAAAGCAACGGTAGACGCGCACGCCAGCACGGCCTTGCACCGCACATCCTTCTCTCCAAACAGTGACGGGCGACGCTCCCAGCCAGACCCGCCAGTAAAAATCGCTTGACACCTCGCACATCAAACGAGTTAATTAGCTAATTCGTTAATTAGCTAAGCCATCATGTCGATCGATCGCATCTTCGAAGCCCTGGCATCGCGGCCACGTCGCGAGATCCTGGCCTATCTGTCGGCGCAGGAACTCACCGCTGGCCAGATCGGCGAGCGCTTTGCGATGAGTGCGCCCGCCATTTCGCGGCATCTGTCGGTGTTGTCGGCGGCTGGCCTTGTCAGCAGCGAACGGCGCGGCCAGTTCGTGGTGTACCGGCTGACCCCGGACAACATGGTCAACACGCTCAGCGGTTTCGCCTTCGAGGTCTGCCCCAAGGCCGGTCCGTTGCAACGCGAATCGCGCAAATTAGCCAAGAAACCGCGCTGAATCCCGCTCTTCGTCATGACTGCAAGGATTGCCATGTACCCACAACAGGTTGTTGCCGAAGCGAGTTTCCCCCGCGTGTTGCTGCCCTCCTGCAGCGGCGGGCGGCCGGTGGAAGTGATCCTGATCGCCCAGCTGGATCCAGGTGCCGGCGACGGCCTGATCGCGCAGGCCGGCCTGCGGCAACAGCAGCACCCGGCCCATCACGCCGCGCTGGACGAGCCATCGGCGCAGCTGTCGGCACCGGACTTCCAGCTGGGCGACCCGGCCTCGCTGTTCTCGTTTTCGGTCGGCCCGCAGGGGCACCCGTTCCACTGCCATGCCGGCAACCGCGTATTCACTGCGGTGACCGGCAGCGGCGGCGCGCAGCTGCGGTTCTCCACCGCTTCGGCGCAGCAGATTGCGCAGGATCCGCAGGCCTTCCTGCACGCGCTGCGCCATGTGGACCTGCCCGGCGACAGCCTGTTCACGGTGCGCTTTGGCGGTGGCACCTGGCATCAGTTCGTGCCGGCGCGCGGCAGCGCGGGCCATTCGGCGTTGTTCGCCCTGTCCTGTCATCCGGATGAAGCCGCGGGTGCGCTGGACAGCGCACAGCAGGCCTTGGTCAGCAGTGGCCAGGCCACCATCGCCAGCCTCACCGAGCTGTTGCCGGAGGCGGTCACCGCATTGCTGGAATCGGACCAGTTCCGTGCCAGCGAGGTGCCGACCACCGCGCTGTCCTTCAACGTCAGACCACAGAGCTGGCAGCAGCGTGCGTGCGCCCGTGCGCGGCGCTGGGCCGGTCGCCTGCGCCAGGCCCTGGCGCTGACGCAACGTGGCGGCTTCGTGGCCACCAGTGCGCCGGCACCGCGTGTGCGCGCACTGCCCACCGTGGCCGACGATGCGCTGCTGCACGCGCACTTCAGCGCGCCAGTGCACTACCAGGACAGCCATCAGGTGCAACTGGATACGCGCCAGCTGCGCAGCGACCGGCTGCCGGAGCTGATGTGCGAGCTGCTGCAGGCCTTCATCGACCAGCCACCGAGCGGGGTGAGCGGATTGATGCGGCTGCGCAACCTGATGGTCAGACCGCTGGGGCTGCGCACCTCGCCGCTGGGTTGCCCGGTGTCGTCGTTACTGGACCCGCATGCAGCGCAGCGGTTCGCCAGCCGTTACCCGGTGCTGGCGCACCGCAGCGATGCCGATGGCCGGCAGGTGCAGGTGCTGCTGGGCGCGGACGACAAACACGTGCGTTTCCGCTCGGCGATCAGCGTGCGCCGCACCGGTGAACACACGCTCGCGGTGACCATGGCTACGCAGGTGCATTGCCGCAACCTGTTCGGGCACCTGTACATGGCGGCGATCCACCGCACGCATCGTCACTACATCATGCCGGCCATGCTCGGCAGCGCCGCACGGCAGGTGCTGGAGACGGCGCAACACGCGCAGGCAAGCTGGCGCACGCAGCCGGCATGAATCGCATGACGTGGAGCCGGCAGGCCATCACCTTGCCTTTGCCTGCCGCTACCTAGGCTTTGCGTTCCCACCACTCAGGACTAACGCCCATGCCGACTCTTCGCATGCGTATCACCGGCACCGACGACGATGCCCGCGCCATTGGCAATCTGTTGCAAAGCATCGAAGGCATCGAGCATGTCGAGGAAGTCGACGATCTGATGCCGCACCTGGACGATGACGACTCCAGTTCGGCAGGTCTGTCCGACGACGAAGGTCCGGGCACGCACGAATTCGAAGTGGAAGCCGGCAACGAATCGACTGCACAGAAGGTGCGCGACGCCGTGCAGGAACTGGCGCTGCAGTTGGATGTCTTCATTGAATTCGAGGTCGACGAGGGCTAAGAGCGGCTAACAAAACGTAGCGAGCAGCCGTCAGGTGGGTGCGGACGGCGCGTAGGAACCGGAGTGTACGGGGGGGGTACATGAGGATTCCGAGCACCGGCCGCGCCCGCCTGGCGGCTGCGCAGTCGTTTTGATAGCTGCTCCAAGCCCGCATCGCCGTCGCAGCATCTGGGCAGGCCAGCGCTGTGCGCCGGCCTGCCTGACGCGTTACACCACCCGGCGCCGCCGCGCCCGCCAGCGCCACGCCAGCCGCAGCAGCCAGCCGACGATGGCCAGCACCACCACGACCGGCACCAAGGCCGCCACCGCGCGGATGACAAAGGCCACGCTGGAGGCAAACACCTGACCGAACTCGGCAGCCGCTTCGGCGATCTCGCCACGGCCCTGCTCGCCGCTGGTGCCACGGAATTCGATGGTCAGCAACTGCGTGCGCACGCGGCGCTGCTGCTGCGCGGCCTGTTGCTGGGTCTGCTGCGCTTCGGCTTCGATCTCGGCCAGCCGCTTGGACAAGGCCAGCAGATCCGTCACCGCCAGGTCATGGCGCTGTTGCAGCTGCAGCAGCCGGGCATGTTCGTTTTGCAGGCGCGCTTGCGCCAGGCCGGTGTCGGCGATCTGCTGCGCCAGGTCTTCGGCATGCGTGGTGCGCGCGGCCACATCGCCTTGCTGGCCAGCCAGCTGCACCAACGGGTCCACGCCGTCTGGCGCCACGCGCACGCGAATGCTGCCGCTGGGCGCGCGCCCGCCTTCCTGTGACACCGCCAGCAACGCGCAATCGCCGTACTGCGCCGACTGGCAGGCGGTGCGCACCGCGGTGATGCGCGGGCCGATCTGGTCGGCGGCCAACTCGATCCGCACTTCGTGCTCATACGCCAGCAAATTACCCTGGCCGGACGGCGGCGCTGCCGGCGCAGCGGCTCCGCCGGCAAGCTCGCGCTGCTGTTGAGCGCAGCCTGCCACCAGGCCACAGGACAACAACGCCAGCAGCACCGTGCGCAGCGCGGCGCTCATCGGCTGGCTCCTTCGGCCGCTTGGCACGGCGAGCAATTGCAGCCGTACACGCCACGGATAGGGGCTTCGGTGTGCAGATCGAACGCGATGCGTCCGCAATCAAAACTGCCGGTGTCGTGCATGGTCCACCTCCTTGGAAGGTGGCCAGGGTAAACCAATGGCGGATGCGGCCGGCAGCCTGGATGCCTATGCTGAGCGATTGCTACCACCCAGGACTCACGAATGCGTCAACGCCTGCTCGTCCTCGCCCTGCTCGCCGGTCTCAGCGCCTGCCAGCAGCCCGAACCGCCGCGTGCCGGCACCGCCGCCGCCACTGCACAGGATGCGCAGAGCCCGGATGCGCGCTTTGCCGCGCTCTCCAAGCACGCGCTGGACACCTGGATGCAACTGTCGCCGGTCAATGCCACCCAGGTCGGTGACCACCGCTTCGACAGCCAGCTCGATGATCTGAGCACCGCCGGCCGCCAGCGCAGCCTGGACGCCGGCAAGCAGCTACTGACCGAGCTCGATGCGCTGGACGTCAGCAAGCTCTCGCGCGAAAACCAGGTGGACGCGGCGATCCTGCGCAACCAGCTGCAATCGGAAATCTGGAACACCGAGGTGCTGCAGAGCTGGGCCTGGGACCCGCAGGTCTACAACGGCCTGGCCGGCAGCGCGCTGTACAGCCTGATGGCGCGTGAATTCGCGCCCCTGCCCGAGCGCCTGGCCTCGGCTACCCAGCGCATGGAAAAGATCCCCAGCCTGCTCGCACAGGCGCGCGAGAACCTGGATCCGGCGCGTGTGCCGAAGATCCATGCCGAGACGGTGGCCAAGCAGAACAAGGGCATCCTCAGCATCGTCGACACCTTCATCGCGCCCAACATCGGCCAGCTGTCCCCGCCCGATGCCGCGCGCGCGCAGGCCGCCATCGACAACTTGAAGAAAGCGGTGGCCGAGCAGCAAACCTGGCTGGACACGGTGCTGGTGCCCAACGCCAAGGGCGACTTCCGCGTGGGCGCGGACAAGTACGACCAGAAGCTGAAGTTTGCGCTGCTGTCGTCGCTGTCGCGTGCGGAGATCAAGCAGCGTGCCGAATCCGAGCTCACGCGCGTACGCACGGAGATGTACGGCATTGCGCGCACCGTGCTCAAGGACAAGCCCGGCGCGCCGGCCCTGCCGGATGCGCCCAGCGATGACCAGCAGCAGGCCGCGATCGAGGCGGCGCTGGAACTGGCCTACGCCGACAAGCCGGCACGCGACAAGGTGGTGGACGATGCCAAGGCAGCGCTCGCGCAATCCACCGAATTCGTGCGCCAGAAAGATCTGATGACCCTGCCCGATTCGCCGGTGGACATCATCCTGATGCCGGAATTCCAGCGCGGCGTGGCGGTGGCCTACTGCGACTCGCCCGGCCCGCTCGACAAGAACCTCAAGACGTTCTATGCGGTGTCGCCGATCCCCGACGACTGGAATGCCAAGCAAGTCGATTCGTTCCTGCGCGAATACAACAGCCGCATGATCCACCTGCTCAGCATCCACGAAGGCACCCCGGGCCATTACCTGGAAGGCTGGCACTCGGGCAAGTTCCCCTCCACGCTGCGCGCGGTGCTGCGCTCGGGCATGTTTGCCGAAGGCTGGGCGGTCTACACCGAACGCATGATGCAGGAACAGGGCTACCTGGATAACGACCCGTTATTCCACCTGGTGCAGCTCAAGTTCTATCTGCGCACGATCGCCAACGCGATCCTCGACCAGGGCGTACACGTGGACGGCTGGGATCGCGACAAGGCGATGCACCTGATGACCCACGACACCTTCCAGCAGGAAAGCGAAGCCTCGGGCAAGTGGGTGCGTGCGCAGCTGTCGTCGGCCCAGTTGCCGACCTACTTCGTGGGCGTGCAGGAACATCTGGATACGCGCAAGGCGGTGCGGGACAAGCTGGGCAGCGCCTTCAATCTGAAGGCCTACCACGACAAGATCCTGTCCTACGGCGCACCGCCGGTGCGCTTTGCACGCGAGTTGATGCTGGATCAGCCGATTCAGTGACCGCGTCCCTCTCCCCTCGGGAGAAGGTGCCCCGCAGGGGCGGATGAGGGTGCGGGCGAAGCCTCGTGTGGCCAACATAGCAAGTGGCTTCGCCCCGTACCCTCACCCCAACCCCTCTCCCGAGGGGAGAGGGGCTCAATGAGAGCTGCCTGCATCCCTTCTCCCCTCGGGAGAAGGTGCCCCGCAGGGGCGGATGAGGGTGCGGGCGAAGCCTCGTGTGGCCCAACTAGCGAATGGCTACGCCCCGTACCCTCACCCCAACCCCTCTCCCGACGGGAGAGGGGCTTGATGAAGAGCTGCCTGCATCCCTTCTCCCACCGGGAGAAGGTGCCCCGTAGGGGCGGATGAGGGTGCGGGCGAAGCTTCGTGTGGTCCAACTAGCGAGTGGCTTCGCCCCGTACCCTCACCCTCACCCCAACCCCTCTCCCGACGGGAGAGGGGCTCAATGAGAGCTGCCTGCATCCCTTCTCCCACCGGGAGAAGGTGCCCCGCAGGGGCGGATGAGGGTGCGGGCGAAGCCTCGTATTGCCCAACTAACAAGCGGCTACGCCCCGTACCCTCACCCCAACCCCTCTCCCGAGGGGAGAGGGGCTTGGATGCTTGCTAATTTCGGTTGGCAAGTCTTCAAGCCACACGAAGCCAATTGTGTGTCCTCACGCGTCGCTTTTCCCGTCACGCATCCGCCGCAACAAACCCACCGGTCTGCCGCGCCCATAGCCGGGCGTACAGGCCGCCGTGCGCGATCAGTTCCGCATGCGTGCCTGTCTCGACGATGCGCCCACCATCCATCACCACCAGGCGATCCATGCGCGCGATGGTGGAGAGCCGATGCGCGATCGCAATGACGGTCTTGTCACTCATCAACGCATCCAGGCTGTCCTGGATGGCCGCTTCCACTTCCGAATCCAGCGCCGAGGTGGCCTCGTCCAGGATCAGGATCGGCGCGTCTTTCAGCAGCACGCGTGCGATGGCGATGCGCTGGCGCTGGCCACCCGACAACTTGACCCCGCGTTCGCCCACATGTGCATCGAAACCGCGGCGGCCTTCGCCATCCACCAGCGTGTCGATAAAGCCATCCGCACGCGCCTTGTGCACCGCATCCAGCAGTTGCGCTTCGGTGGCCTGCGGGCGGCCGTACAGCAGATTGTCGCGAATGGAGCGGTGCAGCAGCGAGGTGTCCTGCGTGACCAGGCCGATCTGCCCGCGCAGGCTTTCCTGCGTGACCTGGGCGATGTCCTGGCCATCGATCAGGATGCGCCCCTGCTCCAGGTCGTACAGGCGCAGCAGCACGTTGACCAGCGTCGACTTGCCTGCGCCGGAGGGCCCCACCAGACCGATCTTTTCGCCGGCGCGCACCTGCAGGTCGAGCCCGGCGATCACGCCGCCACTCTTGCCGTAATGGAAGTGGATCTGGTCGAAATGTACTTCGCCGCGTGTCACCTGCAGCGGCAGCGCGCTGGGCTGGTCCTGCACCGTCAGTGGCTGGGCAATGGTCTGCATGCCGTCCTGCACGCTGCCGATGTCTTCGAAAATGCCATTCACCGTCCACATGATCCAGCCGGACATGTTGTGGATGCGGATCACCAGCCCGGTGGCCAGCGTAATGGCGCCCACGCTGATCTGGCCGCGGCTCCACAGCCACAACGCCAGCCCGCAGGTGCCCACGATCAGGAAGCCGTTGGCGATGGCAATGGCGGTGTCCATTGCGGTGGTCACGCGTGTCTGCAGGCGATGCTTGACCGCCAGCTCGTCGATCGCATCGCGCACGTAGGCCTCTTCGCGGCGCGCATGCGAAAACAGCTTGAGCGTGGCGATATTGGTGTAGCCATCCACGATGCGCCCGGTGGCCTTGGAGCGCGCGTCCGATGCCACCCACGCACGCGCCTTCATGCGCGGCACGAAGAACGCCATCAACCCCACATACACCACCAGCCAACACAGCAGCGGCACCATCAACCACGGGTCGGCCTGCGCGAACAACCACAGTGCGCTGCCGGTATAGACCACGATGTACCAGAGCGCATCGACCATCTGCACCGCCGATTCGCGCAGCGAGGTGCCGGTCTGCATCACGCGGTTGGCGATACGTCCGGCAAAATCGTTGTGGAAGAACGCCAGACTCTGCCGCACTACGTAGTTGTGCATCAGCCAGCGCGAACGGTTGCTCAGGCCCGGCACGATGGCCTGATTGACCAGCAGGTTATGCAGCCCCGTGAAGAACGGCCGCGCCACCAGCGTGATCAGCGCCATCCACACCAGTTCGCTGGCATGGCGCCGGAAAAAATCCGGCCCCGGCTGCTCGGCCAGCATGTCGACGATGCGGCCGAGGAAGTCGAACATCGCCACTTCCACCAGCGCCAGCAGTAGTCCGGCGATCAAGGTCGCTAACAGAATTGGCCACAACGGCCGCAGATAATGCAGGTAAAAGCGCCACACGCTGCGTGGCGGCATCTCCCGCTCGATGGGCGGGAAAATATCGATCAGGGACTCGAACCAGCGGAACATTGCGCAGACTTCGGAAAAACCGGGGCCTCAGGCTAGCCGATCGGGCGTCAAGCCGCAGTGGCGCTGCTCGATAAGCGCCGCCTGATCAGCCCGTACAACGCGTAAACGCCACCGTGGCGCGCGAAAACATTTCCAGGTTCTCCTCAGATGCCGGGCGCACACGCCTCACTCGCGCACGCGCGCCAGCAAACGATTGACCTCTGCCAGATCGAAATGACCGGGCTCGAACCGCCCGCCCAACGTCGCCAGTTCCTGCACATGCTGCGGGTGGTCCGGGTCGGCGATGATCTGCACCAGCGTCTGATAGCCGTCAATGCCGTCACTGCGCTCTGGCGGGCAGGCATTGGCCCCGTCCACGCAGCGCGCCACACGCAGGCCGGCATCCGGCGGCAACAGCGCTTCCACCTGCACGCGATGCTGCCAGCCATGGCCGGCGCCGTAGAAATACTCGAAGCGTTCCAGTTCGCCCACTGCGCTTTCCAGGGTGACGCGGCCGGCATGTTTGAGCCGTGGACGCTCCGGCACATCCAGCCCGGCTTCGCCATAACGCCCACCGCCCAGGTCAAACTCGTAGGGGTGCGCGCCATTCCAGCCCATCACCGGCTGCAACACGCGATGCAGCGTGGCCAGGCGCACCGCGCCCGACACCAGCAGGCGCCGCCAGATCAGCGGCGCACTGCCGGTCACTGCCACATGCAGTTGAAACACAGGTACAGGTGGCTGCACCGGCTGCTGTGTGGCTTTCTCTTTTGCTTTGCTCATCGTGTCGTGTTTGCTGCTGTCTGCCCCAAGTATGGCGTGCCGGGCCGACGAATGCAGGCGCGGTCTAGGCACCGCGCCGCACGCGCAGACCGAACAGCAGGTCGTACAGGATCGGGATCAAGCCCAGCGTCACCAGCGTGCCCAACGCCAACCCACCGATCATGGTGATCGCCATCCCGGTCCACAGCGGGCCGGCGAACAGCATCAGCGGTACCAGGCCGACGATGCAGGTGAGCTTGGTCATGACGATCGGACGCAGACGTTTGACCGCGGCAGCAACCACTGCCTCGCGGCGTGGCAGGCCATCGGCAAGTTCGGCCTCGATGCGTTCCAACAGCAACACCGCGTTGTTGACGATGATGCCGGCCAGCGCCAGCAAGCCGAACGTCGCCATGAAGCCAAACGGATAGCCCGTGATCACCAGCGCCAGCGCCGCGCCGATCAACACGAATGGCACCGCCGACAGCACGATGAACAATTTGCGGAACGAGTTGAACTGCCACACGAACAGCAACAGGATCGCGCCCAGCGCATGCGGCATGTAGTGCAGCAAGGCTTGATTGGCTTCGGCTGAATCCTCCAGTTCACCGCCAATCTCCACGCGGTAGCCTGGCGGCAACTTGAGCGCAGCGATGGGCGCCGCCAGCCGCTCGACGATCTCGGTCGCGGTCAATTGCGGATTGCGCGCAGTCACCGTGATGGCACGACTGAGGTTGCGCCGCTGGATCGCCGACGGCTCGCTGTCGCGCAGCACGGTGGCGATTGCCGCTAGCGGCACCGGCGCGCCGCCTGCTTGCGGATACACCAGCGTATCGGCCGGATTGCCGTTGGCGGCGCGCTCCTGTGCGCTGCCACGTACGACCACCGGCACATCGGTGCCATCGTCGCGGATCAACGTGGCGTCCACGCCGCTGTAGCGCGCCTGCAATGCCCGCGCCACGTCTTCGCTGCTCACACCGGCGCGCCGCGCTTTGAGCTGGTCGACCTGCACCACATAGCGCGGAATGCGGGCTTGCCAATCGTCCTGCACATCCACGGTGCCCGGCACTGCCCGCAACGCCTTGGCAATGGCAGCGGCGCTGCTGCGCAACACGGCCTCGTCCGGGCCCACCACGCGGTACACTGCCATGCCGGCTTCGGTCGCGCCTAGCGAAAAGCGTTTGGGCTCGGCACGCAGCGCGGGGAAATGGCTGCGCACATGCGCGCGCACTCGTGCGATCACCGCATCGATGTCGGTGCCGGGCCGCACGCTGACCGTGAAGTACGCCTGGTTGGCGGCCGGCAGCGGCGGGTTCAGGCCCAACACGATGCGCGGCCCGCCATCGGCGACATAGCCGATGCTGTCCACCACCTCGGGGTTGGCGCGGCGGTCGCCCAACCAGCGGCTGAGGTCGCTCACCGTGCGCAGGGTTTCGCGTGCGTCGCTGCCCGCTTGCAAGGTTACCGGCACCTGGAACTGCAGGCGATCAGACTTGGGCAGGAAATCGTACGGAATCGACACCAGCACGGTGATCGCCACCGCCAGCATCGCCGCCATGGCACCGATGAACAGCGCCTTGTGCTGCAGCACACGTTCGATGACACGCCGGTAGCCACGATAGAACCGCGATTCCGCTGCGTCGCTGTCCTTGGCGGCATGCACCTTGGCGAAATACATGCACAGCAGCGGCGTCACCGTGATGCTCAGCAACCACGACCCAAGCAGCGTCACGCCCAACACGGTGGCCAGCGAGCGCAGATATTCGTTGGTGCTGGTCTGGCCGAAAAAGAATGGCGAGAACGCCAGCACGATGACCAACGACGAGGTCAGCAATGGGGTTGCCAACGTCCGGCCTGCATCGATACATGCCTGGCGAAGTTCCTCGCCGGCCACCAGACGGCGCTCGATGTCTTCGGCAATGACGATGCCGTTGTCCACCAACAAGCCCAGCGCAAGAATAATGGCGGCAATCGAGACCGTCTGCAGCTCCACGTCCAGCACGCGCATGACGATCAGCGAGGCGAAGATGGTCAACGGCACGATCGCGCCGACGATCAAGCCGGTGCGCCAGCCCAGAAACAGCATCACCACGGCCATGACGATGACAATGGTCTCGCCCATGACGTGATGCATCTTGCCCATCTCACGCTCGACCACATCGGCCTGGAAGCTCACCACGTGCTGGGTAAAGCCGACAGGCAGTTGGCGCGCGGTGTCGTCGAGCTTGGCGCGCAGCGCCTTGCCGAAGTCGGCGATATTGCTGCCAGGTTGCATCGACACCGAGACCACCACCGCTGGCTGGCCCTGGTAAACGGCCGCGCTTTGCGGCGGGTCGGCCGGCATCACCTGCACCTGTGCCAACTCGCCCAGGGTTACCTCACGCGCGCCGCCGGCAGATGCGCCCGGCACACTCAGCAGCACGCTGCGCAACTGTTCGGGCGTGCGAATTTCGCCGGTGGTGGCCACGGTCAGCGCCAATCCAGACACCGCCACTTGCCCACCGGAGCCCACCACATTCTGCGCGCGCAATTGCGCCATCACGCTGGACGGGGTCAGGCCGCTCGCCAGCAGGCGCGCGCGATCAAACGACACGTACACGCGCTCATCCTGCAGGCCGAACAACTTCACCTGCTCCACGCCGGGCAAGCCATACAACTGCTCGCGCATGCGCCGCAGCGGGCCGCGCATTTCGCTCATCGAAAAGCCTGGCGCGGTGACTGCAATCGAGGCCACCGACACGCGCCCGAAGTCGTCGTCGACGAACGGACCAAGCGTACCGGCAGGCAATTGCGCACCGGCCTCTGCGGCCTTGGCGCGCACACGCTGCCAGAGCGCCGGCAAATCCTGCACATCGTCGTAGGCGGTCAACTGCACGATCGCGCTGCCCGGGCGCACCGTAGTGACGATGCGCTTGATACCTGCCAGCTCACGCAGCTGCTCTTCAACGGGGCGCGCCAGCAGGTTCTCCACCTGCTCGCTGGGCATGCCGGGATAGGCCACCGACACCAGCATGTCGCGCACGGTCACCGACGGCTCTTCCTGCGAGGGGAAGCCGAGGAACGCCACGATGCCGCCGATCAGAATCATCGCTGCCGCAAACAACGTCGGCCGGCTCGAACGCATCGCCATCTGTGTCAGCTTCATGGCGCGCGACCTCCGCTCAGCTGCGTCTGTGCCTGCAGTGGGGTCACCGGCTGGCCGCTGACCAGAAAGCCCACCCCGGCGCTGACCACCTGCTCGCCTGCACGCAGCCCGCGCAGAATCTGGACGCGCTCACCGACAATCGTCCCCAGGTCGACTGCACGTTCGATCACGGCCCGCTTTGCCGGCTGGTACACGAACACACTGGCCTGTTGCCGATTGAGCCGCGGCACGACCGCCGACAACGGCACGCTGGGCGTAGAAGCAGCGCGCGTAGGCAGGGTCAGCAGCACACTGTCGCCGCTGCGCAGTGCCGTCGTTGCGGCGACCGGCTCGAACAACGCCTGCACCGTTGCGGCATTGTCCACGCGGCTGGAAAGACTGCGCAGACGCAGCGCGACCGGCGCGGCGCCAGCATCAACTATGCGAGCGTGGACGGTTTGCCCGGGCACCAGGTCGGCGGCGGCAGCTGTCGGCAGCGTGGCGACCAGTTGCACATGGCCCTGCCCTTCCACCTGCAGCACCGTCTGCCCCGCTGCCACATCCGCCTGCGGCTGTTGCAGGCGCGCCACCACGCTGCCATCGTACGGCGCGCGCAACTCGCCCAGACGCCTACCGCGGCGGGCCATGGCCAGATCGGCCCTGGCCACCTGCAGTTGTGCGGTAGCGGCATCAGCCGCCGCGCGCGCGGCCGTCAAGGTCGCATTGGAACTTGCACCGTCATCGAACATCGCCTGTTGCTGGCGCGATTGCAATTGGCGTTCGCCAGACTGCGCCAGCGCCGCACGCACATTTGCGTCGGCCTGCTGTTCGCGCAGGCGCAGCGGTTCATCGTCCAGGCGCGCCAGCACTTGCCCGCGCGTCACGTGGTCGCCCACATCCACCAATACCGCAGAAAGACGGCCCGCTCCTTCGAACGCCAACTCGGCGCGCTGTTCCTGGCGCACCAGCGCGGGCACCTGCAGGGGGCTGTCGCTGCCGGCGCCAAAGCGCTCCAGCTTCACCGCGCGCGGCGTCTCGGTGGCGGGCGCATCCGGCCCACTGCAGGCGGCCAATCCCAGCAGCAACGTGCCGCACACCAGGCCGCGATAAAACATCGTCATCATTCGATCCCCCGGTCTGTTCCGCTCAGCGGCTGTAGGTCAGTGCAAAGGTGCCGCCGACCACAGCGCGGCGTGCCACCAGCGGGCTGTCTTCGGCGTTGTCCAGGTAGCGCGTGCCGGTGACGCCCAGCGTGGTGGCCCAGTGGTCGCCCAGCGAATGCATCCAACTGCCACCGACTGCGGCGGCGTAGACGCCGGATCCCGCGTTGAAAGCTTCAAAACGCGTACGTCCGGCCTGCGCATCGGTGACGCCGAAATAGGCCTGATTGAAGCGGCGGTCGCCGCCATGCACGTCCAGATCCAGAGTGACCGTGTCGCTGGCGCGATGCAGCAGGGTGAACTCCACTCCGGCGCGATAGCGGTTACGGCGCGCCGCATCCTTGAGCGCGAATTCCGCCTCCGCGTTGACGTTCATGTAGGGCGTCACTTGCTGCATCACCAGCGTGCGTGCGGTCATCGACCCAGGCACATCGCCCATGCCAGCCAGCAGGCGCGAGCCCGGCCGCCAGTTGCTGTCGCTTTGCAGCCGGCCCAGGTCGTAATACAGCGATTGCGAGATGTAGAAGCCAGACTTGCTCTGGTATTGCAGGCCAGCACCGCGCGCCGTATCGAAGAACAGCAAACCGCGTTGCACCACCAGCACCGGGTTGAATTGCACGCGTGCGCGTTCGGCACCGGCATATTCTGGTGTGGCAACTGCTGCGGCGCCCGCAGTGATTTCAGTCCGCTCCCCCAGCAGGCGCGAGCTCCCGGTCAAGTCGGTTTGTGCATGCGCGATGCACGGAATGGCGCTCATGCACGCAAGGACGCCGGCGCGAACAGCATGGTTGCCACGCAGGCGATTGAAGGACAGTACATTCATCGAAAGTCTCCAGCAGACGTCAGGAAGAGGTAGGCAGGCGCACGCCGTAGAACGCCTGAAACAGGGCAATGCGGCTCAGCACGCGTTGACGTGCGGTGTCCAGGTAATCGAGTTCGGCTTGGGCGATGCGCGAGCGCTCGGCCAGCAGCGTGCTGCGGTCTTCCAGGCCGGCATCCACGCGCTTGTGCATGCGAGCAAGACGCAGTTGCTCGCGTTCGACCTGCTCGCGCGAGCGCGGCTCGGCCTGCGACAAGGTCGCGTGCGCGTCGAGCGCATTGGCGACCTCACGAAACGCAGACTCGATCGACTGCTCGTAGGCGACCACATCGGCGCGTTTACGCACCTGCGCCAGATCCAGATTGGCGCGATTACGGCCACCGTCGAACAACGGCAGATTCAGTTGCGGCATAAAGCTCCACAACCCGTGGCCTGCAGAAAACAAGCCGCTCAATCCGTCGCTGGCGGTGCCCACGCTGGTGCTCAAGGTGATCGACGGAAAAAACGCCGCACGCGCCGCGCCGATATCGGCATTGGCCGCGCGCAGTTCCAGCTCGGCTTGCTGGATATCCGGGCGTTGCAGCAAGAGTGACGAATCGAGTGCGCGCCATGCGCTCGCAGGCGCATCTGCGGAGATCAAACCCTGCAGATCGCCGGGTACCGGCGTGCTGTCATAGCCAGCCAGCAACTGCAGTGCACGCACCGCCGCAGCATGGTTATCGTTGCCCTGCAAGGCCGCCACATGGGCCTGATCGGCCTGACCGCGCTGCGCATCGCGCTCGTCGCGCGCAATCAGCCCCACCTGATATTGCCGCTCGGCAATGGCCAGGAGCGCAGCGCTGTCGGCATCCAGCGATTGCAGTTGCTGCAGCGCCTGCGCAGCCGTGCGCTCGGCGGTGTAGGCACGCAGCACCTCGGCAATCAGGGCACCACGCGCTGCATCGCGGCCGTAGGTGCTGGCCAGGTAACGCTGCCGCGCAGCCTCGGACATCGCCTGCAGCTTGCCGAAGAAATCCACTTCGAAATTACCGATTCCCGCATTGGCAATCACCAGATCCTGCTGGTAACGCGCATCCAGCGCCGGATTGTCGAAATGTTGTCGTAGCTGTTGTGCGCCGACAGCGAGCGCGGGCAGACGCGACGCCTGGGTGATGCCGTACTGCGCGCGCGCCTGCTCCACTTGCAGCGCAGCGCGGCGGAAATCGCCGTTGTGCGCCAACGCGCGTTCAACCAGGGGCTGCAGGTTGCGGTCTGGCGCGAAAGCCTGCAGGAATGCGCGCTCCTGCGCGTTCAAACTCACGGCAACCGTGGCATTGGTGTCGGGCTGATCGGGCGCGGATGCTGCCTGTGGGCTGCCGAACGTGGCCGGCACGCTCACCACCGGCCGCTGATAGGTCGGCGTCAGCGAGCAACCAGCCGACAGCACAGCACTGGCGGCAACCAGGCAAACGCAAGGCCAACGGCGCGGAATAATTTGTGGAATCATGATGTCGGAGCACAGAGCCAATCTCGACCGACATCCTCGACCTGTAGCGTCCAGGTTGTTTTCGGGAATTATCCAGATTTGATCGAGACGACAGGGCAGCACGCCATGACAGGCAAAAAGGTTCTGCTGGTGGAAGACGACGCCGATAGCGCCAGCATTTTGGAGGCCTATCTCCGCCGCGATGGCTTCGATGTGGCAGTGGCCGGCGATGGTGAACGCGCCATCCAGCTGCATCGGCAATGGGCACCGGATCTGGTGCTGCTGGATGTGATGCTGCCCAAGCTCAGCGGCATCGAGGTGCTGTCGGCGATTCGCCGCGCCGGCGACACGCCGGTGATCATGGTCACCGCCATTGGCGATGAACCGGAGAAGCTCGGCGCACTGCGCTACGGCGCCGACGATTACGTGGTCAAGCCGTACAGCCCCAAGGAAGTGGTGGCGCGCGTGCATGCCGTACTGCGCCGAAGCGTGGCCGTGCGCGCGCCGGGCGAGCCCCTGCAGCACGGTCGGCTGAGCGTGGATCCGGCCGCCGTGGTTGCCAGCGTGCAAGGCGAGAACGGCGACAGCGTGGCGCTGGATCTGACACCAACCGAATTCAATCTGCTCGCGCTGTTGCTCAAGACACCATTCAAGGCCTTTACGCGCAGCGAATTGCTCGACGCCTGCCTGCCCGACAGCGATGCGCTGGAACGGGTGGTGGATTCGCATATCCACAACCTGCGCCGCAAACTTGAAGTGCATGGCATCACCGGCGTCCTGGTCACCGTGCGCGCAGTGGGATACCGCTTTCAATGAATGCCCTGCGGCGATTTCATGCGTGGCGTAGCCAGGCGCCGCTGTGGTGGTGGGTGGGGCTGCGCATGAGCGCGCTGGCGGTGCTGACCATGATGGTCATCGCCTTCGGCATGTGGTGCTATTTCAATCTTCGCTATAGCCTGATCCTGAGCACCGTGCCGGCTGAGCCGCGCGCGGAAATCGCCCAGCTGATCGAGCAACCCAGGGCCAACCAGGCGCGCCTGTGGGAGCTGTTCCAGCGCTATTACGACATCGAAAATTTCCTGCCCGGGCTGGCCAATCCGGACTGGTGGATGCTGGGCGCCATGATGACCATCTCGGTCCCGGTCATCCTGTTCTGCGGCCTGCTCGCATCGCGGCCGCTGTCGCGGCAATTTTCGCAGGTGGCTTCCGCAGCGCACCGGGTCAGCGACGGCGACTTCGGAGCGCGCGCGCAGGTGGTGACTGGCGCACCGGACGAGCTCACCGCCTTGGCCGACGACTTCAACACCATGAGCGGCAGGCTGCAGCAGTACGAGCGCGAATTGCGCGACTCCAGCGCGATGCTCGCGCATGAATTGCGCACCCCGCTCAATGCCGCAATGGGGCGCGTGCAAGGCATGCTGGATGACGTCTTTCCGCGCGAACCCGAGCAACTTCGGCTGGTGCATCGCCAGCTGGAGCAGATCAATCGGCTGATCGGGGATTTGCACCTGGTATCGCTAGCGCGTGCCGGCCAACTGGTGCTGGAGCCGGAAAGCGTCGACCTGCACGAGCTCGTCGCCGAGCGCATCGAGTGGGCGGGGCCCGTGCTGCGCGAGGCGCAAATGGCCATCCACTACCCCACGCATCCGCCCCTCCGCCTGCGCGCCGACCGGCATCGGCTGGGCCAGGTGTTGTCGATCCTGATCGACAACGCAGTGCGCTACGCCGCAGCCGGCAAGGTGCTGGAGATCGAGGTGCGCCGCGAAGGCTCCGGCGTGGAGCTCACCTTGGGCGACCGTGGCCCCGGGGTAGAGCCTGCACAATTACCGCATCTGCTGGATCGCTTCTGGCGCGCCGACAGCTCGCGCGCCCGGCATTCCGGTGGCAGCGGCCTGGGCCTGGCGATCGCATCAGCCATCTGCCAGGCGCACGATGGCCGCCTGGTCGTCAGCAACCGCGCCGGCGGTGGCCTGCTGGCCAGCGTGCAGTTGCCGCTGAGGCGTTGACGCGCCCCCCAGCGCGCGCACCCCTGCAGTTGCCTGCCACAGCAGACAACTGCGCGCCCTCACCGCGATTGCAGGCTCGGCACCGCGTCGCTCACGTGGGCGTGGCGGCGCATGATCCAGTTGAACAGCGGCGTGGCCATCAAGGTGGACAAAATCGCCATCAGTACCAGCACCGAGAACAGGCCTTGTTCGATCACCCCGGCCTGCAGGCCGATGTTGATGATGATCAGCTCCATCAGGCCACGCGCGTTCATCAGCGAACCGATCGCCATCGCGTCGCGGTTGTTTTCGCCGGTGGCACGCGCTGCGGCCCAGCAGGCCACGCCCTTGCCGATGAACGAGGCCGCCAGGATCGCCACGCCGGCCAGCATGATCTGCGGCTGCATCAGCACGCTGAGCTGGGTCTTGAGCCCCGAGTAAGTGAAGAACAGCGGCAGCAGCAACACCACCACGAACGGCTGCATCATCGCGCGCAGCTTTTCGGTCAATGCCCCCTTGGGCAGGCAGGCACCGAGCAGGAAGCCGCCGAACACGGCATGGATACCGATCGCATCCATCGCCCAGGCGCTGAGGCAGAACAGCATCAGGATCACCGCCAACACGCCATTGCCGAGCGGCTGATCGGGCACCACGTAATCAGACAACCGGCGCAGCAGGTGGCGCCCGACAAAAAGCATGAACAACGCGTAGGCCACGCCGCCGCCGATGGCCAGATACGCGCTGCCCCAGCTGCCGCCGAAGCTGGCCAGCACCACGGCCAGGATGCACCACGCCGCCGCATCGTCGAACGCGCCAGCGGTCAGCGCCAGCGTGCCCAACGGGCTATTGGTGAGGCCGCGCTCGTGGATGATGCGTGCCAGCATCGGGAAGGCAGTGATGGCGATGGCGGCGCCCAGGAACAGCGAAGCCTCCATCAGCTTGGCCTTCTCGGAAAACAGGCCTTGCACATTGATCAACCACGGGCACAGCGCGAACGCCAACGCAAACGGCACCGCGATACCGGCCAACGACACACTCATGGCACTGCGATAGCGCGCCTTGAAGTGGTCGCCACGAAAGTCGGTGCCGACCAGGAACATGTACAGGCCCACCCCGAACTGCGCGAACACGTACAACACGTCCATGGTTTGCTTGGGAAACAGTGCCGTCTGTAGATCCGGCAGCACCAGTCCGAACAGCGACGGCCCCAGCATCACGCCGGCGATCATCTCGCCCACCACCTGCGGTTGACCTACGCGCTTGGCCAGCAGACCCACCACACGGCACGCCAGCAGGATCGCGGCGGCCTGCAAAAAGAAATACACCGACATTTGCGGAGTGGTCATGCGTGGACGGCGTCCCTGAGAGTTGCGCGGATCATAGCGAGCCAGGCCGGTGGGCGATAGCGCCGACGGGTGGCGCACGCCGGTGATCTGCAAGCAGTTGCGTTCGTTACGCGACAGGCGGGCGCAACTGCGAGATCCCAGTGCGGTGGCAGCCGGCGGGCCGCCACCGGTCGTTCAAAGGCCGCGCTCCGTGGCGGCAGGTCAGCCACGCGACGCAGATGCGTTCGGCCGAAATCAGGCAGCCGCGGGTTTGCTTGCGCTGCGCCCGGCAGCCCCTGCAGCGCCACCTGTGCGCGCCAGCTCACTCCTGCGCTGCCACCGGCGTCAACACCAGATCCTGGAAATCGAAACTGAAGTCGGTCAATGGCGATACGGCCTCCATGCGCATCTCACGCACCTTGCCGTCGGGGGTCAGCGCGAAGTTGACGAACGCATCGGCATTCAAGGAGCGGTCGTCCCAGCGCACGATGAAGCTGTCGTGCTGCCAATGCTCCAGCGTGCCCACCAGTTGCGCGGTCTTGGCGAACTGCAGGCGCAGCCGCTTGCCCTCTTGTCGGATCACCACCTCGCCGTACCAGGGGTCACGATAGGTCGCGGCGTACCCACTCAGCGGTAACGACGGCGCCGAGCGCTTGGCACGCGCCTGCTCATGGTGCTTCCAGCTGGTATCGGCTTCGGCATCTGCTTTTTCCACGGCCTTGGCGTAGGCGGCGGTCCAGTCGGTGGTGGGCAGCTGCAAGAACGCATCCAGCACCTGCAGCGTCACCGCGTTGAATGCCGCGCCCACTTCTTGATTGGTCAGCACCACCACGCCGAGTTTTTGCTCCGGCACCAGGGTCAGCCGCGACACCATGCCGGGCCAGCCGCCGGTATGCCACACCAGCCGATGGCCGCGGTAATCGCTGAGGCTCCAACCCTCGCCGTAGCCGGCAAAGTTGGGGCGCGCCGCGGCCAGCTCGGGCACCGCCGGCTCCGGCACACTGATCGGCGTGATCATCGACCACATCTCGCGCTGCCGCTTGGCACTGAACAAGGGGGTGCCATCGGCCAGAGTGCC
The DNA here is from genome assembly GCF_030208825.1 of Xanthomonas sp. LMC-A-07. Taxonomy (NCBI): domain Bacteria; kingdom Pseudomonadati; phylum Pseudomonadota; class Gammaproteobacteria; order Lysobacterales; family Lysobacteraceae; genus Xanthomonas; species Xanthomonas sp. LMC-A-07. The sequence continues at coordinate 187,499 of NZ_JARVTF010000011.1, forward strand.
GCCGGCCAGTTGCACGTTCATCCACAACGCCATGTCGTGCGCACTGGAATACACCCCGCCGGCGCCGGAATTGTTGGACCAGGTCAGCGGCGCTACCGTGCGCAGCTTGCTGAAGTCGTACTTGGCATGGCCAACGGCGGCCGTATCGCCGGGTTGCAGGTGGTCGGCATTGAAGCGTGTGCCGGCCATGCCCACCGGCGTGAAAATGCGTTGCTGCAGGAACGCGGCATAGCTCTGCCCGGACACCTGCTCGATCACCTTCTGGGCGACCGCGTACAAGATGTTGTCGTAGGCGTAGCGGTCGCGGAAGCCACCCTTGAGCGGCACCTTGGCCAGCCGCTGCACCACTTCTTCGGTGGTGTAACTGGTGGTGGGCCAGTACAGCAGATCGCCTGCGCCCAGGCTCAAACCGCTGCGGTGCGCGAGCAGGTCGCGCACGCGCATTTCGTTGGTGACATACGGGTCGGACATGCGGAACCACGGCAGGTGCTCGATGACCTTGTCGTCCAGCGAGAGCTTGCCCTCATCGGCCAGGATCGACAGCGATGCGGCGGTGAAGGCCTTGGTGTTGGAAGCAATGGCGAACAGCGTGTCGGCCTGCACCGGCGCCGGCTTGCCCAGCTCGCGCACACCGTAGCCGCGCTCCAGCACGATCTGGCCATCCTTGACGATGGCCACGGCAATGCCGGGCACATCGAACTGCTTGCGCACCCGCTCCATCTGCGCATCGAACTGCTGCATGCCGGCCGGCAATGCAGCCGTCTCAGCGGCCAAGGTGACACCACTCACTGTCATGCCAGCCATCGCCATCGCTCCCACCATCATCCAGGTCATCGGCTTGCTGTGCTGCTGTGTGCTCATCAATCAATGCTCCACGCCGGCGCTGTCCAGCGACAGCGGCGCCGCTGCCACCACGACACCGTTCGCATCGGCATACAGCCAGTGCCCGGGGACGAAGGCCACGCCGGCAAAATTCACCGGCACGTCCACATCGCCCAGGTCACGGCGCTCGGTGCGGCGTGGGCATGCCGCCAACGCCAGCACCCCCAACGGCAAGCCCGCCAGGATCTCCACGTCGCGCACGCACCCGTGGATCAGCACGCCGGCCCAGCCATTGGCCACCGCCTGTGCGCCGATCTGGTCACCGAACAAAGCGTGCCGCAAGGAGCCTTGCCCATCGACCACCAGCACGCGCCCGTCGCCAGGCGTGGAGGCCAGCTCGCGTATGCGCGAGTTGTCCTCGACACAGCGCACCGTGGCGATCGGCCCGGAAAAGGTGGTGCGCCCACCAAAGTGCCGAAACAGCGGTTCGGCGACCGCCACCTCGGGAAAGCGGTCGCAAAGATCGGGGGTGGTCCAGGTCATGACAACGCTCCGGCAAGGGGAGCCCGATGGTAGCCGGCTGCCAGCGACAGAGCATCCTCAGGCACTGGTTGCACGACGCAAGGTATCCGCTGTCGCCAGCGTCTTGCGGCGGCGTCGGTATCATCGGTCACTTGCAGCGATCGCAGTTCCGGCACATCGCGGCATCCCCCCTCGCCACTGCGGAGCCCGCCATGACCGATCTGTTCGCTGCAGCGCCCCCTGCCCTGGAAGGCATCCATGTCGGCATTGGCGGCTGGGTGTACGCACCGTGGCGCGCCGGCATGTTCTACCCCGAGGGCCTGGTGCAGCGCCGGGAGCTGGAATACGCCAGCCGCCATGTCACCGCGATCGAAATCAATGGCACGTACTACGGTGCGCAGAAACCGGCGACCTACGCGAAGTGGCGCGACGAGGTGCCACCGGGCTTTGTGTTCTCGGCCAAGGCGCCGCGGCGCATTACCCAATCGCGCACGCTGGCTGGCACCGGCGCGCAGGTGGAGGATTTCATCGGTGGCATTGCCGAGCTGGGCGACACACTTGGGCCGCTGGTGTGGCAATTCGAGCAAGGCCATCGCCTGCAGCCCGATGACCTGGAGGGGTTCCTGTCGCTGTTGCCCAAGCGCGTCGGCAGCCGCGTGCTACGGCACGTGCTGGAGATCCGCGACCACGACGCCGTGGATGCCGCGCTCATCGCGCGGGTGCGCCAACATGGCGTGGCCACGGTGTTCACTGATTCTGACGAGCACCCCTCGTTTGCCGATCTCTCCACGGATTTTGTGTATGCACGGTTGATGCGCAGCCAGGCACGCCTGCACACCGGTTATCCGGCACCGGCGCTGGCCCGCTGGGCCGAGCGCATCCAGGCCTGGCGCCGCGGCGAAGACCCGGCCGATCTTCCGCATGTTGGCGATGCACCGGCAACGGCCACTGTGCGCGAGGTGTTCGTGTTCTTCATCAGCGCAGCCAAGGAGCGCAATCCGGCTGCGGCGATGGCGCTGCTGCAGGCGCTGGGACGCTAGCCGCGCGCGAGGCGCTGCGGCGCAGCTCAGGCGTTACCGGTGCGGTCGATGTGCCAGCGGCCGGCCCGCTACACGCGCGGCAACGGCAACGGCCACTGTGCGCGAGATGCTCTGGTCTTTCATCAGCTCGCCTGAGCAACGCAACCCGGGGGCGATGATGGTCCTTCCGCAGGTAGTGGACCGCTAGCGGAACGCGAGCACAACCGCGCAGGTCAGGCGCAACGGTTGCGTTCGGTGTGCCAGCGGCTGGCGCGCTACCGCTGTGGCGGTGGCTACACATGCGATAGCTCCAGAGAAACCCGATGACGCTTCTGCAGTAACGCGCACAACGCCTTGGGGCCGAAGACACAGCCGCTACAGGCTTGGCCTTGACTCAGCCTGCGCCGCCTGTGGAGACAACCCGACCTCCGCTTCCGTAGTCCTGCGCGCACCGCTTTGGAGCCAACAACACGTAGGCCAGCCCAGCGGTTTCGGCGACAATGGCGCATGCCCATGACCGACCTGCGCAAAGCGCAACTGCAAATCCATTTCTGCGTGCTGCTCTGGGGCATCACCGCAATCCTCGGCAAGCTGATCACGCTGCAGGCGCTGCCGCTGGTGTGGTGGCGGATGTTGATCGTGGTGGTGGCGTTGTTGCTGCTGCCGCGCGTGTGGCGCGGGCTGCGTGCGATGTCGGCGCCGGTGATGCTGGGCTATTGCGGCATCGGCGTGCTGGTGGCGCTGCACTGGCTCACCTTTTACGGCGCGATCAAACTGGCGAACGCTTCGGTGGCGGCCACCTGTATCGCATTGGCGCCGGTGTTCACTGCGGTGATCGAACCCTGGGTGGCGCAGCGCCCGTTCCGGCCGCGCGAGCTGCTGTTCGGGCTGGCGGTGTTGCCCGGCGTGGCCCTGGTGGTCGGTGGTGTACCCGATGGCATGCGTGCCGGCGTGGTGGTCGGCGCGGTCTCGGCGGTGTTCGTCGGCTTGTTCGGCTCTCTCAACAAACGCATGGTGGCGCACGCGGACCCGCTCACCGTCACCGCGCTGGAACTGGGCGCCGGCACGCTGGCCCTGACGGTGCTGGCGCCGGCCTTGCCGCTGGTGCTGCCAGCCCTGCATGGCGACCTGCTGGTGCTGCCCAGCCTGCACGATGGCGTGTTGCTGCTCGGCCTCGCCCTGGCCTGCACGCTGCTGCCGTTTGCCCTGGCGCTGGTCGCGCTGCGGCACCTCAGCGCCTACGCGGTGCAGCTGGTGACCAACCTGGAGCCGGTCTACGCGATCGTGCTGGCGATCGTGTTGCTGGGCGAACAACGCGAACTGACGCCGCTGTTTTACCTCGGCGTGGCGATCATCCTGGGCGCGGTCTTCCTGCATCCGGTGCTGGAGCGGCGCCGCAAAGTGGTGCATCCCGAATTGCTGGGTACCGCCGAGGCGAAGAACATCGTCGATTGATCGGCGACGCCGAGCGGCCATGTTTTACGTAGGAGCGCGCTTGCGCGCGAGGAGCTTGACCGGGAACGCCCCATCGCGCGCAAGCGCACTCCTACGGACACCGATCCTTCTCGGGGCGTCCACGCCGCCCTAGTCGTCACACGCGACAAAATCAATGCGTACGCATGCCAAGCACTCGCTATGGCACCGCCATCTAAAGCATCGAACGCCCAGCTGTTGTAGGAGCGCGCTTGCGCGCGAGGGGCTTGACCGGGAACGCCCCATCGCGCGCAAGCGCGCTCCTACGGGCACCGAACCTTCTGAGTGTCTGCGCCGCCAAGTCATCGCAGTACCAATTCGCACAACAGGCTCAGCACGCGCTGCGCACCAGCGTCCTGATGCGTCACAAGCACCCGGCTGTTGTAGGAGCGCGCTTGCGCGCGAGGGCTTTACCGGTAACGCCCTATCGCGCGCAAGCGCGCTCCTACGATGAGCATTCCAGATGATGCATCGGGAAGCATCCAAGGGACGATCAAACTGCGCCAAGCAGCAACCGCTCCAACACGCTGCCAAGCCACACTCACCAATCAGTACGCTGCGGCAATAACCCCTGCAATTCCTGGTCGGTGAGATTGCGCCACTGGCCGGGCTTGAGCGCGGCCAGCTTGATGTTATCGATGCGCACGCGGCGCAGTTGGGTCACGCGGAAGCCGAACGCCGCGGCCATCAGGCGGATCTGCCGGTTCAAGCCCTGCTCCAGCACGATGCGGAAGCCGAACTTGGCGATGCGCGCGGTACGGCACGGCAAGGTGGTTTCGTCATGCAGGCGCACGCCGCGGGCCATGCCGCGCAGGAATTCGTCGGTGACCGGCTTGTTGACCGCCACCAGATATTCCTTCTGGTGGCGATTTTCCGCGCGCAGGATCTCGTTGACGATGTTGCCGTTGCTGGTCATCAGGATCAGCCCTTCGGAGTCCTTGTCCAGCCGGCCGATCGGGAAGATGCGCTGCTCGTGGCCCACGAACTCCACGATGTTGCCTTTCACCGAACTCTCGGTGGTGCTGGTGATGCCCACCGGCTTGTTGAGTGCGATGTACACGTGGCGGCGCGCACCAGGCTTTTTGGCCTCGCGCACGCGCAGGGGCTGGCCGTCCACCAGCACGGTGTCGTCTTCGCCGACCACCGCGCCGGTGCCGGCGATCACGCCATTGACGGTGACGCGGCGTTCGCCGATCAGGCGGTCCGCCTCGCGGCGGGAGCAGAAGCCGGTTTCGGCGATATGTTTGTTGAGTCGGGTCGTCATCGGCGGATTATCGGCGATTGCGGCGCCGCGCGGGCTATTGCGTGCGTCAGGGCCGCTCAGGAGGCAGCCAGGCTGGGCAGCGGCACATGCAGCAGGTCATCCAGCGGGCATGGCCTGTGCAGGCTAAACCCTTGCACCTGGCCGACCCCGGCCTCGCGCAGGCCGGCGATGTCGGCCTCCGATTCCACGCCCTCGGCCACCACGTCGATCCCCAGCGCCAGGCCTACCTGCGCGATCGAATGCACGGTGGCGCGGTCCACGGCGTCATGCGCGTAATTGCGTACGAAGCCGCAGTCGATCTTGAGCACGTCCACTGTAAATTGTTTGAGATAGCCGAACGAGGCCAGGCCGCTGCCAAAATCATCCAGCGCCACATGGCAGCCGCGCGCACGCACGCTCTGCACGAACCGCTGCGCGTGCTCCAGATCGCCGATCACTGCGGTTTCGGTGATTTCCAGGCACAGCTTGGCCACCAGCGCCGGGTAGCGTTCGAACAAGGCGCAGACAAAATCCAGGAAGTCGCGTTGCGCGATCGACTGCGCGGACAGGTTCACATGGCACAGGTCCAGGCTCGCCACATGCGCTGGATTGGCCGACAGCTGCGCACAAAGGGTTTCCAGCACGTGCGCATCCACCATGCGGCCCAGGCCGTAACGTTCCACCGCTGGCAGGAATTCGCCAGGGCTGAGCACGCGCCCGTCGCGCGTGCGCATGCGCACCAGCACTTCGTATTGCACACGCCCCGGGTCGCTGAGCACCTGGATCTTCTGCGCGTACAGCAGCAGCCGGTCTTCGGCGATGGCCTGTTGCACCGCGCTGATCCAGCCGCCGTCGTGGCGCCGCCGCGCCATCGCCAGATCGGTCTCGCCGAAACTGCGGATGCGGTTGCGGCCTTCTTCCTTGGCCGCATGGCAGGCCAGGTCGGCCGCGGTCATCAGCAGGTTGACGTCGTCGGCCCCCTGGCGGATCTCCACCACGCCGAAACTGCAGCTCGGGGTCAGCGGCCGGCCGCCCTGGTGGCTCCACGGTTGGCCAAGCACGCCATGCATCCGCTCCAGCAACGTGTGCGCATGCGCCAGGTCGGTGTTGGCCAGCAGGATCGCGAACTCGTCGCCGCCCAGCCGCCCCAGCCAGTCGCCGGGGCGCAGCTGCATGGTGATCACGTCGGCGAAGTGGCACAGGAACTTGTCGCCCACCGCATGCCCGAAGGTGTCGTTGACCAGTTTGAAGTGATCCAGGTCCACGAAGCACAGCGCGTGGCACAGCTGCGGTGACTGCGGCGGGTCGATCAGGCGTTGCAGGCGGCGCTCGATCTCGCGGCGATTGATCAGCCCGGTGAGCGCGTCATGGCGCGCGTGATAGGCCACTTCGTCGGCCAGTTCGTGCGCCTGCGAGACATCCTCGATCACCGCCAGCACCAGGCTTGGCTCCTGCGGCCCCGGCTCCACCAGCGAGGCGCTCCAGCGCCCCCACAGTACCCCGCCATCGGAGCGCAAAAAGCGTAGCTCGCCGGCCTGCATCAGCCGCGGCCAGTCGATCAGCCCGCGGCTGTCCAGCACGATGTCATCCGGGTGCATCACCTCGGCCAGCGTGCAGGCCTGCAAGGCCTCTGGCGGGTACTGCAGGATGTTCGCCAGGGAGGCGTTGGCATCCAATACGCGCCCGCTCAGGTCGAACTTCACCATGCCCAGCGCGGCATGCTGAAACGCGGTGCGGAAGCGACCTTCGTGCGACATCAGGTAGTCGCGGGTGCGCCGGATCGCCAGCACGCAGGTGCTCAGCACCAGCAGCAAGGTGGCCAGGCTGCAGGTCACCATCACATCGTGCAGCATGCGCGCGCAACGGGTCAGCAAGGTCAGGAACTGGGCGGCATCGCGCCGCATGCGGCCATCCAGCAGATGCAGTTCGGCACGCAAGGACTGCAGCGCGCGCGCGTCCGGCGTGCCGGTGGCCTGGGCGGAGGCCGCCCGGTCGGCCAGCAGGCTCAGATGCAGGATGTCGCCGTCGGTGTGCTTCCACAGCGCAATTGCGCTGCCCAGGTACGGCAGGCGCTGCCCATACCGGTACAGGCGCACCATCTGCGGCATGTCTTCACGGGCATTGCGGCCGGCCGCCAGACCGGCATAGACCTCGGCCCAGTCGGTTGGCGAGGCATCCACCGCCAACCGCGCCGCGCGATCGCCCAACGGCACTTCCAGTGCGCGGCAGGCCGCCTGCAGATCCGCCGGATCGGCGCTGCCGAGGTAGCGTTCCAGCCAGTACACCGATTCCTGCTGGGCCTTGGACCAGTGGCTCTCGCCAATGATCCAGCTGGTGGCACCGGCCTGGACCTCGATCACCAGTGCCGACAGCACCGCCATGCAGCCGGTCAGCACGATCAACAGCGCCAACGGCAGCGTGAGCCAGCCACGTACCGTCTGCATGGTCCCGCCGCCACCTGTGCCTCGTGCCGCCTGCGCTTTCGCCATCACCGTCCACCGCTGCCCAATGCGTTTCAGGCGCCCAGTGGGCGCCTGAAGGCAGTAACGGCAGCAATGGCAGAGTCTGTATGGCAGCGCCCGCTTAGCGGACGCCGCGCACAGGCACGCTCAGGCGCGCTTACTCGCTGCGCGGGCCACGCGGCTTGGGCGGACCCTTGCGGTGCGGCGCGCCGGCGCGGTCCATCGGCCGGTTGGGCCGGCCCGCCGGCTTGGGGCCACGCGGGAACTTGGGCTTGGCCGCCGCCGCAGCGGCCGCCTCGCCCTCTTCCAGCTTGCGCATGTTGAGCTGCTGGCCCGACACCCAGACCTTCTTCAGGTGCGTCAGCAGTTCGCGCGGCATGTCGGCCGGCAGATCCAGGATCGAGTAATCGTCCTGGATGTCAATGCGGCCGATGTAGCGGCTTTCCAGGCCGGCTTCGTTGGCGATGGCGCCGACGATGTTGGCCGGCTTCACGCCATGGGTGTGGCCCACTTCGATGCGGTAGCTCTCCATGCCGAACTCTGGCTCGCCGCGCGGCGCGCTCGGCTCACGGCGCGGACGCTCGGCGCCGGCGTCTTCACCATAGGCCGGGCGGTCCGGACGCGGTGGACGTGCACCACGCTCGCCGTCGGGCGCACGCGGGCCACGCTCGAACTTGGGCTCGAAGCGCGGGCGCTCGCCACGGTCGGCGCGGTCGTTGCGCTCACGCGGTGCGAAGTCTTCGCGCGCGCCACGCACCGGCGGGGTCAGCAGGAACGGGGCGTCGCCCTGCAACAGCTTGGCCATCGCCGCGGCGATGTCGATCGCCGGCACGTTGTTCTCGCTCTCGTAGCGCTGCAGCAGATCGCGATACATCTCGATCTGGCCGCCGGCCAGGGTCTCGGTGATGCGGGTCATGAAACGCGCCACGCGGGTGTCGTTGACCGCGTCCACGCTCGGCAGCTGCATCTCTTCGATCGGCTGACGGGTGGCGCGCTCGATCGCGCGCAGCATGCCTTTCTCGCGCGGGGTGACGAACAGGATCGCGTCGCCGTTGCGGCCGGCGCGGCCGGTGCGGCCGATACGGTGCACGTAGCTTTCGGTGTCGTACGGAATGTCGTAGTTCAGCACGTGGCTGACGCGTTCCACGTCCAGGCCGCGCGCGGCCACGTCGGTGGCGACCAGGATGTCGAGCTTGCCGTCCTTGAGCTGGGCAATGGTCTTTTCACGGGCGGCCTGCTGCATGTCGCCATTGATGGCAGCCGCGGCCAGACCGCGCGCCTGCAGCTTTTGCGCCAGCTCTTCGGTGGCGGCCTTGGTGCGCGCGAAAATGATCATGCCGTCGAACGGCTCGACTTCCAGGATGCGGGTCAGCGCGTCCAGCTTGTGCAGGCCGCTCACCCACCAGTAGCGCTGGCGGATATTGGCCGAGGTGGTGGTCTTGGCCGCGATGGTGACTTCGGCCGGGTCTTTCAGATAGGTCTGCGCAATGCGGCGGATCGCCGGCGGCATGGTCGCGGAGAACAGTGCCACCTGGCGCTTTTCCGGCAGCTTCTTCAGCACCGCTTCGACGTCGTCGATGAAGCCCATGCGCAGCATTTCGTCGGCTTCGTCCAGCACCAGCGTCTTCAGTTGCGACAGGTCCAGGGTGCCGCGGTCCAGGTGATCGATCACCCGGCCCGGGGTGCCCACCACCACGTGCACGCCGCGCTTGAGCGCGCTGAGCTGCTGGGCATACGGCTGGCCGCCGTACACCGGCAGCACGCGGAAACCGGGGATGGCTTCGGCATATTTCTGGAAGGCTTCGGCCACCTGGATGGCCAGCTCGCGCGTCGGCGCCAGCACCAGCGCCTGCGGCTTGACCTGGTTCAGGTCGGCATTGGACAGCACCGGCAGCGCGAACGCGGCGGTCTTGCCGGTACCGGTCTGGGCCTGGCCGAGCACGTCGCGACCGGCCAGCAGCGCCGGGATGGTGGCGGCCTGGATCGGCGAAGGGGTCTCGTAGCCGACGGCGGCAACCGCCTTCATCACAGCATCTGAGAGGCCGAGGTCTGCAAACAGCAGCGGCGCGGAAGATTCTTGGGTCATGGGTAACTCCGGAGGCGCCGCACGGAGCCGGCAGGCGCAAAGCAGCATAGTGTGCGCCCAGAAGGCCCCTGCTGTCGAAGGTTCGTGACAGTTTGTTCAGGTTGTGAGGAATTTCACCTCCCGGCGAATCATCCAGACATGCCCTCCTCGCCCACCCACGCCGCCGTTCCCATGCCCCAGCACACAGACCTGCACGCCCGCTTCAATGCCTTGCTGCAGCAACACCGCGGCATCGTGCTGAAGGTTGCGGCGAGCTATTGCCGGGATCCGGATGACCGCGCCGATCTGGCCCAGGACATCGCCACACACCTGTGGCGGGCCTTCCCCAGCTACGACCCGCACCGCCGTTTTTCCACCTGGATGTACCGCATCGCGTTGAACGTGGCGATCAGCGACTTGCGCAGCCGCCGGCATGCCCCTGGCGAGGTGCTCGATGTGGGCACGCTGGTCGACAGCATTGCCGACCCGCATGCCCGCGACCCGGCGCGCGAACACCAGCTCACCGCGCTCTACACCTTCATCGCGCAGCTGCCACGCCTGGAGCGCGCGTTGATGCTGCTCTACCTGGACGACCACAGCTACCGCGAGATCGCCGATGTGCTGGGCATCAGCGAAACCAACGTGGCCACGAAGCTCAGCCGCCTGAAAGCGCACATCCGCGCCGAACTGTGACCTTTCCCCTTGCGCAACCGGAGTAACCCCATGGAACTGGATGACATGAAACATGCCTGGCAGACGCTGGAACAGCGCTTGGATCAGCAGGCTGCACAGACCGGGCAACTGCTTGGTGTTGTGCATGAAGAGACGGCACGCAGCAGCCTGCGCCCGCTCTGGGCGGCGCAGACCGCGCAATTGCTGTGCGCGCTGGCACTGGCCATTGTGAGCGCACGCAGCTGGATTCCCCACGCGGATCAGCCCGTGGCGGTCATTGGCGGCGTGCTGCTGCAGGCCTGGTGCGTGGCATTGGCGATCTCCGCGATGGTGCAGCTGCAGCTGCTGACACAACTGAATGTCGCAGGGCCGCTGCTGCGCACGCAACACGCGCTCGCCAGGTTGCGGCGCTGGCGCATGCGCGTGGCGCCGTGGCTGGGCGTGGCGTTCTGGGTGCTGTGGGTCGCAGTGGCCGACGCGCTCTGGCGCGCCCTCACCGGCCAAACCCTGCCGACCGATTGGCTGGTGCTCAACCTGCTGGTCGGCGTGGCCGGCGGCATCGGCACCTGGCTCGGCTTTCGGCGGCTACAACGCGCGCAACATCCGTGGCTGGAACGCATCGACCGCGCGCACGCCGGCACCGGCGTCATCCGCGCCGAACGCATGTTGGAAGAGATCGCACGCTTCCAGCGCGACTAGGGTGAGCCGGGCGACGTGCACGACTCACTGTGCAGCGCCCACGCGCTGCGACCTGTAGCCGCTGGGTGATCGAGCGACCTCGCGCACAGCACGCCTCGCCGACACACCCACGTCATTACGCAGTGGTGTTGCCAGCCGCTCCAGGCGGATAATCGCCCCCTCTCAGTGACCGAGCACACCATGCAATTTCTGGAATTCGACCTGGACGGCGAGTACATCGAGCTCAACCAGCTACTCAAGCTGGCCGGCATCGCCGACAGCGGTGGCCAGGGCAAGGCGATCGTCGCCAGTGGCGCGGTCAGCGTCGATGGTGTGCAAGAGCTGCGCAAGACCGCCAAGATCCGGCCGGGCCAACTGGTGCAGTTGGATGACGTGGAGATCCGGGTGCTGGCGATGGATCCAGAGGCGGACCCGGCGGAATGACAGTGGGCAGGTGAGCTCGCGCATCATCGCGCTCTAGGCCGACGACCCGGAGCACGATGTCTACAATGTTTTGATTGCGGCCGATTCGGCCAAACCGTTCCAGTTCGAACAGTCGCTTCGTGGTGGTCACGCCGAACGTGACGGGGGCAGCATGCTGGCCTTGCACGCGCTGGAAGGCTGGCGCGGCGATTGACGTGCGGACGTGCCCATAGCTGTCTGCGCCTGGGTGATTCCACTGCCGGAAGCGGTGCTGCACAGTGGCGATGCGCCCACCGCGATCAATGCGATCCTTGGACGTGTGACCGCACCCGCCTGACTGCAGTGCGGCTGATGCAAGCCGGCCTGATCGTAGTCCGCGCAATTGCCGCGCCGGCATTCCCGACTCAGCGGATGATGTCCTGCAACACCACGCATCGGACGCCGTTGCAAGGCGACGCAAAACGATGACAGCGCAACGCTGCACGCGTTGCTTGCCGCTGCCGCTTCACCGCCTCAAACGCTCCGCTGGGTCAGATGCGCTGCAATCGCCTGCTTGAAGGGCGCCACCGCATTGGCCGCACGCAAGGCGCCACGTCGCAGCAAGCGGGCCGGTGCACGATCGTCGGTGTACAGCGCGGCCAGTGCATTGGTTGCTTCATACAGCGGGCGCGTCGCCAGCCGATGCGCGCGCGCATATCCCTGCACGACCGCTGCGGCACCGATATCGCCACCGCGCGCGGCCGCGGCCAGCACGCGCTCGGCCAGACGCGCCTGGCTTTGCAACCCGAAGTTGAAGCCGTGCGCGGTGACCGGGTGCATGCCCACCGCCGCATCGCCGATCAACGCCGCACGCTCGCCGGCAAACTGTTGTGCATAGGTTGCGATCAACGGATACGCATGGCGGCTGCCGTCCTGCTGCATCGGGCCGAGCCGGTGTTCGAAGGCGTCCGTCACCGCCGCGCCGAACGCGCGCGCGTCCATCGCCAGCAAAGCCTCGACCTGGCGTGGCGGCAAGGTCAGCACGGCGCCAGCGCGGTTGCCCTGCAGCGGCAGCAAGGCCAGCGTCTTGCCATAGCCAAACCACTCCCAGGCTGCATGGTGGTGCGGCACTGCATGGCGCACGCGGCACACCAGCATGGTCTTGCCGAAATCGCGCAGCTGCGCGCCGATGCCAAGCAACCGCCGCGTGCTGGAAAACCGGCTGTCGGCTGCAACCAGCAGCCGCGCCGACAGCCGCGCCCCATCGGCGAGCTCCACACACACACGCGTGGGCGTGTGCTGTAGCGCGCGCACGCTAGTGCCGCAGCGGATCTCCAGCCCCGGCTGCGCCTGCACGGCCTGCCAGGCGGCGCGGCGGATCAGATGATTGGGCACCAGCCAGCCCAGGTCGCCGGCCTGCCGCGAGGCGGATGCGAAAGTCAGCGCAAACGGTGAATGGCCGTCCATTACCCGCGCATCGCGCAGTGGCGAGATCGCATCGGGCGACACGTGCTGCCAGAGGCCACCCGTTTCCAGCAGCGCGCGCGATGCATACGTCAGCGCGATCTCGCGTCCATCGAAGGCCGGATCGGCAAGGTGTTCGCGCGATTGCTGGTCGATCAACGTGACCGATAACCCGCTGCCGGCCAGCGTCCGTGCAAACGCCAGGCCAACCGGCCCGGCACCGATCACCGCGATATCCACCGTTTGCATGCTGCGCTCCGCGTACTGCGAGGTGCACAGTCTACGAGCGGCCGTATCGGGCTGGCTTGATCAGGATCAACCCGCGCACCGTGCCGCAGGACGCGGCACGGCGATCGCGCATTACCAGCCCAGCAGCGCGCGCACCAGCTTGACGATGCCCCAGAACGACACCACCCAGATCGCGCTGCGCAGGTACGGAATGCCCAGCGCATACACCGGCACGTAGGCGACCCGTGCCCACAGATACAGCTGCACGCCCAGCGCGGTTTCGGCATTGGTGCGGCCGGCCACGGTGACCGCCAGCACTGCAGCGGCGAAGATCGCGAAGGTCTCCAGAAAATTGCGGAACGCACGATCCAGCCGTGCGGCCACGCCGGTCAGCGGCTTGGTCTCGCCATCGCGCGCGCTGGCGTTCCACTTGGTGCCGCGCTGGGCGGTCATGCTGGTCGATGCCGCCAGCAGCTGCACCAGGCCGAGCACCATGGCCCAGCCCAGCATCTGCAGTTCGATGCTCAATTGCATGCTTTGCTCCGCTCATAGGCCACGATCACTTGGCCGACGCCCGCAGGCTGTACCCGGCCAATCGCCAGGTCTTGTCTTCGTCCAGGCGGAACGACACCAGCTCGCGTACCGGCTGCGGCGCTTTGGCAAACCGGGTCGGGAAACTGACGTTGATGTACAGACCTTCTGGCACCTGGGCCCCCGGGCCGTACTTCACCCGCGTCACCGCGCCCTGCCCGCGCCCGACCACCGGCCCGAGCTGGGTGCGCTGGCTGCCGATCTGGCCGACGAACTGCTCGCGCGTCACCGCCTTCTTGGCCACGCTGGAGGCACCGTCCCACAACGGCCCGACCTGGGTACCGTCCACCATCTGCGCCACCCGCAGCGCGGCCTGGGTCATTTCGGTGTTCTGCTTGGTCAGCTGCGCCTGCTGTGCGGCGTTGGGTGCGGTGGCAGCGGGTGCCGCGGCCGGTCGTGCAGTGGGCGCAGTGGCAGAGGGCGCTGCGGCCGGGCGTGCAGTCGGGGCCGGTTGTTGTGCGAAGACCACGGAAGGGGCCACGGCCAGCGCGGCGAGCAGACAGGAACGAAGCATGTGCAAGGACCTTGTACGGAACGTCGGGGAATGAGGGCGCCGTCACAGTGCGTGCGGCGGGAGCAGTCTAGGCCGGCGCTCGCACAAGGCAAGCGCTGGCGGGGTGTTGCCGTCAGACGTCGCCGGGGGGCACCGCAGCCACCGTGCGTGGGCGCCACAGCCGCCAGCTGATCCATAACGCGCGGGCCACAGCAGCAATGATCGCCACCAGGCTCAACCACACTGCCAGCGTGGCCGGCCACTGCACGCGGTTGGCGGCGGCGATGACGCGCAACAGCTCGGCAATGCCGAAGCCGGCCAACACCAGCAGCCCGGAGGGCAGGTAGGCCAGCGCAATTCCTTTGGATTTCCCAAGCATGTTGCCCCCCGGCTCCGATCACATGCGGCGACGATAGGCAGCCGGCAGTGCGGTACGCGTGAAGCTCAGCCTTCGGCCTGACCGGCGGCGGGCGCCTGCGCAGGATCGGAGGCCGCCTCCTGCGCAGGCACGGCCTCCGGCGCGGCATCGCGCGCGCTGGCGGGCGCTGCATTGGCCGGCGCCGGCGCCGGCGCCGGTGCCGGTGCCGCGTCCGCCGGCGGCAGGGCGGCGGGCAGCGCGGCCGCGTCGGTTTCGGCTAGCGGGCTTTCTTCGGGGCAGGCGGCATCGGGGAAACCGAAGCGCTGCTTCAGCGCCAGGCCGCAGGCGTTGACCGCATCCAGCTCGGCGCCCTCGCCCTTGCACTTCTGATCGAAGGCAACCAGGAACGCATCCTTGCGCCGCACGAAGGCGTCGCCGCACTTGCGCATCTGCCGGATCCGCTCCAGGTCGTCCTGTACGGCGTTGGTGCCGTCCAGGCCGTACTCGCGCAACTCGTCCATGGTGAGCAGGCGCAGGCTGCGATTGGGCACGGTCATCATCAGATCGGCCACCGCCACCGCCACGCCGTTGCGCTCCAAATAGTCCTTGACGTTGCCATAGACCTCGCGCAATTCGCGATTGAGTTCGGCGCGCGAGGTGGCCTTGGAGCTGATCCGCATCATGCGGTGGATGCCCACCTTGCCCGCTACCAGGCGGTTGTCGCCGGCCGCCAGCACGAACACGCAGGCGCTGTGGCAGATGGAGCCTTCGCGCACCCAGATGGTCCAGTTGGATTCGCCGATCACATCGCCGGCGCGGATCGCCGCCTCGACCTGGCCACCGCTGGAATCCAGATCCAGGATGCGGTGCGGCAGGCGCAGTTGCTCGGCCACCGTGGCCAGGCGCCACACCATGTCTGCAAAGCCGGCATTGATCTTGCCCGCGTAGCGCACCCGCAGCAGGCCGGTCTCGCGGCAGGGCGCCAGGGCCGCTTCCACACTGGCGCGGTCCAGCGCCGGCAGCAGCGTGCCATCGCCGGCCTCGCGGCTGTAATCGGTGGCGCAGCTGATCCAGGCCTGCCCCAGTTCCAGCGCAGCAGGCGGCCAACCGGCTTCGCCGGGTTGCGCGCGCGGCCGCGGTGGTGGCGCCACCGGCTCGGGCGTATCCACCGACACCATGTGGTCGCCGTCGCCTGCCTGCGTCACTCCGGTCTGCTGCGCCCCGGCAGCATCAGCGGATGTGCTGCTGCGGTCGCAGGCAACCAGCAGCACTGCACAGGCAAATGACAGACAAAGCGGCTTGAGCATCGAGATGAACACCAGACAGCAGCGTGAGCGGGCTCTCAGTCTAGGGCGGACGCGCCCCAGGCCTAGAACCCTGACTTAATCCGCGACCTGTCAGGCCAGTTGCAGATGTGGCTGATCCGCACGGCACCAGGCGTCGTGGCGTTCCTGCACCTGTCGAGCAGCCTCGGTCACATTGCGCTCGTCGCCAAATGAGGCGATGTACCTGCATGCTGCGAAGGCGGTACTGGCGCCCTCATAGTCTGCAATCCACCGCAGGCGCTCCGGTAACGTTGCGTGCTCGGCGCGCCACGCGGCATAGGGGGGACGGATGCGTCGATGAATGCCCACACGCCACGGCTTGGGGCTTACCCGAGCACGAAAGCATTGCTGCATACGACACATCCGAGCGTAGACCGCGTCAACGCCGAGTTGCGAAAAACAAGCGGCGACCTCTGCGTCATCCGGCTCAAAACAGCGGTGCAACGCCAGCAGACGAAACCCGGCAGGCGTTCGATACAGCCGCAGATGCCACTGCGGGTTTGCGGCTGCGAACTCATCGATACGCCGCCGGGCCTGCTGTTCTGGTGTGCCTGCGCGACAAAAACGATGACGGCGCCAAGACCTCGCCAGACGGTTCGATAGCCAAGTCACCGCCGCCGCCAGTATCACCCCGCCGAACAGATGGAATTGAAAAGTACCAAGCAACATCACGCTCACCAAGAGCAGCAAGCCCCAACCAGGCCCCAGGCCCCTACGCGGCAAATGTGCAAAATCCACATCCGCAAACAGCACGTTGGGGGTGTTCAGGCACAAGGCGCCATAGCTGTTGCGGGTAAGCATCAGGCTACCTTCCTGCGCAACGATCTCTTCACGAATCGGCAAGCCTTCTCCATAGGCCGCGAGCCTTTCCCTACGCGGCAGCGGCGCGCCGCTCAGAATCTCGTCGAGCGCCTCACCGGCACGACCACGCGCATGCAGCTCGGCCGCAGCGTAGCTTTCATCGGACCATCCGAATCGACGGACGGTGATGCTGCGCTTGCCTTCCCGATGCTGGATACGGGCCTCGGCCCAATGTCTGGGAACAATCATCCCTGCGTCCTGTTTCACGTCTTGGTTGACCAATCCGGCAGAGAATATCCGGGCGGGAACATCCAGGCAGCAACCCTGTCCGAAAACGGCCAGCCGCGGCGCAAGCCAGCGCTTAGACTGGCGCCATGCAGACGTTGACGCCCGCTCGAATTCAATGCGACCGCGCCCGCCTGGCGCGCGATGCGCGCTTTGATGGGCTGTTTTTCACCGCCGTCCGCAGTACCGGCATCTACTGCCGGCCGGTGTGCCCCGCGCCGCCGCCCAAGCCGGCCAATATCAGCTACTACCCCACCGCTGCGGCGGCCAGTGCGGCCGGTTACCGGCCGTGCCTGCGCTGCCGGCCGGAACTGTCGCCGCAGGCGCAGCAGCATCTGGGCGAGGAGAGCGTGCAGCGTGCGCTGGCGATGATTGCCGAAGGCGCGCTGCAGGAGCAGCCGGTGCAGACGCTGGCCGACGCGGTGGGCATGAGTGCGCGGCAGCTGCAGCGCCAGTTCGTGCAGCAACTCGGCGCCACCCCGCTGCAGGTGCATGGCACGCGCCGGCTGCTGCTGGCCAAGCAGCTGCTCACCGAAACCGCCCTGCCGGTCACCGAAGTGGCACTGGCCGCCGGCTTCAATAGCCTGCGGCGTTTCAACGCGGCCTTTCTGCAAGGCTGTGGCATGCCGCCGTCGGCGTTGCGCAAGCAGCGCAGCGACGTGCCCGGCGGCGACCTGTGTCTGCGGCTGAGCTACCGCCCGCCATTGGATTTGCCGGCGATGCTCGCGTTCCTGCAGCGCCGTGCCATTCCCGGCATCGAGCAAGTGGATGCCGATGGATACCGGCGCGTGATCGGCGCGCCTGGCCAGGCCACGTTGATCCATGTCAGCGCTGCACCAACGCGCGACGAACTGCTGCTGCGGATCGGCGCCACCGACCCGCGCCAGATCCCGCAGATCGTGCGACGCGTGCGCCGGATCTTCGACCTGGACGCAGACCTGCACGCCGTGCATGCCACGCTCGCGCAGGACCCGCTGCTGGAACAGGCCATCACCCGCCGCCCGGGCTTGCGGGTGCCCGGTGGCTGGGACGGGTTCGAAGTCGCGGTGCGCGCCGTGTTGGGGCAGCAGATCAGCGTGACCGGCGCGGCCACCCTGGCGGCGCGGCTGGTGGACCGGCATGGCGGCCATCTCCCCGACATGCCACCCGGGCTGGATCGCAGTTTCCCCACGCCGGCCGTACTGGCCGACGCGCCGCTGGAACACCTCGGCCTGCCGCGCGCACGTGCCGCCACGCTGCGCGCGCTTGCCCTGGCCTGCGCCGATGGCCGCCTGCATTTCGGTGCAGGGCAACGCCTGAGCGACTTCGTCGCGGCATGCACCGCCCTGCCCGGCATCGGCCCATGGACCGCGCACTACATCGCGATGCGCGCCCTGTCGCATCCCGATGCGTTTCCGGCAGGAGATCTGATCCTGCAACAGGTGCTCGGCGCCCCCGAGCGCCTGAGCGAACGTGCTACCGAAGCGCGCTCGCAGGCATGGCGGCCCTGGCGCGCCTACGCCGTGCTGCACCTGTGGCATCTTGCCGTCGACCGAAAGGACACCCGCTCATGAGCACGCTGCACTACGACACCTTCCCCTCGCCGATCGGCGCGCTGACCGTGGCGGCCGACACCACCGGCGTGCGCCACATCCTGTTCGCGCAGAACCGCCACGATGCCCCCGGGCGCGCACTCTGGCAGCACGGCCCCGACGCGCCGCTGGTGCAGGCCGCACGCGAGCAGCTGCTGGATTATCTGTATGGCGGGCGGCGCAGCTTCGACCTGCCACTGGCCCCGGCCGGCACGCCATTCCAGTTGCAGGTCTGGCACACGCTGGCCCGCATTCCGTTCGGTGAAACCTGGAGTTATGCGCAACTGGCGCAGGCAGTGGGTCGCCCGGCTGCCAGCCGGGCGGTGGGCGCCGCCAACGGCCGCAACCCGCTGCCGATCGTGCTGCCCTGCCACCGCGTCATCGGTGCCAGTGGCGCACTAACCGGATTCGGCGGCGGGCTGCCGACCAAACAGGCCTTGCTGCAGCTGGAAGGCTGGTCGCCGCAGGCCTCAGCGCGCCGGGTTGCAGCCATGGTTGGCGAGGATCTGTTCGCCCGCTGAGCTGCGCGAATGCCGCCGCCGTTCGCGTACACCGTGGGTGTGCACGTGGTCGCGATCTGCGGGCGCACTGCGAGACACGCGCGCAACGTAGATCGCCTCATCAGTCCTTGGCTAGCGCCGCGGACCGCCGCCGCCAATGCCGTCGCGCGCACCGCGCTGGTGACCGGCCGCACGGACAATGCCAACCCATAAGTGGCCTGCAGGAGCCGACACTCTGCGTGCCGACGTCTGCGGTGCTGGCAACGATGGTCCGTTGCAGTGCTGGCAACGATTCGGCGGCCGCACGCCGCTCGCGCCGTTTTATCCGCAATTTTTTGGGCACAGCGCAGGCTCACGGATCACGCTTGCGCGGCTACCGCCCGAGTCGGCCACCAAGCGCGCAGCATCTTCGACAACATCAGCGCACCGATGACTTCGACACGTCACCGCGGCCACGTAAACTGACGCGATGATCGACCGACGTCTTCTGCTCGCCGCCGCCGTTGCAGTGCTCACTGCCTGCACCGCTCCACGCCCCGCACCGCCGGCCACTGCCGCGCAAGCCGCCACAGCGGCCGCGCCGCACACGCTGCTGCTGATCTCCATCGATGGCCTGCGCGCGGACATGCTCGACCGCGGCATCACCCCGGCCCTGTCGGAACTCGCAAGCGACGGCGTGCGGGCGCAGTGGATGACGCCGTCGTATCCCTCGCTCACCTTCCCCAACCATTACACGCTGGTCACCGGCCTGCGCCCGGATCACCACGGCATCGTGCACAACAGCATGCGCGACCCGGCCCTGGGCGGCTTCTGGCTGAGCAAGCAGGACGCGGTGAGCGATGCACGTTGGTGGGGCGGCGAGCCGCTGTGGGTCGGCGTGGAAAACGCCGGCCTGCATGCGGCCACCTGGTCGTGGCCGGGCAGCGAGGCGGCGATCCAGGGCGTGCGTCCCACGCAGTGGCGGCATTACGAAGAAGGCGTCAGCCTGGAAGCGCGCGTGGACACCGTGCGCGGCTGGCTCGCGCCCTCGGGTACACAGCACAACACGCTGGTGACGCTGTATTTCGAACACGTGGACGAAGCCGGCCACGATCACGGGCCGGAGTCGCAGGAATACGCCAACAGCGTGCGCGCCGTGGATGCGGCGATCGGCCGCTTGCTGGCCGGCATGCAGCGCGACGGCACCCGCGCGCGCACCAACATCATCGTGGTCTCCGACCATGGCATGGCCGAGGTGCCACCCGGGCACGCGCTCAGCGTGGAAGCCATGGCGCCGCCCACGCTCGCCACGGCCACCACCGACGGCCAGGTGATCGGTTTCGAGCCGCTGCCTGGTCAAACGGCACGCGCGGAAGCGCAGTTGCTCGGTGCGCACGCGCAGTACGACTGCTGGCGCAAGGGCGAATTGCCGGCGCGCTGGCACTACGGCAGCCACCCGCGCATCGCCCCGATCGTGTGCCAGATGCACGAAGGCTGGGACGCGCTGTTCCCGGCCAAGCTGGCCAAGCGCCCGCGGGAGGGCATGCGCGGCTCGCACGGGTTCGACCCGGCGCTGCCGTCGATGCGTGCGGTATTCCTGGCGCAGGGCCCGGACATCGCGCGCGGCAAGCGGCTGCCAGGCTTCGATAATGTCGACGTCTACCCGTTGATGACCCGCCTGCTCGGCATCCCGGCCGCGCCCAATGACGGCAACCCGCAGCGCCTGCTGCCGGCGCTGCGCACGCCACCGCCCGGCACCCCTTGAGCCATCGCGGCGGCCCGCGCGCGCCGCAGCGGTGCGACAATAGGGTGATGTCTGCTCCCGATCCTTCCCCCCGGCGGCTGCGGCCGCTGTTGTCCAGCGAAGGCTGGCGTCGTCGTGTCGCTCTGTGGGGCGGCGCCATTGCGGTCGCGCTGGTGGCCATCGTGTTCGCCAAGGCCAGCGACGCGGCCTTCCACCTGTTCCAGCGCATCACTGCCCACTCCATCTGGTGGGCGCTGCTGCTCACCCCGGGCATCTTCGCGCTGCTGGCCTGGCTCACCTCCGGTGCGTTGCGGCCCACCCGCGGCAGCGGCATCCCGCAGGTCATCGCCGCGCTGGAACACCCGGACCCGGCCTTTCGCGAAACCAATCTCTCGCTGCGCGTGTCGGTGGGCAAACTGGCACTCACCACCTTGTCGCTGCTGGGTGGTGCGTCGGTGGGCCGCGAAGGCCCCACGGTGCATGTGGGCGCCAGCCTGATGCATGTGTTCGGGCGCTGGTTCGGCTTCCGCGAGCCACGTGAGCTGTCGCACTTCCTGCTGGCCGGCGGTGCCGCCGGCATCGCTGCTGCGTTCAACACGCCGCTGGCCGGGGTGGTGTTTGCGATCGAGGAATTGAGCGGGCGCTTCGAGCACCGTTTCTCCGGCACCCTGCTCACCGCGGTGATCGTGGGCGGCGTGGTGTCGCTGGGCCTGCTCGGCAACTACACCTATTTCGGCAAGGTGGCCGTGGCCTTGCCGCTGGGCAAGGCGTGGCTGGCGATCCTGTTATGCGGCAGCGTGGCCGGGCTGCTCGGTGGCCTGTTCGCACGCATGGTGCTGGCCAGTGTGTCCGGCCGGCCGCGCTGGCTGGCGGCACTGCGGCAACGGCACCCGGTGCTGCTGGCCGCGCTGTGCGGGGTTGCGCTGGTGGGTCTGGCGCTGGTGTTCGGGCAAGGTGCGTTCGGCACCGGCTACGAGCAGGCGCGCAGCCTGGTGCAAGGGCACGCGGTGGTCGGCCATGAGTTCGGGCTGATGAAGCTGGTGGCCAATCTGGTGTCGTACGTGGCCGGCATCCCGGGCGGGTTGTTCTCGCCGGCGTTGGCGGTGGGCGCCGGGCTGGGGCACAACCTGTCGGTGTTGATGCCCAGCGTGGACCCGCGCACCTTCGTGCTGCTGGGCATGTGCGCCTATCTCACCGGCGTGACCCAGGCCCCGCTGACCTCGGCGGTGATCTCGCTGGAACTCACCGATACCAGCCAGATGCTGCTGCCGATCCTGGCCACGGTGCTGCTCGCACGCGCGGTCTCCGGGCTGGTCTGCAAGACGCCGATCTATCGCGGCCTGGCCGAACAGTTGCTGGTTCCGGCTGCAGGCACGCCCGCGCCGCCGTCCACGCCTACGCCCCCAACACCGCCGCCGCCAAGCGCGCACTGATTGCTGCAGGTGCGCTGCAACCTGGCAGGCTGCGGCGCATTCGACCCACGGGCACTGCCGCAGAAGACGACAGTTACCCATCGGTGGCAGACAGACGCTCTGCTGCTGCGCGCACCCAAACAACAGGCATAAAAAAACGCGGCGCAAGCGCCGCGTTTCTGGTTGCGAAGCGGGCTGGGATCAGCCGGCCTTGGCAACGCTCTTCTTGGCCACGGCCTTCTTGGCCGGCGCCTTGACTACGCCCTTCTTGGCAACCGGGGCAGCTGCACCCACGACAACCTTGCTCACCGCGTGCGAACGCGAATTGCCGTAGCTGGAATTGTAGCGCTTGCCCTTGGCGGTCTTGCGGTCACCCTTACCCATTTCGTCGACTCCTGAATGTGAATACAAATCCCCGCGCTGGCACGGGGTCTGGCGAGGTTTACGCCGGCGGCGCCCTCGCGCAAGGCCGGCAAGCCTATCACGTCGCTCTCAGTGCGCGCAGCTTGCGTCGTGGACGTGGCCATGACCGTGGTTCAGACGCAGGTTCACCAGGTGCGCAATTCCCACCAACGCGCCGCCCAGGGTCATCACTACCGCGTGCGGCACTACCGAGTGGTGCAACGGGTCGTACAACAGGCCCAGCCACAACAACCCCAGGCCAGGCAGCAGCAGCGCCAGCGCGTGCAACGCCTTGTGGCGGCGATATCCCAGCACCAGGCTAAACAGCCCGAGCAGGGTCACGAACACCACGATGGCCAGCTCCACCCCGTCGCCGAGCCAGAACGACAGACCCAGCGACGGCGCCAGGGCCAGCACCAGCGGCAGCACTGCGCAGTGCACCGCACACAGCAATGAGCCGGTGGCACCGAAGCGATCGAGCAGATGGCGAAGCGTTGGCAGGGGCATGACTTTCAGCAGGGGCTCGCGGCGACGTGGAATAATATAACATCTTCCTCGTTCCAGCCCCGCACCAGTCCATCACGCAGGTGCGGTGTGTGCCGTCGGCGCAGCAGTCAAGCTGCGCCATTCCATTGATACAAAGTAACAACCATAGAGTCCGGTCAGCCATGTCCCCCAGCCTTTCTTCCCCGCTCCGCCGCTCCACCCTCACGCTGGCCCTGGCCAGTGTGCTGATCCCCGCCCTGGCCATGGCCGACGACACCCCGGTGCCTGCCGACCCGCAGACCCCGCCCAGTTCCGATACCCGGCATGACGCGACGCCGTCCAGCGGCCGCCATATCAAGGACCTGGACCAAGTGGTGGTCACCGCCAGCCCGCTGCGCGATGCCGCCGGCGAGCTGAGCCGCCCGGTCGAGGTGCTGGCCGGCGAGCGCCTGGACGAAGTGCGCGCCTCCAGCCTGGGCGAGACGGTGGCCAGCCTGCCCGGCGTGCAGAGCTCCAACTTCGGCCCAGGCGTGGGCCGGCCGATCATCCGCGGCCTGGACGGCCCGCGCGTGGCGGTGCTGCGCGATGGCCTCTCCACGCAGGACGTCTCCACCGTCAGCCAGGACCACTCGCCGGCGATCGAGCCGTTCCTGGCTAATCAGATCGAAGTGCTCAAGGGGCCCTCCACCCTGCTGTACGGCTCCGGTGCGATCGGCGGCGTGGTCAACGTGGTCGACGGCCGCATTGCCGAGACGCCGGTCGACGGCTTCAGCGGGCGCGCCGAAGTGCGCTTCGACGGCGGCGACAAGGATGGCAACACCGACATGTTCCGCGTCGATGCCGGTAACGGCAGCGGGTTGTCGATCCACGCCGACGGCGTGTACCGCAACCAGAACGACTACGACACCCCGCAGGGGCGCCAGGCCAACTCGTTCCTCGACTCCAAGGTGGGCTCGATCGGTGCGTCGCTGGCGGGCGACTGGGGCTTTGTCGGCCTGTCTGCCTCGCGGTTCCGCGACAACTACGGCAATCCAGGCGAGCCGGGCGATCTATCGATCGGCGAGCGCGGCGTTTCGCTGAAACTGCAGCAGGACCGCTACGACCTCAAGGGCGGGCTGACCGATCCGTGGGGCGATGGCAGCGCGCTGCGTTACAGCTTCGGCCATACCGACTACGCGCACACCGAATTCGAAGGCGCCGAAGTCGGCACCGTGTTCACCAAGCGCGCCAACGAAGGCCGCGTGGAAGCGTCCTTCACTTTCGGCGGCGGCTGGCAGACTGCGTTCGGCCTGCAGGGCAGCGACACCACCTTCCAGGCGGTGGGCGAAGAATCCTTCGTGCCCAAGACCGACACCCGTTCGCTCGGCCTGTTCGGTGTGGCGCGCAATAGCTGGGACCGCGTGACCGCCGAGGTGGGCGCGCGCGTGGACAAGGTGAAGTACACCACCGACATCGGCGTGGACCGCGACTTCACCCCGACCAGCTTCTCGGCCAGCGCCGGCTTCCGCTTCAACGAGCAGTGGCGCCTCACCGCCAACCTCGACCACGCCGAACGCGCCCCCGCCGAGGAAGAACTGTTTGCCAACGGGCCGCATATCGCCACGCTGGCCTTCGAAATCGGCGACGCCGATCTCAAGACCGAAAAGGCCAACCAGGCCGAGCTGGGTCTGAATTTCCAGAACGACTGGGTGGATGCCAAGATCGCGGCGTACTACAACCGCTACAACGACTTCGTCTATATCGTCGATACCGGCGGCCAGTGGTTCAACGAAGAAGACAACGACTTCCTACCGATCCGCCAGTGGACGCAGGCCGACGCCATCTTCCACGGCTTTGAAGGCGAAGCCACCTTCCACCTGGCCAACAACGACACCGGCGCATGGGACCTGCGCGTGTTCGGCGACACCGTGCAGGCGCGGCTGAAGGATGGCGGCAACCTGCCGCGAATCGCACCGGGCCGCGTGGGCGCGGAAATGCGCTGGAACGCCGATGCATGGCGCGCGTCGCTGGGCGCCACCCGCACCATGAAGCAGGACAAGGTGGCGGTGAACGAAACCGCCACCGACGGCTACACTATGGTGGACGCGCATCTGGCCTACCACGTGGATCGCGGCGCCAACGCGTGGGAAGTGTTCCTGGATGGAAACAACCTCACCAACCAGGATGCGCGCGTGCATACCTCCTTCCTCAAGGACGACGTGATGTTGCCCGGCCGCAACGCCTCCTTCGGCGTGCGCCTGTTCTTCTGACGGCGCTCTCTCTCCCGCCGTCACAAGCGAGGCCGCCTTCGGGCGGCCTCTTCTTTTTTGAAGAGTGCATTCGCGTTGCGCCATTCCAATTGGTAGTGGTGGTGCATCGGTCGAGCGCGCTACGTCGCTTGCCAGACTGCGGGCGCAGAGACCGATACACCGCTCCGCCGATATTTTGCAGAACAGTGCTCTGCAGCAGCATGACATTCCTGGGCAGATGCTGCGATTGATCGCCGCATGATGCAGGCAGCGGCTCATCCGTCGTCGGAGCCAGGTGGCGCGCAAACGATCCTCCTCAAGCACGCCAGTTGCGACTAGGTGCATATGCACCCAGAATGCCACAACCTCGTGGAGACACCGCATGCTCAGCCTCTCCCACTGCACCTGCTTCCATCTGCGCCGCGCGGCGCGCCGGGTCTCGCAGTTGTATGACCACGCGCTGGCGCCGGTCGGGCTAAGCCTCAATGAGTATTCGATCCTGCGCCGGCTGGAGGTGGCCCAGTCGCTCGGTACGTTGGCCAGCACGCTGGGCATGGACCGCACCACCCTCACCCGCAACCTCAAACCGCTGCTGACAGCGGGCTGGATTACGACCCAGCGCGGCGAGGATGCTCGGCAAAAATGGATACGCCTGAGCCGCAGCGGCCGTGGACTGCTGGTGCGCGCACGCCCGCATTGGCACGCGGCGCAGGTGCAGCTGGAGACGCTGTTCGGCGCAGCCCCCACCGCGCAGCTGCATGCAACACTGGCACGTCTGGATGCCGTGCTGGAGACACACGCATGAGCACGTCTGCGGCGCCACGCGCGCGTGCGCACTGGGGTTTGCTGGTCACCGCCTCGGCGATGCTGATGCTGACCATGGGCGCGCGCCAGACCACCGGATTGTTCGTGGAGCCGATCCATCGCCAGACCGGCATCGGGATTGCATCGATCAGTTTTGCGCTAGCGATCGGGCAATTGGTCTGGGGCGCGGTGCAACCGGTGTTCGGTGCGATCGCCGATCAGCGCGGGCCGCTTCCGGTGCTGATGTTCGGCGGCGTGCTGTTGGCAGCGGGATTGGGCCTGGCGCCGTGGTGGACCAGCGAATGGGGCTTGATCGTGTCGCTTGGCGTGCTGGCGGCAGCCGGTGCCGGCGCCGGCAGTTTTTCGGTACTGATCGGCGCCACCGCGCACCGCATCGCGCCGGAGCGGCGCTCGTTCGCGGCGGGCCTGATCAACGCGGGTGGCTCGCTTGGCCAGTTCGTGTTTGCGCCGCTGGTCCAGCTCACGATCGGCGCGGCCGGCTGGGCCAAGGCGATGACCGGGCTGGCACTGGTGTCGCTGCTGACCCTGCCGCTGGCCTGGCCGCTGCGGCGCGTGCCATCTGCAACCGATGCGCACATGGGCGCAGTTGCCGGGGAGATCAGCTTGCGTGCGCAGTTGCAGCTGGCGCTGCGCGATCGCAGTTATTGGTGCCTGCATCTGGGCTTTTTCACCTGCGGCGTGCACATCGCCTTCCTGGTCACGCACCTCCCTGGCGAGGTGGCGCTGTGTGGTTTGCCGGCCAGCGTGTCGGCGGTGTCGATCGCGTTGATCGGCCTGTTCAACGTAGCCGGCAGCCTCACGATCGGCAAGCTGGGCGAGCGCGTCCGCATGAAGTGGTTGCTCACCGCGATGTATGCCAGCCGCGCGGTGATGATCGGCCTGTACCTGATCGCGCCGCCTACACCGCTGACGTTCTACCTGTTCGCCGCGGGATTGGGATTCACCTGGCTGGCCACGGTACCGCCTACGGCCGGCTTGATCGGCAAGCTGTTTGGCCCGCGCTATCTGGGCACCTTGTTCGGATTGATGCTGTTGTCGCACCAGCTCGGCGGCTTCTTCGGCGCGTGGCTGGGCGGCCTGGCGCTGGAACACTCCGGCAACTACCTGTGGATGTGGTACGGCGACATCGTTTTGGCCGTTGCGGCGGCGTTGGTGAACCTGCCGATTCGTGAAGCAGTGCCCGTGCGCCGCGTTGCGGTGGCGTAAGGCGGACGGTGGCAGTGGCAAAGCGGCGGCTAGCGCCGTCTAGGCAAGACGTTGGATGCGAGGCCCATCAAAGCGATGGCTTACATCGCTGATTGCTCCAGGCACGCGTCACTCCGCCGCATGCCCGCGTGGCTTGACCTTGCCGCGGAACACGTAAAAGCCATAACTGCTGTAGGCCAGCGTGCACGGCACCAGCACCGCAAAGGCCAACAGCATCACGCCCTGGCTTGCCGGGGGCGATGCCGCCTGTGCGAGGGTGATGTCTGGCGGCAGCACCATCGGATACACGATGGCCAGCACACCGGCGTATGTGGCCACGACCACGCCCAGCACCGCAAACAACGGCAGGAATGCATGGCGGCTGCGCATCAGCAGATACATCGCCGCCATCAGGCCGAGCACCGATGTCCCGAGCGGCACGCTGATGTGCGCATCGCCCAGCCGCTGCGCGTAGCTCGGCGTCAGCCGTGCAAGCCAGACCACGCCCAGCATGAGCAGTGCGACCAATACGATGCCCAGCACACGCGCCTGGTGCCGTGCACGCTGTTGCAGCTTCCCCTCGCTGCGCCATACCAACCAACACACCCCCAGCAGCAGGTAGCCCACCACCAGCGCGACGCCGCAGAACAGCGGGAACGGCTGCAGCCATTCCCGGCCGTTGCCGGCGTATTGCCCGGCACGGTGCGCAACGCCGGCCAGATACGTGCCCGCCACCACGCCCTGGCAAAAGGTGGCCAGCAGCGATGCCACCATGAACACCACATCCAGCACGCGGCGACGGCGATCAGTGCCGAGCTGGTCACGGTATTCGAGTGCGACGCCGCGACAGATCAGCGCCAGCAGCATGACAACCAGCGGCACATAGGTCGCATTGAGAAAAATGGCGTATGCGCTGGGAAACATCGCCAATAGGCTGCCGCCGCCCAGCACCAGCCAGGTTTCGTTGCCGTCCCACACCGGCAGGATCGAATAGGCCATCAGGTGCCGATCCGCATCGCTGCGATTGGCCGCGAACAACATGCCCACCCCCAGGTCGGTGCCATCCAGCACCACGTAGGTGACCACGGTGAAGGCCAGCGCGGCGGCCGACAGGTGTTGCATGAGTTCAACGGAGAGATGCACAAACACGCTCCACGAAATGCATCAGTTGCCGGTCTGATCGGCCAGGCCCGGCGCTGGCCCGCGTTCGCGCGCGTGCGGCGGCCGACGCAGCACGCGCAGCAACAGGAACAGGCCGAGCCCGAAGACCAGCGGGTACAGCACCAGAATCGCCACGCTGGAGCTGGCAACCATCGGCAGCGACAGTGGCGAGGTGCTATGCGCGGTGCGCAGCAGCCCATACACGGTGAAAGGTTGCCGGCCGACCTCGGTCACCACCCAGCCGCACAGCATGGCCAGCATGCCCGATGGCGCCATGACCACCACCACCCGTTGCAACCAGCGCGCCTCGTAAAGGCGCCCGCGCGCGCGCAGCACCAAGCTGAGCATGCCCACCGCAATCAGCAACAGGCCCAGCCCGACCATGGCCCGGAAGGCGAAGAAGAACACAATGGGCACCGGTGGCAGATCGCTGCGGGGAAATTCACGCAGGCCGGCAATGGTGCCGGTCCAGTTGTGGCGCAAGTACAGCGAGCCCAGGTGCGGGATGGCCAGCTCATGGCGATTGCGCTGCGCCTGCAGATCGGGAATGGCGAACAGCCGCAGCGGTTCGCCCTCGCCTGCCGGCGGCCGCTGCCAACTGCCTTCAATCGCCGCGAGTTTTTGCGGCTGGTGTTCCAGCGTATTGCGCCCATGCAGGTCGCCGGCCAGCAACTGCAGGGGCGCGACAATGGCGATCACCCACAGGCCCATCGAAAACATCAGCCGCGCGCCCGGATTGTGGGTATCGCGCAGCACATGCCATGCGCCCACCGCCGCGATGATCGCTGCAGTGGCCAGGAACGCAGCCAGGCTCATATGCAGCATGCGCCAGGGAAACGATGGGTTGAAGATAATGCGCAGCCAGTCCACCGGCAGGAAGTTGCCGTCGGCAGCGCGTGCGAATCCGGCCGGCGTGTGCAACCACGAGTTGGCGGACAGGATCCAGAACGCGCTCACCAATGCGCCCAGTGCCACCATGCAGGTGGCAAAGAAATGCACACGGCGGCCGACTTTTTTCATGCCGAACAACATGATGCCCAGGAACCCGGCCTCCAGGAAAAACGCCACCAGGACTTCGAAGAACATCAACGGGCCGATCACTGCACCAGCCGCGCCGGACAAGCGCCCCCAGTGCAAGCCGAACACGAACTCCATCGGGATACCGGTCACCACGCCGGCGGCCGTGGTGAGTGCAAAGAGCTTCAACCAGTAGTTGTACACGTCCATGTACACGCGCCTTCGCGTACGCAGCCACAGCGCTTCGAGCACCATCAGGAAGTTCGCCAACCCCATGGTGAAGGCGGCCAGCACGATATGCATGCCGATGGTGAAGGCGAACTGGCCGCGCACCAGTAGCAAGGCGTGTTCGGAAGCCTGCATGGCGCCTTTACTCAGCTCTCGCTGGGCTTGCCGCTGAAGGCGGAGATCGGCTTGTCGACCTGCTTGTCCAGGCCGGCGGCGAAGGCTTTCAGGCCATCGAGCACTGGCGTGATCGCATTCCACACAGCCTCGTCCTGCAGCAGCCGATACGCACCGCGCAGGCCGGGCGCCTCGCCCTGGGCTGCAGTCTGCGCACGGCTGCGCGCGATCTGGTCCAGCGCGTCCTTGCCGGCAAACACCACCTTGTAGAACTGGCTGGGCGGAATGCGCGACACCGCCATCGCCAGGATCGAGACGTTCTGCAGGGCATTGAGTGGCCCTGGCTGGTTGATGCCATCGACCAGCACCTTGGCCAGCTTGTCCTGCGCGCCGACCAGGTCGTTGGCCAGGCGCAGTATCCCGCGCTGGTGCAGGGTCTCGAGCAGGCGGTCGAGTTCTTCGCGCGCGGTGGGCCCGATCGGTGTGGGCTTGACGTCGTAGTCCAGGGGTTCGGCCATCAGAATCTCTCCGGGTGCGGTGCGCGGGCCGGCGGCGCGACATAGTCTTCGCGCGCCCATTTCTGCTGTACCGGCACGCCATCGTTGGGCGTGCGCTGCCCGTGGCGGAAGTTATGCGCAGGCAGCGGCGGTTTGCCGGTGCGGCCCAGCGGCTCCATGCGTACTGCCAACTCTTTGTAGGCCGGTGTGTTGACGTCGGGGTCGTGATGCTCGCCGGTGAGCAGATTGATGCCGGGCTTGCCCTGGTGGATGGGCAGGAACAGCGTGTTGCCGGCAACGCGATCGGTGATCACCACCGGTACCTCAAGCGAACCACGCCGCGAACTGAGCTTGACCCAATCGCCTTCCTGCAAGCCGCGCTCGGCCGCCAGCTGCGGGCTGACTTCGACAAACCAGTTCGGTGCCAGCGACCACAGCCGCGGCCCGCGGCCGGTCTGATTCGTGCCCTGGAACTGTTCGAGCATGCGGCCGTTGTCCAGCATCAGATCGAATTGCGCATCGGCCTCCTCACCCGGGCGCTTCCATTGCAGCGGATGCAGGCGTGCCTTGCCGTCGTCGGTGTGGAAGCGCTCGGTGTAGAGCAGCGGCGTATCGCGGCCATCGTCCTGCATCGGCCAGAGCAGAGAGCGCCAGCCTTCCAGCCGCTGGTAGCTCACGCCCTTGAACAGCGCAGCGATGCGGGCCACCTCGTCCATGATCTGGCTGGGATGGGTGTAGCCCCACTCGTGGCCCATGCGTGCGGCGAGTTCGGTGAGAATCTGCCAATCCGGCCGGCTCTGGCCGAGCGGTGGAAATACCTGGTGGAAGCGTTGGATACGGCGTTCGGTGTTGACGAAGGTGCCGTCCTTCTCGACGCTGGGGCACGCCGGCAACACCACATCCGCAAATTCGGCGGTACGGCTGAAGAACAGGTCCTGCACCACCATGAAGTCCAGCTTGGAGAAGCCGCGGTGCACATTGCGCGCATCGGCATCGGAAAACGCGGTTTCCTCGCCGATCACGTACATGGCGCGGATCTCGCCCTTGTCGGCCTGTTGCACCATCATGAAGTTGTCCGAGCCCACCTCCAACGACAACTGCTCGGCCGGTACATGCCAGGCCTGTGCCCACTTGTTGCGCACGGCCGGGTCAGAGATGCTTTCGTAGCCGGGGTACATGTTCTTGAGGCAGCCGAAGTCGCTGGCGCCTTGCACATTGTTGTGGCCGCGCATCGGGTAGCCACCGGTGCCGGGGCGGCCGTAATTGCCGGTGACCAACAACAGGTTGGAGAGCGCGGTGCTGGTATCGGCGCCGTGCGTGTGCTGGGTGATGCCCATGGCCCAGACGATGCAGACCGAGCGCGCGCGGCCAATCATCTCGCCCGCCTCCACCAACTGTTCGCGGCACAGGCCGGTGATCTGCGCTGCATAGTCCAACGTGAACGGCTCCAGCGACTGGCGGTATTCGTCCACCTGATTGACACGCTGTGCAAGGAACTGCATATCCGCGTAGCCGTTGTCGAACATGTAGCGCGACAGTGCCGATGCCCACACGATATCGGTGCTGGGCACGGGGCGCAGGAACAGGTCCGCGCGTTCGGCCATCTCGTGCTTGCGCGGATCCACCACGATGAGCTTCTGCCCGTGCAGCTTGCGCGCCGCCTTGAGCTTGGAGGCGATCACCGGATGGTTCTCGGCCAGGTTACTGCCGACGATCACCACCAGTTCGGCCTGCTGCAGATCGGCGATGGTGCCGGCGTCGCCGCCGTAGCCGACGGTGCGGAACAGGCCCTCGGTGGCCGGGTTCTGGCAATAGCGCGAGGAGTTGTCGACGCTGTTGGTACCGATGATCAGGCGCGCGATCTTCTGGGTGAGGTAGGCCTCTTCGTTGCTGGCCTTGCTGGAGCCGATGAAGCCGATGCTCTGCGCGCCGTGGAGGTCGCGTATCTCCAGCAGCCGACGCGCCACCAGTGCCAAGGCCTCGTCCCAACTTGCCTCGCGGAAGCGGCCGTGCTCGCGGATCAACGGCGTGGTGAGCCGCTTGGGGTCGTTGACGAAATCCCACGCAAACTTGCCTTTGACGCAGGTGGAAATGCCGTTGGCGGGTGCATCCACCACCGGTTGCACCTTGAGCAGGTGGCGGTCGCGCGTCCACATCTCGAACGAGCACCCCACCCCGCAATAGGTGCACACGGTCTTGGTGCGTTTGATCTCCGGCTGCCGCCAGTGCATGTCCAGCACCGATACACCGGTGATCGGCGGTGCGCCGATGGTGTTTTCCAGCGTCTTGACCATATCGATCATCGGCCGCTTCAACTCTTGCGGCAATGCGGTCAGCGGCCCGGCATCCGGCTGCATGGTCTTTTCCAGCAACGCATTGCACGGGCACACCGTCACGCAGTGGCCGCAACTGACACAGCTGGACTCGTTGATGGGCTTGCCGCCGTCCCACAGCACGCGCGGGTGCTCCATCGAAAAATCGATGGACAAGGTCTCGTTGACCTCGACTTTCTGGCAGGCTTCCACGCAGCGGCCGCACAGGATGCATTGATCTGGATCGTAGGTGTAGAACGGGTTGCTGTGATCCTTTTCGTACGGCTTGCGCTGGAAGGCGTAACGCTGGATCGGCATCTTCATGTCGGCGAACGTGTTGTGCAGCGTGCAATCGCCGGTGTTGTGCTCGCATAGCGTGCAGTAGAGCTCGTGCTTGGCCAGCACGCGGTCCATGCCTTCGTGGCGCGCGGCATGCGCGCGCTCGACCGTACTGGACACTTCTAGCCCATCGTGGCTGCGCAGCGTGCAGCCGCGCACCAATTCGCCGCCCACTTCGACCCAACACACATCGCAGGTCTGCGGTGCGCCCAACGCGGGGTGATAACAGATGTGGGACAGGTCGATGCCGTGCCCACTCAGAAACTCGATCAGCGGAATATCCGCCTGGCCGTGCAGCGTCTTGCCGTCGTAGACCACGGTGCAGTGACTGCCGTGTTGCATCAGGTGCCCTTGTCTGCGGCAGACAGCGCCGTGTTGGCACGCCATACCTGCCGGGGGGTGGCAGGTCGCGCAACACTGCGCGCCTGTGCGACAGCAATGCCGCACGCCTCACGCTAAGCACGCGCTTGCAAAACACGTGTGAATGCATTGCACACGCTGCGTTGATCTTCGGCGTGGCTGCAGGCGGTATTTGCGCGCATCGAACGCTTGACGCGGCGCACAACAGCTTTTGCCGGCGACTCCGTTAGAACAGCAACGCAGCATGCGTTGGCATGTTGCAGGCGCCAGTTCCGTCATGTGCGGCTGGTCACCTTTCAGGCGGCATGCCGGCCCCCGCCGCACTGCCTGCCTCTTTGCTGCCACCCAGGAGAGCACCCATGACCTCATCCATGCCCCGCTACGCACTGTCGCTTGCAATCGGCGCCCTGCTTGCACCGCTCGCACACGCGCAGACCGCATCCCCGGACGCAGGCAAGCAAGACGCCACTACGCTGGACGCGGTGATTGTCAGCGGCACGGCCCGCTTCAAGGGTCTGGCCAAGCGCGATGCGAGTTTTTCGATCACCACCGCCAGCCCCGAACAGATTCAGCAAGCGGTGCCGCAAAGCACGGCGGATCTGTTGAAGATCGTGCCGGGCGTGTGGGCCGAGCCCAGCGGTGGCGGCACCGGTGCGAACATCTTCGTACGCGGCATGCCCTCCGAAGGCGACGCGCCGTTCGTGACCATGCAGCTGGACGGCGCGCCCTTATTTCCGCCGCCGACCTTATCGTTCCTGGAAAACTCCACGCTCTTTCGTGTTGATGACACAGTCGAGCGGATGGAGGTGCTGCGCGGCGGCTCCAGCCCGATCTTCTCCAACGGCCAGCCCGGCCTCACCGTCAATTTCATTCAGAAAAAAGGCCAGGACGAACCCGAAGGCAGCGTGCGCCTGACCGGCGGCAACAATGCGCTGCGTCGCATCGATGTGTTCAACAGCGGGCCGATGGGCAACGGCTGGTACTACAGCATCGGCGGTTTCTTCCGTGAGACCGATGGCGTGCGCGACCCACAGTTTTCCGCCGACAAGGGTGGCCAGTTCAGTGCCACCTTGAGCAAGCGCTGGGACAGCGGCGAGTTGTCGTTCTATGCACGCCACACCGATGATAACAACGCCTTCTACACCGCTATTCCGCTGCTCTCGCGCAACAACGGCAACGACTTGTCCAGCTTCCCCGGTTTGAACGCGCAGACCGGCACCCTGCTCGGCCGCGACTTCCGCAATGTGGATCTACTGGTCGGCCCGAACGGCGAAACCATCCAGCGCGACCTGGCCGACGGGCGCGGCGTCAACATCGATGTATTCGGTGGCGAATTGAACTGGGATGTGGGCGGCTGGACGGTTGCTGATCGCTTCAACCTGATGGCGGGCACCGCGCCCACCTATGCCCTGTTCACCGGCGATGCGCCGCAGCGGCTGGGCGACTTCATTGCCGGTTACGGCACCACCGGCAGTGGCAGATTCACCAACGGCGGCGGCGCGGTCGACCCCAACCAGCAAGTACTGGAAGCCGGCTGGTGGTCGGTGGACAAACGTTTGAACTCCTTCACCAACGATCTGCGCCTGAGCCGCGAGCTGTTCGCCGGCAACACGCTCACCGTGGGCGCGTACTACGCCAAGTATTCCTCCGCAGACACCTGGTACCTGGGCAACACCATGTTGCTCACCGCGCAGAACAACGCGCGCCGCATCGATGTGGACCTGGCAGACGGGCGCCAGGCCACGCGTCAAGGATTTACCAGTACCGCGTTCCTCAATCTGCGCGCCAACTACGACGGCGAGAACATCGCCGCCTTTGTTGCCGACGAATGGGAACTCAGCGAGCGCCTGCGCCTGGACCTGGGTGCACGCTACGAGCGCCAGAGCGTCACCGGTGACGTGCACGACACTGCAACCGTGGACCTGGACGGCAACCCAGCCACTGTGTACGACAACGCCACCTCGCTGGCGTTGGCCAGCACCCGCCGCATCGACCAGGACGATGAAGCCTTCTCGTGGACGGCCGGCCTGAACTTCAGACTCAACGACAACAACAGCCTGTTCGCGCGCGCCAACTCCGGGGTCAAGTTTCCCGGCTTCGACAATCTGCGCGATGGCCAGACCCGCGTGCAGGACGTGGACCAGTACGAGCTCGGACTGAAGTCCGGCGCCAGCAATTACGACCTGTATCTCACCGCGTTCTACAACACCTTCAAGAATTCGCCGTTCCAGGCGTTCCTGGCCAATGGCGAGAATTTCACCGCGGTGGGCGACTCGCGCGCACGCGGCCTTGAAGTGGAAGGTGCCATCCGCCCGTTCGGCGGCTTCGAGCTGGCGGGCACCGGCGTGTGGCTGGATGCGAAATACCGCAACTACCGCGAATTTACCGGCAACCAGGTGATGCGTCAGCCCAAGCGCCAGTTCCGCGTGACGCCCAGCTATTACTGGATGCTGCCGTTTGGCGACCTCAAGGTGTTCGCCACCTATTCCTACATCGGTGATCGCTTCGCAGACCTGGCCAATCGCCAGCGCCTGCCGTCCTACGACATGGTGGACATCGGCGCCAACCTGCACGTGGGCGACCACTGGGAAGTCACGGCCAGCGGCAGCAATGTGACCGACACCCTGGGCTTGACCGAAGGCAATGTGCGTGTGCCCGGCGCTGCGACCGGCGGCGTGTTCATGGGCCGCCCGATTGCCGGGCGCCAGTACCAGATGTCGGTGGCGTATCGCTGGTAGGCAACCGACGGTCGCGTTACGCGCGCCAGCCCAAAGCTGTCGCGCGATGAGTGCGCAGGCGCATACGACGCCTCTACAAGTGGCTTGCAAAACACAGGCGCTGGGCACGCCTGTGTTTTGCCTGCTGGTGAGTTGTGTCGTCGCCGCGCCAATCCCACACCGCCACTTGCCACACCAGCACACCACGCTCGAAATGCGAAGTAAAACCGCGCATCGCCATTGCTTGTACTTATCGCAACCGCACAAAGCAGCGCACAACAGGGCGATTTGACGCCTGCAAACTTCGCATTGGCGACGCAACCCGACGTGACTGACATAAAGTGCGTGGCCGGTCACGCGCGATACCATGTGTGTTTGGCTTGCAGCCAAACTCTCACCCACTTTTAATCAAGGTGCTGCCGGTGCCTTCGCATCGCCAGCGTCGGCTGCGCAACTGCGCACAGGGGAGCCGATCGAGGACCAGCCGCATCCATCGTCAAGCACGCGGATGCGTTTTTCCGGCTCTTTCGGGACACATGGACATGATGCCTGCTGCTGCCTTCCTGCCTTCGCCCTATTCCAACAAACCCCACCGAATGCCCGGCGTGCAGTCCGCACGCCCCCGCGCCGCATAGGCGCGGCTGCTGCCGCATGCGGTAAGCACCGCAACCCCATGCCATAGACACAGGTTCCACAGCAGCAGGCCTGACCGCCCTACCTGCGCGATGGAGTGTGAGCCGGCCGATGTTGATCGGTCGGACGGGTGTCTGTGCCACTTCGACTGTGTCACCCCTCCACTGGAGTCAAACGGAATGCAATTCATCGCAGGCGATACCTCGCGCTGGTGATCGGCGCGTTGGTGATCGGAACTCCCCCCACGCTGGCCAGCGCCACACAGCCGGCAAGCACTGCACGTGCCAGCGCCGCAGGCGACCCGCTGTATCGCTACCAATGGCATCTCTCCAACCAGGGGCAGCCGGTGATTGGCGACAGCCGTCCCGTGCCTGGCGCTGATATGGACGTTGATCTCCTGCATGCACTGGGCATTCGCGGCCGCGGCGTGCGCGTGGGCGTGGTGGATGACGGCCTGGAGATTGGCCACGAAGATCTCGCTGGCAACATCATCCCGAATGGGTCGCACAATTTCGGCAATGGCTCGCACGATCCCACGCCCAGTGACCCGGGCTTTGGTCACGGCACGTCGGTGGCGGGCATCATCGCTGCGGTTGGCTGGAATGGCCGCGGCGGTCGCGGCGTTGCACCCGAGGCCTTGCTGGCCGGATTCGATTTCCTGGGCAGCGATTCTGCCGGAAGTTATGCCGAGGTCCGCTATTCCTGGGGTGATGGGCCGGAGGCGCGCAATCTCGATGTCTTCAACAACAGCTGGGGCTCGGCCCCGGACTTCTACCCCGACGTTTCATTGGAGGAGGGTCAGTCCTGGGAAGCGCTGATGCGCTCGACACGCGGCGGGCTGGGCGGCATCTACATCAAGTCGGCCGGCAACAGCTTCAGGCGTGTTCGCGCCCGCGACGCCGAAGGCAGGATCGTCAATCTCTGCAGCGACCTGTCACGCACGTTGAATGTCGGTTGCCTGCTCACCAACGTGGACCCACTCAGCAATATGCCCGCCACCGTCGTCGTCGCCAGCGTGGACGCCACCGGCAAGCGGGCCTCGTACTCGTCATCCGGTTCGGCGTTGTGGATCTCCGGTCTGGGCGGTGAGTTCGGCTACCAGCGCAAGTTCTATCCCAATGCGGCGCAGGTTTTCGCGCCTGAAACCGCGCCCTTCGCCTACGATCCGGCCATCGTCACCACCGATCTCAGCGGTTGCAGCGCGGGTGACAACGTGGATGGCACCACGGTGGAAAACGCACTGACCGGCAGCACGTCAAGGATCGACGCGTCGTGCAACTACAGCGCACTGATGAACGGCACATCTGCGGCGGCGCCAACCGTCTCCGGTGTTGCAGCGCTCATCCTCGGTGCCAACCCCAGCCTGACCGCGCGCGATGTCAAATACATCCTGGCCAAGACCGCGCGCCAGATCGATCCCTGGCAGCCCGCATCGGTCTACCAGGGCAGCGTGATCGACCCCGGCTGGATCACCAACGCCGCCGGGCATCATTTCAGCAACTGGTATGGCTTCGGCCTGGCCGACGGCGCCGCAGCCGTCTACGAAGCGACCTACTTCAAGCCGCTGCCGCCGGTGCGTGATACGCAATGGGTTGCCTCCACCGCGGCTGCAAGCCAGATCGGTGGACCGGCGCGACCGGCCAAGCAACGCATCCGCATCACCCAGGCAATGAAGGTGGAAGCGGTGCAACTGTCGTTGGCCACCACCCACCGCACGCCGGCCAATCTACG
Source organism: Xanthomonas sp. LMC-A-07 (assembly GCF_030208825.1). Classification (NCBI taxonomy): domain Bacteria; kingdom Pseudomonadati; phylum Pseudomonadota; class Gammaproteobacteria; order Lysobacterales; family Lysobacteraceae; genus Xanthomonas; species Xanthomonas sp. LMC-A-07. The sequence goes on from NZ_JARVTF010000011.1 coordinate 225,843, forward strand.
CGTGGTGCTGGAGTCGCCGAGCGGCACGCGAAGCTACGTAATGACGCCGTTCTCGCTACTGGATGCCGATGCCTACGCACAGACCGGCTTCTACATCGACCTCACGTCCAGCAATGCGTTTCTGGATGAAAGAGCGCAAGGCGTGTGGACGCTGGAGATCACCGACATGAGCGAGCCGACCAGCACGGCGGCGTTACAGAACTTCAAACTTCGTATCCTGGGGCACTGACATGAAGACTACGCTTGTTCTCTCTGCACTCCTCGTTTCCTTCGGTGCGTGCGGCATCACGCAGGCCGCGCAGTTCATGGACGCGCAGGCGCTCGGTACCGCGGCGACCGGCGAACGTTTTACCTCCGGTCCGGACACCTACCGCATGCTGCCGGGAACGGTGGTGCTTGATCCGCTACCGGCCGAGTTTGCGGATGGCGCGGCATCGCCGGCTGAAAAAAATCGCGCCACTCCCGTTGCAGCGCGGCCCACTGGAACGGTGGCCGCGCGGATCGGCCCTTACGCGGTGGTCCTGGACACGCCGGCCGGCGCTGCGCGCAGCGGGTCGCGATCAGCCTCCGGCACGGAGCGACCACTCGCCGCAGCAGTGAACGAGCGCAACGGGCGCGTGGTGCTGGTGAGGCCGCAGCTGAAAGTGAACGCCACCACGTCCACCAATGCCATCGCGCTGGCGCGCAACTCCGGGGGCACCATCGTCTATACATCGACCGTGGATAACAGCGCGGTAATCGCCTATCCCTCGGTAGAAAAGGCACAACAGGCGCTGGCTCGCCTGCAGGCCAACAGTGGCGGCGCGCAGCTCTCGCTCGTGGTGGCGCAATCGATCATGCAACCGATGTGAGTGCAGGCTGGCTGCCGGCTGATGCTGGCGGCCAGCCTTTCGGGCGCACAGGCTGCGCTGCTAGATCCGGCCCGCCTGACAGGTGCGACGCGCGATGTCAGCGGCCGTGTGTAGCAACGCGCACCCACGGATAACACCACCTGTCAACGCCATTCCGCTTCCGATTGGAGATCATTGCAATGACCCTATTTGGTAGACGACATCTTGCGATATCAATCAGTACAACGCTAATCGCTTTGGCAGCTTTTGCAGCACACGCAGCCCCACCTGGTAACACGGCCAGCGGCGTGGCAGGCGATCCGCTACTGCATTTGCAGTGGCATGTATTGAACCAGGGCCAGGCGGTCATTGGCGACAGCCGCCCGGTTGCAGGCGTGGATATGGATGTGGACATCCTCCACGCGCTAGGTATCCGCGGCAGACACGTACGCATCGGCGTGGCGGATAGCGGTCTGGAGATCAGGCATGAGGACTTGGCGGCGAATGTCATCCCGAACGGCTCGTACAACTTCATGGATGGCTCGGCTGATCCCACGCCCTCAGGGCCGGGCTACGATCACGGCACGCAAGTCGCAGGTATCGTCGCCGCGGTTGGTTGGAACGGGCGCGGCGGGCGCGGCATTGCACCCGAGGCCTCGCTTGCGGGGTTCGCGTTTGGCGACGCATCTTCGGTGACAGACGCGGGCATTCGTTACGCCTGGGGAGACGGGCCCCAGTCAAGGCTCCTGGACGTGTTCAACTTTTCCTGGGGCAATATCGGCCCGTTCTATCAGGACTTCCCGCTGCAAGACCAGCAATCGTGGGATGCATTGATGCAGTCCACCCGCAGTGGGCGCGGTGCCATTTATGTCAAATCGGCTGGCAACAGCTTTCTCAATTTGCGCGGACGCGACCAGGACGGAAATGTGATCGATGCCTGCGGCGACGCTGCGCGCGCCAACGGTGTCGGTTGCGGCCTGGCAAACCAGGACACCTTCAATAATCTGTTCGGCACGATCGCAGTCGCGAGCGTGAACGCGGTGGGCAAACGCGCCGCGTATTCGTCGCCTGGATCGGCGTTATGGATTTCCGGGCTTGGCGGGTTGATCGGCTACCAGCGCGCGTTCTATCCCAACGCGGCTGAAGACCTGGGCGCTACGGCGGCCCCATTTGTTTACGACCCCGCCATTGTCACGACCGATCTGAGCGGATGCACGGCGGGGTCGAACGCAGACCATGATGGGCCGACCGAAAACGCGCTGGATACCAGCGCCTCGACGATCGACCCCGCATGTAACTACACCGCCACGTTCAGCGGCACCTCGGCCGCCGCCCCGACCGTGGCAGGGGTGGCTGCCCTGGTGCTCGGAGTCAACCCGGCGCTGAGCGCGCGTGACGTCAAGTACATCCTGGCAACCACCGCACGCCAGGTCGACCCGTGGCAGCCTCGCGCGGTGTATCAGGGCAGCGTGATCGACCCAGGGTGGATCACCAATGCGGCCGGGCATCATTTCAGCAACTGGTACGGCTTCGGCCTGGCCGATGGCGCCGCAGCCGTCTACAAGGCGACCAACTTCACATCATTGCCTCCGCTGCAGGACACACAGTGGGTTGCTTCCACGGTTGCAGCGAGCAAGATCGGCGGCCCTGCACAGCCGGCGAGGCAGCGCATGCGCATCACGCAGGCCATGAAGGTGGAAGCAGTGCAGCTGTCGCTTGCCACCACCCATCGCACGCCGGCCAATCTGCGCGTGGTGCTGGAGTCGCCCAGTGGGACACGCAGCTATGTCATGACGCCATTCTCTGCGCTGGATGCAAGCGCGTATGCCACGACCGGGTTCTATATCGACCTGACCTCCAGCAACGCGTTTCTCGACGAAAAGGCACAAGGCGTCTGGACACTGGAGGTCACCGACATGACCGAGCCGAGTACCACTGCATCGCTGCAGAATTTCAAGCTTCGCATTCTCGGGCACTGACAAAGCACCATGCTCCTGGTGGCACCTGCCTTACCTGCCGTGTGCGGCCTCGCCAGTGCGGGGCATTGCGTGGCCATCGTGCGCTGACGCGGCCAGGGCCGGCGAGCGCATCACCTCTGTCTCACCTGCTGACCGTCTGCCTTTATAGGACTCAAGATGAAATTGACCTCACAGCGATTGACGCTGTCGTCTGCTGTCGTGCTTGCACTTTCGCTCATTGCAGGAAGCGGCGCCGTCAGCGCGCAACCGCCCGGTGGCCACTTGGCAACGCCCACACCTGCCACGGCCAGTGACCCGCTGTTCCGCTACCAATGGCATCTGCTCAATCAAGGCCAGCCGGTGTTCGGCGATGGCAGACCAGTGCCCGGCGTGGATCTGGACGTGGACATCCTGCACGCGCTTGGCATCCGGGGTGCCGGTGTCAACGTAGCGGTGATCGATACTGGTCTGGAGATCGCGCATCCGGATCTTGTCGACAATATTCTGCCCAACGGTTCGCACAACTTCTTGGACGGGTCCAACGACCCCACTCCACGCGCGGATGACATCGATGGGGATCATGGCACCGCGGTGGCAGGCATCATCGCTGCGCGAGGCTGGAACGGCATCGGCGGGCGCGGCATTGCACCGGAAGCGAAACTGGCCGGTTTCAACGCCGGCGACACCACCGATGGCAGTACCCAGTACGTCAACAACCGTTACGCGTGGGGAGACGGCCCAGAGGCACGCGCGATGGATGTCTTCAACAACAGCTTCGGCATCTCTGCTGCCTACTATCAATTCAGTGATCTTGACGAACAACGCTCCCTGGAAAGACTGATGCGTGCCCAGCGCGGCGGCAAGGGCGGCATCTACGTCAAATCGTCGGGCAATGACTTCAATACGCTGACCGAGGTGGATGCACAGGGCAAGCTGATCGACCGCTGTAGCGACCAGACCCGGCAACTTGGCGTCGCCTGCAGCAGCGCGAATATCGACAACATCAACAGCCTGACGACCATGATTGTGGTCGGCGCGGTCAACGCCAACGGCGTGCGCGCCAGCTACGCATCGCCCGGTTCTGCGTTGTGGGTCTCCGGGCTTTCGGGCGAGTTCGGCTTCCAGCGCCGGTTCGATGCGCACCCGGAGACCTTCAAGGAGTTGTACGGAATCCTGCATGCGCAGGGACCGCAGCCGTTCTATTCGCCAGCGATTGTCACCACCGATTTGAGCGGCTGCACCGCTGGCAACAATCGCAACCGCACACGTGCGCCACAAAACGCCCTGGATACCAGCAGCTCCAAGATCGATGCATCGTGCAATTACACCGCACGCATGAACGGCACCTCTGCCTCCGCGCCCACCGTCGCTGGCGTTGCGGCCTTGATGCTGGGCGCCAACCCGCAACTGACCTTGCGCGACGTCAAATACATCCTGGCGACCACCGCCGTGCAGGTCGACCCCAACCAACCGAAGGTGCGCTACAACGGCAACGTGATCGAGCCCGGCTGGATCACCAACGCGGCCGGCCACCGTTTCAGCAACTGGTACGGGTTCGGCCTGGTGGATGCGGCCGCTGCAGTGGAACGCGCCGTGCAGTTCCCCTCGTTGCCTGCGATGCAAGACACCGAGTGGCAGGTGTACGCCGGGGACAGCAGCACCATCGGCGGTGCCGGGTCGCCCGCACGATTGGCGATCGACGTCGGCCAGCAGTTCAAGGTGGAGGGCGTGCAACTGTACTTCTCGAGCACGCACAAGGATCCCCGCAACCTGCGCGCGGTCCTGGTTTCGCCCAGCGGCACCCGTAGCACCCTGATGACACCATTTTCCACGCTCGACAAGAGCGATGAGGGACTTGTGGTGTTCCTGACCTCAAGCAACGCCTTCCTGGACGAACCCTCGGCCGGGCGCTGGACGCTGGAGGTCGACGACATGCTGGCGAGCAACGGTGATGAACAACTCGAGGAATTCGAAATGCGCGTGGTGGGCCACTGACATGAAGACATTTCTGATCGCCCTGCTGGGCGCCCTTGCAGCGAGCTTTTGCGCTTCCGGATCGGCACAAGTGATCGACAGCGCACGTCTGCGCGCTGCCGCGAGCGGGCCAACCGTTGTGGTGGGCCATGCCAGCTTTCGCCTGATCCCGGGTGCGGTGGTACGGGTCGCTGACACAGCCGATGCTGCTGCCAGCACACAGTCGCTGCAGAGCACGCAAACCACTGCGGAGGCACCCGTTGCACGTTTCGATCGCTACGCCGTCTATCTCGACAGCGCGCGCGGCGCACGCACCGCAGCGCGCGCCGCACACGTCCAACCACCGGCAACCGTCGTCGCGGCGCTGGAGACGCGCAGCGGCCAGCTGGCGCTGCTTGGTGCCTCGATCAAGTTGTTCGATACCACGCCTGCGGTCGCGCGTGCCTTGGCAACACGCACGGGCGGTGCGCTGGTCTATGCATCGGCCATCGATGGCAGCGCGATGATCCGTTACGACTCGGTGGCCAGCGCATTGGACAACTGCACACAGTTGCAGGGCAGCACAGGCGTGGGAGCGATCACGCCTGAAGTAATCCCGCGCGCGGCACGTCCGTTGTGATGCTGCTGCAGTGATGCGCGCCACGCTGTCGCCATCGGGCGGCAGCGTGGCTAATGGCCCGGCCTACTGCTACACCGGCAGCGGGCTGCGCTCTGCAAACTGCCCGCGCCAATATGGGTAGTACGGATACGGCGGCTCCACCGCGCTTACCGCATCCAGGCGCGCCCGCTGCTCGGGTGTTAGCGACCAACCCACCGCACCCAGGTTCTGCCGCAACTGTGTTTCATCGCGCGCGCCGATCAGCACCGTGCTCACCGTAGGCCGTTGCAGCAACCAGTTGATGGCGATCTGCGGCACGCTGCGCCCGGTGTCTTCGGCGATGGCGTCCAGCACGTCAACGATGTCGAACAGGCGTGCGTCGCTGATCGCCGGGCCGGCGGCGGCGGTGGCGTGCAGGCGGCTGCTGTCCGGCAACGGTTCGCCGCGCCGCAGTTTGCCGGTCAGGCGGCCCCACCCCAGCGGGCTCCACACCACCGCACCCACGCCCTGGTCGATGCCCAGCGGCATCAGTTCCCATTCGTAGTCGCGGCCAGCCAGCGAATAATAGGTCTGGTTGGCAACGAAGCGGCTCCAGCCATGTTGGTCCGCCACCGCCAACGACTTCATCAATTGCCAGCCGGCGTAGTTCGACGCGCCCAGATACCGCACCTTTCCGGCGCGTATCAGATCGTCCAGCGTGGACAGGGTTTCTTCCATCGGCGTCATCGCATCGAACGCATGCAGCTGCAGCAGGTCGATGTAGTCGGTACGCAGGCGGCGCAGCGAGGCATCCACTGCACGCAGCAAGCGAAAGCGCGAGGCACCGGCGTCGTTGGGCCCATCGCCCAGGCGCAGGCCGGTCTTGGTCGACAGGATCACCTGATCACGGCGCCCCTGCAGCGCCTGGCCGAGGATCTCCTCGGAAGCACCATCCGAATACACGTCGGCGGTGTCGAACAGATTCACACCTACCTCCAGGCACAGATCGATCATGCGCTGCGCCTGCGCCACACCGGTATCGCCCCACGCCGAAAACAGCGGGCCTTGACCGCCAAACGTCCCGGCGCCGAATCCCAGCACAGGCACCTTGAAACCGGAACGACCGAGAAAACGCGTTTCCATGCAGCATCTCCGTTGATGGATGTTTCAGCGCCCTTGCACGCAGCCGGCCGGCAGCGCGGCCTGGCGGCGTTGCAGCTGCACGCTCCATAGCGCAATGCCCAAGCCGAGCGCTGTGAGTGCCGCCGCTACCCACGGCGTGGCGACCAGGCCAGCACCGGAGGCGATCACCACCCCGCCCAGCCAGGCGCCGAGCGCATTGCCCAGATTGAAGGCGGCGATATTCAAGCTGGAGGCCAGGTTCTGTCCGGCGCCGCGGGCATGCTCGAGCACGCGCAATTGCAGCGGCGCCACCGTGGCAAACGCCGCCACGCCGAGCAGGCCGACAAAGGCGACCATGGCCGGCTTGCTGTGCAGCACCAGGCCCATGGCGCCCAGCACCACCACCAGCGCAGCCAACGTGCCCAACAAGGTCGCGGTGGGCCGGCGATCGGCCAGGCGCCCGCCCAGCAAGTTGCCCACGATCATGCCCACGCCGAACACCAGCAGCACCGGCGACACCGCCGCTTGCGCAAAGCCGGTCACTTGCACAAGCAGCGGCTGGATATAGGTGAACACCGCGAACACGCCGGCATAGCCCACCACCGTCATCGCCAGGGCCAGCAACACTTGGCCGCGCACAAGCACGCGCACCTCCTGGCGCCACGGCACCGGCGGCGCGGCCCCAGCCGCAGCAGGCACCCACAGCGCCACCGCGGCGGTGGCCAGCACGCCGATCACCGCCACCGCCCAGAAGGTGGCGCGCCAGCCCAGCTGCAGGCCCAGCCACGCACCGGCCGGCACGCCGAGCAGCGTCGCCACGGTCAGGCCGGCGAACATCAACGAGATGGCCGAGGCGCGGCGTTCGGGCGCGACCAACGAGGTCGCCACCACCGCGCCAACACCGAAGAAGGTGCCGTGCGCCAGCGAGGTCAGCACCCGCGCGATCATCAGGCTGGTGTAGTCCGGCGCCAGGGCACAGGCAATATTGCCCAGCGTGAACACCAGCATCAGCGCCACCAGCACGGCCTTGCGCGGCCAGCGGGCACTGGCCAGCGTGAGTACCGGCGCGCCCACGAACACGCCCAGCGCGTAGCCGCTAATCAACAGGCCCGCCGCGGTCAGCGACACGCCCAGGTCGGCAGCCACTTGCTGCAGCAACCCCATGATCACGAATTCGGTGGTACCGATGCCGAACGCACCGATGGTCAGGGCCAACAGTGCGGGCGGCAGGCGGGACGTAGCAGGAGCAGACATGGCAGGAACCCGAAGAAACAGCGCACAGCCTGCGCCGGGGGATCCTTTGCAAAAACCCCTGTTATGCTGATTCACTTTCAATGCAACGTTGATAATGCATGGACCGTCTCGGCGACATCGCCCTGTTCCTGCGCGTGCTCGACCTGGGCTCGATCACCGCGGCCGCGCACAGCCTGGACCTCTCGGTGGCGGTGGCCAGCCAGCGCCTGAAGCGGCTGGAACGCGATCTTGGTGTGCGCCTGCTGCACCGAACCACCCGCCGCATGCATCCCACCGCGGAGGGCCAGCAACTGGCCGCACGCGGCCGCGTGCTGGTCGACGACCTGGACGCCCTGGCCGACGACCTGCGCGAGAGCGCACAGGATGTGGGCGGCACCTTGCGGGTCACGCTGTCGGCCTCGTTCGGGCAGCAGTACATCTCGCCGCTGCTGCCGGAATTCCAGGCGCGGCATCCGCGCCTGCGCATCAGCGCGCATCTCAGCGACGATCTGGTCGATCTGGTCAAGCAAGGCTTCGACCTGGCAATCAGAATCGGTCCGCTCGAAGATTCCGGGTTGGTGGCCAGGCGCATCGCTCCCAACCGCCGCACCCTCAGCGCCTCGCCCGCCTACCTGCAGCGCTACGGCACGCCACGCACGCCCGAAGAGCTGGCCCAGCATGCCGGCGTGCTGCTGATGGGCCGCGATGGGCGCCAGGATGTCTGGACCCTGCAAACCCCGGAAGGTGGCCAGGTGCGGGTGCGCATGCAGAGCCGTTTCGAAAGCAATTTTGGCGAACTGATGCGCGATGCGGTGATCGCCGGGCAAGGCATCGCAGTGCATTCGTACTGGCACATTGCCGAGGACCTGCGCGCCGGCCGCCTGGTCGAAGTGATGCCCGACTATCCGCCGCCCACCTCGCAGATCAGCGCGGTGATGCCGGCGCGGCAATTGCAGCCGCCCCGCGTGCGTGCGTTTGTGGACTTTCTGCTTGAACACTTCGGCGAGACCCCGCCATGGGAACTGCCAGCGGGCGCGTAAGGGCGCGTTGATCTGCCTGGAAGACACCTGCCGCGTTCGGCACCTGTGCCCCTGTTGGGCCTGCGTTCGGGCACATCACATCGGGTGGGCCATGCAGGGATGCCGCCGCTGCGAGCACGTTGGCAGTGCTTGCAGCGATGCGCATAGACGCGCTGTCAGCGCGCGTTGCCCGCACGGTACAGGCGCTTGCGCAACCCGCGCCGCTGCACCTCGCTGAGCAAATGCCCATGCGTGTGCAACAGGCCAAGGATCTGCTGGTGCGCCAGCTGGGTGCGCCGTGCGAGCTCGGCCGTTGCCGCCAGCTCGATCGCTTTCCAGTCGGCAGGGGTTGCGGGATCTGCGGGGAGTGAACGCTTTGCGGCCATGAGGGGACGGGCACCAGGAATGCGCCGCATGATACGGGCTGCGCGTGAGCGCGCGATCAGCGCTGTACGCCGCGTGCGCTGCCGCTTGGCTGCGGTTGCGGTTGCGGTTGCTAGGTCCGGCTGACCGCGCTACGCAGGGTAGCAATGCCCACCGCTGCTGCGCGCCTAACACCCGCTCTTGTAGGATCGCCCCACCGCGGCGCGGCCGCACAGCACCCCGCACGAGCGTTCCACATGGCCTCTTCCATCGCCCATCTGATCGACGTGCTGCAACGTCATGCGCCAACCGATGGCACCTTCAGTACGGCCGTGCCCGGGCTGCGGCTGATGCGCTGCTCCGCGCCCACCTACTCCATCCCCACGGTGTACACGCCCACCCTGTGCCTGGTCGCGCAGGGGCACAAGCAGGCCATGCTCGGCACCACCGCGTATCACTACCATCCGGCAATGTATCTGGTGGCCTCTGTGGACCTGCCGATCATCGGCTCGGTGATCGAAGCGAGCACGGCCCAGCCGTATCTGTGTTTTTGCCTGGATCTGGACGTGGCCGTGCTCAGCGACCTTGCGATCCGTTACCCGGCCCTGGCCGAGCAGGCTGGCGACGCGCCAGCGTCCGGACTGTTGCTCAATCGCAGCACGCCGGAGTTGCACGACACCGCCTTGCGGCTGGCGCGCCTGCTCGACCAGCCACGCGACATCGACGCGCTGGCGCCGCTGGTGCTGCGCGAACTGCTGTACCGGCTGATGGCCGAACCGGGCAATGCCATCGTGCGCCAGATGGCCATTGCCGACAGCCGCCTCAACCAGATTTCCAGGGCCATTGCCTGGCTGCGTGCGCACTACGCGGAGCGCTTCAGCATCGAGCAGATCGCAGATCTGTCGGCAATGAGCCGCTCCACCTTCCACACCCATTTCAAGGCAGTCACCTCGATGACGCCGCTGGAATTTCGCTCGCACTTGCGCGTGCAGGAAGCACGCCGGCTGATGGTGGCCGAGGCGCTCAGTGCCGCCGACGCCGGCTTCCGCGTCGGCTACGAAAGCGCATCGCAGTTCAGCCGCGACTACGCCCGCATCCTCGGCACGCCACCCGCACGCGATGCACAACAATTGCGTGCCAGCCGGCAGGACGCGATCGAAGTGGCGTGACGGCGTGGGCCGCCTCGACAGCGGCCGGCGGGCGTGGTGCACGCGCGCAGTGATCACTCACCAACACGGCGTGACGCAACACTCTGGTGTGTGCGGCTGCCAGCTGAGCGCGCGCGCAGCGATCTGCCGCTGACCAAGGTAGCGTTACGCGGCAATCCGGTGCGTGCGGATGCCACTTGCGTGCACCCACACCAACCGCCAAGACACCTGCTCAGTTGCCTTGATACTGCGCGTCGCTGACCTGCTCCAGCCAGGTCACCGGCGAGCCATCCACCGCTTCGGCGATGGCGATATGGCTCATCGCCACCGTCGCGTTGGCGCCATGCCAGTGCTTGACGCCCGGCGGAATCCACACGATGTCGCCCGGGCGGATCTCCTGCGCCGGCTTGCCCCACTCCTGCACGCGCCCGGCACCGGCGGTGACGATGAGCGTCTGGCCCAGCGGATGGGTATGCCAGGCAGTGCGCGCGCCCGGCTCGAAGGTCACCGTGGCACCGTCCACGCGTGCGGGCGCATCGGTCTGGAATGGCGCATCGATGCGCACGGTGCCGGTGAAATAGCTGGCCGGGCCGGCGGCAGAGGCAGCGCTGCCGGCTTTGGTGACCTTGATCGGCGCGTGCGCGTCGGCACCGGGGCCGGCGGCGGCCATCATCGACAAGGACATGGCGGTGGCAAACAGGCTCATTGACGTGCTCCTCGTTACAAAGTGCAGCCACTGTAGCGCGCAGGTGCGGCGCAACTGTCCACCTGGGGCCGCATGCTCCTAGAAACACGGCGCATCAATGCATCTTGATTGAAGCCGGGAGGCGCCATCGCGCATGATGCAGCGGCATGGATTTCATGTTTGATGTGTGGTGTCGGCAAGCATGGCTCGGGAAAACCTCAATGACCTGCAGGTGTTCGTCACCGTGGCGCGCGAAGGCAGCTTCACCCGCGCCGCAGCGCAGCTGGGAGTCTCGCAATCGGCGCTGAGCCACACCGTGCGTGCGCTGGAAACCCGGCTGGGGATTCGCCTGCTCACCCGCACCACGCGCAGCGTCTCGATGACCGAGGCGGGCATGCGTTTGTTTGACACGGTGGCGCCACGGCTGGAGGAAATCGACCAGGAGCTGTCGGCACTGACTGCGTTTCGCGACAAGCCTGCCGGCACCATCCGCATCACCACCGCCGGCCACGCCGCCGATGCGTATCTGTGGCCTGCGTTGTCGAAGGTGCTGCCCGACTACCCCGACCTCAAGGTGGAAATCACCGTCGATTACGGCCTGGCCGACATCGTGGCCGAGCGCTACGACATCGGCGTCCGGCTCGGCGACCAGGTGGCCAAGGACATGATCGCGGTGCCGATCAGCCCACGCCAGCGCATGGCGGTGGTGGCGGCGCCCAGCTACTTCGTGCATCACACCATTCCCGCAGTGCCGGCCGAGCTGGCGCAGCACAACTGCATCGGCTTGCGCCTGCCCACGCATGGCGGCCTGCTGCCGTGGGATTTCGAAAAAGACGGACGCGAGCAGAAAGTGCGCGTGGACGGGCAATGGACCTTCAACGGCAGCAGCGCCATGTTGCGCGCGGCACTGGCCGGCGCGGGCCTGGCCTTCCTGCCGGAAACCATGGTGCTGGACCACATCGCTGCCGGCCGCCTGCGCCGCGTGCTGGACGACTGGTGCGACCCGTTCGATGGCTATTACGCCTATTACCCAAGCCGGCGCCAGTCTTCCGCCGCGCTCAAGGTGGTGATCGACGCGCTGCGCCATGACCTGGTGCGGTAGCGCATCGTAGGAGCGCGCTTGCGCGCGGTGGGGCTCTATCGGTAACGCCACATCGCGCGCAAGCGCGCTCCTACCGGACCTGCACTACTGCTGCTGGGTCGCGTGGCGTAGCGGCGCATTGCGTTGGGAAGCATGTGTCTGCCCATCGACTACAACTGTTCGCGGCGGTGACCTGCTGTGTTCCCCATGTGGAAACGAGACAGCATCGCTCCCGACTTCACGGAGCTTGGTAGGAGCGCGCTTGCGCGCGATGGGGCGTTATCGGTAACGCCACATCGCGCGAGCGCGCTCCTACGACCCATCTCTTGCAGATACCGTCACTGCGGTTACACCGCCGTGCTCACTTCCCCACCAGCTTCTGCCGCTCTGGGCTGTAGCGCTCACCGACAATCTCCACCGCATCGAGTGCCTGTTGAATACGGGCCAGCTCGTCGCTGCTCAAGACGAGCGCAGCACCGCCGATGTTTTCGTCCAGGCGATGCCGCTTGGTGGTGCCAGGAATCGGCACGATCCAGGGCTTGCGCGACAACAGCCAGGCCAGCGCCACCTGTGCCGGCGTCGCGCCCTTGTCGTCCGCAATGGCTTGCAAACGTTGCACCAGCGCCTGATTGGCACGGCGCGCCTCTGCGGCAAAGCGCGGCACGCTGTTACGGAAGTCGCTCTGGTCGAATTGCGTGTCGGCCTGGATTGCGCCCGTCAGAAATCCCTTGCCGAGCGGACTGAACGGCACGAAGCCAATCCCCAGTTCTTCCAGCGTGGGCAGCACGCTGGCTTCCGGTTCGCGCCACCACAGCGAGTATTCGCTTTGCACCGCGGCCACCGGTTGTACGGCGTGCGCGCGGCGGATGGTGTCCGCGCTGGCTTCGGACAGACCGAAATGGCCTACCTTGCCTTCGGCGATCAAATCCTTGACCGTGCCGGCCACTTCCTCGATCGGCACCGCGGGATCTACGCGATGCTGATAGAACAGATCGATACGCTCGCGCTTCAACCGCAGCAGGCTGGCCTCGGCCACTGCGCGGATACGCGCGGGCCGGCTGTCCAGACCGGCATCGGCATGTCCATCGCGAAAGCCGAACTTGGTGGCGACCACCACCTGCGCGCCGTACGGCGCAAGCGCCTCACCCAGCAATTCCTCGTTGGCGAACGGCCCGTACGCCTCGGCGGTGTCGAAAAAGGTCACGCCCTGCTCCACCGCGGCATGCAGCAGTGCCACCGCCTGTTTGCGCTCGGTGGCCGGCCCGTAGCCGTAGCTCAATCCCATGCAGCCCAGGCCAAGTGCGGAAACCCGCAGCCCGCTGCGCCCTAGTGTGCGTGTATGCATCGTGTGCTCCTGCGGCACCGCCGCGTCGATGATGGCGCCCCACCTGGCATGGCAGCGCCGAGCGCACACGTTAGCCGCCAAGGCCGGGGGGATTGCAGTGCGCGGCGCGCACACGGTCATGAGTGCGCGTCATCAATGCCGGCCCGCGTGGCGTTCGCTTGTGCCCTGCGGCAACGCCGCGTTGCTCGCCAGCGCCCGCGCCCGCGCGGATTAGACGGCACCAAGCGCACACGTTAGCCGGCAATACCGCGCGGAGTGCAGCGCGCGGTGCGCATGCTCATGAATGTGCGTCGTCACTTTCCGTGCGCGATGCCGGCGCGCGCGGCGTTCGCCTGCCGGTCGCTGCAGGCGCCGCTGGCACCGGGCGATACGCGCGCAAGAACGCTGCCACCGCGCCATCGATGTAGCGTTGCGTTGCGGCTGCATCCGGCGGCATGCCCGGCGCTGGCACCTCGGTCGGCACCGCCGTGATCAGCCCGAAGAACTGCACCGAGGCGTCGGGCAGGTTGTCGATGGCCAAGGTGCCCTGCGCCACTTCGTGTGCCAGCAGCGCACGCATCGTGCTGTCGTAGCGTTCGAAGCACAGCGTCCACATTTCTTCGCGGATCTGGCTGGGCAGCGACGGCGGCCGCACCAGTCCGTAGGCGGCATCCTGCCGCGCCGCATTGGTCCAGACCTGCAGCAGCACACTGGCAACCGCCGCCAAGCGTTGCGCCACCGGCCCGGGCAACGTCAGCAGACCATCCCAGCGATTGGACGCCGCATGCGCCATCGCTTCCAACGTGGTGCGGAACAGCACCTCTTTGGACGCAAAGTACGCATACACCGTGGCCTTGGACACGCCCGCGTCTTCGGCGATGCGGTCCATGCTGGTGCGCTCGAAGCCCTGCTGCGTAAACAACTGCTGCGCGGCCGCCAGGATCGCGCCGCGCTTGGCATGCGGCACGCGCCGGGCCGGCGCCGGCAAGGCCGGGCCTTGCGCCGGGGCCGTGTCAGCCACGGGGCGACGCCGTGTCGGCGGCGGCCACGTCCGGCCCATCGGCCTGCAGCCAGCCGCCGCCCATCGCCTTGTAGAACGTCACCAGGTTGGTGATGCGCGACAACTGCGTGGTGATCAAGGTCTGCTGCGCGCCATACAGCGAGCGCTGCGCATCCAGCGCCTGCAGATAGCTGTCGATCCCGCGTTCGAAGCGCGCCTGCGACAACCGGTAGCTGTCTGCGGTGGCATCCACCAGGGCCTGCTGTGCCTGCAGCTGGCGGCCCAGGGTGTCGCGCTGCGCGAGCGCATCGGACACCTCGCGGAACGCGGTCTGGATCGACTTTTCGTAGCGCGCCACTTCGATGTCGCGGTTGGCCCTGGCCATGTCCAGATTGGCGCGGTTACGCCCGGCATTGAACAGCGGCAAGGTGAGCTGCGGCACGAAACTCCAGGCCCGCGTGCCGGATTCGAACAATCCGGACAAGCTGCTGCTGGACGAGCCCAGCGTGGCGGTGAGGCTGATGCTGGGAAAGAACGCCGCGCGCGCCGCGCCGATGTTGGCATTGGCCGCGCGCAGGTTGCGCTCGGCCTCCAGGATGTCCGGGCGACGCTGCAACAGCTGCGACGGCACGCCCGCCGGCACGGCGGCCAGCACATTGCCTTCCACGCTTGCGCCATCGGGCAACGCGCGTGGCAACAGACTCTCCGGCAATTGGGTGCCGACCAGCAGCACCAACGCGTTGCGGTCCTGCGCCACCTGCGCGGTGTAACGCTCCACATCCACGCGCGCGCTTTCCACGGTGGTCTGCGCCTGCCGCAAGGTGAGCTGCGAGGCCACGCCCAGCTCGAAACTGCGCTGCTGCAAGCGGTAGCTGTCGCTTTGGCTGGTCAGCGTGGACTGCGCCAGCTGCAGCAGCTCCTGGTCGGCGGCCAGGGTGAGATACGCGGTGGCCACATCGGCGACCAGACTGATGTGGGTGCTGCGGCGGGCTTCGGCAGTGGAGAGAAATTGCTGCAGCGCCTGTTCCTTGAGGCTGCGCACGCGCCCGAACAGATCCAGCTCGTACGCGCTCACGCCCACATTGGCGCTGTAGGTGCGGAACACCGGCGGCTGCCCGGGCACCGCCAGTTCGCTCGGCGTGCGCGCGTTGTTGGCAGTGCCGGTGGCATCCACGCCGGGCACCAGCGCTGCACGCTCCACCCGGTATTGCGCGCGTGCCACTTCGATATTGAGCGCGGCCACGCGCAGGTCGCGGTTATTGTCCAGCGCCAGCTGGATCACCTGTTGCAGCGCCGGGTCGGTGAACACCTCCCGCCAGCCGATATCGGCGATGACGGGGGTTTCTGCGCTCGCTGCCGTTTCACTGGCAGCGGTCGCCGCCGCGGTGGCGCCGGCGAACTGCGCCGGCACCGGCGCGTCGGGCCGCGCATAACGCGGCATCAGCGTGCAGCCAGACAACACGCTGGTCACCGCGAGTGCGGCAAGCGTCATTCGGATCGGTGTCATGTCAGTGCCCTGCATGTTGCGGAACGGAGGCATCAGGCTGCGCGCGGCGTTCGAACAGCCCACGCACCAGTACGAAGAACAACGGCACGAAGAAGATGGCCAGCACCGTGCCGGAGATCATGCCGCCGATCACCGCAGTGCCCAGCGCGTGCTGCGCGCCGGCGCCCGCGCCACTGGTCAACACCAGCGGCACCACACCCAGGATGAAGGCCAGCGATGTCATCAGAATCGGCCGCAAGCGCATGCGCGCCGCTTCCAACGCCGCCACCACCAGGCTCTTGCCGCCTTCGTGCAATTCCTTGGCGAACTCCACGATCAGGATCGCGTTCTTCGAGGCCAAGCCAATGGTGGTGAGCAGGCCCACCTGGAAGTACACATCGTTCATTTTCCAGGTCAGCACGGCGGCCACCAGCGTGCCGAACACGCCCAACGGCACCACCAGAATCACCGAGAACGGAATCGACCAGCTCTCATACAACGCGGCCAGACACAGGAACACGATCAGGATCGACAACCCGTACAACAACCCGGTCTGCCCGGTCGAGGCTTTTTCCTGTCGCGACAATCCGGTCCACTCGAAGCCAATGCCGGCCGGCAACTTGGCCGCGGCCGCTTCCACGATCTGCATCGCCTGGCCGCTGGACGCCGCACCTGGCAGCGCCATGCCCAGAATCTCCACCGACGGCAGGCTGTTGTAGCGCTCCAGACGTGGCGAGCCCTGGGTCCAGCGTGCAGTGGCGAAGGCATTGAACGGCACCATCGTGCCGGCGCTGTTGCGCACGAACCAGCGGTCGATGTCCTGCGGGTTCATGCGGTACGGCGCATCGGCCTGCAGCATCACTTTCTTGACGCGGCCCTTGTCGATGAAGTCGTTGACATAGGTACTGCCCCACGCGCTGGAGAAGGTGTTGTTGATGTCGGCAATCGACACCCCCATCGCTTCGGCCTTGTGCGGGTCGATCTCCAGCTTGAACTCGGGCGTGTCTTCCTGCCCGTTGGGGCGCACCGCCACCAGCCGCTTGTCCTGCGAAAGCTCGGCCAGCAACTGGTTGCGTGCCTGCATCAGCGCGGCATGCCCCAGGTTGGCGCGGTCCTGCAGCATCAGATCGAAGCCGGTGGCGTTGCCCAACTCCGACACGGCCGGCGGCGCCACCGCAAACACCTGCGCATCGCGCAAGGTGGCGAAGAACGCGCCCGCCTTGGCCGCCACATCGGTCACGCTCTGGCCCTTGCCGGTGCGCTCGTCCCATGGCCGCAGCTTGACGAAGGCAAAGCCCACGTTCTGCCCGGTACCGGCGAAGCTGAAACCAGAGACCGCAAAGATGCCGGCCACCGAGTCCTTCTGGTCGACCAGGAAGTGATGTTCCACCTGCTTGAGCACCGCGCCGGTGCGCGCATCGGTGGCACCGGGCGGCAACTGCACCAGCACGAACAAGGTGCCCTGGTCTTCATCCGGCAAGAAACCCACCGGCGTTTTCATGAAGCCCACCACCACCAGCGCCACGATCACCACATACGCAATCATGTAGCGCCAGCCCTTGCCGAGCATGTGCCGCACCACGCCCTGATAACGGCCATTGCTGCGGTCGAACACCCGGTTGAACCAGCCGAAGAACCCGGTGGTGGCCATGCCATGCCCGGGCTTGAGCAAGGTGGCGCACAGCGCCGGCGTCAGCACCATCGCCACCAGCACCGACAAGGTCATCGCAGAGACAATCGTGATCGAGAACTGCCGGTAGATCACACCGGTGGAACCGCCAAAAAACGCCATCGGCACGAACACCGCGGCCAGCACCAAGGCCACGCCCACCAGTGCGCCGGTGATCTGGTCCATCGACTTGCGCGTGGCCTCCTTGGGCGAGAGCTGTTCTTCGGCCATCACCCGCTCGACGTTTTCCACCACCACGATGGCGTCATCCACCAGCAAGCCAATCGCCAGCACCATCGCGAACATGGTCAGCGTATTGATGGTGAAGCCGAACACCGCCAGCACGCCAAAGGTGCCCAGCAGTACCACCGGCACGGCGATGGTGGGAATCAGCGTGGCGCGGAAATTCTGCAGGAACAGGTACATCACCAAAAACACCAGCACCACCGCTTCGACCAGCGTATGCACCACCTGCTCGATGGAGATACGCACGAACGGTGTGGTGTCGTAGGGCTTTTGCACCTTCATGCCGGGCGGGAAGAACTTCTCCTGCTCTTCCAGGCTCTTGTCGATGGCGCGCACGGTATCCAGCGCGTTCGCACCGGTGGCCAGCTTGATCGCCAGGCCCGCGGCCGGCTTGCCGTTGTAGCGGCCCACCGTGTTGTAGCTCTCGCTGCCCAGCTCGATACGCGCCACATCGCGCAGACGCACCTGCGAACCATCGGTGCGGGTACGCAGCAAAATATTCTCGAACTCTTCGGCTGTCTTGAGCCGCGTCTGCGCGGTGATGGTGGCATTGAGCTGCTGGTTGGCCACCGCCGGCAATGCACCAAGCTGGCCGGCCGACACCTGCGCGTTCTGCGCCTGGATCGCGGTGCGCACATCCACCGGGGTGAGATTGAAGTTGTTGAGCTTGTCCGGGTCCAGCCAGATGCGCATCGAATACTGCGAACCGAACAACGTGGTGTCGCCCACGCCCTGCACGCGGCTGATGGTTTCCTGCACGTTGGCGGCAACGTAATCGGACAGATCCGAATCGCTCATGCTGCCGTCTTCGGAGGTGAAGGCCAGCACGTTGAGGAAGTTGGTGGCCGACTTGGTGACCGTGACGCCCTGCTGCTGCACTTCTTGCGGCAACAACGCGGTGGCCAACGACAACTTGTTCTGCACCTGCACCTGCGCGGTGTCCGGGTCGGTGCCGTTTTCGAAGGTCAGCGTAATGGTCACCGCACCGCTGGATTCGCTGGTGGAGGCCATGTAGCTGAGATTGTCCAGGCCCTTCATCTTCTGCTCGATGACCTGGGTGACGGTGTCTTCCAGGGTCTGCGCAGAGGCGCCGGGATAGTTGGCGGTGATCGCCACGGCGGGCGGCGCGATGCTGGGGTATTGCGCGATCGGCAAGGTGGCGATGGACAGGATGCCGGCCAGCATCACGATGATGGCCAGCACCCAGGCGAAGATCGGGCGGTCGATGAAGAAGCGTGCCATGAGCTGGAGTCCGCCTTAGTTGGCCGCACGCGGTGCGGCTGGGGCGGAGGGGCTGCCGGCAACGGATGCCGACGTCGGTTGCCACGGCACGGTCTTGACCTGGACACCGTCGCGGGCGCGCGACAGGCCATCCACCACCAGTTGGTCACCGGTTTTCAGGCCACTGCGCACCAGCCACTGGTCGCCCACCGCACGGTCGGTCTCCAGCACGCGCAGCTGCAATTTGTTGTCGGCACCGACCACGAAGGCGGTCGGCTTGCCGGCGCCATTGCGTGTCACCGCCTGCTGCGGCACCAGCACGCCCTGCGCTTTGACGCCTTCCTGCAGCACCGCGCGCACGTACATGCCCGGCAGCAGATCGGCATCCGGGTTGGGGAACACCGCACGCAGGCTGATCGAGCCGGTGTTCTGGTCCACGGTGACATCGGAGAACGCCAGCCGGCCCTGCAGCGGATAGGTGCTGCCGTCTTCCAGCACCAGGCTCACCTGCGCGGCACCGTCGCCGGCGCGCGCCAGATCGCCGCGGGCCATCGCCTTCTTCAGCCGCAGCACGGCGGCGCTGGGCTGGGTCACGTCCACGTAGATCGGGTCCAGCTGCTGGATGGTGGTCAATGCCGTGGCCTGGTTGGCGGTGACCAGCGCGCCGGGCGTCACGCTGGAGCGGCCGATCCGGCCGGAGATCGGCGCGTCCATGCGGGCGAACGCCAGATTGATGCGCGCGGTCTCCACGCTGGCCTTGCCGGCCGCCACATCCGCTTCGGCTTGGCCGAGCGTGGCGGCGGTGTCGTCGCCCTCCTGCTGGCTGATCGCCTTGATCTGCACCAGCTCCTTGTAGCGGTCGGCCTTGAGCCGTGCGGTGCGCAGGTTGGCCTGCGCCTTGGCCAGGGTGGCCTGGGCGCTGGCGTAGCTGGCGCGGTAGGTGGCCGGGTCGATCTGGTACAGGGTCTGCCCTGCCTTCACGTCGCCGCCTTCGGTGAACTGCCGCGTCTGCACGATGCCGCCCACCTGTGGCCGCACTTCGGCGATCAGGTACGGCACGGTGCGGCCGGGCAACTGGGTGGTCAGGGTGACCGGCTGCGGCCGGACGGTGATGACGCCCACCACCGGCGTGCCCTGCTGCGGGGGCGGCCCGCCCGGCGGGCTACCGCAGGCGCTGATCAGGACGGAGACGGCAACGGCGAGAAGCGGCAGGCGAAGCGAAGGGACAGGACGCACGGGGAAGGTCTCCGGGAAAACCGCGATGGATAAATCTAAACGGTACGGTTCGGTATCCTAATAAGCTCATCCGTGGGCGTCAAGCATTTCTGCCCAGTTGGTATACTTAAGCGCCCCTAGGAGCACCGCGATGCGGGTCAGAACCGAAGAAAAGCGCGACACCATCGTTCAGGCGGCCAGCGAGGTCTTCCTCGAGCTGGGCTTCGAAGGCGCGTCGATGTCGCAGATCGCCGCCCGTGTCGGCGGCTCCAAGCGCACGCTGTACGGCTATTTCGGCTCGAAGGAAGAGCTCTTCATCGCGGTGGCCACCGCCATGGCCGACAGCTACATCGACCCGTTGATCGCCAGGCTGGAAAGCACCGACGCACCTGTGCAGCAGGCGCTGCACGCTTTTGGCCGGGACATCCTGACTTTCCTGTGCGCCCCCACCTCCATCACCATCTGGCAGACCATCATTGGCGTGTCCGGGCGCTCGGACGTTGGCGCGCTGTTCTACAACAACGGCCCCGAGGAAGGCATGCAGCGCGTGGCCGAATACCTGCGCAAGCAGATGGACAAGGGCTTGCTACGGCATGCCGACCCGGTTGATGCGTCCCGGCAATTCGGCGGCCTGCTGCAAGCCGACACCTTGATGCCGTGCCTGTTCGGGGCGCTCAAGGATCCTTCGCAGCAGTATCTGGGCGATGCAACGCAACGTGCGGTGGACCTGTTTCTGGCGGGGTATGCGTGTAAGCCGGCGGCGGCTTGAGTGTGGTTGCGGATGCGGGCAGGTGGTGTGGTGACTGACGTGCTGCGGTGATGAGCGGCTTTGCAGGTGTTGGAACGCCCGACGATTGACGTGCGCTGGGCGGAATTACCTGGTCGAGCGCATTGACGACGGGTGGGGTCCGAGCTAGAGGTGCGCACTCTTAGGTGCGTCATGCGCGCCCGTGAACGACGCGGCGTGCGGGCAAACAGCGCAAACAGCGCAAACAGCGCAAACAGCGCAAACAGCGCAAACAGTTTCGAGCAAACCGCGCGTGTTGGCGGCGTGTCGCATTAGCTGAAAGAGGCGGAGCCGCACGCGACGCTCAATGCAATGCCATGTGTGCGGCTGGCAGAGCGTCGCTGCATTGCTGACGCACTACCGGATGCGGTCGTTCGGGAACGAACGGCTGTGCGCTGCGACATTGGCGCGCTACGTGGCAAGCCTTGTCGCGGCCAAGGCCGCTCCTACGAGGAGCTCGCAGTCCCTGCGGAAACTGCATGTCGGCAATGATGCGGCCAGAGTGAACGCGCGTTCTGCGTACGAGCGTCGAATAACACCGTGAACGCCCCATCGCGGCCTAGGCCGCTCCTACGGTGAATCGGGCTTGATTACCGTCTGCGCGGGGCGATTGACCCAAGCCGCTCGCGTGCTAGGAGACGGGAGCAGCGGCGCGATTCACACCACTCAACCCGCTGCCGCGCACTTGGCACACAGGCCGTGCACTTCCAGTGTCTGTGCCTGCGGTTGGAAGCCCAGCGCCTTGGCGCGGGCTTCCAGTTGCGCCACCACATCGCGGTCTTCCAGCTCCACCGCGCTATGGCAGCGGTCGCAGATCAGGAACGGCACCGAGTGCTGGGCGCTGTTGGGGTGATGGCAGGCCACGAAGGCATTGACCGATTCGAGCTTGTGCACGAAGCCATTGGCCATCAAAAAATCCAGCGCACGGTACACCGTTGGCGGGGCGTCGGCGCCCACACCCTTGCCTTCGCGCACCCAGTCCAGCAGCTCGTAGGCCTTGACCGGTTTGCCGGCATCGGCGATCAGCCGCAGTACGTTGGCGCGGATCGGCGTCAGCCGCAGGCCGCGTTCGCTGCAGGCGCGCTCCACCGCACGTACGAAGCTGTTGGCATCGTCCACGTGATGATGCGGGGCCGTGCAGGCGTGTTCCTGGTCGTGCGTTTGGGTGTGCGTGTGCTTGGTCATACAGGCTCCGGCGTCAGGCCGCTCCAATCTTGATGAGTGCCGCATCGATGCGTTTCAAGGCACCCTCGCGGCCGGCCAGGTACACCGTCTGCGAAATGTCCGGGCTGACCTGGGTGCCGGTGATGGCCACCCGCAACGGCTGGGCCACCTTGCCCATGCCCAGTTCCAGCGCCGCGGCAGCGGCATGCAGCGCCGCCGACACGTTCTCCACGCTCCACTCGCTCAGCGCAGCGAGCATCTCGCGCGCCTTGCCCAGTGGCACTTCCGCGCCCAACTTCAGGTGCTTGATCACCGCAGCTTCGTCGTAGGTTTCCAGCGGCTGGTACCACACCACGGCTTTTTCGGCCATTTCCTTCAGGGTCTGCACGCGCTCGCGCAGCGCCACCACCACATCGGCAGCGGCCGGGCCGGCGGCGATGTCCAGGCCGAGCTTGGCCAGCTGATATTCCAGCTGCGGCGCGATGCTGGCCGGGTCATCGGTCTTCAAATAATGCTGATTGACCCAGCCGAGCTTGGCCATGTCCAGGCGCGCGGCCTTGGAATTGACGTCCTTGACGTCGAACAAGTCCAGCAATTCCTGCTGGCTGAACAGCTCCTGGTCGCCATGCGACCAGCCCAGACGGGCCAGGTAATTGATCAACGCATGCGGCAGGTAGCCGGCGTCCTTGTACTGCATCACGTCCGCCGCGCCAGTGCGCTTGGAGAGCTTGGCGCCCTGCTCGTCCAGGATCATCGGCATGTGCGCGAACTTGGGTACCGGCGCGCCCAATGCTTCATAGATGTTGATCTGGCGCGGGGTGTTGTTGATGTGGTCGTCGCCGCGGATCACCTCGGTGATGCCCATGTCCCAGTCGTCCACCACCACCGCGAAGTTGTAGGTGGGGTAGCCGTCCGGGCGGAAGATCACCATGTCGTCGAGCTCGCTGTTGGCGATCTCGATGCGGCCCTTGATCAGGTCGTCGAACACCACCGTGCCCGCAAGCGGGTTCTTGAAGCGGATCACCCGGTTCGGGTCGTCGCGATACGGCAGCTGCTGCTCGCGCGCGGCGCCGTTGTAGCGCGGCTTTTCCTGCTTGGCCATCGCGGCCTCGCGCATCGCGTCGAGCTCCTCACGGGTCTCGTAGGCGTAATAGGCCTTGCCCTGCGCCAGCAGCTGCTCGGCCACTTCCTGGTAACGGGCGATGCGCTGGGTCTGGTAGATCGGGCCTTCGTCGTAGCCCAGGCCCAGCCACTCCATGGCTTCCAGGATGGCGTCGATGGCCGCCTGGGTGCTGCGCTCACGGTCGGTGTCTTCGATGCGCAGCACGAACTGCCCGCCGCGGTGACGTGCCTCCAGCCAGCAGTAAAGGGCGGTGCGTGCGCCGCCGATGTGCAGGTAACCGGTGGGGCTGGGGGCAAAACGGGTGCGGCAGGTCATGGAGCGCTCGGCGGAACGGGAATGGCCCGATTTTACCTTGCGCAGCCGTGCCCTGCCCGGCCCGCCCGCTCAGGTGTTGCGCAACAGGTCGCCGTAGACCACGCAATCGCCGCCGCTGCGCTTGGCGCCCGGGGCGTCGTAGAGCACCAGCCAGCTTGGCGTGTTGCCGGCCAACTGGCGCGGCAGATTGCAGATGGCTTCGGCGCGGTCGCTGTCTTCGCCGTGCGGTAGCACCACCGA
Source organism: Xanthomonas sp. LMC-A-07 (assembly GCF_030208825.1). Classification (NCBI taxonomy): domain Bacteria; kingdom Pseudomonadati; phylum Pseudomonadota; class Gammaproteobacteria; order Lysobacterales; family Lysobacteraceae; genus Xanthomonas; species Xanthomonas sp. LMC-A-07. Next base: position 249,623 of record NZ_JARVTF010000011.1, read on the forward strand.
CTTGAGCAGCTCGCGCTGGAAGCGCACCGGCGCCTGGTTGGCGGCCAGCACGCTGCGCGCATCCGGCCATTTGAACAAGCGGATCTCGCCATTGAGCACCATGGTGGGCCCGGCCAGCAGATACAGGTCGTCACCGGAATAGTGCAGGTCACGCACGCCCAGCCCGCCCAGTTGCAGGAAGTGCTTGCGCAGCAGCGTGCCCTCTTCATCCAGCGGGGCAAGGCGCAGATGATCGCCATGCGCTTCCACCTGGATCTCCAGCAGCGCCGACCACCCGCGCAACACCGGGCCACGCAGGCCCAGCAGCAGGCGCTGGCCGTCAACCACAATGCCTTCGATGTCGAAGCCGTTGTCCTTGCCCGGAATCTTCAAGAACGGGCCGAAATGCGGGTCGTCTTCCAGCAGCGCGGTGAGCTGGTTGTGCTTGGCGTCGCCCTTGAGCCGCAGCGCGCGACGGCCGTCGGCGGCTTCGCGCACCAGCGTGGGCGTGCCATCGGCAGCGCGCTCGATCGGCAGGCAGGCCAGCAGGCGGCGGTTGGCATCGAGCTTGAGCTTGGTCAGCCGCTTGGCATTTTCGGCATCGTCGCGGCCAGGCTTGGCGTTCTTGCGCTTGAGCCCATGCGAGCCGATCACCCACAAAAAGCCGTCGGAGAGTGCCAGGCCTTCCAGGTCGGCTTCCTCGGCTGCTTCGCCGGGCAGATCCAGCAACTCCGCCAACGGAAAGCTCTGGCCTTCACCAAAGCGCAGCGTCTCGCGCTGCAGCGGGGCAAGCGTGCGCAGGCGATCCACCGCACAGGCCTCATCGCCGGCCACCCACAGCCAATCGTCGGTGAAGGCAGCGCCGGAAAGATTGCTGTGCACCAGCGCGCCAGGCGCAAATTCCAGGCGGACGCTATGCGGGATCAAGGTTTTCTTGGACATGGGTGACCTGGTCGGTGGCGGGGCGGGAGTTGCCAGGCGGCTGACTCCCACGGGCGCGTGGCCGGTGGCGCTGCGCGCATGGGAAGCGCTACGCATCCACCGGCCGGCAGCGCCCGGAGGCTATCGGTCGTCTTGGATCAATCGAACCCAACCAGCTTCGCACGCGTCACGTGAGCAGCCAATTGACTGGGCCAATCGCGGTCATTGGCCACCTGCGCCTGCGCACGGCTGGCCGCGAACGCGTCAAAATCCAGCTCCGCATACGCCCACACCTGCGCGCCCTGGGTCTGCGCCAGCACGCCATCGGCCGGAAAGCCCACATCCATCGGCGCGAACACCGCAGCCTCGCCGGTATTGACGTCCAACGCCGGGCTCCACGGCGCCTCACCGGCGGTGACCGACTGCGCAACGAACACGCGGTTTTCCAGCGCACGCGCCAGGCACCCCACGCGCACGCGCATCGCACCGGCAGCGGTGTCGGTGCAGCTGGGCACGATCAGCAAACGCGCACCGGCCTCGTACTGCGCGCGCACCGGCAACGGGAATTCGCTGTCGTAGCAGATGGCGATCGCCGCACGCACGCCATCCAGCTCGAACACCTTCAGCGCATCGCCCGGGTCGATCACGCCGGTGGCCTTTTCGAAGCCGGTGAGCTGCAACTTGTCCTGCCAGCCATGCGTGCCGTCGGGGGTGAACCAATCGCTGCGGTTGCGGTAGCGGCCGGTGCCAATCTCCAGCAGGAAACTGCCGGCGATCAGATGCACCGCATGCTGCCTGGCCAGCCCGGCGAACAACGCCATCCACTGCGGGCGCAGCCCCTGGATCGCTGCCAGCGACTCCGGCAAACCGGCCGAAATCTGCGTGCCGAAGGTGGCGCCCAGCTCCAGCGACAGATATTCCGGCAGCACCAGCACGCGTGCACCGGCCGCCGCGGCCTCGCCCACCAACGCTGTCTGGCGTGCGGCGAAGGCGGCGAAATCGGCCGGCTTGCCGATCGGGTATTTGGCAACGGCAATCTTCATCGGGTGAGCGTCCTGCGGTGCGTCCATGGGGTGGGTGATGCGGAGGTGGCGCAGCAGCCTTACGGCTGCAGCGCGCGCGTCCACACCTCCAAACTGTGGTCGATGTCCCCGTGTTGCAACTCCGCCCACTCCAGCCGCACCTGCATGCCGGGCTGCGGCGCATAGCCGCGCTTGCGCCAGAACGCATCGTTGGGCCGGTAATCGGCCGGGCGGCGCGTGTCGTGCGGGTCGCGCTGGACCGAGCAGAAGGCGGTCAGGGCAAACCGCCCAAGCGCACGCGCGTGGGCTTCGCGCTGGTCGAAAAACGCGTGCCCGATGCCCTGCCCGCGATAGTCCGGCAGCAACACCGATTCGCCGAAATAAAACACGCTGGCCGGTTCGATGCCTGCCGCGCGGAACGGCGCATGGAAGGCCGCGCTATCGTCCAGCAGAGGCAGGCCGGTGGAGGCGCCGATCACCGCATCGCCATCGCGCGCCAGCACGAACACGCTGTCTGGCGAGGTCGCATAGGCGGCCAGGTAGTCGCGCTCGTAGGCGGGGTCGCCGTCGTAGAGATACGGCCAGGCGCGGAAGACCACACTGCGCAGCCGCGCCAGATCGTCCAGAAACGGCGTGATGGCGCTGCCGCGCAGTGCCGTGATGGTGGGAGTAGGCATGGGTGCATTCTAGCCATGGCTGCAGCGCGTGCGCTCAGCCGGCCGTGCCGGCTCCACGCGCGGCCTGCCACGCCAGCATGCGTCGGCCCAACAGCCCCAGGGGCGCTGCCAGGAGGCACGCGGCGTCCGCCGCCAACTGCAGGCAAATCGCCGCTTCCACCGCCACTGCCGACGCGAACGCATCCTGCCCGGCGCCGGGCTGCAGCATCAAGGTGCCGAACAACAACACCGGCAAGAGCACGCAGACGCAGGCGACGCACCCACCGAACACCCGCCAGCTGGCGCTGGCCACCAACGCCAGCGTCAGCATCGCAACCACAAAGATCACTACGGCTGCCCAGATCACCGCAGGCGTCCTGTGACGCATGTGCCGCTGCACTGTAAGCGGGCGACACGGTGCGCTGCCTGCTGCGGCCGCGCGTAACAGACAACTCGCCTGCAAACCGCGCCGCTCATCGCAGCCAGCTCCGCGTGCAGGCCGCAGCGGCGGACTGCTGCCATAGCAACCAAACGGCCGCATCTTCCACCGCCAACAGCACGCCGAGTAATGCATCGCTACTGCGGACCCAGTAGCTGCCGTTGCTCAGCCGCTGCCATGGCAGGTACTGGCGCAGTGGCGGCCGGGGCGCAGCGCACTGCAGCTGCTGTAGTGCGTTGGCGCCATCGCGGCGCACATCCTCGGCCGTGCGTGCGTGCAGCGCCATGCCGATCCATCCACGCCGCCCCGCTGCAGGCAGCGGCAAGGCGGATAGCGGCGAGCATTCCCATTGGTGGGGCGGCGCTGCGGACAGCAGCGCCACCGTTTCGATCCCGGCGGGCAGCAACCGCTGCGCGCGCCGGTGTAACTGAGAGCGCATCAACATGCCGACCTCAGCGCAGGCTGTTGCCAAGCTCGTACCAATCGAGCTTGCGGGTTACCCACATGATGCAGGCCAGGATGCCGAACAGCAGCAACGATCCCATCAGCAACGCGTTGTCTTCGGAGATCAGCAGGCTGTAAAGCACCCCGTACAGCGCGGTGAGCATCACCGAAAACCCGCCGGCCCGCGCCCAGCTTCGCAACACACCAGACAGGTACACGCACTGCAGCCCGATACACGCCACCGCCGAGACCAGGTACGCCTGCCAGAAGGCGATGCGCTCGGACAGGCTGAGCAGCAGCAGGAAGAAAATCGCCAGCGCCAGGCCCACCAGCAGGTATTGCACCGGGTGGATCGGCAGCCGCTTGATCAGCTCGAACAACACAAACGCCACGAAGGTCAGCACCACGAACAGGATGCCGTACTTGCTGGCGCGATCGGCCTGGGTATACACGTCCACCGGGTCGACCAGGCGCACTTCCAGCATGTCCAGCGCGCTCGCATCCGACTGCAACTGCGTCTGTGCGCCGGTGGCCAGCGCCGACAACGACCAGGTGGCATCGAAGCCCTTCGGCCCGATGCTCGGCGCATTCGGCAGGAACTGCCCACCGAAGGATGGATGCTGCCAACCCGAGCGCAGCGCGATGTCGTTGGTGTCGCCGATCGGCGCGATCGCCAACCGGCGCGTGCCATCCAGCACGAACTGCATGTCCACCACATTGCCGTCCTGCAGCGTCCCGGCAGTTACATCGCTCACCGGCTTGAGCGCGGCATGGATGCCCGAGGTCCGCCCGGCCAGCGTGCCTGCACCGCCTTCCAGCGTCAGCGCCCGGCCATCCACGCGCAGGCTGGGCGTGCCCACCAGCCCACGCACATCGGAAATGCCCACTGTCAGATACGGTTGGCCATACACGCGGGTGGGCGCGGCGGCGTACTCGAACGGGTCGTATTCGGCGTGCAGCGTTGCCTTCCACGAATACACCTGCACGCGGTAGATCCCCACCTCGCGCACCGAAGGCACCATCTCGCCGCTGATCTTGAGCGTGCGCGGCGTCTGCAGCAGCGCCCCCTCCTGCGCGCGCCACACCTTGCGCTGGTTGCCCTGCTCGTCCGGCTCGTTCACCTGCACCTGCTCGGTGTAGGGCAGCACACGCACCGGCGCGATGAATTGCTGCTCGCCGGCCTTGCTTTTGGACACCCGCTCCACCGCCTCGTCGCGGTAGCGCGCGCGGTCCTGCACCGCGCCGCGGATCAACAACAACGGGATCAGCAACAGCAGGATCAACCCACCAACGGTGGCGAAGCGCAACAGCAGTTTCAGGGATTTCATCGACCATCCTCAGTCTGGGAGGTGGTCAGGGTGAGCGCCCTCGGTGTCCAGGGTTTGAGGCGAATTTGAAGCGAATGTGAAGTGGGTGGCCCGCACGGCCAACGAGTGCCACTGTGACGTGCTGTGGAAATACAGGTTTCACTCTGGAAAAGTGCAACGCAGGCCCAGCAAGAGCTTCTGTTTCATCGACGGCACTTCGCATCACTGCCACGCACTTCGGCGCCAGGCGCAACGATGCGCAGGCAGTTGCGTACGACAGGACCATCGTTTCGTTTTCGATCATTTTTTGAACACGGCTTTCCGCTCCGTCGTTCTTCGCCGTCTTCCTTCCATCTTCCGCGCGCCGTCGTGGCGCCGTTCTACACGCCTGCCCGCTTGGCCGGCCGTGGTTCAACCGTGCGCCCGACTGCATCCCTCTTGCCTGGAGTCTGCCTTCATGAACACGCAACGTTCGCTGACGCTCTGCCTGCTCGCTGCCCTGAGCCTGTCCTCCGCTGCCGCACAGGCGGCAATGCATGGAATGGGTTTGAAACCGTCGGCGTTGATGCAGCCGGTGACCCCGCTGTTCGGCACCGCAAGTACCGCCAAACCGCTCCCCGCCACAGTGGACCTGACCGCCTGGGCGATCACGCCAGGCGACCAGGGTCAGGTGGGATCCTGTGCCTCGTGGGCAACCGCCCACACCCTCACCGGCTGGTATGCCAACGCCGCCAAACAGGCGCAGACCCGCTTTGCGCCGATGTATCTCTATAGCCAGGTCAACGGTGGCGTCGATGGCGGTTCCACCCTGGAAGCCCCACTGGACGTGGCTTTGGCCCAGGGCATCGACACCGCGCAGCATTATTCATGGGGCGATTACAACCGGAAGAACCCGCCCACCGCTGCCGACCGCGCCAACGCCGCCAAGCACCCCACGCCGTACCGCAAGTACACCGTGCTGTATGCCGGCGACGGAAATGGCGGGCGAGCATTGGTCGAGCAGATCAAGCTTGCGCTGGCCGCGTCCACGCCGGTGGCCATCGGCTTCTATGTCCGGCAAGGCTTCGAAGACCTCACCCCATCGAATCAGGTCGACTACGACATCAAGACGCCGATTCTGGGCGGCCACGCGGTGATCGCACTGGGGTACGACAGCGAAGGCTTGATCGTTGAAAACAGCTGGGGAACCGAGTGGGGCAACAAGGGCTTTGGCAAGCTGTCCTGGTCGGTCGTGGCAAAGGACGTGATCGGAGCTGACGTAGTGCACTGACCACGGCGATTGCGCGCGATAAGGCGTCGCTGACACGGATGCGGCATGTGCTCCGGCACCTGCCGCATCCACGCGGCCACCAGCCGCCGCAGTTCGCCAGCAGGTCGCACATGGCCTGCAACGGGATTTACGCGATGGGCAATCGCAAGGTGGCGATCGCACCGCCGCCGTCGCGATTGCGCAGGCGCACGTCGCCGCCGTGCAGGCGGGCCACCTCACGCACGAACGGCAAGCCCAGGCCGGAACTGCGTTGCCCGGTTTGCGGGCGCGCCAGCGAATAGAACCGCTCGAACACGCGTTCGATCGCGTAATCGGGCACGCCACTGCCGCGGTCTTCGACCAACAGCTGCACCTGACCGTCCTCCAGCTGCGTGCGCAGCTGCACGGTGCCGCCGTCCGGTGAGAAGGCGATGGCGTTTTCCAGCAGGTTGATCACGGCCTGCCGCAGCAGGAAAGCATCGCCGAGCACGGTCGGGTCGCTGGCCGCCATGCTTGCCGCATCGAGCTCCACCAGCACGCCGGCGCCAGCGGCGCGCAGCAATACCGCGTCCACCGCAGCCTGCAACACGCCAGGCACGGCCACACGCACACGGGTCTGCAGCCAGCCGTGTTGTTCGACCTCGGCCAGGGCGAGCAGCTTGTCGATGGTTTCGGTCAGGCGCTGCTCCTGGGCGCGGATGCTGGCCACGAAATGCTGGCGGTCGGCCTCCGGCAATGGCTCGGTCAACAGCTCCGAGGCGCCACGAATGGCCGCCAGCGGGCTTTTCATCTCGTGCGTCAGCGATTGCACGTAGTGCTCGACGTAGGCCTTGCCCTCCAGCTTGCGGCGCATGGTTTCCAGCGCCTGGCCCAGGTCGCCGATTTCATCGCCGCGCGGCTTGGGCGGCGGCACCGGGATGCCCGCGCTCACCGCCTGCGCGTAGCGATTCAACCGGCCGATGCCGCGCATCAGCCACCAGGTCATGCCGATGCCGATCAATGCGGAAATGCCGATCAACCAGGCGCCCCGTTGCAGGATGTTGCGCTGGCTGGCTTCGATGAAGGGGTCGATGCTGCGGTTAGGCTGCGCCAGCGTGAGCACGCCGATCAGTGTGCCCGGTGCGTCAGGCGCATAGATCGGTGCGGCCACATGCATCACCGTGGCGCCGGGGGTGCCATCCAGCTCCGGACTGGAGCGCGCGCCGTATTCGCCGCGCAAGGTGCGGTAGACATCGTTCCAGCGCGAGTTGTCGCGGCCGACGTCGCGACCCAGCGAATCGAACACCACCACACCACGCGCATCGGTCACGGTGACGCGGTAATCCACGTTGTTCTTGCGGAAGCGCCACACCCAGGCCTTGGGGTCGCGCTGCTGGGCCTGTGCAAGGTGGCGCGCAAAGCGGCCGGTGGCAATCTGCCCGGCCGCGAGCTCGGGGCTGGCCATCTCGGCCAGCACGTTGGCTGCGTCCACTAATGTGGATTCCATCGCCTGGCGCACACCCGGCTTGACCTCGTTGACGAACACCCGCATCACGAAGAACGCGGCCAGCCCGACGATCAGAAAGAACCCGAGAAACAGCTTGAGGCCGAGCCGCATGTCAGCACCGAATCCCGTTGGCCGCGCACGCATGTGTGTGGTCGTTGGTCGAACACCGCGTGGTCAAGTAGCCGTCAACAGCCGACGCATTTGGCATGGATGCGGCCTGCGCCAGTTGCGTCTGTGCCAGGAGCGACGAACGCAAGGTGGGCGTGCATAGGGATTGCGCGATTGCGGCACCGCGGAGGCACGCAACATCGATCTGCGCTGCACGCGTCTGATGATGGCCGACGCAAGACAGCGCGAACACATCGCGCCCGCCCGCCAGGCCGTTCACTTCAGTCAGCCCACGCCGACCACGCAAACCGCGCAAACCGCGCAAACCAGCACGCTCGACCACCCCGACCGCCGGCTGCTGAAACACGGCATCCATCCTCAGACCTCCAGCGCGTAGCCAAGGCCACGGTGGGTGCGGATCGGGTCGGCCGGCACGCCGGCCTGGCGCAGCTTGGCGCGCAGCGTCTTGATATGGGTATCCACGGTGCGGTCGGCGCTGTCGGCGCTGGCATCCCAGCCGCGGTCCATCAGCTGGCTGCGGCTGAGGATGGCGCCGGGCCGTTGCAGCAGCGCGGCCAGCAGCGCGTATTCGTAGCGCGTCAGCGGCAACAGCGTCTCGCCGTAGCGAATGCGGCTGCCGTCGCGATCGATCGCGAACGCGCCGTGCGGCTGCCAGCCCGGTTCGGCCTGGGCCACGGCCACGCCACGCCGGCGCAGCCGTGCGCGCACCCGCGCCACCAGCTCGCGCGGCGAAAACGGCTTGGCCATGTAGTCGTCGGCACCGAGCTCCAGGCCCAGCACGCGGTCGATCTCGTCGTTGCGTGCGGTCAGGAAGATCACCGGCACCTCGCTGAAACCGCGCAGCGTGCGGCAGACCTCGAAGCCGTTGATATCCGGCAGGCCCACGTCCAGCACCACCAGGTCGGCGGGATCGTTGCGCAGCCGCTCCAGCGCCTCGCGCCCCAGCAGGCAGTGCTCGGGCACGTAGCCCTCGCTGCGCAGGGCGTACAGCACGGTGTCGGCAATGGCGGTTTCGTCCTCGACGACAAGGACACGGGCGGGGGTCTCGGACATGGCGCGCAGCATAGCCGCATGCCGGCGCGGCCAATAGCACGCGGGCCACCGTGCTATTGGCCGCTGCGGGCCATCATCGACCACACAACGCTGGCTGCACCTTGCGAGGCCGAGGCGTTGCAGACGCGCCCACCCCGGCGCCCGGCCGCCTCGCTGCGCCCCTCCCGGCGTAAACCGCCACCGCACCTGGCGCAGCGCAAACCACCGCGCACCCTCTACACTGCCGCGATGAACTATCGCCACGCCTTCCATGCCGGCAACCACGCCGACGTGCTCAAGCACATCGCCTTGCTGGCGCTGATCGACACCCTCAAGCGCAAGGACACCCCGTTCTTCGTGCTGGACACCCACGCGGGCCGTGGCCGCTACCAGCTCGGTGGCGAAGAGAGCCGCAAGACCAACGAAGCCGATGCCGGCGTCATGCGGTTGATGGCCGAAGCCACGCTTCCGGAGGTGGTGGAACGCTATCTGCGCGCGGTGCAGGCCGACAACGCCGCCGTCGCACGCCCGGCCGTGCCCGGCCAGAAAGCGGCCCGGCCCACCGCCGGCATCCAGATCAATCACTACCCCGGCTCGCCGCTGCTGGCGGCGCAGGCGCTGCGCGCGCAGGACCGCATGGCGTTCTGCGAACTGCAGCCCGACGAAGCCCAGGCGCTGAAGACCCTGTTCGCCAACGACAGCCGCGTGCGTGTGCATGCCGGCGATGGCTATGCGGCGATCCGCGCCTTCCTGCCGCCGCGGGCCGGCGAGGTCAAGATCGGCCGCGGCCTGGTCTTGATCGACCCGCCCTATGAATCACAGGGTGCCGAATACCCGCAGGTGATCGCCAGCGTGCGCGAAGCGCTGGCGCGCTGGCCGCAGGCGATCTACATGGTGTGGTACCCGATCAAGCTGCGCCGCAGCCTGCAGCCCTTCATGCGCAAGGCCGCCGCGCTGCCGGCCAAGTCGGTGCTGATGGCCGAACTGCAGGTGCATCCGGACGATTCACCGCTGCGCCTGACCGGCAGCGGCCTGTTGATCGTCAATGCCCCCTGGCAGTTCGACCAGGTGCTGGCCCCGGCGCTGCCCGCGCTCAAGGCACACCTTGGCGAAGCCGGTGCCTCGACCCGGCTGGAGTGGCTGCGCCAGGAGGGCTAGGCCGCGTTGGCGCCCGGCGTCACGACTGGCTCACGGCATCGCTCGGTAGAGTGCCGTGGGAAGCACTGCCACCCCCGCATACGGCCCCCAGCGGCGCACCGGAATCATTCACGGTTGTGCGCTGGGCTGGTGCCAGAATCTTCCGATCTTCAAGGAACACCCGGTCATGGCCATCCGCAATCGCATGCCTCCCTGGCATGAAAATTTCAGTCTGCCCAATGGCCGCACGCTCCTGCTCCGCCCGATCCGTCCCGAGGACGGCCCGCCGCTGCAGGGAGCCTTCAGCCTGTTGGGCCCGGAAGAGATCCGCGCCCGTTTCGTGCGCTCCTCGGCCGAAATCACCCCCGAAATGGTGCAACGCCTCACCCATCCCAACCCCAAGAGCGAGATCGTGCTGGTGGCGGCTGAGCAGTTGCCGCCCGGCGAAGCGCTGGTGGGCGCCGTCGCGCGTGCCGCGCTGGTACCGGGCACCCGCCAGGCCGAATACACCATCCTGGTCAGCAGCTTTGTGGCCGGCCAGGGCCTGGGCCGCCAACTGATGCGCAAACTAGTGAAGTGGGCGCGCCGCAAGTACCTCGATTGCCTGTACGGCGACGTGCTGCAAAGCAACCTGCCGATGCTGCAGCTGGCCGAATCGCTGGGCTTCAAACCGCAGCCGCACCCGGATTCCCCGGAACTGGTTCGGATGGTGCTGGAGCTGGATGCCTGATTCGCCGGGATTCGGGATTCGGGATTCGGTTCAGAGCTGATGATCTGTCGCTTGGTTGCAAGGCCCTTGCCCGCCCACCATCGCGGGACACGCCGCAAGTACGTCCATGTAGGCTCTTACGCGGCATCCATGCCGCGTAAGGTCCCGCGACGGTGAGCGGACAAGGACCAGTCGAGATGGTCGGTATGCAAGCAATGCGTGACCTGCGTTGATTGGATAACGGCGCGTCCGCTCAGCTTCTCAAAACAAGCCGAGCAACCGACAAGCTTTTAACAAAACAACCGACTGACTGTCTGGCGCGGTGCCTTCACCGATTGCGGGACCGTGTGGCGGCATGGATGCCGCCACCGAGCCTACATGGACGTACTTGCGGCGTGTCCCGCGAGCGGTGGGGGCATCGCGCCCTCGACCGACTCGGATTTTGACCTCCGCTTCCAACTGAATCTTGCCCAATGAGGTGCTTGCCGGGGTTTGCCTGGTGCCAGCAAGGTCGGTACGCGCAGGACCCTGCAGCGCCCTTCTGCGCAGGTGGCCAGACACCTGCTTTCACGCCGAATGGACCGGTCGCAGCGGGCGCTCTGGTAAAATTACCGGCTGATGCCGTCGCCTACCTTCCCTTCTCCGCCGCTGCCCAAGTCCGGCCAGCTCCGCGCCTACTGGCGCGCTCCGTCGTCTCCGACGGCCCTGGCCTGGTCGATTGCACGCGCTGCCGAAGCGCATGCCGGCCCGGTGCTGGTGATTGCCCGCGACAACCAGAGCGCGCATCAAATCGAAGCCGATCTGCACGCCCTGCTGGGTGACGCGTCCACGCTGCCGGTGGTGCCGTTTCCCGACTGGGAAACCCTGCCCTACGACCAGTTCAGCCCGCACCCGGAAATCATCAGCCAGCGCCTGGCGGCCCTGCATCGCTTGCCCGGTCTGACCCGTGGCGTGGTGATCGTGCCTGTGCAGACCTTGCTGCAGCAGCTGGCGCCGCTGAGCTACATCGTCGGTGGCAGCTTCGATCTCACGGTTGGCCAGCGCCTGGATCTGGACGCGGAAAAACGCCGCCTGGAAAGCGCCGGCTACCGCAACGTGCCGCAGGTGATGGACCCGGGCGATTTCGCAGTGCGTGGCGGCCTGCTGGACGTGTTCCCGATGGGCGCCGACACCCCGTTGCGCATCGAGCTGCTGGATGAGGATATCGATTCCATCCGCGCCTTCGACCCGGAATCGCAGCGCTCGCTGGACAAGGTGGACGCGGTCAAGATGCTGCCCGGCCGCGAAGTGCCGATGGACGATGCCAGCGTGGAGCGTGTGCTCGCCTGCCTGCGCGAACGCTTCGACGTGGATACGCGGCGCAGCGCGCTGTATCAGGATCTGAAGTCCGGCATCGCACCGTCGGGCGTCGAGTATTACCTGCCAATGTTCTTCAGCAAGACCGCCACGCTGTTCGATTATCTGGACACGCGTGTGCTGCCGCTGATCGCCACCGGCGTCTCCAATGCGGCCGATGCCTTCTGGCTGCAGGCGCAAAACCGCTATGAGCAGCGCCGCCACGATGTGGAACGCCCGCTGCTGCCGCCCGATGAGCTGTACCAGTCACCGGATGCCTTGCGCGAGCGGCTCAACAAGCTGGCGCGCATCGAAGTGTGGCCGGCCGACCATCCGCGTATCGACGAGGCCGCGCCGCTGGGCGACCAGCCGTTGCCGCCGCTACCGGTCGCCGCCAAGGATGCGCCCGCCGGGCAGGCCCTGGCCTCGTTCCTGGGCCATTACCCCGGCCGGGTGCTGGTGGCCGCCGATTCGGCCGGCCGCCGCGAAGCCTTGATGGAAGTGCTGGCCGCCGCGCAGTTGAAGCCGGACGTCGTGGCCGACCTGCCCGCGTTCCTGGCCGCGACCAAACTGCGCTTCGGCATCACCGTGGCGCCGCTGGAAGACGGCTTTGCATTGGACACGCCGCAGATTGCGGTGCTGACCGAGCGCCAGTTGTTCCCGGAGCGGGCCAACCAACCGCGCCGCACGCGCCGTGTGGGCCGCGAGCCGGAAGCGATCATCCGCGACCTGGGCGAGCTTTCCGAAGGCGCGCCGATCGTGCATGAAGACCACGGCGTGGGCCGCTACCGCGGCCTTATCGTGCTCGACGCCGGCGGCATGCCTGGCGAGTTTCTGGAAATCGAATACGCCAAGGGCGACCGGCTGTATGTGCCGGTGGCGCAGCTGCACCTGATCAGCCGCTACTCCGGCGCCTCGGCCGACACAGCGCCGCTGCATTCGCTGGGTGGCGAGCAGTGGACCAAGGCCAAGCGCAAGGCGGCTGAAAAGGTGCGCGATGTTGCCGCCGAATTGCTGGAAATCCAGGCGCGCCGCCGCGCGCGCGCAGGCCTGGCGTTGCAGGTGGACCGCGCGATGTACGAACCATTCGCCGCGGGCTTTCCGTTCGAGGAAACCACTGACCAGTTGGCGGCGATCGATGCCACCTTGCGCGATCTGGGCAGCAGCCAGCCGATGGACCGCGTGGTCTGCGGCGATGTCGGCTTCGGCAAGACCGAAGTCGCGGTGCGCGCCGCGTTCGCCGCGGCCAGTGCCGGCAAGCAGGTCGCCGTGCTGGTGCCGACCACGCTGCTGGCCGAACAGCATTACCGTAATTTCCGCGACCGCTTCGCCGACTACCCGATGAAGGTGGAAGTGCTGTCGCGCTTCAAGAGCACCAAAGAGATCAAGGCCGAGCTGGAGAAAGTGGCCAGCGGCGATATCGACGTGATCATCGGCACGCACCGGCTGCTGCAGCCGGACGTGAAGTTCAAGGATCTCGGCCTGGTCGTGGTCGACGAAGAACAGCGCTTCGGCGTGCGTCAGAAGGAAGCGCTCAAGGCGATGCGCGCCAACGTGCATCTGCTCACGCTCACCGCCACGCCGATCCCGCGCACGCTCAACATGGCCATGGCCGGGCTGCGCGATCTGTCCATCATCGCTACGCCGCCGCCGAACCGGCTCGCGGTACAGACCTTCATCACCGCCTGGGACAACACCCTGCTGCGCGAGGCGTTCCAGCGCGAACTCAGCCGCGGTGGCCAGCTGTATTTCCTGCACAACGATGTGGAAAGCATCGTGCGCATGCAGCGCGACCTGTCCGAGCTGGTGCCGGAAGCGCGCATCGGCATCGCGCATGGGCAGATGCCCGAGCGCGAGCTGGAACGGGTGATGCTGGATTTCCAGAAGCAGCGCTTCAACGTGCTGCTGTCGACCACGATCATCGAATCGGGCATCGACATTCCCAACGCCAACACCATCATCATCAACCGCGCAGACCGCTTTGGTCTTGCGCAGTTGCATCAGCTGCGCGGCCGCGTGGGGCGTTCGCACCACCGCGCCTATGCGTATCTGGTGGTGCCGGACCGGCGCTCGATGACCTCCGATGCAGAAAAGCGCCTGGAAGCCATTGCCTCCATGGACGAGCTGGGCGCCGGCTTCACCCTGGCCACGCATGATCTGGAGATTCGTGGTGCCGGCGAGCTGCTGGGCGAGGACCAGAGCGGGCAGATGGCCGAGGTGGGCTTCAGCCTGTACACCGAACTGCTGGAACGCGCGGTGCGCAGCATCCGCCAGGGCAAGCTGCCCGACCTGGATGCCGGCGAAGAAGTGCGCGGCGCCGAGGTGGAACTGCACGTGGCCTCGCTGATTCCCGAGGACTACCTGCCCGACGTGCACACGCGCCTGACCCTGTACAAGCGCATTTCCAGTGCACGCGACAGCGATGCGCTGCGCGAGCTGCAGGTAGAAATGATCGACCGCTTCGGCCTGCTGCCGGACCCGGTCAAGCACCTGTTCGCGATCGCCGAGCTCAAGCTGCAGGCCAATGCGCTGGGTGTGCGCAAGCTGGACCTGGGCGAGAACGGCGGCCGGCTGGTGTTCGAGGCCAAGCCGTCGATCGACCCGATGACCGTGATCCAGATGATCCAGAAGCAGCCGAAGATCTACACCATGGACGGGCCGGACAAACTGCGCATCAAGCTACCGTTGCCCGAGGCTGCCGACCGCTTCAATGCGGCACGTGGGCTGCTGACGGCCCTGGCACCGCGCTAAGAGCAGCTATCAAAACGACTGCGCAGCCGCCAGGCGGGCGCGGCCAGTGCTCGGAATCGGCATGTACCCCCGTACACTCCGGTTCCTCCGCGCCGTCCGCACCCACCTGACGGCTGCTCGCTACGTTTTGTTAGCCGCTCTAAGTGGTTATACGGAGCAGTGCGTCCCGCTGGGGCGCACTGCACAGGCACGCTGCAGCGCGTGGTGTTTTGAAGGTACTGCACGACGCACTGTGCAACGCGCCGACGGTAATCAGCGATCTACCTTGGCCTGTTTTGCCGCAGTGAATGCCCAGTGCAAGGCACTGCCCGCCAGCATCGCAGGCACAAACCACAACGCCTCCACTGAACCCACGCCCAGGCCGGCCAGCGCCGGGCCGGGGCAATAGCCTGCAATCCCCCAGCCGATGCCGAACAGGGCAGCGCCGCCCAGCAGTGGCCGATCGATTCCGCGCAATCCAGAGAGTTGAAACGCCTGCGCGAAAGCCGGCCGCTGGCGACGCATGACCACTGCAAACAGTACTGCGCTGGTGATCATCGCACCACCGAGCACATACAGCAGGCCCGGATCGAAATCACCGGCCACATCCAGAAAGCCGCTGACCTTGCGTGCGTCGGTCATGCCCGACATCGCAAGGCCCACACCAAACAGCGCGCCCGACGCCAGGCTCGCAAGCAGGAACCGTTTCATGCTGCGCTCCAGAGATGGCGCATGACGTAGGTGGTGACCATCGCGCTGGCCATGAACATCCCCACCGCGGCCAGCGAGCGACGCGAGCCACGCGCAAGCCCGCACACGCCATGCCCACTGGTGCAGCCATGGCCCATGCGCGTGCCAAAGCCCACAAGCACACCGGCCACCACCAACGCGCTGCGCGAATAGTCGCTGCGCGGCTGCGGCGCAGACGGCACCCATGTCATGTACAGACTGGCAGCCACGATCAACCCAATAAGAAACAGCAGCCGCCAGGCCACATCGCCCGCAACGGGAAACAGCACACCGTTGACGATGCCGCTGATGCCGGCGGTGCGCCCGTTGAGCCACAGCAGCAAGGTGGCTGCCAGGCCGATCAGGACGCCACCGGTCAAGGAGATCGTCCAAGGCGCCATCACGCGGCGCCCCACTGGTTCAACGGCAGGCGCAGAGAGCGGTTGCCGGTGTGATCTGGCGGGGGCAATGCGCCTGCGCGCAAGTTGACCTGCAACGCCGGCAGCAGAAGCCTGGGCACCGCAAGCTGGGCGTCCCGCGCGGCGCGCAATGCCACGAAGGCCTGCTCGCTGATCCCTCCTCCGACGTGCACATTGGCCTGCGCCTGCGCCTGGATCGATGTCTGCGCCATCGGCTCGCGGTCGGCAGCAGGATAGTCGTGGCAGAGAAACAACCGCGTGGCCGGCGGTAGATGGAAGAGCGTGTGGATAGAATGGTAGAGCGTTTGCGCGTCACCACCAGGGAAGTCCGTCCGTGCGGTACCGGTTTCGGGCGCAAATACAGTGTCGCCGACGAAGGCGGCGTTTCCAATCAGATAGGTCAGGCTGTCGGCGGTGTGCCCTGGCGTGGCGATGGCCCGCACGTGCATGCCACCGATAGCGAAGGTGTCCCCGTCGTCCAACAACAGATCGAACTGCCGGCCATCCGCACTGAAGTCCGCTTCCAAGCCGAAGAATCGTTTGAAGTGTTGCTGCACGCCGACGACGCCCACTCCGATCGCCACACGGGCTCCCGTCATGCGCCTCAGATAGTCCGCAGCGGTGAGGTGATCGGCATGCACATGCGTTTCAAGTACCCACGCGAGCTGCAGCTGCTGGGCTCGCACGAACGCCAGCACGCGGTCTGCCGAAGTGGTGGACGTCCATGCGCTGGCGGGATCGTAATCGAGCACGGGGTCGACGACCGCAGCGGTGCCGCCCGCTTGGTCGTAGACCACGTAGGTGAAGGTGGACGTTGCCACATCGTGGAATTGCATGACCTGCGGATCCATCGCGTCACCTCTTGCGCATTAATTTAGGTTGTTCTAAATTAGATTTGTCTAATCTAAATGTCAATGCCCGAAAAGGCCCTCCCCATGTCCGCGCCCTTGCATCCGCCAGCAACGCGTCAATTGCCGTCTCCAGAACAGATGGCCGTGCTTGCCGCGCAGGCCAGCAGCCTGCTCAAGGCTCTGGCGCACCCGGCGCGCCTGTTGGTGCTGTGCCAGTTGGTGGAAGGCGAGCGGTCGGTCGGCGAATTGCAACCGCTGACTGGTTTGAGCATGTCGGCGCTGTCGCAGCATCTTGCGGTGTTGCGTGAGATGGAACTGGTCACCACACGGCGCGAAGCGCAGACCATCCATTACGCCTTGGTCCCGGGTCCGGCGGTGGGCGTGCTGGACGCGCTGTACGCGGCGTACTGCGCACCGACCGGGCCAACCCCGTGATACCGCTGCAGTACGCACTTGGTGCGCTATCAGGCACCGCGGTGGGATTTACGCTGGGCCTGGTCGGCGGCGGCGGCTCCATCCTGGCAGTGCCGTTGATGGTCTATCTGGTGGGTGTGCAAGACCCTCATGTCGCCATTGGCACCAGTGCGCTCGCGGTTGCGGTGAACGCTGTGATCGGGCTCTCCAGCCACGCACGGCAGCACACGGTGAAATGGCGGTGCGCGACGACATTCGCCGCGGCCGGTGCCGGCGGCGCCTGGGTCGGCGCCATGTTCGGTAAGGCGATCGGTGGGCAGCAATTGCTCGCACTCTTCGCGGTGGTGATGCTGGTGGTTGCCGCACGCATGGTGGTTTCACGCGGCCAACTTGGGAACGCCAGCGTGGTACTCAATCGCGGCAATGCTCCGAAGCTGGTCGCATCCGGCACCGTTACCGGCCTCCTGTCCGGCTTCTTCGGCATCGGCGGCGGCTTTCTGGTGGTCCCGGGCCTGATGGCATCCACCGGCATGCCGGTCCTGTTTGCGGTGGGGTCGTCGCTGGTGGCGGTGGGCAGTTTTGGTTTGACCACCGCGCTCAGCTATGCCGCTTCCGGTCTTGTCGCATGGACGCTCGCGCTGGCGTTCATCGCCGGAGGCACGCTCGGCAGCGTACTCGGTGCACGCGCGGCCATCCGTCTGGCAGACCGCAAGGGAGCGCTGACGCTGGTGTTGGCTGGCCTGATTACCGTGGTTGCGGTGTACATGCTCAGTCAGTCGGCGCCCGTGCGTGCCTGGTTCCACTTCCTGTAGACGCGCACATCATCGTGTTACCTCGACGACCAACCACCCGCTTCTTTCGCTTGAAAGGCTCCGCATGCACACCGCCACCCTCTTCGCGCCCGGCCTGTATTCCAGCGGCCAACCATCCGTCGACGATCTAGCAGCGCTTGCAGCCATTGGCGTGCGCAGCATCATCAACCTGCGTGGCGCTGACGAAGACAGCGGCTACGACGAGGCACACGAAGCTGCACGACTGGGCATGCGCTACATGACGCTACCGATCGTGGGGCCCGACGCGGTCACCGCCGAGAACGCCGCACGGTTGGCGCATGCAATCCAGCAAGCACGCACACACGGTGATGTACTGGTGCATTGCGCCAGCGGCAATCGTGTCGGCGCCCTGATCGCGCTCGAACGGGGGCTGCATGGCGACTCGCCTGCACAGGCGATTGCGCTTGGACGCGCAGCCGGACTGACAACGCTGGAACCATGCGTGGTGCAGCTGCTCAATCCGTAATGCGGCGGCGACCGCCACGCATCGGTGACACGCAATGATTGAACCCAGCGCCTGATCGCGGCGCATCTGTACTGCACGATCATGAAAGCGTGCAGCGGCAATCGCCTGCAGCACAGCGGCGCAACCGAGCAAGCTGCGTTTCGCAAAACCGCGCTGCGCGTTGGCCGCACTCTATCCAGACGCAGACATGGGCAATGAGTGCTGCTCGCTGCGGAACCTTGTGTCAGACATCCATGTCAGCCATCACTAGCGTGCTCGACAGGCAGGCTTTTCGCAGGCACAGCAATCACGCATGTCTTGAAACGGCATGCGCCTTCGATGGCAACCAAAACACCATTCCGTTGCAGCGCTCGCTTGGAAGCAACCTCAGCCGATACGCAGCACGGATCGGGTCATCGCAAACCTGAGCGGTTAACGCCCACGCAGTGATGCGCATCGCAAATCAGTCGCTTGGCTGAATTCGGCCTAAATATTTCTGTCACGCGCCGATACCTGCATAGACCGACACGACTTGGGCCTACTTGGTAGCGCGTGAAGCCGATGTCGAGGTGAGAACTTCTCCGCGTCATGCCACGCACGTGTCATCGCTTCACGAGGCCGCAATGGACATCTTTTCGTTGGATCTACCCGCCCCGCTCACGCTTGCCCTCGAAGGCGAGATGACCATCCGTCGCGCTGCCGAGCTCAAGCCATTGCTGCAGCCGGCGCTGGCGCATCCGGGCGGCGTGCGTCTGGACCTGGCTGCGGTCAGCGAGATCGACACCACCGGCCTGCAGCTGCTGCTCGCCACCAAGCAGGCGGTGCAGGCTGACGGACGTCCATTTGTGTTGACCGACTCGAGCCGCGCCGTGGTCGATGTGGTCGAACTGCTGGGCCTGCTGGAAGCGCTGTACCCGCACGCCGCCACCGGTCTGGGCGAACGCATTCATTAACACGGACAGGTGACGCGCATGGACATGAACCAGCTGATGCAGACCTTCCTGGCCGAGAGCCGGGATCTGCTCGAAGACATGGAACGTCACCTGTTGCAGGCCGAGCGTGGCGAGTCCTCGCCCGATGCGGTGAACGCGATCTTCCGTGCGGCGCACACCATCAAGGGCTCCGGTGGTCTGTTCGATCTGCCGCAGCTGGTGGGCTTCACCCATGTGGTGGAAAGCGTGCTGGATCTGGTGCGCGAAGAATCGGTGGCGCTGCAGTCGGAACTGATCGCCTTGCTGCTGGTGTGCTGCGACCACATCCATGCACTGGTGGAAACCGCCGCCGACCCCAGCCATGCCGATCCCGCTGCATTGGCTGCCGAAGCGGAGCCCCTGCTGGCGCAGTTGCAGACCTATCTGCAAGGCAGCGTTTGCGGCGCAACTGTCAGCGACGCGCAGCGCAGCACGCCGGAAAAACAAAGCGGCTACTGGCGCGTCAACCTGGCCTTGTTTGCCGATGCGCTGCGTTTTGGCAACTCGCCATTGAAGTTGATCCGCAACCTGCGCGGGCTCGGTTCCGTCGAGTCGATCAGCACCGACTACAGCAAATTGCCGGTGTTCGAGCAGCTCGACCCGGAAGCCAACTACCTTGGATTCCAGATCCTGCTGCGCAGCGATGCCGACCGCGCGGCGATTGAAGACGTGTTTGAATTCGTGCGCGAAGACTGCGACCTGGAGATCGTCGCGGTGCCAGCGCCACTGGACACCACGCTCAGCGCCGCGACCGCAGCAGCCACTGCGGAACCGGTGCACACACCGGCGCCGGCCATTGCCGTGGTGCCGACACCGCGCGCCGCTGCAACGACTGCCGAGACTGCGCCGCGTTCCAATGAAGCGCGCTCCATCCGCGTGGACGCCGACAAGCTCGATCGCATGATCGACCTGGTGGGCGAGTTGATCATCGCGGTGGCCAGCACCGGCACCAATGCACAGCGCACCGGCGATGCGCAGCTGCTCGAATCCACCTCGATCCTGGCGGGCCTGGTGGAAGAGGTACGCGAAAGTGCACTGCAACTGCGCATGGTCAAGATCGGCGGCACGTTCAGCCGCTTCCAGCGCGTGGTGCACGATGTGGCGCGCGAGCTGGGCAAGGACATCGCGCTGGTGGTTGCCGGCGAAGACACCGAGCTGGACAAGTCGGTGGTGGAAAAGATCGGCGACCCGCTCACCCACCTGGTGCGCAATGCGATGGACCACGGCATCGAGCCGGCGGACGTGCGCGTGGCCAACGGCAAGCCGGCCCGTGGCACCGTGGGCCTGAATGCCTTCCACGATTCCGGCAGCATCGTCATCCAGATCACCGATGACGGTGGCGGGCTGAATCGCGACAAGATCCTGGCCAAGGCGCTGGAACGCGGCCTGGTCGAACCCGGCCGCCAGCTCAGTGATCGCGACGTGTTCGCAATGATCTTCGAGCCCGGCTTTTCCACTGCCGAGAAAGTCACCAACCTGTCCGGCCGCGGTGTGGGCATGGATGTGGTCAAGCGCAACATCACCGCGCTGCGCGGCTGCGTGGATATCGACAGCACCGCCGGCGTGGGCACCACCATTTCGGTGCGGCTGCCGCTGACGCTGGCCATCATCAACGGCTTCCAGGTGGGTATTGGCAAGTCGGTGTTCGTGGTGCCGCTGGATGTGGTGGAAGAGTGCGTGGAATTCACGCCCGACTACACCAGCGACTACATCGACCTGCGCGGCAGCGTGCTGCCGTACGTGCGCCTGCGGGACTTGTTCGCGCTGGGCGGCAAGCGGCCGGCCCGCGAAAGCATCGTGGTCATCCGCCAGGGCGCGCAGCGCTTCGGGTTGGTCGTGGACACCTTGTTGGGCGAATGGCAGACCGTGATCAAGCCATTGTCCAAGGTGTTTGCACAGGTCAAGGGCATCAGTGGTTCGAGCATTCTCGGCAGCGGCGAGGTCGCGCTGATTCTCGATGTGCCCAGTCTGATCCAGCAATTGCATCCGGGCCAGGACGCGCTGGCCGCCTGACCGTTCAAACCGTCGCTCGTCTTCCCACGCCGCCGTTCTACGTCGTTCCCTGACTCCAGGAAGCTGCCACCATGTCGCACCGTCTCCCGATCGCCACCCAACTGTGGTTCACCGCCGCTTTCGCCATTGCCCTGCCGGTTGTGGTGGTGGTTGCCGGCTTCGCACTCACGCTGTCGCATGCTGCACTGCTGGCAGCGAGCGTGCTGGCCGCACTCGCCAGCGGTGCGCTGCTGGCCTGGTCGATCCGCACCGCTACCGGCTCGCTGGAGATGGCCACCACCACGCTGGATGCCTTCGCCCGCGGCAACTTCGATGTCGCCCTGCCGCAGGTGCGCGACGAGCAGGCCTGCGAAGTGCTGCGCGGCCTGCGCAAGGTGCAGAGCGGCATCCGCCACGTCAACGACGAAATCAACCGTGTCTCGCACGAACACGACGCCGGCGAGATCGATGCGCGCATCGATGTGGCACGGTTCGATGGTGACTTCCGCGCCATGGGCGACGGCATCAACCGCATGGTCGCCAGCCATATCGCGGTGAAAAAGCAGGCCATGGCCTGCGTGGCCGAATTCGCCCGCGGCAATTTTTCCGCCGAGCTGGAACGCCTGCCCGGCAAGAAGGCCTTCATCAACGAGGTGGTGGACCAGATCCGCGGCAACCTCACCGGCCTGGTCGCCGAAGTCAACCGCATGGCGGTAGAACACGATGCCGGCGATATCGACGTCGTGATCGACACGCAGCGCTTCACCGGCGATTTCCGTCGCATGGCCGAAGGCATCAATGCGATGGTGGCAGGACATATCGCGGTCAAGAAGCAGGCCATCGCCTGCGTGGCCGAGTTCGGCCGCGGCAACTTCACCGCACAACTGCCGCAGCTGCCGGGCAAGAAGCGCTTCATCAACGAGACCATCGATCAGGTGCGCGGCAACCTCACCGGCTTGATCCGCGAGATCAACCACATGTCGGCCGAACACGAAGCCGGCGATATCGATGTGGTGATCGATACCGCGCGCTTCGACGGTGACTTCCGCAGCATGGCCACCGGCATCAACGAGATGGTCGGTGCGCATATCGCGGTGAAGAAGCTGGCGATGGGCGTGGTGGCAGAGTTCGGCCGCGGCAACTTCGACGCGCCGCTGGCGCAACTGCCCGGCAAGAAGGCCTTCATCAACGACACCGTGGAGCGCGCGCGCGGCAACCTGCGCAGCATCTCCGAGGTGATCCAGGTGATGGGCGCGATGGCCGAGGGCGACCTCACCCACACCGTGGAAGGCCGCTATGAAGGCGCATTCGCCGACATGCAGCGCTACGTCAACACCACCATGAGCCGCCTCACCGAGATCGTCGATGAGGTCAACCGCAACGCCGAGAACCTGGCCAGCGCGTCGGAACAAGTCAGTGCCACCGCACAGGCACTGGCCCAGGCCGCCAGCGAACAGGCGGCCGGCGTGGAGGAAACCAGCGCCTCGCTGGAGCAGATGACTGCTTCCATTGCACAGAACACCGAAAACGCCCGCGTCACCGACAGCATGGCCGCCAAGGCTGCCAGCGAGGCGGCCGACGGTGGCGACACCGTGCGCGCCACGGTGGTGGCAATGAAGGATATCGCCAAGAAGATCGGCATCATCGACGACATCGCCTACCAGACCAATCTGCTGGCACTCAATGCCGCGATCGAAGCCGCACGCGCCGGCGAGCACGGCAAGGGCTTTGCGGTGGTGGCGGCCGAAGTGCGCAAGCTGGCCGAGCGCAGCCAGATCGCCGCGCAGGAAATCGGCGAAGTGGCCGGGTCCAGCGTGGAACTGGCCGAGAGCGCCGGCCGCGTGCTGGGCGAGATGGTGCCTTCGATCCGCCGCACCTCCGATCTGGTGCAGGAGATTGCCGCAGCGTCCGAAGAACAGACCGCCGGCGTCAGCCAGATCAACACCGCGGTGGGCCAGTTGAACCAGACCACCCAATCCGCCGCGGCCAATGCCGAAGAACTGGCCGCCACCTCGGAAGAAATGAGCGCGCAGGCCGAGCAATTGCAGCAGCTGATGGGCTTCTTCCGGCTGGGTAACGGCGGGCGTGGCAATGTGCCGGCGGCCAAGCCGGTGCAGCGTCGGGTTGCGCCTGCCGCCAGCCTGCCGCTGCGCCGCGCCAACGTGCGTCCGATCAGCGCGGCGGTCGCCGCCGATGTGATCGACGAATCCCAGTTCGCCAGCTTCTGAGGAATCGACGATGCAACAGCGCAGCGTAGAGACCGGTGGCGCGCCCGCCATGCCCGCACCCCAGCAATACCTCACCTTCCTGCTGGGCGGTGAGATGTTTGGCCTGGGCATCCTGGGCATCAAGGAAATCATTGAATACCGCATTCCAACCGAAGTGCCGATGATGCCGCCGGCGCTGCGCGGTGTGATCAACCTGCGTGGTGCGGTGGTGCCGGTGATGGACGTGCAGCTGCGCTTCGGCCGCAGTGCGAGCGCCATCACCAAACGCAGCTGCATCGTGATCGTGGAGATCGCACGCGCCGGTGAGCAGCAGGTGTTGGGCTTGCTGGTGGACGCGGTCAGCGAGGTGGTGGAGATCGCGCCCGCCGACATTGCCGATGCGCCCAGCTTCGGTGCCGGCATCCATCGCGATTTCATCCACGGCATGGCCAAGCGCGACGAGCGCTTCGTGATCCTGCTGGATGCCGACGCCGTGCTGGCCAACGACGCGCCGGCGCAGCTGCCCGACGCCGCGCTGGCGGCCTGACTCTTTCCGTGCACGCCAGGACTCTCATGCACTCTCCACTTCTTTCCTGCAACTGCGCACTGGCCGGCCCGGTCCTGGTGGTCGACGACAGCGTGGTCCAGCGCGAACACGCCATGGCGCTGTGCCGCCAATTGGGCGCCAGCGTGGTGGAAGGTGCCGGCGACGGCCATGCCGCGCTCGACTGGCTGAGCCGCGCCAGCGCACCATCGCTGCTGTTGATCGACCTGGAAATGCCGGGCATGGACGGCGTGCAGCTGCTCGACGCGCTGGCACGCGGCCAGCACAGCGTGCCGGTAGTGGTGGTCTCGCAACGCGGCGGCGCGCTGATCGATGCGGTGATGCAACTCAGCCGCAGCGCCGGTGTGCGCGTGCTCGCCGGCCTGGAAAAACCACTGCGCCTGCAGGACCTGGCCACCACGCTGGACTGCATTCCCGAACCGCTCGCCGAGACCACCACCGCGCTGTCCACGCCGATCTCGCCGCTGCTCTCCAGTGGCGGCGCGGCGGCCTCGCGGCTGGATCGCGCCATGCGGCGCGGCGAAATCCGCGTGGCGTATCAGCCCAAGCTGGACCTGCGCGACGGCCGCCTGCGCGGCGTGGAAGCCCTTGCGCGCTGGCGTCGCCCGCAAGGCGACATGATCGGCCCGGACCGCTTCATTCCCTTGGCCGAGCGCGAAGGTTTGATCCACGCACTCACCCAGCAGGTGATCGACAAGGCGGTTGCGCAATTGGTGGACTGGCGCGCCGAAGGCCTGCAACTCACGCTGGCCTTGAACCTGTCGCCCAATCTGCTGGGCGAGCAGGATTTTCTCGAACACCTGTGCGCCAAGCTGGCCGACAACGGCCTGGCGCCGGCCGACCTGGTGCTGGAACTCACCGAAAGCGCGATCGTGGAACCGGCCAATGCGCTGAGCATGCTGGCGCGGCTGCGCCTGCATGGGTTCGGCCTGTCCATCGACGATTACGGCACCGGCTTTTCCTCGTTGCAGCGGCTGGCCAGCATCCCGTTTACCGAGCTCAAACTCGACCGCAGCTTCGTGCATGCCGCGCACCGCAGCCGTAGCCAGCGCACCGTGCTGGAATCCACGCTGGAGCTGGCCCACCGGCTGGAACTCACTGCCGTGGCCGAGGGCGTGGAAACCCCGGACGACTGGCGCCTGCTCCGCGAACTCGGCTGCGATCTGGCCCAGGGCTACCTGATGGCCTCCCCGATGCCCGGCCCGATGTTGTCGGAGTGGTGGCGCGAACACGCCAGCCGCATCGCCCGTCTCTGCAGCAGCGAGCTTCCCACTGATGCCGACCTTGTCTGAGCCCATGAGCACGTCGACCGCGATCACCGAACAGGAATTCGGGCGCTTTCAGCGCTTCATTTTCGAAGCCGCCGGCATCAGCATTTCTTCCGGTAAGAAGGCCATGTTGTGCGGCCGGCTGGGCAAGCGCCTGCGCGAGCATCAGTTCGACAACTACACCCAATATCTGCAGTTGCTGGAAAGCCGGCAGGACCGCGACGAGATCCAGACCGCGATCGACCTACTGACCACCAACGAAACCTATTTCTTCCGCGAGCCCAAGCACTTCGACTTGCTGCGCCGCCTGGCTGGCAACCACCGTGGCGGGCTGCCGCTGCGCTGCTGGAGCGCGGCCAGTTCCACCGGCGAAGAG
The DNA here is from genome assembly GCF_030208825.1 of Xanthomonas sp. LMC-A-07. Taxonomy (NCBI): domain Bacteria; kingdom Pseudomonadati; phylum Pseudomonadota; class Gammaproteobacteria; order Lysobacterales; family Lysobacteraceae; genus Xanthomonas; species Xanthomonas sp. LMC-A-07. Next base: position 275,268 of record NZ_JARVTF010000011.1, read on the forward strand.
GCCTACAGCATGGCGATGGTGCTCGACGACGCACTGCAAGGCCGTGCGTTCGAGGTGGTCGGCACCGACATCAGCAGCCGCGTGGTGGCCAAGGCCCGCACCGGCCACTACGCCCTGCAGCGCATCGACGGCATTCCGCAGGCGTATCTCAAGCGCTACTGCCTGCGCGGCCAAGGTGAGTACGCCGGCACCTTGCTGGTGGAGCGTCGCCTGCGTGACCGGGTCAAGTTCGTGCATGCAAACCTCAACGCCGCGCTGCCGATGCTGGGCAGCTTCGATGTGATCTTCCTGCGCAACGTGATGATTTATTTCAATGGCCAGACCAAGCGCGAAGTGATCCTGCGCGTGCTGGCCAATCTCAAACCGGGCGGGCACTTCTGCATCGGCCATTCGGAAAGCCTGAGCGAGCTCGACATCGATCTCATCCAGGTGGCACCGTCGATCTTCCGTAAAGCCTGAGCCAGGGATCCACCGTGTCCACAGCGTTCAACCGCCCCATCCCGCAGTCCCAGACCATCAAGGCGATGGTGGTCGACGATTCGGCGGTGGTACGCCAGGTGCTGGTGGGCGTGCTCAACGAGGCGCCCGGCATCGAGGTCATCGCCACCGCCGCCGACCCGTTGCTAGCCATCGAAAAAATGCGCCAGCAGTGGCCGGACGTGATCGTGCTGGATGTGGAAATGCCGCGCATGGATGGCATCACCTTCCTGCGCAAGATCATGAGCGAGCGCCCCACCCCGGTGGTGATCTGCTCCACGCTCACCGAAAAAGGCGCGCGCGTCACCATGGATGCGCTGGCCGCCGGCGCAGTTGCCGTGGTCACCAAACCGCGGCTGGGACTCAAGCAGTTCCTCACCGACTCGGCCGACGAGCTGGTGGCCACCGTGCGCAGCGCCGCGCGCGCCAACGTCAAACGCCTGGCCGCACGCGTCACTGCCGCGCCGCTGGAAGCCGAGGTCAAGCACACCGCCGATGTGATCCTGCCTGCGCAAACCGGCCGTGCGTTGGCGCAGACCACCGAGCGGATCGTGGCCATCGGCACCTCCACCGGCGGCACCCAGGCGCTGGAAGAAGTGCTAACCGCCTTGCCGCGCGTGTGCCCGGGTATCGTGATCGTGCAGCACATGCCGGAGAAGTTCACCGCCGCGTTTGCCGCACGCCTCAACGGCCTGTGCCAGATCGCAGTGAAAGAAGCCGCCAACAACGACCGCGTGATGCCGGGGCGTGCGTTGATCGCCCCCGGCGGCAAGCATCTGCTGCTGCGCCGCAGTGGCGCGCAATATTTTGTCGAAGTACTCGAAGGCCCGCCGGTGAACCGGCATCGCCCCTCGGTCGATGTGCTGTTCCGATCGGCTGCGCGCGCGGCCGGCAGCAATGCGCTGGGCATCATCATGACCGGCATGGGCGACGACGGTGCCGCCGGGCTGCTGGAAATGCGCCAGGCCGGCGCACGCACGATCGCGCAGGACGAGCACACCAGCATCGTGTTCGGCATGCCCAAGGAAGCGATCAAACGCGGCGGTGCCGACCGCATCCTGCCGCTTGGCGCGATGGCGCGGGAGATCGTGACACAGCTGCAGTAGCGGTGCATCGGCCTGAGACAGGCAGCGGTGAAAGCTGGCGGTTGCGCCAAGTGCTTCGCGCAACGTCGTGGTCGGCTCTCGATCGCGACATCACTGTGCCGGCTTTACGGCACATCGCGTCACGCCTGCGCTCAACCAGCGAGGGACGCGATCAGTGCCGGCGGTCGCCCGTCAACGTACGCACTTAATTGCGATCGCTACGCACCAGCCAATACGACGTCGTAAATGCCCAGCAGGCACGCGGCAAAGTGCACGCAGCCCAGCCCCCCACAGCCAACCCGGCTACTTCTCGCCGCAGTTACAACTGCGAATCCAGCGGCAACCAGCCCAACACCTTGGCCGCGCCGCGACGCCACACACTGGCGGCCGGTTCGCGCGTCCACACCGCTGGCGGCTGCGCGGCATCGTCGTGCCAGCGCAATCCGCCCTGCTCCAGCGTCACCCGGTAGCTCACCGGCGCGCTCACCTTGTGGTTGTACAGCCGCTCCAGCTCCGCGGTCACGGTGCGGTCTCCGAATAGCAGGCCCATCTCGGTGTTGAGATTCATCGAGCGCGGGTCCAGGTTGAACGAGCCGATGAAACCGGCGCTATCGTCCACCACAAAGGCCTTGGTGTGCAGGCTCGCGCCACTGGAACCGAACAGGCTGCCATCCGGGCGCCCCATCGGCTTGAGCTCGTGCAGGCGCACGCCTTGCTGCAGCAGCGGAATGCGGTAGTCCGCATAGCCGCTGTGCACGGCCACCACATCGTTGGCGGCCAGTGAATTGGTCAATACGCTGACGCGTACATCGCGCTTGCGCAGGCCGCCGATCCAGCGCATGCCGTCGTCGCCGGGCACGAAATAAGGCGAAATCAATTTCAGTTCGCGGCGTGCGTTGGCCATCTCGCCGATCAGGATCGGCGTCATCCAGTCCGGCTGCGGTGGCGCACCTTCGGCCTTCTCCGGCGGGTCGGCCACGATGCGCGCCTGCTGCACCCAATGCACCGGGCGATTGCCCTGCATCAAGGCATGCACGCTTGGCGATTGGCGCAGGCGCTCCACATACGGGTGCGCGCCCACCGACGCCATCCCCGCGTCCAGGCTGCCGCGCAGTTGCTCCAGCGCCTGCGGCTTGGCGGTGACCAGCGCCGCCAGCGGCAATGCATTGGGGCTGTTCCAGTAGGCATCGAACACCTGTTCGGACTCACGCACCGTCGGGCCGATCAAGGCCGCGTCCATGTCCATGAAGTTGGTGTCGCGCGCGGCGTCGAAATATTCGTCGCCCACATTGCGCCCCCCCACCACCGCGATGCGGCCATCGGCAATCCACGCCTTGTTGTGCATGCGTCGGTTGATGCTGAACATGCGCAGCACCATTTCCACGCCGCGCATCAGCGTGCCCTCGCGTGCACGGGTAGGGTTGAACAGGCGGATCTCGATCAGCGGATGGCTGTCCAACGCGGCCAGCACCGAGTCGCTGCCATGGATGTTCATGTCGTCCAGCAGCAAGCGCACGCGCACGCCACGGTCGGCCGCATGCAGCAATTCGTTGTGCAACAGGTTGCCGGTGAAGTCGGCATGCCAGATGTAGTACTGCAGATCCAGGCTGCGGCCGGCTGCACGCGCGGTCAACGCGCGCACCGCAAACGCATCGATGTTGTCGGACAGGATCACCATGCCGGTCTTGCCGGCGTGCGCCTGCTGCAATGGAGCGACCACCTGGTCGATCGGCGTTGCCTGCGCCGCCACCGGCAAGGCATGGCTGGCAGGGCCGCGCTCGCGATCGGCAAAGCGGCCGTAGCCATACAGCGACAGCACGCTGCCCAGCGCCAGCACCAGCACGCCGATGCCCACCCACTTGAAGATCTTGCGTTTGGTCACTGCCGGTTCCGCGTTGAAGTGCGCGGCAGTCTAGAGGCTCTGCGAGCAGGCTGGTGTGCAGACGCAGCGCATCGCAGCGGGCTCATCCTTGCGCGCATGCCGCGCGCAACGCGTGCAGGCGACTGTCGCCGCCTGCACGCTGGTCCATCACGCTTACCAGATCGCCACGCGGTCCTTGTCGCCGCGCACCATCGCATCGCCCTGCTTGCACTGGAACGCCTGTGCGAACGCCGGCATGTTGGACGGCGCGCCGTTGGCGCGGAAGTTGGCCGGCGCGTGCGGGTCGGTGTTGAGGCGCACGCGCAGCTCGCCGTCGGTGAAGTTGCGGCGCCACACCGTGGCCCAGTTCATGAAGAAGCGCTGGTCCTGGCTATGGCCGTCGATCTCCTTGTTGGCGGCCGGCTGTTCCTGCAACGCCATCTGCAGCGCGTCGTAGGCCACGGTGAGGCCGCCCAGGTCGCCGATGTTTTCGCCCAGGGTCAGCTTGCCTTTGACGTGCACGCCGGGGATCGCCTCGTAGCCATCGAACTGCGCCACCAACTGATCGGTGCGCTGGGTGAACAGCTTGCGGTCGGCGTCGGTCCACCACGTGTCGAAGTTGCCCTTGGCATCGAACTGGCTGCCGGAATCGTCGTAGCCATGCATCATCTCGTGCCCGATCACCGCACCGATACCACCGTAATTGAGCGCCGGATCGGCCTTGGGATCGAAGAACGGCGGCTGCAGAATCGCCGCCGGGAACACGATCTCGTTGCGGGTGGCGTTGTAGTACGCGTTGACTGTCTGCGGCGTCATATGCCACTCGCGCTTGTCCACCGGCTTGCCGATCTTGTCGAGCATGTAGCGGTAATTGAACGCCTGCGCGGCCTGCATGTTGGCCAGGAACCCGTCGCCGCGCGTTTCCAGCCCGCTCCAATCACGCCACTGGTCCGGGTAGCCGATCTTGGGCGTGAAGCTGGCCCACTTTTCCAGTGCACGCTGCTTGGTCTCCGCGCTCATCCAGTCCAGCTTCTCCAGCCGCGCCTTCAGCGCGTTGGAGAGGTTCTGCACCAGCTGCTGCATCTGCGCTTTTGACTCGGCCGGGAATGCCGATTGCACGTAGAGCTGGCCCAGCGCCTCGCCCATGGCCTCGTTGACTGCGTTCAAGGTGCGCTTCCAGCGCGGCAGCATGTCCTGCTGCCCGCGCAGGGTCTTGGCATAGAAATCGAAGTTGGCCTGCTCGAACGGCTTGGCCAGGTACGGCGCTGCCTCATCGATGCTGTGGAAGCGCAGATATGCCTTCCAGGTATCCACCGGGGTGTTGACGAGCATCTCGTCCAGCGCGCGGAAATACTCCGGCTGGCTCAGCGAGAAGGTGCCGGCCGGCACCTTCAGTGCACTGAAGAATGCCTGCCAATCGAAGTGCGGCGTGATCGCATTGGCGCCCGCCACATCGACCGGGTTGTAGCGCTTGGCCGGGTCACGCAGCTCGATGCGCGAGAGCGAGGCGTTGGCCAGCTGCGTCTCGAACGCCATCACCGCCTTGGCCTGTTCGGCTGCCTGCGCTGCCGGAATGCCGGACAGCTCCAGCACGCGGGCGATATAGGCCACGTACTGTTCGCGGATCTTGGCCTGGGCCGGATCGGTGTAATAGCCCTTCTCCGGCAGGCCCAGACCGCCCTGCCCGGCATACGCAATCATCTGCTCGGAGTTCTTGTAGTCGGCATTGGCGCCGAACGAGAACAGGAAGCCCTGGCCCTTGGCATAGCTGTCGCGCAACCAGGCGGCAATCGCTGGCGCATCGCTAAGCGCATCGATCGCCTTTAGCTGCGGCTGCAGCGGGGTGATGCCGGCCTTGTCGATGGCCGCCTCGTCCGAGCCGGTCCGCCACAGGTCGGCGATCTTGGCATCCACCGAACCTGCGGACAGATTACCGCGCGCCAGTTGTTCCACCAGCGCGTGCTGGATGGTCAACGAGCGCTCGGCCAGGACTTCGAAACTGCCCCAGCTGGTGCGGTCGGACGGCACCGGGTTGGCCTTGAGCCACTTGGCGTTGACGAAGCCGTTGAGGTCCTGGCATGCGGCAATGGCCGGATCCAGATCGCCGCTGCCGAAAGCCACGATCGGCGCATCCAGCTTGGACACATCCACGCGCGTCGGCGCTGCAGGTGCGGCGGCTGCCGGCTTGCTGGTGTCGTCGGAGGCGCCGCACGCGGACAGCGTCACGGCGATGGCCACCGCCAGGGACAGCGGGGCAAACTTGCTGAGGATCATTGAATTCTCCAGGACAGGGGCCGCAGCGTGCGCGCGGCCGAAAAGAGTAGGTAATCGGCGCACTGCACTGATCTCCCAAAAGTCACACAACAGGCGAACGCCCTAACGTCCGCCACCGCGCGCATCCAGCCGCTGCGGCATCGCACTCCAACGCGCCACTGCGCGCTAGGAGTGTTTGTAGAACGGCTTCAATAGCAGGTACACCGGGAAGGCGAGCACCATCAACACTAGCGCCGCATCGTGACTGGACGTTGCCTCCGCCCAGGACTCCATCTGCCGCGACGGACCAAACAGGCCAAAGGCCACCAGCAGCACACCGGCCAGGCACACCAGCAAGGCCAGCCAGGTGGCTTCTGCAGAGACACTGCCGCCTGCCAGCGCGGCAAACGCACCGCTGGCTCCTGCCACCAGCACGCCCAAGGTCGCCAGATAACTGCGGCAGTACAGGGCGCTCATCTGCTGCGTTTTACGTTTGCCGGACATCATGTCTCGCAATGAAAGAAGCACCATTGGCAGTGCGCGCCTACAGGCACGCCGCTGCATCACGGCCACCGCCGCCACGCCTCATGCATGGCGGCAGCACCGGCCAAACCGGCAGCGGGCGTGCTGCGTGCACGCCCGCTGCGCGGCTTACTTGGCCTTGCCCTGGTTGGCCACGGCTTCGGCGGCGCGCTTGGCCGCTTCCGGGTCGCCCAGGTAGCGGTAGCTCTGCACCTGCAGGTTGTCGTCCAGCTCGAACAACAGCGGGATGCCAGTGGGGATGTTGAGCTCCAGGATCTGCTCGTTGGAGATGTCGTTGAGGTACTTGTACAGCGCGCGCAACGAGTTGCCGTGCGCGGTGACCAGCACGGTCTGGCCGGCCTTCAACTGCGGCGCGATCGCGTCGTGCCAGTACGGCAACACGCGCACCAACGTGGTCGCCAGCGACTCGGTGCCCGGCAATGCATTGCGGTCCAGCGTGGCATAGCGGCGGTCATGCCCGGGATGGCCCGGATCGGCGACGTCCATGGCCGGCGGCGGGATGTCGTAGGAACGGCGCCAGATCTTGACCTGCTCTTCGCCGTGCTTGGCCGCGGTCTCGGCCTTGTCCAGGCCCTGCAGGCCACCGTAGTGACGCTCATTGAGGCGCCAGCTCTTGTGCACCGGCAGCCAGTCCTGGTCGAGCTCCTTCAGCGCGCCCTGCAGCGTGTGGATGGCGCGCTTGAGCACCGAGGTGTGCGCCACATCGAACTGCAGGCCTTCGTCCTTCATCAGCTTGCCGGCCGCGGCGGCTTCCTGGCGGCCCTGCTCGGTGAGATCCACGTCCACCCAGCCGGTGAAACGGTTGTCCAGGTTCCATTGGCTCTGGCCATGGCGCAGCAGTACGAGTTTGCGGGTCACTACGGTTCTCCGATTGGGGGCCGATCAACCGCTGATTGTAGCGGCAGCCGATGCCTGCCTGGCGTGCACGGCATCGCCACGGCGTGCGCGCGATGCTGCGCCCATGCAGACATCCACCGACCCCGTGTTCGCCGGTTGGGACGGCAGCGTCGCTCAGGCGCGACAGTTGCAGCAGCAACTGGCCCAGCGCGTGGCGCTGCGCGATGAGGTTTCCGCCACGCCTGCGCTGCTGGCCGGCTTCGATGTGGGCTTCGAAGACGATGGCCAGACCACGCGCGCGGCGGCCGTGCTGCTGGATGCGCAGACGCTGCTGCCGCTGGAAACCCACGTCGCGCGCGTGCCGACCTCGATGCCGTATGTGCCCGGCCTGCTGAGTTTCCGCGAGTTGCCCGCATTGCTGCGCGCGCTTGCGCTGCTGTCGCGCACGCCGGACCTGGTGTTCATCGATGGCCAGGGCATCGCGCATCCGCGCAGGTTCGGCATCGCCGCGCACTTTGGCGTGGTCACCGGCCTGCCCAGCATCGGCGTGGCCAAGCAACGCCTGGCCGGAACCTTCATCGAGCCCGGTGGCGAACGCGGCGACCACAGCCCCATCCTGCTGGCCGGTGCGCAGATCGGCTGGGCACTGCGCAGCAAGCCGCGCTGCAATCCGTTGATCGTCTCGCCCGGTCATCGCGTGTCGATGCAGGGCGCACTCGACTGGATCCTGCGCACGCTGCGCGCCTATCGCCTACCCGAACCGACGCGTCTGGCCGACCGGCTGGCTTCACGGCGCGGCGAAATCGAGCTGCAGACGCAGCCGACGTTGCTGTAGCTCGCGTGCTGCGGGGCAAGCGTGCAATTGCGGGCATCGATGCATGGTTCGTTGGATGTGGCTTGTCAGTTCTGGCGTGTGGATTCTGACTTCAAGCTTCTCGCGCGCAGCTCGCAGCTCGCAGCCGCCGTTGTCTTGCGGCTTGGACAACGCCGACCAGGTCGACGTGCAGGTGCTCGTAGCTTTGGTACTTGGATGTGCGGCATTCACCAACGTGGCCGCTTGCCGCAGCAGCACACCACCAGCCACCAGCTCGTCCCCATCGCCCCATCACGTGCGGCACGCGCAGAACATTCCATCTTGCGTTGCAGCGCGCCCACGCCGCCGCCTGCATGGCAAGCTGCCGCTATGCCCACTGCACGAGCCGCTGCCATGACCACGCTGATCGCTCCCCGTGTCCACGATATCGGCGGCTTGCAGGTGCGCCGCGCCGTGCCGACCCTGCAGGCGCGCAGCGTCGGCCCGTTCGTGTTCGTCGACCACATGGGCCCGGCAGTGCTGGAGCCCGATCACGGCATCGACGTCCGCCCGCATCCGCATATCGGCCTTGCCACCGTCACCTTCCTGTGGTCGGGCGAGATCGGCCACCGCGACACGCTCGGCTCGGATCAGGTGATCCGTCCCGGCGACGTCAACTGGATGACCGCCGGCCGCGGCATCGCCCATTCCGAACGCACGCCGGGCCCCGAACGCGCACGCGAGCACGCCCTGCACGGCATGCAGACCTGGATCGCGTTGCCGCGCTCGGCCGAAGAAACCGCGCCCGCCTTCCATCACCACGCCGCCACCAGCCTGCCGCAACAGCGCCGCACCGGCGTGTGGCTGCGGGTGATCGCTGGCCGCGCCTATGGCGAGGAATCGCCGGTGCAGGTGTTCAGCGGCACGCTCAACGTGGCGCTAGATCTGGACGCCGATGCCGAGATCGATCTGGACACCGGCCACGCCGAGCGCGCGCTCTACATCCTGGAAGGCGAGGCGCAACTGGATGGCGCCGACGTGCCGGCGCGGCATCTGATCGTGCCCGCTGCCGGCACGCGCGGCAGGCTACGTGCCAAGACCCCGCTCAAGGCGATGCTGCTCGGCGGCGAGCCGCTGGATGGCCCGCGCCACCTGTGGTGGAACTTCGTTTCCAGCTCACAAGAGCGCATCGAACAGGCCAAGGACGATTGGCAGGCCGGCCGCTTCGGCACCATCCCCGGCGACGATCAGGAATTCATTCCGTTACCGGAAACGCCGGCGCCCAAACCCGTCAATTACCCCTGAAACCATGCGCGGATTCGCACTGGCGGACACAACCGTGCCAGGTCTCGCAACGGGAGTGCCACGCCACACAAGCGATGCCAGACGCAACTGCGACCCATCTTGAGCACGCCCACAAAACTGTGGTAGTGATACCCGCGTAGTCGGAGCGCGTTGCGTGGACGGCACGCTCAAGCGGGGAGCTTGAGACGGTGCAGCGGCACGAAAGACGACAGCGCCCCGCATTGTCATCCATCGCCGGGGAACACTTGAATGAAGTCCGCATCCTGCCTAGTCGGCCTGTCATTGCTGTTGGCCGCCGTGACCGCCCATGCCCAGTCCGCGCCTATCTGTCCGCCATTGCCGCCGGCCTCCGGCCTGCAATGGACCCAGCTCGCCGGTGCCGATTACCTGGTCTGTAAAGCCACCACTGCCGATGGCCGCCAGGTAGTGGGCGTGATGCTGACCACCCGCGACCCGGCCATGGCGCTGGCACGTGACCGCCGCGCGGAAAAAGGCCAGATCCAGGAAGAGGAGTTCTACTGGTACAAGCTCGATCTGGGCGGCCGCGAGGTCCCGGGCATGGAATCACGCCGCGTCACCGTGGTGGAGCTGGGCAAGAAGCGCTATGCACAGCTGTGGATCGACGGCGCCAGCACCGAAGAACTGGCCTCGATGCAGTCGCTGGTGCAGAACATGGACCTGCAGCCGGCCAGCCTGGCACTGCAGCGCTAAACAACGCCCGCAGAGGGCATGACCGACAGCAGTCGGTCATGCCACATCGCTTCGCACTACGACTTAGAGCAGCTATCAAAACGACTGCGCAGCCGCCAGGCGGGCGCGGCCGGTGCTCGAAATCGGCATGTACCCACGTACACTCCGGTTCCTCCGCGCCGTCCGCACCCACCCGACGACTGCTCGCTACGTTTTGTTAGCCGCTCTTAATGCGCTAATGCAGCTGCGCGCCGGCATCCGCCAGCGCGCGCCGAATGCGCCCTAGCGTGTCGAACCGCTGGCAGCATCAACCAGCGCGTGCGGCTGCAGTTCGGTGGCAATGCGAACCTCGCCGGTGAGCAGGCGATGGATCGGGCACTTCTCCGCTACCTCCAGCAGACGTGCACGCTGGTCATCGTCCAGTGCGCCGTCCAGCACGATCGCCCGCGTGATCGATGTGCCCGCGGCGCCGCGCTGGGTGTAATGCAGGTGCACGTGCACCGCGGCCAATGGCCATTGCTTGCGTGCGGCCACCATCGACACGGTGATGGCGGTGCAGGCACCCAACGCGCCCAGTACCTGCGCCTCTGGATCCGGCCCCGCATCCTGGCCACCGTTGGCCGGCTGGGTGTCGCCGATCCAGTGGTGCTGGCCGTCGTGGATGGTGACCGTATAGGGCACCGTGCCGGTGACGACACTGACGGCGCGATCACTCATGTGCGCTTCTCCCACGCGGCAACCCGCCCCGGTTCAAAACCGCCCCTCCTGGAAATCGACGAACGCCTGCATCAATTCCTGCTTGGTGTTCATCACGAACGGGCCATGCCGCATTACCGGCTCGTTGATCGGCCGGCCGGCGACCAGGATCAAGCGCGCGCCGGCAGCACCGGCCTGCAGCCGCAGCCGCTCGCCACCGCCCAGCACCGCCAGCTCCTGCGCCGGCAACGGGCGTGCGCCCTCGCCCTCGCCGACCGTGGCCGCGCCTTCGAAGGCGTACGCGAAGGCGTTGTGGCCGGCGGGCAGCAAATAGTCCCAGGACGTGTCCGGCGTGAGTGCGATATCCAGGTACACCGGCTCGGTGGCCGGCTGCACGATCGGCCCGTGCACATCGCCTACCGCGCCGGCAATCACCTTGACCGTGACGCCCGCAGCCGGATGCGCGACCGGGATCTTGTCCGGCGCGTATTCCTGATACTTGGGCTCGCTCATCTTGTCGCGCGCGGGCAGATTCACCCACAGCTGGAAACCACGCATGCGCCCGGATTCCTGCTCGGGCATTTCCGAATGGATCAGGCCGCGCCCGGCGGTCATCCACTGCACGCTGCCCGGAGTCAGCAGGCCCTCGTTGCCGTGGTTGTCCTTGTGCCGCATGCGCCCGTCGAGCATGTACGTGACGGTCTCGAAGCCGCGGTGCGGATGGCTCGGAAAGCCGGCGATGTAGTCTTCGGCCTGTTCGGTGCCGAACTCGTCCAGCATCAGGAACGGGTCCAGTGCCGGCAGCTGCGGTGTGCCGATCACGCGGGTCAGCTTGACCCCGGCACCGTCGGAGGTGGGCATGCCGCGAATGGTCCGCAGCACGTGTGCCGCCGTGGAGGTGGTGGTGTCGCTCATCGAACGCTCCCTGTGCGCCAGTGGATGCCTTGCATGATGGAGGCCGCTGGCATGGCGCCCAAGCGCGACACGTGCAACCGACCGTTCCAAAACGCCGCGGCGCGCAGGCGCAATGCCGCACTGCAATGCCAGACACCATACGACCAAAGGCTTACCTGATCCCCGGGCGGCACCATTGACCGCGGACAGCCGGCGGGAGGACCCTTAGCGGGATCGTTCCTGAGGGGCATGCATGAAAGGTATCTCGAAGCTGGCCTGGGGCGCGCTGGCGCTGCTGGCCGCGTTCTGCCTGGGCACCGTGGCGCTGCGGCGCGGCGAACACATCAACGCGTTGTGGATCGTGGTGGCGGCGGTGTCGATCTATCTGATCGCCTACCGCTTCTATGGCCTGTTCATCGCCGACAAGGTGATGCAGCTCGACCCCACCCGCGCCACCCCGGCGGTGACCAATAACGACGGCCTGGACTACGTGCCCACCAACAGGCACGTGCTGTTCGGGCACCACTTCGCCGCGATCGCCGGCGCCGGGCCCCTGGTCGGCCCGGTGCTCGCCGCCCAGATGGGCTACCTGCCCGGACTGCTGTGGCTGGTGGTTGGCGTGGTGCTGGCCGGCGCGGTGCAGGACTTCATGGTGCTGTTCCTGTCCACGCGCCGCAACGGCCGCTCGCTCGGCGACCTGGTGCGCGAAGAGATGGGCCAGGTGCCCGGCACCATCGCGCTATTCGGCGCCTTTCTGATCATGATCATCATCCTGGCGGTGCTGGCGATGGTGGTGGTCAAGGCCTTGGCCGAGAGCCCGTGGGGCATGTTCACGGTGATCGCGACGATGCCCATCGCGATCATGATGGGCGTGTACATGCGCTACATCCGCCCGGGCAAGATTGGCGAGATCTCGGTGGTGGGATTGATCCTGCTGCTGGGTGCGATCTGGCTGGGTGGCCAGGTGGCCGCCGACCCGACCTGGGGCCCGGCCTTCACCTTCACCGCCAAGCAGATCACCTGGATGTTGATCGGCTACGGATTCATCGCCTCGGTGCTGCCGGTATGGCTGCTGCTGGCACCGCGCGACTATCTGTCCACCTTCCTCAAGATCGGCACCATCCTGGGCCTGGCGATCGGCATCCTGATCGTGATGCCCGACCTCAAGATGCCGGCGCTCACCCAGTTCGCTGCCAGCGGCGATGGCCCGGTGTGGAAGGGCGGCATCTTCCCGTTCCTGTTCATCACCATCGCCTGCGGTGCGGTATCCGGCTTCCACGCGTTGATCGCCTCCGGCACCACGCCCAAGCTGCTCGCCAACGAAGCGCACATGCGCTACATCGGCTACGGCGGCATGTTGATGGAATCGTTCGTGGCGATCATGGCGCTGGTGGCCGCGTCGATCATCGAACCCGGCATTTATTTCGCCATGAATAGCCCGGCCTCGCTGGTCGGCAGCGATACCGTGGCAGTGGCTGCCAAGGTCAGCGAATGGGGCTTTGCAATCACCCCGGAAGTGCTGGAAGCCACCGCGCGCGACATCGGCGAGCACAGCATCCTGGCGCGCGCCGGTGGTGCACCCACGCTGGCGGTAGGCATCGCGCAGATCCTGCACCACGTGCTGCCGGGCGAGAACACGATGGCGTTCTGGTACCACTTCGCGATCCTGTTCGAAGCGCTGTTCATCCTCACCGCAGTGGACGCGGGCACGCGTGCCGGCCGCTTCATGCTGCAGGACCTGCTGGGCAACTTCATCCCGGCGCTGAAGAGGACCGAATCGTGGACCGCCAACATCATCGCCACCGCCGGTTGCGTGGCGCTGTGGGGCTACCTGCTCTACACCGGCGTGATCGATCCGTTCGGCGGTATCCAGACGCTGTGGCCGTTGTTCGGCATCTCCAACCAGATGCTGGCCGGCATCGCGTTGATGCTGGGCACAGTGGTGCTGTTCAAGATGAAGCGTGACCGCTACGCCTGGGTCACCATCGTGCCGGCGCTGTGGCTGCTGTTGTGCACCACCTACGCCGGGCTGATCAAGATCTTCGACAGCAACCCGGCGCAGGGTTTCCTGGCGCAGGCGCACAAGTTCCAGGCCGCCATCGCCAGCAACACCATCACCGCACCGGCCAAGACCGTGCCGCAGATGCAGCAGATCGTCACCAACGCCTACGTCAACACCGGGCTGACAGTGCTGTTCCTGTTCGTGGTGGGCTCGATCCTGATCTACGCAGTCAAAACGATCGTGGTCGCCCGCCGCAGCCCGCAGCGCAGCGATCGCGAAACCCCGTACGTGGCACTGCAGCCACACCAGATGGCGGATCTGTAATGGGCACTCAACTCGTTCTTGCCAGCCAATACCAGGCCCATCGCCGCATCTGGCGCCGCCTGGTGCAGACCGCACGCCTGTGCTGCGGCATCCCGGACTACGACAACTACGTGCGCCACATGCTGGAGAAACACCCGGACAAGCCGGTGATGGACTACCCGGCGTTTTTCCGCGAACGCCAGGAAGCGCGTTACGGCGGCAAGAGCGGGTTCCGCTGCTGTTGATCGGTAATCGATAGATGTACACGCAACAGGGCGCGATGCGAATCGCGCCCTGTTGCGTTGATGTGGACGCGAAATGCGGTTTTCTTTATGCGATTGGACGGTGCGGCAGATTGGCTGCAGAGCGGTTGATCTGCGGCTTGGGTGGAGGGCCCTTTGCCCGCTCACCGTCGCGGGACGCGCCGGAAGGTAGAGCGGCTGATCTGCGGCTCTGCGGCTCTGCGGCTTGGCTGCACAGCCTGCTCGCTCACCGTCGCGAGCCACGTCGCAAGCTGGACAGGCTGATCTGTGGCTTGGCAGCAGGGCCCTTGCCCGCCCACCATCGCGGGACACGCTGCAAGTACGTCCTTGTAAGCTCTTACGCGGCATCCATGCCGCGTAAGGTCCCGCGACGGTGAGCGGGCAAGGACCAGTCGAGATGGTCGGTGTGCAAGATGCAAGCAATACATGAGGTGCTTCTAATTCGCGAACTCATGTCGTTGCGACCCGCAGCAGCAAGCCAATGCAGCTGGCGAGATGGCCCGCTTATCACCTAACTACCAACCAACTCTCTGGTGCGGTGCCCTCATCGCTTACGGGACCGTGTGGCGGCATGGATGCCGCCACCGAGCCTACAGGGACGTACTCGCGGCGTGTCCCGCAAGCGGTGAGGGCACCGCACGCGCGACCGAGCAGGCTTTTGATCCAAGCACTGACTGCAGCCAAACAATGCGACGAAGCGACACCCTCAACCAGCGCGCGTTTGCGCGAGCCGCTCGAACAACGCGGGCAAATCGCGCATATCGTCGAACACCTCCAGCACGCCGATCCGTCGCAGGGTGTCGCCGTGCCCTTGCGGAATATGGCTGGCACCGGTAAATCCCAGCACCTGCATGCCGGCCGCCAGCGCGGCGGTCGCACCGGTGGGGCTGTCTTCGATGACCAGGCAACGCTCCGGCGCTACACCGGCCGTGCGCGCAGCCAGCAGGTACACATCCGGTGCGGGCTTGGGCCGCTCCACCATGTCGGCGCTGAAGATCCGCCCTGCCGCACGCGCCGTGAGCCCGGCACGCTCTACGGATGCAATCACGTTATGGCGGCGGCTATTGGAGGCCACCGCCAGCGGCAGCGGGATCTGCTCCAGCGCCTGTCGCACGCCCGCAATCGGCTGCACCTCGGCGGCGATCAAGGCCTCGCTGCGCGCCTGGATCTGCGCCAGCAAGACTTCCGGCAACTGCAGCGCAAAGTGTTCTTCCACCCGCCGCAATACCTCGCGCGTGGTCTGCCCGAACGTGGTTTCCAGCAGATGTTCCAACGGCTCGGCCGGCACGAACGCTGCCAGCGCCTCACGCATCACCCGGTCGGCCAGGATTTCGCTGTCGACAAGAACCCCATCGCAGTCACTGATCAGTAGCTCGTACGCCATTGCACCCATCTGCTTGCAAAGCGCCATTATGCCGGCCCGGTCGTGACCGTCGGCTGTGGCGCAGTGCCCGCGCACATGACGAAGACGCCCGCGGGCCCATCAACACGGTCCGTGGCCAAGCAGACCCGGCCAGACGCCCGGCCTGCGCGCCCATGTCACGAAATCTTACCGCTTGGGATTTTTACAGCTGGTAGGATCGGCCCCGCTGTGGCGGGACGTGCCGCAGCGTCATCAGGAATGCGATCAGGAGAAGGAGATTTCGATGCAGACGCGATTCCCCACCCTGCTCGTTCTTGCGACCTCGTTCTTCGCGGTCTCATGCACCGCCTCGCCCGGTGCCAAGGAGCAAACCACCATGTCAGCTACGCTGCAGGACCACGCCGTCGCTTTCCGCGACCCCGGTCTGACCGACATCGCCAACGCCATCGCGCACGGCGACATCGCACGGATCAAAACGCTCGCCCCCACCGTCGATCTGGCCGCACACGGCGATCAGAACGTGACCTTGCTGGAATGGGCGATCTGGAACGAACAACCACGCGCCCTGGACGCGCTGCTTGACGCAGGCGCGGACCCGGCGTTGCCGGGCATGGACCAGGAAACGGTCGTGCACATGGCCGCCATGGCGCAGGACCCGGAATACCTGAAGATTCTGCTGCAGCACAAGGCGCCGATCGATGTGGTCAGCGCACGTGCCGGCTGGACGCCGCTGTTTCGCGCGGTGCAGAGCAAGCGCGATGCGCAGATCGGCCTGTTGCTCGACGCAGGCGCCGACGTGCAGCGCGTCGACCATACCGGTAACAGCCTGCTGCATCTGGCCGCGCAGAGCGGCGCCGCCAGCCCGACAGTGTTGCAATTGCTCAAGGCCGGTGTGGACCCCACGGTGCGCAATGCACAGCAGAAGACCTTCCAGGCGTATTTCTTCACGACGCCGGACCGTCTGCTCAACGCCACCGGACAACAGGTCAGATCGGATGTGCGCGCATGGTTGAGCGCTCACAACATTCCCGTGGAAAGCAGCCGCTAAGCGCGCTTTCCGCACGACGCACGCAAGGAACCGCGCATGTCCCCGTCAGAATCCACATCCTCCACCGCCGCATCCACTCCGTTCGCAGAGTCGATGCGCGGACAACAACCGCAGCCGCAGGACCGGCAATTTCCGGAGCTGCTGCAAGATCTCTATGCCACTGCCAATCAACGCCGCGAAGGCGGCGCCGAAACCTTCGCGCCGCTGGCCAACGGCTGGTCGCGCATGGACGACAGTGCGCTGCAGCAGGCCGGCATCGATCCGGCACTGCTGCACGACGCCAAAAGCGGCTTCGATGCCGCGTTCTATCGCAACGATCAAGGCCAGGTGGTGCTCGGTTTTTGCGGGACCGACGAAGGCAAGGACTGGAAGCACAACATCGGCCAGGGCCTGGGCTTCGACGATGCGCAATACGCATCGGCAATCCAGCTCGGCAGCCAGGCCAAACAGGCCTTCGGCGACCAGGTGGTGATCTCCGGCCATTCGTTAGGCGGTGGTCTGGCATCGGCATCTGCAATGGTCAACGACATTCCCGCGGTGACGTACAACGCGGCCGGCGTCAACGACCGTACCCTCGAACGCGAGGGCCTGGATGCATCGGCAGCCAAACAGTACGCCAGCGAGGAGTTGATTCGCGGCTACCACGTCAAGAACGAAATCCTCACCCATCTGCAGGAAGACAGCATTCCGCTGAAGTGGACGATGCCCAATGCGGCTGGCCACCAGATCGAATTGCCGGAGCCGGACCCGCTGTCGTTCGGGCAGCGGCTGGTACCCGGCATGATGCTCAAGCACCGCCTGGACCTGCACGGGATGGACTCGGTGATCAAGGCGCAGGACATGCAATCGCCCGACCAGGCACGCGGCGCGTCGCTGCAGCCCGGCAGCCAGCTGTTCAACGACGCGGTGGTGCAACTGGATGGCCAACGCGAGCGGCTGGGGCTGCGCGACGACACCGCGTTTCTCAACACCGCCGCCAGCGTGGCCGCGCGGGCAGGCAACGACGGCCTGCAGCGGATCGACCATCTGGTGCCCAACCGCGATGGCGACAGCCTGATCGCGGTGCAGGGCCGCATGGACGACCCCACCCATCTGCGCAGCCATGTGCAGACGGTGGCCGCGGCCAACGAACCGGCGCAGACCAATGTCGGCCAGTTGCAGCAGCAGAACCAGCAGCACGCGCATCCACAGGCCCAGCAGCAGGACGAGCAGCGCCGGGTGATCCAGCAATAAGCTGCTTGGCAAACCGTGCCGCATGCAGTCCTCGTCAGGTGGACGCGTGCGGTGCGGGAAGGTCCAGCAAGTGACCATCTGTTTACTGCGGTCAACCAAGCCCACCGCAGAGCTCATGGAGCTGTTGCAGGCAATCGCTCCATGACGCCGGCAAGGCAGCGTTAACCTGCCCCGGCCATCGCCCGCAAGGTAATTCCGACCAGATACGCCAGGTAGGTGCCGGTGGCATAGCCCATGGTGCCCAGCAGCACACCCACGGGCGCCAACGCGGGATGGAAGGCCGCAGCGACCACCGGCGCGGAAGCCGGCCCGCCGATGTTGGATTGCGAGCCGATCGCGAAATAGAAGAACGGTACCCGCAGCAGGCGGCCCAGGCCCAACAACAGCACGATGTGCACGGCAATCCAGATCAGCCCGAGCAGGAACAGCCACGGGCGATCGAGCAAGGCCAGCAGGTCCATTTGCATGCCGATGCAGGCGATCAGGAAATACAGCAGCAAGGTCCCGATCTTTGAAGCGCCCGCGCCTTCCAACGTGCGCGCGCGGGTGAAGCTGAGCAGCAGGCCCAGGCTGGTCGCCAGCACCACGACCCACACGAACGGCGTGTCCAGACTGAACTGGCGCGCCCAGCTCAGGTTCGCCTTGCACCAGCCGGCCAAGGGGGTGGCGAGCGCATGCGCCAGGCCCACGCCGCCGAACGCCACGGCCACGATCACCATCAGGTCCGACAGGCTGGGAATGCGCGCGTGCTCGGCCTGGAAGCGCGCCATGCGCTCCTGCAAGGCATCCAGTGCACGCGTATCGGCGCCGCTGCGCGCATCGATGCTGCGGGCGCGCCCGGCCAGGAAAATCAGCACCGCCATCCACACATAACCCACGCCAACATCGACCACGGCAAATTGCCCGAACGTGGTGGCATTCACCGCGAATACTTCGCGCATCGCCAGCATGTTGGCGCCACCGCCGATCCAGCTGCCGGCCAGCGCGGCCATGCCGGCCCAGGTATCGCCGGCCACGGTGGCCGGGTGCAGCCAACGCATCACCCAGAACGCGACCACCGCGCCCAGCATGATGCTCAGCGATGCGCCCAGATACATCGCCACCAGCTTGGGGCCCAGGCGCAGGATGGCGCGCAGGTCGATGCTCAGGGTCAGCAGGATCAGCGCGGCCGGCAGCAGCACGTCGCGGGCGATGGGGTTGTACAGCCGCGTGTTGGCGCCATCGATCAGCCCTACCGTGTTGTAGATGCCCGGCAGCAGATAGCAGAGCAACAAGGCCGGCACCACCGCGTAGAACCGCTGCCAGGGGCCGCGTTCGCGGGCGGAGGTCCAGAACACGGCGCCGAGGGTGGCGGCGATCAGACCGAACACGACAATGTCGTTCTGGATCAGTGCAACAGGGGGTGGGGTCACGAGCGGTGGAGATCCTGGCAGATGGCCGCGCAGTGGCGGATCGTCCAAGCGTGGCCGATCACCCGAATCTAGCCGACCGGCGTGCCTGCGCAAAGCGCGGGGATGGACTCGGTTTCCCTGTGCGGATGCCTCGGGCATGTGCGCACCGGTCTGTCAGGCAACCGGGCACCTGCGGGGACTTCTCCCCCCGACGGCTGACTCTCAGGACAAGTTGGTTGCGCTTGCCGCTGGAAGACGCTGCCAGCTCCCGTCCGCGAGGTCGCAAGCTCAGCCGTAACGCCGGACCAAACGATCGCCGTCGCCGGTATTGAGCACCACGCCGCTCGGCTCGCCGGTGGTCAGGCAGTGCAGTTTCGCCATCAATTCGGCCTGTGCCAGGGCGCCCTGCTCTCTCAGGTAGCGCAGCGGCGACCACTGCGGGCGCGTGACCCACCAGCCGTTCTTTTCCGAATGGATACGTACGACGTAACGGGAGTCGTCCATCTGGCCCTCCGGCCGGTGATGCAGCGAAGCGAGACAACCGGCCTGGAGCGGCGGTGCCTGCATGGGAATCGGTGTCTGGCGGGTGTGCCGGCGTGCCCTTACTCAAGGGGCCGCGGGAGAGTGGCCCAAGGCCCCGCGTCCGGCATAGCCAGCATGTGCCTATGGCTATGGCTGGCGCCGTCAGGCGGACACTGGCTCGCCGGTAGGAAAATTCTTACGTGACACACGTCACGCGCAGCGCTACATTCCGATACAGATAAGTGCCTCTGGGGAGGGTTTGCATGTATCTGCTGAGGAAGTTCCAATTCCCGGTCAAGACCGCCATGGTCGTTGGCTATGTCCTGGTGATTCGCGAAGCCGTGGTGCTCTGGATCTGAGCGCTTCGACCGCACATTAACTGACTGGCAGAAGGTGCATGGCTGCACCTTCGGCGTTGGTGTAGGTGCTTTGCAGCAGAGCGCGACGGCACGCGGCGATGCTCAGGAGCTGCGCGTTGCCGCTAGATCGTGAAGTGTCTGGTAGATGGTGCATGGCTGCACCGTCTGTGTTGGTTTGGCTGCTTTGCACCAACCGCGCGACTGGTCATGCCTACGTCACGCATGCGATCGGTGCCGCGCCGTGAGCTGGGCGATGCAGCGGTGCGACTAGGCGTCTCATAGCGATGCACTCGGCGATGCACTTGAACCACCGCGCACCGCAATTACAGCCGCTTACGCGCAGTGTGTTTTTCAGCGCAGCGCGTTGTTGAGATGCTTGTCGCGTGCATCGCTTGCGTCGCGTGCTGGCGCAGTGTGCGCGTGACTGGCGTACGTTGGAATGACGCACTCCGTGCAGCATGGCGAAGTATCGACACTGCACGCGTTGGCAAGGCAGCACACTCGCAATGTGCCGCGGGCACTTGCCAAATCACCTATCTACGCCAACAGCCACGCGCGGCTCAATCTGCATCGATCCAGCCACGCGCTTGCGCAGCAAGCAGGTCGGCCGGGGTGTCCACGTCCAGGGCGAGCGCCGGTGCGGTGACGCAACCCAGCGTCTGCGCATCCAGGCTGGCGAACAGCGCGCGCAGGCCGGTGTCAGCCAACAGCGGCACTTCATCCCACACCGCGTGCGTGACCACCACCGGAATCCCGCGCACGCCTGCATAGCCGCTGGTGGCGCAGCCCGATGCGGCCAGGTCGGCTTCTTCCAGCAAGCTGCGCAGATGCGGCGTGTCCAGCGCGGGCTGGTCGCAGCCGAGGATCAGGCTGCGGCGCAGCGTGGTGTCTTCGTGTACGTGCGCGCGCAACGCGGCAAGACTGGTGCCCATGCCGTCGGCCCAGCCGGCATGCCGCACGATTTCCACATCCAGGCCGCGCAAGGCCTCCATCACTAAATCGGCATCGGCGCCCACCACCACCACACAGTGCCGCGGCGCTGTCTGCAACGCAATGCGGGCTGCGCGCCGCACGAGGGGTTCGCCATCGCGCGTGAGCAATTGCTTGGAGCGGCCGAGCCGCCGGCCCGCGCCCGCCGCCAACACCAGCGCGGCATGGTCGCTGCTCACGCGCCGCGCCCCGCACGCCATGCAGCAAGCACTGACGTGTCAGCCGGCGCACTGCAATGCTGCACACCTGATCGCGCTGCCACCACGGTGTGGCACGCGTGCGCGGCGGTGCGTGATGGCGCGGCGGGCGCTGGAAGCAAAGCGATCATGAGCGGGCTATCTTGCATGTAAGGATGCCTGCAGCGTAGGGCCAAACATGTGCGCAGTGGGTGACCACGCAGCAAAGCCGCGCGTAGCGGCGGTGTGCATGCGCGACCACGACGCTCGCTGGATCTTTATGCGCAATTGCACAACGGCGAGAAGTCTCATCTGCGTAGTGATTGACCGCGCCGCATGGCCGCGCGCCTACAGACGTGCGGACATGGCCACCAAGTTTTTCGCTGCTTTACGCGCAACATTACGACTTCGGGAGAAAACCCTTCGCGACGGCACCATCGTCAAGCTGGGACGCGTGCACCACAGCGACTAGCGTGACCTGCAGTGCACTGCGACGTTGCGCGTCACGCTCGGTGAGCGATGTCGGCACGAAGCGAATCGATAAGTCCTGACGCACTGCGACCTAGAGAACGACCACCATGCACGGCGTTTCGGGAATGACGCCGAGGCAACGCCCGGGGATCACGCTGGCAGCAACCCAGGCCTGCGCATGACGCCCTATGCGCAATGCGCCCACTGCTCCAAAAAACCGAAAGTTCCTAAGGCGCTGCAGCCTGTAAATCGGACACTGCTTGCGTGGCTTCGGCGATGATGCCAAGCGCGATGCCGTGCGGCGACGATGGCCCCAGGCGGATGCCGGCCGGCAGGCGCACGCGTTCCAATGCGGCATCGTCATGACCGAGTGCGCGCAGGGCCTGCAATCGTGCCTGCCGTTTGTTGCGACTACCCAGGATGCCGATGCAGGCCACCTGGGACGACAGCCCGCGATGTGCAACCTGCAAATCGATGTCGCCGTCGTGGGCAAGGCTGTACAACGCGCAATGTGCGTCCAGTTCCACCTCTGCCAACGCATGCGCAAGACCGCGGCGATCGTAGTGCTCGGGGGCCAGCCCCGGTGGCGGTTCGACCGGGCCATGCGGGCGCAGCACCCGCACTTCAATCCCGGCCTGCGTCGCCAGCGCGATCAGCGCCAGTACCGACGGATCAGCCCCCACCAGCACCAGCCGCAGCGGCGGCCGCCTGGAGAACACGAATTCGCCGGGAGCGGCATCACTCGGTGTAGCCAGATAACGCAGCGTGCCGTGCACGCGATCCAGCGCAACATGAAACGCGCGACGGTGCTGGCGCGCATTGCGCCAACGCGCGAGATACCCGCCCAGATCCTGCACCGCACACACCAGCACGCCGATGCGCCCGCCGCAGCTCAGCTGGATATCGAGCACCTCGCTGCCTTCGCCGTAATCGAGCAAGCGCGGGTGGCCATCCTGCAGGACCGCCAACGCTTCATGCGCGACCGCCGCTTCAACGCAACCGCCCGACACATAGCCGGCCACCTGTCCGGTGCTGCTGATCGCCATCTGGCTACCCAGCGGGCGCGGCGAGGAGCCGCGCACCTCCACCAGCGTGGCCAGCGCCACGCGCTGACCGGCGCGGTGCCAGCCAGACAACGTCGGCAACAGGTCATCTTGCAGGGCGTACTCCGGCCAGGCCGGCCAGGCGGCGGCAGCCGGCATACCATGGCTGACAGGAGCCGCCACTGCACTCACGCGCGCAGCGGCTCAGGCAGATGCGGCAGCAGCTTGTCCAGCGTTACCGGGTAGTCGCGTACGCGCACGCCGGTGGCGTTGTAGACCGCATTGGCGATTGCTGCAGCGACCCCGCAGATGCCCAACTCGCCCACGCCCTTGGCCTTCATCGGCGAGGACATCGGGTCGGTTTCCTCCAGGAACACCACGTCCTGATGCGGGATGTCCGCATGCACCGGCACTTCGTAGCCGGCCAGGTCGTGGTTGACGAAAAAGCCCAACCGCTTGTCGACCACCAACTCTTCCATCAACGCCGAGCCGGCACCCATGGTCATCGCGCCGATCACCTGGCTGCGTGCGGTCTTGGGGTTGAGGATGCGCCCGGCCGCACACACGGCCAGCATGCGCCGGATGCGCACTTCGGCAGTCACCACGTCCACGCCGACCTCGACAAAATGCGCGCCGAAGGTGGACAGCTGCTGCTTCTTGGCCAGGTCGCCAAATTCGATCTTGTCCTCGACCACCAGTGGGCCCTGGGCAGCGGCATCACCCAAGGCGACGCGCTTGCCGCCGGCACGCACGTGCCCGTCGGCAAATTCGGCCTTGCTCGGGTCCAAGCCCAGTTGCGTGGCAATGGCCTCGCGCAGTTTCACCGCCGCCGCATACACGCCGGCGGTGGAACTGTTGGCGCCCCACTGCCCGCCGGAACCGGCCGAGACAGGAAAGCTCGAATCGCCCAGGCGCACGTCCACCCAATCCAGCGGCACGCCGAGCATCTCGGCCGCCGTCTGCGCAATGATGGTGTAAGAGCCGGTACCGATATCGGTCATGTCGGTTTCCACCACCACGCGGCCGCCCTGCTCCAGGCGCATACGCGCACCGGAGGTGGTGGCGATCGCGTTGCGGAATGCCGACGCCACCCCCATGCCCACCAGCCAGCGCCCATCACGGGTGCTGCCGGGTCTGGCCTTGCGCTTGGACCAGCCAAATTGTTTTGCCCCGTCTTCCAGGCACTTGACCAGCTGCCGCTGCGAAAACGGCCGCTGCGGGTTTTCGGGATCCACCTGGGTGTCGTTGACGACGCGGAACTTCACCGGGTCCATGGCCAGCTTCTCGGCCATTTCGTCCATGGCCACTTCCAGCGCCATCAATCCCGGTGCCTCGCCGGGTGCGCGCATCGCATTGCCTTCGGGAAGGTCCAGCACGGCCAGGCGTGTGGTGATCAGGCGATTGGCACCGGCATACAACAACTGCGTCTGTGAGGCAGCAATTTCCGGTGCACCGCCAGGCAGATCGCCCGACCAGCTCTCATGCGCAATGGCAGTGATCTTCCCGTCGCGCTGCGCGCCGATGCGGATGCGCTGCACGGTCGCAGGGCGATGGGTGGTGTTGTTGGCAATCAACGGCCGCGGCAGCATCACCTTCACCGGCCGCTTCACCTGGCGCGCGGCCAGTGCAGCGAGCACGGCGTCGGCACGCAGGAACAACTTGCCGCCGAAGCCACCACCGATGTACGGCGACATCAGGCGCACGTTTTCCGGCGGAAGACCGAGCGTGCGTGCCAGATCGCCGGCACCCCAGTTGATCATCTGGTTGGAAGTCCAGACATTGAGCTTGTCGCCCTCCCACATGGCGATGGAGGCATGCGGTTCCATCATCGCGTGCGAATGATCGGGCGTGGTGTATTCGGCATCCAGCTGCACCGGTGCGGCCGCAAACGCACCGGCAAAATCGCCGACATTACTGTTCGGTGCACCGCCTTCCTTGGTGACCTCGGCTTTGGGACGCGCGCGTGCCAGATCGTATTCGCCCACGTGGCGGCCGTAGTCCACCTTGATCAACTGACCGGCCGCGCGTGCCTGCTCAAATGTCTCCGCCACCACCACCGCAATTGCCTGGTGATAGTGCTGAATCTCCGGTCCACCCAACAACTTGGCCGTGTTGAGCTTGCCTTTTTGCAGCTTACCGGCGTTTTGCGCAGTGACGATGCCGAGCACGCCGGGCGCATTGCGCGCGGCACTCAAATCAATACTGCGAATCGTGCCCTTGGCAATGCCGGCGCCAACCACGTGGCCATAGGCCGCCTTGCCGGGTAGGTCGTGATGCTCATACGCATACGGCGCCATGCCAGTGGTCTTGAGCGGGCCGTCGATGCGGTCGACCGGCTTGCCGACGATCTTGCCCTGGTCGATGGGATTGGTACCGGCGGGAGTGTCGAATTTCATGTCAGGCCCTCGTGTCCGCCAGGATCGCGCTCAAGGTGCGTTCCACCAGCGGCACCTTGAATGCGTTGTGTTCGGTGGGCTGTGCGCCCTCCAGCAAGATGGCCGTGATGGCACGCCCGCCCTGGCGGGTCTGTGCTTCGGCGACCTCGTTCCGCCATGGCTTGTGCGCCACGCCGCCAATAGCCACCTGCGCATTGCCACTGCGTGGCACGATCGCCGCCACCGAGATCAGCGCGAAGGCGTAGGACGCGCGGTCGCGCACCTTGCGGTAGACGTGCGTGCCTTCCACCGGCTTGGGCAGGGTTACGGCCGTGATCAGTTCGCCACGCTCCAGCACGGTTTCGATATGCGGCGTCTTGCCCGGTGCGCGGTAGAACTCGGCGATCGGGATGGCGCGGGTCTGCCCATCTGGCCGCACGGTTTCCACCACCGCATCCAGGGCGCGCATGGCCACCGCCATGTCGCTGGGATGGGTGGCGATGCAATCTTCGCTGGCGCCGATCACCGCCAGCTGGCGGTTGAAGCCGCCGATTGCCGCACAGCCACTGCCCGGCAGCCGCTTGTTGCACGGCTGGTTGGTGTCATAGAAATACGGGCAGCGCGTGCGCTGCAGCAAATTACCCGCAGTGGTGGCGCGATTGCGCAGCTGCCCGGACGCGCCGGCCAGCAATGCGCGCGAGAGCACTGCGTAATCGCGGCGCACGCGCGCATCCGCGGCCAGATCGGTATTGCGTACCAGCGCGCCGATACGCAGGCCGCCCTCGGGCGTCGCGTCAATGGTGTCCAGCGTAAGGCCGTTGACATCGATCAGATGCGAGGGGGTTTCGATCTGCAGTTTCATCAGATCCAGCAGGTTGGTGCCGCCGGCGATGAACTTGGCGCCGGGCTGACGCGCGGCCTTGGCTGCGGCATCTGCCGGGGAGGTGGCGCGCTCGTAACTGAAAGCCTTCATGTGCGGTCTCCGGCAACTTCGGTGATCGCCTCGACGATGTTGGAGTACGCACCGCAGCGGCAGATGTTGCCGCTCATGCGCTCCTGCAACTCCACCGTGGTGAGCCGCGTCTTGGCAGTGAGATCGTCGGTGACGTGGCTGGGGATGCCGCGCTTGACCTCATCCAGCACCGCCACCGCCGAGCAGATCTGCCCCGGCGTGCAATAGCCGCACTGGTAGCCATCATGTTTGACGAAGGCCGCCTGCATCGGATGCAGCTTGTCGGGCGTACCGAGCCCTTCGATGGTGGTGACCTTGGCGCCCTGATGCATCACGGCCAGCGACAGGCAGGAATTCATGCGCTGCCCGTCGACGATAACGGTGCAGGCACCGCATTGGCCGTGGTCGCAGCCCTTCTTGGTGCCGGTGAGATGCAGATGCTCGCGCAGCGCATCCAGCAAGGTGGTGCGGTTGTCCAGCGTCAGCGTCACCGGCTTGCCGTTGACTTCGAAGGCCACCTCGCTGGATGCGTTGGCGGGTTCGGCGGCCTGGCGCTGCGACAGCGCGTTGGCGGCGCCGGCAGCCATGGACTGACTGGCAGCGACGCTGGCGGCAGACGCCGTGCCAGCGATCAACACCTCGCGTCGGGTCATCTTGATATCTCTCATGGCTGGCATCTCCAACAATGCTGGCTTATACAGTTCTTAAATAATGTGCAGCGCTGCCGGTCACAAGCGCGTGAGCGCGGCTGTGTGCGATGGCGGCAATGCAGTGGGTTGTCCCGATTCTAAGGCGCGGTTCTGCCGGCATTAGCTGCTGTAGCCGCATGCGTCTATGAAACACACTCATCACTGCCACGCCCGAATTAGACGGCCCCTTCACTCAGTGATGCGCCGAGCGTGCCGCATCGCCACCTCTGTCGAGATCGCTGACACCCCCTGCCGCCACGCCGCACATCAGCAGCGCTATCGCATGACGCGCCGCAGGCAGGTGTTGGACCCTGCCCGCGCGCGCCGCGCCAGGCTCAGAATTCCAGCACGATCTTGCCCAGGTGGCCACCGGCGTGTTGCAACGCAAACGCCTCGGCGATGTCCTCCAGCGCAAACGAGCGATCGATCACCGGTCGCAACGGCAAGCCGTCCAGTGCCCGCACCAACTCCTGCTGATGCCGGCGGCTACCCACCACCAAGCCTTGCAGCCGTTGCTGGCGTCCCATCATCTCGGCGGTGGGCACCGGGCCCGCGGCGCCGGTGAGCACACCGATCAAGGCGATGTGCCCGCCCACGCGCGCAGCCTTGATGGACTGCGCCAGCGTGCCCGGGCCGCCGACTTCCACCACGTGGTCCACACCGCGCCCGTTGGTGATCTCCAGCACCTGCGCCGCCCATTCGGTGTGCTGGCGATAATTGATGCAGTGGTCGGCACCGAGCGTGCGCGCCGTCTCCAGCTTCTGGTCCGACGACGAGGTGACGATCACCGTGGCGCCCATCGCCTTGGCGAACTGCAGCGCAAAGATCGACACACCGCCGGTGCCGAGCACCAGCACGGTGTCGCCGGCCTTGATCCGGCCATTGACCACCAGGGCGCGCCACGCCGTGACGCCGGCGGTGGTCAAGGTGGCAGCTTCGGCATGGCTATAGCCGCGCGGCGCATGCGTGAAAGCCTGCGCAGCCGCGACCACGGCCGAGCGTGCATAGCCGTCTACCCCGTCGCCAGGCGTGGTGGCAAAGCCTGCATGCAACGGCTCACCGTCCAGCCACTGCGGGAAGAACGTAGACACCACGTGGTCGCCCACGGCGAAATCACTGACCGCCTCGCCCACCGCCTCCACCACGCCAGCACCGTCGGACATCGGGATGCGGCCATCGGCGGTTGGCATCTGTCCGCTGACAATGCCCAGGTCATGAAAATTCAGCGAACTGGCATGCAGCCGCACGCGGATCTGGCCTGCTGCGGGCTGGCCGGGATCGGGCAACGCGACGGAGGTGAGTGACGCCAGGCCTGCTGGTTGCTGCAAACGAATGCCACGCATCGTGGTCTCCTCATACTGATGGGCCGCCCGGGATACCACGCGCACCGTTACGCGCATGCGGTCGCGTCTGCTGTGTGCACTTGCCACGCCGTGAACAATTGCAGCGGACCTGCGTGACGTAATACATCGCCAACGTCAGCAGGCAAGCGGGCTCCACCGCGACATCAGGCGCCGCGGCCGCGATGGGCCGAGCGGTCAGTCACAGATCCGGATTGCACGCGCGGCCTGCCTCGCCGGCATCGGGCGCCACCACGTACGCTGGCATGGCGGTTGCATCGGCTCTGCGTCCTGGACAAGGAAACACAGTGGTGTCGACAAGCAAGCAGTGGCGGCAACGTGCACAGCGCATCGCGCTGCATTTCGTGTTGACCGCATCGTGGATACTTCTGCTCGGTTCCGAATACTGGTCGATCCATGAGGAGCGCGACAGCGCCTTGCAGGCCGCGCAGACGCAGTCGTTGAACCTGGCCGATTCTCTGGCGCAGCACGCCAGCGACACCATGACCATCGCCGATGCGGTGTTGTCGGGGCTGGTTGCACGCCTGCAACAGGACCGCGGCTCGGCCAACGAACATGCGGCGATGCATGCATTTTTGGTCAGTGAGGCCCGCCGCTCGGAGCGCCTGCATGGCATTTTCATCTACGCCGCCGATGGCCACTGGGTGAACTCGTCGCTGGGCAGCCTGCCGCGCACGCACAACAATGCCGACCGGGCGTATTTCAAGTACCACCGCGACCATCGCGACGCTCTGGTGTTCGTCGGGCCGCCGGTGCAGAGCCGCTCGGACGGGCGCTGGGTGATCACATTGAGCCGCCGCCTCACGACGCCGAGCGGCGAGTTCGATGGCGTGGCGCTGGTGACGCTGCGGCTGAAGTATTTCCAGGACTACTACAGCCGCTTCCAGGTTGGGGATCACGGCACCATCGGCCTGTTCAACGACGATGGCGTGGTGATCGTGCGGCGGCCGGAGCGCGACGACCAGACCGCCAGCTCGATCGCGGGCACGTCGCTGTACGTGACCATGCGCAACGAGCGCCGCGGCACGCTCACCTACCGCTCGCCGCTGGATGGCGTGCAACGCATCTCCAGCTTTGTGCCGGCCCGGCCCTATCCACTCACCGTGCTGACCGGCGTGGCAGTGGACGATGCGCTGGCCAATTGGCGCGCATCCGCACGCCAACGCATCATCATTGCCGTGCTCGGCTTCGTACTGCTGCTGGCGGTGGGCATCTGGCTGGACCTGCAGCTGCGCCGCATGCATCGCAATGAAGCGCGGCTCAGCTCCGAGGTCTGGGTGGACGCCTTGACCGGCATCGCCAACCGGCGCGCCTTCGACCACCGCCTGTCTGAGGCCTTGCAGGATGCCGTACACACGCAGGCGCCGCTGTCGGTGCTGATGATTGATGTCGACCACTTCAAGCTCTACAACGACACCTACGGGCACGTCAACGGCGATGCCTGCCTGCGCCTGATCGCGGGCGCGATTGCCGGCTGTGCCCGGCGCAGCGACGACATCGCCGCGCGCTACGGCGGCGAGGAATTCGGCATGATCCTGCCGCACACCGACGTTGCCGGCGCGCTGCGCCTGGCCGATGCCATTCGCACGGCGGTGGCGGAACTGGGGTTGATGCATCTGACCAGCCCGACCAGTGCACATGTGACCGTCAGCGTTGGCGCTGCCACCTTTGAACCGGGCGAAACACCGCTGACCCCCGATGCGATCGTGCGCGACGCCGATGGAGCGTTGTATCGGGCCAAACAGGGCGGCCGGGACCGGACATCTGCCTGAGCTGCCACGTTGTTTGGGGTGGTCGTCGTTGCGCGCGGGTGGCGTGATGTTGCCCAGGGCTGTTTGCAATCGCCAGAGAGATCGCTGTGACTGCCCTTCGCTGTCAGCGTTGGCAAATCGCGGCGACTACGGCTGAAAGTCGATCACCGCAAGCGTGCCCTGCGCCGCAGAGGATTCCAGATGCAGGCGCCAACCGAAGCGTTCGCAGATGCGCCGGGTGAGGAACAGCCCCAGTCCCGCACCGCCGCCTTGCTTGACCGATTGCTTCAATGACGCGGTATAGCGCTGCGCCGCCAGCGCGGTATCGAAGCCGTCGCCGGAGTCGCGGATGCTCAACCGGTGCGCGTGCAGGCTCACCTCGATCTGCCCCACGTAGGTGTGATCGGCCGCGTTGCGCAGCAGGTTGCCCACCGCAATGCGCACCATCGATTCCGGTGCGTGCAGCGTGAGTGGCTCCAGCGCCGTGACCACCACCTCCACCGGTTTGTCCGAGAGCAGATACAGGTGGTCCTGCACCAGTTCGGGCAGTAGCGCGTGCAGGATGGTCACCTGCTGCCGCTCCGCCGGGGTGGATTCGCGCGAGAGGTAGAGCAGCGCTTCCATGATGCGGGTGAGGTTGTCCACTGCCTCGTCGATCCGGTGCAACGGCCCCTGCACCCGCTCCGGCAGCTGCTGCTTGTGCAGCACATCGGCCGCACCGGAAATCACCGCCAAGGGCGTGCGGAACTCATGACTGGCCTGATCCAGCAGACTGCGTTCGCGCTCGATCGCGCGCTCCACGCGTTCTAGATGCGCGTTGGCCTCGCGCGCGATGGTGTTGAGTTCGCTCTTGCCGTAGTCGGTGGGCAGCCGCTGCGCCGGCTGCAACGGATCCAGCCGGCGCATGCGCCTGGCAAGGTCCTGCACCGGCCGCGCAAAGCCCAGGAACAGCCACCAGATCACCAGCCCGATCATCGCCAGGTTGCAGATAAAGAACAGCACGCTGAGCTGCACGCTGCTATTTTGCTTGTCCTCCAGCGCGGTGATGTCGATGCTCATGATCAGCCGCCCTTGCGGTAGCGCGGTGACCAGCGCCGAATAGCTGCGATCGAGTCGCGTGCCATCTGCATCGTTGGCGAACGGCCCCCAGTGCGGCCGAATGATGGACAGGAATTTTGCCGCGGTAGAGGGGTCGCCCTGCGTGTCCAGCTGGCCTTCGCCGTAGTAACCGGGTGCCAGCTCGGCGAAGAAGGGCGGCATGCTCGCCGGCAACGGCGCACCGTCGCGCAGCAGCCAGCCTTTCACCGGGCCAGTGCTGGGCAAGGCCTGCTGCAGGCGCTCGGGCGGCACGCGCGTGACGTTCTGCGTACTTGCGGTGAGCAGCTGCCGCCAGATCGGATCTTCGATCAGTTCCTGGCTCAAAAAGCCCTGCACCGACAACCCCAACGCCAGCACCGCGCACGACATCAGCAGGCTGGCGCTGATCAACCACTGCAGGCTGCGCAGGCGGCCGTCTCGGCTCATTCGGCTGGCCCGCCAAGGCGATAACCAACGCCGGTGACGGTCTGCAGCAGCTTCTGCTCGCCGTCGTGATCCAACGCGCGCCGCAGCACATGCATATGCGAGCGCAACAGGTCGCCTTCGGGCACCGCATCGCCCCAGATCAGTTGCTCCAACCGGTCACGCCACACCACACGCGGCGATTCCCGCATCAGCAGTTCCAGCACCGTGCGCAAGGTACCGGACAGCACCACCGCGCGGGTGCCGCGCGACACCGCCAGGCGGTCCAGGTCGTAGCGCAGGTCATGCACCTGCAGCACGTTGCCCGCCGCCGCGCTGGCGCGGGCACGGCTCACCATGACGCGCAGGCGGATTTCTAGTTCCGGCAACGCCACCGGCTTGACCAGGTAGTCGTCGGCACCGTTCTCGAAACCCAGCAGCTTGCCTTCCAGCTGGTCCTTGGCGGTGAGCATGATGATCGGCGTGCGGCAGGCGTGTTCTTCGCGCAACCTGCGCAGCACGCTCATGCCGTCCATGCGCGGCAACATCCAGTCCAGGATGATCGCGTCGTAGCGGTTGCTGATCGCCAGGTTCAAGCCCGACTGCCCGTCCGGCGCCGCATCCGGGCGGTGCCCGCAAGCTTCCAGGTAATCGAAGATATTGGCTGCCAGGGCGCGGTTGTCCTCGATGATGAGGACCTGCAGAACCTGCGCCTGGGCGACCGGATGCGTCATCGACATGGCAATTCTCGGGAATGGAAACATCATACGCAGCGCGCGGTCCATGGCCTGGGCCGATGCCCGCAGGCCGCACCACCAGCGCACCGCCCAATGGTGCCTGCGCTCAGCCATGCAGCAGCCATCGCAGCACACCAACCCCGGCAGCAAGCAGTGCAAGCATGGCGCCCAGCAGACTCAGATTGATCGTCCACTTGAGCAACGCATACAGCGGGCGGTGCTGCGCACGCAGGCGCCTTCCGTAGGCCATCAGCGGTGCGACAGCCGCATACAACGCGCTCACCGGGCCGCGCCGGTCGCGCGCGTCGTTGGGCGTCCGCGCCGCACGTGCGAGCTGCGTATAGACCAGGTTGAACCACCGCCCTGGCCAGCGCATTGGCCGCTCCACATCGCACATCAGGATCAGCCGCGGCGCATCGGTATCGTTACGCACGAAGTGCAGATAGGTCTCGTCGAACACGAACGCATCCCCGTCCTGCCAGGCACGGTTGCGTCCGTCCACGTTGATGAAGCACTGCGCCGCGTTGGGCGTGGCCAGGCCCAGGTGATAGCGCAGCGAGCAGCCCAACGGGTCCGCATGCGGCGTCAGCACCGAACGCGGCGGCAACACGGCAAACATCGCCGCGCGGATCTCCGGATAGCCGGCCAACAGGTCCAGCGTGCGTGGGCAACTGGCACGTGCGGAGGCATGTGGCGCGCCATACCAGCGCAGGTAGTAGCGGCTCCACCCGTATTTGTAGAAAGTGCGGAAGCCCACATCGAACGCGGCCGGTGAGCCGTCGCGCCGCACCTCGTCGAAGCTGCCATCTCCCAGCAGGGCCATCGCTTCGTCGCGGATGCACTCCCAGTGCTGCGCCAAGGCCGGAAGCTTGCGATATAGCTCCAGCGGCACGAACGGCCCGCGCGCCGCCGTGCGGGTGAAGGCATACAGGATGACGTTCGGCAGCGCGAACACCGGCCAACTCTTGCGCAGGTACTGGCGCAGGCTGGCGTAGCGCGCCTGGCCGCGGAAGCGGTAGACGTAGGTCATCGCCGCAATCCAGCTGGCGATCACACACAGCAGCGTGGCGGCGATCATGTGCGGACCGTCCTGGCCGCGCGGCGGGCGGCGCCGGGCATCACTTGAGTGCGGCCCATCAGAAGCCCCGCGAGAACCCGATCAACACCGAGCCGACTCCGTCGCTATCCGGCGCGAGCAGCGGGCTGTCACTCAGCGCATCGGGCAACACGCTGTATTGCAGCCGGGTCAGGAACTGCCAGCGTTTGCCGATCGGCCGCATATAAGTCAGCCCCACTGTCGGCACGGTCGCCGCGCCCGGCTTGTAGTCCACGACGCCGCGAGCGACCTCGGCATCGAGCGTGCCGTAGTAATAGTTGGCCATGTCCTTGGACAGGTGACTGACACTGATGCTCGGAGTCAGCTGGCCACGCCCGACAGCGAAGGCGTAGCCGTAACGGGCGGTCAGTTCATAGCCTTCGCTGGTACCGGTGACATCGGCCTTGGCAGTGAGTTCCAGTTCGCCGGCGGCACCACGCCACGCACCGACCAGGCCCATGTCCAGGCTGTCGTCGCGGTCGTCCAGCAGGGCACGGTCGATACCATTGCGGGCCAGTTCGGCCACGCCCAGATCGTCCGCAGCCACGCCGTCCAGGCGCAGCGCCACGATGGCGTCCAGGCCGAAGCTCTCGCCCTGCACCAGATGCGCGCCGCCGGTGATGCCGCGTAAGAAGAAGCGCTCACCTTCGAACAGGATCAGCGGGATCGGATTGGTGCGCGTTCCCTCGCCGGCAAACGGGCTGTCCGACGCCACCACGCCCACGCCGATGCCCCAGCGATACGGGCCTTGCTCGGACAACGATGGATCGGTCTGCGGGGTGGTCTGGGCGACGGCAATGGCGGGCAGTGCGAACAGCGCAGCGAACGCAAGGCGGGAGCAAGTCATGGGCGGGCGTCTCGAGGGGAAGGAGTGCCGCGCTGTCGTGGCCAACCGGATTGGCGCCTATCGCAGCGGTGCGGCGGCAGCGTGCCGCAGCGGTGTCGGCCAAATGTCGTCGTGGCAGGCAACGCCGCCGCTGCGCGCACACGACATGTCACCGACATCGGCCTGCCACGGTCAGTGCCGCCCCCTGGACGCCAGATGCCACCCGATGCCAGCGAACCTCGCGCCACCGCCCTGCCCCGACACCGCCATCCTTCAGCTGGCCGGCCTGCTCGTACCCGCGCACGAAGCCAGCCGCTGGTTCCATCACGACCCCATCGACGAACTCGGCGGCTGGACCGCCGCGCAGCTGAGCCGGATGCAGCGACAGCCGCAGGTCATCGCGTTCCTGCAGTCGGTGTTGTGCGGCGAGCGCGGCTGAGGGACGCTGCGATCACTGCATTGCGCTGGGCTGCAATGCATTGCAATTGCATTGCATTGCCATGAATTGCATCAGCATGTATTGACGACGCAACGGCGAAAGCTCGCGCGGAAGTCACTCTGTCGCGTCGTTCGCCACGCCGTTCCGCCAACAAAAAAGGCCCGCGCAAGCGGGCCTTTCGAGTGTGCAAGCAACGATCGCCGGGATCAGAACGGGATATCGTCGTCCGCAAAATCATCCATCGGCGGTGCCGACTGCTGCTGGGCCGGCTGCTGACGGCGCGGTGCGTAGTCCTGACCACCACCACCACCGCCGCCACCGCCGCCACCCTGCTGCTGGCGCGGGGCCTGCGTGCGCTGCGGGCGATCGCCGCCCATGCCGCCGCCACCGCCGCCTTCACCGCGGCCGCCGAGCATCTGCATCTCGTTGGCGACGATGTCGGTGCTGTACTTCTCCACGCCGTCCTGGCCGGTGTACTTGTCGTAGCGCAGCTCGCCTTCGACATACACCTGCGAGCCCTTGCGCAGGTACTCACCGGCGATCTCGCCCAATTTTCCAAAAAACACCACGCGGTGCCACTCGGTGCGTTCCTGGTTATTGCCTTCGCGGTCCTTGCGCATGCTGGTGGTGGCCAGGCTCACGCGGGTGATCGCCATGCCGGCCTGGGTGTACTTGGTGTCGGGATCGTTGCCGAGGTTGCCGACGAGGATGACTTTGTTGATGCCGCGGGCCATAGGTGCTTCCGAGATGGTGCGCCGGCGCCGTGGGGCGCGAGGCGATGAATGTCTGTTCTGGGGGCCAATGTTACCGCACCTGCCCGCCACCGCACCTGACGCATTCCCTTGCCGGCAGGCCGGACAACCGCGCGTGGCGGGGTCGGGATCCTGCGCACCGGCAGCCGCGAAATGCCCGTCACAGCTGGTTCCGGGGCCACCGCGCAAGGGCTGAAACAGGCGCGGCGGGACGGATCTGGCGCGGGCACCTATAATCGGCCGACATCTCGATTTGCCTGCGCATGACCATCGCCCAAGACCTCCCCACCGTACTGGGCCTGCCCCAGATCCAGTCCCTCGCCGCGCCCGACATGGCGGCGGTCGATGCCTTGATCCGCCGCCGTCTGGCGTCGGACGTCGTGCTGATCAACCAGATTGCCGATCACATCATCTCCGCCGGCGGCAAACGCCTGCGCCCGATGCTGGTGATGCTGGCCGGCCACGCCGCAGGCGGCTCCGGGCCGGAGCACCACCAGCTTGCGGCGATCATCGAGTTCATCCACACCTCCACGCTGCTGCATGACGACGTGGTGGACGAATCCGACCTGCGCCGCGGCCGCAGCACCGCCAATGCGCTGTGGGGCAACGCGCCCAGCGTGCTGGTGGGGGATTTCCTGTATTCGCGCAGCTTCCAGCTGATGGTCGAACTGGACCGCATGGAAGTGATGCAGATCCTGGCCGACACCACCAACCGCATAGCCGAAGGCGAGGTGCTGCAGCTCTTGCATGTACACAACCCCGACACCGATGAAGCCGCGTACCTGCGCGTGATCGAGCGCAAGACCGCGGTGCTGTTTGCCGCCGGCACGCGCCTGGGCGCTCTGGCGTCTGGCGCGGATGCGCAGGTACAGCAGCGTCTGTACGACTACGGCATGCAGCTGGGCTTTGCGTTCCAGATCGCCGATGACGTGCTCGACTACGCCGCCGATGCCACCGACCTGGGCAAGAACCTGGGCGACGACCTGGCCGAGGGCAAGGCCACCCTGCCGCTGATCCACGCCATTGCGCATTCCGATGCCGCCACCCAGCAGCGCCTGCGGCAGATCGTCGAACAGGGCGATGCCGAGGCGATGCCGGAGGTGTTGACGGCCATCCGCGCGACCGGTGGGCTCGATTACAGCCGCCAGCGCGCCGCCGAATACGCCGCCGCCGCCGAACAGGCCCTGGACGGCTTGCCGCCGAGCCCGGCAGTGGCCGCATTGCGCGGCCTGGCGCGTTATGCGGTGGAACGGACGCACTGATCGCAGCACGCGGCGCTGGGCGAGTGTCCGGCGCCGCCACCGAGCAAAGTGTCCCGCAAAGCGCTTGTGGTTGTCAGTCCGGCACCGCCCTGCAGGGCCGTCCTGCAGGCCACAACAGCTGACAACGCTCATCCAAACGACACGCGCCACTGCGTTCCGACAGTGACGCGCTGAAACACGGCCGCTGCATCCGATCAAGTGGAAACGCTGGCGCGCAGGACATGCCGCACGCCGGCGCGCCCCTCACTTACCGAAACGTTCGTCGAAGAACCCGTGCAGCATGCCGAACGCACGCTTGGCCGCACGCGCGTTGTACAGGCAGCCCGGCGGGCTGTTGGCATCGGCTTCGGCGAAGCAATGCACCGCTCCGCTGAAGTTCACAAACTGCCAGTCCGCGCCAGCGCCGTTCATTTCGGTTTCGAACGCGGCGATGTCGGCCTGGGTCACGCTCTTGTCATCGGCGCCGTTGAGCACCAGCACCGGCGTCTTCGCGGAGTTGGCGGCCGCCGGCGCGGGTGTGGAAATACCGCCATGCAGGCTGACCACGCCGGCCAGCTGCGCGCCCGCGCGCACCAGTTCCAGCACCGTGGTGCCGCCGAAACAGAAACCCACCGCACCGATGCGTGCTGCATCCAGCGGTGCGCTGCCGGCCTGCGCCTTGAGCACATCCACCGCCTTGAGGGCACGCGCCTGCAGCGTGGGCCGGTCATCGCGCAGCGTCTTGGCCTGCGCCCCTGCTTCGGTGTCGTTCTTGGGCCGGATGCCCTTGCCGTAGACGTCCGCCACCAGCACCACGTAGTCGTCGCCGGCCAGCTGCTTGGCCTTGGTCACCGCCGAGTCGTTGACCCCGCGCCAGTTGGGCACCATCACCAGGCCCGGGCGCTTGGCAGGGCCGGCATCGTCGTACACCAGCACGCCGCTGAAGCTGTCCTTGCCGATGGTCCATTCCAGCGGCTTGGCCTGCATCGCCGCCATGGCCGGACCGGCCATCAACGCCAGCAGGCCGGCCAGACCGGCGCGTTTCCATTTCGATTGCGTCTGCATGCACATGCTCCCGGGGATGTGCAGCGAGTCTAGGCGTTTGCGTGGTGCCTGGATGGTGACGGCGCGCGGCGCGTGGCCGGCCGCCATCCATTACGACAAAACAGAGCACAGGCTTGCAACCCGCTGCGCGTAACGCAATCGACAGCTTGGAACTACTGCACACCCAGGCCGGGAATCGCACTGATCGCCGCAGGATCGAACCCCGCAAGCTGCGCAAAGTGGCGGCCACGCGCCACGTAATCGCTGTACACGCCAAAGCTGGGCGCGCCGGGCGACAGCAGCACCACCCCACCCTGTGCACCGAGTGCGCTGCGTGCCAGCTGCATCGCATGCGCCAGGTCGTCGGCGGCATGCAGGCCAAAGCCAGCGCTCTGCGCCAGTGGTGCCAGCAACGCATGGATGCGCGGGCCGTTGGCGCCCATGGTGACGATTTCCAACGGCGCCTGCTGCGCCATGTGCGCGGCGAAGTCCTGCCAGTCCAGCCCACGGTCGTGCCCACCCACCAGCAACGCCACGCGCTGCTGTGCGAAGCAGGCCAAGGCTGCCAGCGAGGCATGCGGTGTGGTGCTGATGGAATCGTTGACGTATGCGATGCCGTCCACACTGCCGAGCCACTGCAGCCGGTTGGGCAACGGACGAAAGGTCAGTGCCGCCGTCGCCAATGCCGCCGCATCCAGGCCCAGGGCCTCCACTGCCGCCAGCACGGCGCACAGGTTGCGCCGGTTGTGTTCCCCCGGCAGCGGCACGTTGGCGGTATCGAAAATCGCCTGCTGGCCGCGATAAACCACATCGCCACGCAGGTGCCAGCCGTCGGGATGATTGAACCAGCGCACCTCGCTCTCAGGCAGCTG
This sequence comes from Xanthomonas sp. LMC-A-07, assembly GCF_030208825.1. Taxonomy (NCBI): domain Bacteria; kingdom Pseudomonadati; phylum Pseudomonadota; class Gammaproteobacteria; order Lysobacterales; family Lysobacteraceae; genus Xanthomonas; species Xanthomonas sp. LMC-A-07. Next base: position 313,501 of record NZ_JARVTF010000011.1, read on the forward strand.
CAGCTGCGCCAGATGCGGGTCTGCGGCATTGAGCAGCGCGATGCGCGGGCGGCCGCCAGTCACCAGCGCCAGCTTGTCGCGCACATACGCCGCTTCGCTGCCGTGCCAGTCCAGATGCTCGGGAAACAGGTTCAGCACCAGCGCCAACTCCGGACGTGCGCCACTGCGCCCCACCTCACCGGTCTGGTAGCTGGACAGCTCGATCGCCCAGTACGCAGGCGGCGGCTGTGGGGAGAGCACTTCCAGCAACGGCTGGCCGATATTGCCGACCAGCGCGGCGCGATGGCCGCCGGCGCGCAACAGATGCGCCAGCAGCGCGGTGGTGGTGCTCTTGCCCTTGGTGCCGGTCACGCAGATCGCGCCCGGCACGTAGCCGTCCGGCTGCGCGTGTTCGGCAAACCACAGCGCGGTACCGCCGATGAAGCGCGTGCCCTGCGCGGCGGCGGCGCGTGCTTCTTCACGGTACGGGCTGATGCCCGGTGACTTGATCACGACCTCGAACGCGGCCAGCGCCTGTGCGCTCGCTTCGGTCTGCACCTGCAACGCGGGGTCTGCCAATGCGGCAACGTCGCGTGCCTCTTCGGCATTACAAAAGACCGTCAGCGGCTGCGCAGGCAGCTGTTGGCGCAGCGCGCGATAGGCGGCGCGCCCTTCGCGCGCCCATCCCCACAACGCAACCGCCTTGCCCTCAAGCTGCGAAATTCGCACGCACGCGCTCCCACAGCGCCGAAGGAACGCGGTGCTCGCCATCGATGGCCATCAAGGGCTCCAACTGCAGTGCGTCCTGCTCCAGCTGCGGTTGGATCTCGCGGATAAACCGCTTCACCAGTGCGTCTTCCTTCCATTCCGCACGGGTGGCCAGCACCGCCATCGCGGCACGCGACTCTCGCCCCTCGCCCACGCATTCGAACGGCTTGTGGTCCTGGAATTCGAGCAACGCATCGTAGCCGCCGGCCTGGGCGGCATCGTCGAGCAGGTTGCGCCCGAAGATCTTGACCAGGCGCGTCTTCGGCATGAACGGTGCCAACGCGAGAAACACGAAATGGCATTTGGGGCACACCCCGCACCAGCGATGCACCGGCCGCTCGCCCATGATGTGGAAATTGCGGTTGCAGCTGGAAAAATGCGCGTCGTAATGATCGGTCTTGGCGAACTGGCGTGCCACCGCGAGCTCGGAGAGCGGCCGCAGCAGCGAGTAATAACGCAGGTCGGCGGCAACATGCTGCTGCACGTACTCACCAAAGGCTTTCTCGAACGCCCAACCCTTGGACCACTGGTGATTGACCTCGCCGGTGCCAGGAATCTGGCTGCCGTAGCTGGCCGAACGCTCGTTGGAAAACACCACCTGGTCCACGCCGGTGAGCAGCGCCGACAACACCAGGATGGCCGAATTCACCGCCGTCACCGGGATGTGCCCGTTCCAGGCACCCTGACGATTGAGCTCGAACAACTCCGGCGCCAGCACGCGGCCGATGTTGAGCACCGGTAGCCCGGTCCGCTCGGCGCAGGCGCGGATCAATTGCGAACCGCCGATCCAGCTGACGGTCTGATCCACCCCGGCCTGCCGCAGCGCTTCAATACTGACCAGCGAATCCTTGCCGCCGCCGATGGCCACCAGCGCATGCTCGCGCAGCCCTGCGGCCGGTGCCTGCTCAGCCGCCGGCGCCGTCACCGGGAAGTGGATCTTGCCGTGCAGGTTCAAGCCATTGCGGTAGGCGAATTCGCCCAGGCCGTGCAGATAAACGCTTTCCACCAGTGCGGCGGTCTTCGCATCGATGGCGTAGTCGTCGATCTGGATAGTCGGCGGCACCGCCGCCTTGTAGTAGCTGACACCGGCGATCAGGTGCAGCAGGCGCAAGGCCTGTTGCACGGCCGCCGCACGCGTGGCGTCCAGCACGAACGGGGCACCGGGCACCGCCACGGTCTCCACCAGTTCCGGCCCCTGGTCGAAGGCATACACCAGCGTCGCCACGCCGGTCTGCGCATCCAGCGCGCAGCGGACAAAGCGGAACGTGGACACCTGATGTTTGTCGAAAGCGCTCATACACACCCTGCAGGCACACGTGCGCGACGCAGATAACGCCGGCACAGGAAATATTCGATGATGGAAAACGGCACAGCGGCCCACAGCAGTGGCAGGCAACCAATGAGGAACACCAGCAGCAGTGCCTCCGAGCCAATGACTTCTGCGCTGCCAGTGACCGCCAACGCGACCACCAGATACAACAACAACAGCGGCGGATAGCTGAGTGCGTTCAATACCAGCGTGCGCAACGCCATGCCGCCGGCATGCTGCGCCGGCGCGCGATGCTGGCGCCAACGCTGCCAGCGCGCCGCACCCCATGCACCCACACCGGCAGCGACCAGCGCGGGCAGCGCCCACTTCAGGCTATCGGTCCACGGCATCGCCTGGCCGGCCATGTCGATGGCGGTGGACACCACCATCGACACACCACCGGCCAGCGTGCTCAGCGCGATGAACTCAGCCAGTGGCCGCATCGATCACCTCTTCGCGCGGCAACTCCCGCTGGTTGTAGGTGCTGGCCATGGAATACCCATACGCGCCGGCATCGGCGATCAGCATCACATCGCCCGGTGCGGTGGCCGCAGGCAGGCGGCGACGCTTGCCGAACACATCGGAGGATTCGCAGATCGGCCCCACCACATCGAAGCTGCCATCGGCAGGCGCACCGAGCTGGCTGAGGTTTTCGATGTCGTGCCAGGCGTCGTACAGCGCCGGGCGGATCAGGCTGTTCATGCCGGCATCCAGGCCAACGCGATGGATGCCGTCCTTTTCGATCACCTGGGTCGCCTGGGCCAACAACACGCCGGCCTCGGCCACCAGATAACGGCCAGGCTCGATCGCCAGACGGAAGCCCGGATGCACGGCCTTGACCTCGGCCAGCCCCTTGGCCCACAGCTCCAGGTCGAACGGCTCGTCTTCGGCGCTGTAGGGAATCGGCAGCCCACCGCCGATGTCGATGGTCTCCACGGTGCCGATGCGGCGCGCGAAGCCGGCCAGTTCGTCGTACATCATCCGCCAGTGTTCGCCGGTCTCCACGCCGCTGCCCAGATGCGCATGCACGCCGGTGATGGTGACTTCCAGCGTGCGCGCCAATTCGACGAACTCATCCACGCGCGTCGACGACAGCCCGAACTTGGACGCCTTGCCACCGGTGTTGACCTTCTCGTGGTGGCCATCGCCGTGGCCCAGGTCGATGCGCAGCCACACGTTGCGGCCGCGGAACAACTCCGGCCAGCGCTTGAGCGCTTCGACGTTGTCCACGGTGACGGTCACGCCCAGCGCAAACGCGGCCTCGTATTCGCTACGCGGCGCGAAACTCGGCGTGAACAACACGCGGCGCGGCGACAGCTCCGGCAACGTGTCGAACACGCGGCGCAATTCGCCATGCGAGACGCATTCCAGGCCGAATCCAGCCTGTTCCAGCGCCATCAGGATGGCCGGATGCGAATTGGCCTTGATCGCGTAATAGCGCTGGTCCACTGCAGCAATCTGCGCTAGCGCCTGCGCACGTGCGCGCACCGTGGGCAGGTGATACACGTAACGCGGCGTGCCGGCCTTGGACAGCGTCAGCAGATGCGCGCGCTCGGCATGCCACCACGGCGTGGGCCGCGGCCGCACCGAACCGATGATTTCGCGCCAGCGTGGGCCAAACACCTCGCCTTCGCTGACCGGCATGGCGCCACTGTCGATCAATTCCGCATGCAAAATCGGCAACAGGCCGTCGGCATCGGATTCGTCGATGACGAAGGTCAGGTTCAAGTCGTTGGACGACTGCGAAATCATGTGCACGCGCTCCTGCCCGAACGTGGCCCACACGTCGGAGAGCTTGTGCAGCAGCGAGCGCATGCCGCGCCCGACCAGTGTAATCGCCGCGCACGGCACGATGATCTTGACCTTGCAGATCTGCGACAGGTCTGCCGACAACGCCGCCAGCACATCGGTGTTGACCAGGTTTTCAGACGGATCCAGCGACACGGTGACATTGGTTTCGGCCGAGCCGATCAGATCCACCGACAAGCCATGCTTCTTGAACAGCGTGAACACATCGGCCAGGAAGCCGACCTGCTGCCACATGCCGATGCCTTCCATCGACACCAGCACGATGCCGTTGCGGCGGCTGATCGCCTTGACGCCGAGTACTGGTTCGGCGCTGCCATCGATGCTGGTGCCTGGCAGATCCGGACGTTCGGTATCCAGGATCGCCATCGGCACGCCGGAATCGCGGCAGGGCTTGATCGAGCGCGGATGCAGCACCTTGGCGCCGGTGGTGGCGATTTCCTGCGCTTCGTAATAGTCCAGGCGGGTCAGCAGACGCGCGTCCGGCACTTCCTTCGGGTTGGCGCTGAACATGCCGGGCACGTCGGTCCAGATTTCCACCCGGCTGGCACCGAGCAATGCACCGAAATACGCCGCCGAAGTGTCCGAGCCGCCACGGCCCAGGATCGCGGTGCCGCCATCGGCGTGCCGCGAGATAAAGCCCTGCGTGATCAGCAGCCGCGTGGGCTGCGCATCGAAACGCGCCCGCCATGCGGCATCGGATTGCCACTGGCACGACACCGACAAGCGCTTGGACCACTCGCTCTGGTTGGGCTGCGGCGGCAACGCCGACAACCACTCCCGCGCATCCAGCCAGCCCATGTCCAGGCCATTGGCATGCAGGTAAGCCGCACCGATGGTGGAAGACAGCAATTCGCCCTGCCCCAGCACCTCGGCCTGCCAGTCGAGCGTGCGGCTGGCAGCGCGTGCATCACCCACCAATGCGTGCAACGCGGCAAGCCGCGCACCTAGCACTGCGTCGGCATCGAGCTCGAGCTCGGCAAGGAATTCGCGATGCCGCAGTTCCAGTGCCGCCACACGCTGCGCGCTGTCGGCAGCACCATCGGCAATGGCAGTGAGCTCGTTGGTGACGCCCGACAGCGCAGACACCACCACCAGCACGCGGCCGCCGGTCTCGTTCGCCCGTTTGCTTGCCAGTTTTCCAATCGTGTCCCAGCGATGACGACGCGACACCGAGGTGCCGCCGAACTTGAGGACGATCCAACGATCGGTAGAAAGGGAAGCTGACATTAGATGTGGGCGTTTAGGATGGGGGGAGTTGCCCGGTACGCCGGGCGGAACCTCCGATTCTACTGCCAATATCCCAGCCATGACCCCTCCTCGCGTCACAGCCGCGCTGCCAGGCACCATCGCGCCCATGCACCCCGCGCGCCTGCAGCCATCGCTGTCTGCGCGCACTGTCCTTTCACCGTAACGGCCGCCCTGATGCGCACATTTCGCTACCTGCAACTGGATGTTTTCTCCAACCGCCCTGGCGCTGGCAACCCGCTGGGCGTGGTCGTCGATGCCGGCGCACTGTCAGCGCAACAGATGCAGCAGATTGCCGCCTGGCTGAACCTGTCGGAGACGGTGTTTTTCCTGCCGGTGAGCGCGCCGGGCGCGGATTACCACATCCGCATTTTCACCCCGCGCGCGGAGCTGCCGTTTGCCGGGCACCCCAGCGTGGGCGCTGCCTGGGTTGCCAGGACGCACGGCCTGGTGGGATACCGCCAGGACAACCGGCTGTACCAGCAATGCGCCGCCGGCGTGCTGCCGGTGGATGTGTTCGACCGTCACGACGTGGTGCTGGTGCGTCTGCGCGCGCCGCGCGCGCAGTGCGGTGACACCGGCACGCAACACGCCGCTGCGCTGGCGCAGGTCACCCGGACGTTCGCCATGAGCGCGCAGGCGCCTGCCCTGTGGAACAACGGGCCCAGCTGGTGGTTGCTGGAGCTGGCCGACGAGGCCGCGGTGCGGACGGCCGTGCCCGACCTGGCCGCCATCGCCGCACTCACCGCCGCCAGCGGGGCGGTCGGGCTGGCCATCTATGCCGCCGCAGCCAGCGATGCGGAAGATCTGGTGGTACGTGCGTTCTGCCCGGGCGACGGCATTCCGGAAGACCCGGTCACCGGCAGCGCCAATGCCTGCATCGCCGCGCGTCTGCTGGCCGAGGATCGGCTGCCGGGCAGGCAGGGCCGCTACGTCGCCAGTCAGGGCCGCGAGGTCGGCCGCGATGGCCGCGTGGAGGTGGAAGTCGACGCCGCCGGCGATGTATGGATCGGCGGCGCGACGCAGCAAGTGATCGAAGGCCGCATCGCTTGGTAAGCTGCCGCGCCCTGCTCGCGGACCCGCTCCCATGACCACGCGTCGATTCCTGCAACTGGATGTGTTCTCGGCCCGCCCCGGCAGCGGCAACCCGTTGGCGGTGGTGCTCGACGCCGATGGCCTGGACGATGCCGCGATGCAGGCCATTGCGCGCTGGACCAAGTTGCCGGAAACCACCTTCGTGTTTCCGGCCCCCGATGACGCCAGCAGTTATCGCCTGCGCATGTTTTCGCCGCAAAAAGAGGTGCCGTTCGCCGGCCACCCCAGTGTCGGCACCGCGCATGCAGTGCTCGACGCCGGCCTGGCCGCGCCGCGCGACGGCGTGCTGGTGCAGGACGGCATCGCCGGGCAATTGCCGCTGCGCGTGGAGCAGATCGCCGGCCACCGCAGCATCGCCATCCGCACGCCGCGCGCGCGCGTCACCGAACAGGTGCAGGCCGACGACCCACGCCTGAGCGACAGCCTGCGCGGCTGGCCGCTGGGCGCCTTGCCGCCAGCCCTGATGGACGGCGGGCGTACCTGGTGGGTGGTGGAACTGGCCAGCGAAGCCGCCTTGCGCAGCCTGGACCCGGACTGGAACGCGATTGCGGCCTTGGCCGAATCCACCGGCAGCATGGGCGTGTTCGCCTACGCGCGTGCAGCGGCAACCGGCGCCTACGATCTGGCGGTGCGCGCCTTCGTCGGCAATGGCCGCCGCTTCGAGGACGCCGCCTCTGGCGCCGCCAACGCCGTGCTTGCGGCCTGGCTGGATAGCAAGGATGCCTTGCCCGGCACCGACGGCCGCTACGTGGTCAGCCAGGGCCGCGAAATCGGCTTCGACGCGCTGCTGGAGTTGCGCATCGATGCCAACGGCGAGGTCTGGTCGGGTGGACAGGTGCAGACGGTCATTCGCGGCACGCTGGATTGGGAGTGATTGGACTTCCCTTGCCCATCGCCGGCACGAGAGACGGGATAGCTGACCGTGATCGGTCATTGGAACATCGAACCTAAGCAACGCCAGGGCCGGATAGTTCGGCAGCTCTGACGCTGAAGCCTTCGCGTCCGGCGCGCAACGCGCGCGAGATGAAAAAACGCTGCGGTCTCCCGCAGCGTTTTGTCTATTCGAAACCCCAGGACCAGCAACCACCACATCGTAGGAGCGCGCTCGCGCGCGAGGGCGTTATCGGGAATGCCTCATCGCGCGCAAGCGCGCTCCTACACAGCCTGATGTTGTTCTAGGCACCACTCCAAAAAACATCTGCACCACCCGCACGCGCCATGCACCCGCCGCTGCATCCGCACTCCGGATGCAGCGCCCACCATCGACACTCAGTCGGGGCGCACATCCACGCGCACGCGGATGCGGTCACCGGGGTTGTAGTCGCTGCGGGTGTGATACATCCGGCCGCCGTATTCGTAGGTCACGTCATAGCCGTCGACACGGTCGCGCTCACGGCGGTAGGACACCGGCTCGCAGACGCTGACATTGCCCTGGTAAGAGCGGTGATTGGCTTCGTAGATCGAACGGCCTGCAGCGACGCCGGCCATGGTGCCGACTGCAGTGCCGACCAGACGGCCATTGCCGCCACCGACCTGGCTGCCCAGCACCGCACCGGCGATGCCGCCGATCACGCTGGCAACCCCACGATTGGAGGGATTGGCCCCGCCATAACCACCGTCGTTGCGGTAGTAGCCGTCGTTGCTGGTGTAGTACCCGTCGGACGGCCGGTTGTAGCAGCGCTCGCTGGTGCGCTCGGTGTACGCGTCCGAGACGATGATCGGATCCACGCGCACCACGCGGGCGTATTCGTAGCGCCCATCCTCGTAGCCGCCGCGGCCATTGTCGCGGTAGCCATTGTCGTACCGCTGCGCCGTCGCGTTGCCCGCAACAGCCAGACCGATCACCAGCGCACCAAGCAGAAGAGTTTTCATTGCGGCAGCTTCACAGGGAGGACACGCTGCCGATCCTCGGCTTGCTGCGGTGAAACCGCCCTGAACCGAACGGCCTGCGCAAAGCCCTATTCAGCAAGCCGCCAGCTGCGTACATCGACGCCTTGCGCCGATGTACGCAGCCAGCGCCGCGGTCAGCTGGAAAACTCGGTTTCCAGGCTGATCGGCACAGCGCTCAGTGCCTTGGACACCGGGCAATTCTTCTTGGCGGTGTCGGCCAGCTCGCGGAACTTGGCTTCATCAATGCCCGGCACCACGGCCTTGAGCTTCAAGCGGATCTGCGACAGCTGCGGGCCGCCTTCCATCGACAGATCGACATCGGCGCGGGTGTCTAGCGAGGTGGGCGGAAAGCCGGCTTCGGTCAACTGCGCGGACAGCGCCATGGTGAAGCAGCCTGCATGCGCGGCAGCGATCAACTCTTCGGGGTTGGTGCCCTTTTCGTCGCCGAAGCGGCTGCTGAAGGCATACCGGGTGTTCTCCATCAACCCGCTCTGCGGAGTGCTGAGCTGGCCCTTGCCGGTCTTGAGGTCGCCTTCCCAGTGTGCGGTGGCGTGACGCGAAATGCCCATTGCGGTCTCCTGCGATTGAAAGGAACCGTTACCTTAGGCGAGCGGGTGTTATGGCGTTGAGAGGTGGAATTGGGAATTGGGAATTGGGAATTGGGAATTGGGAATTGGGAATCGTAAGAGCGTGCGTCGTTGCGTGGGTATTTTCACGCTAGACGAATGGGGTTTGTTCGGATGTAGGGCTTGGCCATGCTGCGCGCTTGTTTGGCGCGGACGCGGCCAAGTACGAAACAAAAACGGGCGTCGCGATGATTGTCGCGACGCCCGTGCGAAGGCAGTCTTTTGCATTCACTACGATCGCGCTGTTACGCGATCACAGCGGCGTATGCGGGCCATCAGCCCAGCAGGGTTTCCAGGACCGCCATGCGTACGGCCACGCCGTTGGCCACCTGGCGCAGCACGCAGGACTGCGCGCCATCGGCCACCTCATCGGTGATCTCCACGCCGCGATTGATCGGGCCCGGATGCAGCACTGCCGCGTCGCGTCCCGCACGTGCCAGGCGCTCGCGGGTCAGGCCGTAGTCGGCGTGGTACTGCTCCAGCGATGGCACCAGGCCTTCTTCCATGCGCTCGCGCTGCAGGCGCAGCATCATCAGTGCATCGGCGCCTTCCAGCATCGCGTCGAAGTCCTCGCCGACCACGCAGCCGTCCAGCATGTCGTCGTCGGGCAGCAGGCTGGCCGGGCCGCACACGCGGATCTCGCCGGCACCCAGCGTGCGCAAGGCGTGCAGGTCCGAGCGCGCTACGCGCGAGTGCTTCACGTCACCGACGATCACCACCTTGAGCTTGGAAAAATCCGTGCCCTTGGCCTGACGCAGGGTGAGCATGTCCAGCAGGCCTTGGGTGGGATGCGCACTGCGCCCATCGCCGGCATTGATCAGCGCGGTACCCTCGCCGGCAGCTTCGGCCAGTCGCTCCACCGCGCCGTCTTCGGGATGACGCACCACGAAGCCGCGCACGCCCATCGCCTCGAGATTCTTCAAGGTATCGCGTGCAGTTTCGCCCTTGCGGGTGGACGAGGTGGACGCGTCGAAATTGAGCACGTCTGCGCCCAGCCGCTGCGCGGCCAGGTGGAACGAACTGCGGGTGCGCGTGGAGGGTTCGAAGAACAGCGTGCACACCGCGGTGCCCGCGAGCACGCTGCGCTTGCCCACGCGCCCCACCGCCGCATCGCGGATCTGGCCGGCGCGATCGAGCAGCTGCAGCAAGGTGGCGCGCGGCAGTCCTTCCAGGGTGAGCAGGTGGCGCAGGCGTCCGTCCGAATCGAGTTGCATGGTGGTCATCGCAGGTCGGGAGAATCAGGGAAGAAGAGTGGCTTGCTCGGGCGCCGACAACCAGCGCTCGACGATCACCGCCGCGGCCATCGCGTCCAGCGCGTCGGCATCGCGGCGGCGCTTGCGCCCATCGGCGCGCTCGCGCGCAAAGCGCTGCGCAGCCTCAACCGAGCTGGAGCGCTCATCGATCAGCACCACCGGCAGCGCATAGCGCTCGCGCAGTTCGCGTGCGAAGGCGTGCGCGCGCTTGCGTGCGGGCTGGTCCTTGTCGTCCAGGGTGAGCGGGTCGCCGACCACCAGGCCGGCGGGGCGCCATTCCTTGTGCACACGATCCAGCGCCACCCAATCGGGCCCGTTGGCATGCACGTTGATCACGGCCACGGCGCGGGCACCCGCGCCAAGCGCGGTTCCCACGGCCACGCCGATCCGGCGCGACCCCACGTCGAAACCCAGCACCGTCGCGTCGGGGCGGATCGCGCCCGCCTCAGGCATGCCCGGAGTAATCCGTGAGCCGGAACAGGTCCACGCCGATGCGGCCGGCGGCGGTCTGCCAGCGGTCTTCCAGCGCGGTATCGAACAGCACGTTGGCGTCCGAGGGCGCGGTGAGCCAGCTGTTTTCGCCGAGCTCGAATTCCAGCTGCCCGGCGCCCCAGCCCGCGCAGCCCAGCGCCACCAGTGCATTGCGCGGGCCGTCGCCGGCGGCCATGGCCTCGAGGATGTCGCGCGAGGTGGTCAGGTAGACGCCCTGGCCCACTTCCAGGCTGGAATCCCATGCGCGCGCGTCGTCGTGAATGACGAAACCACGTTCCGGGTGCACCGGCCCGCCGCTGAGCACCGGTTGCTCACGCAGGCGCTCGTCGCTGGTGTCGATCCCCATCTGCGACAGCACTTCGCCCAGGGTGTACTCGGACGGGCGGTTGACCAGCACACCCATGGCGCCGTTCTCGTCGTGCTGACAGATCAGCGCGACGCTGCGCGAAAAGGTGGGGTCGGACAGCGCCGGAAGCGCAATCAGCAGTTGGTTGGCCAGAGGCGTGGGCAAAACAGACATGCGGCCATTCTAGCGGTTCGTTTCGAACCGCGCTGGGGCGCTGCCATACTGGCCGCTTGCCTCAGCCATGGACTGCCGATGCTGCCCACATCTGCGCTGCACCCCGCCTCCGACGATCTGCCCCTGCCCCGCCAGACCCGCGCGTTCATTGTGCTGGTGGCCCTGCTGCAAGGCGGCCTGCTGTATCTGGCCGAATGGGGCGCAGACCACGGCGTGGCGCCGTTCGCTGCGCTGGGTGGGCGCGTGTGCTGGTACACCCTGATACTCACCGTTCCCAGCATGCTGCTGTTGAGCGTGCAGACCCTGCACGACCGTCGCCTGTGGCAGCAGTTGGCCGTAGTGGCGGCCGTGTTCGCCGCACTTGCCGGCTGGGCGGCGTGGAGCGCAACCGGGGCACCCGGCCTGGAAAGCAACAAGGTGCTGACCCCGTTCGGCCTGAGCGTGGCGGCCGCGCTGTTGATCGCCCTGCCCTGGCTGCAGTTCCGTCAGCACCATGGCAGCTGGCGTGCCAGCTATCACGCGCTGTTCGAACACGCCTGGCAGAACACGCTCACGCTTGCGTTGGCACTGGTGTTCGTCGGCGTGTGCTGGGGCGTGCTGACGTTATGGGCCGAGTTGTTCGCATTGGTGAAGATCGATCTCTTCCGCACGCTGTTTCGCGAGGATGCCTTCATCTACCTGGCCACCGGCACGATGGCCGGCCTGGGCATCCTGATCGGGCGCACCCGCCAGCGTGCGGTGCAGGTGATGCGGCAGATCGTGTTCGCCCTGTGCACCGGCCTGGTGCCCTTGCTGGCCAGTATCGCGCTGCTGTTCATCCTCACCCTGCCGCTGACCGGCCTGCAGCCGCTGTGGCAGACCCGCGCGGCGGCGGCGATCCTGCTGTGCATGGTGTTCGGGCTGGTGCTGTTCACCAATGCGGTGTATCAGGATGGCGCGACGCCGCCAGCGTATCCGGGCTGGTTGCGGCGCGTTGTCGAGGCCGGGCTGCTCACACTGCCGCTGTATGCAGGCCTGGCGTTTTACGCGGTGGGCGTGCGCATTGCCCAGTACGGCTGGACCGGCGAACGCTTCTGGGGCGTGGTGCTGGCCGCGGTGGCCAGCGCCTATGCAGTGGGATATGCCATTGCAGTGCTGCGGCCACGCCCGGGGCAGTGGCTGGCGCCGCTGGCGCGCAGCAACAAGATGCTGTCGTGGGTGGTCATCGCCCTGCTGCTATTGGTCAATACGCCTGTGCTGGATCCGTATCGGATTGTGGTGGCCAGCCAGCTGCAGCAGTTGGCACAGCGCGGCGGCACTGCAAACCCGGATCTGCTGCAGGACGATCTGGAATTCCTGCGGTTTGCCAACGGCCGCCGTGGTTATCACGCGGTGCAAGCGCTGCGGGACACCCCCGTCTTTGCCAACGATGCCAAGCGCAGCCGGCAGCTCACTCTGCTGCTAGGGCGGACGCAACGTTGGCAGGAACCGCAGTCGGATGACGCACTGCGACGCACGCGCATGCATGACGCGGCCGAGCTGCAGGCACACCTGCTGCTCGCCGCAGGCAGCAGCAGCCCGGACCCAACCTGGTGGAGCGCCCTGGCGCAGGGCAGCTTGCACAACGACAGCTGCCTGCAACGCGATGCCGACTGCGTGATCACCCGCCGCGACCTGGATCAGGACGGCCAGGACGAGGTGATGCTGTGCGATCTTTCAGGGAAGTTTGGTGTCACCTGCACGCTGTACACCCGCGATGCGCAGGGCTGGTATCGAGTGGACACATTGAACAGCTTCCCGCAGCGCAGCCAGCAACAAGAAGCCCTGCGTGAGGCCGTGCGCCAAGGCAAACTCGCCACGCTGCCACGCCGTTGGCCGGACCTGCTGTTTCCCGGCGGTAAACCGATGGGCATCAACTCATCCGCCAATGCACGCAAGACAACGGAGACCCCATGAGCGGTTATTGCAGCATTGCGCCCGGCCACCCGGTGCACGGCCACTATCACGACCACGAATACGGCTTCCCCCAGCGCGACGAACGCGAACTGTTCGAACGCCTGGTGCTGGAGATCAACCAGGCCGGCCTGAGTTGGGAAACCATCCTGCGCAAGCGCGGCAGCTTCCAGCGTGCCTATGACGGGTTCGACGTGGACACCGTGGCCGCGTACGGCGAGGCGGAGATTGCCAGGCTGATGCAGGATGCCTGCATCATTCGCAATCGCCTGAAGGTGCTGGCTGCCATCCACAACGCGCAGGTGATCCAGCGCCTGCGCGCAACGCACGGCAGCTTTGCCAACTGGCTGGATGCACAACATCCCCTCGACAAGCCGGCCTGGGTGAAAGTGTTCAAGAAGACCTTCCGTTTCACTGGTGGCGAAATCACCGGAGAATTCCTGATGAGCCTGGGCTACCTGCGCGGCGCGCACCATGCCGACTGCCCGGTATTTGCGGATATTCAGGCACTATCGCCGCCGTGGATGCGCAGCGCGTGAGCGACACCCTGCGTGCCGCGTGCGAGGCGCCTGTACTCAGTGCCGCGACCACACCGCATCGCACATTTCGCATGCGGCGCTTGCTGGGCATTGCTGGGTTGCTGATTGCCTCCGCCGCGGCAGTGCCGCAGGCAGACGCGCACAAGATGCCTAGGCTTTCGCTGACGCAGGTGCTGGACCAGTTGCGCCGCGACATCGCCGCCGTGCCGGCCAGCGACCCCACGCCGATCGACACGGTGATGAAGCGCCATGCCGATACCCGTGGCCAAAGCTTCGACATCGCAAGCCCGGATCCGGAGGAAGACCCATCCGAGGCGGTGCCGCCCACGCAGCCGGCCGGCCTCACCGATGCCGAGTGGCACGCGCTGCAGGCCTACCGCGCGCACACCACCAGCGAAGCGGACGATATCTCCGAGAACCGCAGCCACCACTACACCCTGATCGACCTGGACGAGGACGGCCAACGCGACCTACTGGATGACGCCTATGTCGGCGGCACTGGTTTGTTTACGCAGATCACGGTGCTGCAAGGCCATACCGATGGCTTCCGCGCAGCCACCGCCACGCCCACAGGTACTCCAGCGGATAGAGAAGCGGACGCTGGATTCAGCATCAACGGCCGCGGCGGCGACCAGGCGCTGTACTGGCTACGCATCGACGGACGCAGCTACGCGGCCTACCGCGACGGCGACTATTTCCAGGACACGCTGACTCTCTCGCGCCCGTTGTCGCCGCTGCCCGCCGAACGCCGCCCGACCCAGGCACTGCAGATCCGCTATCGCTACCAGCACACGCTGGCGCCGCCGCGAAAGGATGCTGCCGAGCGCTTGCCCGAGGAACGCCAAGCGGACGACTGGCTGGCGCAACACCCGGCGATGCGTGCCGCGGTAGACGCCCAGTTACAGCACCTGCGCCTGGATGCGCAAGGCCGGCAGCGTTCGCCTGATCCGGAGACACGCTGCCCGATGCCCGCCGAAAGCAGCGACCCCGAGCTGGAGGCGCAATGGCCATGGCATGACGCCGGGCATTACACGTTCGACTTTGTCGCCAATCTTCGCGTGCGCCACGGCAGCGAGTGCTACAGCGCCAGCGTGGTGGCGTTCCGCAGCAGCTTTCAAAGCGCCAATACCGCGTGCTGCGTGCTGTGGCTCTACGAGGCGCCCGGCAACCAGGTTGCGAACCTGCCGCTACTGTCAAAGCGCACGCGCAGCGGCATTGCATTGATCACGGCAGCGCCTGTGGATGCCTCGCAAGACTGACCGCACGTAGCGAGCCGCCAGCCAGACAGTGATGGCACCACAGTCGGGTGCTGGGTGCGCGCTCCATGCCCACTCCACGCACCGGCTGCGCCCGCCTCGCGCGGCGCGATCGTTTCGAGAATGCCGCCCCGCTTATCCACTCGCACGCACCGGCGCACCAGATGACGCGGCCTTGCCACAGCATCCACGACTACTGCACACCCGCCGCGGCATGGTCGGCACATGAGCATCCGCATCGGCATTTCGGGCTGGCGTTATGCACGCTGGCGCGGCACGTTCTACCCGACCGGGCTGGCCCAGCGGCGCGAGTTGGCCTATGCCGGGCGCTGTTTTCCCAGCGTGGAAATCAACGGCTCGTTCTATTCGCTGCAACGCCCGGAGAGCTACCAGAGCTGGCATGACGAGACGCCGGACGACTTCGTCTTCGCAGTCAAAGGCCCGCGGTTTGTCACGCATATGAAGCGGCTGCGCGATTGCGAACAGGCGCTAGCCAACTTCTTTGCATCCGGCGTGCTGCGGCTGGGCCCGAAGCTGGGGCCGATCCTGTGGCAATTGCCGCCAACCCTGCGCTTCGATGACGCGTTGTTGGATGCATTTCTCTCCGCCCTGCCGCGCGATACCGAGGCAGCGCTCGCCCTGGCGCGCAAACGCGACACCACCTTGATGCATGGGCGTACGGCCTTGAGCGTCGATCGCAAGCGCCCGCTACGGCATGCGCTGGAAATGCGCCACCCCAGCTTCTGCGATCCGTCCTGCATGAAACTGCTGCGCAAGCACAAGGTGGGCGTGGTGGTGGCCGACACTGCGGGCAAGTTCCCGTACCTGGAGGATGTCACTGCCGACTTTGTCTATCTGCGGCTGCATGGCGACGCGCAGCTGTATGCCAGCGGCTATAGCGACCACGCCCTGGACCGCTGGGGCGCGCGGATTGCGGCCTGGGCCGCAGGCGGTGAGCCCTCCGATGCCCAGCGTGTCGGGCCGCGCGCCAGCAAGCGCGCACGGCGCGACGTGTACTGCTACTTCGACAACGACATGAAGGTGCACGCACCGTTCGATGCGCGCGGCCTGATGCAGCGTTTGGACCTGCCCACCGACTGCCCGGCGCGCGAGGAGGTCGTGTAAGTCCGCTACGCGCTCACACGCCCATGTAGCGGTGCGGCCGGTGGTTGAACATCAGCACCAGGCTCAGCATCAGCGCGCCAATGGCCGAATACAGCACTTTGTCCGGCGTCAGCACGAAGAACGCGACCAGCATCAGCATCGCATCGAAACTCATCTGCACCTTGCCCGCACTCCAGCCGCGCTCGCGCTGCAGATACACCGCCAGGATGCCGATGCCGCCGAGGCTGCCGCGGTGGCGAATGAAGAACAAAATGCCCAGCCCGGCCAGCGCGCCGCCCACCACCGCCGCAAACAACGTACTCATGTGCGCGTAGTCGGCCCAGCGCGGCAGCAGGTCGGTCAAGGCCCCGCACGCGCCAACCGCAGCGAAGGTCTTCAGGGTGAATTCCCAGCCCATGCGGCGCACGCTCAGCCAATAGAACGGCAGGTTGACCAGCACGAAGACCAGGCCGAAATTCCAGTGCAGCGCGTAGTGCAGCAGGAACGCCACCCCGGCCATGCCACCGATCATCAGGCCGCCCTTGGCAAAGATCGCCAGCCCCAGAGAGGCCACCAACGTGGCCAGCACCATGCCTTGCGCATCTTCGGCCACCGAGTGGTGATAGGCGTGGTCATCGGCACTGGTACCGGCCGAATCCGGCGGCGGCGTCAGCGGGCCGGAGGTGAACACGGCGCCATCGTCGGGCAACGGCTCTTGCTCCGGACGGAGATCGGAATCTGGAAGGCTCACGGGTCTGGGAACTGCGGTGGGGTGCGGATATTAGACACTATCGGCCACCCTGGTTACATCTGAAACGTCAGTCGTGCATAGCTGCTGGACGCACGGCTGCACTGGCTCGGCGCCGCACTGCACGCAATCGCTGGCGTTGGCTGCGAAGCACGACGCGCCCAGACTGACCGCAGCGCGTCGTTGGTGCACGGAACGCTGGTCGCACCGCCACCGCATCATGGAGCGCGGCCGTGCGCCTCACCGAACCTCGGCAATCTCCACGCCATCCAGCCCCTGCGACAGCGTCTTCGCATCGCCGCCTTGCGAGAGCTTGATGCGCAGGCGCACCTCGTTCTGCGAGTCGGCGTAGCGCAGTGCGTCTTCGTAGCTGATCTCGCCCGCCTGGTACAGCTCGAACAGGCTCTGATCGAAGGTGCGCATGCCCAGGTTGGTGGACTCCTTCATGATCTCCTTGAGCTTGTGGATCTCGCCGTCGCGGATGTAGTCCTGCACCAGCGGCGTGCCCAGCATGATCTCCATCGCCACGCGGCGGCCGCGGCCATCCGGGGTCGGGATCAACTGCTGCGCCACCACACCCTTGAGGTTGAGCGACAGGTCCATCAGCAGCTGGTTGCGGCGATCTTCCGGGAAGAAGTTGATGATGCGGTCCATCGCCTGGTTGGCGTTGTTGGCGTGCAACGTGCACAGCACCAAGTGGCCGGTTTCGGCGAAGGCGATGGCATGGTCCATGCCTTCGCGGGTGCGCACTTCGCCGATCATGATCACATCCGGCGCCTGGCGCAGGGTGTTTTTCAGCGCGTTTTCCCAGCTATCGGTATCGATGCCGACTTCGCGCTGGGTGATGATGCAACCCTCGTGCTTGTGCACGAATTCGATCGGGTCTTCGATGGTGATGATGTGCCCGGTGGAATTCTGGTTGCGGTAGCCGATCATCGCCGCCAGCGAGGTCGACTTGCCGGTGCCGGTAGCGCCGACAAAGATGATGATGCCGCGCTTGGTCATCGCCAGCGTCTTGATCACCGGCGGCAGGCTCAGCTCTTCCACGGTGGGAATGCGCGTCTCGATCCGCCGCAGCACCATGCCCACCTGGTTGCGCTGATAGAAGCAACTCACACGGAACCGCCCCACCCCGGACACGCCGATGGCGAAGTTGCACTCGTGGGTCTTTTCGAATTCCTCGCGCTGCGAGGGCGTCATCACGTTCAACACCAGGTCGCGACTCTGCTGCGCGGTCAGCGGCGTCTGGGTGATCGGGCTGATCTTGCCATGCACCTTGATCGCCGGCGGCATGCCAGAGGTGATGAACAGATCCGACGCCTTCTGGTGCGCCATCAGCTTGAGGAAGGAGGTGAAGTCGATGGTGCTCATGGCGTGCTCCTCGGGAGCAGGGATTCGGGAGTGGAGATTCGCGATTCGCAAGGACGGGGTCCGGCCCGGGAGCCGCCGTAACGAATCCCGAATCCCGAATCCCAAATCCCGGCTACTCGAATATCCGCTTGTCCTTGGCGTACTCGCGCGCCTGGTTGCGCGTGATCAGGCTACGCTTGACCAGGTCCTGCAGATGCTGGTCAAGCGTCTGCATGCCGTATTGCTGGCCGGTCTGGATGGAGGAATACATCTGCGCCACCTTGTCCTCGCGGATCAGGTTGCGGATAGCCGGGGTGCCGACCATGATTTCCCACGCTGCGGTACGTCCGCCGCCCACTTTCTTGAGCAATGCCTGCGAAATCACCGCACGCAGCGATTCGGACAGCATCGAGCGCACCATCGGCTTTTCGCCGGCCGGGAACACGTCGATGATGCGGTCGATGGTCTTGGCCGCCGAGCTGGTGTGCAGGGTGCCGAACACCAGATGGCCGGTTTCCGCAGCGGTCAGTGCCAGGCGGATGGTTTCCAGATCGCGCAACTCGCCGACCAGGATGATGTCCGGGTCTTCGCGCAGGGCCGAACGCAGCGCCTCGTTGAAGCCGTGCGTGTCGCGGTGCACTTCGCGCTGGTTGATCAGGCACTTCTGCGAGGTGTGCACGAATTCGATCGGATCCTCGACGGTGAGGATGTGGCCGTATTCGTTCTTGTTGATGTAGTCGATCATGCCGGCAAGCGTGGTCGACTTGCCCGACCCGGTCGGGCCGGTCACCAGGATCAGACCCTGCGGCTGGTCGATCAACTGGCGGAAGATCGGCGGGCAGCCCAGGTCTTCCAGGGTCAGCACTTCGGACGGAATGGTACGGAACACCGCACCGGCGCCACGGTTCTGATTGAACGCATTGACGCGGAAACGCGCCAGCGACGGAATCTCGAACGAGAAGTCGACCTCGAGGAATTCCTCGTAATCGCGGCGCTGCTTGTCCGACATGATGTCGTAGACCAGCGCGTGCACCTGCTTATGGTCCAAGGCCGGAATATTGATGCGGCGGACATCGCCATCGACACGGATCATCGGCGGCAAGCCTGCAGACAGGTGCAGGTCCGATGCCTTGTTCTTGACAGAAAACGCCAATAGTTCAGCGATATCCATGCGCTGCTTTTCCCCTAGGCTGCGATTGGAAGATACTCCCCGGCCGGCAGTATAGCGTTCTGGCAGCGCCCTGGAAGCGCGCCGTGCGTCGGTTCAGCCCGCCAGCATGAATGCCGATGGCCGGCGTTTCCGATGGCCGGGGCGGCGGTACCGTGCGCCGCAGCGCGCCTTTATCCACGCAACTCGTCGCAAGGACGATCCGCCGCGCCCGGCGCGCACCGGCACAACTGGAAGGAAAGGCACGGGCGCGGCACTATGGCCGCCTTGTTTACCCATTGGCTGACCTGTGCCCGTTTCCTCGTTGCACCAGACGCTGGCCGCCATCCAGGCGGCAACCCCTCCCAACGCCGCGCCCGCGCGCCTGCTGGCGGTGTCCAAGACCCAGCCGGCCGACGCCGTGGCGGCGTTAGCCGCGCAAGGCCAGCAGGCCTTCGGCGAGAACTATGTGCAGGAAGCGGCCACCAAGATCGCGCAGCTTCAGGCGCTGCAGCTGGAGTGGCACCTGATCGGCCACCTGCAATCCAACAAGGCCGACATGGCCAGCCAGTGTTTCGATTGGGTGCAGACCGTGGACCGCGCCAAGCTGATCGCACTGCTGGCCCGGCATCGCCCGGACGGCCGCGCACCCTTGAATGTGCTGATCCAGGTCAATATCGACGACGAGGACAGCAAGCACGGCTGCGCGCCCGAGGCGATCGACGCCCTGGCCGCAGAGATTGCCACCCACCCCCAACTGCAGCTGCGCGGATTGATGGCGATTCCCGCGCCATTTCCCGAGGTCACGCGCCGGCACCAGGCATTCGCACGCATGCAGGCCTTGTTCGCAACACTGCGCAGCCAGTATTCGCAGGCAGATACCTTGTCGATGGGCATGAGCGCGGATTTCGCCGATGCCATTGCGGCCGGCGCCACCATGGTGCGCGTGGGCACGGCGCTATTTGGCCAGCGCAACGCGCCACCGGCCGCCTGACCTATCGGCCGTTTCCTTCCTCCTTCTTGATGGTGCTGCAATGACCCAGCCTTCCTCCTCCACAGCTGTGGCTGCGCACGGCGATGTTCCGGTGGTCGCCTTTATCGGTGGCGGCAACATGGCGCGCAGCCTGATCGCCGGGCTGCTGCGCCAGGGCGCGCCGGCCAGCGCCATCCGCGTCGCCGAGCCGGTCGCCGAACTGCGTCAGGCGCTGTCCGCTGACTTCGGCGTGCAAGTGTTCGACGACGCGCGCAGCGCCGTGGAGGGCGCCGCACTCTGGGTACTGGCGGTCAAGCCGCAGGTCATGCCCACCGTGTGCACGCAGCTGGCCGATCTCGCGCAGCAACATCACCCGCTGCTGCTGTCGATCGCCGCAGGCATCACCGCAACGCAACTGGAGCGCTGGTGCGGCGGCACGGCCGCCGTGGTGCGCGCCATGCCCAACACGCCGGCCCTGCTCGGCGCCGGTGTGACCGGCCTGTATGCCAATGCACGCGTCAGCACTGCGCAGCGCGCGCAGGCAACCCGGCTGATGGAAAGCGCCGGCGTCACCGTCTGGCTCCACGACGAGGCACAGATGGACGCGGTCACCGCGGTGTCCGGCAGCGGACCGGCCTATGTCTTTCTGCTGGCCGAAGCGATGGAGGCCGCGGCGCGCGCGCAAGGCCTGCCCGCCGAGACCGCCCGCACGCTGGTGCTGCACACCCTGCTCGGCGCAGCGCGCATGCTGACCGAATCCGGCGAAGCACCGGAGGTATTGCGGCGGCGCGTGACCTCCCCCAACGGCACCACGCAGGCCGCGATCGAGGCATTCCAGGCCGGCGGTTTCGAAGCGCTGACCGCCACCGCGATTGCCGCAGCGACCGAACGCGGCCGCAGTTTGTCGGCAGCCAACGACTGATCCGCGGGAGCGATGCGGCGTCGCTGGCTGGATCGCTCGCTTGCCTGGAGACGCGCCATTCGGCGCATCGCTGTCCGAATGCGAAATGATGCGAGCCCCGGCTTCATCGAATGCGCTTCGTTTGGCGCCTGCAATCGATTGGCAGGCAGCACGCACGCCATTCTTCGCCACATTGGCATGCGCCCTTTGCTCGACCACGGCGCCCTGGCTGGGTCGAGGCATGCCTCGCCAAGCGAACGCATTGATCGACATGCGCCTGCGCAGCAGCTGCCCAGATCGCGCGGATCCGCGATCCATGCCGCGTCACCTTGATCTGCTGCTGTGCGTCAGAGCGCGCGCAGCATCCCACGCCAAGCGAACCCAGAGCGCTTTTTTCTCGTGTTTTTTGGCGTCCAGTGAACGAATGCCCGTGCCAAGTCGGTCTTTTCGTGTTGTTTCATCGATTCCCTATTGGCGGCGCGCGGCAGTTGCCCTACATTTCGCGTTGCCGACTGGGTCGGCAGACCCAAACACCACCAACGAATACGGAACACATAACTCATGGCAAAAACCGCCGCTAAGAAGGCTGCCCCCAAGAAGGCAGTGAAAAAGGTCGCCGCCTCCAAGACCGCAAAGCCGGCCAAGGCCGCTAGCAAGACCGCTGCGCCGAAGCCGATCAAGGAAGCCCTGAGCAAGACCGGCCTGGTCGCGCACATCGCCGAAACCACCCAGCTGGCTCCGAAGGACGTCCGCGCCGTGCTGGCGTCGCTGGAAGCCACCGCGCACGCGTCGCTGAGCAAGAAGGGCGTCGGTTCGTTCGTCCTGCCGGGCATGCTGAAGATCACCTCGGTCAACGTGCCGGCCAAGCCGAAGCGCAAGGGCATCAACCCGTTCACCAAGGAAGAGCAGGTGTTTGCTGCCAAGCCTGCGACCTGCAAGCTGAAGGTCCGTGCGATGAAGCGTCTGAAGGACGCCGCGCTGTAATCGCGCTGCATCCGGTTTGATCGAGACGGCCTTAGGGCCGTCTTTTTTTGCGCGTTTGCCACGTCTTCTTCGCCTCCTGACAGGCACACCACATCGCACTCATCGCCGCTGCCCTACCCTGGCGGTGAGTTCGCAACCAAGAGTGCCTGTGACCGCGCCACAGCCCACCCGCAGCCCAGCCAGACGCGTGCGCCACCTGCTGGTATCGATCGTGATGCTGTGCGCGCTGGGTGTTGCTGCGCGCTGGGCCTGGCTGTCACCGATGGCCGAACGCCTGCGCACCAGCTGGGAGTTGTCGCAGATGCCGGCACCCACGCAGTTGCACATCCCGGTAGACGGTGTGCGTGGTCGCCAGATTGCCGACACCTTCGGCGCCCCACGCGGACGCGACCGCAGCCATGCCGGTGTGGATATCTTCGCGCCGCGCGGCACAACGGTGGTCGCCGCGACCCGTGGGGTGGTCAGTTCCATTCGCGACACAGGGCTGGGTGGCAAACAGGTGTGGGTGCTCGGCCCGGCGATGGAACGGCACTACTACGCGCACCTGGACGACTGGGCACCCGGGTTAGCAGTCGGCGATGTGGTCGAGCCCGGCACTGCACTGGGCATGGTCGGCACCACCGGCAACGCGCGCGGTACGCCGCCGCATCTGCATTACGGGATCTATGGGCGCAACGGTGCGTACGATCCGCTGCCACTGCTCCGGCAACCCGCGCCACAGCAGGCACCCTGAGCGCACTGGAACACTGCGTCATGGCCCGGCCTATCGAGACCCTGCGCGTGCGCGCCTATGGTGGAGCCAGCCCCACAGTGACGCGACCTTCCATGTCCCGCAAACGCTACCGCATTACGGTCACGCCCATCGAAAACGACGGCAGCCCCTGCCATGACCGCTGCACCATCGAATTCGAACAGCGTTCGCGTGCCGACTGGATGCGGCTGTTCGAAGAGCTGCACCTGCGCCGCGACCTGAGCAGTGACGAGTGCGCCGCGCTCACCGTCGGTTCGCAATTGCTCGAGGACCTGGCGGCGCGCCCACGCGCGCGGCCCAGCAATGCCCTGGATGCGCTACAGCCGAAATTGCAGCTATTGCTGGACCGCCTGCAACGCGTGCATCCCGCTGCCGGGCGCTGATCCGCGCGGTGCCAACTGCCGCTACACTGCGCCGATCGTGACGGGAGCGGCGATGCGCCAACTGATCAGTGTCTTTTCGCTACTGCTGCTGGCCGGCTGTAGCTGCCAACGCACGCCCGAACCACAGGCCGCCAACGGCTCGCCTGCATCGGCGACTGTCGCCACAACTGCGGCATCGCCCGCGGCCAGCGAGCATCCCGGCACTGCATCGACCGCCACCGATTCCAAACAGGCACTTGCAAGTGCGAACTACGCGCAAGCAAGCGCAACCGTTCATCGTTATCTGGGCGCACTGCCCGGTGCTGCACGTGCCGATGCGGATGCCCTGTGGACCGGCGGCCATCCCGCACCCGTGCCGGACGATGCGGTGCTGCGCAACATCGGGCAGATCATCAGCCTGCGCATCAACAACGATCCGCCAATCGCGCTGGACCAACAGCACCCGCCGCGTTTGATCGAAGTGCCGGTGCAGCTGACCGTGCGCACCACGACTGGTACCGAACGCCTGGTCGGTGCTTACCGTCTGCAGCCACGCGTTGGCAGCGACACGTGGGAAATCTATGCGGCCACCCTGCAGCCGGTGCTGCGTTAGAGCCGCCGTCCAAGCAATTGCACGTTCGCAGGCAGAGGTGGCGGATACGCGAGATCCGCAGTCGACGCCCACAAACACCGAAGCGCATTCGCTGCGAGCACCCCAACCACCGCGGCACGCAGTGTCGTACTCATCCCGCCATACCGCAGCACGCTAACCCGTGGTTCACCGGCGCTGACTAAGGTGATGCCATCCACCGCCGGAGTTGCCCGATGAAACTGCGTTTAGTTGCCGGATCCCTGCTTGCCCTCGCCCTGGCGATGCCACTGTCCGCAGCGTGGGCGGCGCCTCAGATCCAGGGGCGGCAAATCAGCGTGCAGGCCGCCGACGTGCAGCAGTACCTGGGCGGGCGCTTCCCGCAGACCCACGATGCGCTGGGTGGGTTGATCGAAATGACGGTCAGCAACCCGGCGCTGTCGTTGCCACCTGGCGACCGTTTGAAGATGGCGTTCGACCTTGCATTGGCCACGGCCGGCGGCGCGCCGGCGCCGGTGGGCAACGTCACCTTGAGCAGCGCGCTGCGTTACGACACGGCAAAGCAGGGGTTTTATCTCGACCAGCCAACGGTCGATGATTTCCGCCCCGCCAACGCCGGTGCCAAGTTGGACAGCAGCACGCGCCAGTTGCTCAACGCGTGGTTGGCCGACTACGCACGCAAGGAGCCGATCTACAAGATCGATCCCGCCATTGCGGCCGTGATGGGCAATGTGCAGGTGGAGTCGGTGGCGATACAGAACGGCCGGCTGGCGGTGAACTTCAACCAGAATATCGAGCAATTGGTGCCGGCCGGCGCCATGCCAGGCAAGTAACCGATCGGCGCTGCGAGCACACCGCGCATCTGCCAACGCAAAATTAAAAGAGCCCGGCGCAACGCTGCACCGGGCTCTCTTTTATAGCTGCTGCGTGACCTCAGGCAGCCAGTGCCTTGGCAACCGCATCGGTGAATGCAGGAATATCGTCCGGCTTGCGGCTGGTGATCAGCTGGCCATCCACCACCACCTCGGCATCCTCCCAGCGGCCGCCCGCGTTGCTCAGATCGGTCTTGACCGACGGCCACGACGTCACCCTGCGGTCGCGCACCAACTCAGCTTCCACCAGCAACCACGGCCCGTGGCAGATCGCGGCCACTGGCTTGCCGTTGGCCGCAATGCTACGGATGAAGTCGATCGCCTGCGTGTTGGTGCGCAGGTTGTCCGGGTTGATCACACCGCCTGGCAGCACCAGCGCGTCGTAGCGGTCGGGCTTGGCCTGCGCAAGTGGCATATCCACCGGCACGCTGTCGCCCCAGTCGGTGTGGTTCCAGCCACGGATCTGTGCATCGTCGCCGGGCGCGATCACCTCGACGGTGGCGCCCCAGGATTCAAGTAAGCGCTTGGGCTCCTGCAGCTCGGATTGTTCGAAGCCGCTGGTCGCGAGCACGGCAACGGTCTTGCCGGAGAGCGAGTGGGTCATGAGGAACTCCTCAATCTGCAAAGGAGCCTGCACCCTAGGAATGCGCGTGTTGCGCATCCGTGAACCGATGTGCGCGCCGCGTCATGGCGACCGCAGCGCGCCGTTGCTCAGCGCTTGGGCTGCAACATGGTGCCGGTGCAATTCTTCGAGCCGCAGCGGCATTCCCAGATCTTCTTCAAGCGCGGCGTGTGCCGCTCGCCCAGGGTGATGCCGTAGTTATAGGTCAGCTCCTGGCCCGGCTTGATTGCGCGCTTGGCTTCGATGAAGACCTTGTCCTTGCTGCGGTCGTCGCCTTCAGCCTCTTCGATCACTGCTTCGCAATTGGGATTGCAGCTGTGGTTGATCCAGCGCGCGATGTTGCCTTCGTAGTTGGCGTCGAGCACGTAGTCATCGCTCAGCGTAAACAGAAAAGTGTGGCCGCTTTCCACATCGCCGGTGTCGTCGGCATCCACTTCGGCATGCGTCCGCAGACGCCCCTTGTACTGGATGATGCGTTCGCCCTTGCTGAGCGCAGCGACGGCGAACACGCCATTGCCATGGATACGTGACTTGCGGGCGGCAACTTTGCGCGACATGAAAGGGTCCGGTGATGGGGCCGCTCATTGTGACCGCAGCGCGCCCACGCGCCAAGCACAAGCGCACCTGCCACCGCAACGGGCTGGCCTTTCCGGCGGCTGAACCGCGCGGTTGGACTGAGCGGAGCAAAAGAGTACAATTTCGGTCCGCTTTAGGGATTCACCGTCTTCGCATGTTGCGCGTCACCAAATTGACCGATTACGCCACCGTCGTATTGACGGTGCTGGCTGCACGGAGCGACCAGGTGCTCAGCGCGAGCGAACTGGCCGAACAGGCCGGCCTGGAAGCGCCCACCGTCAGCAAGATCCTCAAGCCGTTGTCGCAGGCTGGCCTGGTGGAAGGATTGCGCGGCGTGCATGGCGGCTACCGGCTTGCACGCGCGGCCAGCGCGATCACCCTGGTGGAGATCGTCGAGGCCATGGAAGGACCGCTGGCCATCACCGAATGCAGCCAGGACCACAGTCAATGCGGGATCGCCCACCAATGCGGTGTGCGCTCCAATTGGCGCCTGATCAACGATGTGGTGGGCGATGCCCTGCGTCGCGTGACCCTGGCGCAGATGCTGCACCCCCTCTCCCTCCCTGGCGACAACCGTCGGCGTTCCATCGCCGCGCGCGTCGCGACCACCTGACCCAGTAGGCAGCCGATGGCCACCGAACTTGCCCCCCCGCAGAATGCGCAGATCCTCGAACGGTTGGGCCGACGTTATGACGCCGGTTTCATCACCGAGATCGAATCCGATTCGCTCCCGCCTGGTCTGGACGAAGACATCATCCGTGCACTGTCGGCCAAGAAAGAAGAGCCGCAATGGATGACCGACTGGCGCCTGGAGGCCTACCGCCACTGGCTGAAAATGCCGATGCCGGAGTGGGCCAAGCTGAAGATCGCGCCGATCGATTTCCAGGCGTTGAGCTATTACTCCGCGCCCAAGGGCCCGAAGTACGCCTCGCTGGATGACGTGCCCAAGGAGCTGCTCGACACCTACGACAAGCTCGGCGTGCCGTTGCACGAGCGCGCGCGGCTGGCCGGAGTTGCGGTGGATGCAGTGTTCGACTCGGTCTCCGTCGGCACCACGTTCCGCAAGGAACTGGCCGAAAAGGGCGTGATCTTTTGCTCGATGTCCGAGGCGATCAAGGAACATCCGGAGATCGTCAAGCAGTACCTCGGCAGCGTGGTGCCGGTGGGCGACAACTATTTTGCCGCGCTGAACTCGGCCGTATTTTCCGATGGCAGCTTCGTGTTCATTCCCAAGGGCGTGCGTTGCCCGATGGAACTGAGCACCTACTTCCGCATCAACGCCGGCCACACTGGCCAGTTCGAGCGCACCTTGATCGTGTGCGAAGACAAGGCCTACGTGTCGTATCTGGAAGGCTGCACCGCGCCAATGCGCGATGAGAACCAGCTGCATGCGGCCGTGGTGGAACTGGTGACGCTGGAAGATGCGGAGATCAAGTATTCGACTGTGCAGAACTGGTATCCGGGCGATGAAGAAGGCCGCGGCGGCATCTACAACTTCGTCACCAAGCGTGCCGAATGCCGTGGCGACCGCAGCAAGGTGACCTGGACCCAGGTCGAAACTGGCTCGGCGATCACCTGGAAGTACCCGTCGTGCGTGCTGCTCGGCGACGATTCGGTGGGTGAGTTCCACTCGGTGGCCCTCACCCACCATCGTCAGCAGGCCGATACCGGCACCAAGATGATCCACATCGGCAAGCGCACCAAGAGCAAGATCGTCAGCAAGGGCATCAGCGCCGGCCGCGGCCAGAACACCTACCGTGGCCTGGTCAAGGTGGACCGCAACGCCGATGGCGCGCGCAACTACACCCAGTGCGATTCGCTGTTGATCGGCAAGCAGTGCGGCGCCCACACCTTTCCCTATATCGAGGTGAAGAATCCCGGCGCCACAGTCGAGCACGAAGCCACCACCTCCAAGATCAGCGACGACCAGCTGTTCTACTGCCGCGCACGCGGCATCAGCCAGGAGGACGCGGTTTCGTTGATCGTGGATGGGTTCTGCAAGCAGGTGTTCCGCGAACTGCCGATGGAATTTGCGGTGGAAGCCAAGAAGCTGCTCGAAGTCTCGCTGGAAGGCTCGGTGGGATGATCCGGCGGCTGCCCTGGCCTTCGGTAATGGCGGCCGTGGCAAGCCTGCTGCTGTCGGCGCTGACGACATACGCCTGGAACGAGCGGTATTGGCGCTGGCGCGACTGCTTCAACGCCGAGGGCCGCTGCTACGACAGCCAGGCCGGTGTCATGGTGGCCCAGTCCGGTGTCATTTGGGGCGGGTTGTCCGTGCTGTTCCTGGTGGTGTTCGCTGCAGCTTGCGCGCATTTGTTGTACCTGCGCAGCACGACGCGCGTACTCGGTGGCGCAGCGCCGGGCCGCTAATGAGTTGACTGTTGGCTGCAGCGGATGTCACGCGCGGCTTCGTATTTCCCTCTTACTCAAGACGATTACCGCAATGTTGAAGATCGAAAATCTCCACGCCAGCATCGCCGGCAAAGACATCCTCAAGGGCTTGTCGCTGGACATCCAGCCCGGCCAGGTGCACGCCATCATGGGGCCCAACGGCGCCGGCAAATCGACCCTGGGCAATGTGCTCGCCGGTCGCGATGGCTACGAAGTCACTGCCGGCAGCGTGCAGTTTGAAGGCGCCGACCTGCTCGACCTGCAGCCGGAAGAACGCGCCGCGGCCGGCCTCTTCCTGGCCTTCCAGTATCCGGTGGAAATCCCCGGCGTGAACAACACCTACTTCCTGCGTGCCGCGCTCAATGCGCAGCGCAAGGCGCGTGGCGAAGAAGAGCTGGATTCCATGCAGTTCCTCAAGCTGGTGCGGCAGAAGCTGGCGGTGCTACACCTGAAGGACGAGCTGCTGCACCGTGGCGTCAACGAAGGGTTCTCCGGCGGCGAAAAGAAGCGCAACGAGATCTTCCAGCTGGCCGTGCTCGAGCCGAAGTTGGCGATCCTGGATGAAACCGACTCCGGTCTGGATATCGATGCACTCAAGAGCGTGGCCGACGGCGTCAATGCGCTGCGCTCGACCGAGCGTTCGTTCCTGGTGATCACGCATTACCAGCGCTTGCTCGACTACATCAAGCCGGACGTGGTGCATGTGCTGTCCGATGGGCGCATCGTGCAGAGTGGCGGCCCGGAGCTGGCGCTGGAACTGGAAAAACACGGCTATCACTTCCTGAAGGACCGTGTGGTGCCGGAGGCCGCCGCCTGATGAGTGCCTTGTTGGAATCCCTTGCCAGCGGGTTTAGCGGCAACGCTGCACGGCGCGCCGAACTCGACGCGGCCTTGCAGACCGGCTTGCCCGGCCCACGCGCCGAAGCCTGGAAATACACCTCGCTGCGCCAGCTGGAACGCCGCAGCTTCCAGCCTGCACCGTTGGTGCCGGCGCTGATCGATGCCGCGGTGCTGGATGAGATCCCCACCCCGCGCCTGGTGTTCGTCAATGGCCGTGCGTCGGATGCGCTGAGCGATCTGTCCGAACTTCCGGCAGGCGTGCAGGTGCAGACGCTGTCGTCCGCACTGGCTGCCGATGAATCAGCGCAGCAGCTGCTTGGCCGCCGCTTTGAGCGCAGCGATGAAATCTTCGCGCGTCTGAATGCCGCGCTGGCCGATGAAGGCGCGCTGGTGCGCGTGGACGCGGGCATCAAGGTGGCGCTGCCGCTGCAGCTGGTGTTCGTCAGCGTGGCCGGCGAGCACGACCTGGCCTGGCACCACCGCCATCTGATCGAATTGCGTGCCGACGCCGCGCTCGGCGTGGTCGAGCACCACCTGCATGTGGGCGATGCAGCGCATCTGGACAACAGCGTGATGCATGTCCATCTGGCCCAGGACGCTGTGCTTTCGCACGCACGCGTGCAGGCCGATGGCACACGCGCCACCGCGTTCGCGCGGACCGATGCGGTGCTGGCGCGCAATGCGCAGTACCAGCGTGTGGACCTGGAGCTGGGCGCAGGCTTGTCGCGGCACGAACTCAATGCGCGGCTGGAAGGCAACAATGCACGGCTCACCGCCAATGGCGTACTGCTCGGCAACGGCCGCCGGCATGTGGATACCCGCCTGGGCATCGAGCACATCGCCCGCGACACCGCCTGCGAGCTGGTCTGGCGCGGCGTCGGCGCCGACCGCAGCCGCGTGGTGTTCCACGGCGGCATCCATATCCGCCAGGGCGCCGATGGCACCGATGCACGTTTGTCGAACAAGAACCTGTTGCTCTCGGACAACGCCGAAATCGACACCCAGCCGGTACTGGTGATCGACGCGGACGAAGTGCAGGCCGCGCACGGTGCCACCGTGGGTCAGCTCGACGACAACGCGCTGTTCTACCTGCGCTCGCGCGGGTTGCCGCAGCAGCAGGCGCAGCGCTTGCTCAGCGCCGCGTTCTGCCATGAGCCGTTGCGCGCACTGCCGTCGCCATTGCGCGATCTGCTGGCCGTGCAGCTGGACCGCGCCCTGAATTCGGCGGGCGTGGCATGAACGCCTCCGTCGCCGCCACTCCGGCACCGGACTGGGAGCGCGTACGCTCCGATTTCCCGCTGCTGATGCGGCAGGTGCACGGCAAGCCGCTGATCTATTTCGACAACGCCAACACCGGGCAGAAGCCGCTGCAGGTGATCGCTGCCACCGACGAGTTCTATCGCCGGCAGAACGCCAATGTCAGCCGCGCGGTGCATGCACTGGGCACCGAAGCCACCGACGCGTTCGAAGGCGCACGCAGCAAGCTGGCGCGTTTTCTCAACGTGCGCGCCGACGAGCTGGTGCTGTGCAGCGGCACCACCTTCGCGATCAATCTGGTGGCCTATTCCTGGGCGCTGCCGCGCCTGGCGCCGGGCGATGTGATCCTGGTGTCGCGCATGGAGCACCACGCCAATATCGTGCCGTGGCAGTTGGTCGCCCAGCGCACCGGCGCCACCATCCGCGTGGCCGAGATCACGCCTGAGGGCGCGCTGGATCTGGATGCACTGCGCAAGGCGATGACCCCCGAGGTCAAGCTGCTGGCGATCACCCACGTGTCCAACGTGCTGGGCACGGTGAACCCGGTGCGCGAGATCTGCCGTGAGGCACGCAAGCGCGGCATCATCACCGTAGTGGACGGCTCGCAAGCCGCACCGCACCGCCGCGTCGACGTGGCCGGCATCGGCTGCGATTTCTACGCCATCACCGGCCACAAGATGTGCGGCCCCACCGGCACTGGCGCACTGTGGGCGCGCCGCGAACATCTGCAGGCCATGCCGCCGTTCTTGGGCGGCGGCGAGATGATCAAGGAAGTGAGCTTCGAAGGCACCGTATTCAACGACGGCCCGCACAAGTTCGAAGCCGGCACGCCGAATATCGCTGGCTTCATCGGCCTGGGCGCGGCGGTGGACTATCTGGACGCAGTCGGCCTGGCGCACGTGGAAGCGCGCGAGACCGAACTGCTCGCGCACTTCACCGAAGAGCTGCAGCGCATCGACGGCCTGCGCATCTTCGGCACCACGCCGGACAAGGCCGCGGTGGTGTCGTTCCTGATCGAAGGCGCACATGCGCACGATCTGGCCACCCTGCTCGACCTGGAGGGCGTGGCCGTCCGCTCCGGCCAGCACTGCGCCCACCCGCTGCTGCAGTACTACGGCGTGGCCGCCACCTGCCGCGCCTCACTGGCGTTCTACAACACGCATGACGAGATCGAGCGTTTTGTTGCCGCGTTGGTGAAGGTGCGTCAGCTTTTGGGCTGATTGACTGCGGGAATCGGGAATGGAGGATCGAACAAGCGGCTCTCCCACATGCTGTCGCTGGTCGACAGAGGGGAAGTAGCTCATTGAGCGGCGTAACGCTTTTCCCGATTCCCGATTCCCGATTCCCGATTCCCGATAAACTGTTCCACATGCAGACCACCACCTTCCGCACCGCCACCGTCGACGATATCGATTCCATCGTCGCGCTCGTCACCTCCGCCTATCGCGGCGACAGCAGCCGCGTCGGCTGGACCACCGAAGCCGACATCCTGGACGGTGCGCGCATCGACCCGGCGGTGTTGCGGCAGGACATCCTGCGCGACCGCAGCCTGGTGCTACTGGTGGAACAGGACGGCGCCCTGGTAGCCTGCGCGCATGTTGCCGACGAAGACGGCGCCGGTTACTTCGGCATGTTCTCGGTCAGCCCCACCCTGCAGGGCGGCGGTATCGGCAAGACCGTGCTCGCCGAAGCCGAACGCATTGCTGCCACCGAGTGGGCCTTGCCGCTGATGCGCATGACCGTGATCGACGTGCGCAACGAACTCATCGCCTTCTACGAACGCCGCGGGTATCGCCGCACCGGCGTGTCCAAGCCTTTCCCCTATGGCGACGAGCGCTTCGGCGTGCCGTTGCGTCAGGACCTGCGCTTCGAAGTGCTGGAGAAGCCGCTCGGCGAGGCCGCGTTGTGAGCGACAGCTGGACCTTTGTCTGCGCCAGCGGCGAGTTACTGCCGGGCGAGCTGAAGACCGTGTGGGATGAAGTGACCGATGCGCCGATCGTGGTGTTCAACCTCGACGGCGCGCTGTACGCGCTGGAAGACCGCTGCAGCCACGAAGATTACGAACTCTCGCCCGGCACCTTCGACGCAGCCGCCGGCACCATCGAGTGCCTGCTGCACAGCGCGCGCTTCGATATCCGCGATGGGCGTCCTCTGTGCGCCCCGGCCTACTCCGCAGTGCCCAAGTTCCCGGTGAAGCAGGAACACGGCGGTATCTGGACCCGCGACGACCGCTGAGCGCAGTGCCCAGCCGCCAACGGCAGCGCACCGCAAGGCCTCAATCTTTCAGCCGTATGCCATCCATCGGCAAAGATTGCAAAGAAGAATGATTTGCATTTAAGATCGCAGCCCTTCAGGCCTTCTTAACAACTGGCCTTCCTGCGATCCCATGCGCCTGCCCGTGTCCATGCCTTTTTCTTCCTGGTGTTCGTCCGCCCTGTGCCATTTGGCGCAGCGCTGCCGCGTGCCCGGACGCCGGGCCTGGCAGCAGGCGGCATCGGACTGACAGGCGCGCATTCCCTTCCCGCATCCGCCGAGCCATCGCCAGGCCGAAGCATCGCTTCCCTCTTCGAGACGTCCCATGACTCCCAGGATTTCCCCGCTCACTTCGGCCGTGTTGCTGACGCTGTCCGCTCCTGCCTTCGCCCAGCCTGGCGACGCGCCGGCACCTCCGGGCGCAGTGGATCTGGATGCGGTCCGGGTGCAGCAGGAACGTGCGCAGAAGCCGTCCTCGCCCAAGTACACCGAGGCGCTGCGCGACACCCCGCAGACCATCACCGTGGTCACCAAGCAGACCATGGACCAGCAGAACCTGCTGTCGCTGCGTGATGTGCTCAGCACCCTGCCCGGCATCACCTTTGGCGCGGGCGAAGGCGGCGGCGGCTATGGCGACAGCATCAACCTGCGCGGCTTTACCGCCAGCAGCGACATCACCACCGATGGCGTGCGCGACAGCGCGCAGTACAGCCGCAGCGACACCTTCAACCTGGAAGCGGTGGAGCTGATCAACGGCGCCAACTCGGCGATGTCCGGTGCCGGCTCGGTGGGCGGCAACATCAACCTGGTGACCAAGACCGCCGGCCAGGGCGACTTCACCAACGTGCTGATCGGCGGCGGCAGCGACCGCTACGGCCGCCTCACCGTCGACAGCAACTACGACTTCGAAAACGGCACCGCGGTGCGCTTGAACGCCATGGGTCACACCCAGGACGTGCCGGGCCGCGATGAGGAATTCCGTCATCGCTGGGGTTTTGCGCCGTCGGTGGCGTTCGGGCTGGGCTCGGACACCCGCTTCACGCTGAGCTACCTGCACCAGCACGACAACAACCTGCCGCAGTACGGCGTGCCGTTCGCGCTCAGCCCGTTCAACGATGGCCCGCTGCCGGGCGTGGACCGCGAAACCTATTACGGCTATCGCAATGTGTCGCGTCAGGAAATCGACGTGGACATGCTGACCGGCGTGCTGGAAATGGACTTCGACGACAACGTCAAACTGCGCAGCCTGGCGCGTGTGCAGCGCGTGGACCAGACCACCACGGCCACCGCGCCGGAAGGCACCTGGTGCCTGCCCAACAATACCAACGCCTACACCGGCCGCGCCTGCGTCGGCCAGCCGCCGTCCACCTGGAACCCGAACAGCGGCCCGCGCGGGCTGGTGCGCGACACCGAGAATTTCATCGCCCACAGCCAGACCGACCTGACCGCCACCCTGCACACCGGCGCCATCGAGCACCGCGTGGTCGCCGGCGTGGCCTTCAGCAAGGAAGATTTCGAACTCGATAGCGGCAGCATCTTCCGCAATGCCGACGGCTCCACCACCGGCATCACCTACCCGCTGCAGACCTTCGACAATCCGTACAACATCTGGACCGGCCCGCAGAACTATTTCCGCACCGGACGCAGCAAGGGCAGCCTGACCAATCAGGCGGTGTACCTGTTCGACACGCTGCAGTTCAACGAGCAATGGATGCTCAACCTGGGCGGCCGTTACGAACACAACGAAGGCGACAGCACCACCTACACCGTCAATGCCACCGGCGGCGTGACCGGCGTCACCCCGGGGTTCCCGGCAGGCAGCGAGGAGGATCTGTTCTCCTACCGCGCCGGCCTGGTGTTCAAGCCGGTCGACAACGCCAGCCTGTATCTGTCCTACGCCAACAGCAAGACCCCGTCCAAGGCCTCGGTCAATGGCTCGTGCACGCCGATCGCCACTGCCACCGCCGGCGCCAACTGCAATGTGGAGCCGGAAAGCGCGGTCAATATCGAACTCGGCGGCAAGTGGGACGTGTTGAACGAGCGTCTGGCACTGACGGCGGCGGTGTTCCGCAACGAGCGCGAAAACTACAAGGTCAACAGCGGCGACCCGTTGATTCCCGAGCAGGTGCTCGACGGCAAGGCACGCGTGGATGGCATTGCGCTGGGCGCGGCCGGCTACCTGACCGAGCGTTGGTCGGTCTTCGCCAACTACACCTTCCTGGACAGCGAAGTGCTGCAGAGCGTCTCCAACCGCACCGCCAGCCTCACCGGCGACCCGATTGCCGGACGCGAACTGGTGCAGACCCCGCGCAACGCCGGCAATCTCTGGACCACCTATCAGCTCAACGAGTGGACGTTCGGTTACGGCGTCAATTACCAGGGCAGCTTCTATCCGAACAACACCTCGACCGCGGTCTACCGCAAGACCGACGCATACTGGGTGCACCGTGCGATGGTCGGCCTGCGCGTCAACGACTGGCTCAGCCTGCAGTTGAACGTCAACAACCTGTTCGACGAGGAGTACTACACCAGCATCCGCAACAACCTCACCGTCAACGCCGCGGGCACCGTCACCGCCGGCAGTGGCTGGGCGTTGCCGGGCGATGGCCGCTCGGCGGTGTTGAACGCGACCTTCAGTTTCTGATCCATCAACGCGCCGTCCGCAGTCCGCGGACGGCGTGGAGACCACTGCATGTTGTTGCCCATTCCCGACGTCCTGACGCCCGCCCAGCTGAGCCAGCTGCGTGAGCGTTTGGACGCGGCCGACTGGGCCGATGGCCGCATCACCGCCGGCCATCAGTCCGCGCAGGCCAAGGACAACGCGCAGTTGCCCGAAGACAGCCCGATCGCGCGCGAGGCCAGTGCGCTGGTGCTCGACGCGCTGTCACGCAGCAGCACGTTCTTTTCCGCCGCGCTGCCGCGCCGGATCTATCCGCCGCTGTTCAATCGCTACAGCGGCGGGCAGTCGTTCGGCTACCACGTCGACAATGCGGTGCGTTACGACCGCAGCCGCGGTGGCGCCGATCCGGTGCGCACCGACGTCTCCGCCACACTGTTCCTCAGCGACCCCGAGAGCTACGACGGCGGCGAGCTGGTGATCGAAGACACCTACGGCACGCAGTCGGTGAAATTGCCGGCCGGGCATCTGGTGATCTACCCCGGCACCAGCCTGCACAAGGTGCTGCCGGTGACGCGTGGCACGCGCATGGCGTCGTTCTTCTGGATCCAAAGCATGCTGCGCGACGATGCACAGCGCCGCCTGCTGTTCGAGCTGGATGTCTCGATTCGCCGGCTTACCCAAGACACTCCCGGCCACCCTTCGCTGATCCAGCTCACCGGCGTGTATCACAACCTGCTGCGGCAATGGGCCGATGTCTGAGCCGGTGCTGGACACCGCGCAGGTGATCGCCGCACTGCGTACGCAGCCCGCGCAGGCGGTGGCGTTGCTGCGCAAGGCGGCCGATCGCCAGGACGTGGCCGCACAGCTGCTGCTCGCACAACTCTACGCAGAAGGGCGCGGCGTCGCGGCCGATCCGATCCAGGCGATGCTGTGGTACGAAGTGGCCGCCAATGCCGGGCATCCGGAAGCGATGAACCAGCTTGGGCGCTGCCACGAACTGGGCTTCGGCACGCCCTGCAATCTGGAACTGGCGGCGCTGTGGTTTCGCCGCGCCGCCGCGCATGGCCTGGACTGGGGCATGTACAACCTGGCGCACCTGTACGCCTCCGGCCGCGGCGTCGCGCAGGACCACAGCCAGGCGTTGGCGCTGTATCGCCGCGCTGCCGAACACGGGCACGCCAAGTCGATGAACTTTGTGGCGCGCTATCTGGAGCAAGGCCTGGCCGGCGCTGCAGATCCGCACGCCGCCCGCGACTGGTACCGCCGCTCCGCCGAGGCCGGCGATTTCCGCGGGCAAGCCGGTTTTGCGACGGTGCTGGCCGACGACGGCGACATCGATCAGGCCGAAGCCTGGATGCGCCGCGCCATCGCCGGCGGGCATGCCGGGTTCCTGCGCCAACTCACCCCGCTGTTGGCCGCCGCTTCACAGCCCCGCCTGCGCGCATTGCTGAGCGAAGTGCGTGCGCGGCAGTTGCCTGCGCCGCCCGCTGCCACCACGGCGGCGGCCTGACCCACATGACGCCCGCCTCCTCCACCGATCAGCTCGGCGCCGCGCAACAACGGCGCGGCTTCTGGCTGCGCATGCTGCACCAGTGGCACTGGATCAGTTCGGCGGTGTGCCTGATCGGCATGCTGCTGTTTACCGTCACCGGCCTCACCTTGAATCACGCCGCGCGCATCGAAGCCACTCCTTCGACCGAGCACCGCACGCTTACGCTGCCTACCGCGTTGCTACAGGCCTTGGGCGCGCGCCAGGAAGGCAATGCGCCACTGCCGCCACACGTCGCACAGTGGCTGGGCCGCGAACTGGACATCAGCGTCGGCACGCGCGAGGGCGAATGGTCGCCGGAGGAAATCTATCTCGCACTGCCGCGCCCCGGTGGCGATGCCTGGCTGAGCCTGGACCGCAGCACCGGCGCGGTGGAATACGAACGCACCGGGCGCGGGGCGATCGCCTACCTCAACGATCTGCACAAGGGCCGCAACGCCGGGCCAGCCTGGGGCTGGTTCATCGACGTGTTCGCCATCGCGTGCCTGGTGTTTTGCATCACCGGCCTGTTTTTACTGCACCTGCACGCGCGCCAGCGGCGCATGACCTGGCCGCTGGTCGGCCTGGGTTTGCTGATTCCGCTGTTGCTTGCCCTGTTGCTGATCCACTGACCCTCGCCTCCGGAGACGACCATGCGCGCCACCTTGACCATCGCCCTGAGCGGCCTGCTCGCCATGCCGGCGTATGCGGCCACGCTCGATATCAACGTCGAGATCCCCAAGCTCAATGTCGCCGAATACCACCGCCCGTACGTGGCGATCTGGGTCGAGGGCGCCGACCAGAAGGCCGCTGCCAATCTGGCAGTCTGGTACCAGTCCAAGGACACCGCCGAAGGCCATGGCACCAAATGGCTGCCGGACCTGCGCCAGTGGTGGCGCAAGAGCGGGCGCACCCTGGAGGTGCCGGTCGACGGCGTCACCGGCCCGACCCGCCCCGCCGGCGCGCACGCGTTGTCCTTCACCGATACCAAGGGTGCGCTGAAGTCGCTGCCGGCCGGCCAATACACGCTGGTGGTGGAGGCCGCGCGTGAAGTGGGCGGCCGCGAGTTGGTCAAGGTGCCTTTCACCTGGCCGGCCACCGCTGCACAGACGGCCAAGGCCAGCGGCAGCAGCGAACTGGGCACGGTCAGCCTGGTCGCAAAGCCCTGACCGTGCGCTGCGCGCGGTCGCTTGCACGCGCTGAGTGCGATGCGAGCCCCCCACACGCACGGCGTTATTCGATCTTCCACGCATTCACGCGGCGCAGCTGTGCGCTGACCAGACACGCGACCACCGCCCTCATCTTCTGCAAGGAGTTGCCATGAAACGTCCTCTCGTCCTGATCGCCCTGCTCGCCGCACTGCCGGTCACCGCCCTCGCGCATAAGGCCTGGTTGCTGCCTTCGCAAACCGTCATTGCCGGCGAAGCACCATGGATCACCGTCGATGCCGCGGTGTCCAACGACCTGTTCTATTTCAACCACGTGCCGCTGCGGCTGGACAACCTGACCATCACCGCGCCCGATGGCAGCGCGCTCAAGCCGGAGAACCCGGCCACCGGCAAGTACCGCAGCGTGTTCGACCTGCAGCTCACCCAGCCCGGCACCTACAAGCTCAGCATCACCAATGCCGGCCTGTTCGCCAGCTGGAAGGAAGACGGCAAGCCCAAGCGCTGGCGAGGTAACGAAACCAGCTTTGCCACCGAAGTGCCGAAGAACGCGCAGGAGCTGCAGGTCTCCCAGTCGCTCAATCGCGTGGAAACCTTCGTGACCCGCGGCGCGCCCACAACGACCGTGTTCAAGCCCAGCGGCAAGGGCATCGAGCTGATTCCGGTCACTCACCCCAACGACCTGGTCGCTGGTGAAGCCGCGCAGTTCACCCTGCAGCTGGATGGCAAACCGGCGGCCGGCCTGGAGATCGAAATCGTGCGTGGCGGTACCCGCTACCGCGATGCGCAGAACGAGATCAAGCTCAAGACCGACGCCAAGG
Organism: Xanthomonas sp. LMC-A-07; assembly: GCF_030208825.1. Taxonomy (NCBI): domain Bacteria; kingdom Pseudomonadati; phylum Pseudomonadota; class Gammaproteobacteria; order Lysobacterales; family Lysobacteraceae; genus Xanthomonas; species Xanthomonas sp. LMC-A-07. Next base: position 352,069 of record NZ_JARVTF010000011.1, read on the forward strand.
GCGGCTTCAGCGTGACCTGGCCGGAGCCGGGCATGTACTGGCTGGAAACCACCACTGAAGACACCAAAACCTCGCTGCCGCAGGCCAAGCAGCGCCGCCTGGGCTATGTCGCCACGTTGGAAGTGTTGCTGCAGTAATCACCGCACGCGCGCCACTGCATTGATCCGATGACCAAGGCAGTGGCGCTGTTGAGGCGGCACATGCTATCGGCGTGTACCGTCTGCCGCGTGCGCAGCGCACGCGGCACCAACCGACGCATCCTCTGCTGCTTCAAAGACACGCCGCGTGATGCAAACGGCACGTTCGCGCGTCACCCTGGCTGCCTCAAGGCAGCGCCTGCTCGAGCGGTCCACACATGCACCCAGTTTCTTCCGCAGATGACGCCGTTGCCACGCTGGGCGGCCGCAGCATGGGCACCACCTGGAGCGTGAAGCTGGTGGCGCCGCGCGTGCGCGACCTGCATCCGTTGCATGCGGTGATCCAGGGTGCGCTCGATCGCGTGGTCGCGCAGATGAGCACCTGGGACGCAGACTCGGACATCACCCGCTTCAACCGTGCCGCCGCCGGCACCTGGCAGCGGTTGCCGGACGCGTTCCACCGCGTGCTGACGACGGCGCTGGAGATTGCGCGTGCCAGCGATGGCGCGTTCGATCCAACCGTGGGCCCGATGGTAGACCTGTGGGGCTTCGGTGCCGCCGGTGGGCCGCGCAAGGTGCCCAGTGCCGAGCAGATCGCCCTTGCCCGGCAGCGCTGTGGCTGGCAGCGCCTGCACCTGGACGCAGACCGCGCGCTGCAACCCGGCGCGCTTGCATTGGATTTGTCGGGCATCGCCAAGGGCTTCGGTGTGGACTGCGTGCAGCGCGCGTTGGCGCAGGCGGGCATCGCCAGCGCGTTGATCGATGTCGGCGGCGAGCTGTTTGGATACGGCCGCAAACCCGATGGCAGCGCATGGCGTGTCCTGGTGGAATCAGCGCCCGACGAAGACGCAGGCACCGCACTGCCCGCGCGCGTGCTGGCACTGGATGGCCTAGCCGTGGCCACCTCCGGTGACCGCTGGCACCGCTTCGAGGCCGGCGGCGTACGTTACGCGCATACCTTCGACCCACGCCTGGGCGCGCCGGTTGCGCAGGCAGCGGCCGCGGTCACCGTGCTGGCGCACGATGCGATGCATGCCGATGCCTGGGCAACCGCAATGACCGTGCTCGGTGTTGACGCGGGCCTGGCTTATGCGACGAACGCAGGGCTGGCGGTGCGCTTTTTGCAGCGCCGTGGCGCGGGTTTGCAGGAATCCATGAGCCCGGCGTTTGAAACGCATCTGGCCGCCGCATGAGCCTCGCCTCCCCACGCGTGTGGCTTGGCAACGGCGTCATCCTGCTGGCCTTGGCGGTACTGGCCGCCTGGTTGGGCAGCCTGCATGCGGGCCCGTGGTGGAGCGCCCCCGCCCCACACCGTTGGCAATGGGCGGGCCTCAGCCTGGCGGCTTACGCCATCGTCTGTTTCGGCCTGTGGCTGCGCGGGCGTCCACGCGTTGCGGCTGCGCGCGGCGATGACAGCAACCTGCTGATCGCCTGGGCGAGCCAGACCGGGTTCGCGCGTGAATTGGCCGAACGCAGCGCCACTGCCCTGCAGCAGGCCGGCGTCGGTGCGCATGCATTGCCGCTGGACGCGTTGGATGCCAATCAACTGTCGCGCGTGCCGCGCCTGCTCTGCATCGTCAGCACCACCGGCGAAGGCGATGCGCCCGATCACGTACAAGCAGCAGAGCGCACCTGGCTGGCCGGCAGCGATACCGATCTGGCCGCGCTACGTTACGCGGTCCTGGCACTGGGCGACCGCCGTTACGCGCAGTTCTGCGCATTCGGGCGGCGTCTGGATGCACGCTTGCAGGCGCAAGGTGCCACGCCCTTGTTCGCACGCATCGAGGTCGACAACGCCGAGCCGCAGTCCCTGCAGCAGTGGCAGCAACGGCTCGCCGAACTCGCACCGGCGCTGGCGACGCAGGCGGATTGGAGTGTGCCCAGTTATGCCGACTGGCAGCTGCAGCAGCGCGTGCATGTCAATCCGGGCAGCGCGGGCGCCGCGGTGTATCGCTTGCGCCTGATCCCGTGCGACGGTCATTTGCCGCAGTGGAGCGCGGGCGACATTGCCGAAATCCGCCCGCAGCATTCGCCACAAGTGGTGGAGACCTGGCTGCAGCGGCATCTGCTGGACGGCACCCTACAGGTGCAGGGGCGTTCGTTGCACGCCTGGCTCAGCGGCGCGACCCTGCCTGACGACAGCCCCGACATCACTTCGCTGGATGCATGGGTACACACGCTGGCAGCGCTGCCACACCGCGACTACTCGCTGGCCTCGCTCCCCGAAGAAGGCCATGCCGAACTGCTGATCCGCCAACACCTGCATGCCGACGGTACGCCCGGCCTGGGAAGCGGCTGGCTTTGCCGGGCGGCTCCAATCGGCGCGCGCATCGCGCTACGCGTGCGCACCAATCCCGGCTTCCACCCGCCCGCCGCCGCGCAACCGATGCTGCTGATCGGCAATGGCACCGGGATCGCCGGCTTGCGTGCACACCTGCGCGCGCGCATCGCCTCCGGTGCGCGCCACAACTGGCTGCTGTTCGGCGAACGCAACGCAGCCTACGACACGCTCTATGGCGCGGAACTCGAACACTGGCAGCGCGATGGCTGGATCGAACGACTGGACCGCGTCTATTCCCGCGACAGTAGCCAGCCGCATCGCTACGTTCAACACGCCTTGGCCGCCGCGGCGGCGGACGTGCGCGCATGGGTTGCGCAAGGCGCCTGCGTGTACGTCTGCGGCAGCCTGCGCGGCATGGCCCCGGAGGTCGATGCCGCCCTCGACAGCATTCTGGGAACCGACCTGAAACAGGCATTGCTCAGCAGCGGGCGGTATCGCCGCGACGTGTACTGATGGTCGTTGTTCCAAGCGAAACTCAACTGCCCGCAGGTCGATGCCACCCTCGACAGCATTCTGGGAACCGACCTCAAACAGGCACTGCTCAGCAATGGGCGGTATCGCCGCGACGTGTATTGATGGTCGTTGTTCCAAGCGAAACTCAACTGCCCGCAGGTCGATACCACCCTCGACAGCATTCTGGGAATCGACCTCAAACAGGCACTGCTCAGCAATGGGCGGTATCGCCGCGACGTGTATTGATGGTCGTTGTTCCAAGCGAAACTCAACTGCCCGCAGGTCGATGCCACCCTCGACAGCATTCTGGGAATCGACCTCAAACAGGCACTACTCAGCAGCGGGGGGTATCGCCGCGACGTGTACTGACGGTCGTTGTTCCAAGCGAAACTCAAATGCTGTACGGATAGGTTGCGCTTTACTTGCCGGCCGCAGTGCAGCGGCTCCCGTGGATCTGCAGATGCAACTGCCCTGTGAAGCTGCACCTGCATCTGCACCTAAAAGTCCGCCACCTCAACCAGCCGGGCTCACCCGGATCGCCAGCAGTTCGCCGCCGCCATCCAGCACGAAGCGGCTGCGCGTTTGCGCCGACAACCACGCGGTGTCACCGGCCAGCAACGGCGGCAACCCACTGTCACGGCCAAAATTGGCCTGCCCGGTAAGTAGATGGATCGCCCAGGCACTGCCGGGGTCGGCAAAGAACAGCATCGTGCCCACCAGCGGGCGGTGCAGCAGCTCGGTCTGCAACACAGCGCGCCGCCACATCAGGTTGAAGTCCTGCGTCGGCCCGTCGCTCAGCACGGCAGTGACCGCCTCCTCGCCCGCGAACCGCAGCCGCTGATACGGCGGCAGCAAGCTGTGCTGCCGCCCGTCGCCAAACTGCAGCTGCATGCCATTGCCACGCAGCAACACCAGCTCGCGGTCGATCCCGGGAAACGCGGAGAACGCCGCGTCCTGTTCGATCTCGGCAATCGAAAGCCGCAGCGCCCAGGCATCGTCGGGCTCTCCCAGCCGCAGGATCTCGCGGGTCCAGCCCAACTGGTTGCGCCACCGCTCACGGCGGTACTCGGTGGCCGGGATCACCCGGCTGCTCAGGTCTGTCAGCTGCATCGGCGCATTGTGCACGAAGCGCTAGAGCGTGGTCCCGGCTCCGTGCACGTTTGCCGTTTGCCGTTTGCCGTTTGCCGTTTGCCGTTTGCGCCGGCATTCAACATGCCATGCGACAAATCTGCACGACCGCCGCAGCTTCATGAAAAACCGTGTGGGCCGCCGACAACCCGTTGATCTACACAGCCGAAGCGGACTTCGTCGGCACCCACACCGTCACCCACTCGGTCACCGATGCAAGATGACGGCCAGTACGAGCATCAGCCTGGTGGTGTCCAAGAACCCGCCCCAGGACAATGCGATGAGCATTATCGTTGGTACGTCGGCCTCCACCGGAAGCGTCCAGGCCGGTGGCTACATCGTGATCAACCTGGGTGCGTCCAGCCAGCCCGTGATCGACTGGACGGCGACGGCCGGAACGTACCCGACAGGCCTGGGGAATACGGGATGGACCGCGCTACTGGGCGGCGCGGTGTCGGGGATCGCGATCTGCTGGTTGCGCAAACAGGTTTGGTGGTGCGACGCGACTGAGCGATGGCCGCCGCCTCCGATGGGCGGCGGCCGTTGAAATCGTCATATTGGGCAAGATGTCCCAAGAACCGGAGAACGCTGCATGCAAGCCCGTCGATTGATCCTGATCGCCACCATGACCCTGGGATTATTGATGAACCACTCATCCGCCGCGCAAGGTCGTCCTTCCGTTACCAAAGTGCCTGATGCCGGCACGTCGCAGCAGATCCCCGAAGGTCGGCCCATTCCTCAACAGTGGCCTCATATCGGCATGTCGATGCGGGCGCTGGAACGCGCTTACATCGAATCCTATGAGCAGTCTGGATTCCGCCTGGCAAACCGCCACAGGCGGTCGTATCCCAAAGGCATTTGGAATATCGAGCTCGTGTTCCAGCTGAAGACTGCGCCGAAGGGATCTGACGCACCTGGCACTACGCTCAGTATCTTGATCAGTCGGCCGGACACATGTGGCTGCTCCGTTACGAGAGAAAGTTTCGTAGGGCCCGATGCCTATAGTCCGGATCCGACATTAGTCGCACGGGGAACGCGTGCGCTCATCAAAGCCGATACGGCCGCTTTGGCAAAGGTCCGGCAACGGTTGGGAATGAGCTTGCCTGCTATCGATACGCTTACACCCTGACACTACTGCCTCCGCGACACGCGCTGTCCCTCCGCAGCAATAGTGAATACCAGTGACGACGGCTTAGCCGACTCAGGCCGCCTGGGACATTTCACGCCCACACCTTGGCATACGTCTCCAGCGTTATGGGCTGCAGTCTACTGGCAGCTCGCAAACCCCTTGCGCGTTGCCGGCACCTGTCGAGTCTCGGTGCGTCGGCCTCTGCCCGAAGCGTCCAGGGCGGTGGCTACGTCGTCGTCAATCTGGGCACTTCCAGCCAACTGCGATCGACTGGACGGCCACGGCGGAAAAGTACCCGACGGGATCGGGAGCGCTGGATGATGGGCCGCACTGCTGGACAGCTCGGCGTCGGGGATCGATCTGCTGGTTGCGCAGACCGGCTTGGTGGTGCGGCGCGACAGAGCTGTAGCCGCCTCCTTACCGGGAGGCGGCCATTGAAATTCATATCAGGGGCAAGATGTCCCAAGAACCGGAGACCGCTACATGCAAGCCCGTCGATTGATCCTGATTGCCACCCTGACCCTGGGGTTACTGGTGAACCACCTATCCGCCGCGCAAAATCGTCCTTCCGTCCCCGCAGTGCCTGATGCCGGCACGTCACAGCAGGTCCCGGAAGGTCGGCCCATCGTCCCGGAGTGGACTCATCTCGGCATGTCGATGCGGGCGCTGGAGCGCGCCTACATCGAATCGTATGAGCAGTCCGGATTCCGGTTGGCCAGCCGCCATGTGTCGCCGCCGCCAGGCGACTGGTTGATCGAGCTCGTGTTCCAGTTGAAGAGTGCGCCGAAGGGACCCGGCGCGCCTGGCACCACGCTGCGCATCGCTGGCCCCCGATGCCCATGCGGCGTGAGCAGGCTAGACTTCACGTGGGCTGACTACGGTAGTTCCGATCTGGCGGCGTCCGCACGCGGACAACGTCTTCTCATCAAAGCCGATACCGCTGCGCTGGCAAAGGTCCGGCAACGGTTGGGGGTAAGCTTGCCCCGTATTGATATGCCCACACCTCCAGACTCACACAAGAGCACTGCATCGCCGCTCGCCGAGTGATGCTGGCGTCCACCTGACCCCGGCGTTTCTCATCCACAGCGCATCTCGCGGCACAAATTTGGTCAGAAAGCGAGACAGTCGGCGGCACGCCTCATACCGGCACGTCGCCGCGAGCCCTGGAACGCGCCGGCCACTCCGTGGACTGTTTCTTTACCGGAACCGACACGTTCACCTATGTGGTCAACGATGGCAAAAGCCACTTCCAACACCGCGACGGTCACGGTCACGGTGTTGGGCCCGAACCTGCCGCCGCTTGCGTTCGACGATGTGGTGGACCTCAAGGAGAACGGTTCGGTACGGATCGACCCAACCGCCAACGACTGGGATATCAACGGTGACGACCTGAAGGCCATGCTGGTCTGCGGCCCGAGCCACGGTCGCCTGTCGCTCAATCCGGACGGTACCTATACGTACACACCGGATGCCAACTGGTACGGCCTGGACGGCTTTACCTATCAGGCGTTCGACGGTCAGTACCGCTCGAACCCGGCAATGGTCTGGATCCGCGTGGCGCCTGTAAACCAGGCGCCGGTCGCAGCCGCGGATGCCTTCACCGTACGTGCCGGCGTGGCAACGCGCCTGGACGTGCTCGCCAACGACAGCGATGTCGACGGCGACGGCCTGACCGCGAAGCTCGCCACCTCGCCGAAGAACGGCACGCTTACCCGCAACCGCGACGGCAGCTTCAGCTATACGGCCAAGTCCGGCTTTATCGGGACCGACACGTTCACGTACGTTGCAACCGATGGCGCACTCGACTCCAGGCCGGTCACCGTCAGCATCACGGTACTGGCGCCGAACCGTGCGCCCGTGGCCAAGGACGACAAGGCCACCACCATGGCCGGTGCCGCCGTGCGCATCGATGTGCTCGGCAACGACACCGATGCCGACGGCGACCGCCTCGCCGCCCTGCTGGTCTGCGCACCGTCCCACGGCAAGCTGTCGTTGAATGCCGATGGCAGCTATACCTACACGCCCGACAAGGGCTGGTACGGCACCGACAGCTTCAGCTACCGGGCGACCGACGGCGATGCGCAGTCGGGCGTAGCCATGGTGAACATCACGGTGCAGAAGGTGAACCGCGCACCCACCGCCCAAAGTGCCTCGTACCAGGTGCAAAAGGACGGCAGCGTTCGGATCGATTTCGACTGCCTGGTCAACGACCCGGACGGCGACGCGCTGACGCTGAGCCTCACCAATCCGTCGAAGGGTTCACTGACGCGCAACCGCGATGGCAGCTATACGTATCGCCCGAAGAGCGGCTTCGTCGGTACCGACACGTTCACCTACTCGGTCAGCGACGGCAAGCTGACCGCCAGCGCGAGCATCACCCTGGTGGTGTCGAAGAACCCGCCCCGCGACAATGCGATGAGCATTGTCGTCGGTGCGTCAGCCTCTGTCGGAAGCGTCCAGGGCGGTGGCTACATCGTCGTCAACCTGGGAGCGTCCAGCCAGCCGGTGATCGACTGGACGGCCACGGCCGGAACGTACCCAACGGGACTGGGAAATACTGGATGGGCCGCGCTACTGGGCGGCACGGTGTCGGGGATCGATCTGCTGGTTGCACAGACAGGTCTGGTGGTGCGGCGCGACTGAGCGATGGCCGCCGCCCCCGACGGGCGGCGGCCATTGAAATTCATATCGGAGGCAAAGATGTCTCAAGAACCGGAGAACGCCACATGCAAGCCCGTCGATTGATCCTTATCGCCACCCTGACCCTAGGATTATTTGTGAACCACCCATCCGCAGCAGTTACTCCCGTTGGCGAAGTGCCTCATAACGGCATGTCACCGCAGGCTCTGGAACGAGCCTACGTCGAATCCTATGAGCAGTCTGGATTCCGCCTGGCAGGCCGCGACAGGCAGGTGGATCCCGGCGGCACCTGGACGATCGACCTCGTGTTCCAGTTGAACAGTGCACCAAAGGGACCCAACGAGCCTGGCACCACGCTTCGTCTCTCGGGCAGTCAACAAACCATATGCGCATGCGACCTGAGAAGGCAAAGCTTCGTTGGGCCTGATGCCGAAAGTCCCGATATGGCGGCATACGTTCGGGGACTACGTGTTCTCATCAAAGCTGATACGGCGGCGCTGGCAAAGGTACGGCAACGGTTAGGGGTGAGCTTGCCCACTGTGGATATGCCCATACCCTGACGCTGCTGCTTCTAAGATTCACGCTATGCCTGCGCAGCCATGGGAATAAACGGGCGGCCAGTGACAACGACTTAGCCGAGTCAGCCCGCTTGGAGAGCTCACTTCCCCATCCTGGCATGCCTCTCCAGCGTCCCATGGACTGCAGCCCGACAGCAACTCGGAAAACCCATAGCGCGTTGACGCCACCGGTCGAGTCTTGGCGCTTCGGCCGCTGTTGGACGGCCACGGCGGGAACGTACCCGACTGGACCGGGCAGCAGTGGACGGTCCGCGTTGTTAGGCGAGCCGCTGTCGGGAATCGATCAACCGGTTGCGTAGACCGGTGTGGCGATGCAGCGCGAGTGAGCAGCGGCAGCCAGCTACATGGGCGGCGGCAATTGAAATCCATCTTGAGATCAAGATGTCCCAAGACCGGAGACCGCTACATGCAAGCCCGTCGATTGCTCGTTATTGCCACCTTGACTCTGGGGTTACTGATGAACCAGCCATCCGCCGCGACTAGTCCCGCCTATAGAGGAACATCACACGTCGGCATGTCGCGTAATGCTCTAGAACGCGCTTACATTGAGGCTTACGAACAATCTGGATTTCGGCTTGCCAGCCGCAAGGAGTATTCGAATCGGTCCGGCTTTTGGAGCACCGTACTTGAATTTCAATTGAGCAGTGTACCGAAGGGGCCGAATGCTCCCGGCTCTACGCTGGTCATCTCGGGCTATGAACCTGGGTGTCCATGCGAGGTGAGCAGGAAAACTGTCAGGGGCCTCGATGCTGATAATCCCGACCCGAAAGCACGCCTCCGGGGATTTGGTGTTGTCATCAAAGCCGAAACAGCTGCATTGAGAAAGGTTAAAGAACGGTTGGGGGTAAGCTTGCCCGAAATGGGTATTCCCACACCCTGACGATACGGCTTCTTGAATACGCGCTATCTCCCGGCAGCAATGGAGATGCATGGGTTGCCAGTGACAAAGGCTTAGGAGAGTCTGGCCACCTGGAGCATTTTAGTTCTCCATTCTGGCATGCGGTTCCAGCTTTGTTGGGCTGTAGTCCGACGGCAGCTCTGTCCCTGAGGTACCTCATACCGGCATCGACGTCCCCCCGCCCTGAGTCGCGGCCTGGTTTAGAGTCCGGGGTTGATGATATCGGTGTTTGCCAGATGTTGGGCATAAGCAGCCGGCGTCATGCCGCCGATTGCTTTCTTGGGTCGGTCCTCGTTGTATTCGCGTCGCCAGCGTTCGATTTCGGTGCGCGCGTGCAGTAACGTCGGGAACCAGTGCTCGTTGAGGCATTCGTCGCGCAGTCGGCCGTTGAAGGATTCGACGTAGGCGTTCTGGTTCGGTTTGCCTGGCTGGATGAGCCGTAGTTGCACATCACGGGCATGCGCCCAGGCGACCATCGCCTTACCGCAAAACTCCTTGCCGTTGTCAGTACGGATCACCTTCGGCAAACCGCGACTGTGCGCCAGTCGGTCCAGCACGCGCGTCACGCCGTGCCCGGAGATCGCGCGCTCCACTTCGATGGCGACCGCTTCGTGGGTTGCATCGTCCACGATCACCAGACACTTGATCACCCGGCCTTCGGCGGTGCGGTCGAACACGAAGTCCATCGACCACACCTGGTTGGCCTGCGATGGCCGCAGCAGCGGCTGACGCTCGCCCATTGGGACCTTCTTGCGCTTGCGGCGGCGCACCTGCAGCTGCTGCTCGCGGTACAACCGCTCCACACGCTTGTAGTTCACGATGCGTCCTTCCTGTCGCAGTTTGAGATATATCATCCCCACGCCATAGCGGCGATGGCGATGTGCCAACGCACAGATGCGTTCGCGCAGTTCGCCATTGCGATCTTCGCGCGGGCAATACCGCAGTGCACTGGCGCTCATACCGATCACTGCCAACGCACGACGCTCGCTGACACCACGCCCGATCCATTCGCGCACCAGCGTCCGACGCGCCGGTGCGCTTACCACTTTTTTCGCAGTGCATCCTTGATCAGGTCGTTCTCGAACAGCTGCTCGGCTAGCAACTTCTTCAGCCGCGCGTTCTCGGACTCAAGCTCCTTGAGCCGCTTGGCATCGGGCACGCTCATCCCACCGAACTTGCTGCGCCACAGGTAGTACGAGGCCTCGCTGAAGCCATGCCGCCGGCACAGGTCCTTAATGGCGACGCCGCTTTCGACTTCGCGCAGGAAGCCGATGATCTGTTCTTCGGTAAAGCGCTTCTTTACGTCCAATCTCCTCGGGGTAGGGAATTGGACTCCAAACTGAGGCGCTACTCAAAATTGGGGGGACGTCGCGCCTGCCTCCGCTGTGTTCCGTGCAGTGCCTTTCACTACGGCAGCATCATGGTGAAGGCCGCTCAGATCCACCCAAACGAAAAACGCCCGGCTGCACATCCAAGTGCAACACCGGGCGATTTCACGTCCTTGTCGGCTTCCAGCCATCCCCCAGACATCCTGTCCAGTTAGGTTGCGGCCACGCATCCTCGCGTCGAACCGTATCTCGGATCCCTTCCCCTTAACGCCGTCCCACCGGCTTCACCGCTGCCCCCTTGGCAGCCTTCTTGGCGGGAGCCATCGTGGCGCCCACTTCGATCAGGTCTCGATTCCGTTCGACCGTCTTGAGTCCGATGCCCTTGACCAGTGCCAGTTCCTCGGCACTTTTGAAGGGACCGTTTGCCTGACGGTGCTCGACGATTGCCTCGGCTTTTGATCGCCCGACATTCATCAGCACCTTGTCCAATTCCTCAGCAGACGCGGTGTTGATATCGACCTTGTCGAGTGCATACGCATTCGAGGACAACAACAACGCCAGTAGCAGGGACTTCAGGACTACGGTAAATGACTTCATTGCAACGCTCCTTGTGGCTTGGGTGATGGTCCTAGCCAGCATTCCTGCCGGCGGAGCCAGTGTCCCGCGCCACATGCAGCAATCCTATCGCCAACGAACTTTTCACACAGCCGGTGAACTGCGCGGTGCCTTGTAGGGAAATCCCTACCCCCTGACTGCGGCGTAGAATGTGCCATTACGTCACGCATTCGGAGCCCGTATGGATAGCGCCAAGATCGACCAATTCGTCAGCGACACGTGGGATCGCGAGATCGTCCCGCAACTGGTCGATTACATCCGCATCCCCAACAAGTCGCCGATGTTCGATGCCGACTGGGTCGCGCATGGCTATATGGAACAGGCCGTCACTCTGATGGAAACCTGGGCACGCGCCCAGGCCATCAACGGCATGCAGGTCGAAGTGGTGCGCCTGGAAGGCCGCACGCCGTTGATCTTCATCGAGATCCCGGCCACCGGGCCGGAGTCTGGCGAGGACACCGTGCTGTTGTACGGCCACCTGGACAAGCAGCCGGAAATGACCGGCTGGGATGCCGATCTCGGCCCCTGGGAGCCGGTGCTGCGCGACGACAAACTGTATGGGCGCGGCGGCGCGGACGATGGCTACGCCATCTTCGGATCGCTGGCCGCGGTAATGGCGCTGCGTGCGCAAGGCTTGTCGCATACGCGCTGCGTGGTGCTGATCGAGGCCTGCGAGGAATCGGGTAGCTACGACCTGCCCGCCTACGTGGACCACCTGGCCGAGCGCATTGGCAAGCCGTCGCTGGTGGTGTGCCTGGATTCGGGTTGCGGCAACTACGAGCAGCTGTGGTGCACGACCTCGCTGCGCGGGCTGACCGGCGGCAACCTGACCGTGAAGGTGCTGGAGGAAGGCGTGCACTCGGGCGACGCGTCCGGCGTGGTGCCGTCCAGCTTCCGCCTGCTGCGCCAGCTGCTGTCGCGGATCGAGGACGAAACCAGCGGACGCATCCTGCTCGATGGCCTGCACGTGGACGTGCCCGCCGAGCGACTGGCACAGGCCCGCAGTGCGGCGGCAACGCTGGACACGGCCATCTTCGACAAGTTTCCGATGGTGGACGGGCTGGTGCCGATGCACGAGGACCTCACCGAGCTGGTGTTGAACCGGACCTGGCGCCCGGCCTTGTCGGTCACGGGTGTGGATGGCATGCCGCCGCTGGCTTCGGCCGGCAACGTGCTGCGTCCGCAGACCGCGGTGAAGCTGTCGCTGCGCCTGCCGCCCACTGCTGACGGCAAGGCCTGCGGCGAGCTGCTCAAGCAGGCCTTGCTGCGCGACCCACCGAACGGCGCGCAGGTCACGCTGGAGCTGGAAAAGGCCTCCTCCGGCTGGAACGCGCCGGGCATGGCGCCTTGGCTGGAGAAAGCCATCGACGACGCCAGCCGCGCCTTCTTCGACAAGCCGGCGATGTACATGGGCGAAGGCGGCTCGATCCCGTTCATGGGCATGCTGGGCGAGAAATTCCCCGGTGCGCAGTTCATGATCACCGGCGTGCTCGGCCCGCATTCCAATGCGCATGGCCCGAACGAATTCCTGCACATCCCGATGGGCAAGCGCGTCACCGCCTGCGTCTCGAAGGTGATCACCGAGCACCACGCCGCCTGCATGCGTGGCGAAACCAGCGGCTCGCCGGTGGCAGCGGACAGCGGCACCCGACATGGTGGACACGGCTGCTGCTGAGGCAGCGCGCTGCGACGATCGTCCGGCCTGGCGCACTGCGGGCCGGCCGGCTGTCTTGACCGCACGGCTGCAAGCGCTCCGTGCAATCACCCCGCGTCGATCTGCACATGGCGTCGGTGACGCGCAATGCTAGTCTGCCGCTCTTCTTCCCGCTGGTGCTGCAATGAACAACCTGTTTGGTAGCGACAGTTGGCTGTACATCATCCTGGTCGGTTTCGTGGTCGGCCTGCTGGCACGTTTCATTACGCCCGGCACGCAACGGCTGGGCTGCCTGCTGACCATCGTGCTGGGCATCGCCGGTGCCTTGCTGGCCAGTTGGTTCGGCCGCTACATGGGCTGGTACCACGCCGGCGAACCGGCAGGCTTCCTGGGCGCGTTGCTGGGCGCCATCGCCATCCTGGCACTGCTGCGCCTGTTCAGCGGCAGCAAGCGCTAAGACATCCCTCCTTTCTGCGGCGTGCGCTGCGCGCCGTTTCACTGTGCGCCATGCCATGACTTCATCACTTTCTTCCGATACCTCGCGTGACAGCCAGCGCCTGCAGTGGGCGCGACAGGCACTGGGCGATCCACAGGCCACGCTGCAGCGTGCGTCGGTGGATGCCGGTTTTCGTAGTTACTGGCGCAGCCGCAGCGCCGGGCCGGATCGCATCGTGATGGATTCGCCGCCGGATCTGGAAAATGTGGCGCCGTGGCTGCGCATGCGCGATCTGCTCGAGCAGCACGGCGTGCGCGTGCCGCAGGTGTTGGCGCGCGACCTGGATGCAGGCTTGCTGTTGCTCGAAGACCTGGGGGTGCCGACGCTGGCACAGGTGCTCACCGATTCCACGGCTGATGCTCTGCTTGAGGCGGCGATCAGCCAACTGCTGTTGCTGCAACGCATTCCGCCGCCCGACGGCAGCGGTGTGTTTGGCGAAGCGCTGCTGCAACGCGACGCTGGCCTGTTCGAGGAATGGTTTCTTGGCCGCCACCTCGGCCTGCAGCTGGACTGCGCGCACGCGGAGCAATTGCAGCTGGTGCAGCGCCGTCTGATGGATAACGCGCTGGCGCAAGCTCGCGTGTTCACCCATCGCGACTTCATGCCGCGCAACCTGATGCCGGTCGCGGACGGCCCGGCGGTGCTGGACTTCCAGGACTGCGTGATCGGCCCGATCGCCTACGACCCGATCAGCCTGTTCAAGGACACCTCGGTGAGCTGGCCACTAGCGCGTGTGGACGCGTGGCTGGCGCAATACCACGCACGTGCGCAGGTGGCCGGTTTGCCGGTGCCGGCGTGGCCGCAGTTTCTGCGCGATGCGGACTGGATGGGCGTGCAGCGGCATCTGAAAAACCTCGGCATTTTTTCGCGGTTGAGTTACCGCGATGGCAAGCACTGGTACCTGGACAACGTGCCGCGCTTCATCACCTACCTGGACGAAGTGTTGCCGCGCCATGCCGAATTGGCACCCTTGATCGATTTGCTCGACCAGCAGATCAAACCCGCACTGGCCGCACGCATGGCACACGGCAACGCCAATGGAACCGCCGCATGAAGGCGTTGATCTTTGCTGCCGGATTCGGTGAGCGCATGCGTCCGTTGACCGAACACACGCCCAAGCCGCTGTTGTCGGTGGGCGGCACACCGTTGATCGTCTGGCATCTGCGCAAGTTGGCTGCAATGGGCGTGGACGAGGTGGTCATCAATACGTCGTGGCTGGCTGCGCAGTTTCCGCAGGTGCTGGGCGATGGCAGCGCCTTCGGGCTGCGTCTGACCTATTCCTACGAAGGCAGCACCCCGCTGGAGACCGGCGGCGGCATGCTGCACGCGTTGCCGTTGCTCGGCGATGCGCCCTTCCTGCTGGTCAATGGCGACATCTGGAGCGACATCGACTTCGCCACGCTCGACATCGCACCCGACAGCCTGGCAACGCTGGTGCTGGTCGACCCGCCAGCGTATGCGGCACGCGCGGATTTTGCGTTGACTGACGAGGGCAAGGTGAGCAGCACGGCAATGCCGACGCTCACCTATGCCGGCATCGGCCTGTATCGCCCTGCCCTGTTGCACGCGTGGGAACGCGTGATCGGGCCGCTTCCCAGCGCCGGTGAGGCGCCGCCGCGCTTCCCGCTGGCACCGATCCTGCGCGCGCAGATGGCCGCTGGCCGGATCGATGGCGTGCACCACCGTGGTCGCTGGACCGATGTAGGCACACCACAGCGGCTAGCCGAGCTGGATGCACAATTGACTCAGCGCCGCGACTGAGCGCGGCAGCGCCGTCGTCAGGACGTGCGGTCGCCGAGCACGCGGCGCAGGAACGGCACCGTCACCCGCCGCTGCGCAGCCAGGGATTCACGGTCCAACCGGTCCAGCAAGGCAACCAACCCGGCCAGCTCACGCTCGCTGTGGGTCAACAGCCAATCGATCGCAGCCTCGTCCAGCGCCAGCCCGCGTCGCTGCGCGCGGTCGCGTAAGACCGCTGCGCGTGCAACATCGTCCAGCACCGGCAAACTGATGCGGACGCATTGCGACAAGCGTGAGCGCAGGTCGGGCAACACCAGCGCCAGGCCGTCGGGCATCTGGCGGGCGGTGTACAGCAGCGTGATCCCGGCAGCGCGCGCACGGTTGTGGAAATCGAACAGCGCCACTTCGTCCTCGCGCTGGCCGGCAATGCTGTCCACGCCGTCCAGCGCCACCAGGCTGCGCCCTTCCAACGCTTCGAGCGCATCGCGCAAGCGGCCAGCCGCCGCCTGCAACGGCAGGTAGGCCGAGCTGCGCCCGGCCTGCTCGGCCGCCGCGCAGACCGACAAGGCCAAATGGGTCTTGCCGGTGCCGCTTGGACCAGCCAGATACAGCCAGTCGCTCAGCTGGCCGGCGGCGAACGCCTGCAGTTGCGCGATCAAACCGTCCGGTGCGGCGATATAGCTGTCCAGTCGCTGGTCGGAAGGCGCACGCAACGCCAACGGCAATTGCGGCACGCTCACGACCGATCCGCGTCCTTGCTGGCGTCGATGATCACGCTGCGCTCGGGCCCGGATTGCAACACGATGCCGGCACGCTCGCCGGCATACAGATCGCTCTGGGTGTAGCGCTCATGCGCATAGCGCAGCAGCACGTTGGCCACCGCCGCCACCGGCAGCGCCAGCAGCATGCCGAGGAAGCCGAACAGCTGGCCGCCGGCCATCACCGCAAAGATCACCGCCACCGGGTGCAGGCCGATCTTGTCGCCGACAATGCGCGGGGTCAGCACGTAACTTTCCAGCAACTGGCCGACGGTGAACACCACGCCCACGCCGATCAGCAATTTCAGGTCGAACCCCTGCGCCTGCACGATCGCTGCCAGCAGCGCCAACACGATGCCGGTGGTGGCGCCCAGGTACGGAATGAAGCTGATGAAGCCGGCGATGATGCCGATCAGCAAGCCCAGGTTGAGCCCGATGATGGACAGGCCGGTGGCATAGATGGCGCCCAGCGCCAGCATCACCAGGAACTGGCCGCGAATGAAACCGCCCAGCACGTCGTTGGACTCCAGCGCGAGCCGGCTCACGGTGCCGATGTAGGCACGCGGAATCACCGCCGCCACGCGCTCCACCATGCGGTCCCAGTCGCGCAGGAAATAGAACGCCAGGATGGGCAACAAGGCCAGGTTGATCACCCAGGTGACCATTGCAAAGCCCGAGCGTGAGACATAGCCGAAGAAGGTCTTGGCAACGCCGCCCGCCTGCTCCCAGTGGCTGCGGATCCACTCGATCAGGCGTTCCGGGTCCAGCCAGCCCATCAGCTCCACGCCGGTGCGACGCTCCAGCCAGGGAATGGCGGTGCCGATCGCCCAGTCGCGCATCTGCGGCAGCGCATCGATCAAGGTCATGATCTGGCGCTCCATCATCGGCACCAGGATCATCAGCGCCAGCACCACCAGCAGCACCATGAGAATGAAGACCAGGGTGACCGCCATGTTGCGCGAGCGCCCGGCACGTTCGATGCGGTCCACTAGCGGGTCGCCCAGCCAGGCCAGCAGCAGCGCCAGCACGAACGGGGTGAGGATCGGTGACAGCAGCGACACCACCCACAGCACGCCGACGATCACCGCCGCCCATTTGAGGCGGCGCAGGAACTGGGCGATTTCCGCCTCGGGGGTCAGGATCATTTGAGGCGGTACTCGGCGTGCTCGTTTTCGAGAATGATGGGGCCTTCGGTCGGCACGGAAACCGAGATCAGCGGGCTGTTGTCGCCGAGCATACGGTTGAGCCCGGAAATGCCCGTGAGCAGCTCCAGGTCAAGCTCCATGCGATCGCCATTTGCGCTCACCGGGCGGATGCTGCGCACCACCGACACGCCCTGCAGCGCGGCGGAAACGCGCAGGTAGTCGTCGGCGCTGCTGATGCCGGTGATCACCACGCGGTAGACCCCGGGCACGCCCGAGTCCACCCGCTTGGCGTAGCGCTTCACCAGTGCATCGGCGGCGCCGTCGGCACCGGCGGCCATTGCGCGGCGGGCATCGCCGTCGCTGCTGGTCCAGCTGGAGAGCACGTTGCCGTTGTCCACGAACACCCAATCGGCGGTCCAGCCGGCATCAGTGCGGTAGAGCTTGCCGATCAACTGCATCGGCGGGCTGTACTTGGCCGACGCGCGCGCAACGGCGGCGGTGTCCTTGCGCCAGATGGCGCCAGCCAGGGCCTGTTCGGCGGCCGCGCCACCCGGCAGGCCGAGCCGGTAACCACGCTCGATCGCGCGGTCGAGCACGCTGCGCGCAGCGTTGGCCTGCGCGACGCCGACCAAACGCGGGCCGCTGCCGTCGTCGATGGCCAGCCACAGCACCGGTTTCGGGCGCGGCTGCGGCCACACCGGCAGGCCCAGCGCGGCGATCAGGCCGTCGACGTCGGATTGGCGGAAACGGGCCACCAGCACGGTGCGGAAGGTCGGCGCGCCACTGCGCGAGGTGCCCTGATCCTGGCGGTAGTCGTAGTGATCGACGTAGTTGGGCGCATTGCGCAGCGCCTGCGGCACGCCGGGGCGGCTCATGACGCTGCGGTCGCCGGACACCTTGCCCAGCACCGCCCCCAGAGCACGCGCCAACGCGCCGGGGCGATCGGACTCGCTCTGGCTGTTGACCGGCACTTCGGCATCGTAGGCGCCCTGCGCCTTGGCGACGTCGCCTTCGGTGCGCAGATCGGCCTGGGCGTAGGCCGGCAACACGGGCATGGCGACCACGAGGGCGAGAAAGAAAGCGAGACTGCGGCGCATCGACGGTTCCATGACGTAAGCGTATCCGGGTGAATTGTTGCCCGAATGGGACGCTAGCGCCAACGTGGCTGTTAAAATCGCCGCCTTTACCGCCGAGCCACCCCACCCGTGACCAGCCCAACGCCTTCCAATCCCTCGCCCATGACCTACCGTGACGCGGGCGTCGACATCGATGCCGGCAATGCGTTGGTCGAACGCATCAAACCCCTGGTCAAGCGCAGCTTTCGACCGGAGGTGATGGGCGGCCTGGGCGGCTTCGGTGCCTTGTTCGACCTGTCCGGCAAGTACAAGGAGCCGGTGCTGGTCTCCGGCACCGACGGGGTGGGCACCAAGCTCAAACTCGCCCAGCAGCTCGGCCGCCACGACACCATCGGCATCGACCTGGTCGGCATGTGCGTCAACGACGTGCTGGTGCAGGGTGCCGAACCGCTGTTCTTTCTGGACTACTTCGCCACCGGCAAGCTGGATATCGACACCGCCGCGGCGGTGGTCGGCGGCATCGCGCGCGGCTGCGAGCTCTCCGGCTGCGCGCTGATCGGTGGCGAAACCGCCGAGATGCCCGACATGTACCCGCCAGGCGAATACGACCTGGCCGGCTTCACCGTTGGCGCGGTGGAAAAATCGCAGCTGCTGGACGGCGCGCAGGTGCGCGAGGGTGACGTGCTGATCGGCATCGCCTCCTCCGGACCGCATTCCAATGGGTATTCGCTGATCCGCAAGATCTACGAGCGTGCCGGCTCGCCGGCCGATCTGGTGCTGGACGACGGCGTAGCGCTGATCGACGCGCTGATGGCGCCGACCGCGCTGTACGTCAAGCCGATCCTGGCCCTGCTCAAATCGCACAGCGAGGCGATCCACGCCATGGCGCATGTCACCGGCGGCGGGCTGACCGAGAACATCATCCGGGTGATCCCGGACGGCCTGGGCCTGGACATCGACGCCACGGCATGGACCTTGCCGCCGGTGTTCGCCTGGCTGCAGCGCGAAGGCGCGGTGGCCGATGCCGAAATGTGGCGCACCTTCAATTGCGGCATCGGCTTCGTGCTGGTCGCCGCACCGGCGCAGGCCGCCGCGCTGGAACAGGCACTGGACGCACAGTCGCTGGCGCATTGGCGCATTGGCCAGGTAGTGACGGCACAGGGCGACGAACGCGTCCGGATTGGTTGACCCAAGGAGCACCCGCATGGAAGCCGCGCCCGTTTACGTGTCTACAACTGCCACCGCCGAGGATCTGCAGCAGCTGAAGTTGCTGTCGATCTTCCATTACGTGCTGGCCGGCATCACCGGGCTGTTTTCGTTATTCCCGTTGATCCACCTGTTCATGGGGCTGGCGATCGTCACCGGCCACCTGCCGATGACCACGACCAATGCCGACGCGCCAGAGATGGATCCCCGCTGGTTCGGCTGGTTCTTCGTGGTGTTCGCGGCAGGCTTCATCGCCTGCGGCCTCACACTGGCCGGCTTCATGGCGTATGCCGGTCGTTGCATCGCCCAGCGCAGACGGCATCTGCTGTGCCTGATCGTCGCCGGTATTTCCTGTTCGTTCATGCCGTTCGGCACCGTGGTCGGCGTGTTTACGCTGGTGGTTCTGCTGCGACCGCAGGTCAAGGCGTTGTTTGTCTCCAACGCGGCAGCCGCTTGAGCTGCGTCTGCGATACAACGATGGGCGTGATTGTATGAGCCTGCGCCTTGCCGTCCTGGCCTCCGGGCGCGGCAGCAATCTGCAGGCCATCCTCGATGCGATTGCCGTCGGGCAGTTGGCGGCTGAGGTGGTCGGTGTGTTTTCCGACCGGGAACAGGCGCCGGCCTTGCAGAAAGTGGATGCGTCGCGACGCTGGAGCGCCAGCCCACGCGCGTTCGCCGACCGCGCGGCGTTCGACAGTGCATTGGGCGACGCCATCGCCGCAGTCCAGCCGGATTGGGTGATCTGCGCCGGCTACATGCGCATCCTGTGCGAGCCCCTGGTGCGCCGCTTCACCGGGCGCATGCTCAACATCCATCCCTCGCTGCTGCCCAAATACCGCGGCTTGCACACGCATGCGCGGGCGCTGGAAGCCGGCGATGCCGAGCACGGTGCCAGCGTGCATCTGGTGGTGCCGGAACTGGATGCTGGCCCGGTGATCGCCCAAGCCCATGTGCCGGTGTTGCCGGACGACACCGCCGAGTCACTGGCGGCGCGGGTGCTGGACCGCGAACACCCGCTGCTGCTCGCGACGCTGCGGTTACTGGCCAGCGGCCGGGTCACCACGCCCGACGGGCGCGTGCATATCGACGGTCAGTGCCTGTTTACACCACTGCGACTAGAGTCCGCTGGCATCGCGCTTGTTTAGCGCGGACACGCGCCCCTCATTCCCTCTCGGACATCCTTGCGGCCCCGTGCCTCGCTCCCGCGCATGAAAGTCCTCCCCTTCGCTGTCGCGTTGTTCACCACGGCCCTGCTTTGCCAGGCCGGTATCGGCCGTGCGCAACAGGCCCCGGCCGCCGCGCCCGTGCCCGCGCAACCTGCCGCTCCGGCCTTGCCGGCCAGTAGCTGGACGCCGCCGGCGCTGGAGCCATTCGTGGCGACCTACCAGGCGTTCTACCGCGGCAAGGAAGCCGGCGACGCCACCATGCAGGTCAGTCACGGCGACGGCAACCAATGGCGTATCGACATGGCCGTGCGCGGGCGCAAGGGCTTTGCCAGCATCCTGGGCCTGAACCTGGAGCAGAGCACCGTGTTCCGGGTCGATGGCGACACCTACGTGCCGCTGACCCAGAGCACCGTGCGCAAGGCGATGTTCTTCGGCAAGAAGGTCACCGGCGTCTACAACTGGCAGGCCGGCACCGCGCAATGGGACGGCGACCTGAAGAAAGAGCGCCAGCAGCCGATTCCGTTGCAGCGCGGCGACCAGAGCGCGCTGTCGCTCAATCTGTCGCTGATGCGCGACGCACAACCCGGCCGCAGCCTGAGCTACCGCTACGTCGATGTCGGCCGGGTGCGCCAATACGATTACCGCGCCGCCGATGCCACCGAAGTGGTGCAGGTGGGCGACCTCAGCTACGACGCGTTGCGCGTGTACCGTGTCAACAGCGGCGACAACGAAACCATCCTCTGGATTGCCAATGGCGTACCTACGCCGGTCCGCATCCTGCAACGTGACAAAGGTGAGGATCAGGTCGATCTGCGCCTGGTCGAATACCAAGGAGCCTGACCCATGAAGACGTTCTCCCGTACCAGTTCGTTGATTGCCGCAGCGGCCCTGGCGGTTGCCAGCCTGCCCGCGCTGGCCGTGCAGCCGTTCCAGGCCGATTACTCGGCCAATTACATGGGCATGCAAGCCAACGGCACCATGACCCTGGTCGCGGCCGGCGCCAACCAGTGGCGCTACACGCTCACCATCCAGAACCAGCTGGCCAACCTGACCCAGAGCACGGTGTTCGAAGAAGCCAATGGCCAGCTGCGCCCGGTCAGCAGCAACGACACCTCTTCGATGATGGTCAAGCGGCGCAACGTCACCGCCAACTACGATTGGAAGACCAGCCAGGCTACCTGGAGCGGCGACATCAAGCCGGACCGCCGCGGCCCGGTCAAGCTGCAGCCGGGCGATATGGATGCGCTGTTGATCAACCTGGCCATCACCCGCGACCTGGCCGCTGGCAAGCCGCTGAACTACCGCATGGTGGACGAAGGCCGCATCAAGCCGATGAGCTACAAGGTGGTGGGCAAGGAAACCATCACCGTCAACGGCAAGCAGGAGCAGGCCACCAAGGTGTCGCGTGTGGACGGCGACAAGGAATTGATCGCATGGGTGGTCAAGGACCTGCCGGTGCCGGCGCGCTTGCTGCAGAAGGAAAAAGGCCAGGACGCGCTGGATCTGACCATCAAGGCACTGCGCTGACGACTCGCCAGGCCGCCGCCCGATCTCAGGTGTGCGGCCGGACGTAGGAGCGCGCTTGCGCGCGATGAGGCGTTATCGATAAAGCCCCATCGCGCGCGAGCGCGCTCCTACGAATGAAGATGGTGCATCTGCGCGTTCATTGCGCTGCGCATCGACCATCAAAAAGCCCGGCAGCGTGCCGGGCTTTTTTGTGTCTGCATGTGTCTCGTCCCAGCTCGCACATGGCACGACTCACCTCGCAGATCGAGGCATATGCGAGACGCGTAAGGCTCTCAACGCCCTTACGCACTCACCTCACGGCTTGGCCGCCGCCTTGTCATCGCCGGTACTGAACACCGTGCGGCAATCCACGCGAATCTGCGCTTCGGTTGAGCGCCAATAAAACAGATCGCAATGGCGCTTGCCTTCGACGGTCTTTTTGACCGCCACCGCGTAGAACGATTGCGCGATTTCCTCGCGGCTGGCCGTGCCGTCGCCGTTCCAGTCCATGTCCTTGAACTCGACGCCCTGCGTGATCGCCATGCCGACCGACCAGGCGTAGACCAGCCACGCCAGGATCAGCACGATCACGCCCAGCAGCACCTTGCGGCGGGTGGTGAATTGGCCGCGCAGGATCATGCGATGCGCCGGATGGTCGCGCCCAGCGCCCCCAGCTTCTCCTCGATGTTTTCGTAACCACGGTCCAGGTGGTAGATGCGATCGATGGTGGTGTCGCCGTCGGCGACCAGGCCAGCCAGGATCAGCGAGGCCGACGCACGCAGGTCGGTGGCCATCACCGGCGCGCCGCTGAGGCGTTCGGCGCCGCGCACGATCGCGGTATGCCCTTCCACCTGGATATCCGCACCCAGGCGCAGCAGTTCGTTGACGTGCATGAAGCGGTTTTCGAAGATCGTCTCGTTGATCACGCCCACGCCGTCGGCCACGCAGTTGAGCGCCATGAATTGCGCCTGCATGTCGGTGGGAAACGCCGGGTACGGCGCGGTGGTCAGGTTGACCGCGCGCGGGCGCTTGCCGTGCATGTCCAAGGTGACGCTGTCGGCGGTGGTGGTGATCGTCGCGCCGGCTTCGGTGAGCTTGTCCAGCACCGCGTCCAGGGTGTCCGGGCGCGCGCGGCGCACGGTGACGCTGCCGCCGGTCATCGCTGCGGCCACCAGGAAGGTGCCGGTCTCGATGCGGTCCGGCAACACCGCATGGTGGCCGCCGCCCAGGCGCTCGACGCCCTGCACCGTGATGCGCGGCGTGCCGGCGCCTTCGATCTGTGCGCCCAGCGCGATCAGGCAGTCGGCCAGGTCGGTGACTTCCGGCTCCATCGCCGCGTTTTCCAGCACGGTAGTGCCTTCGGCCAGCACGGCGGCCATCAGCACGTTCTCGGTGCCGGTGACGCTGACCATGTCGAACACGTAACGTCCGCCCTTGAGCCGGCCGTTGCTGGTGGCCTTGATGTAGCCGTTTTCCACGCTGATATCTGCGCCCAGGGCCTGCAGGCCCTTGATGTGCTGGTCCACCGGCCGCGAGCCGATCGCGCAACCGCCGGGCAGCGACACTTCGGCGGTGCCATAGCGCGCCAGCAGCGGGCCCAGCACCAGGATCGAGGCGCGCATGGTCTTGACCAGCTCGTACGGCGCGATCTGGTGGGTGACCGAACGCGGGTCTACCAGGATCGAGCGCCCCTTGGCCAGCGTGCCTTCATCGATGGTGACCTCGGCGCCCAGCTCGCTGAGCAGCTTCACCGTGGTGATCACATCGTGCAGGTGCGGCACGTTGCTGATCTCCACCGGCGCATCGGCCAGCAGGGTCGCGCACAGGATCGGTAGCACCGCATTCTTGGCGCCGGAAATATGGACCTCACCGTGCAGCGCTTGGCCGCCGGTCACTACGATTTTTGCCATGGGAACTCAGGGAATCCGAAATGAAGTCAGGGGAATGCGGAGGCGGTCAGGCGCGCGCTGGAGGCTGGCGGTCAACGCGCAGGGGCGCCCGTCCAGCCAGGTGTTACCAAAGGCTCAGGCCTCGTCGGGGGTCAGCGTCTTGAGCTGCAGCGCGTGGATCGCCCCGCCCATCAGCTCGCCCAGGGTGGCGTAGACCATGCGGTGGCGGGCCAGCGGCGCTTTCCCGACAAAGGCCGGGCTGACCACGGTCGCCTCGAAATGCACGCCATCCTCGCCCTGCACGTCGACGCGGGCTTCAGGCAAGCCGGATTCGATGAGTTTACGGATGGTTTCGGCGTCCAAAGGGCGTTTCCTCATAAAATGAGCGCACATTCTACTCTTCACCCGAGCCCTGCATGGCCGTCTCGCACCTGCCCTCCGCCACCGTCAGCGACGCCAGCCTGGTCGCCAGCGGGCAGCGCGTGCTCGAGATCGAGCAGGCGGCCCTGGCCGCGCTAGGCGCGCGCATCGGTGCGCCGTTTGCCGCCGCCTGCCGGCTGGTGCTGGCCTCGCGCGGGCGGGTGGTCGCCACCGGCATGGGCAAATCCGGGCATATCGCGCGCAAGATCGCCGCCACCCTGGCCTCCACCGGCACCCCGGCGTTCTTCGTGCACCCGGGCGAGGCCGGGCATGGCGACCTGGGCATGATCACCGAGGCCGACATCGTGCTGGCGCTGTCGTATTCGGGCGAATCGGACGAAGTGCGCATGCTGCTGCCGGTGCTCAAGCGCCAGGGCAACCCGATCATCGCCATGACCGGCCGCCCGGCCTCCACCCTGGCGCAGGCCGCCGACGTGCACCTGGATGTCAGCGTGTCTGCCGAAGCCTGCCCGCTGCACCTGGCGCCGACCTCCAGCACCACCGCCTCATTGGCGATGGGCGATGCACTGGCGGTGGCCCTGCTGGACGCGCGCGGCTTCACCGCCGACGACTTCGCCCGCTCGCATCCGGCCGGCAGCCTGGGCCGCCGCCTGCTGCTGCACATCACCGATGTGATGCATGGCGGCGACGAGCTGCCGCGCGTGCGCGAGGACGCCAGCCTGAGCGAGGCGCTGATGGAGATGAGCCGCAAGCGCCTGGGCATGACCGCCGTGGTGGACGCGCAGGAGCGGCTGATCGGCCTGTTCACCGACGGCGATTTGCGCCGCGCGCTGGACAGCGACATCGACGTGCGCACTGCCGGCATTGCCGAGGTGATGACCCGCAACCCCAAGACCATCGGCGCCGACCAGCTGGCCGCCGAGGCCGCGCGGCTGATGGAGGACTACAAGATCAATGGCCTGATCGTGGTCGATGCGCAGCAGCGCGCGGTCGGCGCATTGAACATTCACGACCTGTTGCGCGCCAAGGTGGTTTAACAGGTTCAGTTTTCAACCGCCGGACCCCGTTCTCACCGATTCGTGCCGATGCCCTATTCCCCCCTGCAAGACCTTCCTGCCGAACTCATCGACCGCGCCGCCCGCGTGCGCCTGGCGTGTTTCGACGTCGACGGCACCCTGACCGACGGCCGCCTGTATTACGACCACGCCGGCAACGAGAGCAAGGCCTTCAATGTGCTCGACGGCCAGGGCCTGAAGCAGCTGGAGCATGCCGGCATCCACGTGGCGCTGATCACTGCCCGCGCCAGCCTGTCGGCGGAAAAACGTGGCCAGGATCTGGGCCTGCATGTGCAGATCGGGGTCAAGAACAAGCGCCTGGCAGTGCTGGCGCTGTGCCAGGAGCACGGGCTCTCGTTGGACGAAGTGTTGTTCATGGGCGATGACCTGCCCGACCTGCCGGCGTTGCTGGCAGTCGGCCTACCGGTCGCGCCCGCCAACGCGCACCCGTGGATTGCCGAACGCGTGCAGTGGCACACCCGCGCACGGGGCGGCGAAGGCGCCGCGCGCGAAGTCTGCGACGTGGTGCTGGCCGCGCAGGGCCAGGTCGACAGCATCATCGCGAGGTTCTCGGCATGACCTGGAATTGGCGCACCACGCTCGGCGCCGTGCTGCTGGCGGCGGCGATCATCAGCGGCTGGTCGGCCTGGCAGCAGCGCGCGCGTCCGGTCGCTGCGGCGGTGGACGATTCCAAGGCCGACTACGTGCTGCGCGACTTCGAGTTGATTGCCCTGGACAAGGAGAGCGGCAAGGAGTCGATGACGCTGCGCGCGCCGGAAATGCACCGTAACCGCGCCGACCAGACCTCGGAGATCACCACGCCGGTGTTCCTGCTACCCGACAACGCCAACAACCCGTGGACGCTGCGCTCCAAGACCGGCTGGATCAGCCCCAAGGGCGATGAAATGCGCCTGCGCGGTGACGTCGCCGGCGACAGCCCCACCACCGGCAATACCCCGCCCACCACTTTCCGCACCGAGAGCCTGGACGTGTTTCCGCAGCAGAACCTGGCCAAGACCGCCGCGCCGGTCACCATGCGCCGGCCGGGTATCATGCAAAGCGGGGTCGGCTTCGAGGCCGATCTCAAGACACGCCAGTACAAGCTCCTTTCCCAGGTCAAGACCCGCTATGAACCGAATGCTGCCCGCTAAACTGGCGTTTGCCGCACTGCTGCTGCCCGCATTGGCGATGGCCAAGACCAGCGATCGCAATCAGCCGATGACGATCGACTCCAACAGCAACGATTGCAACATGCTCGATGACAGCGGCAAGTGCCGCTTCAGCGGCAAGGTGGTGATCACCCAGGGCACGCTGGAAATCCACGCCGACACCGCCGACATCTTTCAGAAGAACGGCCAGACCGATCGCGTTGTGCTCAACGGCAAGCAGGCCACGCTGAAGCAGGAGATGGACGACGGCGCGATGATGAATGGCCAGGCCGACAACATCGAATACAAGGTCGCCGACGAAATCATCATCCTCACCGGCAATTACAAGGTGGATTCGCCCAAGGGCACCAACGCTGGTCAGCGCATGGTCTACAACACCAAGACCGGCAACATGCAGAGCGGCGGCGACGGCAGCCGCGTGCGCACCATCATCCAGCCCAAGACTGCCGCGCCCGCCGCGGCGCCCGCACCGGCCAAGCCGCAGGGGAAGAAGTAATGCTGGTCGCCACCGGTCTGCGCAAGAAATACAAGCAGCGCGAAGTGGTCAAGGAGTTCGGCCTGACCCTGGAGGCCGGCGAAGTGGTCGGCCTGCTGGGCCCCAACGGTGCCGGCAAGACCACGTGCTTCTATATGATCGTCGGGCTGGTCGAGGCCGATGCCGGGCGTATCGAACTGGACGGCCGCGACCTCACCGCCGAGCCGATGTACGCGCGCGCCAAGCTCGGCGTGGGCTACCTGCCGCAGGAGCCGTCGGTGTTCCGCAAGCTCAGCGTGGCCGACAACATCCGCCTGGTGCTGGAACTGCGCGACGACCTCGATGGGCCAGGCCAGGAGAAAGAACTGGCCTCGCTGCTAGAAGAGCTGCAGATCACCCATGTGGCCGACCAGCTGGGCGCCAGCCTGTCCGGTGGCGAGCGGCGCCGTTGCGAGATTGCCCGCGCGCTGGCCGCCAAACCGCGCATGATGCTGCTCGATGAACCGTTCGCCGGCGTGGACCCGATTTCGGTCGGCGAGATCCAGCGCATCGTCATTCACCTCAAGGAACGCGGCATCGGCGTGTTGATCACCGATCACAACGTGCGCGAGACCTTGGGAATCTGCGACCGCGCGTATATCCTCGCCGAGGGGGGCGTGCTGGCGCAGGGGGCACCGGACGCTTTGCTCAACAATCCCGACGTGCGGCGCGTCTATCTGGGGGACACCTTCCGCCTTTGAGCGCGTCGCCGCGCCATAGGTCATCCAGCTAGTGTCCGCATGAAAGCCCGGCTCCAGACATCGTTAGGACAGCAGTTGGTCATGACGCCGCAATTGCGTCAGGCGATCAAACTATTGCAGATGTCCACCACCGAGCTGGAAGTGGAAATCGCCGAAGCGGTGGAGACCAATCCACTGCTGGAGTGGGCCGACGAAGCCGCACATGCGGCCAGCGAGGCGCCGGTCGAACCGTCGCCCTCCGCCTCCAACGAAGAACGCCAACGCGACGAGCCGGCGCCTGCCGAGCGCGACGACGACTGGTCGCAAGACGAGCTGCAGTGGACCGGCACTGGCAGTGGCGGCAGCTTCGACGACGACGACAACGGCGACGCCGCCGAACGCGTGGCCGAGTCCGAAACCCTGGCAGACCACCTGTTGTGGCAGTTGCACCTGTCACCGCTGTCGCCAAGGGACCGCCAGATCGGCGCGATCCTGATCGATGCCCTGGACGAAGACGGCTACCTGCGCGAGCCGCTCAGCGCGATTCTGGAGACGCTCAACCTCGGCAACGTGGACGAGGCCGAAGTGCTCACCGTGCTGCACCAGATCCAGCGCTTCGACCCGGTGGGCATCGGTGCGCGCTCGCTGGGCGAATGTCTGGCGCTGCAGCTGCAGGTGCTCGATCCGGCGACGCCGGCGCGCGAGCTGGCGCTGCAGATCGTGGCCGGGCCGCTGGAACGGCTGCCGCGCAGCGGCATTGCCGGCCTGGCTCACGAACTCAAGCGCTCCGCCGCCGATGTCGAGCAGGCCGTGCAGCTGGTGCGCTCGCTGGACCCGCGCCCGGGCAAGCAGATCAGCGCGCTGTCGCAGGACACCTACGTGGTGCCGGACTGTGTGATCTGGCGCCAGCGTGGCGTCTGGCGCGCCGCCCTGGCCGGCCGCGCGCAACCCAAGGTCACCATCCACCGCGGCTACGAGCAACTGATCCGCAGCTGCGGCGAATCCGACGCCGGCTACCTGCGCGGCCAACTGCAGGAAGCGCGCTGGCTGCTCAAGAGCCTGGAGGCGCGCGGCGAAACCCTGCTGCGGGTGGTGCGCTGCCTGCTGCAGCACCAGGCCGGGTTCCTGGAGTTCGGCGCGCAGGCGCTGCGCCCGCTGACCCTGCGCGAGATCGCCGGCGAGCTGGGCCTGCACGAATCGACGATTTCGCGCGCCATCGCCCGCAAGTACGTACGCACGCCGCGCGGCACCATCCCGCTGCGCTCGTTCTTTGCCTCCGGCATCGACACCGACAGCGGCGGCGAGGCCTCCAGCACGGCGATCCAGGCGATGATCCGGCGCCTGATCGATGCGGAAAACCCGCGCAAACCCTTGTCGGACGCCAAGTTGGCAGATCTGTTGAAAACTTCCGGCGTACCAGTAGCGCGCCGAACCGTTGCGAAGTATCGTGAGGCCATGAACATTTCCGCCTCCCACGAACGCGTGCGCATCGCCTGACGTTGCAACCACCGCAACGCCGGCCTGTGCCGGGTTCGCCGGACCACCGGAAAGGTTCATTGGCCCACCGACCAATGGAGGTATCCGATGCGTATCGAGACGTATGGCCACCAGCTTGAAGTGACCCCCGCCCTGCGGGACTACGTGGCAAGCAAGCTGCAGCGCCTGCAGCGCCACTTCGACCAGCACTGTGAAGTCCGAACCCAGCTGGCCGTCCGCAAGCCAGACCACCATGTGGTCGCCACCGTCAACCTCCCCGGCCGCACCCTGCACGCCGATGCCAGCGGTTCCACCATGTATGCCGCCATCGACCTGCTGGTCGACAAGCTCGACCGCCTGGTGCTCAAGCACAAAGAGAAGAAATGTAACCACCACGCCCGCGAGGTGCGCGACAATCCCGCATGACGCTTCTCGCTTGATGCCCTCATGCCTTTAACCGATCTGATGGCGGCCGTGCGCACCATGGTGTCGCCGGCCGCCGATCGCGACACCGTCCTGCATACCGCCGCCGAGCTGCTGTCCTGCCGCCAGGCCGGTACCGACGAACTATTTGCCAACCTGTGCGAGCGCGAAGCCCTTGGCAGCACCGCCATCGGCCACGGCATTGCCATTCCGCACGGGCGCTGCCCCAACCTCACCGAACCACGCGGCGCCTTGCTGCGGCTGCAGACGCCGGTGGAGTTCGGCGCCGAAGAGGCCGTGGACCTGGTGTTTGCGATGGCGGTGCCGGCGCACTACACGCATCAGCACCTAATGCTGTTGTCGGAACTGGCCGAGCGTTTTTCGGACAGCCATTTTCGCCAGCAGCTGCGCGCCGCGCCCGATGCGCAAGCGCTGATGGCGCTGCTGACCGAGGTACCGCCCCCACACGCGAGCGCCGCATGAATACCAGCATCACCGCACGTGAGCTGTTCGACCAGCAGCGTGACAAGCTGGCGCTGCGCTGGGTCGCCGGGCAAAAGGGCGAGCACCGCGAAATCGAAGCCGGCAGCAATAATGCGCGCCGCCCCTCGCTGGCCGGCTACCTCAATGTGATCTACCCAAACAAGGTGCAGATCCTCGGTACCGAGGAGTTGGCGTGGCTGGATTCGCTGGATGCGCGGCAACGCTGGGAGACGATCGAAAAGATCATCCAGGTGCAGCCGCTGGCACTGGCGATCAGCAAGAACCAGTCCTGCCCGGAAGACTTGCGCGCGGCGGCGGATGAATCCAATACGCCGCTGTGGATCTCGCCCAAGCGCGGCCATGAGCTGCTCAATCATCTGTCCTACCACCTGGCGCGCACGCTGGCGCCGCGGGTCACGCTGCATGGCGTGTTCATGGAGATCTATTCGATCGGCGTGCTGATCACCGGCGAGGCCGGCTCGGGCAAGAGCGAGCTGGCGCTGGAACTGCTCAGCCGCGGGCACCGCCTGGTGGCCGACGACGCACCCGAGTTCACCCAGATCGCGCCCGACGTGCTCGACGGCACCTGCCCCGAGCTGCTGCAGGATCTGCTGGAAGTGCGCGGCCTTGGCGTGTTGAACGTGCGCGACATGTTCGGCGACACCGCGGTGAAGAAGAACAAGTACCTGCGCCTGATCGTGCACCTGACCCGGCCGATGACCGAGCCCACACCTTCCGGCTACGAGCGCCTGACCGGTGATTCTGGCAGCCGCCACGTGCTGGATCTGGACGTGCCGCTGATCACCCTGCCGGTGATGCCCGGCCGCAACCTGGCCGTGCTGACCGAGGCGGCTACCCGCCTGCACATCCTGCGCACCAAGGGCATCGACCCGGCGGCGATGTTCATCGCCCGCCACAGCAACCTGCTGGAGCGACGCACCCCATGAGCATTGCCGCGTCCACCTTGATGATCGTCAGCGGGTTGTCCGGGTCCGGCAAGTCGGTGGCGCTGAAGACCTTCGAAGACCTCGACTATTACTGCTCGGACAATCTGCCGGTCGAGTTGCTGCCGGACTTTGTGCGCAGCCGGCTGCGGGGCAACCCGCTCGGCGACCAGCGCCTGGCAGTGGGCATCGACGTGCGCAGCCGCAGCGACCTGACCCAGCTGGCGCAGTGGCGGCAGGCCGCGCAGGAATACGGCATCGAGGCACGCCTGCTGTTTTTCGAAGCCAGCGACGAAGCCCTGCTCAAGCGCTATGCCGATACCCGCCGCCGCCATCCGCTCAGCCAGCTCGGCCTGGCGTTGCCGGAAGCGATCACCCGCGAGCGCGAATTGACCGCGCCGCTGCGTGCGCAGGCCGATGCCATCATCGATACCAGCGCGCTCAACGTCCACCAGCTGCGCCGGCGCGTGGTCACCGAGTTCGCGCTGGGCAATAGCGACCGCTTGTCGCTGCTGTTCGAATCCTTCGCCTACAAGCGCGGCGTGCCGGCCGAGGCCGACTTCGTGTTCGATGCGCGTGTGCTGCCCAACCCGCACTGGGACCCGGAGCTGCGCCCACTCACCGGCCGCGATGCCGGCGTGCGCGATTACCTGGACAAGGAGCCGGACGTGATCCGCTATTCGGCGCAGATCGTGGACCTGCTCGATACCTGGCTGCCGCGCCTGCGCAACGACACCCGCAGCTACGTCACCATCGCGTTCGGCTGCACCGGCGGCAAGCACCGCTCGGTGTATCTGGCCGAGCGCATGGCGCGCCATGCACGCGAACAGGGCTGGCCGGAAGTGGCGACGTTTCATCGCGAGCAGGATTGAGGTTCGGGATTGGGGAATCGGGATTTGGGAATCGTTGAAGCGGTGTGATGCGGTCTGCGGCGCGGCTGGTCAGCGAGAGGGAACCTTGCGTTTGGTTGATGCGACTACTGTGCGCGCTTGATGTGATTGGGCGTTGTTGTCGCTGAGCAGGGCGTGGCCGACGCACTTATTGCATTGCTCCATCTCCACGCGGAAGGTGCCTGTCGAGCGCACTGAACCAAGCGCTATACGTCGGCACGCATGGCGAATTGGGAACACGGCAAAGGCGTCGCCAAGTCACGCGCGCTATGAGCATCGCCACTGATCAATCCACTGCAGCGCTCGCTTGCCGCGATACCGGTGCAGACGCAACGGACGTCACATCGTCACGCTGTCAGCGGAGCGCACATCGCCTGCAATCCACGCCCAATTGCAGCAGGCTAAACGCCCATTCATTTCGCAACACATCGGTGCCCGGCAAACGCTATCGCGTGGTCATGCTGACCTGTTAACGTTTCGGCATGGCCTGTGGCATTCTCCTCATTACTCATCCCGGCATCGGCGCAGCGTTCTTGGACGTGGCGACGGGGCTGTTGCGGCATTTGCCGTTGAAGACCGAATCCTTCGAGGTTCCGCTCGATGCAGACCTGGACGCGTTATTGCCCCAGGCCTCGGCAGCGATGCGTCGGGTCGACAGCGGCGACGGCGTGTTGGTCATGACCGACCTGTACGGCGCCAGCCCCAGCAATCTCGCCAGTCGGCTGGCCAAGCTGGGCACCCCGGTTCGCCGTGTGTCTGCGCTCAGCCTGCCCATGCTGCTGCGGGTGATGAATTACCCCGAACAAGGTTTGCAGGAGCTGCCCGCCACCGCGGCGGCCGGTACCCGCAACGGAGCGATCATCGACGATGCTTGAACGCGAACTCATAGTTTCCAATCGGCTGGGACTGCATGCGCGGGCAACCGCCAAGCTGGTGCAGACGCTGTCGTCCTTCCGCGCCAACGCCACGCTGGCGGCCAAGGGCCGCGAAGTGAATGCCAAGAGCATCATGGGCGTGATGCTGCTGGCTGCTGGCCAGGGCACCAGCGTGATGGTGCGCCTGGATGGCGAAGACGAGGCCGAGGCGCTGCAGGCGTTGGTGGACCTGTTCGAGCGCCGCTTCGACGAGGACAGCTGAGCATGCGCTGCGTCGGTGCCGTGCTGACCGACACGGCGCGGCTGCGCCAAGGCCGCGCATGAGTCTGCGCTTGCGCGGACATGCCGCCTCGCGCGGTAACGCATTGGGGCGCGCCCGCGTCCGCCAGAGCCACACGCTGGAGGTGGCCGAGCAACGCGTGCCGGCCAACCAGGTCGAAACGCAGCTGCAGCGTCTGCATGCGGCCATTGCCGCCGCACGCACCGAGATGCAGCAACTGCGCGACCGCCTGCATGGCGCGCTGGCCCGCGAAGTGGGCGAATTCCTCGAACTGCACGCGCTGTTACTGGACGACCCGGAACTGCTGCAGGGGCTAGACGATTTGATCCGCACCCACCGCTACAGCGCCGATTACGCGCTGCGTGTGCAACGCGATCGCTTAGCGGCCGTGTTCGACGGCATGGAAGATGCCTACCTGCGCAGCCGCATGGACGATCTGGACCATGTGATCGGCCGCATCCATGCGTTTTTGCACAAGCGCGCGCCCGATCTCAAGGGCGTGGCCGGCGAGATCCTGGTGTGCGACAACGTGGCTCCGTCGGAGCTGGCGCAGCTGCAGGCGCAAGGCGTGGTCGGCATCGTCACCACCGCCGGCAGTGCGCTCTCGCATAGCGCGATCCTGGCGCGCAGCTTGCACCTGCCCTTGGTGGTTGGCGTGGCCGACGCGGTGCAGCGGGTCAACGATGGCGACGTGCTGATCGTCGATGCCGGCTCCGGCCAGGTCATCGTCGACCCCACGCCCGAGCATCTGCGCGACTACCGCGAGCGGCTGCGCACGCTGGCCAAGGAACAACGCGAACTGGGCCGGTTGCGCTCCAAGCCGACCCGCACGCGCGACAACGTCGACATCACCCTGCTGGCCAATGCCGAGTCGCTGGAAGACGTGGCCAAGGCGCATGCGCTGGGCGCGAGCGGGCTGGGGCTGTACCGCACCGAATTCCTGTTCCTGCAGCGCAACGAGCTGCCGGACGAAGACGAGCAGTTCCACACTTACCGCGACACCGTGCTGGGCATGAGCGGCCGGCCGGTGACGATCCGTACGCTGGATCTGGGCGCGGACAAGGCCGACCGCACCGGGCTCACCCTGAGCGATGAGGACAACCCGGCGCTGGGCCTGCGCGGGGTGCGCCTGTCGCTTGCCCGGCCGGCGGTGGCCCAGGCACAGCTGCGCGCGATCCTGCGCGCGTCCGGCTACGGCCCGGTGCGCATTCTGGTGCCGATGGTCAGCGGGCGCGAGGAAATCCTGTTGGTGCGCAAACAGCTGAAAAAGCTCACCGCGCAGCTGCGCGACGAAGGCCACGAGATTGCCGAGCACATTCCGCTCGGCGCGATGATCGAGGTACCGGCGGCGGCATTGGCGCTGGACTGCTTCATCGACGATATCGACTTTTTGTCGATCGGCACCAACGACCTGGTGCAATACCTGCTGGCGGTGGACCGCAACAACGAGGCGCTGGGCGAGCTGTATTCGCCGTTGCATCCGGCGGTGCTGCGATTGATCGCGCAGGTCATCGCCACCGGGCGGGCGCACAACAAGCCGGTGGCCGTGTGTGGCGAAATCGCCGGCGACCCGCGCTTCGTCGCGATGCTGCTGTCGTTGGGCCTCACCGAGTTCAGCCTGCATCCGGCCACCTTGCTGGAGGTACGCCGCGCGGTGCGCGATCTGCATCTGGGCCAGTTGCGCGTGCATGGCGAAAAACTGCTGCGCGCGCGCGACCGCAAGGGCATCGAAAAATGGCTGGCAAGCGTGGCGCAAGGCCTGCTGCACTGAGTTGCGCCACACCCACGCCCACCGCGCGCGGGCACCGCTGCACATGCACTGTATGTTTCGTCACCGTGCGCAAGCGATAATGCCCTGCTGATCCAGCACCGCGGCCTCCGAAGAGACGCGTTCACTCCACCAGGGAGCCGCGCATGGCCGAAGCCGTCCGCCACGACAAGACCGCGCGCCAGCTACGCCTGCTGTCCGACGCGCTGGACAGCGGGCGTCTCGGGCCGGTGCGCCGGTTGGTCAATACGTTGGCGCCGGCGGAGATCGGCAACCTGCTGGAATCACTGCCGCCGGGCAAGCGCGAGGTGGTGTGGGGGCTGGTCGACCCGGAAGACGATGGCGAGGTGCTGCTGCATGTGGGCGATGAAGTACGCGAGAGCCTGCTCGCCGACATGGACCCGGACGAAATCGTCGCCGCGGTCGAAGACCTGGACATCGACGACCTGGCCAACCTGGTCGAGGACCTGCCCGATACCGTCATCGACGAAGTGCTCAAGTCGATGGACCGCGAGAACCGCGAGCGGCTGGAGCAGGTGCTTTCGTATCCGGAAGACACCGCCGGGCGCCTGATGAACCCGGACGTGGTGACGGTGCGCGCCGACGTCAACGTGGACGTGGTGCTGCGCTACCTGCGCCTGCGCGGCGAGCTGCCCGACCACACCGATCACCTGTACGTGGTGAGCCGGCGCCACCAGTATCTGGGCCGGGTGCCATTGGCGGCGCTGGTCACCCATGAAGACAGCACGCCGGTCAATCGGCTGATCGACGACGAGCAGCCGGCGATCGATGTCGGCGATGGGTCGGACGAAGTGGCGCGCCGCTTCTCCGACCACGACTGGATCTCCGCTCCGGTGGTGGACGACAACAACATCCTGCTCGGCCGCATCACCATCGATGACGTGGTCGACATCATCCGCGAGCAGGCCGAGCACCAGGCGTTGAGCGCCGCCGGTCTGGACGAGGACGAGGACATGTTCAGCCCGGCGCGGCGCGCGTTCCGCCGCCGCCTGATCTGGCTGGGCATCAACCTGTGCACCGCGTTCCTGGCCTCCAGCGTGGTCAGCCAGTTCGAAGGCACCATCGAAAAACTGGTCGCGCTGGCGGCGTTGATGCCGATCGTGGCCGGCATGGGCGGCAATGCCGGTACCCAGGTGCTGGCACTGATGGTGCGCGGCCTGGCGCTGGGGCAGATCGGCTCGTCCAACGTGATGACCTTGCTCAAGAAGGAACTGACCGTGGCGCTGATCAACGGCATGGTGCTGGGCATCGGGCTGGGCGTGATTGTGCTGGTGTGGTTCCGCCAACCGATGCTGTCGCTGGTGATCGGCACCGCATTGACCTTGAACATGCTCACCGCCGCGTTTGGCGGCGTGCTGGTGCCGGTGACGCTGAAGCGGCTGGGCTTCGACCCTGCGCTGGCGGGCGGCGTGATCCTGACCACGCTGACCGATGTGATGGGCTTTTTGAGCTTCCTCGGCCTGGCCACCTTGATCCTGTTGCGCTGAGCCAATGACGCGCGCCGCGCCCTCGCCGCAACGCGACATGCCGCAACACGCGTTGGCGGCGATACTGCAGGCCTGTCTTTGCCAGGGAGTGCTGCGTGATGCGTCGTTGTCTTTTGCTGGTGGTGCTCGCGCTGCTGCTGGCCGGCTGTTCCAGCTTGGTTGACCGGCACCAGGACACCCGCCGCGGTCACTTCGTGACGCGCTCGCTGGAGATCGAAGGCCGGCACTATCAGTACCAGGTGTTCGTGCCGGTGGGCACGTCGCCGCAGCCGCGGCCGATCGTGCTGTTCCTGCATGGCTCGGGCGAGCGTGGCGACAATGGCCGTAACCAGGCCGAGGTGGGCGTTGGCCCCTACCTGAGCGAACACACCGCCGACTTTCCCGCGCTGGTGGTGTTGCCGCAGGTGCCGGACGACGAGGAATGGCTGGGGATCAATGCGCGCATGGCGATTGCCGCGCTGGATGCCACCACTGCTGAATTTTCCGCCGACCCGCAGCGCACCTACCTCACCGGCATTTCGATGGGCGGCTATGGCGCCTGGGAAATCGGCCTGATGCAGCCGCAGCGTTTTGCCGCCATCGTGCCGATCTGCGGCGCGCTCAAGGCCCCGCGCGATGAGCGCCGCACCTTGTACGTGAGCCTGGTGGCGCAAGAAGCCGACCCGTACACCGCGGCCGTCACGCGCCTGAAGCACGTGCCGATCTGGATGTTCCATGGCGCCAAGGACGAGGCGGTCCCGCCGCACGACGACCGCGCGTTGTACCGCGCCGCCAAGGGCGTGGGCGCCAATGTGCGTTACAGCGAATACCCCAACGGCAACCACAACGCCTGGGACGCCACCTACGCCGATCCGGCGATGTGGGACTGGATGTTCAAGCAGCGCCTGCGCTAGCTGGCTGGGAAGACCTCGCCCTGGCGAACGATGGCGCAGCGGCGAGGCCGGCATTTCTGCGTGGTCTTGCTGCCCTGGCTGCACCTGCGGTTGTAGAGCGGCAGATCGCGCTGCGGCCCACTGGTCACCACAGCGGCAAGGCCGTTGTGGCGCTTTAGCGCTGCATGCAACCGCCCTGCCCTGGCAGGCTCGCAGCCCTGCCGTCGCTGTTCGTGCTCGCAGCGCGCTACGCGCACACGGCGCGCTACGCTGCGTACGCCCGCAGCCTTCAGTGGTGATAGCCAGTCTCGGCGGTGATCTTGCCGCGGAACACGCGGTACGACCACACCGTGTAGCCCAGGATCAGCGGGAGCAGCAGCACCAGGCCGACCAGCGCAAACAGCTGCGAAGACGGCGGCGCGGCGGCCTGCCAGATCGTATAGACCGGCGGCACCAGGTAGGGCCACATGCCCAGCACCAGCCCGAGGAAGCCGAGCACGAACAAGGCCATCGCCAGCAGGAACGGCGGCGTGTCCGGCTGGCCGGCGTCGGTGGCGCGCCACAACGCCACGCCCACCACCGCCACAAGCACCGGGATCGGCATCAGCCACAGGTAGTGCGCGCCTTCGAACCAGCGCTCCATCACGTGCGATTGCAGCGACGGCAGCCACGCACTGACCAAGCCGATGAACACCAGCACCGTCAACGCGAGTGGCCGCGATAGCTGGCGCGCCAGTTGCTGCACGTGGCCGTCGGTCTTGAGGATCAGCCAGGTGCTGCCGAGCAGTGCATAGCCGGCCACCAATGCCGCGCCGGTGAGCATCGCGAACGGGCTGAACCAGCCCCAGATGCCGCCGACGTACCGGTCGTTCTCGATCGGCAAGCCCTGCACCAACGCACCCAGGATCACGCCCTGCGCAAAGGTCGCCAGGATCGAACCGGCGGCAAACGCATTGCTCCACAGCCGCCGCGAGCGATGCGCCTTGAAGCGGAATTCAAACGCCACCCCGCGAAACACCAGCGCCATCACCATCAGCAGCACCGGCAGATACAGCGCCGACAGGATCACCGCATACGCCTTGGGAAACGCGGCGAGCAGCCCTGCCCCGCCCAGCACCAGCCAGGTTTCGTTGCCGTCCCAGATCGGCGCGGCGGTGTTCATCATCAGGTCCAGCTGCGCTTCGTCCTTGCGAAACGGCGCCAGGATGCCGATGCCGAGCACGAAGCCATCCAGCACCACGTACATCAACACGCCGAAACCGATCACCGCGAACCACGCCACCGGCAGGAAGGTCGTCATGTCCATCAGGCAGCTCCATCGATCGGTTCGTCGGCGGCCGACAGCGGCCGTGCGGGCGTGTGTTCGCCGTGATCCAGTTGCGGCGCATCGTGCGGGGTGGGCCCGAGCTTGCCGATCTTGACCAGGTACCAGATGCCCCAGCCGAACACGAAGGCGTAGCCGGCCACATACACCGCCAGCGAGATGGCGGTCATCAACGTCGACTGCGGGCCCACCGCATCGGCGGTACGCAGCAACCCATACACCACGTACGGCTGCCGGCCCATCTCGGTCACGAACCAGCCCGACACCAGCGCGATGAAGCCGCTCGGCAGCATCCAGCGCCAGGTGGCCAGCAACCAGCGCCACTGCACCAGCTTGCCGCGCCACCAGGCAAACGCCGACACCCAGGCCACCACCAGCATCAAGCTGCCCAGCCCGACCATGATGCGGAACGCGAAGAACACCGGCAGCACGGGCGGACGATCGGCGGCCGGCACCGTGGTCAGCGGCGCGATGCGGCCATCCAGGCGATGGGTGAGGATCAGACTGCCCAGCCGCGGAATGGCGATCTCGTAATCGTTGCGCTCTTTCGCCGCGTTGGGCACCGCGAACACCACCAGTGGGAAGCCCTCCCCCGGCGCTTCGTCGTGCCAGTGCGCTTCCACCGCGGCGATCTTCATCGGCTGGTGCTCGAGCGTGTTCAAGCCATGCATGTCGCCAACAAAGATCTGCAGCGGCACGGTGATCGCCGAAAACGCCACCGCCAGCTTGAGCATGCGCAGGCCTGCCTCGCGGTGCACGCCACGATGCAGATACCACGCACCCACCGCGCCCACCACGAAGCAGGTAGTGATGAACGAGCCCAGCGCCATGTGCGCCAAACGGTACGGGAACGACGGGTTGAAAATGATCTTCAGCCAGTCCACCGGATGCACGATGCCGTTGACGACCTCGTAGCCGGCCGGCGTCTGCAGCCAGCTGTTGGACGACAGGATCCAGAACGTGGAGAACAGCGTGCCCAGCGCGACCATGCAGGTGGCGAAGAAATGCAGGCGCTCGGAAATCCGGCCCCAGCCGAACATCATCACGCCCAGGAAGCTGGCTTCCAGAAAGAACGCGGTGAGCACTTCATAGCTGAGCAACGGACCGATCACGCTGCCGGCAATGCGGCTGAGCTCCGGCCAGTTCGCACCGAACTGGAAGGCCATGACGATGCCGCTGACCACGCCCATGCCGAAGGACACGGCGAAGATCTTCTGCCAGAAGAAATACAGCTCGCGCCAGACCGGCAGGCGGGTGCGCAACCAGCGCCATTCCAGAAATGCCAACAGGCTGGACAAGCCGATGGTGAACGCGGGAAACAACACGTGGAACGCGATGACGAACCCGAACTGGATCCGTGACAACAGCAGGGCGTCCATGGAGAAAGCTCCAGGAAAGTGGGGATGACCGCCAGCGCGCAGGCTGCGGATCGATCGCCGAGGAATCCCTGTGATGTGCGAGCAGATCCTTCGTGCGACAGGATCATGATAGGGACGCGTGCGCCCGTTCCCGATGCGACACGGCGTCGCACTGCGTCAACGTGTCGCGTCGCAATTGCGTTGAATCAAGGCATCTGGCTGCGTTGCAGCGCCGTAACGGGCGACTGCGAACGCGCAGCATCGCGCTATCGCGCAGATATCACGCGCCTGCCATCGGCTGCCAAAGCATACGGCCACGTGAGCGCCGTTCGCCACGCTGCTGCTAGCGGCGCACGTGGGCGCCGCCTGTCAGCCAATACGGTTTAGCGCTTGCGCATCCGCCGCGCCAGCTCGCTGACCAGCGCGATGCCGGCGGTGAGCCCCACCATCGACAGGAACTGTGCGCGGGTGTCGGCCGAAAATGCCAGCAGCACGAAGATCACCGCCAGGATCGCCAACGCCAGCAGCGTCAGCACCGGGTAGCCACGCATGCGGAACGGCAAGGCGATGCCGGCGCGGTCGGCGCGTGCACGCAGGATCAGCTGCGACAGCAACGAGATCGTCCACACCAGCAAACAGGTGGCACCGACGATATTCAGCAGCATCGGCAGCACCTTGCCGGGATACAGCAACTCCAGCACCGCGGCGGCAAAGCCGAACAACACGCTGGCGATCACCGCCACCAGCGGCACCTGCTGGCGGCTGGTGTTGCCCAGCCAACGCGGCGCTTCACCGCGCTGCGCCAGCGAGAAGATCATGCGCGAGGCACCATAGAGATTGGCATTGAGCGCCGACAACAGCGCCACCACCGCCACCAGCGTGATGCCGGTTGCCGCACCAGGAATGCGCGCCACTTCCAGCACTGCGGCAAACGGCGAACTCAGTGCATCACTGGTCCACGGCACCACCGCGACGATGACGCTGATCGAGCCGATATAGAACACCAGGATGCGCCAGGCCACCGTGCGGATGGTGCGCGCCAGGCTGCGCCCGGGGTCGGCGGTTTCAGCTGCCGCCACCGCCACGATCTCGGTACCGCCGAAGGCGAACACCACCACCAGCAATGCGGTGCCGATGCCGGCCAGGCCCTTGGGCGCGAATCCACCGTGCTGGGTGAAATTGGAGAGCCCCGGCGATGCCACACCCGGCAGCAGACCCGCCAGCAATGCACCGCCAATCATCAGGAAGATCAGGATCGCCACCACCTTGAGGATGGCGAACCAGAATTCGAACTCGCCGAAATTGCGCACGCCCAGCAGATTGATCACGGTGAAGGTGGCCATGAATACCGACGCCAGCATCGGCACCGGCAAGTCCGGCCACACCGTGGCCAGCAGGCTTGCTGCGCCCACCGCCTCGGCGGCGATCACCACCACGATCTGCAGCCACCATAACCAGCCGACGGTGGCGCCGGCGGTCGGCCCCATGGCATCGGCCGCGTAGACCGAAAACGCGCCGCTGGCCGGCTTGGCCGCAGCCATTTCACCGAGCGCGTTCATCACGATGATCACCAGCGCGCCGGCGATCAGATAGGACACCAGCACGGCCGGGCCGGCCGCGTGGATGCCGACCCCCGAGCCCAGGAACAAGCCTGCGCCGATCGCCGTGCCCAGGCCCATCATCATCAATTGCCGGGGTTTGAGCGCATGACGCAGCGCAGGCGCAGCGGACGAAGCAGTCTCAGCAACAGGATCGGTCGGAAGCGGCATGGACAGGATCGACGATGACGGGAACGCGACACGATACCGCGTCGCGGGCTCCGCCGCGCCTCTTGACGGCGGCACCGCCACCGCACTCCGGTCGCGAGCCCTGTCGCGGCGTGCGCGGTGCAACGGCGGCCACGCACGTGCAGGCCCCGCGTACCCGTGCGCTCCTTGCTGCAGCAGTGCGGACATCGCCACGGACACGCATGACATGCTGAACCACGCACCTGGCAGGCGGCGACCGAACAGGCCGCGCGCCATGCGGTGAGCACCGCGCGTCGTCCTCGTCCCTCCTCGCCCGCAACGCATCGCCCTCGGTTAGCGCCTCGCAGGCCCAGCGATGCCGGTGGGTGCAACGGGCACTTCGCTTGGCGAACCGCTTGAAAAAGAAACCCCGACCAAGGCCGGGGTTTCAGTCATACAGGGTGGCGCCGCGCCCTTATTCGGCCAGGTTCTTGCCCGCCCCTGCGGTGGCGATCACCTTGGCCTTGACCTGCGCGGCCGGCGTGACCGTGTAGATGTAGCCCAGCGATTCGGGGAACACCTTGGTGCTGATCCAGTTGGTGGCATTGGCGTAGGGCTTGCTGCCGTCGGGCGTGCCCCAGGTGATACCGCTGCCGACGTAGTTGTTGATCAGGTCCCAGTAGCCGATCTCGCTGCTGTCGCGCGAGGTCACCGGGTTCTTGATGTTCTCGAAGTAATTGGACTCGATCTTGGCAATGCCACCCATGCGTACATTGATGCCGGAGGTGGTGACGTTGTTGAAGTAGTTGTTGTAGATGTGGCTCAAGCCACGGCGCTGCAGCGGCACGCGCGATTCCACGTTCTCGAAGCGGTTGTGGTGGTAGGTGGTACGCGCGGCCGAGTTCTTGGTGTCGCTGTCGCTGTAACCGTTCAACGCCACCTTCTGGTAGTTGTAGACATAGTTGTAGGACACGGTGACGTGATGCACGCCCTTCTTCATGTCGATGCCGCCATCGAAGGAGGCATCACCGGCGCCGGAGCACTTGGTGAGCGAGGCGAATACCGTGTTGTGGTCGACCCAGATCTTGGACGGCTCGCCACTGGAGTTGCCTTCCAGCGAAATCGAATCGGCATCTTCGCCGCCCTGCAACAGACCGATGGTCATGTTCTGGATGATCACGTTGTGCGCATTGCCCACCACGCGAATGCCGAAGTTGGCAGCCGAGCCGTTGGCACCCTTGATGGTGACATCGCTCTTGTTCTTGATCTGCACGGTCTTGGCGGGCAGCTTCCACTGCGCGCAGACGTCCTTGATGGTGCCGAAGTCGAACTTGCCGGTGTAGTTCAGCACCAGGCCGCCGCTGCCGGAGTAGCTGTCGATGGCCGACTGCATCGCCTCGAACGTGGCCACATTCACCGGAACCTTGTTGCCGCCGCCGGTGGTGGCGGCACCGTAGCCGACCGGACCTGCGATCGCGCCCGCAGCGCAAACAGACAGTGCAAGCGCGAGTGCGCCCTGAAGCGTTTTGCTAATCATGCAGCCTCTCCCAATGAAATTCGAAAACGCTGCAGGGCGTCAGCGAGTGCATGACGACGGCAACGCGGTGCGTGGGGGCGTGCATTCTTCGCGCGTCTTGAAACAGAAAACAATTATCCAGTTATGAAAATTTGACAGACCGCGGCATTCGCGCAGAGAGACACGCAAAAGAGACAGCAATGGACAGCGGAGACAGGACACCGTGCCACTGCGCTGCAACATGTCTTGTGCGTGCGATTGCTGCATGCTGCGATGGCATGCCGTTGCGCATGCGCTACTGCGCGATGCAGCGCGCCGCGCGGCAATGCAGCGAAGCGAGCAACACTTCAACGCGACGCGCCACGGCCGCGCTTGATCACCACGCAGCCACATCACGCTGATGATCAGCGGATCAGTTTGGCGGGAAGTTCAGGCCTAATGCGCGGCTGCCGCATCAATCACGCGCGCGTGCATCGCCGCTGGAGCATCCGTGGCGTTGCGTTTCTGCAAGCTCTTGCAAACCGATCATTGATACAGCTTGCAGATGCGCGACGGCAGCAGCGGCGCGTTCGCCCAGAGTCTTACGAATGGCGCATGGGTCAATGCTGCGCACGCGATGATCGACTGAGTCGGCCAAGCGAAAGCAACTACGGCTGAGCATGCACGAGTGGCGCGATCACACGCCTCGGTCGTTGCTATCGAGCGCGGCGGCAAGTGCTCCGCACAGTTGTGGGGGATGCAGTGCAACGTAGTGCGCAGCACTACCAGACAAGGCCGCAGCACGATATGTACGCATGCTCGGCACGACGGTGTGGGCTTGGCCGGCCGGACCGGCGGCGGCCATCAAGACGGGCCGAAGGCGCGCATGGCTCAACACCGCAACGTGCATGGAGGAACCAACGCAGAGCTGCCCATCATTCCGGTGTCGTGTGCGTGGCCATGAACACGCTGCCACGCGCGCGCAAGACGCTGGTGTGGCTCGGTAACTGATGGCGTCGGGCTAAGAGCGGCTATCAAAACGGCTGCGCAGCCGCCAGGCGAGCGCGGCCGGCGAAATCGGCACGTACCCCACACACTCCGGTTCCTCCGCGCCGTCCGCACTCACCTGACGACTGCTCGCTACGTTTTGTGAGCCGCTCAAAGTGCTCAAGCGCACCAGTCTGCGGAACCGCGCGGGCATCAGCATGTCTGTCAAGGCCAGCAACCCGCAGCCCTGCAGCGTTACACCCCGCTCAGACGGCGCGATTGGCCAGCGCCGAGGTGCGGGTCAGTTGCCCGCCTGGCCACGGGCTGTGGTCGTCGAGGAAGTTGCCGACCAGGCGCATGCAGGGCTCGCGCTCTTCCACATGCGGCATGTGGCTGGAGTTGGGGAAGACATGCCAGCGCGCGTCCGGAATCAATCGCGCGTAAGGCTCCACGGTTTCC
This sequence comes from Xanthomonas sp. LMC-A-07, assembly GCF_030208825.1. Taxonomy (NCBI): domain Bacteria; kingdom Pseudomonadati; phylum Pseudomonadota; class Gammaproteobacteria; order Lysobacterales; family Lysobacteraceae; genus Xanthomonas; species Xanthomonas sp. LMC-A-07. The sequence continues at coordinate 396,620 of NZ_JARVTF010000011.1, forward strand.
GGCGTGGCTTCATCGTATTTGCCGGACAGCACCAGCGTCGGCGCGGTGATGCGGTGCAGGCGTTCGATGATGCTCCAGTTGCGCAGGCTGCCCACGACGTGGAATTCGGTCGGGCCGTTCATCGCGTGGTAGACGGTGGGATCGGCATCGATCGCGGCAAAGGTGCGCGCCACCTCCGCAGGCCAGGGCAGCACCCGGCACACGTGCTGTGCGTAGAACGCCTGCGTGGCGGCGCGGTAGGCGGGCGAATCCAGGGTGCCGGCGGCTTCATGTTCGTCCAGGGCGGCCTGTACCGGTTCGGGCAGGCGCGCGCGCAGGCGCAGCGCGGCGGCCCGCCACAAGCCCATCGACGCGGGCGAGTTGGCGATGACCAGTGCGCGCAGTCCTGCAGGGCGGCGCACCGCGTGTTCGGCGGCCAGCATGCCGCCCCACGACTGGCCCAGCAGCGCGTATTGGGCCAGTCCGAGATGGCTGATCAGCGCGTGCAGCTCATCCAGGAACAGTCCGACCGTCCAGAAGCTGGGGTCGGCATTGGGCAGATGGGTGGAATGCCCGTTGCCCAATTGGTCGTAGTGAATGACCGCGCGGCCGCTGCCGGCCAGATCGGTAAAGCTGTCGACGTAGTCGTGCGTGCAGCCCGGGCCGCCATGCAGCACGATCAGCGGGCACGCATCGCTGTGCAGGTCGCCGGTGATGCGGTACCAGGTGCGATAGCCGCGAAATTCGACGAAACCCTCGGTGCACTGCATGACCTGCGCCCACTTACGGCAATGAGAGCGGCGAGCCTACCCAGCGCAGCGGGTCGGGATAACTGGCAAATTTGCCAGGTTAGCCATGCATATAGGGGCATAACAGATCCGCGGACGCCGTCTGCGCTGCGAATGCCCGCGCCCTTGGTGCCTGGGCCAAATAGGTTGGTGCGTGCTTGGTCAGTTGCACTGATTGCCTGCACCAATCGCATTCACCACGGATTGTTTCAACTGGCGATGGAGACCGTGTGTCGTCAGCATCCACGTTAAGTGCGATGACACCGGTCGGCAATCGCGAAACGCGCGAATTGCGACACCGGCGTGTGTGCGATGTGCGCTGAGGTCGGCATGCGAACACCGGTCTGCCAGCGCTCCCCGAACATGAACAACCACGCCCGCGCCAACTACGCGGCCGACAAACCCGACCAACCGAGTCTTCCTACAATTCCAGCAGCCGGTAATGCATGCCGCGCACCACCGCTTCCACGCGATTGCGTGCGCCCAGTTTGCGGGCGGCCGAATTCAGATGCAGGTTCACGGTGGCCGTGGAGCGGTTGAGCGTGGCGGCAATGCTCTTGGCAGTCATGCCCTTGGCCGAGTACTGCAGGCATTCGCGCTCGCGGCGGGTCAAGGCGATGTGGTGGCAGCGGCGCTCCTGCGGATCGAGCAACTCCTGCGCGCGTGCCTGAAAGGCGTGCGCCAGCAGTAGGAATGGCGGCAGCTGGGCTTCGGCCAAGCGCGGAGCCTCGGCCTGGGTGGCGTTGACTGCCGCGCTGAAGGTCGCAAACGCGCCGCCGGGCAGGTGCAGTGGCACGGTGACACCGGTGCCCATATCGCTGTCGCACAAGTAGCGGGTGACCTGCCGGTGCTGGTCGCCCACGTATTCCACGCCCTCGGTGCGGCCTTCGGTGCGGTACGACCATACGAACGGCGTGGTGCGGCGGGTGGCGCGCTGCTGCACCGGGTCGTTCTGGTAATAGCCGTGTTCGCACCAGACGTTGTGCATGTCGTCGGGCGCATTGCGCTGCAGGAACACCGAGGGGGTGATCAACGCGCCCTCCATGCTCAGCGGCACCGGGGCGTAGTCGTACACCAGCGACTGGAATCCCAGCGCACAGACATCGCGAAACACCCGGTCCAGGCAGGCATTGAGCGTCTCGCGGGCCTGGAGATCGCGGCCCAGGCTGGCCAATGTGTCAAACATGGTGCATGTCCTTCGGTGCCGGCGACTGCCACTGGATGACATCCAGCATGGAAAACCTAGCATTTTTACCAATGGATGGGCTCGCCGGGCGCTTTATGTTCACAATGCCGGGCAACACCCGCCCCCACGGCACTAGCCGCGCGCCAGCGCCGCCAGGCACCGCCCGGCCCTCCCCTCAGCGGATATCTGCATGACCGACACCCCAGGCCGCAGCGACGCGGCCACGCTGGAACGCTTCGGCTACGCCCAGGAACTCAAGCGGCAGCTCAGCCTGAAGGACCTGCTGATCTATGGCCTGGTATTCATGGTGCCGACCGCGCCGTTCTCGATTTTCGGCGGGGTGTTCGACATCAGCGCGGGAATGGTGCCGCTGACCTATCTGGTGGGCTTCGTGGCAATGCTGTTCACCGCACTGAGCTACCAGCAGATGTCGCAGGCCTTTCCGGTGGCCGGTTCGGTGTATGCGTATGTGGGGCGCGGTTTGAGCGGCGGCATGGGATTTCTGGCCGGCTGGGCCATCCTGCTGGACTATCTACTGGTACCCACCCTGCTCTACGTGGTCGGCGCCAACGCCATGCACAACGTGCTGCCCCAGGTGCCGCAACCGGCGTGGATCGCCTTCTTCGTGGTGCTCAACACGGTGGTCAATCTGCGCGGCATCGAGACCACTGCGCGCGCCAACCGCTTCTTCCTGTATGCGCAGCTCATCGTGCTGGCGCTGTTCGTGGTGCTGGCGACACTGGCCATCCAGCGCGGCGTCAACGGGGCGCAGTGGACCCTGCGCCCGTTCTACAACCCGCAGGCGTTTTCGCCGCAGTTGATCTTCAGTGCGCTGTCGGTGGCGGTGGTGTCGTTCCTGGGCTTCGATGCGATCTCCACGCTGTCGGAGGAGACCCGCGGCGGCAACCGGGTGGTCGGACGCGCGACATTGTTGGCGTTGGTGCTGGTGGCCGGCCTGTTCGTGCTGCAGACCTGGCTGGCGGCGTTGCTGCAGCCGCAGTTGCAGCGCTACCCCAGCGCGCAAGCGTCCAACGATGCGTTCTTCGAGATCGGGCGGCTGATTGCCGGGCCGTGGATGCAGATTGTGATTGCGCTGACGGTGGCCATCAGTGCGGCGATCGCCAATTCGTTGGTGGCGCAGGCGGCCACCTCGCGGCTACTGTTCGCAATGGCACGCGACCGCCAATTGCCCGCGTTCCTGCGCTATATCCATCCGCGCACTGGCGTGCCGCAGCGGGCGATCCTGCTGGTGGCGGCCCTGAGCATGGTGCTGGGGGAAGTGTTCGTCGGGCAGATCGCGTTGCTGTCCTCGCTATGCAATGTGGGCGCGCTTACGGCCTTCGTGCTGCTGCATGTGGCGGTGCTTTGGCACTTTCGCGCGCATGGCCGCAAGGTGCTGCACGGGCTGGTGCCAGTGATCGGCATCGTGATCCTGGCCTATGTGCTGATCAATGCCGACCTACATGCGCAGCTGGGCGGCAGCGCCTGGATGGTGGTTGGACTGGCCGTGTTGGCCTTCCTCAAGTTCAGCGGACGCTCGACCGAATTCCGCGCTACTGACGCGTTGTAAATTCAGTACCGCGTGCGTGCCTGCGCGTGGGGCGTGCGCGTGCATGCGTACACGCGGTGAGCGCAAGTCCACAACACTGTCGCGCCCCATCTTCGGCGTTGAATGCAGCGCATGGACTTCGCCATGCGTCTCCATGCGGATGCTGCACGCAATGCGTACAGATGACGCCATGCGTGCTGCTCAGTGCGGCGCGCGCGCCAGCGCCTGCAGATGCCGCTACGCCGTCGTAAAGCATGGCGCCGCTCAATGTTGCGTCGCGCAATTGCATGCGTTCGTGTGTCGCGCTGCACTCAAGCATTCAACCGAGCACCGGTAAGGACTGCCGTTTGAAGCGGCAACCATCGATACAACGCGCCAAATCGCACATTTTCGTGAAAGTCACTTCATGAAAGAGATTTTCAGCACATATTCAGTGTTGAACTTTCGCTAGGCTCGTGACGCGCCATCGATGGCGCACGCGGACCACGGCCCCCGCCGTTGCCCAGCGTTCCCTGACGAGAAGGACTATCCATGAATCGCAAGAATGCGTTGTATCTCGCGTTGTTCTCCGCACTTTCCGGCACGGCGCTGGCAGCGCCGCCGACCGAAATGGACGCCGCGCCGGTGACCACGGCGCCGCAAGCCGCCAAGTTGGGTGCGGCACAGCTGCAGTCGGCCAGTTTGCGTGGTGGCGTGCTGCCAACCCGTGTTGCGCAATTGGCTGCACCCGGCAGCAGCGAACTGGCGCGCGTGCGCGAGCGTCGTATTGCGCAGGTCAAGCACGGGCTGCCATTGCAGATCGGTTTCTCGCGCGCGGTGACGCAACCACTGGTCAATCTGTCCAAGCTGGATTGGCAGATGACCAGCGATGGCGGCCGCGTGGCAACGCTGACGCTCAGCTCTGCGCAGGCCGCTGCATTGCGCGCCTCGCTCGTGCTGCGGGGGGCCGGCGCAACGCCGGGTGATCCGTCCAAGGTGACGCTGCGCTTTGCCGGCGACGATGGCCGCGTGTTCGAGCAATCCGGTACCAGCTTCAGCACCAGTGGCAGTGACATCGGCTGGTCGCCGACGGTCAACGGCGACACCTTGCTGGTCGAGCTGTCGCTGCCGGCTGGGCAATACCCGCAGAACTTCAGCCTGTCGGTGCCGCAGTTGTCGCACCTGGACATCAGCCCCACCGCCAGCCCGCGCGACATGATGACCATTGCCATTGGCGAGAGCGATTCCTGCCAGAACGACGTCGTTTGCCGCGCCAATCCCACCGCCGGTTTCACCAGTGCGTCCAAGGCCGTGGCGCGCATGGTGTTCACCACCAGCCAGGGCTCGTTCCTGTGCACGGGCACCTTGCTCAACAACACCAACACGCCCAAGCGCAATCTGTTTTGGACCGCCGCACACTGCATCAGCACGCAGACGGTGGCCAATTCGCTGCAGACCTATTGGTTCTACGATGCGGCCAGTTGCAACGGCAATACCGTCAGTGCGCAGGCCACCACGTTGACCGGCGGTGCGTTCCTGCGCCACGCCAACACCACGCGTGACACCGCATTGCTGGAGCTCAAGACCGCACCGCCCAGCGGCGCGTTCTACGCGGCGTGGAATAGCGCAGCCATCGGGGCCACCGGCACGTCGATCGTTGGCATCCATCACCCCTCTGGCGACGTGAAGAAGTACTCGCTGGGCTCGGTCACAGGGCTGAACACCTCCATCGATGGCAAGACCCCGCTCTACCGCGTGGTCTGGAACGATGGTGTGACCGAGGGCGGCTCGTCAGGCTCGGCCTTGTTCACCGTCGCCAGTGGTGGCGCCTACCAGCTGCGGGGCGGCCTGTATGGTGGGTATTCGTACTGCACCGCGCAGAGCGATCCGGATTATTACTCGCGGTTCTCGGATGTGTATTCCACCATCTCCAGCTTCCTGGGCCCGTAAGGCCTAATGGAGGGTCGAGCGACTGTGTAGCAGTGCTGCGTGCGCGCGATCCTTGTGGTCGCGCACGCGTTTGTCTGAAGCGTGCACCTTTGCGTGGCTCGGTGTCTTGCCAGGCGATGCATAAGTGGTTGTTAGGCATGTCGTGCAACGCGACAGCCAAGTGTTACCGCTGATGCGGGCTCACTCTGAGGGTTCCACCGCCGCAGCGAGCGGCGATTTGCGCAGCAACGCCTTGCGCAAGGTATCTGCATAGCCGCGGTATTCGTCCGCGCGATGGCGGTACATCGCTGCGGTATTCGGTTGCACACGGGTGTTGGAATCGGCCATCCGCGCCACCAAGGTGGCCCGCTCGTCGATGATGCGCAAGGCAATGCGCAGCGCCTCGTCCACCGAACCTTCTGTAGCCGACAACAGACTCTCGCCTGTGTAGGCATGCCCGACCTGGCAGCGGAACCGCAGCACAGAACTCTCCGATATTTGCGACAGCACGCCGCCACATGCCGGGCAACTCATCGCAACCGGCGTGGCGATCCGCGCGGTGTCGTCGGTCGTGGTCAATGCACCGCGTGCGATCGCCACTTCCAGACGCAAGGCATCGGTGATCACCCGCGCCGGCCCTGCCGCTGTCTGCGCCAGTTCCGCAATCAGGCCGCCCAACTCGGCGCTGCTGCGAACGGCATCGGCAGGCACGCGCTGCAGCGCACTCAGCGGCATGTCGCTGGCCACCGCCTCGCCAGGATCCTGCACCAGTACCGTGCCGCCGCAGGCGTGAATCGCGTCAAGACCTGCGGTGCCATCGTTGAGCATCCCCGATAGCAGCACCCCCACCGTTCTGGGCCCGAAGGCCACCGCGGCCGAGCGGAACAAGGCGTCGATCGACGGCCGTGACATGTTTTCGCGCGGGCCGGTGCCCAGCACGATTCGTCCGTCGGCCACCATCAGGTGACGGTCGGCCACCGCGACATAGAGCGTGTGCGGTTCGATGCGCATGCCATCGGCGGCCTCGACCACGGTAATGCCGTTGGCACCGGCACTGACCGTGCGCATGATGCCGTGACCATGCGCCGACATGTGCAGCACCACCAGGATGGCGGCAGGCGTCTGCGCTGGCAGCGCACTCAACAGGCGCCGCAACGCCTCGCTGGCGCCAGCCGATCCACCGATCACGATGACATCGCGGTGCTGCTGGGGGTGCAGGTCGTTGTCGACCATGGGCTACTCCAGTGATGAGCCAGTTTCACCATCGCGTGAGTCGTGTTGGCACAGTGCGTAGAGCCGTGTAAACGGCGACGAAAGAAGACGGTCTCTTCGCATCGGTGAAGCGGGCAGCGGGCAGCGGGCAGCGACCTCATGCAGCACGGAGCACACACTTGGCATCTGAATGTGTGGTGGCGGGCCCGCAGGCGCACTTCGGTATCGGCGCCGATCGGCGGCGGTGCTAGGCTCAGCGCTCCATTCCGCGCGAGAGCCGGCATGACGGACACAACGGGATGTCGCGACCTGGCACACGCGCTTGCCGAGCTCTGGCGTTTGAGCGAGCTGCATCGTGCAAACGAAAGCGCCTTCTGGGACGGCTTCGCCGCCTTGATCAGCACACTGGAGATCAGCGGCATGACCGCGCGCGAGGTACGCACTGCGCTATGCAGCGAAATCATGGCACTGCGCACGCTTGGCACGCGCACCTATCGCCCTGGCATGCTGCGTTACGCGGTACCGATCATCGTGCAGAGCTGAAGCGCGGCGCGATTCGTCACTGAGGGGTGATGCGGTCTGTGGCGGCTGGCGAAGCAGCCAAGACCCCGGAGCATCCCCTTGTTTTCTGCTTGGTTGCGCTGCCGAGGCAGCGCGTCCTCACCCATCGGCGGCACGGGGTAGCCCCACCCGTGCCGCCGCCAGCAGTGGCGACTCAGCGGTTGCCGCCGCCGCTGTTCTCGCCACCCTTGCGGCCGATGTCGGCCATGTGTTCGCGGTCCTGGCTCACCGATTCACCGCCCTTGCGGCCGGCTTCCCTGGCTTCTTCGGAGTCGAACTCATGTGCATTGCCGCTGGCATGTGCGGCCTTGCCGCCCTTGCTCGCAATCTCGCGCTGCTTGTCTTCGTCCATCGATGCGAAACCACGGTTGCTGGTGTTTTGATCAGCCATTGGTGTACTCCTCAACTGTGTGGAACACGGCAGAAATACCGTAGGCGTAGTGTTGATCCGGGCCGATTAAACCCACGTCCAGCCGATGCCACGAGCACATGGACGAGGCTGCCGCGCACGGGCGGCACCATCGCGGCGTGCTAACGCGGTGTTGTGTTCCGGCCAGACTGCACACGCGTGCAACAACCTGCGCGCACCACGTGCGCGCGCCGATCATGCACACTGTTGGCCCCGCTCAGCCAAGGACGCGTATGCGCCACTCTTCCCCTTCCTCTGCCGTTGCCACGCTGGTGCTGGTCTTGGGCGCAACCGTTGCGCCGGCCATGGCCGCAGCCAAGCCCGCCAACAGCGAGGACGTCAAGGCCTATGCCCTGCAGCTGTGCCTGGATGCCAATTACCAACGCGCAGGCAAATATGCCGAAGACCAGTTGCGCGACCGCTCGTTCCTGACCACCACTTACGCGCTCGACAACGCACGGGCCGGGGCCACTGCACGCTTGCACGAGTTCGTCGCAAAACAGACGGCCGACTTCCACCGCGCCGAGGTCCCGATGAAGGACGAGCAGCGGCGTGGGCCGTACAACCGGATCTTTGCGCAGTGCATGGCCTTCTATCGGTCGGCGCCGCTGAGCGAGTTTGTGCAACGCCTGCGTTGAGCATCCCGAGTAGACGCGACTGCGACAGCCTTGATCGGTGTTGCACCACCTGCCACTCGTTAGATGAAAAGCTTGGTCAAGCGATCGTGATTCCCGAACGTTCAAATTCACTGCGTGCGCGTTGAACGCACGCGGTGGCAGCGCGAGTAGACGTGCCTTCGTCGTGCTGGTCAGGCCACGGCCACGCCGTGACAACACGTCAGCACTCGCTGCTATGACTATGTGCAAGCGCGCGTTCCGTTGCAGGCCCTGGATCAGCTGCGTGCAGCGGGCGTTGTGCCGGCGCGTCCCGTCCAGGGTGCGTTGCTGCATGTCGCGGCACCGCAGCTATTCACGCACGGCGGCGATTACGCCGTGACCGGCATCGTGGTGCGCCAGAGGGGCCTATCGGCACCGACACCACCGCAACGGAACTGCGGGTGCACCTACAGCTGCTGCCACCCGGCTTCACCGAAGGGGTCAGCGACTGCGCGCTGGCGCTCCCCAGGCTCACCGAGCCCGCCCTGCTGGCGGCATCGATGCTGAGCACCCGCCACCATCGGTGCGCAGTTGGCCGCTGCACGCGATGACCTGCAACGCTGCCTAAGCGAATAACCGAAACAGCGACAGCGGCGCTGGCTGGCCGCTCCGCTGCGTGACGGCTTTACAGCGTAACGACCCAACTGTGCGTCAGCCCCAGGTGCTTTGATCCACCTTGCAGTAGCTGTCGATAAACGCCTGCTGGGTCGGCAGCTGTGCCACCACGTGCTGCAGTGGCTGGCGGATGCCATCCAGCAACTGCTGCAGATGCTGGTCGGGCAAGGCGCGCGTCAACGGATGATGTTGCGCGGGCGTAATGCCCTGGCCGAGCAGCACATGCGTCCAGGAATCGACACGGAACAGTTCGTCGCCGTCCTGCCAGGCGTGCGCGCCCTCGCGCCATGCACGCAGGCGCAGCTGCAGCGATTCCGGCAATTCCATCGCGCGGCATTGCCGCCACAGCGCCTCCTCGCGCTGGGTGGCGTGGTAATGCAGGATCACGAAATCGCGCACGTGCTCGGCCTCGGCCCGGCTGATGCGGTTGAACAGGTCCACCTGCGGTTGCGCGATGCCATCGGCGGGGAACAGCGTGATCAGGCGCATCACCGCCACGATCGCCAGATGGATGCTGGTGGATTCCAGTGGCTCCACGAAACCGCTCGCCAGGCCCAGCGCCACCACGTTCTTGTTCCAGGTCTGCAGCCGGCGGCCGGTGACGAATGGCACCAGCATCGGGTCGCGCCGTGGCGTGCCTTGCACCGCTGCCAACAGCATGGCGCTGGCTTCATCGTCGGAGAGGTGCGCCCGTGCGTAGACCAGCCCGTTGCCCACGCGATGCTGCAGCGGAATCTGCCAGCGCCAGCCGGCCGCATGCGCAATGGCGCGTGTATACGGCACCGGCGGCTCCACCGATTCGGTCTGCACCGCAACTGCACGGTCGCAGGGCAGCCAATGGCTCCAGTCTTCATAGCCGGTGTGCAGGGTTTGCTCGATCAGCAGCCCGCGAAAACCGGTGCAGTCGATGAACAGGTCGCCCTCGACCACCTGCCCGTCTTCCAGCACCAGCGCCTCGACAAAGCCACTGTCGGCATGCTGGCGCACCTGCTGGATCTTGCCCTCGATGCGGGTGGCGCCATAGCGCTGCGCGTGGGTGCGCAGGAAGCGCGCATACAGGCCGGCATCCAGATGGTAGGCATAGTTCACCGCCGGCTGCTGCAGCACCGCGAAGCGGTCCGCACGCGCGGCCTGCGCTTCCAGGCAGTACTCATTGAAGCCGCTGTGCATGCCACGCCGCTGCGCCTCCAGCCAGAAGTGATGGAACGCGCACACCAGCGTGCCCTGCCCGGTGCTGCCAAACGGGTGGATGTAGCGATCACCCTGGCCTTGCCAGTCTTCGAAGGAAATGGCCAGCTTGAAGGTGCCGGCCACCGCACGCAGGAATTCCTGCTCGTCGATCTGCAGGAAGCGATGAAACGCGCGGATCGGCGGCACGGTGGACTCGCCCACGCCAATCGTGCCGATCTGCTCGGATTCCACCAGCACGATCTCCAGCAGCCCGCGAAACTGATGCGCCAGCGCAGCGGCGGCAACCCACCCGGCGGTGCCACCGCCGGCAATGACAACCTTGCGAATGCGTGCCTGCGTCACTGCGCGTTCCTCGAAGAAGGGTGGAAGGTAAACCTGATCAGCGATTGAGCCGGGCGATCAGCAGTGCGCGCAATTGCCGTGCGAGCGCCGGGTCGATGGTGCCCAGCACCTGCCGCGCGGCCTCGGGCAGATGCGCGCCGGCCTGCTCGGCCGGACCGAACACGTAGTAATCGAACACCGCGCGCCAGGCGGCTTTTTCCGCGGCGGGCCGGTCGCGGATGGACCACAGCGCGTGATACAGCGCCGGCATCGGTGCGGGCACGTGCGCGGGCATGCTGCCCCACCAGTAATTGATCAGCACGTTGAAGGGCTGTAGCGCCATCACGTGGTGCCACCACATGCTGGGAATGAACACCGCATCGCCCGGCTGCAACACGGCGGTGCGCGCATGCGGCAACGCCTGCGCAAAGCGCGGATAGCGCTGCAGATCGGGCGCGGCCAGGTCCACCATGCTCACTACCTGCCCGCCCGGCGTCGGCTCCAACGGTCCGGGATATAGGTTGGTAATCTGCTCTGGCGGAAACAGCGTGAAGCGCCGCTGCCCCACCGCGCAGCAGGCGAGATTATTCGGCACGTCGTAATGGCACGAGGCGACCACGCGGTTGCCGACCCAGATGCTCGGCTGCACATTGCTGCCGCTGGCGCGCATGTCCAGATCGTTGCCCGAGCGCAGCCCGGGCAGGTAGTCATCGACCGGCAGCGAGGCCAGGTAATAGGTGGGCGGCTGCGCATCGTTGCGATGCGCTTCAATCGCCTCCAGCACGCTGCCCAAGCTGCCACAGCGCACTTCGAAGTTGAGGTCGGTGCCGTCGTCGGTGTAGAACGGGCGCCCGGCAATCTCCGGGCCGCCATACGAATATTGCAGCGACTGCGCACGGTCGAACCTGCGCAACACAGCCATTGCCTCGGCATCGCCGCGCTGGCCGGCCTGCACCAGCTGCCAGTCGCGTGCCACCCCGCGCAACACCACCGGCTCCGCTGCGGCACAGAGCGCGGCCAGCGGCAGCGCATCGGCCGTGCAATCGCTGCGCTCGGCGATTGGTGCCATGGCGTCGAACGGCGTGGTCATCTGCGTGGGCTCACGCGTGCGCGGCGGCGGGTGTGGTGGTGGCCTGCTGCAGACGACGCTGTTTTTCGGCCATCAAGCGGCGCAGATTGTGCTGCGAGGCCAGCATCAGGAAGGCACCCTCCAGGTAGCCGGCCTGATGCAGCTGATGCAGTGCAGGCGCATCGAGTGCTGCCAGGCGTTCGCGGTCGATGGCATACAGCCCGTCCAGATGCGCGGCGTGGTTGGCGTCCAGCGTGATGTCCAGCCGCACCGGCTGGATCAAGCCGAGCGCATCGAAGGCCGCGCACATCGGCTGCCCGGCATCCATGCCATCACGAATACCGCGCAACACATCGATGATGTGCTGCAGATACGGGCTATGGCCGCCCTGTGGCAAGAACACCGGCTCACCGTCCGTGCGGCTCAGGCGCGGATGCTCCAGGTCGACATGGATCACCGGCTCCTGCACCGGCGCGCCATCGATGCGCTGCTCCTGGAAGCCGATCAAAAATGGCCCTTTGGCAATGATTCCCGGCAGGTAGCTGGCATTCCAGCGCTGGTCCTGCAGGAAGAGGTTCTCGTCGTGCGCAAAGCCCAGCACCGCCACAGCCTGGTACGCGCCGCTGGCGGGATCCTTGCGAAAGAACAGCGGGTATTCGCGTTGCAACTCGGCAAATTCGGTGACGAAGGCCGGCACCAGGCCAACCGCATCGCCAAACTGCGCCCCGAACTGCAGGATGACGCGCACATCGTGATGCGCCACATTGTTGAGCACTGCGTATCGCGTCATCGAAACTCCGGCGGGTAAGTGGCCTGCCCGGCCCTCTCCGCTGCAAGGCGGCGGTGGAGCGGCCGCTGCATCAAGCGTCTGCTACAGGCGAGCATTGCGAAAAAGCGCGCCGCCGGCAAGCCGCACAGCACCATGCAGCTGCAGACGTGCACGCACCGCATCCGCGTGCGACACGCGCAGCACGCTCGCCAGGCGAGGCGCATTATCGTACCGGCCTCAAGCGGTGCGACAAGCGCCATACGCAGCTGCCGTAGAGCCGGCAGCTGCGCCCCATCCGGGATTAGAACGCGTAGCGCACGCCCAGCGTATAGCGCGGCTGCTGGTCGATCAGGCGGATGATCTGCTTGTCCGACCGCCCGTGCCAGCGCACGTCCTCGCCCGTCAGGTTGATGGCTTCAAAGCCGATCGACAGCTGCTTGCTGAAGGCGTAGCTCACGCTGAGGTCCCACTGCTGATATGCCTCGACGTAGTACGGGTTGCGGTTGGAATTGTCCTGGTTGGCGGCGATCAGATACTCGTCGCGCCAGTTCCATGCCAGACGCGCGCTGAAGCCGTACTTTTCGTACATCAGCATGGCATTGGCGGTGTCGCTCAAGCCCAGCAAGGCGAACTGGTCGCGGTCGATCACAGTGTTGTCGAAGCCGACATCGCCTTCCACGATGGTGTAGTTGGCGTAGATGCCGAAGCCACTGCTGCCGAAGAAGTACTGCCCGCCCAGCTCCCAACCATGGATATTGGCCTTGTTCTGGTTGATCGGCCGCGACACATCGAACTGGTACAGCGGGTCGCTACTGTTGCCGGTGATGTCGTAGGCGTTCTCCAGCGCCAGGCTCTGCGCGGAGCTGCCGTTGTAGGCACCCAGGCCGCCGGTGGCTGCGGCGTTGCGCAACAACGCCATGGCCGCGAACAGCGAGGTGTCGTTGGCCGAGCACGCCGCGGCCACGTCATTGCCGGACGCACCCACCTGGGCTGCGCAGGCACCGCTTTGCAGGAAGGCCAACGCCGCCTGCGCATCCGGCCCAGAGGTGGGGTCGGTCAGCCCGTACAGCGATTCGCGCGACACCGTGTTGCCGATGAAGTTGCTGACGCGCTTGTTCCAGAACGTGGCCGACACATAGCTGGCGTCGGCGAAGTACCACTCCAGCGCCAGGTCGAGGTTGTCCGATTCCAGCGGATCGAGCTGCGGGTTCTGCGAGTCGCCACCGGCACGGTTGGAGGGGTTGATCAGGATCGAACCGTTGGGCGTGTTGGGCGTGGGCCCGGCAATCAGGTTGTTGTAGGGTGCGCGCGCAATGGTCTGGCCGAACGAGGCACGCCCCTTCAGCTGGTCGGTGATGTCGATGCTGAAATCGAGATTGGGCAGGATGTAGTTGTAGCTGGTCTTTTCACTGAAAGGCTGCAGCTCTGCCGAACGGACCAGCTGGAAGTCGTTGTTGGACTGCCACAGCAAACCGGTTGGCGTGGCCACCTGCGACACCGATTCCACATCGGTGCGCTCGTAGCGCAGGCCCAGCCGCGTATTGGTGGTCATGCCGGCGATATCGCCCTGCAATTCCAGCTGCACGTACGCCGCACGGGTCTTCTCTTCCACCTGGTTGTCGGCGCTGTATTGCGGGTTGTAGCGCGTGGTGGCGCCGTACTGGCTGCCACCCCACAACGCGAGTTGGTCGGCATCGCCACGCCAGGCGCTGGGCGCCGCGCCATTGGCATTGAAGTCCTTGAACATGCCGGTGATGCTGACCGGCTGCAGCAACGCCACCATGCCCGGCTCATTGCCGGCATTGGCCACGCTCCAGTCACCGAGCGTGGAGTTGGTGTCGCTGGTCAGCCGGTTCATCTTGGTATTGGCCGAGCTCACGCCGAACTGGAAGCGGCCATCGTCGAAGTCGAACGTGCCGTCCACACGCCCTTCCTTGATCTCGGTCACCTGCGATTGGTAGTAGATGCGCAACACCTGCGAGCCCAGGTTGCCCGCGGTGAAGTCCGGGTTGACCACGCCATTGGTGCCGGCCAGCGAATCGGCCGCGGTGGGGTACCAGGTGCGTGCGCCGATCGGCAGCGAATTGTTGAACCACAGCTCCTGGCCCCACTGCCCGCCGCACAGCGGGCCGCTGGCGCAGTTATTGGTCCCGGCAAGGCTGAAATAGGTAGCGCTGCCGCCGGTGACCGGGTCGTTGGGCAGGCTCTTGGTCTTGGAGTTGTGCGCATCGAAACTCAGCTGGAAGCGGTCGCTCACCTGCCAGTCTGCGTTGAAGCCAAGCGAGCCGAGCGTGTACTTCTGCTCGTTGCGCTGCTGCTCCATGCCGAAGTCCTTGGCACCACTGGGCACATCGCGCAGATACACCGGCGTGGCCACGGCCTGGCCGGTATCGAAGGTCAGATCGGTGAAGCTGTTGGCGCGCTGCAGCCAGATGCCCTGCTCGCCACGCTCCTCGCGGATTTCATTGGACGAATAGGTGTAGTCCAGGGTCAAGGTCAGGCTATCGGTGGGCGCGAACTGCATCACCGCCTGGCCATTCATGCGCTCGCGCTGGAAGTCGGCGAATGCGTAGCGGAGGTCGTTGGGCATGCCGTACAGCTGGCCGATCGCCGGTGCGTTGGTCACCACCGCATCCGGACGCAGCGCGGGGTCGGTGCCGGTCCAGCGCTGGATATTCCAGGTGTTTTCGGTGGCCTGCACCGAGCCGCCATGGCGCTTCTGGTAGCTGGCGCTCAGGCCGATACCGAAGGTCTTGTCGGGGTTGGTGTAGCTGAAGATGCCCGACACTTCCGGGGTGAGCGAATCGCCGAACGGCTGCGAGCGGTCGGACACCATCTTGGCGCCGGCATTGGCCACCACGCCGGAATGGTTGAACGGCTTGTCGGTCTGGATATTAATGGTGGCGCCGATGCCGCCGCTGGGCGCAGTGGCGCGGCTGGTCTTGTACACCTCGATGCCGGTGATCGCTTCAGAGGCCAGCTGCGCGAAGTTAAACGCGCGCGTGCCCACGTCCACGCCGCCGATTGGCGTTTGCCCCGGCGCGCCAAAGGCATCCGCACCCGGGATCAAGCGCCCGTTGAGCGTGACCGTATTGAACTGCGGGCCGAAGCCACGCGCGGTGACCTGCGCACCCTCGCCATCGCGGCGTTCGATCGAGATGCCGGTGATGCGCTGCAGCGACTCGGCCAGATTGGTATCCGGAAACTTGCCGATGTCTTCAGCGCTGATCGCATCCACCACGCCGGCGGCGTCGCGCTTGATGCCCATCGACTGGTCCAGGCTGCTGCGGATGCCGGTGACGTTGACGGTGTCGAGCGTGGTGGCAGCGTCGCTGCTGGATTGTGGCGGCGGTGCTTGCGGCATCGTGTCCTGCGCAAAGGCGGGATTGATGACCAGCAAACCGCCAACGAAGGTGAACATTGCCTTCGACTTGAAGCTCTTCAACGTACGACGCATCGATGTGTCCTCGGGTGGTGTGCAACTGCCCACGGCCGTGCGCGCGACATGCGACACCGCCACTGTCTTTGCCGGCATCCCTGCGGATGTCTGGCGAACTGCCTGCAGCAAGTTCTGTGATCCCCTGCGGTGCAACTCAACGACGGATCCCCCGAGCCAGTCGTGTCCTGCCCGTCGCGTACGACGGCGACTTCCTCTGATCCGTTCCAGCTGATGACTGCGCCAGTGGCCCTGCTCTGCAATGGCCGCCGGCGTGATAGCGCTAACACGCGGCGCAGCCTAGTCACCGGCAACAGCGCTTGTCACCGTGCGTTGCAGCAAATCTTTAACAACCCGACCGGGCCTGCAAAAAACGCTGCGCTTGAGCCCGCAGCGCAGCTTCAACAACGGCGTGGCTGTAAGCGTTACCAAGTACGCCTCGCAAACGCACTGCCAAAACGCGCTGAAAACAGACCGCATAACCGTTGCAGGCGTGACCATGCCGACACTTGCGCAAGCGCCCTGCCAACGCGGCCGGGTGTGTAGATCGCTTATCGGAGAAACACGCAACGGTGCAAGCCGCAACCCGCGTGCGCAGCGCTACGTGCAAACGGTGGCGTTGCTGCATGACGCACACGACAACGGCGCAATCGCTGCAATCGATTGCGCCGTTGTGGCCTTGCTCAACAGTGCGTGCCGTCAGGAAATAGCGCGCAGCAATGCGCGCGACGGCGGCGGTGCTGGCGCCTAGCGGGAAAGCTCCAGCGTGTTGTCGGCACGGGCCGCATCCGGCAGTGCGTGGTCTGGGTCCAGGCGCACGCGCAGTACTTTCTGCGTAGTCGCCAGCGTGAGCTTGGGTGCGGTTTGCTGCAGCCAGGCTTCCACCGGTATCCGCCGGTCCAGGTGGCTGCCGTCTGCCAGGTCCACGCGCAGCGTGACCGGCATCACCAGCCGCTGCCGGCTACGCAGGGTGACCTGCACGCCCTTCGCCGGGTCCTTGTCCACGTAGTGCGCCTCGCTGATGCCCATGTCCAGTTGCCAGTTGTTGAAGTACCAGCCACGCCACCACCAGCTCAGGTCCTCGCCGCTTTCGCTTTCCATCAGACGAAAGAAATCCGAGGGCGTCGGATGCTTGAACGCCCAGGTGGCGATGTACTTGCGAAAGGCCGGATCAAAACGCGCAGGCCCCAGGATTTGTTCACGCAACAACACCAGGCCCAGCGCACCCTTGAAGTAGGTCAACGGGTGGCGGTAGGTCTCGCTGGTGGCATCGGCGGTGTCCATCAAGGTCGGTGCGTTGGCGTCGGCCAGCAACGGCAAGATTTCGTCCACCGGGTTGCCGCCCTTGGGCGCATATTCCGAATCGCGCTTCGGTGCGTATTCGCCCTTGTTGAAGGCATCCGATGCGTAGACGTCGATAAAGGTATTGAACCCTTCGTCCATGAAGGCATGCCGGCGCTCGTTGGAACCGACAATCATCGGGAACCAGGTGTGGCCGATCTCGTGTGCGGTGATCCAGAACAGGTCCTTGCCGCCATCGTCGAACCCATCGAACACGATGCCCGGATACTCCATGCCCGCGCCGTAGCCGCCCAGGTTGATCGCGGCCGGCCACGGGTACGGGTACCACTGCGAAAAATGTTCGATCGCACCTTTGACGTACTCGGTGGAGCGGCTCCATTTCGCCTCGCCCACGCCTTCCACCGGATACACCGACATCGCCAGCGACTGCTTGCCATCGGGCAGATTGATACGCGCGGCATCCCACACGAAGGCCGGTGACGCGGCGAAGGCCACATCGCGGGTGGTGTCCATGTGGAACCGCCAGGTACGCGTGCGCGTGCTTGCCGGCGCCGCAGCACGCGCGGCCACCTCGGCGGGCGTGCGAATCAGCACGGTACGATCGCTGCCGCGTGCCTGGGCCAGGCGTTGCTGTTCGGTGCGGCTGAGCACCTCATCGGGATTGGTCAGCGCGCCGGAGCCGGCCACTAGAAATCCGTCGGGCACCGTCACCGCGTAGTCGAAGCTGCCGTATTCCAGGTAGAACTCCGACCCCAGATACGGCTGCGTGTCCCAGCCACGCAGGTCGTCGTACACGGCCATGCGCGGGTACCACTGCGCAATCTCGTAGATCTCGCCCTGCTTGCTGTTGCTCACCGCGGTGCGCCCGCCCCAGGTGCCGGGAATGCGGTAGCGGTAGCGGATATGCATGGTGAGCGCCTTGCCCTGCCCGGCCAGGGGCTGCGGCAGGTCCACGCGCAGGCGTGTGTCGTCCACCAAGAACGGCACCGCCTGTCGGCGCCCGCCGCTGTCCACCTCGACGCTGGCAATCTGCATGCCCTCGGTGGTCTGGGTGCCGCGCGATGGCCGGCTGGCGGCGGCGCGCGCGTCGGCCCGGTAGATGTTCTGGTCCAGCTGCAGCCACAGCACGTCGAGCGTGTCCGGGCTGTGGTTGGTGTAGCGGATCGCCGCTTCGCCGGTGAGCGTGTGGGTCGCCGGGTCGATCTGCGCAGTGAGGTCGTAGTCCGCCCGGTTCTGCCAGAACAGCGGCCCCGGCTTACCGCTGCCGCTGCGATACGCGTTGGGCGCATCGGGCAGCTGCAAGGGCGCGAACAGCGCCAGCGGGTCGAACGGGCTGGCCGCTGCAGGAGCGGCCGCTGGCGGAGCCGCCAGTGCAGTGAACGAAAGACACGCGAGTGCAAGCGCAACAGCCAGCGAGCGGCGCACGGTGGGGAACATGCGAAGTCCTGCGACGGGGGGGAACGACCATCCTACGGCGGCCCACCTCATCCAGGCACTGCCATTGGTCCCGGTGCGCGCTCAGCCGCCGGCAGTGCCCGACAGGCGCACCGCGCCGTCACCGCCCTCGGCCAGTGTGTCGCCGGGGTTGCTCAGGCGGCAGCGCCGCAGCGACAGGCAGCCGCAGCCGATACAGTCGGTGAGCTGGTCGCGCAGGGCCTGCAGCTCGGCAATTCGTGCGTCCAGCTGGCCACGCCAACGTGCCGACATGCGCGCCCATTCCGCGCGCGTGGGTGTGCGTTGATCCGGCAGCACCGAGAACGCATCCAGCACCTGATGCAACGGGACGCCGAGCCGCTGCGCCACGCGGATCACCGCGATCCGCCGCAGCACATCGCGCGCATAGCGGCGCTGATTGCCGGCAGTGCGCAGGCTACGGATCAACCCCTTGCGCTCGTAGAAATGCAGCGCCGACACCGCCACGCCACTGCGCTTGGCCACATCCCCCACGGACAACTCACGCTGCATTGCCTTGACCTCAACCTTGGTTGAGGCAGGATGCTGCGCGGCTATGGCGGGATGCAAGCCCTGCCCGCGCTGCCGTTTCACGCTTTGCTTTCTTGGATGTTCAATGACGACCCACACCACTCTGCCCACTGCATCGCCTACCGATGCGCGCGCCACCTCCATTCTCGCTGCGCCGTACCGTGCCACCACGCTGGGCATGGTGGCATTGGTGGCGCTCAACGCGTTTGAATCGCTGGCAGTGGCCGCGGCCATGCCCACGGTGGCGCGCGAATTGAATGGCCTGCCGCTGTACGCACTGGCCTTCGGCGGCACCTTGGCGACCAGCGTGGTGGGCATGACCGCCGCCGGGCGCTGGAGCGACCGGCGCGGGCCAGCAGGCGCACTGGGCGCCGGGTTGCTGTGCTTCGTACTGGGGCTGGTCATCGCCGGGCTGGCACCGAACATGCCGCTGCTGATCGCTGGGCGGCTGCTGCAGGGCCTGGGTGCAGGCGCTTATTCGGTAGCGCTGTACGTCATCGTGGGCCGCCTGTATCCGGAGGCCCTGCGCCCGCGCGTGTTTGCCGCGTTCTCTGCGGGCTGGGTGGTGCCGTCGTTGATCGGGCCCGGCATCAGTGGCCTGATCGTGCAGCACGCCGGCTGGCGCTGGGTATTCCTATCGGTGCCGCTGCTGGCGATCCCGGCCGGCCTGATGCTGCTGCCGGCGCTGCGTGGGCGCGACTGGAGCACGCAGGCCGCGCTGCCCGGCAAGGACGCGCTGGGCTGGGCGATTGGCGCGGCACTGGGCGTGCTGGGCGTGTATGTCGGCGGCCAGTTGCACGGTCTGCCCGCCGTGCTGGCGATGGCGCCGGCATTGGCGGTCACCGGCGTGTGCGCCTGGCAGCTGCTGCCGGCCGGCACCTTGCGGCTGGCACGCGGCCTGCCCAGCGTGATCGCGTTGCGCGGGATCGCGGCGGCAGCGTTCTTCGGCTTCGAAGCGTTTCTGCCGCTGCTGTTGTCGCGCGAACGCGGCCTCTCGCCGCTGCTGGCCGGCATTGCGCTGAGCGTGGGCGCCTTGGGCTGGTTCAGCGGTTCGTGGTACCAGGGCCACAGCACCGCTGGCTGGTCGCGGCCACGGCTGCTCAAAACCGGCGCGGTGCTGATGTCGGCGGGCATCGTGATCAGTGCGGGCGCGATCTGGCCGGCCGTGCCGGTGCCGGCCGCCATCGCCGGCTGGGCCGTGACCGGGTTGGGCATGGGCCTGTTGTATCCGAGCCTGTCGGTGCTGACCTTGTCGCTGTCGCCGCCCGCCGAGCAAGGTGCCAACAGCTCGGCCTTGCAGCTCAGCGAGGCGATTGCGGTGGCGGGCGTCCTTGCGGTGGCCGGCGCGCTGTTTGCCGCGCTATTGGGCTCGGCCACGCCCTTGGCCTATGCCAGCGTCTTTGCGCTGGCGTGGGTGCTGGCGCTGAGCAGTTTCTGGGTGGCGCACCGGGTGTGAGGGTGGCGGTGGCGAACGTCACTGCGTCGCGTTGCTGCGAGCAGATGGCCCGGGAGCCGCTCCGCGGCGTGCTGCGCGCGCGTGGGCTGGCTGCTGACGCGGCGCAATTGGAGGGCGTGGTTGGCACGTCAGGATTCGTGAACGGTGCAGCGCGCGTGTCAGATACGCACCCGACCGAACCGGTCCACAACCGCACGATCACTTTGCCGAGTCTGCCGGATTCGCGCCGACCATAGCTGCGGACACACACCTGCAACCGAGTGGTCATTTTTTCGCCACCCATCTTGACAGCGTGACGGGCCGGGGCCTGTGCCCACTTGTCCACAGCCTTGTGCAGTTTTCATCCACAGGGGGGGTGGAAAACTCGATCAACGCAGTGCGGGCGGCACGGCTTGCGTGCAGTTGCCGGTGTGTGTAGGGCGGTTTGATGCGATGTGCTGCATGCAGGGCCACGCGCTGCGATGGATGCGCATGGCGACAGCAACCATCTACTGCCGGTTCCAAACGCGTGGAGTGCACGCCGAGCTCGAGCCCAAGCGATTGGCGCGCAGCACCTCGGCAGAGAGCCGGCCGTCGCCGCGCGTCCGTGCGCATGCCACTGATGTGGATGCTCAAAACCAGACCCGCGCATGCAGCGCACACCGCCACCTCGCAGTGGCGGTGCACGCGCATAGCAGCGCCTTAATCCACGATCACGTGCGGCACGAACCGCGAGGTATCGCGGGTGATCGGGCCGTCGTCGTCGCGCATGCCCAGGCCGGCCGGGCGATCGGCCACCACCCAGCTGCCGACCAGCGCATGCCGGCCGTCGAACACCGGCAGCGGATGATGCGCCTGCAGGATGGCCGGGCCATCCAGGTACGGCCCGTCGGTGTGCGCCATCTCGCCCTGCGCGGTAACCAGCGCGATGTTGGCACCCTCGCGCGACAGCAGCGGCTTGCGCACCCACCCGGCAGTGGGCGCCTCGCCGGCCTGTGCAAAGCGCGCGGCGAGCAGATTGGGGTGGCCCTGATGGCGCTCCCACAACAGCGGCAGGATGCCCTTGTTGCTCAGCACTGCCTTCCATGCCGGTTCGATCAGACGCACGCGGTTGGCGATCAACGCCGGGCCGAAGCGCTCTTCCATCATGAATTCCAGCGGGTACAGCTTGAACAGCGTGTGGATCACCCGGTCCTGCTCATCGGTGAACCAGCCATCGGCGCTGAGGCCGATGTCTTCGATCGCCACTTCTTCGGTGCTGATGCCCACCTGGTGCGCGCAATCGCGCAGATAGCGCACGGTGGCGCGGTCTTCCAGCGAATCACGCACTGCAGAAAAATGCATCTGCGGGCCAATCGCTCCATCCACCGCCAGCGCACCCAAGGTTTCGCACAGCAAATCCTGGATCAGGTTGTACTGGTCGGTGCCCTTGGGCAGCGCGCCGCTGGCGATCTGCTGTTCCAGCCACAGCCACTGGAAATACGCCGCCTCGTACAACGAGGTCGGCGTGTCGTAATTGAGCTCGTACAACTTGGCCGGGCCGTTGCCGGCATAGGCCAGATCCATGCGGCCGTACAGATGCGGGTCGCGGTTCTTCCAGGAGGTGGCGATCCAGTCCCAATAGAACGGCGGCAGTGCCAGCTGCGTCATCAACGCTTCGGAGCCGACCACCTCGTCGACCAACTGCATCGCCATGTCGTGCAGTTCCTGCGTCGGCGTCTCGATGTCGTCTTCGATCTGTCGCAACGAAAACGCGTAGTACGCGCTTTCGTCCCAGTACGGTTCGCCGTCGATGGTGTGGAACTGGAAGCCGAGCGATTCGGCCTGGGTGCGCCAATCCGGGCGCTCGGCGATGGCAATGCGCTCCATGTCAGCCGCCAAACCCGGAGCTGCGCCCGCCACTGCCGAACGAGCTGCGCGCCGCGGCGCTGGAGCCAAAACCCGAGCGCGACACGGTAATGGCGCGGGTTGGCATGTCCACGCTGCCAGCGCGGCCGCGCACGGTGCCGATGCGGTTGCTGGCCAGATCGCCGTTGGGCTTGTAGTAGCCGCCGCTGCGGTAATCGCGGTATAGCGGCATCGCGCCGCCATAGCGATATCCGCCGCCGCTCATGTTGCCCAGCGCGTAGCCGAGCAGGAAGCCGCCCATCGGCGGGATCCAGCTCTGCTGCCCCTGGGTCTGGCCAGGCACTTCGGTGCAGCTGCCAAATTGCGCATCGCACTCATAGCGCGAAGGGAAGCGCGGCGCGGCCTGCTGGTGCTTGGCCACGGCCTCGTCGTAGGCCTTCAGACACTGCTGGATGTCGCCCTGTTCCTGCTTGATCTGGTAGCAGTCCGAGGCCGACTGCAACACCACGCCGGTTTCCGGCTCCGAGCCGCAACCGGTGACGAAGGCGGCCGGCAGCGCGGCCATCAGGGTGAGCTTGAGATTGCGTGATCGCTTCATGCCTGCGCTCCGTTACGGCGTGATCGCCGCGGCGTTGATCAGGCCAACCGCGATCGACACGCCGGCCGAAAAAATGCCGGCGGCGGCGACGTTGTCGGTGATCTGCCGCGAGATGCGCCCGGCCACCAGGTTGGCCAGCAGATACGCCACCACCTGGATACCGCAGGCCACCACGCCCCAGATCAAGGCATCCACCAGGCTCACCGAATGGGTGATGGCCGAATGCAGCGGCAGCGCCACGCCGATCAGGTTGCCGGCCAGCGCGGTGGCGGCCGCCACGTTGCCCTGGCGCAGCAGGGTGAAATCCTTGTGCGGGGTGACCAGGGTCACCAGCACCACCGCGACGATCAGCACGCCCAGGCCGGTGCCGAAGTAGGAAAGAAACGCGAGGAAACTCTGCAGATTGATCGGATTCATGACAGGACCAGGGTGGTGGAAGACGGGTAAGCGCTCAGGTGATGTCCAGATCGGCGACGGTGACGTCGATGCCGACCGCGTAGGTGACGCAGAATTCGTTGGGGCCGGAATCCTCGCCGGTGACCAGCAGGAATTCCTCGCGCTGCAACTCCGGCACCGGCCGGCTGTAGAGCATCGCGTAGTGGGTCAGGTCGCCATCGCGGCGCGGCGGCTGATAGCGGTACAGCACCTCGTCGTAGGCAATCGGCGGGATGCGCGCGGCATCGTCGGTGGATTGGGTGGCACGGTCCCAGCGCTTGCCGGCGTACTCGATCTGCGCCGCACCCAGGTGCGGATGCTGCATCACGAATTCCTGGAAGGCCTGCTTGCTCGGCGGGTTCACTGTCTCGCAATACACGAAGGCCTTCATCGCCTCCAGATCGCCGCCCACGGTGGTGACCTGCAGAAACGCGTCATCGTCCAGATAGAACCGGTGCAGCGCATAGCCATCGCCCAGATTGACGTGGCCATAGCACGGGATGCCCTGATGCCCACCCGGCAATTCGGCGGTCATCGCCTCGGGCGCCATGCGGTACAGCGTGGTGTCGATCTCGAGCTGGCCACCCACGCGCAGCCCCAACGGCAGCGCATGGCCGATCGCGCCAGTGCCGGTGGTCGGCAGCGGTGGCGGCTGGGATTGGCCGAACAACTTGCTGAAAAAACTCATCGTCATGCACCTCGTGGCGATGGGGAAGCGGAAACGGCCGCAGCGCGCAGGGCCTGCCACGCGATGGACTGCGCAGGCACGCGCTGCTCGGCCAGGTAATACAGCATGGCACCGGCCGGTACAGCGGTCTGTGCGGGCGGGTTCAACCGCAACGCGCCATCGGGCGCGCGCAGGCCCAGCAACAAGGCACCGCGCTGGCTGAAATCAGCCGCCAGCAGGCTGTAATCCAGCGCCTCCAGCTGTGCCGGCACGGCCAGGCTGAACTGCGTGGGGCCGTCGTCCACCGACAACAGCTCGGCGGTGATCGCGGCACTGCCCGGGTCCTGCGCAGCGCGGGCCAGGATCTCGGCAGTCATCGGGCGCGTGCATTCGATCGCCGGGTAATGGCAGGCCACCAGCCGCGCGGCGCTGGCCGAATCGAAATGCGCCACGATGTGTGCGCGCGGCGCATGCGCCATCAGTGCGAAGACTGCGGCCAGGGTCTGGTCGTCGGATGGCGGATTGACGATCACCCGCGCCGCACCGGCAATGCCCGCACGCAGGTAGACCTCGGTGTGGGTGTACGACTCGGCAGCCACGAAACGCATGTGGTCGGGCATCGGGTTTTCGGCCACGCCCTCGGCCACCAGCACCACGCCTTCATCATCGGTGGCGGTGTCGGACAACAACAACTCCAGCAAGCGTGCCGAGGCCGCGCCTTGCCAGCCGATCAGGATGGTGTGCCCGCTCAACTGCGCGTAGGCCATCTTGCCCATGTGGTGGCGCCTCCAGAAGGTGATGAGCACCGCGCTGGTCTTGGCCAGCACCGTGGCGAACAGCGCCACCGCGCCCGGCATCAGCACGCACGCGGCGATATAGCGCCCGGCCACCGAGCCCGGCGACAGATCGCCGTAGCCGATGGTGGTGGCAGTGGTCATGTAGTAATACGGAAACGCATCCAGGCCGACGAGCTTGTGCTCACCGGCCAGGACGAACAGCACCCAGCTCAACCCCATGTGTGCCAGCAGGGCCAGCGCCACCATGCCCCAGCTCACGCGGCGCACGTGGCGCCGCAAGACCCGGTACAGCCGTCCGACGATGATCATGGCGCGTCCTGTGCCGTGGGGTGCGGTCAGCTGTCGCTGCGCGGAACCTGCTGCACGTCGCGGACCTGGCCGATCAGCGGCGCGGTGCCGCTGGCGGTGTCGTGCCCGAGCTGAGCGGCCGGCTTCTTGAAGCGCGCCAGCACCGCAGCGGCGTTGGACTCGCCTTCCATCAGGCCGGCCGCGGCCAGGCGCCGATTCAGATCGCCATCGCCGGTAGACGATTCCAGCTCCTCGGCCGATTCGATGCGTGCGGAGGTCTCGGCCTGGCGCGCCTTGATGCGCTCCAGCGATTCCAGCGCCGACCCCATCTTGCTGCTCGCACCGGAATGCCGCGCGGCAATCGCGGCCTGCGCCTTCTGCACCGCGTCGGTGGCCTTGACGGTGTCGATCTGCTGGCGCATGCCGCGCAGCTGGTTTTCGGTTTTCTGGATGGTGGCCTTGAGCGTCACCACCGACTGGTCCAGCGCGGTCTTGGAGGCCTTGTCGCCGGCGTCCTCGCTTTCCAGCGCCGCCAGCTTGACCGCCACATCATGCGCCAGCGCTTCGTCGTTCTTGGCCAGCGCGCCTTCGATATAGCGCGTGTACTCGGCCATCTTGCCGGCGCGCGCGTCGATCTTCTGCTGCGCCAGCTTGCTCTGCGCCATCAGCTTGGTGAGCTCTTCGCGCGAACGCGTGAGCTGGGCGCCGGCATCGCGCATTTCCTGGTCCAGGATGCGCAGGGCGTTGGCGTCCACGGCCTTCTGGCCGGTTTCGTGTGCGGTGCCACGCAGCAGCGTGATCAGCTTGGAAAAGATACTCATGACAACACGCCTTTAGGAAAAGAACGGCTTGAGGGATTCGGCGGCATCCAGCGTATTGGCCGCCAGGGTCTGGATTTCCTCGTCGATCTGGTCGAGCGTCGAGGAGGCCGACAATTCACCGAACACCACGTACGCGTCCTTGCCGTCGACCTGCACCAGACCGAGATTGGAGAGCGGATTGAGCGGGTTGAGCCGCAGGCACGCGTCGTTGAACGCGGCGCGGTCGCTGACCTGGTCGGCGTTGGCCAGCAGCGTGGACACGAACACCTGCGAACCGGACGCGGCCACCTGGATCTGCATGTCGCCGTGATCGGCCAGGGTGAGGTTGATGGCCGGCTCCAGCCCGTCGATCAATTCGACCTCGATCGGCTGGTCGCGGTAGCGCTCGGCCAGCAGGCCGTGCAGTTCAACAGTGGTGTACTGCGTCATGGGATGTCCTGTCCTTTGGTCATTCGGCGGCGGAGTGCGGCGGCGGTGAGGCCGCAACGGTCAAGCAATGGGCGGACATACTACAGAGACTTGGTGAACAGCAGAACGGCCGTCAGGCAGGGGCATTCAGGGCCACGTCGCTGCCATCCAGCACCGCCGGCGCTGCCGCCCGGCAGGGTCGTGCACTTACGGATACAGCATCCGCTTGCTCCAGTGGCTGGCCGCGTCCGCCTCGTAACGCCAGCGCTCGTGCAGGCGGAATTTGGCGCCGTACCAGAACTCGAACGCCTGCGGCACCACGCGGAATCCGCCCCAGCCATCCGGGCGCGGCACGTCGCGGCCGTCGAAGGTGGCTTCGACCTTGGCAATGGCCGCCTCGAACTCCTCGCGCGAGCCCAGCGTCTGCGATTGCAGCGACGCCCAGGCACCGATCTGGCTCATGCGCGGCCGCGAGGCAAAGTAGGCGTCCGATTCATCGGCGCTCACCAGTTGCACGCCGCCTTCGATCCGCACCTGGATGCCGGCCTCGCGCAGGCTGCGCCACAGGAACAGCAGCGCTGCCTGCGGGTGGGTCTGCAGGTCGCGGCCCTTGGCGCTGTCCAGATGCGTGTAGAACACGAACCCGCGTGCGTCGAACGCCTTCAGCAACACCGTGCGCGCGCTCGGGCGGCCGTCCAGGTTGGCGGTGGCCACGGTCATGGCGCTGGCCTCGATCTCGGCACTGTTCTGCGCCTCGGCGTACAGCGTGGCGAAGGTGGCGAGGGCTTCTGCGTACAGATCGGTCATGGCAGGCAAGGGAAGCGAAACAGACGCCTATTGTGGGCGCATCGCCGCCGCTGCGCCTATGGCCCTGGTGTCGCAGTGGCGGCAGCGGCCAAGGCCGGCAGCGCAGGATCTGCAACGGCAGCACAGGCCGGCGGCAGGATCACGCATGCCGCACGCGGCCCAGGGCCGCAATGCCAATGTTACGATCCGGGCGCATGAACCCCGCTCCCAATCTCGTGATGATCGGCCCGATGGGCGCCGGTAAAAGCTGCATCGGCCGCCGCCTGGCCGAGCGCTTCGGGCTGGATTTCGTGGATGTAGACCAGGCCATCGTCGAGCAGGTCGGCAGCAGCATCCCCGCGATCTTCGAACAGCACGGCGAAGCGCGCTTTCGCCAGCACGAAGCCGAGGCGCTGCACGGCCTGCTCGCGCAGAGCAACAAACTAGTCTCCACCGGCGGCGGCGCGATCCTGGATGCGGGCAATCGCCAGCGCATCCGCGAGCGCGGCTTCGTGGTGTACCTGCATGTGAGCGTGCCGGCCCAGCTCACCCGGCTGGCGCGCGACCGCAATCGCCCGCTGCTGCAGCGCCCGGACCGCGAGCAGGTGCTGCACGGCATGGCCGCGCTGCGCACCCCGCTGTACCAGGAAGTGGCCGACCTCACCCTTGAAACCGATCACCTTTCCCCCGCCGAGGCCACCGCGCAGCTGGTGCTGCGCCTGGCCGCGCAATGGCGCATGTCGAGTACCCCTGCATGACTCTTCCCCCCTCCTTGCGCAGCGTCGAAGTCGACGGCGCGCAGCCGTACACCATCTCCATTGCGCCGGGCCTGCTGGCCGACGGTGCGCGCCTGGCCCGCCACGTGCGCGGCCGCCACGTGCTGCTACTCAGCGACACCCAGGTGGCGCCGCACTATGCCGCCGGCGTGCGCGCTGCGCTGTTGCAGGCGCGGCCGGACCTGCAGCTTGGCGAACTGGTCATCGCCGCTGGCGAAGCCTCCAAAACCCTGGACAACTTTTCCCTGGCGATCACCGCACTGGCCGAACTGGGCGCCACCCGCGATGCCTGCGTGTTCGCACTCGGCGGCGGCGTGGTCGGCGATCTGGCCGGCTTTGCTGCCGCCTGCTGGATGCGCGGGGTGGATTGCGTGCAACTGCCCACCAGCCTGCTGGCGATGGTGGATTCCTCGGTGGGTGGCAAGACCGCGGTGGACATCCCGCAGGGCAAGAACCTGGTGGGGGCATTCCACCCGCCACGCGCGGTGATTGCCGATACCGACACCTTGCGCACCCTGCCCACGCGCGAGCTGCGCGCCGGTCTGGCCGAGGTAATCAAGTACGGCGCCATCGGCGACCCGTTGTTCTTCCAGTGGCTGCATGCCGAACGCCGCGCGCTGCTGGACGGCGACCCGGCCGCGCTGGCGCAGGCGATTGCACGCAGTTGCGAGCACAAGGCCGACATCGTGGCGCGCGACCCGCTGGAAAAAGGCGAGCGCGCCCTGCTCAACCTGGGCCACACCTTCGGCCACGCCATCGAGACCGAACAGGGCTACGGCGCGCCGGGTAACGACAACCTCAACCATGGCGAAGCGGTGGCAGTGGGCATGGTGCTGGCAGCGCGGCTCTCGGCCGCACTGGGCATGGCCGACGCCCAAGACACCGAGGCACTGCGCAACTTGCTGGATGAGTTCGGCCTGCCGACGCAGATCCCGGCTGGCCTGGCACCGGAAGCCCTGCTCGGCCGCATGCGGCTGGACAAGAAAAATATCGCCGGCCGCCTGCGCCTGGTGTTGTGGCGCGGGATCGGCAAAGCCGAAGTCGTCCCCGACGTGGACGAAGCTGCGGTGCTAGAGATTCTGGTCGGCTGAGGTTTGTGCTCGCCGGCTGACGTTTGCGCCGGCCGACTGAGGTTTGGCGCTGGCCGGCTGAGGTTTGCGCCGGCCGGCTTAGGTTTGGCGCTGGTCATGGTGAGGTCGGGCGCCGGCCCGGTGCGGCCCGCGTGGAGCGCCGGCTGCGGTGGTCACGTGTGGCTGGCGCGGAATGCTGTGTGCCGCGTTACGCCCGCAAGCGGCCGCGTCGACATGCCCGCCCTCGTAGGAGCGCGCTTGCGTGCGAGACGCCTTCCCGGTGACGCCCCTCGCACGCGACGCCTTTCCGTTCCCGATAACGCCCGTCGCGCGCAAGCGCGCTCCTACGCGTAGCCATCGCCCTGGTCGACCACGTTGCCCAGGAACCTAACGAATCTGCTCGCCGGCTGCACGCAGGCCACCACACATCTGCAGGCACCACCACGCAACCGCAGCGCCGATACCCGGAACTCGTAGGAGCGCGCTTGCGCGCGATAGGGCTTCCCCGGTAACGCCCATCGCGCGCAAGCGCGCTCCTACGCGTAGCCATCGCCCTGATCGACCGCGTTGCCCAGACACCTAACGAAGGTGCTTTGCCGGCCGCCAGACCGCCGCCACACATCCGCAGCAATAGCCAGACAACCCCAGCGCAGATACCCCGAATTTGTAGGAGCGCGCTTGCGCGCGATGGGGCTTCCCCGGTAAAGCCCATCGCGCGCAAGCGCGCTCCTACGCGTAGCCATCGCCCTGATCGACCACGTTGCCCAGGCACCTAACGAATCTGCTCGCCGGCTGCACGCAGGCCACCACACATCTGCAGGCACCACCACGCAAGCGCAGCGCCGATATCACGTCTTTGTAGGAGCGCGCTTGCGCGCGATGGGGCTTTCGCCGATAACGCCCCTCGCGCGCAAGCGCGCTCCTACAGAGCACCCTCGACCTGATGGGTCATGCCCTGCCCGGCCTGCCAGACAACTCAACAAGACGCTGCGCGTTCATTGCACGCGCTCGCAAAGGCACTGCCATTACGCGGCGTCGTCCTCTGCCCTTGTAGCTGACAACCCGCCGCTCATCGGCCAGCCGCCCCTGCCAGCCGCCCGCCGCCCCCACACGCAAGGCCTTCGCGATCACGGCAATCGCCCCGTACCCAGCCAACGCAGCCTTCAGCAGCGCCCGGCTACAATTGGCCCATGCGCATCCTCCTGCAACACGATCCGGGCGGCAACGAGCCGCTTCGCTACGTCCAGCTGACCCTACAACCGGATCTGTTCGGTGGCTGGGAACTGCTGCGCGAGAGCGGCCAGATTGGCGGGCGCACGCAACTGCGGCGCGACCAATACCTGCTGCAGGACGAGGCGGACCGGGCCTTCGAAAAAGCCCGCGACACCCAGCTCAAACGCGGCTTCCATGTCATCACCGGCGGCGCCGACGCGCCGCGCTGAGGAATCATCTCCATGCTCAAGAACGACCGTCTGTTGCGTGCCCTGCGCCGCCAGCCCGTGGACCGCACCCCCGTCTGGCTGATGCGCCAGGCTGGCCGCTATTTGCCGGAATACCGCGCCACCCGCGCGCGCGCCGGCAGTTTCCTGGGCATGGCCAAGAACCCGGACATCGCCTGCGAAGTCACCCTGCAGCCGCTGGAACGCTTTCCGCTGGATGCGGCGATCCTGTTCTCCGACATCCTGACCATCCCCGATGCGATGGGACTGGAGCTGTATTTCGTCGAAGGCGAAGGCCCCAAATTCCGCCACCCAGTGCGTGATGCCGACGCCATCCATCGCCTCGGCGTGCCGGACATGGAAACCGAGCTGCGCTACGTGATGGACGCTGTGCGCTTGATCCGCCGCGAGCTGGATGGCGCGGTACCGCTGATCGGCTTCTCCGGCAGCCCGTGGACGCTGGCCTGTTACATGATCGAAGGCGGCGGCAGCAAGGAATACGCGCGCATCAAGGCCATGGCCTTCAATGCGCCGCAGCTGCTGCACCACCTGCTCAGCACCGTCACCGATGCGGTGATCGCCTACCTGTCCGCACAGCGCGCGGCCGGTGCGCAGGCGCTGCAGGTGTTCGATACCTGGGGCGGCGTGTTGTCGCCGGCGATGTACCGCGAATTCTCGTTGCCCTACCTCACGCGCATTGCGCAGGAGTTGGAGCGCGGCAGCGGTGAAGAGCGCACCCCGCTGGTGCTGTTCGGCAAGGGCAATGGCGCCTATGTGTCCGAGTTGGCCGCCAGCGGCGCCGAAGCGGTGGGCGTGGACTGGACGATCTCGCTGGCAGACGCCGCCGAGCGCACTGGCGGCCGTGTCGCCCTGCAGGGCAACCTGGACCCGGCCACGCTGTACGGCTCGCCAGAGGCGATCCGCAGCGAAGTCGGCAAGACCCTGGACAGCTACGCCTACGGCAACGGCGGCTCGCGCGAAGGTCATGTCTTCAACCTCGGCCACGGCATGTCGCCGGACATGAATCCGGATCACGTTGGCGTGCTGGTGGAAGCAGTGCAGACGCTGAGCAAGCGGTGAAGTAGCAAGCGATCGACAGCCACTGCTGTCGATCGTGCACGACGTCAGTCTGGGCCATGGTGACGACCGATGTCATGCAATGGGATGCTGTCCGCGCGATGCGACAGCGACTGACAAGGCACGCCCTAACTCATCGACCTCATGGACGTGGTGCTCAAGCAAGCCTTCTGACATGCGCCAAGCTGGCGGCGAACGTGCCGCCCTGCGTTTGCCATCCCAGCCGCAATCCAGCGCCAGCCGCACGCGTGTGCTACCAGGGCCGCCAGGCGTGCCAACTGGTTGGTATCGGGCACCGACAATGCCACTGCGGGTACCGGGGTCAAGTCTTGATCGAAACGGGTGATCCCAGTGTGCGGTGCGACCGGATCACGCGCCTGCAGACAGGCGTGCGCGGCTTGCAACAGATCCATCGTGGACACGGCTGGGCGCAAAAGCACCGGCGTAAACGCCGAACGCTTGGCCTCGGTGCAGCGTTCAACAGCACAACCGAGCTATCAATCGATGCAGCCCCGCACGACCGTTGGGGACACCAAGACACTGGCAAACGCCGAACATCGGCGTGGCACCGCGCGATCGGCAGCACCACCAACTCATCGATCGGTCACGCCCCGCGCAACCGTTGAGCACGGAAGCTTGAGGCGCAGACGCCGAACACCTGGACTGCCCGCCGCGATGGACGGCACAACCAAGACGCCGATCAATGAAGCCCTGCGCAACCGTTGAGCGCATAAGGCAACGACGCAGACGCCAAAAAGTTTGCTACCGCACGGCACTGCGCGATCGGCGGCAAATTAAGTCGACGATCAATGCAGCCTTGCGCAACCGCTGGGCCCACCAGACAGGGAGATAGACACCGAATACCGGCCCCGGTGCGGCGCAGTCGAGAGCACAACCAACCCATCGATCGATAAAGCCCCGCAAATGCGCACACCCTTCTGAGTTCCTGCACAGCGCGGCGGGGATAATGCCTCGTCCTCTCGACGGAGCTCCCATGTCTCAGCCCGTTCCCGTCATGCGCGCCTATGACACCATCAAGCCGCTGTTGTGGCTGGTGTCGCTGGCCATCTTCATGCAGATGCTGGATGCGACCATCGTCAATACGGCGCTGCCGTCGATGGCGCGCAGCTTACGCGAGAGTCCGCTGCAGATGCAGTCGGTGGTCTTCAGCTATGCGTTGGCGGTGGCGATGTTCATCCCGGCCTCGGGCTGGATCGCCGACCGTTTCGGCACGCGCCGCACCTTCCTCGCCGCGATCATCGTGTTCACGCTGGGCTCGTTGCTGTGCGCCGCCGCACAGCAGTTGCCGCAGCTGGTGGCCGCACGCGTGGTGCAAGGCATTGGCGGTGCGATGTTGCTGCCGGTCGGCCGGCTGGCGGTGCTGAAGACCGTGGCGCGCGCCGACTTCCTGCGGGCGATGAGCTTCATCGCGATCCCGGCCCTGATCGGGCCGCTGATCGGGCCGACGCTGGGCGGCTGGCTGGTGGAGATCGCCTCCTGGCACTGGGTGTTTCTGATCAATCTGCCGATCGGCGTGATCGGATTCATCGCCGCACTGAAGATCATGCCAGACCATTACGGCGACGCACGCAAGCGCTTCGATCTGGTCGGCTATCTGATGCTGGCGTTCGGCATGGTGGCGCTCTCGCTGGCATTGGACGGCATTGCCGAGCTCGGCCTGCGACATGCGTTCGTGATGTTGCTGGCGATCGGCGGGCTGGCCGCGCTGGCCGGCTATTGGCTGCATGCGGCCAGCGCGCCGGCGGCGCTGTTCCCCTTGGCGTTGTTCAAGGTGGCCAGTTACCGCATCGGCATTCTGGGCAATCTGTTCGCGCGCGTGGGCAGCGGCTCGATGCCGTTCCTGATCCCGCTGCTGCTGCAGGTGGGCCTGGGCATGAGCCCGATGAATGCCGGGCTGATGATGGTGCCGGTGGCACTGGCCGGCATGGCCGCCAAGCGCGCTGCGGTGAAGCTGGTGGGCCGCTTCGGCTACCGCCGCATCCTGATGCTCAACACCGTGCTGGTGGGCCTGGCGATGGCCAGCTTCGCGCTGATCAGTGCGGGCCAGCCGCTGTGGCTGCGGGTGCTGCAGCTGGCCTGCTTCGGCGCGGTGAACTCGCTGCAATTTACCGTCATGAACACGGTGACCCTGCGCGACCTGGACCGTGACCAGGCCAGCCCTGGCAACAGCCTGCTGTCGATGGTGATGATGCTGGCTACCGGGTTCGGCGCGGCAGCGGCAGGTAGCTTGCTGGCGGCGTTCAACACGCATCTTGGCGACAGCCACGGCGCTACTGCGGCGTTGCACGCCACCTTCCTGTGCGTCGGCGCGATCACCTTGTCTTCGACGCTGATCTTCTGGCAGCTGGCCGAAACGCTGCCGCATCCCAGGCAAGTGGAAGAAGTTGCCGAGTGAGCAGGCTTGGGTGATGCGGGTGGCGGCGCGCTGATGGCAGTTGATTGCTGCCGCGGCATGCGCGTGCGGTGCTCGTTACGGCAGTTACGTGACTGCAGTGGGCGCCCACAATTTCGGTGCGTTTGCGCATACCGCCATGACGCCGCCGGCTATCAGTCACGCTGGCGCGCTCTGATGCGCGTGGCATCGCGGACACGTGCGATTGCGCCTCACTTCCTAATGCACACCCGGCAATGCTTCTCAGCTGAGATGCCTCGGCAATGGATGCAGGCGGCATGCTGCTTCAGCACTTGGACAAGCGAACGTTGCTCGCTCTTTTTCATGGACGGAATGCCCTGCGGAGCCGAAGGCAATCTCTGCATCACTCGCCATAGCCGCGCCAAAAAAGCCGTTCGCGATGCAAACATCGCAATGCGTTCCAGCGTATCGCCAGTGAGCGGCGTGCTCAGGACAAGTCCAAGTCGCGTGTTCCACCTCGCGCGCCAGGCTCAGACTCCTTGCACGGTCGCGCACGCCTAAGAGCCTGTTCACGATCTTCTGAGTAATAGGGCCAAGAAGGCCAAATGGATGAACTGCAGGCTGGTGTTGAGTTTGCGCTCGCAGT